>NZ_WELL01000002.1:0-378734 GCF_009799935.1 Pseudomonas sp. L-22-4S-12 | reverse complement strand
TCTATCCAGCTGAGCTATGAGTGCATGTAACGCTTGCACTGCAGACATCCAAGACTAACGCCTACAGCACTAAATAATGGCGGAGAAGGGGGGATTCGAACCCCCGACACCCTTTTGAGGTGTACTCCCTTAGCAGGGGAGCGCCTTCGGCCACTCGGCCACCTCTCCGCAACACGGGGCGCATGATAACCATGTTTTCCCCGTTTGCAAAGCCAAAATTTCGAGAAAAATTAGTGGCTTGGTTCGTCGCCTTTCTCTTTCTGGATGCGCTGGTAGATTTCTTCCCGGTGCACGGCCACTTCCTTCGGAGCGTTAACGCCGATGCGCACCTGGTTACCTTTCACGCCTAACACAGTGACGGTCACTTCATCACCGACCATCAGGGTCTCTCCAACCCGGCGAGTCAGAATCAGCATTCCTTTCTCCTTACGGACTTAGTTCAGGACAACAATCTGCAGAAATAAAATGGTGGCAGCCCCGCGCATATCAAGCCGGAACCTTCACCCAAGTATTGACCAGCATCGACAAAAGGAAAGCCCCCGTCACACCGGTCAAAAAAAGCAAAAGGCGCGGACTAGCCGCGCCTTTCGGACAACGCTTCACTCACCCTGTCGGGCCGGAGCGTCCAGCTCGAAGGCAGTGTGCAATGCGCGCACGGCCAGCTCCAGGTATTTCTCCTCAATCACCACGGAAACCTTGATTTCCGAGGTGGAGATCATCTGGATATTGATGGTTTCCTTGGCCAGCGCCTCGAACATGCGACTGGCGACGCCGGCATGGGAACGCATGCCGACCCCGACGATGGAGACCTTGGCGATATTGGTGTCGCCACTGACCTCGCGGGCCCCCAGCTCGCGCGCGGTGCTCTCCAGCACGCTGTAGGCGTTCTGGTAGTCGTTGCGGTGCACGGTGAAGGTGAAATCGGTGGTGTTATCGTGCGCCACGTTCTGCACGATCATGTCCACTTCGATATTGGCGGCACTGATCGGGCCGAGAATCTTGAAGGCCACGCCCGGGATATCCGGCACGCCACGGATGGTCAGCTTGGCTTCGTCGCGGTTGAAAGCGATGCCGGAGATGATCGGCTGTTCCATGGATTCCTCTTCATCAAGGGTAATGAGGGTGCCCGGACCCTCCTGAAAGCTGTGCAACACGCGCAGCGGGACGTTGTACTTGCCGGCGAACTCCACCGAGCGGATCTGCAGCACCTTGGAGCCGAGGCTGGCCATTTCCAGCATCTCCTCGAAGGTGATCTTCTCCAGGCGACGAGCCTTGGGCACCACGCGCGGATCGGTGGTGTAGACGCCGTCTACATCGGTGTAGATCTGGCATTCGTCGGCCTTCAGCGCCGCCGCCAGGGCCACGCCGGTGGTGTCGGAACCGCCACGACCGAGGGTAGTGATGTTGCCCTGCTCGTCCACGCCCTGGAAACCGGCGACCACGACCACACGACCGGCCTTGAGATCGGCACGAATACGCTGGTCGTCGATCTGCAGGATGCGCGCCTTGGTGTGCGCGCTGTCGGTGAGGATGCGCACCTGGTTGCCGGTATAGGACACCGCTGGCACGCCGCGCTGGATCAGCGCCATGGCCAGCAGGGCAATGGTCACCTGCTCGCCGGTGGAGACCATCACGTCCAGCTCGCGCGGCACCGGCTGACCATCACTGACCTGCTTGGCCAGTTCGATCAGGCGGTTGGTTTCGCCACTCATGGCGGACACCACGACGACGATGTCATCACCGGCTTCGCGGAACTTCTTCACCTTGTCGGCCACCTGCTGAATACGCTCGACGGTGCCGACGGAGGTGCCCCCAAATTTCTGTACGATCAAAGCCATGTCAAAAAGCCGCCTGATTCCTCAAGGGCGCCCATTAGACCCGCATCGGGCCACACTGCCAAGGCTTGCCGGACGCGCTGCCAGCCTTGGGTATCGCGGATTTATCGAGCTTAGCCGGCGAAAGCGGCAGCCAGGGCCAAGGCTTCATCCAGCTTGCCGGCGTCCACGCCGCCGCCCTGGGCCATGTCCGGCCGACCACCACCCTTGCCGCCGACAACGGCGGCGGCCTGACGCATCAGATCGCCGGCCTTGAGCTTGGCGGTCAGGTCCTGGGTCACCCCGGCGACCAGCACGACCTTGTCGTCCTGCACGCCGCCGAGCAGGATCACCGCACTGCCCAGCTTGTTCTTCAATTGATCGACCATCGCCAGCAGGGCCTTGCCATCCAGGCCGTCGAGACGCGCGGCCAGCACCTTGATGCCGTTGACCTCAATGGCCGAGCCGGCCAGATCGTTGCCCGCCGCGCTGGCGGCCTTGGCCTTGAGCTGCTCCAGCTCCTTTTCCAGCTGACGGTTGCGCTCGAGCAGGCCGGCCAGCTTGTCCAGCACGTTGTCGCGACTGCCCTTGACCAGGCTCGCCGCTTCTTTCAGCTGCTCTTCCGCCCCGTTCAGCCAGGCCAGCGCCGCGGCGCCGGTGACGCCTTCGATGCGCCGCACGCCGGCGGCCACACCGCCTTCGCTGGTGATCTTGAACAGGCCGATGTCGCCGGTGCGCGACACGTGGGTGCCACCGCACAGCTCGACGGAGAAGCCGCCACCCATGCTCAGCACGCGCACTTCGTCGCCGTATTTCTCGCCGAACAGCGCCATGGCGCCTTTCTGCTTGGCGGTTTCGATGTCGGTTTCCTCGGTCTCGACGGCCGAGTTCTTGCGAATCTCGGCGTTGACCAGCTCTTCCAGGGCCTTCAGCTGCTCGGGCTTGATCGCCTCGAAGTGGCTGAAGTCGAAGCGCAGGCGCTGGCTGTCGACCAGCGAGCCCTTCTGCTGCACGTGCTCGCCGAGGATGTGGCGCAGCGCGGCATGCAGCAGGTGGGTCGCGGAGTGGTTCAGCGCGGTAGCCTGGCGCACCGAGGCGTCGACCGCGGCCTGCAGCTCGGCGCCAAGCTTGATCGCACCTTGGGCCACGATAACGTGGTGCAGGAAGGCACCACCGGCCTTGGTGGTATCGCGCACATCGACGCGCACGCCTGCGGCGGTGAGGTAACCGGTGTCACCGACCTGGCCGCCAGATTCGGCATAGAACGGGGTCTGGTCGAGGACGATCACGCCCTCCTCGCCTTCGCCCAGGCTGTCGACGGCGGCACCGGCCTTGAACAGGGCGACGACCTTGCCGGCACCCTGGGTGCCCGCGTAACCGGTAAAGACGGTGTCCACGTCGACCTTGACCAGGCTGTTGTAGTCCAGGCCGAAGGCGCTAGCGGAGCGGGCGCGCTCGCGCTGGGCGTCCATCTCGCGCTCGAAGCCTTGCTCGTCGAGGGTCAGCTCGCGCTCGCGGGCGATGTCGCCGGTGAGGTCCATGGGGAAGCCGTAGGTGTCGTACAGCTTGAAGATCACTTCACCCGGGATGACGCTGCCCTTCAGCTCGGCCAGGTCCTGCTCGAGAATCTTCAGGCCCTGTTCCAGGGTCTTGGCAAACTGCTCTTCCTCGGTCTTCAGCACGCGCTCGATGTGCGCCTGCTGCTGTTTCAGCTCGGGGAAGGCTTCGCCCATCTCACCGACCAGCGCGCCGACGATCTGGTAGAAGAAGCTGCCCTTGGCGCCCAGCTTGTTACCGTGGCGGCAGGCGCGACGGATGATGCGGCGCAGCACGTAGCCGCGACCCTCGTTGGACGGGGTCACGCCGTCGGCGATCAGGAAGCCGCAGGAACGGATGTGGTCGGCCACCACTTTCAGCGAAGCCTGGGCCTGGTTGGCGCAACCGATGGCCTTGGCCGCGGCGTTCAGCAGGCTCTGGAACAGGTCGATCTCGTAGTTCGAGTTGACGTGCTGCAGCACGGCGCTGATGCGCTCCAGGCCCATGCCGGTGTCCACGCTCGGCGCCGGCAGCGGGTGCAGCACGCCGTCCGCGGTGCGGTTGAACTGCATGAACACGTTGTTCCAGATCTCGATGTAGCGGTCACCGTCTTCTTCCGGAGAACCGGGCGGGCCGCCCCAGATGTGCTCGCCGTGGTCGAAGAAGATCTCGGTGCACGGGCCGCACGGACCGGTGTCGCCCATCGCCCAGAAGTTGTCGGAGGCGTACGGCGCGCCCTTGTTGTCGCCGATGCGGATCATGCGCTCGGCCGGGATGCCGACTTCCTTGTGCCAGATGTCGTAGGCCTCGTCGTCGGTGGCGTAGACGGTGACCCAGAGCTTCTCCTTCGGCAGGTTCAGCCACTTGTCGGAAGTCAGGAACTCCCAGGCATAGGTGATGGCGTCACGCTTGAAATAGTCGCCGAAGCTGAAGTTGCCCAGCATCTCGAAGAAGGTGTGATGGCGCGCGGTGTAGCCGACGTTTTCCAGGTCGTTGTGCTTGCCGCCGGCACGCACGCACTTCTGACTGGTGGTGGCGCGGGTATAGGCGCGTTTTTCCAGGCCGAGGAAGCAGTCCTTGAACTGGTTCATCCCCGCGTTGGTGAACAGCAGGGTCGGATCGTTCGCCGGGATCAGCGAGCTGGATGCCACACGGGTGTGCCCCTTCTCTTCGAAGAAGCGGAGGAAGGCTTCACGGATTTCTGCGCTTTTCATGTATTTCTTCCAGGCAAACGACGGCCACGGCAAGCCGGCAAAGGGCCGCATTATATCGGCCCTGCGCGGCAGGCACAGCCTGTTTGCAGGGAAAATGGATAGAAAGCGTCTATTGCACCGCTAGAGGCGCGCCGACAAGGCAGGGCACGCGGTCAGATCGCGGCCGGAACGATCAGAATCCCGGCGCGCAGGCCGTTTTTCACCTTGGGATTGGGGAAGATGATCCGCGCCCCCGCCTCTTCCACCAGCCAGCGGGTGCCGGCGATGTCTTCGGCCAGCAGGTAGCCGACCGGCAGCTCGCTGAAGTTCTCCACGTCGCTGGGCAAGTGCAGGCGGAACGCATCGCTGTGCTTGATCACCTCGCGCGCCACGCTGAACAACTGCAGGCCATCGAGCGCACTATCGGCCGGCTCGGCGTTCTCGATAATCAGGCGCAGGCGCCGCTCCAGCGGATCGAGGTTGACCTGCTGGTTCTGCCCGAACGGCCGCGCCTTGCCCAGTTCCAGGGTGAAGGCCTCGGCCTGCAGATGGGCATAGGTGTAGGAGCTGAAGGTGATGCCGACCTTCTTCTGCAGCAGCACCGCCTCGATCCCCGCCGCGCGCAGGCGCGCCAGTTCGCGGGGCGAATGGGCACGGCCTTCGGCGTAGGGATAGAGGGCGAACTGCTCGATCTTCGAGGCACGAATGGCGGTGTGCAGGTCGTAGTGCAGGCGCGAACGCCCGGGCTTGCTGAAGAACGCCGCGGCCAGGTGCTCCAGCTCGTTGGCACGCAAGGCTTCGGGCCCACTGCTCTGCTCATGGCGCCCGCTGAACAGGCGATTGATGTCCTGCTCGATATAGCGCTCGCCGCGGCGCATGGCCTCCGGGTTGCCGAACAGGAAGAGAATCCGCGCCTGGGGAATCAGCTGGCCGGAGGCGATGCCTTGCAGCAGGCGGTCGAGCAACTCGATCGGCGCGGTTTCATTGCCATGGATGCCGGCCGACAGCAGCAGGTCGAGGCCACTGTCGGCGCTCACCGACGGCGTCACTTCCAGCGCGCCATTGGCCAGCCAGTGCAGGCGCACGCCCTCGCGGGTCAGTTGAATCTTCTCGGTCGGCTCGCGGCCGGCCAGGGTCAGTTCAAGCAGTTTGCCGAGGGCGAGCATGACAGGCGGCGTCCTTAGTGGTTGCAGTCCGGACCATGTACATGGTCGTCGTCTTCGTCGCCGACCTCGGCCGGCTCCATTTCCAGCTGCAGGCTGACCAGGTTGGTGGCCAACGGGCGCAGCAGCAGGTTGGCGTACTCGCTGTCGCCCTCCTCCACGTCCACGCCGATCAGCAGCTGGCCGTTGCCGGCCTGCTGGATCCACACTTCCTTGCCCTGCCAGATCACGGCAAAGCGCGTGCAGGTGGTTTCCAGCTGGGTGCCGTCGGTGTCTTCGAGGATCAGTTGCAGGGCGTCGGACATGGAATAAGTACTCGTTAAGCCAATTGGAAGGGGTAAACCGCGCCCAGTTTAAGGATCTGCGTCAGTTCATCCAATGCCGTGCGGCATTCGATGAGCAATTGCGGATCGGCCAGGTCGCTTTCCGCCAGGCGGTCGCGGTAGTGCTTACCGACCCAGACGGTCAGGGTTTCGTACAGGCTCGGGGTCATGATCACGCCTGGATTGACCGCCGCCAGTTCGTTGTCCTTGAGCGCCACGCGCAGGCGCAGGCACGCCGGGCCACCACCGTTCTGCATGCTCTGCTTGAGGTCGAACACCTTGACCTCGCGGATCGGGCCGTTGCCGCCGGTGAGCTGCTGCAGGTAGTTCCACACGTTGGCGTTGTTGCGGCACTCCTCCGGCACGATCAGCAGCATGTTGCCGTCTTCGCGGGTCAACAGCTGGCTGTTGAACAGGTAGGAGCGCACCGCATCGTCCACCGTCACCGCTTCGCGCGGCACGCAGACCGCCTGGAAGTTGCCGCCACGACGAGCGAGCTTGGCGGCCAGTTCGGCCAGCACCCGCTCGGTGTCGAGAAAGGCATCCTGGTGGTAGAACAGCACTTCGCCGTTACCCACCGCGATCACGTCGTTGTGGAACACACCCTGGTCGATCACCGCCGGGTTCTGTTGAGCATAGACCACGCCGTCGTCGCTCAGGCCATGCAGGCGGGCGATGGCCTGCGAGGCTTCCAGGGTCTGCCGCGCCGGGTAGCGTTGCGGTGCCGGGTAGCGGCTGTCGAAGGCGCTGCGGCCGTAGACGAAGAACTCCACACCCGCATCGCCATAACCCTTGCAGAAACGCGTGTGGTTGGCCGCGCCTTCATCACCGAACTGCCCCACCGCCGGCAACGCGGCGTGGTGAGCGAAGTGCTGCTGGCTGGCGAACATGGCGCCGAGCACGCGACTGGTGGTCGGGTGCTCGATGCTGCGGTGGAACTTGCAGTTGAGGTTGGCTGCGGTGAAGTGCACCCGGCCGTCGGCAGTATCGGCACTGGGGCTGACGGTGCAGGAGTTGGCGGTCCACATGCTGGAGGCCGAGCTGACGGCGGCCAGCAGCGGCATCGCCTCTTTCGCCGCCTGGGCGATCACCTGGGCATCGCTGCCGGCGAAACCCAGACTGCGCAGGGCGGCGACGTCCTGGCGCTCCTGCGGGGCGAATACGCCCTGCTTGAAGCCCATCTCCATCAGCGCCTTCATCTTGCCCAGGCCCTGCAGCGCCGCCTCCTTCGGGTTGGACGCCGCCTGGCTGTTGCTCTGCGACGCCACGTTGCCGTAGGACAGGCCGCCGTAGTTGTGGGTCGGGCCGACCAGGCCATCGAAGTTCATTTCATAGGCGGACATCACAGACTCACTCCCGGGGTCAGGGTGGCGGGCAGGCTCAGGGTTTCACTTTCCAGCGAGGCGACCGGGTAGGCGCAGTAGTCGGCCGCGTAGTAGGCGCTGGCGCGGTGGTTGCCGGAGGCGCCGATGCCGCCGAACGGCGCGCTGCTGGCGGCGCCGGTCAGCTGCTTGTTCCAGTTGACGATGCCGGCGCGGCTCTCGATGAGGAACTGCTGGTAGCGTTCGGCCGAATCCGACAGCAGGCCGGCGGCCAGGCCGAACTGGGTGTTGTTGGCCTCGGCGATGGCGGCGTCGAAGCCTTCGTAGCGGATTACCTGCAGCAGCGGGCCGAAGAACTCCTCGTCGATGCGCTCGGCAACCGCGGTGACGTCGATGATCCCTGGGGTCAGCAGTGCCGCACTCGCCACCGGCTGGATCATCTCCAGCAGTACGCTGGCGCCCTGATCGACCAGCTGGCGCTGGGCTTTGAGCAGGTGCTCGGCTGCCGCCAGGGAAATCACCGAGCCCATGAAGGGCGCCGGCTGCTCGTCGAAGGCGCCGACCTTGATCGTCGAGCTGACCGCCACCAGCCGTGCCAGCAGGGCATCGCCCCACTCACCCGCCGGCACCAGCAGGCGCCGCGCACAGGTGCAGCGCTGGCCGGCGGAGATGAAGGCGGACTGGATGATGGTGTACACGGCGGCATCCAGATCGGCGACCTGATCCACCACCAGCGGGTTGTTGCCGCCCATTTCCAGGGCGAGGATTTTGTCCGGGCGGCCGGCGAACTGGCTGTGCAGCAGGTTGCCGGTGCGACTGGAGCCGGTGAAGAACAGGCCGTCGATGCCCGGGTTGGCGGCCAGGGCCACGCCGGTCTCGCGGGCGCCCTGCACCAGGTTGAGCACCCCAGCCGGCAGGCCGGCTTCGATCCAGCACTTGACCGTCAGCTCGGCGACTTTCGGCGTCAGCTCGCTGGGCTTGAACACCACCGCGTTGCCGGCCAGCAGCGCCGGCACGATATGGCCGTTGGGCAGGTGACCGGGGAAGTTGTAGGGGCCGAACACCGCCACCACGCCATGCGGCTTGTGCCGCAGCACGGCAGTCGCGTCGGCCAGCGGGCCGCTCTTGGTGCCGGTGCGCTCGCGGTAGCTCTGCACGGAGATGGCAACCTTGTTGACCATGCTGGTCACTTCGGTGGCCGATTCCCACAGCGGCTTGCCAGTTTCCTCGCCGATGGCGCGCGCCAGCTCGTCACTGTGCGCCTTGAGGGTGGCGGCGAACTGCTCCAGCACGGCGATGCGCTCTTCCAGCGGACGCCGGGCCCAGGCCGGGAAGGCGGCGCGGGCGGCCTGCACGGCGGCCTCGACCTGTGCGGCGCTGGCGCCATTGCCGGCCCAGATGCTTTCCTGGCTGACCGGGTTGAGGGAGGCGAAGGCCTCGCCCTGGCCGGGCTGCCAGCTGCCGGCGATGAAGTGCGTACTCATTATTATTGTGTCTCCTTGGCCGACAGGGGCACGGCGCGCACCTGGGCGCCGACCGCGAGTTGCAAGCGCTTGGCGGTCAGGGCATCGACCACCAGGGTGCCGGCGGCGACACGCGCCGGGGCAGCGGTGATGCGGCAGTCTTCGCGCTTGCGGTTGTGGATCAGGTAAGGCGTGGCCTCATCGCCCGGGGTGCCGACGGCCAGCACCAGGGTCTGGCTGTTCTGCACCGCGCGGATCTTGTCGGTGGGCGCCTCGATGGCCGGGCCGGCGTCGAAGATGTCGACATAGCCCTGGTAGGCAAAGCCTTCGCCCTTGAGCATGGCCAGCGCCGGCTCGGTGTTCGGATGGACGCGGCCGATGGTGTTGCGCGCGTCCTCGGAGAGGAAGCAGGTATAGAGCGGGAACTTGGGCATCAGCTCGGCGATGAAGGCCTTGTTGCCGACGCCGGTGAGGTAGTCGGCCTGGCTGAACTCCATCTTGAAGAAGTGCCGGCCGAGGCTTTCCCAGAACGGCGAGCGACCATTGGCGTCGGACATGCCACGCATCTCGGCGATCACCTTGTCGCCGAACAGCTCGCGGAATTCGGCGATGAACAGGAAGCGCGCCTTCGACAGCAGGCGGCCGTTGAGGCCGCTGCGATGATCGGCATGCAGGAACAGCGAGCACAGCTCGGAGTTGCCGGTGAGGTCGTTGGCCAGGAACAGGGTGGGGATCTCGCGGTGGATCTTCAGCTCCTGCGAGGCGCTCACGGTCAGGCCCAGGCGGTAGTTGTACCAGGGCTCGCGCAGGCCCACGGCACCGGCCACGGCGGAGATGCCGACGACCTTGCCGTCGTCGTCCTCGAGCACGAACAGGTAGTCGGCATCGGCCCGTTCGGCCTCGCCACGGAAGGTCTTCTCGGCCCAGCCGACCCGATGCGCCAGACGCTCCATGTTGGCCGGCAAGGTGGTCAGCCCGGCACCGGTGCTGCGGGCCAGGTCAAACAGCGCCGACAGATCGGTGCTACGGACGGGACGAACGATCATAGATCCTCCGGGTAACGGCACGCCTGCTGCGGCCCGCTACGAGTTGAAATACAGCCAGGCCAGACAGCTGGCCGCTGATGGTCTTAAACCGCGACCAGCCTGACGCTGGCGCCTTCACCGACACCCAGGACCTCGGCCGCCTCGGCGGACAGGGTCACCGGCTTGCCGGGCGCCCAGTCGAGGTCGGCGACGATGGCGCGGAAATCCTGCAGCTGGCCGTTGCTGACCAGGTACGGGCGGCCCACCTTGCCCGGATCGCCGATGCGCACCGGCACCACGCGGCTCTGGGCGATCGAGCGGATGCCCGAGGTGCGTGCATGCAGGGTCGGCCCGCCGTCGAAGATGTCGATGTAGTGGTCGGTCTCGAAGCCTTCGCGCATGAGGATGTCGAAGCTCACCTGGGCGCGCGGATGCACCTGGCCCATGGCCTCCTGCGCCTCATCCGGCAGCAGCGGCACGTAGATCGGGTAATGCGGCATCAGCTCGGCGAGGAAGGTGCGGCTCTTCAGGCCGCACAGGCGCTCGGCCTCGCTGTAGTTGAGGTCGAAGAAGTTGCGCCCCACCGCGTCCCAGAACGGCGAGTCGCCGTGCTCGTCGCTGTAGCCGACGATCTCCACCACCACCGCATCGGCGAAACGCTCCGGGTGGCTGGCGACGAACAGCAGGCGGGCCCGCGAGTTGAGCTCGGCGCTGGCCGTATCGACCAGCTCCGGCTGCACGTAGAAACTGGTCAGCAGACTGTTGCCGGTCAGGTCGTGGCACAGCGAGAGCACGTGGATCTTGTTGTGGATCTTCAGCTCGCGCGAGGCGTGCACGAAAGTCTCGTTGCGGAAGCTGTAGAACGGCTCGGAGTAGCCGGCCGAGGCGACGATGCCGGAGCAGCCGACCAGGCGGCCGCTGGCGCTGTCCTCGAGGACGAAGAAGTAGCTCTCCTCGCCATTGAAACTGACTTCGGCGGCGAACGAGGCCTCCGAGGCGGCGATCTTGTCGCTCAGGCGACCGGCATCGTCCGGCAATGAGGTCACACCGACCGGGCTATCCGCAGCCAGACGTTGCACTTCGGCAAGGTCGGACAGTTGCGCGGGGCGCATCACCAGCATGGCCTTCTCCTTTCGACAAAAACGTCTTTCGAATAAAAACTCCAGAAACCTCGACGACTGTCGCTGGAGAAAGACCGGGCCTGGCCCGATCACGCAGGGAATCGCTCATCCTGAGGTGACTCGGGCGGCGCTTCCCGCGCCGCCCGGCGGGCATCAGCCCTGGACCAGCTTGGCCACGGCGCGCTCGAAGCGATCCAGGCCCTCGTTGATGTCGGCATCGTCCACCACCAGGCTCGGGGCGAAACGCACCACATCCGGGCTGGCCTGCAGCACCAGCACGCCTTCGGCGGCGGCGGCATCCAGCACGGCCTTGGCCTTGCCCTTCCAGGCTTCGGTCAGCACGCAGCCGAGCAGCAGGCCGAGGCCGCGCACTTCGCTGAAAATCCCGTACTGCTCGCCGATCGCCTGCAGGCGCGAGGTGAACTGCCGGTGCTTGGCCTTGACCCCGTCCAGCACCGCCTTGGTGTTGACCACGTCGATCACCGCCTCGCCCACCGCGCAGGCCAGCGGGTTGCCGCCGTAGGTGGTGCCGTGGGTGCCGACCGCCAGGTGCTTGGCCAGCTCGTTGGTGGTGAGCATGGCGCCGATCGGGAAGCCACCGCCCAGGCTCTTGGCGCTGGAGAGGATGTCCGGGGTCACGCCGTAGTGCATGTAGGCGAACAGCTCGCCGCTGCGGCCCATGCCGGTCTGCACTTCGTCGAACACCAGCAGCGCGTTGTGTTCGTCGCACAGCTTGCGCGCGCCTTCCAGGTAGGCCTGCTCGGCCGGCAGCACACCGCCTTCGCCCTGGATCGGCTCCAGCACCACGGCGCAGGTCTTGTCGGAAATCGCCGCCTTCAGCGCGTCCAGATCGTTGTACGGGACATGGGTGATGCCCTGGATCTTCGGCCCGAAGCCATCGGAGTACTTGGGCTGGCCACCGACGCTGACGGTGAACAGGGTGCGGCCGTGGAAGCTGTTGGTGGCGGCGATGATCTCGCATTTGTCCGCGCCGAACTTGTCGAAGGCGACGCGACGGGCCAGCTTGAAGGCGGCCTCGTTGGCTTCGGCGCCGGAGTTGCAGAAAAACACGCGGTCGGCGAAGGTGGCATCGACCAGCTTGTGCGCCAGGCGCAGGGCCGGCTCGTTGGTGAACACGTTGGAGATGTGCCACAGGGTGTTGGCCTGCTCGGTCAGCGCGCCGACCAGTGCCGGATGGCAGTGACCCAGCACGTTGACGGCGATGCCGCCGGCGAAGTCGATCAGCTCTCGGCCGGTCTGATCCCAGACTCGCGACCCCTGACCACGCACCGGAACGAAAGCGGCGGGAGCATAGTTGGGGACCATGAACTGGTCGAAATCGGCGCGTTGCACCGGATCGTGCTGAACGGACATCGGGGCTCTCCTGAATAAGCAGCACCGGCACTGAATGGCAGGTGATGGAAGGATTGTAGGGGCTCATAACTAGGGCGCATTGCCGCCATGCGACAACTTCTTACAGCGGCAACCCGTGGTTTTCCGGGGCTTTCGGCAATGCGACAGAAAGCAGCGGAATTGCGCAGTTTAAACGCTGCGCGGCTGGATCGGGCAATTCGCTGAAGCCCGGCAAAATCTCAACCCAATCACCAACGAGAGCCTGAAAGCCGGGGCATGCAGCGGTTTTGGGTTGATGAGCGGCCGCTTGCCGAGTTGGCAGAGAGTTCTGGTTTCGGCCACCCGGCCGAGTCACTTTCTCTTGTCTGGCCAAGAGAAAGTAACCAAAGAGAAGGCCACCCCTACATCCGGCCCTGCGCTTCGCTCCGGGTTCGCTCAATCCATCGTCGCTCCAGGGGTACGCCGCGAAGGGCCATCCCTGGCCCATCGCGTCTCTCGCGGCATCCATGCCGCTCAACCCCTTCCACAACGATTCCGCTCACCCTCCTGAAGGGGATTCGGGTGTCGCCTGACAGCCCTACTCTCATTAATGGGCCTTTCAGGCGACTCGAACGGGTCCCGCCCAGAAGGCCGAGTGGAGGGGTCGCGCAGGGGGACGCGAGGCAGGACGCCGAGCGAGGAGCGAAGGGACAGGGACGTCCCTTCGTGACGGCCCCCGGAGCGGCGCCGGAACGAGGGAACCCCGCCGCAGGCGGGGCCGGATGATCGGGCGCGCTTTCTCTTTGGTTACTTTCTCTTTCGCGCGAGCAAAGAGAAAGTGACTCGGCCGGGTGGCCGAAACCAAAAGCCTACACCAGCTCGGAAATCAGCCCAAACACCGAGCCTCAAGCAATTCAGCCGCGCTCGGCGACGCTCGGGGCGATTTCGAAGGGGCTGGTGCTGCGCCGCTGGTTGCGGTCTTCGCGCGGGGTAGCGCCGAAGAAGTTGCGGTAGGCGCTGGAGAAGTGCGGGCCGGAGGAGAAGCCGCAGGACAGGCCGATCTGGATGATCGACTTGCTGGTCTGCATCAGCAGCTGGCGCGCCTTGTTCAGGCGCAGCTCCAGGTAGTACTGGCTCGGCACGCGGTTGAGGTACTGCTTGAAGATGCGTTCCAGCTGGCGGCGCGACACGCACACATGGGTGGCGATCTCGTCGGTGGTCAGCGGCTCTTCGATATTGGCTTCCATCAGCAGCACGGCCTGGGTCAGCTTGGGATGGCTGGAGCCGATGCGGTTCTGCAGCGGGATGCGCTGGCGCTCGCCGCCTTCGCGGATGCGCTCGACCACCAGCTCCTCGCTCACCGCGCCGGCCAGCTCGGCGCCGTGGTCGCGGGCCAGCACCGCCAGCAGCAGGTCGAGCACGGCCAGGCCGCCGCAGGCGCTGAGGCGGTCGCGGTCCCAGTCGAACAGATGGCTGGTGGCGATCGCCTTGGGGAAGCGCTCGGTGAAATCGTCCTGCCAGCGCCAGTGCACGGCGACGCGGTAGCCATCGAGCAGTCCGAGCTGGGCCAGCGGGTAGACCCCGGCCGACAGGCCGCCGATCTGCGCACCGCTGCGCACCAGCTGCTTGAGCGCGGCGGCCAGCGCCGGCGCCACGCTGGCCGGCGGCTCGTCGGCGAGCAGGAACAGCTTCTGACAGCCTTCCAGGTGCCCGGCCCAGGGCTCGCCCGGCAAGCGCCAACCCGCCTCATCGGCAGGCGGCTCGGCGAGCAGGAAACGCGCCTCGTACACCACCTCCGGGTGCACGCGCTGCGCCACGCGCAGGGCTTCCTCGGCCAGAGCCAGGGTCATGGGCCGGGTTTGCGGCCAGATCAGGAAACCGATGCAGTGGGCAGTTTGCGTCATGATGGGCAGTCTAGTTCCTACTTCAGGCTGCCGGAAAGGAATTGCTTGAGGCGATCCGACTGCGGATTGGCCAGCACTTCCTTCGGACAGCCACGCTCTTCCACCAGGCCCTTGTGCAGGAACACCAACTGGTTGGACACCTCGCGGGCAAAGCCCATCTCGTGGGTCACCACGACCATGGTGCGACCCTCCTGGGCCAGGTCCTGCATGACCTTGAGCACTTCGCCGACCAGCTCCGGGTCGAGCGCCGAGGTCGGCTCATCGAACAGCATCACTTCCGGCTCCATGGCCAGGGCACGGGCAATCGCCACACGCTGCTGCTCGCCACCGGACATATGCGCGGGATAGGCATCCTTGCGGTGCGCCACGCCGACCTTGGCCAGGTAATGCTCGGCCTTTTCCAGGGCTTCCTTCTTCGGCACGCCGAGCACATGCACCGGCGCCTCGATGACGTTTTCCAGGGCACTCATGTGCGACCACAGGTTGAAGTGCTGGAACACCATGGCCAGGCGCGAGCGCATGCGCTGCAGCTGCTTGGGATCGGCGGCCTTGAGCGCGCCACCCTTGCTCGGCACCAGCTTCAGCTCCTCGCCGTTGAGCAGGATCTTGCCGCCGTAGGGCTGCTCGAGCATGTTGATGCAACGCAGGAAGGTACTCTTGCCCGAACCGCTGGAGCCGATGATGCTGATCACGTCGCCGGCCTTGGCGGCCAGGGACACACCCTTGAGCACTTCGTGGTCGCCGTAGCGTTTGTGCAGATCCTGGACTTCAAGCTTGTACATGGTCTCGGCTCTCGTATGCGAATGCGGTGGAATCGGTGGCTCAGGCTTTACGCGGAGCCAGGTAGGCCAGCCAGCGGTGCTCGGCCAGCTTGAACAGGCGTACCAGGATGAAGGTCAGGCACAGGTAGAACAGGCCGGCGGTGACATAGGCCTCGAACGGCATGAAGTACTGCGAGTTGACGGTCTTGGCCGCACCGGTGATGTCGACCAGGGTGACGATGGACGCCAAGCTGGTGGTATGCAGCATCATGATCACTTCGTTGCTGTACTGCGGCAGCGCGCGGCGCAGGGCCGAGGGCAGGAGAATCCGCCGGTACAGCTTGAAGCGCGACATGCCCATGGCCTTGGCCGCCTCGATCTCGCCATGGGGCGTGGCCTTGAGGCTGCCGGCGAGGATCTCCGCCGAATAGGCGCTGGTGTTGATGGCGAACGCCAGGCAGGCGCAGAAGGTCGCGTTGCTCAGATACGGCCAGGCAAAACTCTCGCGCACCCCCTCGAACTGGGCCAGGCCGTAGTACAGCAGGTACAGCTGCACCAGCATCGGCGTGCCGCGGATGGCGTAGGTGTACAGCCAGGCCGGCAGATTCACTGCCGAACGCTTGGACACCCGCATCAGCGCCAGCGGCACGGCCAGGGCCAGGCCGAACGCCAGGGCGATGAGCAACAGCTTGAGGGTGACCAGCACGCCATCGAAGTAGAGTGGCAGGCTCTCGGCAATCACCTTGTAATTGAAGACCCTCTCGATCCAACCCAAGACCAGTGCAACGTAAGGCTCAAGGACTAGCAAAGCGGACTCTAGGAACTGCCGTGCGCTTTCGAAAAATTCCATAGCAGGACTCTCAGATCTCGGCTGTTTTCACGCCGACCGAATAGCGGCGTTCGAGGTGGCGCAGGACGAGCAGGGAAACACTGGTGATGACCAGATACATGGCCGCCGCCAGCAGGATGTAGGTGAACGGTTCGCGGGTCGCGTCGCCGGCGCTCTTGGCGCGGGCCATCATGTCCTGCAGGCCGACCAGGGAGATCAGCGCGGTAGCCTTGACCAGCACCAGCCAGTTGTTGGTGAAGCCGGGAATCGCCAGGCGGATCATCTGCGGCACCAGGATGCGCAGGAACACCCGCAGCGGGCTCATGCCATAGGCCATGCCGGCCTCGCCCTGACCCTTGGGGATGGCCATGAAGGCGCCACGAAAGGTCTCGGACAGGTAGGCGCCATAGATGAAGCCCAGGGTGCCGACACCGGCGATGAACGGGTTGATGTCGATGTAGCCGTCATAACCAACCCACTGGGCGATACGGTTCACCAGATCCTGGCCGCCGTAGAAGATCAGCAGGATCAGCACCAGATCGGGGATGCCGCGGACCACCGTGGCATAGGCGTCGCCCAGCCATGCCAGCCACTTGATCGGCGACAGGCGACAGGACGCACCGATAAGACCCAGGGAAATAGCGACCGCCATCGACAGCAGAGCCAGCTGCAAGGTGAGCCAGACGCCATCGAGAATGGTCGAGCCGTAGCCATTGAGCATGAATCAATCCTCAGGGGAATACAGGAAGAACGCCCTTCTCCCTCAGGGACGGAGCGCGGCGGGCCGACTTCGGGCGGCCCGCACGCGGCCCGCGGGCCACCTTCCCCCGTGGCGGGGGAAGGTCTTGCCGGCCTTACTTGCCGTAGACGTCGAACTGGAAGTACTTGTCCTGCACGGCCTTGTACTTGCCGTTGGCGCGGATCGCCAGGATCGCCGCACTGATCTTGTCGGCCAGGGCCTTGTCGCCCTTGCGCACCGCGATACCCTGGCCTTCGCCGAAGTACTTGACGTCGGTGAAGTCCGGCCCGACGAAGGCGAAGCCCTTGCCGGCATCGGTCTTGAGGAAGCCGTCGTCGATGTTCACCGAGTCGGCCAGGGTGGCATCCAGGCGACCGGAAGCCAGGTCGAGGAAGATTTCGTTCTGCGAGCTGTAGCGCACGATCTCGGCACCGGCCGCGGCGAACACGTCGGTGGCGTAACGGTCATACACGGAGGAGCGCTGCACGCCGATCTTCTTGCCCTTCAGGTCGGCCTGCGGGTCCTTCAGCTCGGTACCCGCCTTCATCGCCAGCTTGGCCGGGGTGGCGTAGTACTTGCCGGTGAAGTCCACGGACTTCTTGCGGTCTTCGGTGATCGACATGGACGACAGCACGGCGTCGAACTTGCGCACCTTCAGCGCCGGGATCAGGCCGTCGAACTCCTGCTCGATCCACTTGCACTCGACATTCATCTCCTCGCACAGGGCCTGGCCGATGTCGTAGTCGAAGCCGGTGATGTTGCCTTCCGGAGTCTTGTAGGCGAAGGGTGGGTAGGCGGCCTCGATGCCGATACGCAGCGGCTTGTCTTCTGCCTGCACCAGCGCGCTGAACGCGGACAGCGCCAGGGCGCCGAGAAGTACGATCTTCTTCATGTTGTGACTCCTTCGAATGGGGACATCGTTTGGCAGAATGAGGTTCGCCAGGGCCGTGTGTGAATTGTAGGAAGTGTCGCCGTGTTTGCCGCGCCGAGAGGCACAGCGACAGGCTCGGCCAGGTGGGCGGCATTCTAGCGAGCGGCACAAGACCGATATTTCCTCAAAGCGACAACAAATTACAGAACCACCGGAGAGGCGCGCGCAGCATCTTGACAGGTCAGGCAAAACATGACCATAGGGACAGGAAGATCAACCGATATAACCAGCAATAAATACGCCAACAAACAGCAAATGGCTCTAGAACGGCACACTCAGAGAAGAACCGGGTTTTCTCGAAGCCCCCGAACGGGGCGCCGTGTTTCCACCCTCCCCCAATCGGTGCGACGCGTTACCCCCGGGTGTTACCCATCCGCCCCGGCCCCGACAAGTTCGATATTCATCCCCCTGGCGGGCAATCACGTGACGCGAGCCGCAGCCCGGGGCCCCGAAAAAGAAAAACCCCGGCTTGTGGCCGGGGTTTGTTCGCCTTGCGCAGATGCCGGGTCAGGCGGCCTGCATGGTGCGGTGGGTATCGACGAGATGTTGCACCACACCAGGATCGGCCAGCGTGGAGATGTCGCCGAGGGCATCGTATTCGGCGACGGCGATCTTGCGCAGGATGCGACGCATGATCTTGCCCGAGCGGGTCTTGGGCAGACCTGGCGCCCACTGGATGACGTCCGGCGAGGCGATCGGACCGATCTCCTTGCGAACCCAGTTCTTCAGTTCCTGACGCAGCTGCTCGGAAGGCTCCTCGCCGCTGTTCAGGGTCACGTAGACATAGATGCCCTGGCCCTTGATGTCGTGCGGCACGCCGACCACGGCGGCCTCGGCGACTTTCGGGTGGGCGACCATGGCACTCTCGATTTCGGCGGTGCCCATGCGGTGCCCGGAAACGTTGAGCACGTCGTCGACCCGGCCGGTGATCCAGTAGTAGCCGTCTTCATCGCGGCGCGCGCCGTCGCCGGTGAAGTACATGCCCTTGAAGGTGTTGAAGTAGGTGTCGACGAAGCGGTCATGGTCGCCGTACAGGGTACGCGCCTGGCCCGGCCAGGAGTCGATGATCACCAGGTTGCCTTCGGCGGGGCCTTCGATGATGTTGCCCAAGTTGTCCACCAGCGCCGGCTGCACGCCGAAGAAGGGACGCGCCGCCGAGCCCGGCTTGAGCGCATGGGCGCCCGGCAGCGGGGTCATCATGGTGGCGCCGGTTTCGGTCTGCCACCAGGTGTCGACGATCGGGCAGCGCGACTGGCCGACGTTCTCGTAGTACCAGTGCCAGGCTTCCGGGTTGATCGGCTCGCCGACCGAACCGAGCAGGCGCAGGCTGGAGCCATCGGCGCCCTCAACGGCGGCCTTGCCCTGGGCCATCATGGCGCGGATGGCGGTGGGCGCGGTATAGAGGATGTTGACCTTGTGCTTGTCGATGATCTTGGCGACGCGGGTCACGTCCGGGTAGTTCGGGATGCCTTCGAACAGCAGGGTGGTGGCGCCATTGGCCAGCGGACCGTAGACGATGTAGCTGTGGCCGGTGACCCAGCCGACGTCGGCGGTGCACCAGTAGACTTCGCCCGGACGGTAGTCGAACACGCGCTCGTGGGTCAGCGCGGCGTACAGCAGGTAGCCGGCGCTGGTGTGCAGCACACCCTTGGGCTTGCCGGTGCTGCCCGAGGTGTAGAGGATGAACAGCGCTTCCTCCGCGCCCATTTCCTTCGGCGCGCAGACGCTGCCGGCGACCTTCATCAGGTCTTCGTACCAGATGTCGCGGTGCTGGTTCCACTTGATGTCCGAACCGGTGCGCTTGCACACGATGACCTTGGTCACGCTGCTGGTTTCCGGGTTGGTCAGGGCGTCGTCGACGTTGGCCTTGAGCGCGGTCTTCTTGCCACCACGCACGCCTTCGTCGGCGGTGATCACCACCTTCGACTGGCAGTCGATGATGCGTCCGGCCAGGGCCTCCGGCGAGAAGCCGCCGAACACCACCGAGTGGATGGCGCCGATGCGGGCGCAGGCCAGCATGGCCACCACGGCTTGCGGAATCATCGGCATGTAGATGGTCACCACGTCGCCGCGGTGCACGTCCTGGCCGCGCAGGGCATTGGCGAACTTGCACACCTGCTCGTGCAGCTGGCGGTAGGTGATTTCCTCGTGCTCGGATGGGTCGTCGCCTTCCCAGATGATCGCCAGCTGATCGCCGCGCTCGGCCAGGTGACGGTCCAGGCAGTTGGCCGAGACGTTGAGGGTGCCGTCGGCAAACCACTTGATATCGACGTGGTGGTCGTCGAAGGAAGTCTGCTTGACCTTGGTGAAGGGCTTGATCCAGTCCAGGCGCTTGGCCTGCTCGCGCCAGAAACCGTCGGGGTTGATCACCGACTGCTGGTACATGGCTTTGTAGGTCGCCTCGTCGGTCAGCGTGGTGGCGGCCACCTCGGGGCGGACGGGATAAAGGGAAGCAGCACTCATGACTTAACACCTCGGCGGGTAGTTGTTGTTCTATGGTGTCTTTTGTATCCCCCGACAGCGGGTGGGGCCATTCGACCATGGTCTTACCACTCTACGACCAAGGTCTCAACGCTTTTTTTCAGGCAAAAAAAGGGCGACCCGAGGGCCGCCGCCAAGGCATTCCGGGGGAGGAATGTCAGAAACGCCGTCCGGGATTCGCAGGAACCGGACGTCTGACTTTTTACCCCCTCCCCCTACCCCCGCCTATTGCACCAAGGTCGTAAAGCCGGCGCGCCCATCCGTAGGAGCGAGCTCTGCTCGCGAAGCTCTTTACGCGGCGAATTTTCGCGAGCAGAGCTCGCTCCTACAGGTACCAATGCAGCGCTTACTCCTTGCCCAGGCCATGCTGGCGCAGCTTGTTGGCAATGGTGGTGTGCGACACACCCAGGCGCTTGCCCAGCAGGCGACTGCTCGGATGCTCGTGGTAGAGGCGCTCCAGCACCGCCTTCTCGAAGCGGCCGAGGATGCTGTCCAGCCCGCCCTCCAGGGAGAAATCGCCCAGCGGCTGCGGCGCGCCGTAGTCCGGCAGGCGGATATGCTCGGCCTTGACCGTGCCGCCGTCGCACAGCGACACAGCCTGGAACAGCACATTCTCCAGCTGGCGCACGTTACCCGGCCAGTGGTAGTGGCTGAGCTTGTCCAGCACCTGTGGCGCCAGCTTGGGCAGCGGGCAGCCGATCTGCCGGCTGGCCGAATCGAGAAAGTGCTCGACCAGCGGCGCCAGGCCATCCAGGCATTCGCGCAGCGGCGGGATATGCAGGCTGAGCACGTTGAGGCGGTGATAGAGGTCCTGGCGGAACTCGCCCTTGGCGCACAGATCGGACAGGTCGACCTGGGTGGCGCAGATCACCCGCACATCCAGGTACACCTCCTCGTCGCTGCCGACCCGGCGAAAGCAGCCGTCCTGCAGAAAGCGCAGCAGCTTGGCCTGCAGGCGCGGGCTCATCTCACCGACGCCATCGAGGAACAGGGTGCCACCGGCGGTGAGTTCCAGCAGGCCGAGCTTGCCTTCCGGGCGCGCGCCCTCGAAGGCGCCGGGGCCGTAGCCGAACAGCTCGGTCTCGGCCATGGATTCCGGCAACCCGGCACAATTGAGCGCCATGAACGGCGACTGCCCGCGCGGGCTGGCCAGGTGGCAGGCGCGCGCCAGCAGCTCCTTGCCGGTGCCGGTCTCGCCCTCGATCAGCAGCGGCGCGTCCAGCGGCGCCATCCGGCGCGCCTCGCGCACCACGGCGGCCATCACCTTGGAACTCTGGAAGATGCTGTCGAAGCCGCGCAGTTCCTGCTTGCGCACATGGTAGATGCGCTCGCCGACCCGGTCGGCGCGGTGCAGGGTGAGCACCGCACCGGCCAGCGCCTCGCTCTCGTCATGCTCGGACTGCAGCGGGGCGATGTCGGCAAGGAAGATGTCGCCCTTGACCTTGACCCGCAGGCCGTTGATCCGCGACTTGTTGGCGCGCACCAGCTCGGGCAGGTCGAAATCCTCGGCGTAGCGCGACAACGGAATGCCCGGCACCTCGTCCACGCGCACCCCGAGCAACTGCGCGGCAGCGCGGTTGGCGGCGACTATGCTGCCGCCCATGTCGATCGACAGCACCGGGAAATCCAGGGCGCCGAGCAAGGCATTCAGCTCCAGGTGACGGCGCTCGCTGGGCATCAGGCCGACGCGTTTGACCCCGAACACCCCAGGTATCGCCTCGAACTTCGGCCGCAGGGCCTGGAACTGCAGGTTGATCAGGTTCGGGCAGTGCAGGTAGATGGCATTGCCCTGCTCGCCGCCGACTTCGCCACGGGCGACGTTGATGCCGTAGTCGACCAGCAGGTTGAGGATGTCGCGCAGGATACCGACGCGGTTCTGGCAGTGGACTTTGATACGCATGGCAAGGCTCGGCTCGGGCTTGTTATGGGCGCAGCGGCACGCTTAGCGAAGGCTGCGACATTTTATCCGTCAAGAATATGTGACAGATAAGCAAACCAGCAAGGCGATGACACGCTACTTCGCCAACCCCGTAACCATTTCTTTACGAATAAGCCAAAGCCAACCACCGAATACGCCTGTTCGCCAGCTGTCCCGCGGCCTGCCAGCGGGTTATCCATTGTCCAACACAACAACAAGATCCCCCGCTGGAGGCGACGATGAAGACCACGCAGTACCTGGCCCGCGAACCCGACGCGAGCGGTTTTATCCACTACCCGGACAGCGAGCACGCGGTGTGGAATACCCTGATCACCCGCCAGCTCAAGGTGATCGAGGGCCGCGCCTGCCAAGAATACCTGGATGGCATCGAACAGCTCGGCCTGCCCCATGAGCGCATTCCCCAGCTCGGCGAGATCAACCAGGTGCTTGCCGCCACCACCGGCTGGCGCGTGGCGCGGGTGCCGGCGCTGATTCCGTTCCAGACCTTCTTCGAGCTGCTGGCCAGCAAGCAGTTTCCGGTGGCTACCTTTATCCGCACACCCGAGGAACTGGATTACCTGCAGGAGCCGGACATCTTCCACGAGATCTTCGGCCACTGCCCGCTGCTGACCAACCCCTGGTTCGCCGAGTTCACCCACACCTACGGCAAGCTCGGCCTGGCCGCGACCAAGGAGCAGCGCGTGTACCTGGCGCGGCTGTACTGGATGACCATCGAATTCGGCCTGGTCGACACCCCGCAGGGCCGGCGCATCTACGGCGGCGGCATCCTCTCCTCACCCAAGGAGACCCTCTACAGCCTGTCCGACGCGCCCGAACACCAGGCCTTCGACCCGCTGGAATGCATGCGCACGCCGTACCGCATCGACATCCTGCAGCCGCTGTACTTCGTCTTGCCGGAGCTCAAGCGCCTGTTCGAACTGGCCCATGAGGACATCATGGGCCTGGTCCAGCAGGCCCTGGCCCTGGGCCTGCATACGCCGAAATTTCCGCCGAAGGCGGCCTGACCGATACAGGACTGTAGGTTGGGTTGAGCCTGCGAAACCCAACATCTTCAGCGCCGCGTTGGGCTTCGTCGCTTCGCGGCTCAACCCAACCTACGCTTTGACCACACACAAACCCCGGAGAACCCTGATGAGCCTTGCCCAAGCCCAATGCGAAGCCTGCCGCGCCGACGCGCCCCATGTGTCCGATGAGGAACTGGCCGAACTGATCCGCGAGATCCCGGACTGGAACATCGAAGTGCGCGACGGCCACATGGAGCTGGAGCGCGCCTTCCTGTTCAAGAACTTCCGCCATGCCCTGGCCTTCACCAATGCGGTGGGCGCCATCGCCGAGGAAGTCGGCCACCACCCGGCCCTGCTCACCGAATGGGGCAAGGTCACCGTGACCTGGTGGAGCCACGAGATGAAAGGCCTGCACCGCAATGACTTCATCATGGCCGCGCGCACCGACCTAGTCGCCAGCACCGCCGAGGGCCGCAAGTGAGCCACTTCGCCCGCATCGTCCGGGTTCCGAGCGACCCCATCCTCGGCCTGCTGGATGCCTTCCGCGCCGACCCCAACCCGGCCAAGCTCGACCTCGGCGTGGGCGTGTACAAGGACGCCCAGGGCCTGACGCCGATCCCGCGCGCGGTGAAGCTGGCCGAGCAGCGGCTGGTCGATACGCAGACGACCAAGACCTATATCGGCGGCCACGGCGCGCCGGAGTTCGGCGAGCAGCTGCTGCGCCTGGTGCTCGGCGCAGGCAGCGCGCTGCTGCAGGATGAGCTGGCCGGCGCCACCCAGGCGCCCGGCGGCACCGGCGCCCTGCGCCTGGCCGGCGAGTTTATCGCCCGCAACCTGCCCGGTCGCGGCATCTGGCTGAGCGACCCGACCTGGCCGATCCACGAAACCCTGTTCGCCACCTGCGGCCTCAAGGTCGGCCACTACCCCTATGTCGACGCCGGCAACCAGTTGCAGGTGGAAGCCATGCTCGCCGCCCTGGCCCATGTGCCCCAGGGCGACGTGGTGCTGCTGCATGCCTGCTGCCACAACCCGACCGGCTTCGACCTGAGCCAGGATGACTGGAAGCGCGTGCTGGAAGTGGTCAAGGCCCGCGAACTGCTGCCACTGATCGACTTCGCCTACCAGGGTTTTGGCGCCGGTCTGGCCGAAGACGCCTGGGCCGTGCGCCTGTTCGCCAGCGAGCTGCCGGAACTGCTGATCACCAGCTCCTGCTCGAAGAACTTCGGCCTGTACCGCGAACGTACCGGCGCGCTGATCGTGCGCGCGGCCAGCAGCAGCCAACTGGCCGATGTACGCAGCCAGCTGGCCGCCATCGCCCGCAATCTGTGGTCCACCCCGCCGGCCCATGGCGCCGCCGTGGTCGCGACCATTCTCGGCGACGCCGAGCTGCATGCCCTGTGGGTCGAGGAAGTGGAAGCCATGCGCCTGCGCATCGCCAGCCTGCGCAGCGGCCTGGTCGCGGCGCTGCAACCCCATGGCCTGGGCGAACGCTTCGCGCACATCGCCGTGCAGCGCGGCATGTTCTCCTACACCGGCCTGAGCGCGGCGCAGGTGCAGCGCCTGCGCGAGGAGTTCAGCGTGTACATGGTCAGCAGCGGCCGCGCCAGCGTGGCGGGGATGGCGGAACTGCGCCTGGAATACCTGGCGGCGGCGATTGCCAAGGTGTGCGGCTAACGGCAGCGCGAACCGTAGGGTGCGCCATGCGCACCAAGGCCCCGTGCAGAGCCAATGGTGCGCACGGCGCACCCTACGGGCTCACTCCAGCGTTTCGTCGTCGCGGATCAGCACGTAGCTGCCATCGTCCACGTCATAGACGTAGTACATCTGCACCTCGCCATCGGCCACCACGGCCACGTAGTCTCCCGGCTCGGCGACGAAATAGCCCTGGGTGCCCTTCACCGCCTCGCTCTCGATGCGCGCGGTCACGAACAGCTCTTCCTCATGGCCATCGAAGTAGTCCTCGCGGGCCAGGGCGTCCCAGTCGGCCGGCGCCACGAACGGGCCGGTCAGGAGGATGCGTGCATCGCCCAGCTCCAGCTCGTCGGCATCCGGATCGCGGTCGTCCGGACGGTAGACCGTGCAATCCTGGGCATCGGCGTGGTCCAGCAGGCTGTGTGGCGTGGTCATGACTTTCTCCGTAGGGCGCGGTCACGCAGGTAGGCCACAACGGCCGCCTGCTCACCGGCAAACTCGATACGCCCCGCCTTGCTGTCGCGCTGGAAGGCGTACATGGGGTCGTAGTATTCGCGCAGTAGGCCTTCAATCCAGCCGCGATGCAAATCCACGCTACCGCTGCCCTGCTGTTCGGCCAGCGCCGCCTGCATGATCGCCAACAGGCGCTGGTAGCGCTCGCCGCCCAGGCGCTTCTGGATATTGCTCAGGCTCTGCAGCAGGCGTTCGGCAAACAGGCGGTAGCCGTGCTCGTCACCATGCACGGCGATGAACTCGGCGCACAGGTCGATCACGTAGTCGCGCAGGATGCGCTCGACGCGGCCTGCGAAGCTGTCTTCCAGCCATACCAGCGGATAGCCCTGCATGCCCTGGTGCAGTTCCAGCGGCAGCGAGCAGCTGCCGACCAGGCGGCTTTCGTCCTCCAGCACGAACTGCTCGGTGCCGGCGGCGCGCTGCTTGAGGAGGTCGATGGCCAGGCGGTTCTCGAAATCGATCTGCCCCGGCTGCAGCGTGGCGCGCTTGCCGAAGCTGGAGCCGCGGTGGTTGGCGTGGCCCTCCAGGTCCAGGCTGTTGCCCAGTTGCGCAATCACCTCGGTCTTGCCGGTGCCTGTCATGCCGCCGACTATGACGAAGTCGCACTCGGCCACCGCCTGCTGGGTGGTTTCCAGCAGGAAGGTGCGCATCGCCTTGTAGCCGCCGATCACCCGCGGGTAGTCGATGCCGGCCTCGGCCAGCCACTGCTGGACGATCTGCGAACGCAGGCCGCCGCGGAAACAGTACAGGTAACCTTCGGGGTGAGCCTTGGCGAAGGCCGCCCAGGCTTCGACCCGCTCGGCCTTGACCTGGCCGCAGACCAGCTGGTGGCCGAGGGCAATGGCCGCGTCCTGGCCTTTCTGCTTGTAGCAGGTGCCGACCCGCTGCCGCTCGTTGTCGGTCATCAGCGGCAGATTGACCACGCCGGGGAAGGCGCCCTTGGCGAACTCCACAGGGGCGCGCATGTCCATCAGCGGGATGTCGTTGAGGAAGATGGCGCGGTAGTCGCTGCTGTTGTCGCGCATCACAGCACCTCGACCGCGTGGGTCTGTCGCGGAGCCAGACGGCCGATCGGCGAAAGCTTCAGGCCCAGCTCGGCGGCCACCGCGAGGAACTCGGCCTCGCCTTCCGGGGTGACGGCGATCAGCAGGCCGCCGCTGGTCTGCGGATCACACAGCAGGTCGCGCTGCGCGTCGCTGATGGGCGCGATCTTCTCGCCGTAGCTGTCGAAGTTGCGCAAGGTGCCGCCCGGCACGCAGCCCTCGGCCAGGTAATAGTCGACTCCCGGCAGGCGCGGCACGGCGGCGTAGTCCAGCTGGGCGGTGAGACCCGCACCATCGGCCATCTCCACCAGGTGGCCGAGCAGACCGAAACCGGTGACGTCGGTCATCGCCGTGACCCCGGCCAGCTTGCCGAAGCGCGAACCGGGCTTGTTCAGGGTGCACATCCAGTCACGCGCCAGGCCAACGTCCTCGGCGCGCAGCTTGGCCTTCTTCTCGGCGGTGGTGAGGATGCCGATGCCCAGCGGCTTGGAGAGGTACAGCCGGCAGCCGGCCGTGGCGGTGTCGTTGCGCTTCATGTGCTGCTTCTCGACCACGCCGGTCACCGCCAGGCCGAAAATCGGCTCCGGCGCGTCGATCGAGTGGCCGCCGGCCAGCGGGATGCCGGCGGCATCGCACACCGCGCGGCCGCCACGGATCACTTCGCGGGCCACTTCCGGCGGCAGGACGTTGACCGGCCAGCCGAGGATGGCGATGGCCATCAGCGGGTCGCCGCCCATGGCGTAGATGTCGCTGATCGCGTTGGTCGCGGCGATGCGGCCGAAGTCATAGGGGTCGTCGACGATCGGCATGAAGAAATCGGTGGTCGAGACCACCCCGCGCTCGTCGTCCAGGGCGTAGACCGCCGCATCGTCGCGCGAGGCGTTGCCGACCCACAGCTTGGGGTCGAGGTTCTGCGCGCCGCTGCCGGCGAGGATCACTTCCAGCACCTTGGGGGAAATCTTGCAGCCACAACCGGCACCGTGGCTGTACTGGGTCAGGCGGATCGGCTCGCTCATCGCACTTTCTCGGCAATAACGGAAAACAGGGCGGCGATTCTAGCAAAGCTGGCCTTTGCCCACGCCCCCCGTATAATCGCCGCGCTCTTTACCCCTTCCGCGAAGCGTCAGACCCCGCATGGCCTGGCGTTTTGAATTTTTTCCGCTATTGAACCGGAGAACTTTCCATGCTCAAGCGTACCCTGGCGCTCGCCGCCGGCTTTGCCCTGTCCCTGTCCGCCAGCCTGACCCAGGCCGCCGACGTGCTGCGCGTCTCCGCCATTCCCGACGAAGCCCCCACCGAACTGCTGCGCAAGTTCAAGCCGCTGGGCGCTTACCTGGAACAACAGCTGGGCATGAAGGTCGAGTTCGTCCCGGTCGCCGACTACCCGGCCGTGGTCGAGGCCCTGGCCACCGACCGTCTGGACCTGGCCTGGCTCGGCGGTTTCACCTTCGTCCAGGTGCGCCTGAAGACCGGCAACGCCATCCCGCTGGTGCAGCGCGAGCAGGACGCCCAGTTCACCAGCAAGTTCATCAGCGCCAACCCAGACGTGAAGAGCCTGGCCGACCTCAAGGGCAAGACCTTCGCCTTCGGTTCGGTATCGTCCACCTCCGGCAGTCTGATGCCGCGCTATTTCATGCTGCAGGACGGCATCAAGCCGGAAACCTTCTTCAGCCGAGTCGGCTACTCCGGCGCCCATGACGCCACCGCCGCCTGGGTCCAGGCCGGCAAGGTCGACGGCGGTGTGCTCAACGCCAGCGTGTGGGACAAGCTGGTCGCCGCCGGCAAGGTCGACACCAGCAAGGTCAAGGTCTTCGCCACCACTCCGACCTACTACGACTACAACTGGACCGTGCGCGGCACCCTCGTGCCGGCCCTGGCCGCGAAGATCAAAGCCGCCTTCCTCGCCCTCGACCCGGCCAAGCCGGAGCACAAGGCGATCCTCGACCTGCAGGCCGCCAGCCGCTTCATCGAAACCAAGCCCGAGAACTACAAAGGCATCGAGGACGCCGCCCGCGCCGCCGACCTGCTGAAATGACCCTGCGCCTGTCCGGCGCCCGCCTCAGCCACGGCAACGGAGTCCACGCCCTGCGCGGCGTGGACCTGCATATCGCCGCTGGTGAGCGGGTCGCCATCATCGGCCCGTCCGGCGCCGGCAAGTCGAGCCTGCTCAACCTGCTGGCCAGCGCCCTGCAACCCAGCAGCGGTGAGATTCAGCTGCTCGGCGAGCAGCCCTGGCAGCTCTCCAGCCGTCAGCGCCAACGCCTGCGTGCACGCATCGGCCTGATCCACCAGGCGCCGCCACTGCCGGCGCGCCAGCGGGTGGTCACCGCCGTGCTGGCCGGCAAGCTCGGCCAATGGGGCCTGGGCAAAAGCCTGCTCAATCTGCTGCACCCCGTGGACATCCCCGGCGCCCGCCGCGAGCTGGCCCGGCTGGACCTCGCCGACAAGCTGTTCGCCCAGTGCCAGCAGCTCTCCGGCGGCCAGCTACAGCGGGTCGGCATCGCCCGCGCGCTATACCAGGCGCCCGAGGTGCTGCTGGCCGACGAGCCGGTGTCGGCCATGGACCCGGTGCTGGCCGAGCACACGCTGAACGTGCTGTGCCGGCATGCCGAAACCAATGGCACGACCCTGGTCGCCAGCCTGCATGCGGTGGAGCTGGCCCTGGCGCACTTCCCGCGGGTCATCGGCCTGCGCGACGGGCAGATCCTGTTCGACCGCCCGGCCGGCGAAGTCAGCCGCGAGCTGCTCGACGCCCTGTATGCCAACGAACAGCTGCTCTCGCCGCCCACGCCCAGCGTGACCCTGAGCCTGCAGATCCCCCGATGCTGACCCGCAACACCCGCGACCCGGCCGCCCTGCCCCGCCTGCTGCTCACCCTGCTGGCGCTGGCCCTGCTGTGGCCGGGCATCCGGCTCAGCGAACTGGATCTCGGCGTGCTGCTGCAGGCCGACAGCCAGAGCGAGATGGGCCGCTTCGTCGCCGCCTTCTGGCCGCCGGCGCATGCCCCGGACTTTTTGCAGTTACTGCTCGACGCCACCCTGCAAACCCTGGCCATCGCTACCACCGGCATGGCCCTGGCCCTGCTGCTGGCGATCCCGGCCAGCCTGCTGGCCAGCCGCGCGCTGTCGCTGTCCGCCGCTTCCCGCGTCGGTCGGCCGAGCGCCCTGGCGCAATGGCTGCGCTGGCCGGTGCGCGGCCTGCTGATCTTCCTGCGCAGCGTGCCGGAAATCGTCTGGGCCCTGCTGTTCGTTCGCGCCGTCGGCCTCGGCCCCACGGCCGGGGTGCTGGCCATCGCCATCACCTACAGCGGCATGCTCGGCAAGGTCTATGCAGAAATCTTCGAGTCGGTCGACCAGCGCCCGGCCCACGCCCTGCTCCAGGCCGGCAGCGGCCGGCTGGCGGCGTTCGTCTACGGCATCCTGCCGAATGCCGCGGCGGAGCTGACCTCCTACACGGTGTACCGCTGGGAATGCGCGATCCGCGCCTCGGTGGTGATGGGCTTCGTCGGCGCTGGCGGCCTGGGCCAGCAGATCGACCTGTCGATGCGCATGTTCGCAGGCTCAGAGGTGGCCAGCATGCTGCTGACCTTCCTCCTGCTGGTGCTGCTGGCCGACCTGCTCAGCCGCCTGCTGCGCGGGAGGCTGGCATGAACCGGCTGCTCAACCTGGTGCTGCTGCTCGGCATCGGCGCCGCCGTATTTGCCTCGTTCGCCTATCTGGGCATCGACCTGGGCGCGCTGACCAGTGGCGACAGCCTGGGCCGGATGGCCGGCTACGTGCAGCGTTTCCTGCAGCCCGACCTGAGCGCCGGGCACCTGGCCGCCATCGCCCGTGGCGCCCTGGAGACCCTGGCCATGTCGGCCCTCGGCACCTTGCTCGCCGCCGTGTTCGGCCTGCTGCTGGCGCTGCCGGCGGCCGGGCGCTTCGGCTGGCCGCTGCAGAGCGCCGCACGGCTGCTGCTCAATGCCCTGCGGGCGATCCCCGAACTGGTCTGGGCGGCGCTGATGGTGCTGGCCGCAGGGCTCGGGCCGAATGCCGGCACCCTGGCCCTGGCCCTGCACACCGCCGGCGTGCTCGGCCGGCTGTTTGCCGAGGCCCTGGAAAACACCCCGACCGCGCCGGCCGCAGCGATTCGCCTACAGGGCGGCAGCCAGGTCGCGGCCTTCTGCTACGGCACATTGCCCAACCTGTGGCCGCAGCTGCTGGCCTACTGCCTGTACCGCTGGGAAAACAACATCCGCATGGCCAGCGTGCTCGGCTTCGTCGGTGCGGGGGGACTCGGGCAGATGCTCTATGTCAGCCTCAGCCTGTTCCAGGAAGCCCAGGCCAGCACGGTGATCCTGGCCATGCTGATGCTGGTGTTCGGCGTCGATGCGCTGAGCGGCTGGACGCGGCAGCGCTGGGTAAGGGCCTAAACCCTGCGCTTGGCACCAAAGGCGGCGGCCACTGTCCAATCCCGGCACGGCGTTGCCCCAGATAGCGCCTACCCTTGTTACTGCTTCGGGAGACTGCCTTGCCTGCTGTGTTTTCACGTCGCACCTTGCGCCTGACCGCCCTGCTTGGCGGGCTTGGCCTGGCCGCCTCGGTGCTGGCCTGCCCGAGCGGGCAACAACAAGTCTGTACGGTGGTGTGCTTCTGCGCACCGATCAGCCAGGCGGACATCGAGGTGCTGTACCAGGACCTCAGCCAGATGGCCGCCTCGGGCCTGGAGCAATGGCTGCTGCAGTCGCGCGAGACGGCGGCAGCCAGCGGCACCCTGCCCATTCCCCTGCATATCCGCGCCCAGCTGGAGCCCTACTACGACATCGGCGTACTCGACGCGGCGCGCTACAAGGTGGGCGACGGCGAAACCCTGGGCGCGGCCAATACCATGCTGAAGAACCCCGATGTGCAGGCGGTGACGCTGATCGACATCATCGTCTTCCGTAACGCCGCAGACGCGCAGGACAATGTCGCGCTGTGGGCCCACGAGCTGTTGCATGTGCAGCAGTACCAGCAGTGGGGCGTGCGCGAATTCGCCCGCCGCTACACCCGCGACCACGAGGCCATCGAGGCGCCCGCCTACAAGCTGCAGATCGAAGTCGCCCGCGCCCTGCGCGCCCAGGTGGCGCAGGGCGGGCCGGCACGCTAGCAGCCTGATTTCCCGGATTGCATCCGCGCTACGGGCGCCCCGGTTCTGACTCGCGAGCCGTTCAGGCCTGGCAGGCGTCCACTTCGCCGCCACCGCAGTGGCCATACTGCAGGCGGTCGCGGCCCTGCTGCTTGGCCTGGTAGAGCAGCCGGTCCACCGCCTCGATAAAGGCCAGCGGCGCATCGCCCTGCTCGGGCACCAGGGTGCCGACGCCCAGGCTGATGGTCAGCAGCGGCGCCACATTGGACTGCGGGTGAGGAATGCGCAGCTTGCGCACCAGCTTGCGGCAACGCTCGGCCACCTGTTTCGCCGATGCCTCGTCGGTTTCCGGCAGCACCAGGACGAACTCCTCGCCGCCGAAACGCGCCACGCAATCGCGCGGGCGCACGGCCGCGCCCTGCAGGGCCTGGCCCACGCGGCGCAGGCAGTCATCGCCCTTGATGTGGCCGTAGTGGTCGTTGAACTGCTTGAAGTAGTCGATATCCAGCAGGATCAGCGACAGCGGCTTGCGCGTGCGCTGGGCGTTGGCCCATTCGATCTGCAGCATCGAGTCGAACATGCGGCGGTTGTTGATGCCGGTCAGGCCGTCCTTGTAGGAGAACTCCTCCAGCTGCTTCTGCAGCTTCAGCAGCTGCTCCTCGGTCTGCTTGCGCTCGCTGATGTCGAACATGAAGCCGATCAGCGAATCCACCTCGCCTTCGGCGTTGCGCACCACATGCACCACGTCGCGGATCCACACGTAGCCGCCGTCCTTGGTCAGGGCGCGGTAGTCGGCCTCGTGGTCGATGCCGCACTGCGACTGCGAGACGCAGAAGTTGACCACCGTGTCGCGGTCTTCCGGGTGCATTCGCTCGGCCCAGTCGTTGGCGCTGACCCAGCTCTGCGGCGTCCAGCCCAGCAGGCTTTCGATCTGCGGGCCGATATAGGCGAAGGTCATGGTCTTCCAGTCGATCTTCCACGGGATCGCCTTGGTCGACTCCAGCAGGGTCTTGTACACCGCGCTGTCGGTTACCCCATTGTTCGTGTCACTCACCGCCGCTCTCCCGGTTGATCGGCTCCGGACCGGCCTACCTGCTCAGGTAAGCATGCGCCCGGATTCGCCATGCCTTCGCTTATACACAGGCAAATCCAGCAGTAGCAATTGGCTATCCACGCCGCCGACGAAGTGCGCGCTAGAAATCCACCTTGCCGCGCCCGGCCTTGATCGCCCCGCGCTTGCTCTTGCCCTCCAGGCGGCGCTTCTTCGAGCCCAGGGTCGGTTTGGTCGGGCGCCGCGCCTTGTCGGTCTTGCCGGCGCTACGGATCAGCTCGGCCAGGCGTTCCAGGGCGTCGGCACGGTTCTGTTCCTGGGTGCGGTACTGCTGGGCCTTGATGATCACCACGCCCTCGGCGGTGATGCGGCTGTCGCGCAGCTCCAGCAGGCGCTCCTTGTAGAACGGCGGCAGCGACGAGGCCTGGCTGTCGAAGCGCAGGTGCACGGCGCTGGACACCTTGTTGACGTTCTGCCCGCCGGCGCCCTGGGCACGGATGGCGGTCAGCTCGACTTCGTCGTCGGGCAAATGGACGCTGTTGGATATCACCAGCATGGGGCGCGGCCGGAAAGCTGAGGGGCACTCAGGATAACCCGGCGTGCCCTCGCCCGCTCACAGCCCGCGGAAATCCGCGGTGCGCTCGATCTGCTCCATGGCCGTCTTGAGCGCCGGCGGCGGGGGCGTGACCTTGCGCGTCTCCAGGCTGAACCAGGCGGCGCTGGTCACCACCCGGGCGCAGAGCTCGCCCTTGGGATTGAGCACCTCGTTGACCAGGATGAACTTGGCGCCATCCTCGCTCATGCCGCCGATCTGCATGCGCACGCTGAAGTGCTGCAGCAGGCGCAGCTCCTTGCGGTACTCGACGCGGTCCTCGAACACAACCGGGCCCATCCTGGCTTCGGCGAAGGCCTGCGGGGGAAAGCCGGCGCTGGCCAGGAACAGGAAGCGCGCCTGGGCGGCGTAGTCCAGGTAGCGGGAGTTCTTCAGGTGGGCATTGGAGTCCAGGTCGGCCCAGGTCACCTGGAAATCGAAAGCGATCATGCGGACGCTCCTCGGGATGGCAAGCCTTCATGCTAGACCCGCCGGACGGGTCAGCACGACAGACCTGCCGACCGGCCGACTCAAGCCGGCTTGTCCGCCTCGCAGTTGATCATCCAGGCCACCCCGAAGCGATCCTCCAGCATGCCGAAACGGGCGGCCCAGAAGGTCTGCTGCAACGGCATCCGCACCTGGCCGCCGGCGGACAGCGCGGCGAACAGGCGCTCGGCCTCGCGGATGCTGTTCACCTGCAGCGACATCGCGCAGCCCTTGACCCCCGTGGCCTCGCTGGCGCCGCCACAGCCCTGTTCGGGCAGGCTGTCGGAGGCCATCAGCACCTCCTCGCCGACCATCAGGCAGGCATGCAGGATGCGCTCACGGTGCTCGGCCGGCACGCCTTCGGCGCCCTCGGGGTTGTCGCTGAACCGCATCAGGTTCAGCTCGCCGCCCAGGCACTGGGCGTAGAAACTCATGGCCTCGGCGCACTGGCCATCGAAAAACAGATAGGCATGGATCTTCATGACGTGCTCCTTATTCGGTGCCGAGCTGCGCACGCAGGCGCTCTTCCTGCTCGCGCAGCTCGGGGGTGAACTCGGCGCCGAAGTCCTCGGCCTCGAAGATCTGCCGGATCTCGATCTCGGAGTCACCGGGCATCGGGTTGGGGCAACGCTTGACCCAGTCGATGCATGCCTGCAGCGAGGCCACTTCCCACAGCCAGAAACCGGCGATCAGCTCCTTGGTCTCGGCGAACGGGCCATCGACCACGCTGCGCTGGCCGCCGGAGAACTTCACCCGCACGCCGCGGCTGCTGGGGTGCAGGCCCTCGCCGGCCTTCATCACCCCAGCCTTGACCAGTTCCTCGTTGTAGCGGCCCATGGCCATCAGCAGTTCCTCGCTGGGCATCACCCCGGCTTCCGAGTCGGCGGTGGCCTTGACTATCACCATGAATCGCATCGTTGCTCTCCTTTTCCTCAGATAAAGGCCGCGCCTTTGGGCGGCTCCTGCCAGTAGTCGAAGCGCGTGGGGCAAGATCGACAGGGCCCTGAAATTTTTAGTCGGAATTTCTGCGCTGTCAGGCATTCGCCTCGGCGGTAAGTTAAGCCTGTGATTTCTTTCTCGGGACTAACAGAATGGACTCGATCACCCAGGCGCTACTCGGTGCCAGCGTCCAGGGCGCGCTGCTCGGCCGCTGGCAGGGCCGCCGCGCCCTGCTGTACGGCGCCATGCTCGGCACCCTGCCCGACCTCGATGTACTGATCGACTACGGCGACGCGGTAGCCGACATGACCTACCACCGCGGCTTCAGCCACTCGCTGCTGGTGCTCAGCGCCCTAGCCCTGTTCATCACCCTGATTGCCAGGCGCCTGCGACCCGACCCCAGCTACTCGACGCGCCGGCTGTTCTTCGCCATCTGGCTGGTGCTGATCACCCACCCGCTGCTGGACGCCTTCACCAGCTACGGCACCCAGCTGTTGTGGCCCCTGGCCACGCCGCCGGTGGCCTGGTCCTCGGTGTTCATCATCGATCCGCTGTATACCCTGCCACTGCTGGTGGCGGTGCTGGTCGGGCTATTGCGCGGCCTGCGCGAGCGCCCGCAGTGGCTGGTGCTCTGCGCCCTGGGCCTGTCCAGCCTGTACCTGGCCTTCAGCCTGGGCGGCAAGGCCATGGCCGAGCAGAAGGTCGAGCAGGTCCTGGCCCAGCGCGGCATCCAGGCCGAACAGCTGTTCAGCACCCCCACGCCGTTCAACAGCCTGCTCTGGCGGGTGATAGTGCTGGACGGCGAGGACTACCACGAAGCCCTGGTCGGCTGGCTCGACAACGCGCCGCCGCGGCTGGAGCGCATCCCCCGCGGCACGACCCTGGGCACTGCGCTGCGCCACTCACCGCAGCATGCGCGGCTGGCCTGGTTCACCCATGGCGTGCTGCGCTACGACCGGATCGGCGAGCAGCTGATCGTCACCGACCTGCGCCTGGGCATGACCGGCTACCACCCGTTCCGTTTCATCTTCGCCGAACAGCGCGATGGCCGCTGGCAGCCGCTGGCCCAGGTCGAACGCCTGCCCTTCAGCCGGGGCGAGCCGGCGCGCCTGCTGGTGCTCTGGCAGCGCATCTGGGACGAGCGCGAGCCGGTGCAGTTGCTGAGCTGGGCCGAGGCGCTGAACCACAAGCCCTGAAGCATGAAAAAGGCTATGTACCAGTTCCGTGTTGCACAGGCCATCGAGCTTTAGTGGGAGCGGATTTATCCGCGATAAACAGGCAGCTCGGCGTAGGCCCTGATCGCGAATGAATTCGCTCCCACGAACAGCCAGAGCAGCCACCGCGAGCGTTTGAGCCAAACAACAGCGCGGCGTAGCAACGCGTAACAGGTACATAGCTATGAAAAAACCCGGCCTGAGCCGGGCGTCCTTTACGGACGTGGCGTTCAGCCCCGGCCGGGTAGCGCGGCGCCGGCCGCCAGCTTGATCCGGTAGCAGACCCAGATAAACAGCACCCACACCGGCATCGCATACACCGATACCTGGATGCCCGGAATCAGCAGCATCACGCCGAGGATGAACAGCACGAAGGCCAGGCAGATGAAGTTGCTCAGCGGGAACCAGAAGGCCTTGAAGCTCGGCTCCACGCCCCTGACCTGCATGGCCTTGCGGAACTTGATGTGGGTCAGGCTGATCATCGCCCAGTTGATCACCAGGGACGCCACCACCAGCGACATCAGCAACTCCAGCGCGCCCTTCGGCGCCAGGTAGTTGACCACCACGCAGAGCAGGGTCACCGCCGCCGAAATACCGATGGCCAGCACCGGCACGCCGCGGTTGTTGACCTTCATCAGCGCCTTGGGCGCGTCACCCTGCTCGGCCAGGCCGTAGAGCATGCGGCTGTTGCAGTACACGCCGCTGTTGTAGACCGACAGCGCGGCGGTGAGCACCACGAAGTTGAGGATGTGCGCGGCGGTGTCGCTGCCGATCAGCGAGAAGATCTGCACGAACGGGCTGCTGCCATAGGCGTCGCCGCCGGCGGTGAGGGTCTGCACCAGGCTGTCCCAGGGGTAGAGCGAGAGCAGCACGGTCAGCGCGCCGATGTAGAAGATCAGGATGCGGTAGACCACCTGGTTGATCGCCTTGGGGATCACCGTCTTCGGCTGATCCGCTTCGGCGGCGGTGATGCCGACCAACTCCAGGCCGCCGAAGCTGAACATGATGATCGCCATCATCATCACCAGGCCGCTGACGCCATTGGGGAAGAAGCCGCCGTGGCTCCACAGGTTAGTGATGCTCGCCTGCTCGCCGCCAGCACCGCTGAACAGCAGGTAGCAGCCGAGGACGATCATGCCGATGATCGCCGCCACCTTGATGATGGCGAACCAGAACTCGGTCTCGCCGAAGGCCTTGACGTTGACCAGGTTGATCGCGTTGATCAGCACGAAGAACGCCGCCGCCGTGGCCCAGGTGGGAATCCCCGGGTACCAGTACTGCACGTACTTGCCCACCGCGGTGAGCTCGGCCATGCCCACCAGCACGTAGAGCACCCAGTAGTTCCAGCCGGAGAGGAAACCGGCGAACGGCCCCCAGTAGCTGTGGGCGAAGTGGCTGAAGGAACCGGCCACTGGCTCCTCGACGATCATCTCGCCGAGCTGGCGCATGATCAGGAAGGCGATGAAACCGCCGATCGCATAGCCGAGAATCATCGACGGCCCGGCGCTCTGCAGCACCCCGGCCGAGCCGAGGAACAGGCCGGTGCCGATGGCGCCGCCGAGGGCGATCAGCTGGATATGACGATTCTTCAGGCCGCGCTTGAGCGGGCCGGCGTGCAGATGTTCGGACATCAGCGAAGGCTCCGCAGCGGACGGAGGGCAAGGCAAGTGCAAGGCATGGGGTCACCTGACTGTCGAAATGAGCCGCCGGACTCGTGATCCAGCAGAGATATTCTGAGCGATAGGCCGCGGCCCGCCTGACCTTGAGCCATGCTGGGCGGGTTGCAGTATACACCCCGGGATCAGGCCGGCGAGTTGCGCAGACGCAGGGCGCAGCGCTTCTGTGGGAGCGAATTTATTCGCGAAAGCAGGCGGCACCGAGCGCTCCCCATCGCGAATGAATTCGCTCCCACGAAGAAAGGGCGCAACTGCGCTGCAGCTTGGATGGATAGTGGCCAACGAACAGGCCATGCCTCCTCGGCACGCGGCAGAGGAGATATCCCTCAGGTGGGATTAAGGAACAATTCAACACGCCCCTGCCTGCTCCATCCCGCCGGACACACTGTCTCTCTGTGGGAGCGAATTCATTCGCGAAAGCAGGCGGCACCGAGCGTTCCCCATCGCGAATGAATTCGCTCCCACGAAGCAAGAGCGCAACAAAAACCCCGCCGCAGCGGGGTTTTCATCCATCACACAGCTTTAGCGCAGCGCCAGCTCATGGCGCACGCGCGGCGCCAACAGTTCGCCGAGCAGGGCCAGGGCGCCAATCGCGCCGGCGATCCAGTACCACTGGGCGATCGGGTCGAAACCCAGCCAGCCGAGGGCATGCAGGAACACCATGAGAATCAGCACCGGGCTGACGTAGCGCACCATGAACAGCCACAGGGCATAGCCGGCCGGCGCCAGGCCCAGCTCGTCACGCATGATCTCGCTGCGCAGGCAGTAGCCGGCGAGGATCACCATGCAGATCCCGCCCAGCGGCATCATCCAGCGCGAGGTCAGGTAGTCCAGGCCATCGAACAGGGTGAAGCCGAACAGCTTCCACTCGGCGCCGACGTTGAACGAGAGCATCGCCAGCAGGCTGATCACCAGCAGTAGCGCGCCGGAACCGGCGGCCGCCTTGACCCGGCTGATGCCGTGCTTCTCGTTGAGGTAGGCGACCAGCGCCTCGATCATCGAAATGGCCGAGGTCAGCGCGGCGACCGAGACCATGGCGAAGAACAGCACGCCGAACACCGTACCGAACGGCATCTGCTGGAAAGCCAGCGGCAGGCTCATGAAGATCAGGCCAGGACCGGCGCTGGGGTCCATGCCATTGGCGAAGATCACCGGGAAGATCGCCAGGCCGGCCAGCAGCGCCACGCAGGTGTCGGCGATGGCGACGATGAAGGTGGTGCGGGCGATGGACTGGCCGTCCGGAATATAGGAGCCATAGGTGAGGATGGCGCCGGACGCCAGGCTGAGGGTGAAGAAGGCATGGCCGAGGGCCGCCAGCAGCGCTTCACCGGTGATCTTCGAGGCATCGAAGGTGAACAGGAAGGCGAAGCCCTGGGTAAAGCTGCCGCTGGTCCAGGCATAGCCGACCAGCACGATCAGCATCAGCGCCAGCCCCGGCATCATCCAGCGGAAGGCCTTCTCCACTCCGGCCTGCACGCCCTTGCCGACGATCCACAGGGTCAGCAGCGCCACCAGCACGCTCCAGCCGCCCAGCTGCCAGGGGCTGGCGTTGTGCGTTTCGAACACCTGGGCCAGGGCATCCACGCTGGGCGCGGCCAGGGCCCCGGAGGCCATCTTCCACGTGTAGGCGAAGGCCCAGCCGGCCACCACCACGTAGAAACACAGGATCATGAAGCCGGCGAGCATGGCCATCAGGCCGACGCTCTTCCACAGCGGGTTGCTGTTGTTCTCGCGCACCACGCGGGCGATGGCGTCGATCGGGCTGCCGCGGCCACGCCGGCCGAGGGCGATCTCGGTCATCATCACCGGGATGCCGATGGCCAGGATGCAGGCCAGGTACATCAGGACGAAGGCACCACCGCCGTATTCGCCGGTGATGTAGGGGAACTTCCAGATATTGCCCAGGCCCACGGCGGAGCCGGTTGCAGCGAGGATGAAACCCCAGCGCGAGAGCCAGAGGTTCTTCGGTTTTTCACGGGTCATGCGTCACCTGTTGTTTTTATCGTGACGGGGATCGAACCCGCCGCGCTTGTGGCACGGCGGAGCTAGGCAAGGTGGGTGTTCCTTATTGCGCGTCGGGCTGCACCTCCGGAGCGGCCTGTTTGAAGGCATCGAGAGTTTCGCAGCGCGCCGCGATAGCGAGGATGCGCGGATAAGCGCTGAGGTCACACTCGAAGCGCCGCGCGTTGTACAGCTGCGGGATCAGGCAGGCTTCCAGGTAACCGGGGCGCTCGCCCAGCGACAGACGCCCGCCGAGCACGGCCAGGCCCTGCTCCACCGCCGCCAGGCCGCTGTCGACCCAGTGGCGGTACCAGGCGTTCTTCGCCTCGTCGCTGGCGCCCAGTTCGCCGGACAGGTACTGCAGCACGCGCAGGTTGTTCAGCGGGTGGATGTCGCAGGCGATATGCAGGGCCAGGGCGCGCACCTGGGCGCGCTGTGCCGGGTCGGCCGGCAGCAGCGCCGGTACCGGGAACACCTCGTCGAGGTATTCGAGGATGGCCAGCGACTGGCCGATGCGCACCCCGCCATTGCCGGCGTCCACCAGCAGCGGCACCAGGCCCTGGGGGTTGAGCGCCCGATAGTCGGCCGCGTGCTGCTGGCCGCCGTCCTTGACCAGGTGCACCGCCACCTGCTGGTAGGCCAGGCCCTTGAGGTTGAGGGCGATGCGCACCCGGTAGGCGGCGCTGGAGCGCCAGTAGCCGTAGAGCGTCAGCTCAGTGCTCATAGCGCTCCACCGCCTGGTCGATGGCGCCGAAGATGCTGTGGCCGCTGGCGTCGAACATCTCGATGCGCACCCGGTCGCCGAACTTGAGGAACGGCGTCTTGGCTTCGCCCTGCTCGACGATTTCCAGCATGCGCTGCTCCGCCAGGCAGGAAGAACCGGCACTGCGGTCGTAATTCGACACGGTGCCCGAGCCGATGATGCTGCCGCTGCCCAGCGGACGGGTCTTGGCGGCATGGGCGACCAGGGTCGGGAAGTTGAAGGTCATGTCGGTGCCGGCATCCGGCTGGCCGAACAGCGCGCCGTTGATATGCGAGACCAGCGGGCGATGCACCTTGCCGCCCTGCCAGGCGTCGCCCAGCTCGTCCGGGGTCACCGCCACCGGCGAGAAGCTCGACGACGGCTTGCTCTGGTAGAAGCCGAAGCCCTTGGCCAGCTCGCCGGGGATCAGGTTGCGCAGCGACACGTCGTTGACCAGCATCAGCAGCTGGATATGCCCGGCGGCCTCGGCCGCGCTGGCGCCCATCGGCACGTCGTCGGTGATCACCGCGATCTCGGCTTCCAGGTCGATGCCCCAGGCCTCGTCGGCCATCAGGATCGGGCTGTGTGGCGGGATAAAGCTGTCGGCGCCGCCCTGGTACATCAGCGGGTCGTGCCAGAAGGATTCCGGCATCTCGGCGCCACGCGCCTTGCGCACCAGCTCGACGTGGTTGACGTAGGCACTGCCGTCGGCCCAGTGATAGGCACGCGGCAGCGGGCTGTGGCAGGCGGCCTGGTCGAAGGCGAAGGCGTCCGCCTCCAGGCCATCGTTGAGGCGCTGGTAGGTCGCCTCCAGCTGCGGGCGCTTGATCGCCCAGTCGTCCAGGGCGGACTGCAGGGTGGCGGCAATCTGCGGCACCTTGACCGCGCGGGTCAGGTCGCGGGATACCACGACGAGTACACCGTCGCGGCCTTGATTCAGTGATGCGAGTTTCATAAGCAGTTTCCGTCAATGTGTAGGAGCCAGCTTGCTGGCGATCAGCAGGTCAACAGCATCGCCAGCAAGCTGGCTCCTACCGGTTTGTTCAGCCTTGTTTCCCCGGCGCACGCCAGGAGTTCACGTATTCGGGCACGTCCACGCCGGCGGCGGCTTCGGCCACTTCCAGGGCGCGGCGGGTGTCGATCATCACCGCCACTTCCTCGGCGAAGGTCGCCGGGTCTTCCGTGGCCTTCTTCAGCGCCTTGGGGTGCGGGCCGTGGGGGAAGCCGCAGGGGTGGAAGGTGACCATCCCGGCCTCGATGTTGTCGCGGCTGAAGAAGTTGCCGCGGTGGTAGAACAGCACCTCGTCGTAGTCGTCGTTGTTGTGGAAGAACGGCACCTTCAGCGCGCCCGGATCGGACTCGATCGGCCGCGGGGTGAAGGTGCAGACGACGAAGCCATTGGCGACGAAGGTGGTGTGCGCCGAGGGCGGCAGGTGGTAGCGATGGCTCATCAGCGGGCGGATGTCGCGCCAGTTGAGGCGCACCACGGTGTTGTCGCCGTGCCAGCCGACCACATCCAGCGGGTTGTAGGGGTAGGTCACGGTCGTGATCTGCTCGCGCCGCTTGATCCGGATCTGCCAGGGGTTTTCGTCCTGCTGGGCCTTGAAGGCGGCATCGATGCGCGGATGGTCGAGCACTGCCGGGTCGAAGATCGCCTGCGGGCCGAGCAGGCCCTTGTCCGGCAGTTGATAGGCGCCGTCGGTGTTCTCGATCAGCAGGAAATGGCTCGGCGCCGTCGGCTCGATTCGCCAGGCGGTGCCGCGCGGGATCACCAGGTAATCGCCGTCGCGGTATTCCAGGTGGCCGAAGTCGCAGTAGAAGTGCCCGGCGCCGTCATGCACGAACAGCAGCTCGTCGCCGTCGCTGTTGCGCACCAGGTGGCGCATGGCGCCGTGGGTCTTCCACACGCGCAGCTTGACGTCGGCATTGTGCAGGGTCAGCGGCGCCTCCAGCGGGCAGTCGCGCTCGCTGGCAATCTTATTGAAGTTGAAGGCGTGCGGGCGCAGCGGACCCTGCCAGTCGATCCAGCCGGTGGGCGGATGCTTGTGGTGCAGCTGGGTCACCGGGCCGAAGAAGCCCTCGCGGCCCATCTCGCGCTCGTAGGTGCCCTGCGGGAAGTCGCAGTGCGCCTGGCGCGAGCACTCGCCTTCACGCAGGGGGAAGCTGATCCAGTTACGGCTCATCGCGAAGCTCCAGGTAGGGTGCGCCGTGCGCACCACAGGGGTCTGAACAAGGCGCTCATCCTCAGATCACGCCACGGCGCAGCTGGTCTTCCTCGATGGACTCGAACAGCGCCTTGAAGTTGCCCTCGCCGAAGCCCTGGTTGCCCTTGCGCTGGATGATCTCGAAGAAGATCGGGCCGATCACCGTGTGGGTGAAGATCTGCAGCAGGATGCCGTCGTCGCCTGGCGCGCCGTCGATCAGGATATTCAGCTCGCGCAGCACCTCGGTCGGCTCGCCGTGGCCGGCGACGCGGCTGTCGACCTTGGCGTAGTAGGTGTCCGGGGTGCTGAGAAATTCCACGCCGTTGGCGCGCAGCTGGCGCACGGTGGCGTAGATGTCGTCGGTGGACAGGGCGATGTGCTGGATGCCTTCGCCGTGGTACTCGCGGATGAATTCCTCGATCTGCGACTTGTCGTCGGCCGACTCGTTGATCGGGATGCGAATCTTGCCGCACGGTGCGGTCATGGCGCGCGACAGCAGGCCGGTGAGCTTGCCTTCGATGTCGAAGTAGCGGATCTCGCGGAAGTTGGCGATGCGCTCGTAGAAGCCGGACCAGACGTCCATCTGCCCGCGCTTGACGTTGTGGGTCAGGTGGTCGATGGCCTGCAGGCCGACCGCGTGGTCCTGCGGCGTGCGGCCTTCGATGTACTCGAAGTCGACGTCGTAGATGGTCTTGTCGCCATAGCGGTCGACCAGATACAGCAGCGAGCCGCCGATGCCCTCGACGCAGGGGATGTTCAGCTCGCCGAAGTTGGCGTGGCTGCCGACCAGCTTGGCGCCCTGGGCCTCGACATAGGCGGCGGCCTGGGCCGCGTTCTTCACCCGGAAGGCCATGGCGCAGGCGCTGGGCCCGTGCTTGAGGCCGAACTCACGGACATGGCCGGTGGGGCTGCCGTTGAGGACGAAGTTGATGTCGTTCTGCTGGAACAGCCAGACCTGCTTGGAGCGGTGCTTGGCGGTTTCGGTGAAACCCATGGCGGTAAACAGCTGGCGCAGCTGCTCGATGCCTTCCGCGGTCGGGGCGGTGTATTCGACGAATTCGAAACCGTCGGTACCAATGGGATTGTGCTGCTCGATCTTGGCCACGGCGTTCATCCGGCCTCCTCGTTGTTGTTGTAGGCATGCACCCTGCCCTGACGGCAGCGCGCTGTGGATAGCCCCATGACAACCCGCGGCCGGGGTGCGAACAAGCCGCCCGGTTCGCGCAGTGCGGCCGGCCGGCCGGCCGATCTGGCAAGTATTCCTGACAGCCGCCAAAAAGCCGGCCGACGGCCTATTCCCCACCCGCCGGCGTAATGATTTGTTTACAAGGCGGTACGCCAGCCTGCCAGCGCTACTGTCGCAGGGGGTGGAATGGGGCGAAATCGCCTCATGCCGTCCATGCCCGCGGACCGTTCGGCGCCAGCTCGGCACCCTGGCGGCGAGAGGCCGGCCAGCGGTGCCCGCGCCTTAGTCGGCCGGCACCGCCTGCTCCTGTGCCAGCGATGCGGCGAGCACGGCGAAGGGCTGCGGCCGGGTGACCACGTAGCCCTGGGCGTAGTCGACGCCGATTTCGCGCAGGGCCTTGAGGATCTCCGCCGACTCGACGAACTCGGCGATGGTCAGCTTGCCCATGACATGACCGATATGGTTGATCACCTCGACCATGGCCCGGTCGATGGGGTCTTCCAGCAGGTCGCGGACGAAGCTGCCGTCGATCTTCAGATAGTCCACCGGCAGGTGCTTGAGGTACATGAAGGACGACATGCCGGCGCAGAAGTCATCCAGCGAGAAGCGGCAACCCAGGCCCTTGAGCTCGCCGATGAAGCGCGTGGCCTCGGCCAGGTTGGTGATCGCCGTGGTTTCGGTGATCTCGAAGCAGATCATCCGCGGCGGTACCGGCTGGCTGGCGAACTGCTGACGGATGAAGTCGAGGAACTCGGCGTCGCCGATGCTCGCCCCCGACAGGTTGACGGCGCAGGTGGCGTTGTCCTGCAGGGTGCCGCTGGCCAGCTGCTCGGCCAGGGCCTGCAGGGTGCTGCGCAGCACCCAGCGATCGATCCGGTGCATCAGGCCGTAGCGCTCGGCCGCCGGAATGAAGCTGCCGGGGCCGATGAGCTGGCCATCCTCGTCCTCCAGGCGCAGGAGGATCTCCATGTGCACGCCGCCCGGCTCCTCGCCCAGGGCGAGGATGCGCTGGGCATAGAGGCGGAAGCGGTCTTCCTGCAGGGCCGTGTGGATGCGCTGCACCCAGCTCATCTCGCCGACCCGCTGGGACAGCTCGGAGTCGTCCGGCTGGTAGGCATGCACGCGGTTGCGGCCCTTTTCCTTGGCCGTGTAGCAGGCCATGTCGGCGGTGCGCAGCAGCGACTCCAGGCTGCTGTGGCCTTCGCTGATCTGCACCAGACCGATGCTGATGCTGATCGCGAAGGGCCGCCCGCTCCAGACGAAGCGCAGGTCCTGCACCGACTTGCGCAGGGCCTCGGCAATCCGCTCGCTGGCCTCCGCCGGGCAGTTTTCCAGGATGATGCCGAACTCGTCGCCGCCCAGGCGGGCCAAGGTGTCGCCCTCGCGCAGGTGGTGCTGCAGCTCGCCGCAGACCTGGCGCAGCAGCTCGTCGCCGGCGGCGTGGCCGCTGGTGTCGTTGACCAGCTTGAACTGGTCCAGGTCGAGGAACATCAGCGCATGCCGGCGCTGCTCGTGCTGCAGGCGCTCCAGCAGCTGGGCCAGGCGGTATTCGAACTCGCGGCGGTTGACCAGGCCGGTCAGCGCATCGTGGCTGGCCTGCCAGGACAGGCTGGCAACGAACTGGCGTTCGCGGGTCATGTCGTGCAGCACCATCACCGCGCCGCTGACCCGGCCTTCGCTGAGGATCGGCGTGCCGACCAGGTTGACCGCCACCGCACTGCCGTCCGGGCGCACGATCAGCTTGCTGTGGTCGCAGATGCTGCGGCTGTTGCCGGCCAGCAGCGTCTGCAGCAGCGGCTCGCCGGCGGCGCCGGGCTGCTCGTCGACGATCGAGAACAGCGCATCGAAGGCCTGGCCGCGGGCCTGCTCGACCCGGCAGCCGGTGAGCTGCTCGGCGGTGGGGTTCATGTAGGCGATCAGGCCCTGCTGGTCGAGGCTGATCACTGCATCGCCGATCGCCGCCAGGGTCACCTGGGCGCGCAGCTTCTCGCGCTCCAGGGCGTGGTCGGCCCGTTGGCGCTGGTTCAGCAGCTTGCGCGTGCGCAGCAGCACCAGGCCGATCAGCAGGATGGCGACGAGCAGGTTGAGCCAGATCAGCAGGCGCAGCACCACCCGCGAGGCCTCGCCGAGAATGCTGGAGAAGGCCTCGGCCGCCGGCGTGGCGCCGTTGTTGATCAGCTCGATGCGCGCCTGCCAGTCGATCACCTGGCGCGAGCTCGGCTGGCCGCGGGCCACGCTGGCATGCACCTCGGCGGCCAGCGCGGTCAGCTCGGCGATGTAGCGGTCGCCCAGGGTCCACTGCTCGATGGCCTGGCGCAGGTAGCTGACGTTCTGGAAGTGGCGGAACAGCCAGATCATCGCCTCGACGTCGTCCGGGTGGTTCTTGCCCTGTAGGATGCCGGCCCGCGCCGCGGGCAGATCGGGCGGGACCCGGTGCATGGCCAGGCGAAAGGCATGGTCGCCCAGCGGCACGGCTACCGCCTCGCGGTAGGCCTGGAAATGCTCGGGAAACTGGGTCTGCGCGTAGAGATCGAGATGATGGATGGCATCCTTCAGGCCTTTCGACCACAGGCTCTCACCGCCCACGTAGCCACGCACGGCGGACAGCAGGTAGAGGCTGCCACCGGCCAGCAACGACTGCAGCAGAACCACCACGACAAAGGGCCACACCAGCCGCAGCAGCTGGGAGGTGGCACGCCTGCGCCGGCCCCGGGTCTTCGCACTGATCAAATCCCTTTCTCCTGACCTGGGTGCGCGGGCAGCCGGAGCGACCTGCGACACGAACGTCATGCCACGCGCCTAGGAGAGAACGACAGGCGCCCACAGCTCTTCGTCCAAGAGGTACTGGCGTACCTGTCAGGTATAGATGGATTTCTTGCTGAGCGACAGGTCAGGAGCCATTCGCAGACGCGAAAGTTTCCAGCCCGACCGGCGCGCGGAAGCCGGCCACGCCGCGCTTTGGCAGGGTACGCTCAACGGCGGCGGAACAGCGGCCGCGGCTCGATCACCGAGCGGCCATAGAGCACGCTCATGCCGGCCAGGCCCTTGAGCGCGTCCTGCGCCGATTTGTCGGCGCGCACGGCGAAGGCGTCGAAACCGCACTGGCGCATATGGCTGAGCTGGTCGCGCAGCACATCGCCCACCGCCCGCAGCTCGCCGCCCCAGCCCAGGCGCGTACGCAGCAGGTAGGCCTGGCTGTAGCCGCGGCCATCGCGGAAGGTCGGGAAGTCCACGGCGATCAGCGGCAGCTCCGCCAGCCACCCGCGCACGCTCTCGGCGTCATCGTCGGGCGCCAGCCACAGGCCCTGTGCCGGGTCGCGGCGCTGCAGCCACTGCGCCAGCGGCACGATCAGCGGCCCTGCCCCGGCCGGCTCCAGGCCCTCGCGCAGCAGCTGCCAGGGGTCGTCGTCAACCAGCCGCGCCGCGCCATCCACCAGCCTGATCAGGTTGTTCATGCCGGCACCTCCTGCTGGCGGTAGACCCGCTGCTTGAACGGCTCCAGGCCGATGCGCGCCACGCAGTCGACGAAGGGCTCGCCCACCGCACGCTGCTGCAGGTAGACCTGGATCAGGCCCTCGATCACCGCCGGCACCTCGTCGGCGCCGAACGCTGGGCCGATCACCTTGCCCAGCGCCGCGCCGTGGCCCTGGGCGCCACCGAGGGTGATCTGGTACCACTCGCTGCCGTTCTTATCCACGCCGAGGATGCCGATGTTGCCGATATGGTGGTGGCCGCAGGCGTTCATGCAGCCGGAGATGTTCAGGCTCAGCTCGCCGATGTCGTGCAGGTAGTCGAGGTCCTCGAAACGCTGCTGGATGGCCTGGGCGATGGGGATCGACTTGGCGTTGGCCAGCGCGCAGTAGTCGCCGCCCGGGCAGGCGATGATATCGCTGAGCAGGCCGATGTTTGGCGTGGCCAGGCCCGCTGCCGTAGCCAGCTGCCAGAGGTGATACAGCTCAGTCTGGCGCACATCCGGCAGCACCAGGTTCTGCTCGTGGGCCACGCGAATTTCGCCGAAACCGAAAGCCTCGGCCCAGTCGGCCACCGCGTCCATCTGCGCAGCGGTGATATCACCCGGCGGCAACGCCGCACCCGGTTTGCTCGACAGCACCACGCTGGCGTAGCCCGGCACCTTGTGCAGGCGCACGTTGCGCGCCAACCAGCGGGCGAAGTGCGGGTCGTGTGGTTGTTCCAGCGGCTGCACGCCGCCATCGGCCAGGGTGGCGTAGGCCGGTGGCTGGAAGTGCGCGGCCACCCGCTGGTATTCCGCCTCGGTGAGTTCGGCCGGACCATCCTTGATCGTCGCCCACTCCTCCTCCACCTCGCGGGCGAAGGCCTCGATGCCCAGGGCCTTGACCAGAATCTTGATGCGCGCCTTGTACTTGTTGTCGCGCCGGCCGTGGCGGTTGTATACGCGCAGGATGGCCTCGACGTAGCTCAGGGTGTGGCGCCACGCCAGGCCCTCGCGGATTTGCACGCCGATGATCGGCGTGCGCCCCAGGCCGCCGCCGACCAGCACGCGCAGCAGCAACTCGCCGCTGGCGTCGCGGTACAGCTGCAGGCCGATATCGTGCACCTGCACCGCCGCGCGGTCCTCGGCCGCTGCGCACAGGGCGATCTTGAACTTGCGCGGCAGAAACAGGAATTCCGGGTTGACCGTCGACCACTGGCGGAGGATTTCCGCCAGCGGCCGCGGGTCGAGGATCTCGTCGGCCGCGACCCCGGCGAAGGCCTCGGTGGTGACGTTGCGCACGCAGTTGCCGGAGGTCTGGATGGCGTGCATCTGCACCGCCGCCAGCCGTTCGAGGATGTCCGGCACCTGCTCAAGCTCGATCCAGTTGAACTGGATGTTCTGCCGCGTGGTCAGGTGGCCGTAGCCGCGGTCGTGCTCGCGGGCAATCCACGCCAGGGTGCGCAACTGGCTCGACGACAGGGTGCCGTAGGGAATCGCCACCCGCAGCATGTAGGCGTGCTTCTGCAGGTACAGGCCGTTCTGCAGGCGCAGCGGCAGGAACTCCTCCTCGCTCAGCTCATCGCTCAGGCGCCGCTGCACCTGGTCGCGAAACTGGGCGACCCGCTCGCGCACCAGCGCGTGGTCGTATTCGTCGTACTGATACATCCCGCCACCTCATCAACCACCCGCACGGCGGGTTCAAGAGTAGCGGACTATGGCCTGGCAAGACGCAAACAGAACAGACTCAGATCGGCGATTAAAATACGGAGCAGATGCTGTGAGGCTGCTCTACAGCGGGAGAAAACAGAGCGGCATAGTGCGCTGATTGATGAGGTGTCAGCCGCCGAGAGTCGCCGCAAGCGAGCACCAAGAAAAATCTACACAGCAGAACGCCCCAGCACGCTGAACGTACTGGGGCGCTTGATCGTGCTTCAGGTTACTTGAGCTTGGCTTTCAGCGCGGCAGCGGCTTGCTGCATGGCGCTTTGCGTGCCTGGGATCGGGCTGATCACGTTGAGCAAGCCGAAGTCGTGAATCATGCCGTTGTAGCGCACGGAGGTCACCTTGACCCCGGCTGCATCCAGTTTGCGCGCATAGGCTTCACCTTCGTCACGCAGTACGTCGAACTCGGCAGTCTGCACCAGGGTGTCCGGCAAGCCTTGCAGCTGCTCTACCGACGCCTGCAGCGGCGAGGCGTAGATCTCGGCGCGCTGTTTCGGATCCGTGGTGTAGTTGTTCCAGAACCACTGCATCAGGCTCTTGCTGAGGAAGTGGCCCTCGGCAAACTGGTTGTAGGAGGCATTGTTGAAGTTGGCGTCGGTTACCGGCCACAGCAACAGCTGGAACTTGATCGCCGGGGTGCCTTTGTCCTTGGCCAGCAGGCTGACCACTGCGGCCATGTTGCCGCCCACGCTGTTGCCGGCTACCGCCAGGCGTTTGCCGTCGACACCAATCTGCGCGCCGTTCTGCGCCACCCATTGGGTGGCGGCGTAGGCCTGGTTGATGGCGGTCGGGTATTTGGCTTCCGGTGACGGGGTGTAATCGACATACACCGCCGCAGCGCCAGAGCCCACCACCAGGTCTCGGATCAGGCGTTCGTGGGTCTGATAGTCACCGAGTACCCAGCCGCCGCCGTGAAAGAACATGAAGACCGGCAGCGTGCCCTTGGCATCGGCTGGACGGACCACTTTGAGCTGGATCGACTGGCCACCGACCTCGATGGTCTTGTCGACCACCTTGATGCCGGACACATCAACCTTGACCCCAGCCTGCGCACCGACCAATACGGCGCGGGCGTCTTGGGGCGTCATCTGCTCCAACGGCGTGCCACCGCCAGCGGCGAGGGCATTGAGGAAACCTTGAGTGGTGGTTTCCACTCCGGGACTACCGGCAGCGAAGGCGCTGTTGACCGCGAGAGCCAGCAGGCCGGAAACGAGAATACGGGTCATGGTATTGCTCCTTGAATGAGATCGTGGCGATTCAGATCGGGATAGGCCACCAGGGGCGTTCTCAGCGGGACAACGGCTGATCACGCCGTGACGAGCGCCTGACCTTGGGGCTGGGCCATGGGGCGTTAAAAGCCCCATGGCTGGGCGTTAACCCCGGGATCAGTTGGCGGTTTGTTCGGCAGCTTCAATGATCAAGGCCGCGACTTTCTCTGGGTTGGAGGTCATCACCACATGCGAGGCTCCAGGGACAGTCACGGTTTTCTTCGACCCGGCGCGCTCTGCCATGAACTTCAGCGCAGCTGCCGGAATGTTCTTGTCTGCCGAGCCATAGATGAACCAGGACGGCAGTTGCTTCCAGGCCGGATCGCCTGAGGCTTCATGCAGGGCGTGTTCGGTGATGGGGCGTTGGCTTGCCGCCATCAGCGCCGCTTCGGGCGCGGCGACATCGGCGGCAAACTGCTGGGCGAACTTACCCTGCTGGATGTACAGGTCCTTGTTGCCGTCCTGCAAGGTCACGGGCGCGCCCAGGGTTGGCCCCAGGGTGCTGCCGGGGTAACGGCCAGACAGTTCGACGGCAGTCTCGCCTTTGTCGGGGGCGAATGCGGCGACATACACCAAGGCCTTCACGTTCGCGTTGTCCTGCACGGCATTGGTGATGACCGAGCCGCCATAGGAGTGGCCGACGAGAATTACCGGGCCGCTGGTGTGCTCGACGATACTGGCCACGTAGTCAGCATCGAACTTGACCCCGCGCAGCGGGTTCGCGGCGGCTATTACCGGGTAGCCCTGGGCCAACAGTTGCGTGGCGACCCCGTTCCAACTGGCGGACTCGGCAAATGCGCCATGCACCAGTACGACTGTTGGCTTGTCGCCGGCGCTTGGCGCTGCAAATGCAGAACTCATTACACCCAAGGCCAGGGCGGTGGTGGTAATAGCGGTTTTAAGCAACGCGAAAGTACGCATGATGAATTCCTTTCTCTGAATCAGATTGGTGATGCGACAGACTGAGAATCAGTCCGTACTTCGGCACACAGAGCGCGGGCAATAGAGCGCCTCAACTGTTTTGTCAGGCTCCGCACCGGGCTTGCGGTACTGAGCCTGAGCAGTCAGGCCAAGGCCTAGTCGAGCAGCGTCAGGGTGACGTCGATATTGCCGCGGGTGGCGTTGGAGTACGGGCAAACGATGTGCGCACGGTCGATCAAGGTCTGCGCTTGCTCGCGGTCCATGCCCGGCAGGCTGATGCGCAGTTCGACTTCGATGCCGAAACCGTTGGGGATCGCGCCGATGCCCACGACACCTTCGATCGAGGCGTCGGCTGGCATCGCCAGCTTGTCGCGGCCAGCGACGAACTTCATCGCACCGATAAAGCAGGCCGAGTAGCCCGCCGCGAACAGCTGCTCCGGGTTGGTGCCCTGGCCACCGGCACCGCCGAGTTCTTTCGGAGTGGTCAGGGCGACGTCGAGCACGCCGTCGGAGGAGATGGCACGGCCGTCACGGCCGCCGGTGGCTTCTGCATAGGCACGGTAAGCAATGGTTTGAATCGACATGGTGGTAATCCTCTTGAGCTGTTTGACTGGGTTTTTTTAGAGCGTTGCGGTGTCCACTGGCGATCAACCTTCGTGGCTGATCAACCAGTGCGGGTAAAGGCCTTTGCCGTCTGCCTGGCTGTCGTCAGCCAGAACCGGGGCGGAAAGAACAACAAGGGCGGTGAAGGCAATCAGGGTTTTCATTACGGTTCTCCACGACTCTCGGGGTTGTTGGATCAGGTGCAGATAACTGCCGATCTCTGTTGCCGCTTCGCGCAAATATTTTGCGCGCTAATCAGTTCCACGAAGCGAACTCTAGTACCAATAAATTTAGCGCGCAAGATATATTTCTAAGAATTTAGCGATAAGCGCTGCCCTACTCAGGCATAAGCGAGGAATGACGGGCTGTTGCGCGTTGTTTGCGAGCGGGGCGGCGGGGCGAAATCGTTGAGCGGCGCGGGAATTAACGCCTAAGGACGATGTGGACGGCGAGGCTGCCGGCGCGGGCGACCGGCTCGTCGCCCGGGTGCTTACACGGCCTGTTGCAGGCTGCTGCGCAGAGCGACCAGTTCAGCCTTGAGGGCGCCGAGTTCCGCAGCGGATTGCTGGGTAGCGGTGAGAATGCAGCCGGGGATGCGCTTGGCCTGCTCGCGCAGATCGCGGCCCTTATCGGTGAGAAACAGCTCGACCACACGCTCGTCGACACTGCTGCGAGTGCGCTTGAGCAGGCCTTCAGCCTCCAGGCGCTTGAGCAATGGGGTGACGGAGCCGGGGTCGGTCAACAGGCGGATGCTGATATCGCCGACGGTGATGCCATCCCCTTCCCAGAGCACCATCATCGCCAGGTACTGCGGGTAAGTCAGGCCCAGTTCCTGCAGCAGCGGCTTGTAGACCTTGGTCAACAGCAGCGAAGTCGAATACAGGGCAAAGCACAGCTGGTTATCGAGCAGCAGTTCGGCGCAAGGGTCTTGCGTGGCCATGGCGTTCTCCAGCAGCATAGGACAGTTGCCGATAATTTATCGCGCCAACTACTGTTATGCCAATTGAATGCACCCTGCGTGGCTTCCACTCAGACCAAGACCTGACTGCGGCTCTAGGCGCCCACGGGAAAGCGCCGAGGCCTGTTGCGCCTTTTCGACCCTGCGTTTGGCTGTGCTGAGTCAAAAGCGCAAAAGATATGCTCAGGATGGTGGTGCCAGCCTGAGCACATCAGAACATCAAGCATGCAGCAAGGCATCCAGTTCGCCCTTGCGCTCAAGGCCAGCCAGATCGTCAAAACCACCGACATGCCTGTCGCCAATGAATATCTGCGGGACAGTTCTGCGCTGGGAGCGCTGCAGCATTTCCGCGAGACGCTGGGGTGAGGTCTCAACGTCAATTTCGACCGCCTTGACCCCCTTGCGCGACAGCAGACTTTTTGCGTTGAGGCAGTACGGGCAATGCTGTGTGGTGTAAATGGTCACTTGGCTCATGGTGATGGCCCTCTCAGTGTGCCAACGGTGGGAAGTCGATATCGGTGGCAGCGATGTTGTTCAGGTAATTGGTCAGGGTTAACAGCGCCACCTGGGCGACCACTTCAACGATCTTGCCATCGGCAAGGCCGGCTTCGTGCGCAGCGGCTATCTGAGCATCAGTCAATTGGCCGCGGCTCTCGGTGATCTGCCGGGTCAGCGTGGCAATTGCGCTCAGCTTGCCTGAGCGGGCCTGGCGAATGTCGTCCTCGCCCAAACCGGTCTTCGCACCGAAGAACGAGTGGGCCGCGATGCAGTAGTCGCAGCCGTTGACTTGCGAGGTCGCCAGCGCTGCAACTTCACGTTCGGCAGCGCTCAGTGAGCTCTTGCCCAGGGCTTGCGCCAGAGCCAGATAGCCAGTCAATGCAGCCGGTGCATGCGCCAATGTTTTAAAGGCATTGGGAATAAATCCGAGACCCTTCTGGATGCCTTCGAGGGAAGCGCGTGAGCCAGCGGGTGCCTGTTCCAGAGTGAGAGCGGCGATACGAGTCATGGGTGTTCTCCAGTAGGTTGAGCAACGAGCTTGTCGATCAAGCTTGGAACTCATATTAGGGACCACGACTTTATTTTCGGCTTCAGATCGTCGATGTTATGCAACAGATCGTCTAAATCGAGCCTGCAATGGACCGTCTATCCACACTGCTTAAACACTTCAACCTGCATGCCGCCACATTCCACCAGGGCGGTTTTTGTGGCACCACTGACCTCTACGGCCACGGCAGCTACGGCCACGTGCACTTATTGCGCTCGGGACGCCTGACCTTCAGGGATAAGCGCAATCAGCTCATCGAATTGGCAGAGCCGAGCCTGGTGCTCGTGGCTCGCCCGCAACAACATCAGCTGGTGGCAACAGAGGTCGACGAAGCCCAATTGGTGTGTGCCACCTTATTCTTTGATGGCGGTGCCGATAACCCGCTGACCCTTGCCTTGCCGGACTATATCGTCAAGCCCCTGCGTGAACTGCCGGGCCTCACGGGCAGCCTCGACTGGTTGTTTGAAGAAGCCTTCGGCGACGAATGTGGCCGTGATGTCGTCCTCAATCGATTGTTCGAGCTGATGGTGATCCAGCTCCTTCGACACATGATGGCGAACCAAAGCCTGCCTACGGGGATGATGGCAGGGCTGGCTGATTTGCGGCTGGCACGGGCCATTACCCTGATGCATGACACTCCGGCAAAACCCTGGTCGGTGGGTGAATTAGCAAGCGCAGCAAATATGTCTCGCGCGAGCTTTGCAGCCCAGTTCCGCAAGGTGGTGGGGAAAACCCCGGCAGATTATTTGCTCAGCTGGAGGGTCAGCCTGGCCCAGAAGCGACTTCGGGAAGGACGTCCCATTGGGCTGATCGCCGACGAAGTGGGCTATGAAAGCCCTTCGGCGCTAGCCAGGGCATTTCGTCGAAAGGTTGGAGCGAGCCCACGAGAGTGGCTTCAACAGTAGCTCAGTTACCAACCTTCAGAACTGGCGCAGTCACTGGCCGAGCACGCTGAACTGCAGGAAACAGCGCTGGAATCCGCGCGATCAGCCGCACAGCTGCGCCCCGAAGACGTTTCCGGCACTGTGCGCATTACCACGACCGATACGATCCTGCATGGCTTGGTGGCCCCCGCGCTTAAAGACCTCAGGGCTCTGCACCCTCTGCTGTGCTTTGAGCTGCACACCGGCAGTGAGCTAGCCAGGCCTGGCGCGCCGCGATGCAGACATTGCCGTGCGCGCCACCAAGCGGCCACCGCAACACCTGGTAGGTAAGCATGTCGGCCCCATTCGGGTGGCGTTATTCGCCGTGAAGCACGGGGGACATCACGCGCTATGCCGATGTCGAGGCAGGCAAGGCGCCTTGGGTGGCTCCAGACGACGCGCTGCCCGAACACCCTTCGGCATTGTGGCACAAACGGCATTTCCCCAAGGTCGCGCCAACGTACCGAGTCAACAGCATCCTGACGGTGCTTGAGTTGGTCAGCCTGGGGCTGGGCGTGGGTATCGTGCCGCTTTTCCTGGCCAAGTCGCCCCCTAACCTGGTGCAGTTGACCGATGTGCTTGATGAGTGCCAGACGGAGCTGTGGATGCAGATCAGAATGCGGCCGGAGACAGCCGCACATTGATGCGAGTAAGCCGCGCATGGCCGCAAGCAAGCGCAAACGCCGGTTAGAACCCACTGCATTCAGAAAACTGTCCATCCAACAGCGCAGCCAGTTACCCGACCGAGGCACCTGGGCTCCATCTGATCCGCTTTTTATCGTTCAACCTGAATCTGTTATGTAACCGCTGACGCGCCGACCATAGCCCCATCTTAGAAAAGCTTGATGAGGCATCTGTCATGAGCGAACGCATCCCCGCGCGGATCGTGGAATCCATCGACGTCAGCCAGCCTGTGCGGCTGACGCCGTCCCAGGCCGGCGGGCCGATCCATACCCGCAGTTTCAGCGGCCGTTTCCGCAATCTGCGCCTGTATGGGGCGGGCCTGCTGTTCCTGATCTTCTTCGGCACCGCCTGGCTCGACTGGGACGGGCGCCAGGCCGTGCTGTGGAACCTGGCCGAGCACCGCTACTACATCTTCGGCGCGACCTTCTGGCCGCAGGATTTCATCCTGCTCTCGGCGCTGCTGATCATCGCCGCCTTCGGCCTGTTCACCGCCACGGTGGTGGCCGGGCGCATCTGGTGCGGCTACACCTGCCCGCAGAGCGTGTGGACCTGGGTGTTCATGTGGGCGGAAAAAGTCACCGAGGGCGAACGCCACCAGCGGGTCAAGCTGGACGCCGCGCCCTGGTCGCTGGGCAAACTGACGCGGCGCAGTGCCAAACACGCCATCTGGCTGGCGGTCAGCCTGCTCACCGCGCTGACCTTCATCGGCTACTTCACGCCGATCCGCGCACTGAGCGTAGAGCTGCTCAGCCTGCAGATCGACGGCGCCACGCTGTTCTGGGTGCTGTTCTTCACCGCCGCCACCTACCTCAACGCCGGCTGGCTGCGCGAGAAGGTCTGCGTGCACATGTGCCCCTACTCGCGCTTCCAGGGCGCCATGTTCGACCAGGACACCTTGCTGGTCGCCTACGACGCCAAGCGCGGCGAAGGCCGTGGCCCGCGCCGCAAAGGCAGCGACCATAAGGCCGAGGGCCTGGGCGACTGCATCGACTGCCAGATGTGCGTGCAGGTCTGCCCGACCGGCATCGACATCCGCGACGGCCTGCAGATCGACTGCATCGGCTGCGCCGCCTGCATCGACGCCTGCGACTCGATCATGGACAAAATGGGCTATGCCACAGGCCTGGTCGGCTACCGTTCCGAGCGCGAGCTGCAAGGCGGCAAGACCCACTGGCTGCGCCCGCGCCTGGTCGGCTACGGCGTGGCCCTGGCGCTGATGATCGGTGCCTTCGCCTGGGCCCTGCAGGCGCGCTCGCTGGTGTCCATCGATGCCGCCAAGGACCGCAGCATGTACCGCGAGAACGCCGCCGGGCAGATCGAGAACACCTACCGCCTCAAGATCATCAACAAGACCCAGCAGGCCCAGCGCTACCGCCTGGCCCTGGTCGACAGCCCCGGCCTGCGCCTGAACGCACCCCGGCAATTGCTGCTGGCCCCGGGGGAAATCCTCGACGTGCCAGTGACCCTGGTGCAGCTCGCCGAGCAGGCCAGCGCGACGGCCATGCCGATTCGTTTCGAGGTCAGCAACCTGGCCAACACCGGTGAAAGCGCGCAGACCCAGAGCATGTTTATCGCCCCGGCCAGGCGCTGACGAGCGTGCGCCGGCAACTCGCCGTAGACTGTGGCCCACCACCGGCCGCACCTACGGATACGATGAAGCGCTACGAGAAATTCGCCGACCAGATAGCCGAGCTGATCCGCGCCGGGGTGCTCGCCCCCGGCGAGAAGGTGCCCTCGGTGCGCCATGCCAGCCGCACCTACGGGGTCAGCCCGTCCACCGTGTTCCAGGCCTATTACCTGCTGGAAGACCGCGGGCTGATCCAGGCGCGAGCGCGCTCCGGCTATTTCGTCCGCGAACTGGCGCGGCATTCCCTGGCCGAACCGGAGACCAGCGCGCAGGCGGCGCAGACCACCGAGGTCGACGTCAGCGAGCTGGTGTTCTCCGTGCTCGGCTCGCTGAAAGACCCGCACACCGTGCCCTTCGGCTCGGCCTTCCCCAGCCCGCAGCTGTTTCCCCTACCGCGCCTGGCGCGCTCCATGGCCCACGCCCTGCGCGACATGCCGGCCCATGCGGTGATCGCCGACATGACCAGCGGCAACCCCGACCTGCGCCGGCAGATTGCCCTGCGCTACATGGTCGCCGGCGTGCGCCTGCCGCTGGACGAGCTGGTGATCAGCAACGGCGCCCTGGAAGCGCTGAACCTGTGCCTGCAGACGGTGACCAGCCCCGGCGACCTGGTGGCCATTGAGGCACCGGCCTTCTACGCCACCCTGCAGGTGCTGGAGCGGCTCAAGCTCAAGGCCGTGGAAATCCCGGTCAACCCGCGCGAGGGCATCGACCTGGACGTGCTGGCCGAGCGCCTGGCCAGTCTGCCGATCAAGGCCTGCTGGTTCATGAGCAGCCTGCAGAACCCGCTCGGCGCGAGCATGAGCGACAGCAAGAAGGCGGCGCTGTACGCACTGTTGCAGCAGCACCAGGTGCCGCTGATCGAGGACGACGTGTACGCCGAGCTGTACTACGGCAGCCAGCCGCCCAAGCCGGTGAAGAGCTTCGACACGGACGGCCTGGTGATGCACTGCGGCTCGTTCTCCAAGAGCCTGGCGCCGGGCTACCGGGTCGGCTGGGTAGCCGGCGGGCGTTATGCCGAGCAGATCAGCCGGCTCAAGCTGATGACCACCATCTCGCCTTCGGTGCCGGCCCAGGCGGCGATTGCCGACTACCTGCAGCACGGCGGCTACGACCGCCACCTGCGCAAGCTGCGCCACGCCCTGGAAACCCAGCAGGGGGCGATGCTCGCCTCCGCCGCGCGGCACTTCCCGGCCGGCACCCGGGTCACCCGGCCCAGCGGCGGCTACTTCCTCTGGTTCGAATTCCCCGAGCAGGTCGATTCGCTGCAGCTGTTCCAGCTGGCCCTGGCCCAGGGCATCAGCCTGGCGCCGGGGCCGATCTTCTCCGCCACCCGGCGCTTTCGCAACTGCGCGCGGCTCAACCACGGCCATCCCTGGGATGCCCAGAGTGAACAGGCGATGGAGCTGCTGGGGCGAATCCTGGTCTCATTCTGAGCGCCGATTGGCTACGGCGCGGCTAGTGTACAAATACGTGGTAAAGCTGACGTCGAAATAGTGGCACACTGACAGCCAGCAAGCCGATACCCCGACAATAAGCAGAACAAGGTGAAGCGCCATGAGCAAGGACAGCGAAGCCGGTATCCACGAGATACTCAGCGACCTGCAACGCATCGAACTGCTGGAGCAATCCGCCAAGCTCAACCGCCTGCTCATCTACGCCCTGGGCGGCGGCCTGCTGCTGGCCCTGCTCGGGCTCCTGCTGCTCGGCCTGCTCGGCGGCGGCGAAGAAGCCGCCGAACAGGGCGCCAGCCAGGCCAGCGTCGCGGCCCTGGAGAAAAAACTGGAGACCCTGGATCAGCAGGTCGCCAGCCTCAAGCAGCAGGCGCAGAACCAGCAGAAGCTGTTCGACCTGCTCAAGGGCGGCCTGCCCGTCCCGGCTTTCAGCCCGGCGGCCAACGCCACTGATGCACCCAGCGCCGCCGACCGCGCCACCGTGCAGCAGGTGGCCAAGACCCTGATCGGCCAGGAACGCAGCTACCAGGAAAGCCTGGCCGCGCTGAAGCTCGGCATGCGCGACCTGGCCGGCATGATCGCCGGGTCGCGCAGCTGGCTGGAGGATTACCAGGAGGCCCTGGACAAGCCGCTGAACGAGAGCCGCGCGCGGGTCAAGGAGCTGCAGCAGTGGTCCGCCGCTGAGCAGGAGTAACGAATGAGCCTTGCCAGCGCCCTGCTCGCCTAACCGCTGGCCGCCAACCTGCCGACATCCACCCCAGCATCGCCGCCGGGCCGGTCCCGGGCAAATGCCGAGGCCGTTTGCGCGCCTGCGCTTCTTCCGTACACTGCGCAACGACAAGAAACCTGCAGGGAGCGCACGCATGCATAAAACCGTCAGCCGGGCCTGGGTGGTTCTCGGCCTGCTTAGCGCCCAGGGCGCTCAGGCCAGCGAGGCGCCAGGCGACCCACTGCTCGACAGCCCGGTCAGCAGCCCCAGCGCCCCCGAACGCAAGGCCCGCGGCGTATTGCGCGCACGCGACCAGGCCATGCTCTCCAGCGAACTGGCCGGGCGCATCGTCGAGATGCCCTATGCCGACGGCCAGGACTTCAACAAGGGCGATGTGCTGGTGCGCTTCGACTGCAGCGCCTACCAGGCCCAGCTCAACGCCGCCCAGGCCGCCGTGCGCGCCGCCCGCGAGGAACTCGGGCACAACCGGCAGCTGGCCGCGCTCAACTCTGTCGGCCGCTTCGAAGTCGCCCTGGCCGAGGCCAAGCAGGCCCAGGCCCAGGCCGAAGCCCAGGTCTACCAGGTGCAGGTCAAGCGCTGCAGCATCAGCGCGCCCTTCAACGGCCGGGTGGTGCAGCGCAAGGCTCAACCCCATGAAAGCGTGGCCAGCGGTGCCCCGCTGCTGGAAATCGTCGACAACCGGACCCTCGAAGTCCATCTGCTGGTGCCCTCCAGCTGGCTGGGCCGGCTGCAGCCGGGCGAACACTTCGAGTTCGTTCCGGATGAAACCGGCCAGCCGCTGCAGGTCGAGATCAAGCGCCTGGGTGCGCGCATCGACGAAGGCAGCCAGACCCTGCAGCTGATCGCCAGCCTGCCCGCCGACGCCAGCGGCCTGCTGGCCGGCATGAGTGGCAGCGCGCATTTCGCGGAGGCGCCATGACCGCCCAGGTGCCCGGCCTGGTCGAACGGCTATTCGCCCAGTTCCTCGCCCTGGAACGCCAGGCCCGCGCCGCCAAGGATCTCGACAGCCTGGCCTATGCCCTGGCCAACGACGCCCAGGGCCTGTTCGGCTTCCGCCACGCCGCCCTGCTGATCGCCGGCAAGGTGCGGGCGCTGACCGGCATCAGCGTGATCGAAGCCAACGCGCCCTTCGTCGCCTTCGTCGAAAACGCCGCCGAGCAGTTGCTGGCCCAGGGCCGCTCGACCAAGGCCCAGGTGGTCCAGGCCGAGTCGCTGAACGCACAGACCCGCGCCGACTGGCAGAGCCTGTCGGCCGCGGCGGTGTTCTGGCTGCCGCTGCTGGATAAACAGCAGCAACCCTTCGGCGGCCTGTGGCTGGCCCGCGAGCAGCCCTGGAGCGAGGCCGAACAGGCCTTGCTGCAGCAGCTCGGCGACTGCTACAGCCATGCCTGGCTGGCCCTGCAGCCGCGCCAGCCGTGGCGCCTGCGCTGGCCGCGGAAGAAGATCCTCGGCGTGGCCGCCGCCCTCCTGCTGCTGTTGCTGCTGCCGGTACGCCAGTCGGTGCTGGCGCCGGCGGAAGTGGTGCCGCTCGGCGGCCAGGTGGTCGCCGCGCCGCTGGACGGGGTGATCGCCGAGTTCCGCGTCAAACCCAACCAGGCGGTGCAGAAAGGCGATGTGCTGCTGCAGTTCGACGCCACCAGCATCAAGGCCCAGGCCGATGTCGCCGAACGCAGCCTGAACGTGGCCGAGGCCGAACTCAAGGCCAATGCCCAGCGCGCCTTCGCCGATGCCGAATCGAGCGCGCGCATCGACCTGTTCGCCGCCCGCGTGGAACAGAAGCGCGCCGAGCGCGACTACGCCCGCGAGCTGCTGGCACGCACCGAGGTGCGGGCCGAACGCGACGGCATCGCGGTGTTCGCCGACGCCCAGCGCTGGACCGGCAAGCCGGTGCAGACCGGCGAACGGCTGATGGAGATCGCCGATCCGCAGCAGGCCGAGCTGCGCATCGAGCTGGCGGTCGGCGATGCCCTGGACTTCCAGCCCGGCACCGAAGTCGCCCTGTTCCTCGACAGCGACCCGCTGCACCGCCACCAGGCGCGCCTGCAGCGCATCGCCTACGAGGCGCAGCTGACCCCCAGCGCGCAACTGGCCTACCGCCTGGATGCCGAGTTCGCCGCCACGCCACCGCGCATCGGCCTGCGCGGCACCGCGAAGATCTTCGGCGCGCGCGGCCCGCTGGTGTTCTACCTGCTGCGCCGCCCGCTGGCCGCTCTGCGCCAGACGGTGGGCCTGTAGATGCAGCTGCCCGCCCTGCGCGCCGACCTGCAGCTGTCCGCCGCGGCGACCGCCCGCGACGGCTCGCCGCAATGGACCCTGGCCGACCCGCTGCGCGGGCGCTACTTCAAACTCGGCGCGCCGGCCATGCGCCTGCTCCGACACTGGGCGCTGGGCGATGCCGAGCAGGTGCTGCAGGCGGCCAACCGCGAACCGGGCACGCCGCTGGGCGCCGGCGAACTGGAAGAGCTGCTGCGTTTTCTGCGCGGCCACGACCTGATCGCCGCCACCGATGCCGAGCAGCGCGCCAGCTATGCGCCCAAGGCCGCCCAGCAACGCCAGGGCCTGTGGCGCAGCCTGCTGCACCAGTACCTGTTCTTTCGCATCCCGCTGTGGCGCCCGGATGCCTTTCTCGACCGCACCTGGCCCTGGCTGCAGCGTCATGGCCGGCCCCTGCTGCGCATCGGCCTGCCGTTGCTGCTGGCGCTCGGGGTGTTCCTCGCCGCGCGCGACTGGGAACGCTTCATCGCCACCTTCCCGCACCTGTTCAGCCTGGGCGGCGCGCTGTCCTTCGCCATCGCCCTGACCTTCGCCAAGCTCTGCCACGAGTTCGGCCATGCCTACATGGCCAAGCGCGCCGGTTGCCGGGTACAGAGCATGGGCCTGGCGTTCATGGTCATGCTGCCGATGTTCTACACCGACGTCAGCGACGCCTGGCGCGTCAACGACCGCCGCTCGCGCCTGCTGATCGGCGCCGGCGGGGTCCTGGCCGAACTGCTGCTGGCCTGCATCGCCCTGCTCGCCTGGTCGCTGCTGCCCGACGGCCCGGCACGCACCGCCGCCTTCATGCTGGCCAGCGCCACCTGGATCACCACCCTGCTGATCAATCTCAACCCGTTCATGCGATTCGACGGCTACTTCCTGCTCAGCGACCTGTGGGGCGTGGACAACCTGCAGACCCGCGCCTTCGCCCTGTGCCGCTGGCGCCTGCGCGAGGCCCTGTTCGGCTATGGCGCAGCGCCGCCCGAGCCCTGGTCGCCGGGCATGCAGCGCCGCCTGCTGGGCTGGGGCTACAGCGCCTGGCTGTGGCGCGCCGTGCTGTTCTTCGGCATCGCCCTGCTGGTCTACCACATGTTCTTCAAGCTGCTCGGGATCTTCCTGATGCTGGTCGAGCTGGTCTGGTTCATCGGCCTGCCGGTGTGGCGCGAGCTGCAGGAGTGGTGGCAGCGCCGCGACCAGGCGCACCCGGGCAAGGTGCTGGGGCTGGGCGCCCTGCTGCTGGTGCTGCTGGCCATCCTCGCCCTGCCCTGGCGCAGCAGCGTGGAGCTGCCGGTGATGCTCGAGGCCAGCCGGGTCAGCGCGCTGCACGCGCCGGTGCCGGCGCGCCTGCTGCAGCTGCATGTGCGCGACGGGCAGGCGGTGGCCGCCGGCGACCTGCTGCTGGAACTCGAATCACCCGACCTCGACTCGCGCCAGCTGATCGTGCGCCAGGAGATCGAGATCCTCCAGCTGCAGCTGCGCCGCCAGGCCGGGCGCAGCGAGACGGCGGCCGACAGCACCATCCTCGAACAGAACCTGGCCGAAGCGGTGGCCGAGTATCGCGGCCTGGTTGCCCAGCGCGAACTCCTGCAACTGCGCGCGCCCCATGCCGGCGTGGTCCGCGACCTGCCGGCGGACCTCAGCGAAGGCCGCTGGCTGGCACCGCAGACGGCCCTGCTGCGGGTGGTCGAGCAGGACGTGCGCCTGCGCGGCTACCTGGCCGAAGAGGACCTCTGGCGCCTCGAACAGGGCGCCGCAGGGCGCTTCATCGCCAGCGGCGGCCCGCTGCTGCCGTCTGTGGCCCTGACCCTGGTGGAGGTGGATACCACCGGGGCAGCCTATATCGACCAGCAGGCGCTGGCCTCCGACCACGGCGGGCCGATCGCGGTACGCCGCGACGAAGAGGGTCGGGCCCAGCCGGTGCAGGCGCAGTACGCCGTCCGCCTGCTGCCGCAGGAACCGCTGGCACCGCCGTCGCAACAGCTGGTCGGCGTGGCCCTGGTGCAAGGACGGGCGGAATCCATACTGGGCGCGATGTGGCGCCGGGTCGCCGCCCTCGGCGTACGGGAAAGCGGTTTTTGAATAGGTGCCGGCGGTGCCGGCCCGGACTGGAGAGTTGAGCGGCCGCACGCCAGTGGCGCGGCTATCGCAAGGAGCGTTGCATGCAACCCAGTGCTTTGCCTGTTTGTTCGCGCCTGCCCTGGCGCATCGACCTGCCACCCCTGCTCGAAGCCCTGCAGCGCCTGGACCCGCGCGCCTGGCAAGGGCATTTCAACACCGCCTATTACGCCGGCGACTGGAGCGGCATCGACCTGATCGCCGCCGAGGACGCCCGGTTGCCTCTCGCCCCCGGCCAGGGCGCCCCGCGCAGCAGCGGCTGGTGGCACGCAGAGCCGGCCTGGAGCGGGCTGTTCGCCACCTTCCACACCCCCATCCTCAGCGCCCGCCTGCTGCGTCTGGGGCCCGGTTCGCGGATTCACGAACACCGCGACTACGACCTCGGCCAGCCGGGCAATCCGCTGCGCCTGCACGTGCCCCTGCTCAGCCCGGCCGAGGTGGAGTTTCTCCTCGATGGCCGACGGGTGCCCATGCGTCCCGGCGAATGCTGGTTCCTCGACCTGTCGCGGCCGCACCGGGTAGAAAACCCGGGCACCCGCGAGCGCATCCACCTGGTGCTCGACTGCACCAGCAACGCCTGGCTGCAGCAGGCCATAGCCGCAGGCTTGCCCGACACCCCGGCGCTGGAGCTTAGCGAGGCGACACGTGCCTTCCTGCAATTTCGCCAGCAGGTCGCCCAAGACCGCGACCTCGAACGGCAGCTGCGCAGCCTGCAGGACGTCCCCGCCTTCATCGCCGCCACGCTGCGCCTGGGCGCCGAGCGCGGCCTGCATTTCGCCGAAGCCGAGGTGCGCGCGGCCATGCGCCAGGGCAAAAGCGCCTGGAGCGCACAATGGAAAGTCTGATGACTGCCACCGGGCAGGCCTTCGACGGCTGGCTGCCGATCGGCATCGCGGCACAGGACCAGGTCGTCGACTGGTGCTGGTTCGGCGAGCAACGCCTGCACGAACCCTTCTATCGCGATGATGTGGAGCGGGCCTTGCGCCTGCCCTTCAACCAGGCTTTTCGCCGCGCAACGCCGCTGCAGGCCTTGCTCGACTGGCAGCGCAGCAGCCCGGGCCTGGCCCCGCGCGCGTTCATCTACCATGCCTCGCGCTGTGGCTCGACGTTGCTGGCGCAGATGCTGGCGAGCCTGCCGAGCCAGGTGCTGCTCTCCGAGCCGGCACCGCTCGACAGCCTGCTGAGGGCCAGCGCCGACTCGCTGCCGGAGGCCACCAGACGCACGGCGCTGGCCGCTCTACTCTCGGCATTCGGCCAGCGCCGCAGCGGCCTGGAGCGCAGCCTGGTGGTCAAGCTGGACGCCTGGAACATCTTCGAGCTGCCTCTGCTGCAGCGTTGCTTCCCGGCGACGCCCTGGCTGTTCCTCTATCGCGACCCACTGGAAATCGCCGTGTCGCACCTGCACCAGCCCGGCATGCACATGGTTCCCGGCCTACTCGGCCACTCGCCCCTGGACAGCCCGGAGGATGCCGGCCTGTCCAGGGAAGGCGTGATCGCCCGCCGCCTGGGCCGCCTGCTGGCAAAAGGACTGCAGCACTGCCAGGCACTGGGTGGCCTGGCCGTCAACTACACCGAGCTGCCCGCCGCTCTCGGCAACCGCCTGCAGCCGGTCTTCGGCCTCAGCGACAGCGAACTGCGCAGCGCCCTGTCGATGACCGGCCGGCATGCCAAGCAGCCGCACCTGCCCTTCAGCGCAGACAGCCAGGCGAAACGCCTGAGCGCCAGCGCGGCGCTGCGCGATGAGCTGGCCCGCTGGGCCGACCAGCCCTATCGACAGCTCGAGCAGCTGCGCCAGATCCAGATACGGCAAGCCGGTGCAGCGCTGCAACGGCAGCCCGGCTAAGCGACAGCACCGAGGTTTTCCCACCGCCGAGGATCCAGACAGATGCTCAACCCGTCTTCATCGCTAAACGACCTGACCGTGCGCCCCGCGCGCCCGCTGGACGCCGCCTTTCTCGAAGGCCTGTACCGCACCGCCCGCCCCGATCTGCAACTGATCGACGGCGACGACGAGGTAATCGAGCAGATCGTCGCGCAGCAGTTCCAGGTCAATCAGCGCGGTATGGCCGAACAGTTCCCGGAAGCCCTGCACTACGTGATCGAGAAGCTGGGCACGGCGATCGGCGCCCTGGTCACCGATTTCGGTCATAACGAGATTCGCGTGGTGTACCTGGCCTTCATTCCGGCGGCCCGTGGCAGGGGCCATGGCCGCACGGTGCTGCAGGGCGTCCAGCAGGCGGCGCAACGGATCAGCTGCCCGGTGACGGCAGTGGTCTGGGCCAGCAACCCGGCGGCGCGCCAGCACTACCTGGCGCTGGGCTTTCGGGTGGCCGAACAAGGCCCGGCCGCCGAACGCCTGGTCTGGTACCCGGGACAGCCGGCCTGAGCCGGGCGCCCGGGGCCGACCTCAGTTGAACACCACATCCAGGTAGGCCAGCTCGGGGTTGCGCCCCAGGGCCGGCACGCGCGACACGAACACCCCTTCCAGGCGCCGGCGATCGGCCAGCTCGATCGCGCAAATGCCATGCACGAAGTCGCTCGGCGCCAGGCTGGTCAGCGCGACGCTGAACGGCATGCGCTGGCTTTCCGGGATACGGCCACGCGGGTTTTCCGAGACGCTCTCCACGCGAACTTCCAGCACCTGGCCATCAGGCAGGTGCAACTGCGTGGTGTGCTTGAGCAGCGCCTGGAAATGCTGACTTTCTATGCTTCTCAACATCACAACGACTCCGGTCATGCCGGGCCAGGCGCAATGCCGCCTGGCCCGACAACTCAGTTGCGGGAGGGGAAAATACCTTCCATGGCGATACTGAAGTTGATCGCCAGGCTGGGATTCAACAGGCTGAGCGGCAGGTTGCCGCCGATCGGCGCGGCCGAGACGCTGCCGGTGAGTGACGAAGTGACCCCCTGCAGGGCCACCGGCTCAGCCCCTTGCGCATTCGAGTAGATGGCAGCACTGCCAGGGCCGGTCCCCGAAGCCCCGAGAAAGGCATTGCTGGTCGACGGTGCGGTGCTCGGGCTGCTGGCGACGGTCGCCAGTTGCACGCTGGTGGCCACCGCCAGCGTCGAGGTGATGGTCGGCGCATGCGCCGGCAGATTACCTACCGTCAGCGAAGTATTTTCCGTGCCGCTGACCTGGCCGATCACATAAGCGCTCAGCCCCGGCCCGTTGCCCATACCCACTGGCAAGCGGCCACGCAGATCGGGCAAGCCAAAGGTGTTCTGACCGTCACCACCGAAGGTGGTCCCCAACAATGCGAACATTGCCGAATTCTGGGAAATTGACACCAGTTGTCCCGCACAAAATGCCCAGCCGCGCGGCGCAAAATTGAAACCGAAGGCCTGGATGGTACCGATGAAGACTTCCATGATTACTCTTCCTTAGTCGTCTGATGGACTGGCCGGGCGCTCTACCCGCCCGCATCAAACTCTAGTGCCTATTTCGGAAAATGCTTTTCCTCCATGGCAATTCGCCTATCACGCAGCCTAACTATGACCAGATGTTCCTATACGTAAACGTATTACTGAAATAGGATTCGCCAAGTACTGGTTAGTTGATGTAAAAGACAAGTTTCGGCTGGGACGCCTCGTCAAGCGTCGGTCTCATCTGCCGAGTGACCCGTGAAAGGACTCAGTGGTTGAACAGCACTCAGAAACTGCATTTCATCTCCGGCCTGCCCCGTTCTGGCTCTACTCTGCTGGCCGCGCTACTGGGGCAGAATCCGCGCTTTCACGCGGGCATGACCAGCCCGGTGGGCAGCCTGTTCTCCGGCATGCTCAACCAGTTCAGCGCCGGCAGCGAGTTCGCTCCCGTAGTCGACACCGCGCAGCGCCGCCGCCTGCTTAGCGGCCTGTTCGACAGCTATTACGCCGATCAGGGCGACAAGCAGGTGATCTTCGACACCAACCGTAGCTGGTGCGCCCGCCTGCCGGATCTGCTCGATCTGTACCCCCAGGCCAAGGTCATCGCCTGCGTGCGCAACGTCGCCTGGGTCATGGACAGCATCGAGCGTCTGTACCGCGCCACCCCGTTCGAGAACACCAAGCTGTTCAATGACGAAGTCGAACGCAACACCGTCTACAGCCGTGTCGAGACCCTGGCCCAGCGCAACAGGCTGGTGGGCTACGCCTGGGCCGCCCTCAAGGATGCCTTCTACGGCGCACAGTCCAAGTCGCTGCTGCTGGTCGAATACGACCTGCTGACCCAGGCTCCGGAACAGGTCATGCGCCTGATCTACGACTTCATCGGCGAGCCCTGGTATCCCCACGATTTCCAGCGGGTGCACTACGACGCCCCGGAGTTCGACGAGGCCCTGGGCATCCGCGGCCTGCATCGGGTGCGCCCGGTCGTCGAGCTGCAAAACCGCACGTCCATACTGCCGCCCGACCTGTTCGCCCAGTATGCCGACCTAAGCTTCTGGCGAGACGGCAGCGCCAGCGCTGCCCATGTCATTCGGATCAAGAACGAACAGCAGGCAGCAGCAACGCCCGCCCACGCCTAAGGCCTGTGGCGGCTCGCGCAAAGAGACAAGGAAAGGAGAACAGTCATGTGGTGGACAAAACGCGCTGTCAGGCAAGCAGGCAATAAATCGCCCCGAGCGGCCACGCCGCCCCTGCTGATGGCTCTCGAGCCCCGCATCCTGTTCGACGGCGCGGTAGCCGCCACTGCTGACTCGGCTGCAGCTTCTGCCGATGCGCAAGCAACAGCACAGCCTGCGGCGCAGACCGATAATGGAGCAGACACAGCCGACGCATCTAAACCTGTGGTATCAGAAACCACTCCACCAGCAGCGGATGCCCCACCGACCGACAGTGGCGGGATCAAGGTACTGATTGTCGACAGCCGCATCCCTGACTACCAACAAATTATCGCCGCTGCCGAACCAGGTGTTCACGTGATCTTGCTGGATACGGATCGCGATGGGGTCAAACAGATAGCCGAAGAACTGGCCGGCATGAGCAATGTCGAGTCAATCAGCATCGTTTCCCATGGCGATGACGGCGTGCTGTTGCTAGGCAACGGCCCCCTGTTCAACGGTAATCTGGATGCCTACACCAGCGAACTGCAGACGATCGGCAATGCCCTGCGTGCCGATGGCGATATTTTTCTCTATGGCTGTGATGTCGGTGCTGGCAGCGAAGGCTCGGACTTCCTCGCCGCCTTGGCTGTAGCCACTGGGGCCGATATTGCCGCCTCGACAAATGACACAGGCCCTGCCGCACGCGGTGCGGATTGGAATCTGGAAATTACGGCGGGCGCCATCAACTACCATGACGTCCTCAACGAAACGCAGCTCTCCTCCTACGATCATGTGCTGGTAACGAGCAGCGTCAACACTGTTGCACAGCTCAAAGCCGCGATTGCCACCGGGAATACCGACGGAGTAGCAGATGTCATTACGCTGACAGGCAATATCACCTTTTCGTCGGCTGCTGACTCGATTTTCATAAACGTTAACGATGGGAAGACCATGTCCATCGTCGGGGGTGGTTTTACGCTGAGCGGTAACAACTATGCTCGCGTACTGGATGTCTACACCTCCGGTGGCGGCTCTGCGGTTGCCATCAGCAACCTCACCATCAGCAACGGTTTCCTGACAGGTGCTGGCGGCAATACACCAGGCAATGGCCCTGGACTGGCGGGCGGCGACGCCTTGGGGGCCAATATCCGCAACAGCGGAGTCTTGACCATTACAGGCAGCACCATCACCGGCGGTAAAGCGGCGGGCGGCGGAGGCGGCGGCGGCGGCGCAGGTGGCGGCGGGGGGGCTGGCGGCGGCGGCGGCGGGTTTGGTACGACGATTGGAGGTACAGGCGGCACGAACCCTACCCATACACCAGGCTCCGCCTCGGCCGGGACGGGCGGGACTGGCGCTGGCTACGGCACCATGGGTGGGACAGGCGGCAGTACCAGCGGAGGTACAGGTGGCAGCTATTCCTCCTATACAAGCGGCGGCAATGGCGGTACTGCCAACAATGGTTCGATCAGCATTGGTGGCGGTGGCGGTGGCGCTGGCTATACCTATGCCGGAGGGCGCGGAGGTAATGCGGCAGGTGGCATCTACAACACCGGGATGCTCACCATCACCACCAGTAGTATTACCAATAATATCGGTGCCGGCGGCGGCGGCGGCGGCGGCGCTGCAACAGGGAGTCCGTATGTTGGCAATGGTGGCAATGCAGGCTCTGGCGTGGGGGCCATCTGGAATGCCGGCGGTACAGTACGCATAGACTCAGCCACCAACACTTCACTGATTACCGGCAATGCGGCAGGTGCTGGCAACTTCGGCATCGCAACCCAAGGCAGCAGCGTTAACGGAACAGTGGGTACTGCAACTTCACAGATATGGACTACCGCTGGCGGCACAACCGATACCAACTACGCGCCCCCACCTACCGCCACCATAGTAGTGACTGACACGGCCCTGAAAATCGGCGAAACCTCGCTGGTGACCATCACCTTCAACGAGGCGGTAAGCGGCTTCACCAATGCCGACCTGACCATTGCCAACGGCACGCTGACCGCAGTGAGCAGCAGCGACGGCGGCATCACCTGGACCGCCACCTTCACCCCGACTTCGAGCATCACCGATACCAGCAACGTGATCACCCTGGATAACACCGGGGTGATCAATGGCCTTGGCACCGCCGGGGTCGGCACCACCAACTCCAACAACTATGCGATCGATACCGCGCGGCCGAGCGCGACCATAGTGGTGGCGGATAATGCCTTGACGGTCGGTGAAACCACGACGGTGACCATCACCTTCACCGAGGCGGTGAGCGGTTTCAGCAACGCCGACCTGACCATCGCCAACGGCACGCTGAGCGCGGTGAGCAGCGGCGACGGCGGCATCACCTGGACCGCCACCTTCACCCCGAGTGCCAGCATCACCAACAGCAGCAACCTGATCACCCTGGACAACACCGGCGTTGCCGACCAGGCCGGCAACGCCGGCAGCGGCACCACCGATTCCAACAACTACGCCATCGATACGGCACGCCCGACCGCGACTATCGTGGTCGCCGATAGCACCCTCACGGCGGGCGAAACTTCCCTGGTGACCATCACCTTCAGCGAAGCGGTGAGCGGTTTCACCAACGCCGACCTGACCATCGCCAACGGCACGCTGAGCGCGGTGAGTAGCGGCGATGGCGGCATCACCTGGACTGCTACCCTCACCCCGACCGATGGCATCAGCGACGCCAGCAACCTGATCACCCTGAACAACACCGGGATCAGCGACTTCTCCGGCAATACCGGCAGCGGCACCACGGACTCGGGCAACTATGTAATCAACACCACGCACCCGACCGCGACCATAGTGGTCGCCGACAATGCCTTGACGGTCGGTGAAACCACTACGGTGACCATCACCTTCTCCGAGGCGGTCAGCGGCTTCACCAACGCCGACCTGACGGTGGCCAACGGCAGCCTCAGCGCGGTGAGCAGCGGCGACGGCGGCATCACCTGGACCGCCACCTTCACCCCGACCACCAACACCACTGACACCAGCAACCTGATCACCCTGGACAACACCGGCGTACAGAACGCCGTGGGTAACCTGGGCGTGGGTACCACTAACTCGAACAACTACGCCATCGATACACTTCGTCCGACCGCGACCATCGTGGTGGCAGACGCTGCACTGAGGATCGGTGAAACCTCGCTGGTGACCATCACCTTCAACGAGGCGGTCAGCGGCTTCACCAACGCCGACCTGACCATCTCCAACGGTACGCTGAGTGCGGTCAGCAGCGCTGACGGCGGCATCACCTGGACCGCCACCTTCACCCCGAGTGCCAGCATTACCGACAGCAGTAACCTGATCACCCTGAACAATACCGGCATCGCCGACCTGTCCGGAAACACCGGCAGCGGCACCACCGACTCGAACAACTACGCCATCGACACCCTGCGCCCGACCGCCACCATCGTGGTGGCCGATAACGCGCTGAACATCGGCGAGACATCGCTGGTGACTATCACTTTCAGCGAGGCCGTCGCGGGCTTCACCCTGGCCGACCTGACCGTGGCCAACGGCTCCTTGAGCGGGCTGAGCAGCAGCGACGGCGGCATCACCTGGACCGCGACGCTCACTCCGAGCGCCAGTTTCAGCGATGCCACCAATCTGATTATCCTGGCCAATACCGGTGTGGCGGACGCGGCGGGCAACGCCGGCAGCGGTACCACCAGTTCCAACAACTACGCGGTCGACACGCAGCGGCCAACCGCTAGCATTGTTGTCGCCGACACCTCCCTGAGCGTTGGCGAAACATCCCTGGTGACCATCACCTTCAACGAAGCAGTGACGGGTTTTACCGCCGCCGACCTGACGGTCGCCAACGGCACGGTCACCGGCCTGAGCAGCGGCGACGGCGGCATTACCTGGACCGGCACGCTCACGCCAAGTGCCAGTGTCAGCGACACCAGCAACCTCATCACCCTGGATAACACCGGCGTGGCAGACGCGGCGGGCAACGCTGGCAGCGGCACCACCGATTCCAATAACTACGCCATCGACACCGCACGCCCGACCGCCACCATCGTGGTCGCCGATTCGACCGTCGGCGTCGGCGAAACATCGGTGGTGACGATTACCTTCAGCGAAGCGGTGACCGGTTTCACCCTGGCAGACCTGAGTGTCACCAACGGCAGCCTGAGCGGCCTGAGCACCAGCGACAACATCACCTACACCGCGACCTTCACCCCGAGTGCCGGCATCAGCGACACCACCAACCTGGTCACTCTCAACAACAGCGGCGTCGTGGACGGCGCGGGCAATACCGGCAGCGGTACCACCGATTCCAACAACTACGCCGTCGACACCCAGCGTCCGACCGCTACCATCGTGATCGCCGATACGGCGCTGAGCGTCGGTGAAACCTCGCTGGTGACCATTACCTTTTCCGAGGCCGTTAGCGGCTTTGACAATTCCGACCTGAGCATCGCCAACGGCACGCTGAGTGCGGTCAGCAGTAGCGATGGCGGCATCACCTGGACCGCTACGTTCACGCCCAGCCTCGGTGTCACCGACGCGTCCAACCTCATCGTCCTGAACAACACCGGGGTCAACGATGGTGCGGGCAACACCGGCACCGGCACGACCAACTCCAACAACTACGCCGTCGATACCAACGTGCCGACGGCGACCGTCGTGATTGCCGATACCACATTGAGCATCGGCGAGACGTCGCTGGTCACCGTGACGTTCAACTCGGCGGTCAGCGGATTCGACAACTCGGACCTGACCGTCAGCAACGGTACGCTCAGTTCCATGAGCAGCACCGACGGCGGCGTCACCTGGACGGCCACGTTCACGCCAAGCGTCAGTATTTCCGATACCAGCAATGTGATCACCCTGGACAATACCGGGGTTATCAATATCTCGGGCAACGCCGGTGTCGGCACCACCGACTCCAACAACTACGCGGTCGACACGGTGCGCCCAACGGCGACCATCGTCGTGGCCGACACCGCCATGGCCGCCGGCGAGACCTCGCTGGTGACCATCACCTTCAACGAAGCCGTGACAGCTTTCACCAGTGCCGACCTGATGGTCGCCAACGGCGTGATCTCCGGGCTGAGCAGCAGCGACGGCGGCATCACCTGGACCGCGACCTTCACGCCGACCGATGGCATCACTGACACCAGCAATGTCGTCACGCTCACCAACGGAGGCATCGCCGACCTGGCGGGCAACATCGGCAGCGGCACTACCGATTCCAACACCTACGCCATCGATACGGCACGGCCGACCGCCACCATCGTGGTCGCCGACAGCACTCTCGTGGCCGGTGAAACCTCGCTGGTGACCATCACCTTTTCCGAAGCCACGAGTGGCTTCAGCAACGCCGACCTGACCCTCGCCAACGGCACTTTGAGCGCGGTGACCAGCAGCGATGGCGGCATCACCTGGAGCGCCACCTTCACCCCGACCGACGGGATTTCCGATACCAGCAACGTCATCACCCTGAACAACACCGGGGTCACGGACGCAGCCGGCAACACCGGCACCGGCACCACCGACTCGAACAACTACACCATCGACACCGTCCTGCCGACCGCGACCATCGTGGTTGCCGACACGGCGCTGAACATAGGTGAAACTTCGCTGGTGACCATCACCTTCTCCGAGGCGGTCAGCGGTTTCAGCAACGCCGACCTGACCATCGCCAACGGCACCTTGAGCGCCGTCAGCAGCAGCGATGGCGGTGTCACCTGGATGGCCACTTTTACCCCGACGGCGAGTATCACCGACGCCAGCAACCTCATCACGTTGGACAAAAGCGGCGTGAACAACGCCTCCGGCAACGCCGGCAGCGGCACCACCGACTCCAACAATTACGCCATCGACACAACCCGTCCGGCCGCGACCATCGTCGTCGCCGACAGCGTTCTCGGGGTCGGCCAGACCACGCTGGTGACCATCACCTTCTCCGAGGCAGTGAGCGGCTTCAGCAACGCCGACCTGACGATCAACAACGGCACCTTGAGCGCAGTCAGCAGCAGCGACGGAGGCATGACCTGGACGGCCACCTTTACCCCGACCAGCAACGTCACCGACGCCAGCAACCTGATCAGCCTCGCCAATGGTGGAGTAACCGACGGAGCTGGCAACACCGGCATCGGCACCACCGACTCGAACAACTACGCCATCGATACGGCACGGCCAGCCGCGACCATAGTGGTCGCCGACAGTAGCCTGACAGCCGGTGAAACCTCGCTGGTGACCATCACTTTCTCCGAAGCGGTCAGCGGCTTCAGCAACTCCGATCTGACGGTGGCCAATGGCAGCCTCAGCTCAGTCAGCAGCAGTGATGGCGGCATCACCTGGACCGCCACCCTGACGCCAAGCGCTGACGTCACCGACAGCAGCAACCTGATCACCCTGGATAACACCGGAGTGAGCGATGGCGCAGGCAATGCCGGGAATGGCAGTACCGACTCCAACAACTACGCGATCAGCACCGTACGCCCGACCGCCAGCATAGTGGTCGCCGACAGCAGCCTGACGGCGGGTGAAACCTCCCTGGTGACCATCACCTTCAGCGAGGCGGTCAGCGGCTTCAGCAACGCCGATCTGACGCTGGCCAACGGCAGCCTCAGCGCGGTGAGCAGCAGCGATGGCGGCATCACCTGGACCGCTACCCTGACGCCAAGCGCCGATGTGAGCGACAACAGCAATCTGATCACACTGGATAACACCGGAGTCACGAATGCTTCGGGCAATACCGGCACGGGCAGCACCATCTCCAACAACTTCGCCATCGATACGGCCCGCCCCACGGCAAGCATCGTGGTGGCCGACAGCACGCTGACTATCGGCGAGTCGACCAGCGTCACCATTACCTTCAGTGAAGCGGTTTCCGGCTTCGACCTGTCCGATCTGAGCGTGGCCAATGGCAGCCTGTCCAACCTTAGCAGCAGCGACGACGGCATCACCTGGACAGCAACCCTGACGCCGACAGCCGAGATCACCGACGCGACCAACCTGATCACCCTCGACAACAGCGGCCTGGCCGATCTGGCCGGCAATACCGGCACCGGCAGCACCGTCTCCAACAACTACGCCATCGACACGGCGCCAGTGCTGGTCATCGACAATGGCGACCCGGAGTTCCGGGCCTATCCACCCGTGGTGATCGTTGATGCACCAACCACGCCACTGCAGCCGCTCGTTCCACCCGCACCCTTGCCAAACATCTCGCCCCTGCTGCCGCCTCCACTGTTCGAGGTGCAGACCCTGGGCAGTGGCATTCCCACGTTGGGCAATATCTTCATCAACAACGGCGCCCTGGCTCCGAGCTTCATCGCCCAGGTCTTTGCCAGCTCCAGCGACGCCGGCGGCGATGGTTCGGGAAGCGGCTTCCTCGGCTTTGGCGGCGGCGATGCCGGGGTATTCGGCTCCAGCAGCCTGTCCAACATCTTCGGCGAGGATGCCATGCAGGAGTCCGAACAGCTGGAGGTCTTCGACGGCAAGAAATGGGGTTCCGGTGGTGCTACCGGGGCTGGCCGGACACTGGGGGCCCCGACACTGGGCCAGCAGCTGCATGAGCTGCATGAAAACCAACAACGTCCACTACGTGAACTGGCCCTGGCACTGGGGCAGTTCGACAGCATCGGGCCGCAAGTCTGAATACAACTACACGTTCGAATGAAGGATTGAGCCGTGACAAGGGGGCGGCCCAAGGATGAAGAAGAGCCAGAAACTGTTCGGGGTCAGCCTGCTTGCGCTGGCCATCAGTGGTTGCGCAGTCACCAGCCAGCCGATCGAGCGCAGCGCCAGTGAATCTCGCGCACAACAAGACCTGCAGAGCATGTTCAAGGATCAGGAACCGCTCAGCGGCCCGCTGACCCTGCACGAGGCCATGGCCCGCGCCGTGAAGTACAACCTCGAAGGCCGTCTCAAGGTGATGGAAGAAGCCATGGCCCAGCGCCAGGTCGACCTTGCCACCTTCGACATGCTGCCGCGCATGGCACTGTCCGCCGGTTATGCCGGCCGCGACAACGTCAGCGCCTCCAGCAGCGAAAGCGTGAAAACCGGTACCGAGTCCCTCGAACCGTCCACCTCCCAGGATCGTAACCGGCGCGTGGCGGACCTGACCATGGTGTGGAACGTGCTGGACTTCGGCGTTGCCTACGTCAGCGCCAAGCAGCAGGGCGACCAGCGCCTGATCGTGCAGGAACGCCGGCGCAAGGTGATCCACACCATCATCCAGGACGTGCGTTCGGCCTACTGGCGCGCCGTCGCCGCCGAGCGCCTGCTCAAGCAGATCGACAGCCTGATGGCCCGCGTCGACCAGGCCCGCGGCAACAGCCAGCGCCTCAGCGAGCAGCGTATCGGCGACCCGATTCAGGCCCTCAGCTATCAGCGCGCACTGATCGAGGCCACGCGCCAGCTGGAAGACCAGCGCCGCGCCCTGTCCCTGGCCAAGACCGAACTGGCGACCCTGATCAACCTGCCCATGGGCAGCGACCTGACCCTGGCCGCCAGCGAGGACTATCCGGTTCCTGAACTCAAGGTCGACCTGGCCCTGCTCGAACAGGAAGCCCTGGCCAATCGCCCGGAACTGCGCGAGCAAGACTACCAGGCCCGCATCAGCGCGGCAGAAACCCGCAAGGCCATGCTGCGCCTGCTGCCGGGCCTGGAGTTCTCCGCCGGCGGGCACTACGACAGCAACAGTTTCCTGGTCAACCAGAGCTGGGCCGACTATGGCGTGAAGGTCACCTGGAACCTGTTCAACGTGCTCTCCGCCCCTGCCGCCATCGATGTGGCCAAGGCCGGCGAAGCCGTCGCCCAAGCCCGCCGCCAGGCGATGTCGATGGCGGTGTTGGCGCAACTCTACGTGGCCAATGCCAACTTCAACGAGGCGCAACGCCAGTTCCACACCAGCCAGCAACTGGCCGGCCTGGACAGCCAGATCGCCGAGCAATTGCGCAATCGCTACCAGGCCCAGGGTATCGGCGAGCTGGAACTGATCCAGGGTGAACTCAATGCCCTACAGGCCGATCTGCGCCGCGACCTGGCTTATGCCGAACTGCGCAACAGCTACGGTCAGCTCTTCGCCAGCGTCGGTCTGGATCCGCTGCCCGAGCAATTACCCTCTACCCAGCTCTCGGCCATTTCGGAGGCTCTGGCGAGCAGCGAACAGCGCTGGGAACAGGGCCAGCTGCACTAAACGCAGCCCCGGAGCGCCAGAGCCCGACTTAGGTCGGTTTCTGGCGCATGGGGCCGCGGCGAGATCCGACGCCGTCAGTCCAGGTCGCCATCGTCGAGATGATCCACCCCATCATCGATGGCATCGTCATGCTTGCTGCTCGACTCGAAGGCCTTGTCCAGCCCCAGCGCCGCGGCGATGGCCGCTGGCGTGGTGGCAACCACCGACATCGCCTTGGCCAGCCCGGTGGTTTCAGAGGAGCGGGCTGCAGCCGAGGTCGCCGCACCGTGCCCCCTGCCCTGCCCCTTGCCCTGCCCCAGACCATTGCCCGCGCCCACGCCATGGCCGAGACCGACACCCGCCGAGCCATGACCGGCACCAATGCCACCGCCGTGACCACCTCCACGGCCGCCACCGTGACCTCCGCCATTGCCGCCGCCATTACCACCGCCTCGCGCATACGCCGAGTCGATCAGTGGATTGATCTGCGCCGGCATGCCCGCCGACAGCAGCATGGCACAGGCCGACAAGGCCAGGACCCGCTTGAGCTTTGTCATGATCGCCTCTCCTCGAGTTCGTCATAACCCCCAAGCTGTCAGTGTATTAGCCGCATCGCGAGGCTGCGCCGCCAGCCGATGAACGCGTACTGACGCCCTGCTCGGCTAGTGCTGCAGGTGCCCGTAGAGTTTGGCGTACAGCCCGCCTTCGGCGATCAGCTGCTGGTGGTCGCCGTCTTCGGCGATCCGCCCGCCATCGAACACCAGCACGCGGTCGGCCTGTTTCACCGCGCTCAGGCGGTGGGCGATGATCAGCGTGGTGCGGCCGTTGAGAAAGCCGGCCAGGGCCTGGTGCAGGGCATATTCGGTGGCCGCATCCAGGGCGGAGGTGGCTTCGTCGAGGATCACCACCTTGGGATCGGCCAGCACCATGCGCGCCACGGCCAGGCGCTGGCGCTGGCCGCCGGACAGGCGCACGCCGGAGCGCCCGACGATGCTGTCCAGGCCATCCGGCAGCGCGCGGATGCTGCTTGCCAGCTGGGCGATTTCCAGCGCCTGCCAGCAGGCCTGATCCGTGCGTTCGCGGCCCATGCACAGGTTGGCGCGTACCGTGTCGTTGAACAGCGCCGGATGCTGCAGCACCACCGCCACATGCTCGCGTACCCGCTCCAGGCCGATCTCCTCCAGGCTGGCGCCGCCGTAGCGGATGCTCCCGGCCTGGGCCGAGTACAGGCCGAGCAGCAGCTGCACCAGGGTGCTCTTGCCTCCCCCGGAGGCACCGACTATGGCCACCTTCTCGCCGGGTGCGATGGCCAGGTCGAGATCCTCCAGCACCGGCTCGTCGCGGTAGGCGAACCTCAGCCCGCGCACCTCGATGCCCACCGTCTCGCGGCCCGCGAACGGATCGCTGTGGCCCGGGTACTGCGGTTCGTCGGCCCGCACCAGCAGCTCGTTGATCCGCTGCAGCGCGCCGCCGGCGGCATAGTAGGCGTACTGCAGGCTGAGCAGCTGCTCGACCGGGCCGATCATGAACCACAGGTAGCTGAACACGGCGAGCATCTGGCCGATCGACAGGTCGGAGAACAGCACCGTCAGCATGGCCGCGGCGCGGAACAGGTCGATGCCGAACTGGAACAGCAGGCCGCTGCCGCGGCTGGCCGCGTCGCTCTTCCACTGCGAGGCCACGGCGTAGTCGCGCACCTCTTTGGCACGCAGGCCGAGGCGGCCGAGGAAAAAGCCCTGGCGATTGCCGGCACGCACTTCCTGAATGGCCTCGAGGGTTTCGGTCAGGGCCTGGGTGAAGCGCGCGGTGCTGTCGTTCTCCAGCTTCTTCAGGTGCTTGACCTGCTTGCCCAGCTGCACCGTGGCGTAGATCACCAGCGGGTTGAACAGCAGGATCAGCAGCGCCAGTTGCCAGTGCATCCACAGCAGGATGGCCGAGGTCCCGGCCAGGGTCAGCAGGGCCACCAGTACCCGCGACAGGGTTTCGCCGATGAACTTGTCGAGGGTGTCCAGGTCGGTGACCAGGTGCGCGCTGACCGTGCCGCCGCCGAGGTTCTCGTACTCGCCGAGGGCGATGCGCTTGAGCCGCTCGATCAGGCGGATGCGCAGACGGTAGATCACGTCCTTGGACAGCCGCGCGAACAGGCGCGCCTGCAGCACGTTGCTGGCCAGGGCGCCGAGGCGCAGCAACAGGGTCAGCACCAGCATCAGGCCGATGTAGCCGGCCGCGCCCTCCCAGGCCGCGGGCAGGAAACGGTCCATAACCTTGAGCGCGGCCGTGCCATCGCCGAGCAGCACTTCATCCACCAGCAGCGGCAGCAGCAGCGGGATCGGCACACTGCACAGGGTGGCGAAGACGGCGACCAGGTTGGCCAGCAGCAGCGCCTTGCGATGACGCAAGGCCAGCTGGCGGATCTCCGCCCAGCTCAGCCGGTCAGCCACGCTGCCCCCGCGCCAGCCAGCGTTCGAGCAGCGGCGCCAGTACCTCGAGGGGCTGGTAGCCGTTGGTCAGCAGGGCCAGCTGGCCATCGCGCTCGGCCAGCAAGGTGGGGAAGCCGGCGATGCCGAGATCCTGCGCCCAGGAGAAATCGGCGGCGGTGGCCGCATGCATCTGCTCGCTGTCGAACAGCTCGGCGAACTCGATACGCGGAATGCCGGCCTGCTCGGCCAGTTCCACCAGCACCTGGGCCCGGGTGACATCGCGGCCTTCGGCGTAGAAGGCTTGCTGGATCAGGCGGGCCAGCGGCGCCACGCTCTGCTCGTCGACGCTGCGCGCGGTGACCAGTGCCCGGCAGGCCGGCTCGGTGTTGTAGACCAGGCCCTCGGGCAGCGCGGCAGCGAAGTCGAACAGCTGCCCGGTGCGCGCATTCACCGCCTGCCAGTGGGCGAGGATGCGCACCCTGCCGGCCGCATCCAGTGCCGCGCGCTCCTGGCGCAGGCCACCCACGACGAAATGCAGCGGCACGCCCGCCGCGCCGGCTTGGCGCGCCAACGCCTCGACCACCGGGGCGAAGCCCCAGCACCAGGAGCACATGGGGTCCATCACATAGAGCAGGCGGGGTGGGCGCACAGGCTGATCCTTACTGGTCGACGGCCTTGTAGTTGTAACCGATGGGGTGCGGCAGGTTGCGCGCCTTGGCGATCTCGATCTGTTTCTGCCGTTCGCGGGCGCTGGTGCGGGTCTTCTCCGACAGGCTGTCCCAGCAGTACGGGCAGCTGATGCCGGGGGCATAGTGCTCGGACTGGCGATCTTCCACGGAGATCGGGTTACGGCAGGCATGGCACTGGTCGTAGTCGCCTTCGCTCAAATCGTGGCGCACGGTGACCCGGTTGTCGAACACGAAGCAGTCGCCGCGCCACTTGGTCGCGTCCTGCGGCACTTGCTCGAGGTATTTGAGGATGCCACCCTTGAGGTGATAGACCTCCTCGAAGCCCTCGCCGAGCATGTAGCTGGAGGCCTTCTCGCAGCGGATGCCGCCGGTGCAGAACATCGCCACCTTCTTGTGCTTGCTCGGGTCGAAGTGGGCCTTGATGTACTCGGGGAACTCGCGGAACGACTTGGTCTTGGGGTCGATGGCGCCCTCGAAGGTGCCGATGGCCACTTCGTAGTCGTTGCGGGTGTCGATCAGCAGCACCTCGGGGTCGCTGATCAGGGCATTCCAGTCCTGCGGCTCGACATAGGTGCCGACCTTGCTGTTGGGATCCACGCCCGGCACGCCGAGGGTGACGATTTCCTTCTTCAGCTTGACCTTGGTGCGGTAGAACGGCTGCTCGTCGCAGTACGACTCCTTGTGGTCGATATCGGCCAGGCGGGCGTCCTGGCGGAACCAGGCGAGCAGGCCGTCGATGCCTTCGCGGCTGCCGGACACGGTACCGTTGATGCCTTCCTCGGCCAGCAGCAGGGTGCCTTTGATGGCGTTGTCGAGCAGGGTTTGCAGCAGGGGTTCGCGCAGCGCTTCGTAGTCCGGCAGGGACACGAACTTGTACAGCGCCGCCACGACGATCTTGGCAGTCATCAGGAACAATCTCTCCAGTGGTCGCCCGCGCAAAGGGCGGACCGGGGGTGGTTAAACGACAGCGCCGGCAGAGGCCGGCGCGGGGACAATTCTAACGCAGGGTGATAGCGCGGCGCATCCGGGCTGGATCAACGGAAGCGGCGACCAAACCTCAGAATCTGTTTCGGGTCTTTTGAGCTAGAGCCAGGCAAGGCGAAATTGGGCGAGGGCGCGGAGTTTACGAGCTGTAAATGAGCAGCCCGAGCCCGATTTCAACGCAGCATGGCCGACGATCAAGAGATCCGAGATAGATTCTCAGTGGTCGTGCTTGCTGCCGCCTTTGCAGGTCGGCGAATCCGGCGCCCCGCCCTGCTCCGCCCACTCCTGCAGGGTGTAGGTGTGCAGCGCCAGGGCATGGAACTGCGGCATCAGGTCGCCGAGGCTGGTATACACCTTCTGGTGGCGCTTGACCGCATTCAGCCCGGCAAACAGGTCGCTGACCACCACCGCCTTGTAGTGGGTTTCCTGGCCCCGGCTGTGCATATGGCTTTCATCCAGCACCTCGAGGTGTTCGGGCTGCAGAGCCTCGAGGGCCTGCTGGATCTTCTCGCGCATGCTCATGTTCGGCTCCTCAGGGCTTGGCTTGGGGTTTCTGCAGTTCGGCGGACATCTCGCCGAGCAGCTTGTTCACCTCCGGCACCGCCGGTTGCAGACGCGCCTGGGAGATCTGTACCGACTGCGCAGCCAGCGTCGGCATCTTTTCCAGCACCTTGCGCCCCAGCGGGCTCTGGTAGAAGGCCATCAGCTCCTTCAGCTCGGTTTCGCTGAAGTTACTGGTGTACAGGCGCACCATGTCGGGCTCCAGCTTGTCCCAGCCGATGGCGCGGTCGAGCGCCGCGTTGGCCTTGGCCTGGTAGCCTTCGAGCACGGCGCGCTGGCTTTGCGGGGCCTGGGCCTCGGCAAAGCGCTGGGCGAACATCTGCTGCACCTGGGCATACACCGGCATGGTGAGCTTGTCGGCACGGGTCAGTTCGAGAAAGCGTTCGGCCTGGGCCGCGTGGCTGGCCGCATCGGCAAACACCGGGCCGCTGGCGACCAGCAGCAAAGCGGAACAAAGAAAGCGCAGACGGCTCATGGCAATTCCTGACCAGGTAAGGGAAAAAGTTGACGGCGCACATTCTGCGCCCAGCACCGGCGCCGCTCAAGCCGGGGCCTGACGGAAGGACCGCTGGGCGGTTGTCAAATGGCCAGTACTTGCCCATCCTGACTACGTGCGGGCATGCTGCGCGCCATTCGAGCGGCAACCTTCCTGTCAGTCACCGGAACAGCCCGGTAACGCTTCACACACGGACGTGTCTGATGAACAGCTTCACCTTTCCCACCCTGCAGCCATTGTGCGATGCCCGCGGTCAGCTGAACCCGCAGGCCGTTGGCTGGTCGCCGCGCCCGGCCGTGCACTGCGCCATTCCCGGGCATTTCGGCCGGCGCAAGCGCTGGAACCACTGGTGCATCACCACCCCGCAGTGGATGCTGGCCCTGACCTTCGCCGACCTCGACTACCTGAGCTACGGCGCCGCCTACTTCCTCGACCTCGACAGCGGCGAACTGGCCAGCCGCAAGCACCTGCGCCCGCTGGGCCGCGGCTGCGACCTGCCCGACACCCCCCTGGAAAGCCACGAGTTCCGCCACAGCCGCCTGCACCTGCGGGCCGACGACCGCGGTTCCTCGGTGCGCCTGACCGTGGTCGCTGCGGACATCGGCGGCCAGCCGCTGCAGGTGGCCCTGGAGATCCAACGCCCCAGCCACCTGGAGTCGGTCAACCTGGTCTGCCCCATGGGCAAGCGGACCTTTCACGCCTCCTGCCGCCAGCTCGGCCTACCGGTGAGCGGCCACCTGCAACTGGGCGAGCGGCACTACGGCTGCCTGCCGGGGCAGAGCTTCGCCTCGCTGGACTTCGCCCGCGGCGTCTGGCCCCTGAGCAGCCACTGGACCCGCGCCGCCTTCGCCGCCCCCGGCGGCATCGCCGGCAACTTCGGCAGCGGCTGGTGCGACGCCAGCGGCCTGTCGGAGAACGCCCTGTGGTTCGGTGGCGAACTGCTGCACCTCGAGGAACCGGTACGCATCGAACAGAACCCCCAGGGCCCGCTGGCCCCCTGGCGCCTGAGCAGCGCCAGCGGTCAGGTCGAGCTGACCTTCAGCCCGCGCCAGCAGCACCAGGCCTACCCGCAGATCGGCCCGCTCTATGCCGATACCCGCCAGTGGTTCGGCCGCTTCGATGGCCTGCTGCGCGACCCGCAAGGCAAGAAAGTACCGGTTAACGGCGCCTACGGCTGGGTCGGCGCCACCCATGCGCGCTGGTAATAAGGCCGATAGAGACAGGCGGGAACCCCTGCGGCGCTACGCGGCCTAAACTGCGGCAGGCCTACCAGGAGAAAGCCCATGAGCCGCATCGAAACCGACAGCATCGGCGCCATCGAAGTCCCCGAAGACGCCTACTGGGGCGCCCAGACCCAACGCTCGCTGCTCAATTTCGCCATCGGCGAGCAGCGCATGCCGCTGGCCGTGGTGCATGCCCTGGCCCTGATCAAGAAGGCCGCCGCCCGGGTCAACCAGCGCAGCGGCGAGCTCGATGCCGACATCGCCCGGCTGATCGAACAGGCCGCCGACGAAGTGCTGGCCGGCCAGCATGACGCCCAGTTTCCCCTGGTGGTCTGGCAGACCGGCAGCGGCACGCAGAGCAACATGAACGTCAACGAAGTGCTCGCCGGGCGCGCCAACGAGCTGGCCGGCCAGGGCCGCGGCGGCAAGAGCCCGGTGCACCCCAACGACCACGTCAACCGCGCGCAGAGTTCCAACGACAGCTTCCCCACCGCCATGCACATCGCCGCCGTGCAGGCCGTGCAGCACGACCTGCTGCCGGCCATCGCCGAGCTGTCCGGCGGCCTGGCCGCCCAGGCGGCGCGGCACATGGACCTGGTCAAGACCGGGCGCACCCACCTGATGGATGCCACGCCGATCACCTTCGGCCAGGAACTGTCGGCCTTCGTCGCCCAGCTCGACTACGCCGAGCGGGCCATCCGCGCCTGCCTGCCGGCCGTCTGCGAGCTGGCCCAGGGCGGCACCGCGGTGGGCACCGGGCTCAACGCGCCGCAGGGCTTTGCCGAGGCCATGGCCGCCGAGCTGGCCGGCCTCAGCGGCCTGCCCCTGGTCAGCGCACCGAACAAGTTCGCCGCCCTGGCCGGGCACGAGCCGCTGGTCAGCCTGTCCGGAGCCCTGAAGACCCTGGCCGTGGCGCTGATGAAGATCGCCAACGACCTGCGCCTGCTCGGCTCCGGGCCGCGCGCCGGCTTCGCCGAAGTGCGCCTGCCGGCCAACGAGCCGGGCAGCTCGATCATGCCCGGCAAGGTCAACCCAACCCAGTGCGAGGCGCTGTCCATGCTCGCCTGCCAGGTGCTGGGCAACGACGCCAGCATCGCCTTCGCCGCCAGCCAGGGCCACCTGCAGCTCAACGTGTTCAAGCCGGTGATCATCCACAACCTGCTGCAGTCGATCCGACTGCTGGCCGATGGCTGCCGCAACTTCAACCAGCACTGCATCGCCGGCCTGCAACCGGACGCCCGGCAGATGGCCGCGCACCTGGAGCGCGGGCTGATGCTGGTCACCGCGCTGAACCCGCACATCGGCTACGACAAGGCCGCCGAGATCGCCAAGAAGGCCTACGCCGAGGGCCTCAGCCTGCGCGAAGCGGCCCTGCAGCTGGGCTATGTGAACAACGAACAATTCGACGCCTGGGTCCGCCCGCAAGACATGCTGGAGTCTGGTCAACATGGTTGAAGAAGGAAGAAGCGGCGCCACTCCACTGGAAGGCGACGGCAAACGGATCCTGCTGATCCTCGGCACGCCCAAGTCCGACAGCCTCTGCCACGCCCTGGCCGAGGCCTACAGCAGCGGCGCGCGTGGCGAAGGCCATGTGGTGCGCCAGCTGCGCCTCGGCGAACTGCAGTTCGACCCGATCCTGCGCGACGGCTACAGCCAGGGCCAGGCCCTGGAGCCCGACCTGCTGGAGGCCCAGCGGCAGATCCACTGGGCCGAGCACTTGGTGTTCGTCTACCCGGTCTGGTGGGGCGGCGTGCCGGCCCTGCTCAAGGGCTTCTTCGACCGGGTGTTCCTGCCCGGCTTCGCCTTCAAGTACCGCAACCGCTCGCAGCTGTGGGACAAGCTGCTCAGCGGGCGCACCGCCGACCTGCTGGTGACCCTGGACACGCCGCCCTGGTACTTCCGCTGGATCTACGGCGCGCCGGCGCACCGGCAGATGACCCGCACCATCCTCGGTTTCAGCGGCATCAAGACCCGCCGCCTGGCCGAGTTCGCCCCGGTGCGCCCCTCCTCCGAGGAACAGCGCCAGGACTGGCTGCGCCGCGCCGAACGCCTGGGCGTGCGCGCCTGAGTCTTGCCCGCAGACCTTAGAGTTGCGCCAGCTGGCGTGCCTTGCGCGCCCGCCAGCCGGCCAGCAGGGAGGGCCCCAGCGCGGTCAGGGCCGAGCCCAGCACCACCAGCAGCGCGCCGCCGTAGGCCAGCCAGTTGATCTGCTCCGGCTGCACGTGCGCGGGCCACAGGCTGGCAGACACGGCGACGGCGACGAAGGTCACCAGCGGGGTGATCGACAGGGTCGCGCTGACCCGCGAGGCCTCCCAGTGCGCCAGCGCCTCGGCGAAGGCGCCATAGGCCACCAGGGTGTTCAGGCAGCAGGCCAGCAGCAGCCAGCCCTGCACCGGGCTGAGCTGCAATGCCTGCAGCGGCCGCGCCCAGGGCGTGAGCAGCAGGGCGCAGGCCAGGTAGATCACCATCATCACCTGCAGCGAGTTCCACACGGTCAGCAACTGCTTCTGCGCCAGGCCGTAGAAGGTCCAGAGGAAGGCCGCCAGCAGCACGATCAGCACGCCGCTGGTGTAGGCCGTCAGCGAGGTCAGCAGCTCGTGCAGGCGCTGGTTGAAGAACAGGCCGAAGCCCAGCAGCAGGATGCCCAGGCCGATGCCCTGGGCCCGGCTGAACGACTCGCGGAAGACGAACAGGCTGGCGATCAGAAACAGGATCGGCGCCATCTGGATCACCAGCTGGGTGGTGCCCGGGCTGAGCAGGTTGAGGCCGACCAGGTACAGCACATAGTTGGCCACCATCCCGGCAATCGCCAGCAGCAGCAACCAGCGCCCCTTGCGCCCCAGCGCGGCAAAGCGCGGCAGGCGCCGGCTCAGCGTCAGCCAGACGAGCAGCAGCAGGCCGGCGCCGAGCAGGCGAAACCAGGTGACGGTGATCGGATCGAGTACCCGCAGCACCTCCTTCAGCTTGATCGGCAGGATGCCCCACAGCAGCGCGGTGGTCAGGGCGAGAAGCAGGCCGTAGAGCCAACGGCCGGAGGAAACGTGCATGACAGCCTCGACAGGAACGCGCGCTCCCAGCGGCAGCGCAGCAGGCGTTCATTCTAGGCGCAGAACGCCGCCGCACACAGACACAGTTGACCGGATGGTCAGCCCGCAACTGTGCCCCTGATCTACCCGCCACACAGCCTGAGCCAGCAGGCCGGCGTGGCGCATCCGAGCGAAATTCGACCACCTGTCGCGCAGTCGTGCCCGTCGGTCTGCAAACGCTAGACTGAAAACAGCTCATCCTCCGGCAGGAGACTCCACCATGTTCGGTCAGCGCCATGTCGACCCGGCTCCCGGTACGCACTACCGCAGCGAGCGGCTCAGCGCCGTCAACGGCCAGTACTTCTTCTCCACCCGCGAAGGCACCCTGGAAGGCCCGTACTTCACCCGGGTCGATGCCGAACGCGAGATCGTCAGCTATATCCGCCGCATCCAGCAGGGCCGCGACGTCATCGAAAGCCGGGTGAACTGAGCGCCCCGCCTCCCGGGCTGCGCCGGCCGCCCGACCTCAATCCTTGGCAAAAGCCTGTTCCAGCGCCTGGTTGATCGTGCGCAGCACCTTGACCCGGGCAAAGCGCTTGTCGTTGGCCTCGACCAGGGTCCAGGGCGCGATGGCGGTGCTGGTGCGATCGACCATGTCACCCACCGCGTCGCAGTAGTCCTGCCACTTGTCGCGGTTGCGCCAGTCCTCCTCGGTGATCTTGAAACGCTTGAAGGCGATCTGCTCGCGCTCCTTGAAGCGCTGGTACTGGGTGTCCTGGTCGATGGCCAGCCAGAACTTGACCAGCACCACGCCGGCATCGCTGAGCTGCTCCTCGAAGTCGTTGATCTCGCTGTAGGCGCGCAGCCAGTCGCTCGGCTCGCAGAAGCCCTCGACCCGCTCCACCAGCACCCGGCCATACCAGGAGCGATCGAACACGGTGAAATTGCCGCGCGCCGGGACATGCCGCCAGAAGCGCCACAGATACGGCTGCGCGCGCTCCTCCTCGGTGGGCGCGGCCACCGGCACGATGCGGTACTGGCGCGGGTCGAGCGCCGCCGCCACGCGGCGAATGGCGCCGCCCTTGCCGGCCGCATCGTTGCCCTCGAACACCGCTACCAGGGCGTGCCGACGCATGCGCTTGTCGCGCATCAGGCCGGCCAGGCGGGCCTGCTCGGCCGCCAGCTGCTCCTGGTAGTCGTCCTTGTCCAGGCTCTGGCTCATGTCCAGGCTGTTGAGTAGGCCGAGGTTGTCCAGGCTGGCCACCAGCGGGGCCACATGGGGCTGCGGCGGGCGCCGTTTCTTCACCTTGAGCGCCGCCTGCAGGCCGTCGAGGAGGATGCGCCCGACCATCAGGCTGCGGTAATGCTCGTCGGCCCCCTCAACCACGTACCAGGGCGCGAAATCGCGGCTGCTGCGGCGCAGCACGCGCTCGCCGAACCGCACGAAGCGGTCGTAGGTTTCCGACTGCTGCCAGTCCAGCGGGCTGATGCGCCAGCTGTGCAGCGGGTCATCCTGCAGCGCCTTGAGACGGGCCTTCATCTGCTTCTTGGACAGGTGGAACCAGAACTTGAAGATCAGCGCGCCTTCGTCGCAGAGCATCTGCTCCAGGCTCAGGGCACTATCGATGGCCTGGTCCAGCACGGCGTTCTTGATGCGCCCGTGCACCCGCCCCTGGAGCATCTGGCTGTACCAGTTGCCGAAGAAGATGCCGATCCGCCCCTTGGGCGGCAGCTGCCGCCAGAAGCGCCAGGCCGGCGGTCGCGCCAGCTCCTCGTCGGTCTGCCGGTCGAAGGTACTGACCTGGATCAGGCGCGGGTCCATCCACTCGTTGAGCAGCTTGACCGTCTCGCCCTTGCCCGCACCCTCCACACCGTTGATCAGGATGATCACCGGGAAGCGCCCCTGCTGCTTCAGCTCGTACTGCGCCTCCAGCAGCGCCTCGCGCAGTATCGGCACTTCCCGGTTGTAGGTGTCCTCGTCGATGGCATGGCCCAGCTCGGCGGATTCGAACATATGCAGCTCCTTGATCTGACCCGCTCAGCCTAGCGGATTCGGCAGCGCCAAGCCTACGCCGACAGCCGCGAACCCGCTTACAGTTCCGGCTACAATGCGCGCCTCGCTCCAGGCTGCCAGCACCTTTCGCCATGACCGCTATCCACCACGCCCAGCTCGACTGGACGGAACAGGGCCAGCCCCTGTCGCGCCAGTTCGACGATGTCTACTTTGCCCGCGAAGACGGCCTCGGCGAGACCCGCCACGTGTTCCTCGCCAACACCCAGCTGGCCGAACGCTGCGCCGCCCTGCCCGCCGACGGGCGCCTGGTCATCGGCGAGACCGGCTTCGGCACCGGCACCAACTTCCTCTGCGCCTGGCAGCTGTTCGAGCAGAGCGCGCCGGCCGATGCCCAGCTGCACTTCGTCAGCGTGGAGAAATACCCACTGCGCCGCGCCGACCTGCAACGCGCCCTGGCCCTGTGGCCAGAGCTGGCGCCCTGGGCGACGCAGCTGCTGGAGCAGTACGTGGCCATTCATGCCGGCTTTCAGCGCCTGGTCCTGGCTGGCGGCCGGGTGGTCCTCACCCTGCTGATCGGCGACGCCCTGGAACTGCTGCCGCAACTGGACGCACGCATCGATGTGTGGTTCCTCGACGGCTTCGCCCCGGCCAAGAACCCGGAGATGTGGAGCCAGGCGCTGTTCGACCAGCTCGCCCGCCTGTCCGCCCCCGGCACCCGCCTGGGCACCTTCGCCAGCACCGGCTTCGTGCGCCGCGGCCTGGCCGCCGCCGGCTTCGCCATGCGCCGGGTGCCCGGCCATGGCACGAAGTGGGAGAACCTGCGCGGCGACTACGCCGGCCCCGCGCCGGAGCCGGCCAAGCCCTGGTTCGCCCGCCCGGCGCCGGCCCCCGCGCAGCGCCAGGCGCTGGTGATCGGTGCCGGCCTGGCCGGTTGCGCCACGGCGGCCAGCCTGGCCGCCCGCGGCTGGCAGGTGAGCCTGCTGGAGCGCCACAACGCGGTCGCCCAGGAAGCCTCCGGCAACCCGCAGGGCGTGCTCTACCTGAAACTCTCGGCCCACGGCACCGCCCTGTCGCAGCTGGTGGTCAGCGGCTTCGGCCACACCCGGCGCCTGCTCGAACGCCTGCCGCGGCCGCAGGACTGGGACGCCTGCGGCGTGCTGCAACTGGCCTTCGACGCCCAGGAGGGCGAACGCCAGGCGCGCCTGGCGGCGGCCTTCCCCGCCGACCTGCTGCAAGCCCTGAGCCGGGAACAGGCCGAGGCCCGCGCCGGCATTGCCCTGCCCGCCGGCGGCCTGTTCTACCCGGAGGCCGGCTGGGTACACCCGCCAGCCCTGTGCCAGCTGCTGGCCAGCCAGCCGAACATCCGGCTGTTGCTGCACAGCGAGGCGCTGCAGCTGGAGCGGATCGACGGGTGCTGGCAAGCCCGCGACGGCGAACGCCTGCTGGCCGAGGCGCCGGTCGCGGTGCTGGCCGGCGCCGCCGAGGTGAAGCGCTTCGCCGCTTCCAGCGCGCTGCCGCTCAAGCGCATACGCGGGCAGATCAGCCGCCTGCCGCAGACCGAAAGCAGCCGCGAGCTGGCCTGCGTGGTCTGTGCCGACGGCTACGTGGCGCCGCCGCGGGCGGGCGAGCACACCCTCGGCGCCAGCTTCGACTTCCACAGCCAGGACTGCGAGCCCACCGCCGCCGAACATGCGAGCAACCTCGAACTGCTGCGGGAGATCTCCGGCGACCTGTGCCAGCGGCTGCAGCTCGACCGGCTCGACCCGGCGCAGCTACAGGGCCGCGCCGCCTTCCGCTGCACCAGCCCGGACTACCTGCCGATCGTCGGCCCGCTGGCCGACAGCCAGGCCTTCGCCAGCGCCTACGCGGTACTCGGCAAGGATGCCCGCCAGGTGCCGGATACTCCCTGCCCCTGGCTGGACGGCCTCTACGTCAACAGCGGCCACGGCTCGCGCGGGCTGATCACTGCACCGCTGTGTGGCGAGCTGCTGGCCGCCTGGCTGAACGACGAGCCGCTGCCGCTGCCGCGCAGCGTGGCCGAAGCCTGCCACCCCAACCGCTTCCCGCTGCGCCAGCTGATCCGCGGCCGATAGCCGCAGGCCGATAACCGGCCCTTGCCTTCGCTCGCCCTCGCCAACATACTCCACGGGGTATATAAATCCCGGGAGTGTTCTCCATGCGCCTGCTATTTCTCTGTGCCGCCCTGCCCGCCCTGAGCTGGGCCGCCGCCCCGCTCGACAGCGACCACCTGGCCGCCGAAGCCGCCAGCCTGATTCCGCCGTTCCAGCAGCAACTGTTGCAGACCGTGCAGCAGGCCGTGGCCAGCGGCGGCCCGACTGCCGCGGTCGAGGCCTGCCAGGCGCTCGCCCCGCAGATCGCCGAGCAGCACAGCCGGAGTCCGTGGCGCATCGGCCGCACGGCCCTGCGCCTGCGCAACCCGGCCAACCAGGCGGATGCCTGGGAACGCCAGGTGCTGGAAGACTTCGCCCGGCGCAGCCAGGCCGGCGAGCCGCTGGCGCAGATGCGCCAGGCGGCCGTGGTCGACGGCGAATTCCGCTACATGCAGGCCATCGCCACCGGCGAACCCTGCCTGGCCTGCCACGGCAGCCAGATCAAGGCGCCCGTGGCGGCCCTGCTCGATCAGCGTTATCCGCAGGACCAGGCCCGCGGCTTCCAGCTGGGCGAGCTGCGCGGCGCCTTCACCCTGCGCCGGCCAATCGGCGAGGTACAGCCATGACCCCGGAAAACCGCGCGCCCCACCAGGACGCCATGCTCAAGCGCTTGGCCCGCGTCGAAGGGCAGATCCGCGGCATCCAGGCGATGATCCGCCGCGGCGAGGAGTGCGAGGCCATCGCCCAGCAGTTCGCCGCCGCGCGCAAGGCCCTGGATAAGGCCTACCAGGAAATGCTCGCCTGCCTGCTCGAGGAAACCGTGCTCGACCCGGCGCGCGACGATGCCGAAACCCTGGCGCGCGTGCGCGCCATCTTCACCAAATACACCTGATACCCCCTGGAGTACCCCATGAACCAGTCTTTCTGCCTGATCGACGCCCCGCGCTTCGCCGCCGCCCAGCACCAGGGCCGGGTGCGTTTTCTCATCGACGTGCGCAGCCCGGCGGAATTCCGCGCCCAGCATGTGGCCGGCGCGCGCAATGTGCCGCTCGACCAGCTCAACCCCGAGCAGCTGGTGGCCCAGCTCAAGAGCGAAGGCCTGCACAGTGGCGATGAGCTCTACCTGCTGTGCCAGCGCGGCCAGCGCGCCCAGCGCGCCGCCGAGCAGCTGCAGCACCTGCTGCCCGGCATCCAGGTGGTCGACGGCGGCACCGAGGCCTGCGTGGCCTGCAGCATGCCGCTGAACCAGGCCGCCAGCGGCGTGATCAGCCTGCAGCGCCAGGTGCAGATCACTGCCGGCAGCCTGGTGCTGCTCGGCTGCATCCTCGGCACCTGGCTGCACCCCGGCTGGTACGGCCTGGCCGCCTTCGTCGGCGCCGGGCTGACCTTCGCCGGCATCAGCAACACCTGCGCCATGGCCCTGCTGCTGGCGCGCATGCCCTGGAACCGTTGATGGAGGGGTTGCTGTTCGAGACCCTCGGCATCGGCGTGGTGCTCGGCCTGCTGCTCGGCCTGACCGGGGCCGGCGGCTCGCTGGTGGCCCTGCCGCTGCTGCTCAGCCTGCACCTGCCACTGCGCGACGCCATCGGCGTGAGCCTCGGCGCCGTGGCCCTGACCGCCCTGGTCGGCGCCATCCCGCGGGCCGTCCAGGGCCTGGTGGCCTGGCGCCCGGTGCTGCTGCTGAGCCTATGCGGCCTGCCGGGCAATGCCCTGGGCCAGTGGCTGGGCCGCTTCGTCGCCGAGGCGCCGCTGATCATCGCCTTCTGCCTGCTGGTGCTGTGGTCGGCCTGGCGCATGTGGCGCGGCGCCCGCCTGCCGCGCCACGAGCAGGCCATCACCCGCCACCTGCCGCTGGTCGGCATCGGCCTGGCGGTCGGCCTGCTCTCCGGGCTGCTCGGCGTCGGCGGCGGCTTCCTGGTGGTGCCCGCCCTGCTCTGGTTCACCCCGCTGTCCATGCTGGCCGCCACGGCCACCTCGATGGCGGTGATCGCCCTGGTCTCCGGCGGCGGCTTCGTCCTCTACCTGAGTGGCGCCAACCCGTCGCCCCTGCTGCTCGCCAGCCTGGCCGTCGGCGGCGCGCTCGGCGTGCTGGGCGGCAACCTGCTGGCGCAACGCCTCGGCGGGCCTCTGCTGCAACGTCTGTTTGCCCTGATGCTGGTCGTGGTCAGCCTGTCGCTGGCCGCGCAGAAACTCCTCGGAGGAGCCTGAAATGCTGTTTCGCCAATTCTTCGATAGTGTCAGCTCGACCTACACCTACCTGCTCGCCGATCAGGGCGAAGCGGTTCTGATCGATCCGGTCAAGGACAAGCTGGACGACTACCTGCACCTGCTCGGCGAGCTGCAGCTGCGCCTGGTGCTGGCCGTGGACACCCACACCCATGCCGACCACATCACCGCCCTCGGCGGCCTGCGCGACGCCACCGGCTGCCGCAGCGGCTTCGGCGCCCAGAGCGGCAGCACCTGCGCCAGCTTCACCTTCGCCGACGGGCAGCGCCTGAGCTTCGGCCGGCGCGAGCTGATCGCCTGGCACACTCCCGGGCACACCGACGACTCCTACTGCTTCCTGCTGCCGGCCGGCGCCGGCGAGCCGGCCCAGCTGTTCACCGGCGACACCCTGCTGATCCGCGGCAGCGGCCGCACCGACTTCCAGAACGGCGACGCCCGCGCGCAATGGGCCAGCCTGCAGCGCCTGCTCGCCCTGCCCGGCGACACCGCCGTCTGGCCCGGCCACGACTACCGCGGCTGGACGCGCTCCAGCATCGCCGAGGAAGCCGCGCACAACCCGCGCCTGCAGGTGGCCGACGCCGAGGCCTATGCCCGCCTGATGGCCGGGCTGAAGCTGGCCAACCCGCGCCTGATGGACGTTGCCGTACCGGCCAACCGCGCCTGCGGCCAGGGCTGATCGCTACTCCGGCTCGCCACAGAGTTCGGCCGCACGCAGCAGCGCGGCCGTCAGGCTATGCCGTTCCCACTCGGGCAAGGTCGCCAGGGCGCTGCGCAGTGCCGGTGGCAGCAGCGGTGGCGCCTGTTCCAGTAGCGCCCGCCCCGCTTCGCTGAGCAGCAGCCACTGGCGCCGGCGATCCTGGTCGTCGCGCTGGCGCATCAGCAGCCCCCGCTCCTCCAGGCGATCGAGCATGCCCGAGAGCGTCGCCGCACTGAGACTGACCCGCCCGCTCAAGGCGCTGGCCGTCAGTCGCGTCTCGCCCCCCAGCACCCTCAGGATCATCAGCTGCATGGGCGTCAGGCCGCCGAAGCGGGCCAGGCGCTTGGCATGCACCTCGCCCGCCTGCTGCAAGCGCCGCAAGGCCTGGAAGAGTGCCGGCTCGAAGGCATTCATCACCGCCAAATCAATTTCAGTAGGAAGTATTTTTTCTGTCATATATGGCTTATATCTGAAAAAGAACTTTGACATCAAAGTATTAATTTGTTTTGGTAAAAAGCGTTGCGCAGCACTGCGCAACCTCCCCAACGGCAAAACCGGTAAGGAATTATGTGCGGAATCGCTGGAGAACTACGTTTCGATAAGCAACCGGCCAACCTGGCCGCCATCGAGAGAATCACCCATCACCTCGCCCCGCGCGGCCCCGACGCGCATGGCTTCTACAGTTCGGGCCCGCTGGCATTCGGCCACCGCCGCCTGAAGATCATGGACCTGCAGGCCGCCTCTGGCCAGCCGATGATCGACCACCAGCTGGGCCTGGCCCTGGTGTTCAACGGGGCGATCTACAACTACCCGGAACTGCGCAGCGAGCTGCAGGCCCTGGGCTACCAGTTCCACTCAGACGGCGACACCGAAGTGCTGCTCAAGGGCTACCACGCCTGGGGCGAGGCGCTGCTGCCGAAACTCAACGGCATGTTCGCCTTCGCCATCTGGGAGCGCGACCGCGAGCAGCTGTTCATCGCCCGCGACCGCCTCGGCATCAAGCCGCTGTACCTGAGCCAGAGCCCCGAACGCCTGCGCTTCGCCTCGACCCTGCCGGCCCTGCTGCAGGGCGGCGATGTCGACACCAGCCTGGATCCGCTGGCGCTCAACCACTACCTGAACTTCCACGCCGTGGTGCCGGCGCCACACACCCTGCTCAATGGGGTGAAGAAGCTGCCGCCCGCCACCTGGCTGCGCATCGACGCCGCGGGCCGCTGCGAGCAGCAATGCTGGTGGCAGCTGCCATTCGGCCCGCACCGCGACGAAACCCTGCTGGAGCTGCCGGACTGGCGCGATCGCCTGCTCGACGGCCTGCGCGAGGCGGTGGCGATCCGCCAGCGCGCCGCGCTGGATGTCGGCGTGCTGCTGTCCGGCGGCGTCGATTCCAGCCTGCTGGTCGGCCTGCTGCGCGAGGCTGGGGTGGAGCAGCTGTCGACCTTCTCCATCGGCTTCGAGGATGCCGCCGGCGAGCGCGGCGACGAGTTCCACTACTCCGACCTGATCGCCAACCACTACGGCACCGACCACCACCAGCTGCGCATTGCCGAGAGGGAGATCCTCGAACAGCTGCCGGCCGCCTTTCAGGCCATGAGCGAGCCGATGGTCAGCCATGACTGTATCGCCTTCTACCTGCTGTCGCGCGAGGTGGCCAGGCACTGCAAGGTGGTGCAGAGCGGCCAGGGTGCCGATGAGCTGTTCGCCGGCTACCACTGGTACCCGCAAGTGGACGGCGCCAGCGATGCCTACGCCGCCTACCGGCGCGCCTTCTTCGACCGCGACCACGAGGAATACGCCGCCTGCGTGCAACCGCGCTGGCTGAGCGACGACTGCGCCGGCGACTTCGTCCGCGCGCACTTCGCCCAGCCGGGCGCCGTGACCGCGGTGGACAAGGCCTTGCGCCTGGATGCCACGGTAATGCTGGTCGACGATCCGGTGAAGCGGGTCGACAACATGACCATGGCCTGGGGCCTGGAGGCGCGCACGCCGTTCCTCGACTACCGCCTGGTGGAATTGGCGGCCCGCATCCCGGCCCGCTTCAAACTGCCCGACGGCGGCAAGCGGGTGCTCAAGGAAGCGGCACGCCAGATCATCCCCCACGCGGTGATCGATCGCCCCAAGGGCTACTTCCCGGTGCCGGGGCTCAAGCACCTGCAGGGCCAGACCCTGGACTGGGTGCGCGAGCTGCTGCTCGACCCCGGCCAGGATCGCGGCCTGTTCAACCCGGCCATGCTCGACCGCCTGCTCAGTGACCCACAGGGCCAGCTGACGCCACTGCACGGCTCCAAGCTGTGGCAACTGGCTGCCCTCAACCTGTGGTTGCAGCAGCACGGCCTTTAGCACCCAAGGAGAGCGACCATCATGCGAGCCACTGCCCTCAACCAACGTTTACTCCGCGGTCAGCCGCCGTCCTACCAGCGGCTGCAGGCTCACCTGGCCAAGGACGGCAGCCAGCAGGCGTGCCCATCCCTGTCCCTGCACTGCGGCTGGGGCCGCCTGCTGATCGGCCATACCTTTGCCAACCCCGTCGACCTGGCCGCCGAGCTGCTCGCCGAGCAGCCCGGCGAGCGCGACATCGCCCTGTACGTGGCGGCCCCGCAGCAGGTCCTGGCCCAGGCCCCGCAGCAGCTGTTCCTCGACCCCTCGGACACCCTGCGCCTGCGGTTCAGCGACTATCGCCCGGCGCGGCGCAGCTTTCGCGGCTACCGCATCCGCCGCGCCCAGAACCCGGCCGACTGGCTGGCCATCAATCAGCTGTACCAGCTGCGCGGCATGCTGCCGGTCGACCCGTGCAAGCTCACCCCCCGGCACCAGGGCGGCCCGGTGTACTGGCTGGCCGAGGACGAGGACAGCGGCGCGGTGATCGGCAGCGTCATGGGCCTGGATCACCTCAAGGCGTTCCACGACCCCGAGCACGGCAGCAGCCTCTGGTGCCTGGCGGTTGACCCGCGCTGCAGCCGCCCCGGCGTCGGCGAAGTGCTGGTGCGGCATCTGATCGAGCACTTCATGAGCCGCGGGCTCAGCCATCTGGACCTGTCGGTGCTGCACGACAACCGGCAAGCCAAGGCGCTGTACGCCAAGCTCGGTTTTCGCGACCTGCCGACTTTCGCCATCAAGCGCAAGAACGGCTTCAACCAGCCGCTGTTCCTCGGCCCCGGTCCGGAGGCCGAGCTCAACCCCTATGCGCGGATCATCGTCGACGAAGCCCACCGCCGCGGCATCGAGGTGCAGGTGGAGGATGCCGAGGCCGGTCTGTTCAGCCTCAGCCACGGCGGGCGACGCATCCGCTGCCGGGAGTCGCTGTGCGACCTGACCAGCGCGGTGAGCATGACCCTGTGCCAGGACAAGCGCCTGACCCACCGCACCCTCGCCCGCGCCGGCCTGCAACAGCCGGAACAGCGCCTGGCCGGCAGTAGCGAGGCGAATGCCGCCTTCCTCGCCGCACACGGCAGCCTGGTGGTCAAGCCGGTGGACGGCGAGCAGGGCCAGGGGGTGGCCGTCGACCTGCGCAGCACCGCCGCCGTCGAGCAGGCCATCGCTCGCGCCCGCCAGTTCGACAGCCGGGTGCTGCTGGAGAGCTACCACCGCGGGCAGGACCTGCGCATCGTGGTGATCGGTTTCGAGGTGGTCGCCGCCGCCATTCGCCACCCGGCCGAGGTGATCGGCGATGGCTTGCACAGCATCGGCGCGCTGATCGAAGCCCAGAGCCGCAGGCGCCAGGCCGCCACCGGCGGGGAAAGCCGCATCCCGCTGGACGCGGAAACCCAGCGCACCCTGCACGACGCCGGCTATGACTACGACAGCGTGCTGCCGGCCGGCACCCGCCTGGCAGTGCGCAAGACCGCCAACCTGCATACCGGCGGCAGCCTCGAGGATGTCACGGCGGTGCTCCACCCGCAGTTGCGCGAGGCGGCCATCAAGGCGGCCCGCGCCCTGGATATTCCGGTGGTCGGCCTGGATCTGCTGGTACCGGCCGCCGACCGCCCCGAGCACGTCTTTATCGAAGCCAACGAGCGCGTCGGCCTGGCCAACCATGAGCCGCAGCCCACCGCCGAACGCTTCATCGACCTGCTGTTCCCCCTCAGCCAGGCTGCCGGCTGAGCCTGCCGCCACCCCAGGAGTCCGTATGTCACAGCTCCCCGAGCCCGATCTCGACTACCTGCGCCGAGTCCTGCTGGAGATGCTCGCCATTCCCAGCCCGACCGGCTTCACCGACACCATCGTGCGCTATGTCGCCGAACGCCTGGAGGAGCTCGGCATTCCCTTCGAGCTGACCCGCCGCGGCACCATCCGCGCCACCCTGCAGGGCCGGCAGAACAGCCCGGACCGTGCGGTGTCGGCGCACCTCGACACCATTGGCGCCAGCGTGCGCGAGATCAAAGACAACGGCCGCCTGGCCCTGGCGGCCGTCGGCTGCTGGTCGAGCCGCTTCGCCGAAGGCAGCCGGGTCAGCCTGTTCACCGATCAGGGCGTGCTGCGCGGCAGCGTGTTGCCGCTGCTGGCCTCCGGGCATGCCTTCAACACCGCGGTGGATCAGCTGCCGATCAGTTGGGAGCATATCGAGCTGCGCCTCGACGCCTATTGCAGCACCCGCGCCGACGGCGAGGCGCTGGGCATCGCCATCGGCGATTTCGTCGCCTTCGACCCCTTGCCGGAGTTCACCGAAAGCGGCCACATCAGCGCTCGCCATCTGGACGACAAGGCCGGGGTGGCGGCCCTGCTCACGGCGCTGAAGATGATCCGCGAAAGCGCGGCCAAACCGGAAATCGACTGCCACCCGCTGTTCACCATCACCGAGGAGGTCGGCTCCGGCGCCGCGGCGGCGCTGCCCTGGGATGTCAGCGAATTCGTCGGCATCGACATCGCCCCGGTGGCGCCGGGGCAGCACTCCAGCGAACACTGCGTGAGCGTGGCCATGCAGGACTCGGGCGGCCCCTACGACTACCACCTGTCGCGTCACCTGCTGGGCCTGGCCCAGACGCACAAGCTGCCCGTGCGCCGCGACCTGTTCCGCTACTACCACAGCGATGCGCAGTCGGCCGTCACCGCCGGCCATGACATCCGCACCGCGCTGCTGGCCTTCGGCTGCGATGCCACCCATGGCTACGAGCGCACCCATATCGACAGCCTGGCCAGCCTGGCGCGCCTGCTCGGCGCCTATATGCTCAGCCCCCCGGTGTTCGCCAGCGACGCCCAACCCGGTCAGAGCCAGTCGCTGGAGCGTTTCAGCCACCAGATCGAGCACGACGCGCAGCTGGCCAGCGAAACCCAGGTGCCCAACCTCGACAGCGTGCTGGGAACACGTCCACCACCAGCCGACTAGCAGGTGCACGGAGAACTTGCTGCCCCTCCCGCATCCGGGCAAAGTGCTGCGACAACGTATAAAAACCACGGGGTTCGCGGATGCCTCGCTTCTGTCTGGCCGTGCTCCTGTTGTGCCTCGCCAGCCCCCTCTGGGCCCTCGCCCCGGCGCCCCTGGACCGGGACCAGCTGCGCCTGTCGCTGGCGCCCTACATGGGCTACCACGAAGACCGCGACGGCAGTCTCAGCCCCGCCCAGGTGCAGCAGCTGCCAGACAGCGCCTTCCAGGGCATCGACGGTGACCACGCCAACCTCGGCAAGAATGCCTCGGTGTGGTGGTTCAAGCTGCGCCTGGTCAACAGCCGCCCGCAAGCGCTCTCCGGCTACCTGGAAGTCAACTACGCCCTGCTCGACCGCATCGACGTCTACCTGCAGGATGCCGACGGGCGCCTGCAGCACCAGCAGAGCGGCGACGGCTTCGCCTTCGCCCAGCGCCCGGTGCAGGTCCGCCACTTCTGGTTCCCCCTGCAGCTGCCGCACGGCAGCAACACCCTGCTGCTGCGCGTGGAAAGCACCAGCACCCTGTTCGTGCCGCTGTTCTTCAGCACCTACGGGGCCAGCGCGGCGGCCCAGGAAAACCTCATGGGCATCAACGGCGCCTTCTACGGCGTGCTGTTTGCCATGTTCATCTACAACCTGTTCCTGTTCATCTCGCTGCGCGAGCGCGCCTATTTCTGGTACCTGATCTACAACGTCAACGTCGGCCTGTTCGCCGCCTGCTTCGACGGCATGCTGTTCAAGCTGCTGCCCAGCCATGTGGCCCTGCAGTCGGTGAGCATCTACATCCTGATGTACCTGCACTGCCTGAGCGCCACCCAGTTCAGCCGGCACTTCCTGCACACCCGCCTGCACTTCCCGCGCCTGGACCGTGGCCTGCGCCTGCTCATGCTGGCGGTCCTCGGCGGCCTGCTGTCGGCGCCGCTGATCGGCCTGCAGGCCTGGAACATCCTCGCCAGCCTCGTCGTGCTGGTGGTCTCGCTGCTACTGCTGCTGACCGGGATGTATGCCTGGCGCCGGGGCATCCGCCATGGCTCTTACTACGTGCTGGCGTGGAGCGTGCTGCTGGTCGCCTTCATGCTGGTCACCAGCGGCTCGCTGGGGGTGGAGCTGTTCGGCATCTATGGCTCGGCGGTGGTCAAGGTCGGGGTGACCATCGAGCTGCTGACCCTCTCCATCGGCCTGGCCGACCGCATCAACCTGCTCAAGGAGGAAGGCTACCGCTCGCGCCAGGCCGCCGAGCAGGCGGCGCTCGAGAACCTGGCCAAGAGCCGCTTCCTGGCCAAGATGAGCCACGAGATCCGCACCCCGCTGAACGGCGTGCTGGGCATGCTGCAGCTGCTGCGCGAAACCAGCCTGGACCGCAACCAGCGCTTCTACGTGGACACCATCAGCAGCTCCGGCAGCTCGCTGATGACGGTGATCAACGACATCCTCGACTACGCCCGCATCGAGTCCGGCAAGCTCAGCCTGGAGGAGATCGAGTTCGACCTCGAACAGCTGGTGTCCGACACCCTCAGCCTGTTCACCAGCCAGGCCCTGGAGAAGCGCCTGCGCCTCTACGTCAGCCTGGAGCGCGGCGTGCCCCGGCGCATCAAGGGCGACCCGATGCGCCTCAAGCAGGTGCTGATGAACCTGCTGAGCAACGCCCTGAAGTTCACCCAGGAGGGCCACGTGGCCCTGCACGTCTGCCTCCGCAGCGACAGCCGGGGCCGGGCGCACCTGCTCTTCGCCATCCGCGACAGCGGCATCGGCATCCGCGCCGACAGCCTCGGCCAGCTGTTCAAGTCCTTCGCCCAGGGCGACTCCAGCACCACCCGGCGCTACGGCGGCAGCGGCCTGGGCCTGGTGATCAGCAAGGAACTGGTGGAGATGATGCACGGGCGCATCGAGGTGCAGAGCACTCCGGGCCAGGGCAGCCGCTTCGCCTTCGATATCCCGCTGCAGGCGGTGAGTGAGCAGCCCGACGAGCTGGCCGCCCTGCTCAACGGCCGCAGCGCCCTGCTCTGCTCGCTGGACGGCCTCGGCCTGGAAGCCCTCGGCCACCTGCTCGGGCGCTGGGGCATGCGCACCGAGCGCTGCCAGGACCCGCAACGCCTGGCGGACTACCTGGACGACTTCAGGAGCCCGCCGCTGCTGGTGCTGATGACGCCCTGGCCGGGCAGCATCGGCCACTGGCTGGACAGCATCGGCCAGAACCTGGAGCCCGGCCAGCGCATCCTGCTGCTGCACCCGCCGCAGCAACAGCCGCAACTGCCGGACCACCACGGCCTGCGCCTGCTCAACCTGCCGCTGCCGGTGGCCCTCACCAGCCTGCGCAGCACCCTGCTGGAGCTGTACAGCGAACGGCGCAGCGCACCCCGCCCGGCTCTTGCCGAGCCGCACGGTGCCGGCGGCGCCACGCCGTGCATCCTGGTCGCCGAGGACAATGCGGTGAACCAGCTGGTGGTCCAGGGCTTCCTGAAAAAGCGCGGCTACTGCGTGCGCCTGGTCAGCAACGGCCTGGCCGCGGTGGCCGAGTACCGGCGCGACCCGGCCGCGATCCAGCTGATCCTGATGGACTGCGAGATGCCCGAGCTGGACGGCTTCGACGCCACCCGGCAGATCCGCCAGCTGGAGCACAGCCGCCGCCTGCCGGCCGTGCCGATCATCGCCCTGACCGCGCATATCCTCGACGAGCACCGCGAACACGGCGCCCGCTCCGGCATGAACGACTTCCTCGGCAAGCCGCTGGACTGCCAGCTGCTCTACAGCACCCTGGACCGCTACCTGCTCGACCAGACGCTGCAGCAGGGCTCAAGGGTTGGCCAGTAAGCGCTAGCGGCAAGCGAATCCGGCAGAATGGCGCCGCAACGCGGTTCGCGACAAACCGCAACAGCCCCTAGAATGGCCGCCCGCCAACAAGGACCCGCCATGCTGATCCCCCACGACCTGCTCGAAGCCGAGACCCTGACCCGCCTGCTGGAGGATTTCGTCAGCCGCGAAGGCACCGACAACGGCGACGAAACGCCCCTGGCCACCCGCGTCGAGCGGGCGCGCAAGGCCCTGCTCAAGGGCCAGGCGCTGATCGTCTTCGACCCGGAAAGCCAGCAGTGCCAGCTGCTGCTCAAGGAGCAGGTACCGCGCGAGTGGCTGCAGGAGCAGGACTGAGCGCCTGCCACCCTACGGGGAACCGTGACCGGCGCTTAGCGCCAGCCCAGGCGCGGCCCGAGCAGGATGATCGCCGCGCCGAGCAGGCACAGGCCCGCCCCCAGCCAGTCGCTGGCCAGGGGCCGGGTACGCTCGACCGCCGCCAGCCAGAACAGCGAGGCGACGATATAGACCCCGCCATAGGCGGCGTAGGCGCGCCCGGCATAGGCGGCCTCGACGCGGGTCAGCAGCACGGCGAACAGGCACAGGCTGAGCAGCGCCGGCGCCAGCCACCAGACGCTCTTGCCCAGGCGCAGCCACATCCAGAAGGCGTAGCAGCCGGCGATCTCGAACAGCGCGGCGAGCAGGAACCACAGGTAATTGAGCATTCGGCGGCCTCTACGATAATGACCGAGGTTATGCCAGCCGGCGCCACTCAGCCGCGCAGGCAGCCCTCGCGCTCCCACACGCAGCGCATGCGCAGGTCATCCTCCTGCGGGCTGTGGAAGCCGCTCTCGGACTCCCAGCGGAAGGTGTGCAGGCCGTTCAGCTCGGTTTCCAGATGGACCACCGCGCTGGCCCAGTACAGGCGCTTGAGCAGCGCCTCGAACTCCTGCACCCACAGGCTCCACTCGTACTCGATGGCCCGGTAGCTGGCGCCGAAGTGGATCACCTGGGTCTGATACAAGCCCTCGCCCTCGTTGCCGCAGAAGGAGAACATCTCGCGGCCGAGAAACGGCCAGGCATCGCCCTGGGGCAATTGCTCCAGCACCCGGCGGTTGATGCCGCGCCGCAGCAGGCGCTGCTCGCGCTCGCCAGACGGCCAGTCACGGATGCAGCCATAGACGATGGATTCGGGCTCCACGCGGGTACTCCAAGAAATGCAGGCTGCCTTCTATCACAGGGCCTTGCCGCTGCAAAGGAACCAGTGCCCAAGAACCTGTTTACCATCCCTCGCAGGGTGCGCCGTGCGCACCAGAAAACCACGCGCAGGCCTCTGGTGCGCGTTACGCAGAGCTGCCCGGCACTGAAAGCAGCGAGCCCAACGCCTTCGTTGGTAGTGCCTGGAAAAGATCGCAAACAACTTCTAACTCTGCCGTTCCCCTCCGGTTCTGGGCGTACGCAGGCACCAGGCGATCAAGGTCATCAGCACACCCAGGGCGGTCAGGACCATGAACGGCAGCCGGTAGTCGCCACCCAGGTCACGCCCCAGCCCCACCAGGATCGGCGCCAGGCAGGCCATGCAGTAACCGGCGCAGAGCATCATCGCGGTCCAGCGGCTGACCGCCAGCGGCGTATGCACCTCGTACAGCGGCAGCACCAGCGACAGGGCGAACGAGCCGCTCAGCGCCAAGCCCATGAGCATGGCCCAGAGCTCCGGCAGCTGCTGTGGCAGGAAGGTGACCATGCCCAGGCTGAGGGTCATCGCCAAGCCGCAGCCCACCAGCAGCGGCTGGCGAATGTCGAAGCGCTGGGCCAGCCAGGGCAGCAGCCAGGCGCTGGGCAGGCCGACCAGCATGAAGGTGCCGAACAGGCCATTGCTGTACGGCAGGCTGAAACCGGCCTCGTGATAGCGCGCCACCAGCCAGGTGGCCATGCTGTAGAACATCCCCGCCTGGATGGCGAAGAAGCCGGTGACCAGCCAGGCCCGCGGCTCGCGCCAGGGCAGCCCGGCGCCATCGCCCGCGGCGGCGGTTTCCCTACGGTTGGGCAGGCGCGCCCAGAGCAGCACGGCGACCAGCGCCGGCAGCGCCCAGGCCGCCAGCCCGGCGGTCCAGTCATCGCCCAGGGCGCGGGTCAGCGGGATGCTCAGGACCGCGCCGCCGGCGCCGCCGATGGCCATGCCGAAGGAATACCAGCCCACCACGCGGCCGATGTGCCCGACGAAATGGCGCTTGATGAAGGCGGACAGCAGCGGCCCGGTCAGCGCGATGCCGGTACCCATCAGCACGGCGCTGCCGATCAGCAGCACGCCGCTCTGACCGCCCAGGCGCAGCAGCAGGGCCAGGCAGATCAGGGCCAGGCAGGCGGTGATGGTGCGTTCCAGGCCGATGCGCGTGGCAAAGCGTGGCGCCAGGGGCGCCAGCAGGCCCATGCACAGCACCGGCAAGGCCGTGGTCAGGCTGATCAGCCCGCGGCTCAGGGACAGTTCGGTGGCGATCCGCTCGATCAGCGGTGCCAGGGAAGTGATGCCGGGGCGCAGGTTGATCGCCGCCAGCAGCAGGGCCAGCATCAGCAGGGCCCGGGAAACAGGTTTCACAGCAGATCCAAACGCACGGCAGCCAGAAGGCCGGGCCGCCCACCCTACCCCGCCGGCCGCCGCACGGACAAGCCTGCCCGGCAAAAAAGCTGACCATATAGACAATCCAGGAACCCGCCACGCGCGGCTCCCGCCCGCGCGGAAAACCGCTAGAGTGAAAGCACAGTGCCAGCTCAGGGTTCGCCGTGCCATACCGCCCGCCACACCTTCCGCGCCGCAACGCCCGGCAATGGCTACTGCTCCTGCTGCTGATCTGCCTGGGCAGCGGCGGCGCCACAGCAGGCGACAAGCTGCGCCTGCAATTGCGCTGGCTGCACCAGTTCCAGTTTGCCGGCTACTACATGGCCCTGGAAAAAGGCTATTACCGCGATGCCGGGCTGGATGTGGAAATCCTCGAGGGCGGCCCGCAGGCCCTCAAGCCGGTGGATGCCATCCTCTCCGAGCGCAGCGATTTCGCCATCAGCAACAGCGGCGTGGTGATCGAACGCATGGCCGGCAAGCCGGTGGTGGCGCTGGCGGCGATCATGCAGACCTCGCCCATCGTGTGGATCGTGCGTGCCGACTCGGGCATCCGCACGCCCGCGGATCTGGTCGGCAAGCGCCTGATGCTGATGCCCGCGCCGGAAAGCGCCGAGCTGCTGATCACCCTGCGCCGCGAAGGCATCGACATGGGCCAGCTGAATATCCAGCCGACCAGCTTCGACCCGCAGGACCTGATCGACGGGCGCACCGACGCCTACGACGGCTACATCTCCAACGAGACCTACTGGCTGGCCCAGCGCGGCGTCGACTACCGCCTGATCAACCCGCGCGAATACGGGGTGAACTTCTACAACGATGTGCTGGTGACCAGCGAACGGCTGCTCAGGGAGCGGCCGCAACGGGTCGCGGCGTTCGTCCAGGCCAGCCTCAAGGGCTGGCAATATGCCCTGGATCACCAGGAGGAAAGCCTCCAGCTGATCCACCGCCGCTATGCCCCCGGCAAGAGCCTGGAGCACCTGCGCTTCGAGGCCGACGCCCTGCGCAAGTTGATCATGTCCGACCTGGTGCAGCTCGGGCACATGAACCCCGGGCGCTGGGACGCCATCGCCAACAGCTATGTGCAACTGGGCATGGCCCCCGGCCCGGTCAACCTGGGCGGGTTTCTCTACAGCGAACACGTCGAGCAGGACAACCGCATGTTCTACCTGGGCGGCGCCATCGCCCTGCTGGTCATCCTGCTGATGGCCACCGTCGCCTTGCGCTTCGCCGCCCTGTCGCGCGCCCTGCAGCGCGAGATCAACCGCCGCCAGGACACCGAGCAGCAGCTGCTCACCAGCAACGCCACCCTGGAGCGCCTGGCCAATACCGACCGCCTGACCGGGCTGTGGAACCGCCTAAAGTTCGAGGAGGTGGCGCAGCAGGAAGTCGGCCGCGCCGAGCGCTACGGCTACCCGCTGTCGCTGGTGTTCTTCGACATCGACCACTTCAAGGAGATCAACGACCGGCACGGCCACGAAATCGGCGACCAGGTGCTGTGCCGCCTGGCCGACCGGGTCCGCGAGCACCTGCGCGACTCGGACAGCCTGTGCCGCTGGGGCGGCGAGGAATTCCTCATCCTCATGCCGCATACCGACCGGCAGCAGGCCCGCCAGCTGGCCGAGAAACTGCGTGAACTGATCAGTGCGAGCCCGCTGCTCGAGCAGCAGCCGATCAGCGCCAGCTTCGGCATCGCCCAGCTGCAATCCGGCGAACTGCTGCGCGACCTGGTACGCCATGCCGACACCGCGCTGTACCGGGCCAAGCAACTTGGGCGCAATCGGGTAGAAACCTGAGCGAAAAAGCCAAGAAGTTCCGCAAACCACTCCGTCGCCGGCTCGAACAATGCCCATTCGCTGTATATAGTGCAGAGCCATGCAAGAAGAAGGCATTTAGCCACCAAGCCTCCCCGAAACGCCGCCCCACACGCCGGATGTCGATGATGAAAACAAAAAAAGACGCAGTGTCCACCGTTTCCGAAGCGCGCCCCGTCCTAGCCGAAAGCCCTGAAGCCGTAACCCCACCGCGGACACTCCTCAGCCCCGCCGGCAATGGCGAGCCGTACATGTACTTCACCGAGCGCGACATCGACCGCATCCTAGAGAACCTCGACGGCCTGCGCGAACGGGTCTTCCCCAAGGTCCTCAGCGACGACGGCAGCGATGTGCGCGCCAGCCAGCACTTCCCCTCGGTGTGCCTGATCGGCCTCGGCCGCTGCGGCTCCAACATCGCCCTGGACGTCGCCTCGCTGGTGTACAACGCACGCAAGTTCTACCTCAACGAATTCAGCAACCAGGAAAAGTCGGCCAACGAACAGCGCCCGACCAGCTGGATTCGCAGCAACCTGCGCCTGTCGCCCAGCCGCGCGGCCAAGCCGGTATTCCTCATCGAGCCGCTGGTGATGCTCGGCGACCTGGACAAGGACATCGAGGGGCGCATCCGCTTCTCGCGCAAGACCGAGAAGAGCGGCTTCCTCAGCGACTACAGCAAGATGAAGATCATGGACCTGTCCGAGGTGCATGCCGGCGGCGCCGGCAACGCGCCGATCCTCGGCCAGTACCTGGCCAAGATCATCCTCAACAAGGACACCCAGCGCTTCACCAATGCCGACTGGAAGTTCATCCACAGCTACCTGATCGACTCCTGCGGGATCAAGGCCAACCAGTCGCGCCTGTACTTCTATATCTTCAGCGCCGGCGGCGGCACTGGCTCGGGCATGGCCTCGGAGTTCGGCCTGGCCCAGCAGTTCGCCTACATGAGCAAGACCTTCGAGACCAAGACCGAAGAAGGCAGCGACGAGAACCGCGACCACTCCTTCGTCTTCGAGCCGATCTTCACCAGCGGCATCTGCATCCTGCCGAACATCTCCGACCAGCGCATCGAGATGTCGGAGGCCCTGCACATCAACGCCGGCCGCCTGCTGTGCAAGTACCTCGCCGAGGAGTGGGACTTCTCCTACAACTTCGACAACGAGGAAACCGGCGAAGAAAGCGTGATGCGCCGCATCCGCCCGTGGAACGCGATGATGCTGATCTCCAACGACATCATGCGCTACGCCGAGGAAAGCGACGGCGGCAACATCCAGAACATCGACGTGAACGCCATGGAGCGCCACGCCAACCAGTACATCTCGCAGCAGATCTTCAACATCCTCACCGCCCAGGCGGTGACCACCGACTACGACCAGAACTACTTCCGCCGCGCCGGCATCGACATCGGCGAGACCATCCGCCTGGACGCCAACGACCTGTTCATGAGTCTGGCCGGCCCGGTGGCCGTGGCCTACGCCGAGTCGGTGGTAGCCGAACAGGCACCACCAGCGCCCACCGACAAGTTCAAGGTGTTCGAGAAGGAGCAGCCCAAGCTCAATATCGACGACCTGTTCTTCCGCTCCATCGACCTGCCGCACTTCAACAAGGCGACCCAGGCCATCGAAGGCATCAGCCTGCTGCCAATCGAATCCAAGCGTTACCGCGCGGCGCTGGAGCAGTACAAGAAGGGCGGCTACGACGCCAGCGCGCTGAGCGACCTGCACTTCTTCAAGAACTGCTCCTCGGTGGTGTCCATCGTCTCCCTGCCCAAGGACTACAAGCTGTCCTACATGGACCTCAACCGCCTGAAGAGCCACCTCAACAGCCTGTTCCCCAACACCACCCTGAAGCGCTACGCCCTGGTCATCGGCGCCTCGGCCAACCTGTCGCTGACCACCCTGATCGTTAAGAGCCCGTGCCTGTCGGATGACTTCCTGACCCTGATCGTGGCCTTCATCAAGCGCTGCTTCGCCCGCGACCAGTACCGCTACGACGACAGCCTGGACAACGCCATGCTCGACTTCATCGTTTCCGAGGAGTTCGATGAGGAGCGCATCGAAGCCATGCTCAACGAGTTTGAGAACCCGGCGAAGATCCTCGACACCAACTGGTACGCGATCAAGCCGATGTACGAGAAGAAGTACCGCGAGCTGATCCACGATGCGGACAAGTTCGTCTCGATCAATGACATCCGCCTGTCGCGCGACAGCGTGAAGAAAGCCATCAAGTACCTGCGCGAGATCTACCGCCACCGAGTCGGCAAGACCCGGGTTATTTCGCTCAACGACTACAGCGGCAAGGTCTGACCGGCTGACTGCCGCGCCAACGAAAAGGGCCTGCACGTGCAGGCCCTTTTTATGCGTGCTGGAACTGGATTACACGGAGCGGTTGCAGCTTAGGTAAACAGGTTAAAGCCCAATTGTGACGTATACAGACTCATGCAAACAGCTCAGCATCGGCCAGTAGCTGTGCCTGCTGGTCTTTGCTGGAAAGTAACGGTGCATTGATGCCATGCCAATCGATAGCCAGCGCCGGGTCGCTCCAGAGGATGCTGCGCTCGCTTTGAGGCGCGTAGTACCGGGTGGTTTTGTACAAACACTCGGCACAGTCCGATAGCGCTACAAATCCGTGGGCGAAACCTTCAGGAACCCACAACTGGCGCTTGTTCTGCGCAGACAAGAAAATCCCGCTCCATTGACCGAAGGTCGGTGACGACTTGCGAATATCGACGGCAACATCGAATACCTCGCCCTGAACAACGCGTACCAACTTGCCTTGCGCGTGGGGCGGAAGTTGGTAATGCAGACCTCGCAACACCCCCTGCAAGGAGCGGGAGTGATTGTCCTGAACAAAACTCACGGGATAGCCAACTGCATCCTCGAAGCTCTGCTGATTAAAACTTTCATAGAAGAACCCGCGATCGTCGCCAAATACCTTTGGCTCAAACAGCACCAGACCTGGAATTTTGAGGCGAGTCGCGTTCATCAGTAAACCGCCTTAACTAGGATTCGCATAAGGTATTTGCCGTAAGCATTCTTGGCCAGAGGCTCGGCCAGCTTCTCCAGTTGCTCAGGGGGATCCACTTCTGGCGGAAGGCGATCACTCCTGGGCAGGCGACTTTCAGACCCTGACGTTTTTTATCCAGCGTGGCGATGAACTGGCTGGTTTCAAGCTGGGACTCATGGCTACCGGCATCCAGCCAGGCATAGCCGCCCCAGGATTTCCACCGGCAGCTGACCATGCTCCAGGTTAATCCGATTGAAATCGGTGATTTCCAGCTCACCGCGAAGCGGGGGTTCGATGCTTTTGGCAATATCAACGACCTGATGGTCGTAGAAGTACGGGCCGATAACGGCATAACTGGACTTTGGCGCTGCGGGCCTTTCTTCCAGGCTGATGGCCTTGCCGCTGGCATCGAACTCGACCAGTTCGTAACGCTCGAGGTCATGCACATGGTAGGCGAATACGCTGGAGTCTTGCTTACGCGCCATGGCGTTCAGCAGCAGCCCCTGAAAACGTGGCCGTGGTAGATGTTTTCACCCAGCACCAGGCGACCGGATCGCTACCGATGAAGTCTTCAGCAATCAGGAAGGCCTACGCCAGCTCGTCCGGGGTGGCCTGCACGGCACAGGACAGGCTGAGTCCACAGTGGCGGCCATCACCCAGCAACTGCTCGAAGCGTGGAGTGTCCTGCGAGGTTGAGATGATCAGAATCTCGCGAATACTCGCCAGCATCAGAGTGGTGAGCGGGTAATAGATCATCGGTTTGTCGTAGATTGGCAATAACTGCTTGGAAATGGCCAGGGTCGCAGGGTGCAGACGGGTTCCAGAGTCCCCGCGAGGATGATGCCTTTACGCTTCATATCAATCCCAATCGTTCAGCTCAATCAGCATACGTTTGACGTGGAACTCCCACGCCGGCAGTTGCAGGCCAAACGTCTGTTGCAGCTTCTGATTATCCAACCTGGAATTTACCGGACGCCGGGCAGGTACGGGGTATTTTGCAGAGGTGATGGGATGAACACTCTCCGGTGTTGCACGCAGCGGCATACCCAGACGAACCGCCTCGGCAATAACGAACTGTGCATAGCCATGCCAGCTGGTCGCCCCGCTAGCGACCAGGTGGTAAGTACCGCTGGCGACTCTGGCCAGCGCTGCATCGAAGGCTATTCGTTGCAGCAGCAGAGCTGTTACATCGGCAATCAGTTCCGCGCTGGTGGGCACACCAACCTGGTCAGCCACCACGCGCAGCTCCGCCCTATCCACAGCCAACCGCAGTATGGTCTTGGCGAAGTTGCCACCGCGCACGGCATAAACCCAACTGGTGCGCAGGATCAGGTGTCGGCAACCGCTGGCACGGATAGCCTGCTCACCATCCAGCTTGGTTTGCCCATAAACGTTTAGCGGCGCCGTTGGGTCATCCTCGACATAAGCGGCAGGCTTGTCACCATCGAATACATAGTCGGTCGAGTAATGCACCAACCAGACACCCAGTCTGTGCGCAGTAGTCGCCAGTACGGCTACGGACTCGGCATTGACCTTGCGCGCACGCACGGCATCCGACTCGGCCTTGTCTACCGCGGTATAGGCAGCGGCATTGACGATGACGGCAGGCTGCTCGCGCACAACCAGCTCATCCAGTGCCTGAGGGTTTTCCAGGTCGGCCGAGCGGCGATCGCAAATCACCAGTTGGCCCAGCGGGGCAAGCGCCCTTTGCAGCTCCCAGCCAACCTGTCCATTGGCCCCCAGCAATAGAATTTTCATGGATATTGCTTGCTCACCCAATCCTGGTAGTTGCCGCTTGTGATGTTGTTGACCCATGCCTGGTTATCCAGGTACCAGCGCACGGTCTTGCTGATGCCGGTTTCCAGCCCAGCTCGCGCTCAAGCTTGGTGGCATCGATGGCGTAATGCTGATCATGCCCTGGGCTGTTTTTGACGAAGGTGATCTGCTCATGGTAGTGGCGCCCGGTGCTGCACGGCAGTTCCTGATTGCTCCGCGTCCAGAGGTGTCGATTGGCACAGCACAGCGGGTAGACGTAGAAGCGTCAAGGGCTGCACTTCCACCCGGAGCATGGGTACGATCAAACTCTATTTGGCAGCACCGGTGAAGCGGTTTCGTTTACCCGCGGGCCGCACCCCGAGCAGGATGCCGATCGGGAACCAGACCAGCACCCAATAGGGGCTTAGCCGATGAAAGATCGTATAGACATCGGAAACCATGGCCACCATGGCGAACACCAGCAGCGCCAGGCCCACCCGCGCCAGGGGCTGCGTCCTGCACACCCAGCCCTTGTGCAGCAGGCTCAGCAGCAACAAGACGAACAGACTGATGCCGACGATGCCGTATTCGTACCAGAGTTGCAGGTAGAGGCTATGGGCGTGTATGACGCTCCATGTAGAATCAGGAAATTTAAAGAACAAATCCGCACCAGCCCCCGCCCCCATGAGCCAGAACTCGGGAAGATGCGCAGCCCAGTTATCCCAGATCAGGTGGCGACCACTGACCCCCACTTTCTGCTCATGTTGAATCTCTGGCCAGAAAAGGTAAGCAGCGACAACCACTGCCAAGCACCCGGCCCCAATCAAGGACCGGGATTTGATATTTGGGAACAACAGCAGCAGGACGAAGCCTCCCGCCGCGGTGGAAAACCAGGCGCCACGAGAGAAGGTGAGCAAGACATAGGCCAGCAGCCCCAGCATCGCCACAGCCAGCAAGGCCGCCTGCCAGGCACGCACCTTCAAACCGACGAGGAGATAGGTCAGAAGCACGGCAAAGAAGCCGTAGTACAAGCCGGCAATAATCGGATGATTCAGATCCCCAAGCCCGCGCCACCCCATTTCGCGCAGCCGGCCAGCGTAACGTAGCACCTTGTATTCCAGCGGTTTATCCAGCACCCCAAACTGGTAATAGAGCGTCAACCAGGCAAATACCGAGGCCATTGCCACCCCGGCAAACAACAACCAGGTAAACGCCCGCTCATGCCTTACCAGGCTGGCCACGGCGAAGACATACAGCAGAATCAGCACATCGATCTTCAACCAATAAGCAGGCCCGTGGCTGGAGCCGGCGTTGACCGAACCGGTCAACAGCACCCAGGCCTGCAAGCATAGCAAGAGCACACCGGGGGCCTGACGCCAGATATCCAATGCAAATCGCCGCCACAGCAGCAGGATCAAGGTGGGTACGAACAACAACAAATAAGTCTGGGTTGCATAGCGGCTGCCATCGCTGTTGAACAACAAGCCCGACAGTTGCACAAACAACCCAACACCCAAGATAAACAACCAGACCTTGGGCAGCCCCACCACTGGCCCCATAACCCGCTGACTAAAAAGCACTGATCTTCCTGTAGTTTCCGAACATAAGAATAACGACAAACACCGATTAACCAGTGCACCGGCAGGAGCAGGCCTCACTCGCCCGTTGTAGGAGAGCCGCGCCCGTTCCTGACGGGCTTGCGGCATTTCCCACATCCATGGAGGTCACGCGTCCGGCGGCGAAGGCGGATGCGGTCCGCCCAAGAATCCAAAACATCGTACCGGGGCGTACGACATTCCGCATCAACGCTTTTGCTGTGAACCTCAATAGGCGTTCTTGTTGATAAAGCCTTTGAACACCGTCAAGAAAATGATCTTCACATCCAGCCACAACGACCAGTTATCGATATACCAGAGGTCGTACTCGACGCGTTTCTGCATCTTCTCCAGAGTGTCCGTCTCTCCACGATAGCCGCTGACCTGGGCCCAACCGGTGATGCCCGGCTTCACCTTGTGGCGCTGCATGTAGGATTCGACGAGGTCCTTGTAATACTCGTTGTGCGCCAACGCATGGGGGCGTGGCCCGACGATGGACATGCGTCCCTGCAGGACGTTGAAGAACTGTGGCAGTTCGTCCAGGCTGGTGCGGCGCAAGAAAGCGCCCAACGGGGTGATTCGTGCATCGTTGCGCGTAGCCTGGGTCACTCCCCCTGACGACTCCTGATGAATCACCATCGAGCGGAACTTGTAGACCCTGAACTTTCTGCCATTGATGCCGGTGCGGTATTGCTTGAACACTACCGGTCCAGGCGAGGTGAGTTTGATGGCGATACCGATCGCCAAACAAACCGGCAAGATCATTAGACTGATCAGGCCACCCACCAGCATATCTTCCAGACGCTTGATAACCCGGGCCGGGCCATCCATCGGGCTGCAGCTCAAATCCAGCGAATAAAGCCCGGCGATATGGCTGACCTTGTGATTGAGCAACGGAATGTCGCCCCACTCGGGAATGAAGCGTACCGCGACCGTGTGATGGCGTAACGCGTAGAGGATCGAGCGCAGCGCCCCGCCCTCACTCAGTGGCAAGCACAGCCAGACTTCATGCGCCCCATGCTCATTTACCGCCGTGACCAGGTCGTCCAGCCATTGCGCACCGCGAGCGAACTCCAGGTTATGCGCGATAGTAAAACCATATTCCCCAAGCGTCCGGCCATTGTTCAACTTCAATGCCGTATCGCCACCGCCCCCCACTAACAATACCGATTTGAGATTCCGCCCACCCGAGCGCAACTGGCGCAGCAGCAGGAATGCGACAAGCCGCATCAGCAGGCTCAGCGAACCGCCGATCAGCAACAGGACGATAAACCAGACCCGTGAATAGCTATCAGAAACCTTGAGGAAGAACGACAGGGACAGGAGTATGCCGGCAGCGGCCAACCAGCCGATCAACAGTCGGCTGACCTGACGCAGAAACGGCATACCGCGCTGAGAGCCATACACCCCACTCATGCCCAGGCAGAAGACCAGGACCATACTGGCCAACAGGGTCGCCGAGTTGTAGCGCCCCTCCATCGCGAAATGGCCAAAACGCAGAAAGTGGGCCAGGAACCCGGCCGCGATAACCAGCGCCATCTCCGACAGCGCCACGAACAGCGGGACGGGATAGCGCTCGGCGAATGTGGGCTGGTAACTCGGAATGGATTGCATATCCTTTACAAAAACTCCAAACAACGACCAAAACGGGCGCTGCATATTAATGCCCACCGCCCTAAAAGCCTATGGAAATAGCCAGAACAGTCCGGGCAATACCGCCCGGCCCCTCCTACAGCCCTTTCTTATAAAATCGCTCGAACCTTGGCATAGCCTTCGGCGCTGCCGCAGTCGAAACGCTTGCCCTTGAACCTGTAAACCAGCACGCCGCCCCGCTACGCCTGTTCCATCAGAGCATCGGTGATCTGGATCTCGCCGCCCTTGCCGGGCTCTGTGTCGACAATCAGCAGGAAGATATCGGGGATGAGGATATAGCGGACGATGATCGCCAGATTCGAAGATGTCTCCTCGGGTTTCGGCTTCTCGACCATATGGCTGACGCGATAGAGATCGTCGCGGATCATCTCGCCAGCGATCACCCCGTACTTCTGGGTCTCCTCGCGGAGGACCGCCTGAATCTCGACAATCGAACAGCGGAACGGACGGTACAGCTCGATCATCTGTAACAGTACCGGGTCGCCACCAGGGTTGACACACGGATCATCGGCCAGCACCACAATAAAAGGTTCGTCACCGATCAGTGGCTACCCGCACAGGATCGCGTGCCCAAGCCCTTTCATCTCCGCCTGGCAGGCATAGGAAAAGGGGCAGGCGTCGATCAATTTGCGCGCGCTATCCAGAAAACGCTCCTTGTCCGTGCCCTGGACCTGATACTCCAGCTCGTAGCTGATGTCGAAGTGGTCCTCTGGCTCCCGCTTGCCACGCCCCGTGACGATCACTATGTGCTACAAGCCGGCCTCGTAGGCCTCCTCGTCGCCGTACTGAATCAATGATTTATTGACAATGGGCAGCATTTTCTTGGGCATGGCCTTGGTAGGCGGAAGAAAGCGCGTGCCGTAACCGGCGCGGGAAACAGACATTTACGAAAAATGGTGTGTCCTGAGCTTGAGACGTGAATAGCGACGCAAAAAGCATCACTTCGAGATCCACTGTTGAAGTTTCTCTTGAAGCAATAGAAGAGCAAATTTCGAATTTGATAACAAATAGCGTCTCCACATGCGCCGCGGCTCTTGCGCAAGTCTAAAAAGCCACTCTAACCCATAGTTCTGCATCCATGTAGGAGCCCTTCTGATCTCCCCAGACAAAACATCAAAAGAACCTCCTACACCCATTATAACTATATGCCTTTTGATTTTCGTTCTCGCATAATTAAGAAACTCCTCTTTCTGGGGCGAGGGAGTGCCTATGAAGAGAAAATCGGCATTGCTTGTGTCAATTGCCTCAATAATTTGACCCCACTCAGCCCTCTGAAAATATCCGTTCCTAAACCCCGCAATAAGTTGTGCAGAATAACTCTCCGCGAGCTTATGAGTTAGCGCCCTGACAACTTCTTCTTTTGCTCCAAGGAGAAAAACCCTCTTCTCTCTTTTGTGTGACTCCGCCAACAATCTCGCAAAGAGATCACAACCAGTGACCCTAGGTATTTTCAAACCCTTTAGCAACTTAACAGCGTACACTACTGACATACCATCAGCGTTTACAATATCAGCATTATTCAGCGCATCCTTAACATCAAAACTATCTTCCTTCATGCAAACCTTAAATGCATTAAGATCCTCTCTAATGACAGGGCGACCAGCACTGCCACTAGACACAAGATACTCAACTGTTTCCTCCATACCCAAAATGGAAAGCTTAACTCCAAAAACAACGACATGATTAGTTGATTGAGGCAAACTCATTTCTCGAGAACCTTCCTGTAAGAACTAACGTATTGCCCCCCCATAGACTCCAAAGTAAACCGCTCTTTATAATACTCAAAAGCGCGACCCACGACCTCTTCCGCGTTAACTTTCTTGTCTATAACCAAGCTCATGAGCGCCGATAGCGCCTCAGGATCTTCTGGAGTAAAGAAATAACCATGAACTTTATCAACGAATAGCTCTCGCATCCCCCCCACGTCCGCCGCAAGCACCAGTTTTTGGTATGAAAAAGCTTCAACTGGCTTCAGCCCTGCAACTTTCTGTGTAATAGGGAGATCCCTTCTTGGCAACACGATGGTATCAATTGCTGCGTAAGCACTCTGAATTTCGGAGAACTCAATCCTCCCATGAAACTCTATCAAATCCGCCACACCTAACTTTTCGGCAAGCGCCACCACACCCTTTCTCGCGTCGCCCTCTCCATAAATATGAACTTGAAAATCGCGCCGGCACTTTAAAAGCAGAGCAACAGCCTCAACAAGAACCTCCAGCCCCTCATAAGAAACTACCGAACCAACATACCCAAATGAATGGAGGCGCATTGAAGATCCATTAGTTTCTTGCCGACAGCCCGGAGCAGAAACAGCATTATATATAATCTTATAATTATCCGGATCCCTTTCATAATAATGCCGCATAATCCCCTTGGAAACAAAAAATATCAAACCACTCCGCTTACCCGTAAAATATTCTAAGAATTTTATTAACCGCCTTTGCAAGCCTATAAATACACCACCACTGACATCCTCCTCCCAAGTTGAACGCATCTCATAAACAACCGGTTTTCTTAAGACAGCACCAACGATCAGCGCGGGTATCCCCATAAAAAATGTGGCATGGGCATGTATTACATCAGGGGCCTCTCGCTTGCATATATCGAAGATTTTCTTTGTATAGGAAAATATCGAGAACCCTCTCTTAATACGCTCCAATAAGGTACGACTATTTTTAACACCACCACTACCGGATGAGTTACATCGGTAATATTTAACCCCATTATTCAACTCAATATCTTTTAGAGTCTCACCCACTTGAAATGGGGAGCTGATTACGAAAACATCGACCCCCGCTTTTTTCTGGGCGGCCAAAATATTCTCCAGACGGGAGACAGAGCCGCAAACAGATGGCCATGTCTGATGAGCAATATGACAAACCTTAATTTGCATGGCTAGATTCGTTCCTCCCATAGCCCACTCTGCTTAGAGTCAACATGAACAGAGTAAAAACAAAAAATAACGGTTGATACGGAATGGATGTAGTAATCATTATTATGAATAGAAAAACGTATATCGCTTTTCTTGTCCTTGCACTTTGACCAAATGCCGCCATTTTAATCAATGCATACACATAGAGGAGCGCGAATACACCAATTTTCACCCATAGCGTAAGATATGCGGAATCAATAGTATTGTGTTTAGTGTCGAGATTTTGATACTCAAACCATGGAATTTCAAATGTAACCCCTAATGCATGACCTAAAACTGCCTGGATAACTCCCGCGCGTTCAAGGATATTTGTTGCCGGGGAAAGCCTGATCACAACCTGATCAACAATGCCCTCTAGGCTAAAAGTACTATTAAGCCTATCGACATTTAATAGATGAGCCATATAAACAAAGATGACGCCAACAAAAAGCCCGACAACTACAGCGCAAATAAAACGCTTAAGATTGGTGATCGACGCAAACATCAACGACAGGACCAACCCAAGCATCATTATTCGTGACCCAGCAATCAAAATAACAGAAAGCGCCAATATATTAGCAATATAGAAAATAATATTTTTTGTGAATTTTTCCGTATTGGTTCCGGAGAATATTATAAAGGCCGCACAGAGATATGTGGAAAAACCTGAGTACCTGTATTGATTCTCTTCGGAATAGTAAACATTAGCCACCGATATCATGTTATTTGAGAACGCATAAAACGCAAAAAAATGAAATATTGAAGCAATTATTACTATCTTGCCGATTTCATTATCTGTAAATTTTACTTTTTGAACTGCAGGCAACATTAGCAGCGGAAGGGCTATACATAAAATCAAGCGCACCTCCCTCACAAGATATTTATCCACCCCATATATGGCCGCACCAATTGCCAGGTAAACGACGAGGACTAAAATAATTAATAACTGCACACCAAATTCTTTATTCAGTAAATTTCGTGGCTTTTTAAGCAGGTAGATCATCCCAACAATAAATATAAATGGCTCATAATAATACACACCAAAATTTGAAACCATTTTTTCGAAAGCAGATGACGATGGAATTGCTGCAGCAAAAAAATAAAACAACCACAAAATACGCTTAGGCTTGGCAGTAAAAAAAAGCCCCAAAAACGAGAAGAACGATGAGAAAATTATAAACATTTAGTTTATTCCGACCTTCTTCTTTTTGCGCTGATCTTGACGTGCATTTTCGAAAAATATATTGACTTTGCAGCGCGCAGCGAGCCTCTAAACAAGTAAAGACTTGCCAACCCAATTGATAGCCATACAGAGATCACGACAGCATGATAAAATTCACCAACAATTGATGTTGCAATAGCCGCCAGCAAACAGGCGAACGTAACAACATATAGCTTCAATCGAGGAACTTTTCGCCATGCAAGGCAAGAGAGCTCTGTACGACAGACCAAGAATACCCAAAAAGAAAAAGCTGTCGAGCTCGCCGCGCCCACTGCACCAAACTTAGGAACTAACAAGTAGTTTCCATATAAATTAATTGACGCTGCAATGATGGATGCTATCAATGCATAACCACTCTTTCGAGCAATACCAATTCCAACTACAGTCGTTTCAGAGAGAGTATAGAAAAGCGGATAGCACATGCAGGCTACCAAAAGATACTGAACTTTATTGTATTGTTCTGGAAGCAGGTAAGTTACGATCCATGAGAAAAGCCCAGCCAACACAAAGAGAAATACAACCACAGCAAGAACATGCTGTGTCACCACATCAATTTCTTCAACATTGACTTTCTCTGCAGCCCACTTGTAAACAATGGGTGCCCAGACAGTTGAGAAAATACTTTGAAAAATAATGGCTGCTGCTGCGAAACTAGATGTTACTGAATATATACCCAACTCTTCGAAGGTAGAAAATCCACGTAAAAACAGCTTATCCACTGCTGTTAGTCCCCAAAAGGCAGCTCCACTGATGATTAGCGGAATACCAAACTTGAGCATAGCCTTAAGTTCGTCGATATCTATTTTTTGTTGTGCAGCTGTTACCCATTCATGACGGGTATTCCAAGTATAAACTAGAGCCACAGCCACGACAGACAGCGTATGGGCGATTACTAAATGGAGGAGGTCTAAACCGAACGAGAAAAGGACATAGGTACCGATAACCGAAAGAAATAGGAGCTTTGGCAACACCTGGCTCATTGAGAATGCCAAGCCCCTTTCCTGCATGCGCAGGATCAAGGACAGAAAGCGCGAAATAAACGTGACCAAGAAACACAATGCAACTAGAACGCTGATCAGCACACTGTCCACGGAAAAAAGTGCTTTCGAAATAAAGTCAGGAACTACAAAGCAAAACATTAAGCCAATAACAAGCAGTAGCAAACCCGGAAACATAGCAATCTTCAGCAGAGCGGGTTTCCGTTCGGCTTCGTGATATTCGCGCACATAAGCTTGATCCAGCCCTAAGCCGAACAGCAAAATACATAGACTTGAAACAACCTGCAGCATGGCGACTCGGCCGATATCCTCGGCCGAGTAGAACCAAGTAATAATTGGTAGCGTGATAAAGCCCAACGCGGCACCACCGATTGGCCCAACAGCGAAAGCAGCAATTTTTTTGACATTCATACTATGCGAATTTACATGCCTGCCTTAGTAAGTTTATTGTTTTTCTATCAGAAGCTTCTTTTGACCAATTGTGCTTTACTATCTTACGATTAATTTCCATGCTCTCATGGTCAAGCCTATCCTTGAGCAGATCAGGATTTTTCTCTAGTTCTTGAATTGAAAATATCACTGCTCCCTGATCCCGAAAGTAGGCATAAGTCGGGCACTCTTTTCGCAAAAACACTTTTGCGCCAAGATAAAGCATTATGACTATATTTCCAACAGCCTGCTGTCGAATATGATTCATAACTACAAAACCACACGACGCTAACACGCGCACATACTCACTTATAGGCATGAAATCGATCAAAGGCTCGAAGCGCTCATCGAGCAACTCGCGCCCTTTAACTAAAATTAAATCTTTATATCGCGCATCACCATAACTAAGCGGCGCAACAATCTTTCGGCCATCAACCCCTAGACTTAACAAAAGGGAGAATGCATCTATATGATTATTTTCAGCAGATGCACTATTTCCAACAAGAATGGAGTTTCCTGTTACCTGGGCATCTGCAAAGCCTTTTACCAAGTCCTCTTCTAGATTTCCGTAGTTCCATAGAGCATATTCTGGAAACGCCCCCCCTAAATACTTATCATTGACCATGCAATACTCAGCCGGGAGCACGGGTGAAAAGAAATTTAACCTTCGAATTATTTCTGACTTTTTTGTCGAAAAAAGCGCTTCCCTTATTAGAGACTTTATTATCTTGCGAAAGCCTCCCTGAGGAAGTTTTTTTTGTAGTTCCATACTAGTCAAGGGTAGAAACATTCTCTCCCTAGAACCATATATAATATCGTAATAATCGTAGCCCCAACCAAGCCAAACTACTGGTATATCTTTCGGGAGCTTTAAAATTGTTTTATACCAAACAGGATCGAGCGAATGGACTATGACAACATCATGCTCAGAAAGACCTTTTGATATCTTACCTGTAACTATATCTACAATAGAGCATATCTTTGCCGGTGACCTAACAAACCTTAGAGGCCTTCTACTGTAAATATATAAATCGTTTGCTCCGGGCGCTGCCCGCTCAAACGCCTTGATTGCTTGATCAATAAATTTCTCATCATTTGCCAAGTGCAGTATTTTTAGCTTCTTCATTTTCTTACTATTTCACACTACGAAATACTTCTTCCAACTCTAAAAAATCCCTCCTACGTTCCTTTATCCGCCTTACTGGTACCCCCGAATAAACTCCGAATGCTCGGCAGTTCTTGCTAACTAAGCTTAACGCCCCCACAGCCACACCGTCTTCGAGAATTACTCCTGGAAGCACAACACTGCCTGATCCAACAATTACATGGCGACCTACGATAACGTCTGCATGAGTAACATTCGTGAATTCCTCAGGTACCATCGGGTTCGTCATGCTGGCACCACTATAGTCATCATTACTGCTATAAATTGCGACTCTGGATGAAATATTGCTAAAGTCAGACAGGATGATTTTTCCTGCGCCGATCAATGAACTGTACACGGCAACGTGAATGTAACTGCCAATCTCGATGCCACCATTGCCGGCCGAAAGCACACAAAAATCATCGATACGCACATTGTCGCCAATAACTATCTTTCCACAGTTGTAATACGATGCCTTGTCGGAAAGTCTCGGATTCTCTCCAACATGTGAAAATCCCATATTCTCGATTTGGTCACGGGTGAGCAATCCCATATCATGCAACCTTCAGAGCTTCAATGATTCGATCAAGCTCACGCTTACCAAGGTTCGGGTAGATGGGCAGACATAGCACTTTCTCAGCTACTTCGCTGGCCACAGGTAAATTACTGCGCTGTGCCGACTGCATCCCCCTGTACATGGGAAACTCACTGATCAGCGGATAGAAGTAACGGCGGGCAAAGATATCCTTGTTCTTCAACTTCAGGTACAGCTCATCGCGGCTTAGTGGGTAGTCCGCCTCAACCAAAATCGGGAAGTAGGAGTAGTTTGCTTTTATCTGACTGGCTTCCTCGACTAGACGAATGCCTTTCATCTCCCTAAGTTGTTCGCGATAGATACTGTCGATCTCACGGCGGCGAGCTAAGGCTCGGTCGATATGCTTGAGTTGCAACAAACCGAAAGCGGCATTCACTTCACTCATCTTGCCGTTAATACCAGGGGCAACAACGGTAACCTCATCGACAAAACCGAAGTTCTTCAAGTGGTTGATGCGCTGCTTGGTCTTGGCATCGGGGCAAATTATTGCACCACCTTCGAAGGTATTAAACACCTTAGTGGCATGGAAACTCAGAACACTAAGGTCGCCGTGACGCAGGATGCTGCCGCCCGCATCTTCTACGCCAAAAGCATGAGCAGCATCGTAGATTACCCGTAGATTGTAGTTGTCAGCGATCTTCTGGATAGCTTCGACAGCACAAGGATTACCATAGCAGTGGACCGGCATAATCGCGGTAGTCTGCGGGGTTATGGCCGCCTCAATTTTGGCGGGGTCTAGGTTCAACGTTTGCGAATCTATATCAACGAATACCGGTTTGATCCCGTTCCACAACAACGAATGGGATGTAGCGACAAAAGAGTAGGGAGTGGTGATAACTTCGCCTGTCACACGTAGTGCTTGAAGCGCCGTGAGCAACGCTATAGTGCCGTTGTTGAACAAGGCAACATGCTCTACGCCGAGGTATGCGCACAGTTCCTTCTCCAACTGCTGATGCATCTGCCCACCATTGGTCAGAATTTTATTGGCCCAAATCTGCTCTAGATAAGGGACGAACTCTTCCAGTGGAGGCAAATAGGGCTGGGTAACAAAAACTGGCTTGTCGCTCATACGGGCTCCTTGATTAAGGACAGCAGATACTGGCCATAACTGTTCTTACTTAAGGCTTTTCCGATTCGGTGCAGATCGTTGGCACTGAGCCAATCGTTGTAAAAAGCGATCTCTTCCAAGCAAGCTACTTTATAGCCCTGCCGTTTCTCGATGGTTTCAACAAAGTGAGCGGCTTCCAGCAGACTTTCATGAGTGCCTGTATCGAGCCAGGCAAAGCCACGCCCGAGTAATTGGACGTTGAGGTCACCACGCTCCAAATAGGCTTGGTTGATGCTGGTGATTTCCAGTTCACCACGATTGGAGGGTTTTACCTGCTTGGCGATCTCGACTACGTCGTTGTCATAGAAGTACAGGCCAGTCACTGCATAGTGGGACTTAGGCCTGAGCGGTTTTTCCTCGATGGAAACGGCACGTTTATCAGCATCGAACTCAACCACACCAAAACGCTCCGGATCCTTGACGTGGTAACCGAAAACGGTGGCACCTTTGCTGCGACTGGCTGCGTCCCGCAGTAAAGGACCGAAGCCCTGACCGTAAAAGATATTGTCGCCCAGTACCAAGCAGACCGAATCATTGTCAATAAACTCTTCACCAATGATGAAAGCTTGCGCCAGCCCATCAGGACTAGGCTGTACGGCATAGCTAAGCCGAATACCAAACTCCCTACCATCACCCAGCAACCGCTGAAAACCACTTATATCATCTGGGGTACTGATCAATAGGATATCGCGGATGCCGGCCAGCATAAGCACCGACAGCGGGTAATACACCATTGGCTTGTCGTAAATAGGCAGCAGTTGCTTGGACACACCTTTGGTAATGGGGTACAGCCGGGTGCCAGAGCCGCCGGCGAGGATAATGCCTTTCATGGGTTGCTGTACCTTAAGTTATTGCACCGAGGCGTTCGCGCTGGTAACTACCGTCCTGCACGTGGCGGCACCATTCGAGATTGCTCAGGTACCACTCGACTGTCTTGCGGATACCGGATTCAAAGGTTTCTTCCGGTACCCACCCCAATTCGCGCTGGATCTTGCTTGCGTCGATGGCATAGCGCAAGTCGTGGCCGGGACGATCCGGAACGTGCGTAATCAATGAGGCATGCGGTCGCTGCGACGAATCGGGGCGCAACTCATCGAGTAACCCACAGAGAGTCTGCACGACCTCGATGTTCTGCTTCTCGTTGTGACCGCCAATGTTGTAGGTCTCCCCTACCTTGCCTTCTGTCACCACCTTGTACAGGGCACGAGCGTGGTCTTCGACATAGAGCCAGTCGCGCACCTGATTACCCTTGCCGTAGACCGGCAATGGCTTGCCCTCCAGTGCGTTGAGAATGATTAGCGGGATAAGCTTTTCCGGGAAATGATACGGCCCATAATTGTTCGAGCAGTTGGTGACCAGTGTTGGCAATCCGTAAGTACGGTTCCAAGCACGAACCAAGTGGTCGGAACTGGCCTTGCTCGCCGAATAGGGTGAGCTCGGCGCGTACGGGGTAGTTTCGGTGAAGAGTTCTTCCGGCTCTTCTAGGTCGCCATACACCTCATCGGTGGATATGTGGTGGAAGCGGAAGGCAGTCTTGCGTGCCTCATCTAGGCATTGCCAGTACTGACGAGCGGCCTCCAGCAAAGTGTAGGTACCGACGATGTTGGTTTCGATAAAGGCCGCCGGACCGTCGATGGAGCGATCGACGTGGGATTCGGCAGCCAGGTGCATCACAGCGTCCGGTTGGTGTTCACGGAATACGCGGTCGAGTTCGGCCCGGTCGCAGATATCAACCTTCTCGAAGGCATAACGCGGGCTTTCACTGACCTCGCCCAAGGATTCAAGGTTGCCGGCGTAGGTTAGTTTGTCGAGGTTGACCACGGCATCGTGAGCGTTGCGGATGATGTGACGGATGACCGCCGAGCCGATAAAACCGGCACCGCCAGTGACGAGAATCTTCATGCCGTCCAGACCCCGCGGGTATCGACGACCCAATGGCTGGCCAGAATGCTCGCTGGAATTTCCTTGAAGTCCTTGTGATCCACCAGCAGCACAACCACATTGGCTTCGGCTAGCGCTGTCTCGATGCTACTCAAGCCCAGCTTGCCAGCCAGTTTGCTCGGCAGCTCATCGATATTTGGCTCGACTGCTAATACCGGACCAGGATGGGTCGCCACAACCTGTTGGGCAATTGCAACGGCCGGGCTTTCGCGCAGATCATCGATATCCGGCTTGAACGCCAGGCCAAAGCAGGCAATGGTGACTTCTTTTGCGGTCTTTCCCGGGTTGGCCTGCAGGAATTCGGCTACCGCCAGTTTGATTTTGTCCTGCACCCACTGCGGCTTGCTGTCATTCACTTCGCGCGCAGTACGGATCAGACGGGCTTGTTCTGGAGTCTTGCTGACAATAAACCAAGGATCGACCGCGATGCAGTGACCACCGACACCAGGGCCGGGTTGCAATATGTTAACGCGCGGGTGGCGGTTGGCCAGGCGGATTAGCTCCCAGACATTGATATCTAGCTTGTCGCAGATAATCGACAGCTCGTTGGCGAAGGCGATATTTACATCACGAAAGCTATTTTCAGTCAGCTTGCACATTTCCGCGGTGCGTGCATTGGTAACTACACACTCGCCTTCCACGAAAGTCTTATAGAGCTGTACCGCCGCCTCGGAGCATTTGGCAGTCATACCGCCAATTACGCGGTCGTTCTGCACCAGTTCGCGCAATACATGACCTGGCAGAACTCGCTCGGGGCAGTGTGCTACGCGAATGTCGGAATGTTCGCCATGGGTTTGCGGGAAGCTCAGATCGGGGCGCGCCTCAGCCAGCCAGGCGGCCATCTGTTCAGTGGCCCCCACCGGAGAGGTGGACTCCAGAATAACCAGATCTCCTTTCTTCAATACTGGCGCGATGGCCTGGCTGGCGGACTCGATATAGCCCAGATCCGGCTCATGGTCGCCCTTGAAGGGGGTCGGCACAGCGATCAGAAAGGCGTCAGCCGGCTCGGGTTTGGTGGTAGCACGCAGGTAGCCTTCTGTCACGGCTGCATGCACCACCATATCCAGATCAGGCTCGACGATATGGATTTCGCCACGGTTGATGGTTTCTACTGCTTTCTGGTTTACATCAACACCAATTACCTGTTTCTTACGCGAAGCGAATACTGCTGCGGTGGGCAGGCCGATATAGCCGAGACCAATGACGGAAATGGTTTGGAAAGTCATGGGTATCCTTAAATATTTCTAAATAGATGTTTTCGTACTTGAGATCGGCTATCGCGAGCAAGCTCGCCCCTACAAAGACGCCTGATGCGAACTCAGGAAATTTTGTACAAGGCTTCAATGATCCGCGCACAGGCTTGGCCATCGCCGTAAGGGTTGTGGGCATAGCTCATGGTGCGATAGGCGTCATGATCGATCAGCAAACGGTTCAGCTCACGGACTATGTTGCTGGTATCCGTGCCTACCAGTTTTACCGTGCCCGCATCCACGGCTTCGGGACGCTCAGTGGTATCGCGCATGACTAGTACCGGCTTACCCAAGGAGGGTGCTTCTTCCTGGATGCCACCTGAATCAGTCAGGATGATGTACGAGCGGCTCATCAGGGAGACGAAGGGCAGGTAGTCCAATGGTTCAATCAGGTGGACGTTGGTGATGCCTCTGAGCAACCGATTTACCGGCTCGCGCACGTTGGGGTTGAGGTGAACCGGGTAAACGATATCGACATCGGGATGTTGCTGGGCAACGTCCATCAGTGCCTGGCAGATTCGTTCGAAACCACCACCGAAACTTTCCCGGCGATGGCCAGTAACCAGGATCATTCTTCGAGCCGAATCCAGGAATGCCGTGGGTGCTGCGGCCTTGGCGTTCAGCTCCTGATCATCGTCGAGGCGTTTGACGACATCCAGCAGGGCATCGATCACTGTATTACCCGTGACGATGACACTCATGGGGTCGATACCCTCTCGCAGCAGGTTGGCCTGCGAGGTTGCAGTGGGGGCGAAATGGAAGTTGGCCAAGGCACCCGTCAGCCTGCGGTTGGCTTCTTCTGGCCACGGGGAATAGATGTTGCCCGTGCGCAAACCCGCTTCTACATGTGCAACCGGGATTTGCTGGTAGTAAGCAGCCAGGCTGGCAGCAAAGGTAGTGGCCGTATCACCGTGAACCAACACCACATCTGGCTTGAACTCAGCGAAGACGTTTTTCATTCCCTGGAGAATTGCGGTTGTTACGTCGGTCAGATCCTGGCCGGGCTTCATGATATTCAGGTCGAAATCCGGCTCAATGGCAAACAGCCCCAGAACTTGATCCAGCATTTCCCGGTGCTGACCCGTCACGCAAACTTTTGCCTCGAAACGCTCGTCAGCAGCCAGGGCCAAAGCCAGTGGCGCCATTTTGATAGCCTCGGGGCGAGTACCAAACACACAAAGGGTTTTCATCTACAACTATTCCTTGACTGAATCAGCCGAAGAAGGCTCTTAAGCTGCTAAAAACTGTCATAACTCTTGCTCAGACGTTGCCCCAAAGCTGCTTGAGCGGTTCGCTGGACAGGCGCATGTCGCCGCCGATCACCACCTTCTTGGCATCAAGGAACTTCGCATAGGCGCGGCCAATGTGATAGGCGATGCCTTCGTTGAGTTCGGTGCCGAGTTGGTCGCGGATGTCAAAGGCTTTGAAGCAGGTCAGGCTGGTCACGGCTCGATACCCAGCGTTGGAGAAATGGCGACACCACCCCATCCGCTTGCTGCTGGTTGGGGCGGTCATGATTGAGGCCATCACGCGCAAGGGAGCTCAGGCTTCCTTGGAGGAACGTTTGGCCAGCATGGAGCGCATCAAGGCAACAAACACCCCAAGCACTCCTCCCATCATAAGACCAATAGCAATTACCAATACTTTCTTTGGTTCTTTTGGCTTCAATGGCTGGACAGCAGGTTGATCCACCCGAGCTAGAGTGAGAGCCGAGAGGTCCAAATCGAGCCCCTTCAAGCGCGCTTCTTCCTCACGCAACTGTGCCAACTGTTTGAGGAACAGATCCTCATCCTTGCGGTTCTTCAGCACTTCAATCTTGCGGTTCTGCTCAAGCAACTTGAGTTCCTTGGCAATCTCGGCAATGCGCGGCTCAGTGAAGTCATCCGAACTCCGTGCTTTCAGCGCATCACGCTCGGCCTGCAGGGTTTCGGTACCCATGAAATAAAGCGGGATCTGCTGGTTATTCACTTCGGTGCGAATCACACTGCCCTGCCCTTGAGCAGCGCGGCCTTCATCCCCCATTGCCGCCGGCGTAGTGGGTTTGCTGATGCCGAGAGACTTGGCAATGGCGATGGATTCATCCAGCTGGGCGATACGGTTCATGCGCTTGGTTCTGAGCTGTTGGCGCAAGGCCTTGAGTTCATCCTGCAGCTCTGCCCGCTTGAGCGAGTCCGCTTCCTTGAGCTGGGCGATGCTGGAGGCTTTATCCGCCTCGTAGTTTGCTCGCGCCGCCTTGATCTGCCGCTCCACCGTGCTCAAGCGGTTAGTGATCACCACCTTGAAGTCGGCAGCAATACGCTCTCGCTCCACATTTATTGCGAAGGCCACCAGACCATTGGTGATGGCCACCCCGTCCAGATCTTCCGGATAGCTGATCTGGATGCCCACATAGTCCGAAAGATTGTCTAGCTTCTTGGGATCAGGCTTTAGCAGGACGAACTGTTCACGGCTGAACGCTTCAAATGCCTGCTCCGGGCTTCTATCCGGCTTTACCAGCCCTTCAAACAGGCTCTTGTTGGCCTGAAAGAAACCCAGACGCGTTTCGTAAGAGTCAAGCGATGCGCCCACTTTCTTCAGGGCATCCGCAGGCGTGAGGGTATAGACGCCCGTGCCATTCAGTTCATCGAGGTCCTTGACCAGCGCCGGCCTTAGCAAGCTCTGCACTTCGTATACTGGAGTGACCAGGAACGCATAAGCGCCAGCAGCGGCAGCCACTACAGCTGCCGCCCCCGAAATCAGCCACTTCTGGGCCCAGAGAGACTGAAACAGCTCAATAAGATCAATTTCATCCGAACCAGTGAGATTCAAGGGTTGATTCGAGTTCACAAAGACTCCCGCCATGCATGAGCTGGCGCTAAGGAAACGCCAAGAAACGATATTTATGGTGCTCGATGCGACAGACAAAGCCTCGCGTAGTTCGGCACCAAGTAGAAATACCAAAAGGCTGAAAAATGACCAATCAGTCCCGCATCGACTCAAGCAAGCAGACTAGCCGCTCACCTCTGCGAGCGCATGCCGTTGGAGGTGTTCGATAGCAACAGAAATGCAGGGAATTATTATTTTTATTGAGCAGGTTCCGCCCTGCGTGAAGCTCTAGACGCGGCTTACAACGCGGAGGACACCTGAAAGCGGGGTTGGCAATCACGGGGATCTGGCAGGCTCTAGGCTCCAAAAGAAAAAACCGATCATCCCTGCAGGCACAAGCTATGCCACCGCCTAGTGATGAGAATTCTGCCAAGGATTTAATTAAACTCAAGACTTGACAGACAGATGACGTCAATTTGCCACCACGAAAAAACAGTTCAACAGCCACTCGATTGGCACCGATGCAATGCTAATGAGCAAGAATCATACGCCGCGAGCATCGTGCCAAAGGGCCATCCACCCCAGCGATTCGACTATCGGCTTAGTCGGCTTGTACTCGGCCCCCAGCCAGGCGTCATAGCCGCTGTTTTGCAGCCCTCCGAGCAGTGCTGGAAAATCCAGCGCCCCACTCCCCGGCTCGCCCCTCCCAGGGCAATCGGCGAACTGCACATGGCCGATACGCCCCGCCAGTAGCCGTATCCCCGCCTGGATATCCAGGCTCTGCCGGGCCATGTGGTAGAGGTCGAACTGCGCCAGGCAGTTCGGGTGATCGACTGCCCGCAGCAACTCGTCGAGGTGCTCGGGGGTATTGATCAAAAAGCCTGGCATATCCAGCGGGTTGATCGCCTCGCTCAGCACGCGGATGCCCAGCACCTGAAAGGCCTCTGCAGCCTTACGCAAATTGGCGGCCAGGGTCGACAGCGCCTGCTCGCGGGAAACGCCGTCGGCCAAGCGTCCCGGCAACACGTTGACACACATCGGCCGGACCATCGCCGCGTAGGTCAGCGCTTCCTGCAGCGCCGCATCGAACTCGGCCTGGCGCGTGGGCACCGCCGCCAGGCCGGGGCCGCCGCTCATCAGGTCGCCGGCCGGCAGGTTGATCAGCACCAGCGGCATGCCCGCGCGCTCCAGGGCTTCCTTCAGGGCAATCGCCGGCACGGCATAGGGGAACTGGATTTCCACGCCATCGAAACCCGCCGCCGCAGCGGCCTGGACCCGATCGAGCAACGGCAGTTCGGTGAACAGCATGGAAATGTTCGCGGCGATCTTCATACGCCCGCCTCGCGATAGAGCCGCACCAGCGTCGCCGGATCATGCTCAAGATGGCCCTGGCTGCCATGCAGGCGCAGCAACTGGGCGGCCAAGCCGCTCATCGGTGTGGCGCTGCCCTGCTCGCGGGACAGCCGGGTGGCGGTGTCGAGATCCTTGAGCAGGGTGCGCACATGCCACTTGACCGGTTCGAAGCGGCTCTCGGCCATCTGCGGCGCCAGGATCTGCAGCGGCCTGGAGTCGGCGAAACCGCCAGCCAGGGCCGGCGCGAGCAGGCGGGCGTCGACGCCCGCCTGTTCGGCCAGGGCCACCACTTCGGCGATCACCAGGGCATTGCAGGCGACGATCATCTGGTTGCACACCTTGGTCACCTGGCCGGCGCCCACCTCCCCCATGCGGGTCAGCCGCTGGCCCAGGTGCACCAGGATCGGGCGAATGCGCTCGATATCCTCGTGCCGCCCTCCTGCCATGATCGCCAGGCTGCCGGTTTCTGCGCCGGGTGTGCCGCCGGATACCGGCGCATCGACCCAGCGCATGCCCGTGCGCCGCTCCAGCTCCGCCGCCATCTCGCGGGTCGCGGCGGGCTCCAGGCTGGAAAAGTCGACCAGCAACTGCCCGGCCCTGGCCCCCTCGACGATGCCGCCGGGGCCGAACACCACCTCGCGCACCGCGGCCGTATCCGCCAGGCAGAGCATGACGATGTCGGCATCGGCGCACAGCTGCAGCGGCGCCGATGCGGGCTGCGCGCCCAGCTCGAGGAGCGCCTGGCATTTGTCCGGCGAGCGGTTCCAGACTCGTAGCGGGTAGCCCGCAGCGAGCAGGCGACGGGTCATGGGCAACCCCATCAGGCCGATGCCGGCGAAGGCCAGGGCTGGCAGAGAAGTGGACATAGCAGGCTCCAGCACAAGATCGTGGTGCTAGTTTAACCGCACCCTTCCTGGGATTGGGTGGATCGGCACCCGCCTATGGGGCTATGCCCCACATTCGATACGTTGCGTAACGAATGTGGGAGCGGCTTTAGCCGCGATGCTTCTGCGTGGCCTGCATCACGGCTGAAGCCGCTCCCACAAAAGCCCGGCAGCGCTGAGGAATGTCCTGCTCTGGCCTGCTAGAAGCCGTCCTTGGCCAGGTGGTCGAAGTTGACCGGGTCGCCAGGGTGGGCGCCGAGTTTGTCGCGGATGTCCTGATACATTCGGTCGTACTCGTCATGGCCGTGCATGATCAGGTTGTGGCTGGTCGGCAGGCCGTGCTTGGCCGCCACTCGCATCAGCACGCTGGCGAAGTTGAAGGCCGTATCGCGGTGCAGGTCGAACTCCTCGCAAAACGCCTTGCCTTCGATCTCGCCGACCATGCGAAAGTGCAGCATCGCCCCCTCCTTGGGGTCCTGGCGCACTTCATAGAAGAGGTCGATGGCGAACTGCAGCTGACCGGGCAGATGACTTCTATGCAGATGGCCGGGTTGAAACATGGCAATACTCCTTGGGATCCGTAACCTTCGGCTCAGCTAGCCGGACACGCTTCTCAGTGCACGCTCGGCGCCGCACTGCGCTCCTGGATCAGCACCCAGGGGGCGACGACGACTGCCCACAGTTGCGGGTCGCGCGCCAGCAGGTCCTCGGCACGAGCCTCCTCGACCTTGGCCAGCAGGCCGGCCTGCAGCCAGGCGGCCACCTTGGCCTGGTCATCCTCGGCCACGGCCAGCGCCACCTCGACCAGATCCTGGGCGCCGTCAACCCACAGCAGGGCTCCACGGGCAAAGAAAGGCTGCAGTTCCTGCCAGGTGATCGGCGCGGTTTCGCCAAGCAGCTTGGCATAGAGGGTGCTAGGTTGTTCTGTCATGACGTGCCCGTGTTCGATCATTGGGTTGAGCGTGTGGCGGCCATGATAACGTCGGTCGTCCACCAGGCAAGTCAGTGGCCAATGCCCAGGCCCGACGAGGAGCGTCGGGCCAGCGAAAAGCGCGCCGTTATTCTGTACGTTTGTTTCAATTAAGCGACACCCACCCACCCTGCCCCGACCTGCCGGCTTTTCAAGCCAGGAAACGGAGTTCTACACTGAGCCGGTACAGTTGCCAGGGGTGTGGCCGGGACGTAGCAACCGGTCCTGCAGCCTTGGCCGCATGGATTACAACAACGAAAAACACCAATAAAAGAGTGGAGCACTATGAACAAGGCTAGCAAGCACGTATCCAAGCTGTTCGCCGCCATGGCTCTGGCTGGCATGACCAGCTATTCGATGGCAGCTGATACCATCAAAATCGCTCTGGCAGGCCCGGTTACCGGCGCCGTTGCCCAGTATGGCGAGATGCAGTTCATCGGTGCCGAAATGGCCATCGAGCAGATCAACAAGGCCGGCGGGGTGAACGGCGCGATGCTCGAAGGCGTCAAGTACGACGACGCCTGCGACCCGAAACAGGCCGTGGCCGTGGCCAACAAGATCGTCAACGACGAAGTCAAGTTCGTGGTTGGCCACCTCTGCTCCAGCTCCACTCAGCCGGCGTCCGACATTTACGAAGACGAAGGCATCCTGATGATTACCGCGGCCTCCACCAGCCCGGACATCACCTCGCGCGGCTACCAGCTGGTATTCCGCACCATCGGCCTGGACAGCCTGCAGGGCCCGACCGCCGGCAACTTCATTGCCGACCACGTCAAGCCGAAAACCGTTGCCGTGCTCCACGACAAGCAGCAGTACGGCGAAGGCATCGCCACCGCGGTCAAGCAGACCCTGGAAGGCAAAGGCACCAAGGTCGCCATGTTCGAAGGCATCAACGCCGGCGACAAGGACTTCTCCGCCCTGATCGCCAAGCTCAAGCAAGCCGGCGTCGATTTCGTCTACTACGGCGGCTACCACCCGGAACTGGGCCTGCTGCTGCGCCAGACCAAGGAAAAAGGCCTGAACATCAAGTTCATGGGCCCGGAAGGCGTGGGCAACAAGGAAATCTCCGCCATCGCCGGCCCGGCCTCCGAAGGCATGCTGGTGACTCTGCCGAAATCCTTCGACCAGGATCCGAAGAACCAGGCCCTGGTAGAAGGCTTCAAGGCCAAGAACCAGGACCCGAGCGGCCCGTTCGTATTCCCGGCCTACGCTGCGGTGCAAGTGATTGCCGAAGGCATCAAGAAGGCGGGCGACACCGACACCGCCAAAGTCGCCGAAGCGCTGCGCAGCAACAGCTTCGACACCCCCACCGGTAGCCTGGCCTTCGACGAGAAGGGCGATCTGAAGGACTTCAGCTTCGTGGTTTACGAGTGGCACCAGGACGGCACCAAAACCGAAGCTAAATAAGCTTCCCGCCTGAACCCAGAGCCCACTGCACCTGCAGTGGGCTTTGTTTATTCGAAGAATCCCGGTCATACGCTGCGCCACAAGCGCCGCCTTGCGTAGCGACCCAGGAGCTAGGCAATGCCTGATCTCTATCACTACCTGCAACAGCTGATCAACGGGCTCACCGTTGGCAGTACCTATGCCCTGATTGCCATCGGCTACACCATGGTCTACGGCATCATCGGCATGATCAACTTCGCCCACGGCGAGGTGTACATGATTGGCTCGTACGTAGCCTTCATCGTCATCGCCGGCCTCACATTCATGGGGCTGGACAGCCTGCCCCTGCTGATGGTCGCGGCGTTCGCCGCCAGCATCATCGTCGCCAGTGCCTACGGCTACAGCATCGAACGGGTCGCCTACCGCCCCCTGCGCGGCAGCAACCGGCTGATCCCGCTGATCTCAGCCATCGGCATGTCGATCTTCCTGCAGAACGAGGTGCTGCTCGCCCAGGACTCCAAGGACAAGTCCATCCCCAGCCTGATCCCGGGCAACTTCGTGTTCGGCGAAAGCGCCATGCACAGCGTGACCATCTCCTACATGCAGGTGCTGATCTTCGCGGTCACCTTCGCCGTGATGTACGCCCTGACCCTGTTCATCTCCCGCTCGCGCCTCGGCCGTGCCTGCCGCGCCTGCGCGGAAGACATCAAGATGGCCAACCTGCTGGGCATCAACACCAACAACATCATCGCCCTGACCTTCGTCATCGGCGCCAGCCTGGCCGCCGTGGCCGCGGTGCTGCTGGGCATGCAGTACGGGGTGATCAACCCCAACCTGGGCTTCCTCGCCGGGATCAAGGCGTTCACCGCCGCGGTACTCGGCGGCATCGGCAGCATCCCCGGCGCCATGCTCGGCGGCCTGGTGCTAGGCGTGGCCGAGGCCTTCGGTGCCGACATCTTCGGTGACCAATACAAGGACGTGGTGGCCTTCGGCCTGCTGGTCCTGGTCCTGCTGTTCCGCCCGACCGGCATCCTCGGTCGTCCGGAGGTTGAAAAAGTATGATCGCCAAGAACCTCAAGACCGCTTTCTTCAGCGCCCTGCTGGTGCTGGCCGTGGCCTACCCGGTACTCGGCCTGAAGCTGACCACCGTCGGCATCAAGCTGGAAGTGCACGGCGCCAGCCCGGCCATCCTCTGGACCATCGCCGGCTGCGCCATCGCCATGTTCTTCTGGCAGCTGTTCCGCAGCCAGATCAGCGCGGCCTGGGCCCAGGTGCCGGCGCTGCCAAGCATGCCGGCACGCACCAGCAGCTTCCTCACCCTGCCCTCGACCCAGCGCTGGCTGGTGCTCGGCCTGATCGTGGTCGGCCTGGCCTGGCCGTTCTTCGGCAGCCGCGGCGCGGTGGACATCGCCACCCTGATCCTGATCTACGTGATGCTCGGCCTCGGCCTGAACATCGTGGTCGGCCTGGCCGGCCTGCTCGATCTGGGTTACGTCGGCTTCTATGCCGTCGGCGCCTACAGCTATGCGCTGCTGTCGCACTACTACGGCCTGGGCTTCTGGGTGTGCCTGCCGATCGCCGGGCTGATGGCGGCCTTCTTCGGCTTCATCCTCGGCTTCCCGGTGCTGCGCCTGAGGGGCGACTATCTGGCCATCGTCACCCTCGGTTTCGGCGAGATCATCCGCATCCTGCTGCGCAACATGACCGAGATCACCGGCGGCCCCAACGGCATCAGCAACATCGAGAAACCGAGCCTGTTCGGCCTATCCTTCGAGCGCCGCGCCGCCGAAGGCATGCAGACCTTCCACGAGTTCTTCGGCGTGGCCTACAACGGCATCAACAAGGTGATCTTCCTCTACCTGATCGCCCTGCTGCTGGTGCTGCTGACCCTGTTCGTGATCAACCGCCTGCTGCGCATGCCGATCGGCCGCGCCTGGGAAGCCCTGCGCGAAGACGAGATCGCCTGCCGTGCGCTGGGCATGAACCCGACCATCATCAAGCTCTCGGCCTTCACCCTCGGCGCCTGCTTCGCCGGTTTCGCCGGCAGCTTCTTCGCCGCGCGCCAGGGCCTGGTCACGCCTGAGTCGTTCACCTTCATCGAATCGGCGACCATCCTCGCCATCGTCGTGCTAGGTGGCATGGGCTCGCAACTGGGCATCATCCTCGCCGCCGTGGTGATGATCCTGCTGCCGGAGCTGATGCGCGAGTTCAGCGAGTACCGCATGCTGATGTTCGGCGCCCTGATGGTACTGATGATGATCTGGCGTCCGCAGGGCCTGCTGCCCATGCAACGCCCGCACCTGGAGTTGAAACCATGAGCCGCCCGATTCTTGAAGTCAGCGGGCTGACCATGCGCTTCGGCGGCCTCTTGCAGCCCGTCAACGGCGTGGCCCTCAGCGTGCAGCCCCAACATATGGAGTTGAAAGCATGAGCCGGCCAATACTTGAAGTCAGCGGACTGACCATGCGCTTCGGCGGCCTGCTGGCCGTCAACAATGTCGCCCTGAGCGTGCAGCCCAAGCAAGTCGTGTCGATGATCGGCCCCAACGGCGCCGGCAAGACCACCGTGTTCAACTGCCTGACCGGCTTCTACCAGCCCACCGGCGGGGTGATCCTGCTGGACGACGAGCCGATCCAGCATCTGCCCGGCCACCGGATCGCCCGCAAGGGCGTGGTGCGCACCTTCCAGAACGTTCGCCTGTTCAAGGAAATGACCGCGGTGGAGAACCTGCTGGTGGCCCAGCATCGCCACCTCAACACCAACTTCCTCGCCGGCCTGCTGAAGACGCCGAGCTTCCGCCGCAGCGAGAAGAAGGCCATGGAGTACGCCGCGCACTGGCTGGAGCAGGTCAACCTGACCGAGGTGGCCAACCGCCCCGCCGGCACCCTGGCCTACGGCCAGCAGCGGCGCCTGGAAATCGCCCGCTGCATGATGACCCGCCCGCGCATCCTCATGCTCGACGAGCCGGCCGCCGGCCTCAATCCGCGCGAGACCGAGGACCTCAAGGCGCTGATCGGCATGCTGCGCAATGACCACGACGTCACCGTGCTGCTGATCGAGCACGACATGAAGCTGGTCATGAGCATTTCCGACCACATCTACGTGATCAACCAGGGCACCCCCCTGGCCAACGGCACGCCGGAGCAGATCCGCAACAATCCGGACGTGATCAAAGCCTACCTGGGGGAAGCGTAAACATGCTGAGTTTCCAGAACGTCTCCACCTTCTACGGCAAGATCCAGGCCCTGCACAACGTCAGCATCGAAGTGCAGCAAGGCGAGATCGTCACCCTGATCGGCGCCAACGGCGCCGGCAAGTCGACCTTGCTGATGACCCTGTGCGGCTCGCCGCGCGCGGCCAGCGGCAGCATCCGCTACCTGGGCGAGGAGCTGGTCGGCCAGGACTCCTGCGACATCATGCGCAAGAGCATCGCGGTGGTGCCGGAAGGCCGCCGCGTGTTCGCCCGCCTGACCGTGGAAGAGAACCTGGCCATGGGCGGCTTCTTCGGCAGCAAGGCCGATAACCTGGAGCAGATGGACAAGGTCCTGCACCTGTTCCCGCGCCTCAAGGAGCGCTTCGAGCAGCGCGCCGGCACCATGTCCGGCGGCGAACAGCAGATGCTCGCCATCGGCCGCGCGCTGATGAGCAAGCCCAAGCTGCTGCTGCTCGACGAGCCGTCGCTGGGCCTGGCACCGATCATCATCCAGCAGATCTTCGACATCATCGAACAGCTGCGCGAGGATGGCGTGACCGTGTTCCTGGTCGAGCAGAACGCCAACCAGGCGCTCAGGCTGGCCGACCGCGCCTATGTGCTGGAGAACGGCCATATCGTCATGCAAGGCACCGGCGAAGCGCTGCTCACCGACCCCAAGGTGCGCGACGCCTACCTCGGCGGCTGATGCTCGTGGCTGAAATGGCAACGGCCCCTCGCGGGCCGTTTTCATTGGCAGTTGCCGCTTTTGTGGGAGCGAATTCATTCGCGATGCGGGTTGCACGGCGCGGCCTGCTGATCGCGGATAAATCCGCTCCCACACCAGCGGTTCGAGCTGGGCAGGTTTTCCCAGGAATGGGACTACCCCCTGTGGGAGCGAATTTATTCGCGATCAGGGCTGCTCTACTTGTGCGTGTTGCACTGCAACCCGCCAACACGGCCTGACGGAAGGCCCGCACAAAATCGTGCAGGCCTTTAGAATCGCCGCCTCGTTTTCTGCGCCCGCCGCCACCCGGCAGGCCCCCGGAATCCGACCGTCCAGCCAGCATGGGTCACCACCCTGCCCCGGCCGGGCTGTCGCCCCGCATGCACTGCATCCACCCCACGCGGCATGCCGAACCTCAGGAACATCGACCATGATCCATCGTCCCATCCTGCAACTGCTTGCCCGTACCAGCCTGGTCAGCCAGATCATCATCGGCCTGGTCGCCGGCATCCTGCTGGCCCTGCTGTGGCCCCAGGCCACCGATGAAGTCGGTTTCCTCGGCAGCCTGTTCATCTCCGCCCTGAAAGCCGTGGCACCCGTTCTGGTGTTCATCCTGGTGGCCTCGGCCATCGCCAACCACAAGCCGGGCCAGCCGACCCATATCCGCCCGATCCTGGTCCTGTACCTGCTCGGCACCCTGTCCGCCGCCATCGTCGCGGTGATCGCCAGCAGCCTGTGGCCCTCGACCCTGGTGCTCAGCGAGGCGGCCAGCGGCAGCACGCCGCCCGGCGGCATCGCCGAAGTGCTCAAGACCCTGGCGCTGAACGTGGTGGACAACCCGGTCAATGCCCTGCTCAAGGGCAACTTCATCGGCATCCTGGCCTGGGCCATCGGCCTGGGCATCGCCATTCGCCACGGCAGCGACACCACCCGCACGGTGTTCGGCGACCTGGCCGAAGGCGTCTCGCTGATCGTCCGCGTGGTCATCCGCTTCGCCCCGCTGGGGGTGTTCGGCCTGGTCGCCACCACCTTCGCCGATGCTGGGGTCAAGGCCCTGCTCGGCTACGCCCAGCTGCTGGTCGTGCTGGTCGGCTGCATGCTGTTCGTCGCCCTGGTGGTCAACCCGCTCATCGTCTTCAGCCAGATCCGCCGCAACCCCTACCCGCTGGTGCTGACCTGCCTGCGCGAAAGCGGCATCACCGCCTTCTTCACCCGCAGCTCGGCGGCCAACGTGCCGGTCAACCTGCAGCTGGCCGAACGCCTGGGCCTGCATGAAGACACCTATTCGGTGTCCATCCCGCTGGGCGCGACCATCAACATGGCCGGCGCCGCCATCACCATCAGCGTGCTGAGCCTGGCCGCCGTGCATACCCTGGGCATCGCCGTGGACATGCCGACGGCCATCCTCCTGTGCGTGGTCTCGGCAGTCTGCGCCTGCGGCGCCTCGGGCGTGGCCGGCGGCTCGCTGCTGCTGATCCCCCTGGCCTGCAGCCTGTTCGGCATCCCCAGCGAAACCGCCATGCAGGTGGTGGCCATCGGCTTCATCATCGGCATCCTGCAGGACAGCGCCGAGACCGCGCTGAACTCCTCCACCGACGTGCTGTTCACCGCGACCGCCTGCCTGGCCCGGGAAGAGCGCCGGGCCGACTGAAACCCGCGTATTCCTGCCGAAAAAAACGCCCTTCGGGGCGTTTTTTAGTCTATGCCCCAATAGCCTGTTGCAAAGGCGATGAGTCGTAGGTTGGGTTGAGGAGCCGCGCGACGAAGCCCAACGAGCCTGCCCCGGTTGTTGGGCTTCGCTGCGCTCAACGCCAACCTACCCATGCGCGCCGCGAAATGCAGGGCACGGTGGAAATCACCATGACCGAAGACAAGCAGGGCACGCTGGTCAACGGCAAGCCGGGCTATGTGCTGCAGCTGCCGTTCAAGAACGAACGCATGCTGTGCTACGCGATCAGCGTCAGCGACGAGCTGCTGTGCAACGACTCTGGGGCCTACTGAACAGCGCCACCCGCACAAGCCATCGGCCAGGCGCCGCTCACGGCTCCACCAGCCCCTGGTAGCACACCGGCGAACTGGCCGGGCCGCGGCGCTCCAGCTCCTCTTCGAGAAACTCGGCCAGCACCCGGGCGTTGTTCTGCTGCACCTCGCGGGCGGCGAACAGCAGGGTCAGGGTGCCCTGCTCGGCTGCCGCGAGCAGGCCTTGCCAGTGTTCGGGGTGGGCGGCCAGCTCGCCGCGGTAGAGCAGGCGAAACTCGGCAAAACGCGCCGGTTCGTGGCAGAAGGTCTTACGCAGTTCGGCCGAAGGCGCCACCTCGCGCAGCCAGGCGCTCAGGGCCAGGTCGTCCTTGCGGCAGCCGCGCGGCCACAGGCGGTCGACCAGCACGCGCCGGCCATCGCCGGCCTCGACCGGTTCATACACGCGCTTGCACTGGATCATGCGCGCCCTCCTCGGTTTCAGTCGGCCGGAGTCTCGTCGTTGGCGGCGGACTCGTCCTCGTCGTCATTGCTGGCGGTGATTCCGCTGAGGATCACCAGCTCGTGGCTGCCGCCCTCATCGGCCAGCTGCCAGCTGTCGCTGCCGGCGTCATGCCGGGCGGCAGCCAGGGCGGCCGCGGCGAACACCCAGACCCGCCGTTCGCGGCCATCCATGCACTCCACGCGCAGCTGCGCCGGCGCTTCGCTCAGTTCGAACTGCCAGGCATGCAGGCCGTCGATCAGCAGCATGTCGGCATCTTGCAGTTGGGTCAGCAGGTTGGGCATGGTCATGGGCAGTCACCGCAAGGGAAAGCGCCATGATAAGCCATGGCGCCGGTTTGCGGCCCGAGGGTCTGTTCCCGTTTCGTTCGCGAACCGCGTTGCTGCGCAAAATCGCGCCAGGCTAGGCGTGGGACGCAGGCAATGGTCATTCCCTTGGCAAGTCCCGCAACGACGCATGGCGCGATTTTGCGCGCAACCCGCAGGGACGGGCCCGTTTTTGCGCGGGACGTCGTTACTCGACGGCTCATTTGGACGACCAAACCTCGCGTCTCGCGCCTAGCCCCGCGCAAAAACGGGCTCCGTCGCGGCCGTGAACGAAACGGGAACAGACCCTAAGCCGGCGAATGGCGCGGCAGCTCCAGGCGCGCCTGCAGGCCGCCCTGGGGCAGGTTGCTCAGGCGGATGCTGCCGCCCAGGCGCGAGGCGATCATCTGCACGATGGCCAGGCCGAGCCCGGCGCCCTGGCTGTTGTCGCGGCTGTAGAAGCGTTCGAACACCTGCTCCAGCTGGTCCTGGGCGATGCCCGGGCCCTGGTCTTCGACGCAGAGGAACAGGCTGTCGGCGTCGCCATTCAGCAGCACCCGCAGCTGGCCATGGGCCGGCGAGAAGTTCACCGCATTGGTCAGCAGGTTCTGCAGGGCGATGCCGATGGCCCCGGCGTCGGCGGCCAGCCGGTAGTCGCCCTCGGCCACCTCCAGGGACAGCTCCAGGCCCTGCTTGAGCACCCAGGGGGTCAGCTCGGCCAGGGTCTCGCGGGTCACCGCCTGCAGGTCGATCACCGGCCACTCGCCCTTGGCCAGGGTCGGTTCGACCCGGGCCATGGTCAGCAGCTGGTTGACCACCCGGGTGGCGCGGTCGATGCCGCCGATCAGGAAGCCCAGCGACTCGCTGCGCTGGGCCTCGTCGCCGGCCTGCATGGCGTTCTGCACATGAATGCGCAGCACCGCCAGCGGCGTGCGCATCTCGTGGGCGGCGTCGGCGATGAAGCGCCGCTCGCGCTCCAGCACCTGATCGATCTGGAACAGCAGGCGGTTGAGTGCCGCCTGCATCGGCTCCAGTTCCTTGGGCAGCGGGTCCAGCTGCAACGGCTCGAGGGCATCCGGATGGCGCGCGCGGATGACCCGCGCCATGTTCTGCAGCGGCTGCATGCCCCAGCCGATCGCCCACCAGATCAACGCGGCGAGCACCACGATGCCGATGAAGTTGGGCATCAGGGTATGGCGCACGATGCTGGTCACCAGCTCCTGACGCACGTCGTCGCGCTCGCCGATCCAGATCAGCAGCCCCTGCTCCTCGTCGGCCAGGGCAAAGCCGCGCCACTGGTGCGGGCCCAGGTCGACGTCGGCAAAGCCCTGGCGCGGCGGCGCGCCCAGCTGCGGGGCGCTGGCGGTACGCACCAGCACCTCGCCGGCGCGGTTCCATACCTGGAAGGCCAGCTTGCTCTCGTACGGGTGGCCCGCCTTGCGCTGGCCGGCCTGGCCCAGGGCGCTGTTGAAGGCGGTATACAGCGCGCTGCGCTTGTCGCTCTCCAGGGGCATGCGCATCACCCCCTGCAGCAGGCGCGCGGTATGCACCAGCTGGGCGTCGTAGACCTCCTCGACCTCATGGGAGCTGTCCCAGTAGTTGAACAGCGAGATCAGCGCGGTGCCCAGCAGCATCAGGCTGAGCACCAGGAACAGGATGCGCCGGCGGATCGAGATCACGGCTGTTCTTCCACCAAGTAGCCGACCCCGCGCACGGTACGGATCAGGTTGTTGAACAGCTTCTTGCGCAGGTGGTGGATATGCACCTCCAGGGTGTTGCTCTCGGCCTCCTCGTCCCAACCGTAGAGCGACTGGGCCAGGCGTTCGCGGGTCAGCACCTTGCCCGGCTGCGACAGCAGTTCGTGCAGCAGCAGGTATTCCTTGGGCGTCATCGGCACCGCCTTGCCCTGGTAGGAAACCTGCTGGGTGGAGGGGTCGAGGCTGACCCCGGCGTGTTCGATGCGCAGCTCGGCACGCCCGGCGCTGCGCCGCAGCAAGGCACGCAGGCGGGCCTTGAGTTCGTCGAGGTCGAAGGGCTTGATCAGGTAGTCGTCGGCGCCGGCGTCCAGCCCGGCGATGCGGTCCTCGGTGGCGTCGCGCGCCGTGAGGATCAGCACCGGCAGGGCCGAGCCGCTCTTGCGCAGCTGCTGCAGCACCTGGATACCGCTCAGGCGCGGCAGGCCGAGATCGAGCACCAGCAGGTCGAAGACTTCGCTGAGCAGGGCGTGCACCGCGCTGGCGCCATCCTGCAGCCAATCCACCGTGTAGCCCTCCTGGCGCAAGGCCAGGCGCAGGCCCTCGCCGAGGGCCGGTTCATCCTCGACCAACAATAACCGCATGCTGTGCCCTTAGTTCAGTTCTTCTTCCACGGCCTTGAGCAGGGTGTCGATCTCGCCCTGACGCCCCTGGTCGGCCAGCTCGCGGCCCGGACGGGCCGGCGCCTGCTTGGCCTTGAGCAGCGCCTCACGAGCTTCGGCGAATTTGTCCTGGCGGTAAAGGTAGTCGCCCCAGAAATACAGGCTGTCGATGCCGTCGGGGTTGAGCTTGAGCGCCTGCTGCAGCAGCTGCTCGGCCTTCTCCTCGTCACCGAAACCGACCGGCCAGCCCGGTACGCGTGCATACAGGGTGCCCAGGCTGGTGTAGGCCGAACCTTGCAAGGCGGCCGGGTCGAGCTGGATGGATTTTTCCAGGGCGTCGCGCGCGCTCTTGGCCTTGCCCAGCGCACCCAGGCCACCCTGGGCGCCGGCCCAGCTGCTGGTGACGATGCCGTGCCAGACCCAGGCTTCGGCCGCCTGCGGCTGCTCGCGGGTGAAGGCGGTGGTTTGCGCGGCCAGCTGCTCGAAGGCCTTTTCCTTCTGCGCGTCCGGCGTCTGGTACTGGATCTCGGCCCAGCGCGTCTGCACCTGCTTGAGGCGCTGGCTGCCGGCCTCATCCAGGGCCCAGGCCGGCACGCTGAGGCACAGGCTCAGGCATACGAGGAGAAACTTGTTCATCGGATGGTTTCCTTGTCTGGGGTGTGAGCACTGAAATGACGGATCAGCGGCAGCTGCTTGCGCAGCGCGCGGTCGACCAGCCCCGGCAACATGCCGTTGAGACGCACGAAGAACTTCTCCGGCCAGCCGAGGTAGAGCTCGCTGAGGTTCTTCTCGATGGCGGCCATCACCGCCCCGGCCACCTGTTCGGGCGAGTCGGTGGCGGCCTTGAGCGCCTCGTTGAGCGCCATCGCCGCCGAGCTGTTCATGCTGGTGCGGGTGGCGCGCGGCGCGACGTAGAGCACGCCGACACTGGTATCGGCCAGCTCGCGGCGCAACGCCTCGGAGAAGCCGCGCAGGGCGAACTTGCTGGCGCAGTAGGTGGCATAGCCCGGGTAGCCGATCGAGCCGTAGATGGAACCGACGTTGACCACCAGGGCATGCCGTTGCTGGCGCAGGATCGGCAACAGGGCGCGGGTCAGTTGCAGGGTGGCAACCACGTTGAGCTCGAACATATCGGCGATCTGCTGCTCTTCCAGCTGTTCAAGCAGGGCGAAGCGATTGGTTCCGGCGGCATTGATCAGCAGGTTGAGCCCGCCCATGGCGCGCGCCGCCTCGATCACCGCCTGGCGCCCGGCCGTGGTGGTCAGGTCCGCGGCCAGGCTGCGCACCTGCTTGGGATAGCGCTGCTGCAGGGCCTCCAGGCCCTGCACATGGCGCGACACTGCCAGCAGCTGGGCACCGCCGGCGCACAGCTGCTCGGCCAGGGCCAGGCCGATGCCGCCGCTGGCCCCGGTTAGCAGCGCGCGGCACTCAGGCAGCCGCATGCTGCACCTCGTTGCTGCGCGGCAGGCCGCGGAACATCTCGGTGTACAGGCGATAGACCACCTTGCTGGCGTGGATCACCGCGGCCTTGTCGTCCTCATTGTCCAGGCGGTCCATCAGGCCGCGGTAGGTCTGCATGTGGCCGATGTCCAGGGCGCCGTGGGAGAACAGGTAGCTGAAGGCTTCCTTGGGCAGGCCCAGGCGCTCCTGGATGGTGCCGGCCGCCTGGCTGGCCAGGGCGATGCTGGTGCCTTCGAGCACGTTGACCATGCCGAACAGCCCCACCGGGTTGCCGCGGGCGATGGTGTCGTAGAGGAAGCTGACCATCAGCTCGATGGCCTGGCTCGGCTGGCCGTCGCGCACGGCGTCGCGGTCACCGCCACAGGCGGCGATGTCGCTGAGGATCCACTGCTCGTGGCCGTACTCCTCCTCGATGTACTCGCACACGGCCTGGCGCAGCCACTCCAGGCGGGCCGGCAGGCGCGCGCCGCTGGCCATCAGCAGCGGCACGGTGTGGCGCACGTGGTAGTAGGCCTGGGTCAGGAAGGCGATGTAGCTGTCCAGGCTGACCTTGCCGGCCAGGGCGTCCTGGATCACCGGCACGCTGAACAGGGTTTCACGTTCAGTGGCGGTAGCGGCTTGCAGTTGGTCGAAGAAACTCATGGGGAATACCTCAGGCACTGACAGAAGAAAGGGATGGGCAAAGCTGTTCGCGGTAGCGGGCCAGGATGGCCTCGCGGCGCTGCCGGCCATTGGCCGTGAGCAGGCCGTTGTCCGGGGTGAAGGGTTCGGCCAGGCGCAGCCAGTGGTACACCCGGGCGTAATCGGGCAGACCGGCGTTGGCCTCGTCCACCGCCGCCTGCAGCAGCGCGTCGCTGCAGGCCGGGTCGCGCGGCCAGAGCAGCGCGCGGTTCTGGCTCATGCCCTCGCCGTAGACGAAGGCCTGGGCGATGCCGGCGCGCTGGGTCAGCTCGGCCTCGACCCAGTCCGGGTTGACGTTGCGGCCGAAGCTGGTGACGAACTGGTGCTTCTTGCGCCCGCGCAGCTGCAGGTAGCCATCGGCATCGAACTCGCCGATATCCCCGGTCGGCCACCACTCGCCGGTAAACGCCGGCTCGCCCAGGTAGCCAAGCAGGGTCGTGCCCTTGACCAGCACTTCGCCGTCGTCGCCCAGGCGCACCTGGACGTGCGGCAACGGCCGGCCGACGGTGCCGGGGCGGTTGGCCTCGGGACGATTGAGGCAGACCACCGAGGCGCATTCGGACAGGCCGTAGCCCTCGAACACCGGCAGGCCGACCTTGGCCGCACGGGCCAGCAGATCGGCCGAGACCCGCGCCCCGCCGACCGCGACGAAGCGCAGGCCGGCGGCCGGGAAGGCGCCGCGCTCGACCGCCACGACCAGGCCGAGCAGCAGCTGCGGCACCAGGATCATGCTCTGCGTCTGGCGCGCCGCCATGGTGCCGAACAGGCGCGGCCAGTCGACCCCGGTGGCGCCACTGATGCCCAGCTGGCGCTGCGACGGCACGCTGAGCGTGGCGCCGGCCAGCAGGGCGGCGTAGATACCGAGGTTTTCCAGCAGCACCGCCAGGGGCAGCACGGCCAGGTAATGCTGGGGCGCGCTGGAGCGGCTGGCCTGCTCCAGTTCGCGCACCACCCGCAGCAGCGCCGCGGCGCTCAGGCACACGCCTTTCGGTGCGCCGGTGGTGCCGGAGGTGTAGGTGATCTTCGCCGTGCCGGCCGGCAGCGGCAGGCCGCGAACCGGCCGGGTGGCGCGCCAGAACGGCTGATCGCACCGGAACCCCAGGGCCTCCAGCTCGGCACTCATGCCGGCATCGGCCAGCACCAGGCTGATGCCGCTCTGCTGCAGGCAGTGGGCGCGCTGGGCCGGGCTGAAGAACGGCGGCAGGATCACGCAGGCGATCCCGGCGAACAGCCCGGCCAGGTCCCAGAGCACGGCCTCGGGGCCGTTTTCCATGGCCAGGGCGAACCGCTCGACGCCCTGCTGGCGCAGCAACGCCTGGCGCTGCTGCACCTCGGTCAGCAGGCTCTGGTAGTCGATCTGCACACTGTCGCCCCACAGGGCGATCTGCTGCGGGCGCTCGCTGGCATGGCGAGTCAGCGCGTCGTGCAGGTGCTGCAATTCAGGCTGCATGGCTGGCCTCCAGACAGGCCGCAGGAAAACCCAGGCGCGCCGGCACGCCCTGCTCCTGCAGGCGCTGGTAGCCATAGCGGATATTGCCGGCGAACACCTGCGGGCGCTGGGCGTAGTAATCGCCCCAGGCATGCCGCTCTTCGCCCAGGCGCAGCGGGTCGGCCTCGCACAGGCGCAGCGGTTCCAGGCCCAGGCGGCGGAAGCTGTTGATCAGGCCGGCGGCGCCGGTGAACACCACCCACTCCAGGCCGCGCTGGGCCAGCAGGCAGGTCATGGCGACGATGATCAGCCGCGCGCTGCCGGCGCTGCTGGCGGCCAGGTTGCCGACTTCGACGATGTCGCCACGCGGCACCGGGCGCCCCTGCAGGCGGCCGATCACCTGCTGCACCGGCTCCTCCAGGTACTGTTCGAGGAACAGCGGCTCCCGGGCGGCCAGGCGCGCCCCGGAGACGGCGGTCAAGGCGCCGTCCTGGCTGTACAGGCCGAGCAGGTCGGGCATGAAGTGGGCAACGGCGGCGCCATGCGCCTCGCTGAAGCGCGCCTGGATAAACTGCTCCAGCAGCGCCCGCTCGGCGGCCTCGGCGCCGGCCGGGTCGAGGCTCATCTGCCGCTGCGGATCGCTGCCGAACTGCAGGGGAAAGGGGATGTTCCAGTCGGTATTGCGCATCGGGCTCCCTCCACGGGGCGAGTTCATGGAGGGAAGTATCGGCAGCCAGTCTTAATGAATCCTGAAGCTGACCCAAGCCTGTCTAGGTCGGGCCCGGATTACTGGCCCAGGGCGGCTTCCAGGCGGGCCAGGCGCTCTTCCAGGGTCGCCACCCGCGCCTCCAGCTCGGCGAGGCGGCCGTCTTCCGCGCCGCTGCCGCGCGGGGCACTGTCGGCCTGGCTGCGCAGGGCCAGCAGCGCCTCCAGGTCGGCCGGCTCGCCGAGCAGGTGCATGTAGCGGTCCTCGCGCTGCCCGCTCTGGCGCGGCAGCAGGCAGGCCAGCTCGAGCGCGGCCAGGCGCTCCAGCTGGTGCTGGACCTCGGCCACATCCTCGAACGGATGCAGGCGACTGCTGCGCGTGAGCAGCTCGTTGAGGGTCTGCGGGCCGCGCAACAGCAGCAGGCCGACCAGCGCCACCTGCGGCTTGACCAGCTCCAGGGTCTTGTCCGCGCGCTGCTCCCAGCGGTCGGCGCGGCCGCCCATCACCAGCCGGCTCAGGCCGCGCCCCTCGAGGCTGCGCAGACCCTGGCCGACCTGGCCCTCGGTGAGGTTCATCAGCGGCTCGCGGCTGGTCTTCTGGTTGCAGGCCAGCAGCACGGCGTTGAGGGTCAGGGGGTAGGTTTCCGGGGTGGTCGCCTGTTTCTCGATCAGGCAGCCGAGGATGCGCGCCTCCACGGCGCTGAGGGGGGCCTGGCCCGGGGTGCTGTGCGCTTCGCTGGACATGGGGAAATCCGTTGGCAGTGACAAAGGCACCTAGCCTGCCACGTGTCGCCGGGCCTGGGAATCGGCCGTGTGTGCGCCGCCGCCCGGCGCGGGCCTTGAGCTGCGCGCCGGCTGTGGGTAACGTGGCCGCACTTTGCCCGGAGAGCCCCTCATGTTGCCTGCCCGTTCCCTGCTGTTCGCCCTGCTGCCGCTGTTCGCCGGCTGCCAGATGTTCGCCACGCAGCCCGAGCCGGCGGCACCGACCCTGCGCCTGCAGGGCGAACTGAGCGCCAGCAACGGCGCCCTGCAGTTCCGCCCCTGCGGCGAGCAACGCCGCCTCAGCATCGGCAACGACGGCAACAGCGACATCATGCGCGAGGCCGCACTGCTCCTGGCCGATGGCCCCGGACCGCTGTTCGCCGACCTGCGCGGCCAGCTGGCGGCCAGCAGCGCCGAAGGCGGCGACGGCAAGCTGCAGCTCAGCGAGGTCTACCGCATCCAGCGCGAAGGCCCCGGCTGCGACGAGCCGGGCTTCAACCGCCTGCTCCTGCGCGCCAGCGGCAACGAGCCAGACTGGAGCCTGAGCGTCACCGGCAAGGGCCTGGCCCTGTTCCGTCCCGGCCAGCCGGTGCTGGCGCTGCCCTACCTGGAAGAGGCGCTGCCGGACGGCCGCTACAGCCTCAGCAGCGAGGCCAACGGCCAGCGCCTGGAGCTGTGGGTCGCCCCGCAACGCTGCACCGACAGCATGAGCGGCACGGTGCAGCACCTCAGCGCCGAACTGCGCCTGAATGGCCAGGTCCAGCGCGGCTGCGCCTCGATCGGCGGCGCGCGCAGCCGCTGAGAACGGCTCGGGATCGCGTAGGCTGCCCCCTGCGCAGCCGCTAGCAGGCAGCACTGCGGGGCAGCCCGCCAACCGGGCGCCTATGCTCAAGGCAAACCCGCACGTCGGAGACTGCCATGCTGCACATTGCCCTGAATGGATACGGGCGCATCGGTCGCGCCCTGGTTCGCGCCTTGTTCCAGCGCGGGCTGGAAAACCAGCTGCAGGTCGAGGCGATCAATGACCTCGGCGAGTACCAGACCCTCGCCCACCTGACCCGCTTCGACTCCACCTTCGGCCGCTTCAATGGCCAGGTCGAGCTGCACGACGACCTCCTGCAGATCGGCGGCCAATCGATCCGCCTGCTCGGCGAGCGCGAGATCGGCCGGCTGCCCTGGCAGCAGCTCGGCGTCGACGTGGTCATCGACTGCACCGGCAAGCTGAAGAAACGCGCGCTGGCCGAACAGCACCTGAGCGCCGGCGCGCCCCGGGTCCTGCTCTCGCACCCGCTGGACAGCGCCGACCTGACCGTGGTCTACGGCATCAACCAGCACCTGCTGGGCAACCAGCAGATCGTCTCCAACGCCTCCTGCACCACCAACTGCCTGGCACCGCTGGCCCAGGCGCTGCACACCGCGGTGGGCATCCGCCAGGGCCTGATGACCACGGTGCATGCCTACACCAACGACCAGAACCTGCTGGACAAGACCCACAACGATCTCTACCGCGCCCGTGCCGCGGCGCTGTCGATGATCCCCACCAGCACCGGCGCGGCCAAGGCGATCGGCCTGGTCATCCCGGAGCTAGCCGGCCGCCTGGATGGTCTGGCGGTCCGCGTGCCGACCGCCAACGTGTCGCTGCTCGACCTGACCTTCAGCAGCGAGCGGCCGACCAGCCGTGCGGCGATCAACGACAGCCTGCAGAAAGCCGCCCGCCAGTTCCCGCTGGGGGTGATGGAGTGCAACGAGCTGCCGCTGGTGTCCTGCGACTTCAATGGTTACCCGGTGTCCTGCGTGGTCGACCTCAATCACACCCGTGTGCAGGGCAATGACCTGGTCAAGGTGCTGGCCTGGTACGACAACGAGTGGGCCTTCGCCAACCGCCTGCTGGATGTGCTGCTGGCCTGGTTCAAACCCTGAGCCAGCAAGCGGTGCAGCCTTGTGGGAGCGAATTCATTCGCGATAAACAGGCCACTCCGGGCTAGATCGCGGATAAATCCGCTCCCACACCCGCCATTGCCGAGCGCCCTCGGCATCAGTCGAGAATCCCCGCCGGCGCCGGCACGCTGCTGCGCCACTGGCTCAGCGCCACGCCGACGAACACCAGTGCCGCAGCCAGGTATTGCAGCGGACTCAGGCTCTCGCCCAGCAACAGCGCGGCGAAGATCAGGGTGAACACTGGGATCAGGTTGGTGAACCCCGACGCCTGGCTGGCCGGCAGGCTGCTCACCCCATAGTTATAGAGGCCATAGGCGCCCACCGTGACCAGCAGGCCGAGGTACACCACCGAGCCGACGCCGAGGACGCTGAACTGGCTGGGCAGCGGCTCGGTCGCCAGCGCCAGCGGCAGGAAGAACAGCGAGCCGATGAAGGCCTGCATGGCGGTGAGGATGAACGGCGAGTAGCGCTGCGAGAGAAATTTCAGCAACAGCGTGTAGCCCATGGCACAGAGCATGGCGAGGAATTCGTAGAAGTTGCCCAGCAGCGGCGCCGGCGCGCTGCTGCTGGCCTCACCAGCCAGGCTCAGCCACACCGCACCGACCACCGCCAGGAGAAAGCCGGCCAGGGTGGTGCGACTGATGCGTTCGCGCAGGAACACATAGGCGCCCATCGCCACCAGCAGCGGCAACAGCGCGGTGATCATCCCGGCCTGGGCGGCGCTGGTGTGCTGCAGGGCCAGGGCTTCGAAGATGAAGTACAGGCAGGGCTCGCAGGCGGTCAGGGCGAGCAGGTATTTCCAGTCGCCGGCGCGGTAGTCGAGCCGCCCGCGCCAGCGCCAGGCCAGCAGGAAGACCAGGCTGCCCAGGGCCATGCGGCCGAAGATCACCCACATCGGCGGCAGCTCGCTGAAGGCGAATTTCAGGGCAATGAACGAACTGCCCCACAGGGCCATGGCCAGCACTAGGCAACCCATCGCCAGCCCGCGGCTATGTTGCAGCGTCATTGCCCGCTCCGCTCAGGAAAACGCTCAGCATAGAGACTGGCAAGAGACGGCGACAGACACAGCCAGGCAGCAAAACTGTGTGCGTGGGAGCAGCGCCCGGTTTACCGCAAGCGCATCGCGGATAAATCCGCTCCCACGGACAAGCCGGCCCGCGAACTGTCACGACTCCCAGGGCTTGCCACGGGTATCCGGGTGGATCGGCAGCTTCTGCTGCAGCGCGGCCTTGGCCAGCATATGCGCACTGATCGGCGCGGTGATGAAGAGGAACAAGGTGATCAGCAGTTCATGCAGGCTGAGGCCATCGCCGCGGCTGCCGAAAAACACCAGCGAGGCGATCACCAGGCTGCCGACTCCGAGGGTGGTGGCCTTGGTCGGGCCATGCAGGCGGGTGAAGAAATCCGGCAGGCGGTACAGGCCCACGGCGCCGACCAGGGTGAAGACACTGCCACTCAACAGGAAAAACGCCACCAGGGCTTCGATCCACAGGTTCATCGCGGTTCTCCTATTCGATGATGTCGCCGCGCAGCAGGTATTTGGTGATGGCCACGGTGCCGACGAAGCCCATCACCGCAATCAGCAGCGCCGCTTCGAAATACAGGTCCGAGCCTTCCCAGATGCCGAGCAGCACGATCAGGGCGATGGCGTTGATGTACAGGGTGTCGAGAGCAAGGATGCGGTCCGGCAGGCTCGGCCCCTTGACCAGGCGCGCCAGGGTCAGCAGCAGGGCCAGGCCGAGCAGCGCCAGACACAGCGGAATCACGTAGCCGAGCATGCGAACACCTCGCGCAGGGGCGCTTCGTAGCGCTGTTTGATTTCGGCCACCAGGGCCTCCTCGTCCGGCACGTTCAGGCAGTGCAGCAGCAGCGTGCGGCGGTCGTCGCTGAGGTCGGCCGACACCGTGCCCGGGGTCAGCGAAATGATGCTGGCGAGCATGGTCAGCGCCAGCTCATCCTCCAGCAGCACCGGAATCTCGACGAAGGCCGGGCGCAGCTGGCTGCGCGGGTTGAGGATCAGGCGTGCCACCTGCAGGTTGGCGACCACGATATCGCCGAGCACCAGCAGCAGGAACTTGCACAGCAACCAGGGGCGCTCGACCCGCGGTGGGTTGATCCAGAACACCCGGCTGATCAGCGGAATCAACCAGCCCAGCACGGCGCCGAGCAGCAGGTGGCCGACACTGAACTGGTTCACCAGCAGCAGCCAGAGCCCCAGCAGGCACAGGCTGAGCAGCGGATGGGGCAACCAGCGCCAGGTTTTCATAGGCCACCTCCGGCTTGCAGGGTCTGCCGGTAGGCAGCCAGGTCATGCAGCTGGCTGACGGTCGCCGCCAGGTACTCCAGCACCGGCGCGGCCAGCAGCACCAGCAGTGGGCTGAGCAGGAGCAGGCCGAGGCAGGCGCCCAGCCGACCATAATCCAGCTCGGCGCTGTCCAGCTGATCCAGGCCGACGCGCCAGAACAAGGTACTGCCGGCCCGGCTGAGCGCCACCAGGGTGCCCAGCCCGCCGACCAGCAGCAACGGCCACAGCCACAGCGCCTGCTGGCCTTCGACGGCCTGCAGCAGCAACAGCTTGCCGAGGAAACCGGACAGCGGCGGCAGGCCGGCCACGGCAATCGCGGCGAGGAAGAACAGGCCGCCGAGCAGATGCGGATTCTGCAGCGCCGGGCCCTGCACCAGATCACCGCCCTTGGCCCCACGCTGACGCGCCACCAGGTCAGCCAGCAGGAACAGCGCCGCCGCTACCCAGGTGCTGTGCAGCCAGTAGTACAGCGCGGCCTGCAGCGCCTCAGCCGTACCCAGCGCCAGGCCGGCCAGCAGCGTGCCGACGGAAATCACCACCAGGTAGGCGACCAGGCGCTGCAGGCTGCTGGCCGCCAACGCGCCGAGCACACCGATGGCGATGCTCAGCAGAGCCAGCGGCCACAGCCAGTCCTGGCCCAGGTTGGCCAGGCTGCCGGCCTCGCTGCCGAAGACCAGGGTGTAGACGCGCAGGATCGAATACAGGCCGACCTTGGTCATGATCGCGAACAGGGCCGCCACTGGCGCGGTCGCGGACGCATAGGCGCGCGGCAGCCAGAAATACAGCGGCAGAAACGCCGCCTTGAGGCCGAACACCACCAGCAGCAACAACCCGGCGGCGGCCAGAATCGGCGCCTGCTCGGCATCGGCGGCGGCCACCTTGACCGCCAGGTCGGCCATGTTCAGCGTGCCGCTGATGCCATACAGCGCACCCACGGCGATCAGGAAGAACGCCGAGCCGAGCAGGTTGAGCACCACGTAATGCAGGCCCGCACGCACCCGCTCGCGTCCGCCGCCGTGCAGCAGCAGCGCGTAGGAGGCGATCAGCAGGATCTCGAAGAACACGAACAGGTTGAACAGATCGCCGGTGAGGAAGGCGCCGTTGATGCCGAGCAACTGGAACTGGAACAGGCCATGGAAACTGCGCCCGCGCTCGTCGTCGCCGCGCAGCGCATAGAGCAGGGCGAACAGTGCCAGCACGGCGGTGAGCAGCAGCATCAGCGCGCTCAGGCGATCGAACAGCAGGACGATGCCGAATGGCGCCGGCCAGTTGCCCAGGGCGTAGGTCTGCACGCTGCCCTGGTCGGCCTGGGCCAGCAGCCACAGGCTGCACGGTAACAGGGCCAGGGTGGCCAGCAGCGACAGGCCGCGCTGCACCCGCAGGCTGGCGCCGCTGGCAAGCAACAGCAGGCAGCCGGCAAACAGCGGGATCAGGATCGGTAGGATCAAGCCATGGTTCATCGTGGCGATTCCTCGCCATCGACATGGTCATTGCCCTGCTCGCCCAGGCTGCGCAGGGCCAGCACCACGACAAACGCGGTCATTGCGAAGCCGATGACGATGGCCGTCAGCACCAGCGCCTGGGGCAGCGGGTCGGTGTACTGGCCGCCCTCGCGGATCACCGCCGGCATGCCGCTCTGCAGGCGGCCCATGGCGAATAGGAACAGGTTGACCGCGTAGGAGATCAGGGTCAGGCCCATGACCACCGGGAAGGTGCGTGCGCGCAGCAGCAGGTACACCCCGCTGGCAATCAGCACGCCCAGAACCAGCGCATACAGCGCTTCCATATCAGAGTGCCTCCTGTGTGCTGTCGCTGCGGGTCAGTTTGCCCAGCTTGGCAAGAATCATCAGGGTGGCGCCGACCACGGTGAGGTAGACGCCCAGATCGAAGAGCATGGCGGTGGCCAGTTCGAACTCGCCCACCAGCGGCCAGTGGAAATGGCCAAAGGCGGTGGTCAGGTAGGGGTAGCCGAACGCCCAGCTGCCCAGGCCGGTGAGACTGGCAATCAGCACACCGAGGCCGGCCAGGTAGTGGTAGTTCAGCGGCAGGCGACTCTGCGTCCAGCTCACCCCGCTGGCGACGTATTGCAGGATCAGCGCCACGGCGGTGACCAGCCCGGCGATGAACCCGCCGCCCGGCAGGTTGTGGCCGCGCAGGAAGATGAACACCGAAATCAGCAGCGCCATCGGCAGCAGCACCCGCGACAGGGTGGCCAGCAGCAGCGGATGGCGGTCACGCGCCCACAGGTGGCCGGCGGCATCGGTGCCGGGCTGGGTCAGGCGCAGGCCATCGAGCAAGGCGTAGATGCCCACGCCGGCGATCGCCAGCACACTGATCTCGCCGAGGGTATCGAAACCGCGGAAATCCACCAGAATCACGTTGACCACGTTGCTGCCGCCACCGCCCGGCACGCTGTTGTCGAGGAAGAACCCGGAAATGCTCTGCAGCGGGCGGGTCATCACCGCATAGGTCAGCAGGGCCACCACTCCGCCGCTGCCCAGCGCCACGCAGAAGTCACGCAGGCCGCGCAGGCTGCTGCTTTCCGCCGGGGTCTGGGCCGGCAGGAAATACAGCGCCAGCATCAGCAGGATGATGGTCACCACCTCCACCGACAGCTGGGTCAGGGCCAGGTCCGGCGCCGAGTAGCGGACGAACACCAGGGCCACCATCAGGCCGACCACACTGAGCATCAGCAGGGCCACCAGGCGCTGGCGATGGAAGATCACCGTGAGCAGCGCGCCGCCGCAGAGAATCAGGCTGCCCAGCAGGGCCGCGCCATCGATCGGGCTCAGGCCCAGCGAGCCGGTCAGGCGCTCCAGCGGGGTCAACCCGGACACCAGTACCACCAGCGCCGCCAGCAGCATCAAGGCCAGGTAGCGCTGCAGCGAACCGTTTTCCAGGCGCGCGGTGATCACCGCACTGAAGCGGACCAGCAGGCGCACGCCGCGCTCGAACACCTCCTTGGCATCCACTTCCGGCAAGCCGGCGTACCAGCTGAACAGCGGCTTGCGGCAGACATACACGAGCACCCCGCCGAGGGTGGCCACGGCGCTCATCAGCAGCGGCAGGTTGAAGCCGTGCCAGATCGCCAGGCTGTACTGCGGCAGCTCGCCGCCCAGGCTGGCCGAGGCGGCCACCGCCAGCAGCGGCGCCACGGTGTAGGCCGGCAGCATGCCGACCAGCAGGCAGAGGAACACCAGGATCTCCACCGGCACCTTCATGTAGCGCGGCGGCTCGTGGGGCGGGTACTTCGGCAGGTTGATCGGCTCGCCATTGAAGAACACGTCGTGGATGAAGCGCAGCGAATAGGCCACCGAGAACACCCCTGCCAGGGTCGCCGCCGCCGGAATCACCCAGCTGAAGCTGCCCAGCAGGTGCTGGCCGAGGGTCTCGCTGAAGAACATCTCCTTGCTCAGGAAGCCGTTGAGCAGCGGCACCCCGGCCATCGCCAGCGACGCCACCATCGCCAGCGCGGCGGTGTGCGGCATGTACTTCCACATGCCGTTGATGCGGCGCATGTCGCGGCTGCCGGTCTCGTGGTCGATGATCCCCGCGGCCATGAACAGCGAGGCCTTGAAGGTGGCGTGGTTGATGATGTGGAAGATCGCCGCCACCGTCGCCAGCTGGGTATTGAGGCCGAACAGCAGGGTGATCAGGCCCAGGTGGCTGATGGTCGAGTAGGCCAGCAGGCCCTTGAGATCATGCTGGAACAGGGCCATGCCGGCTCCCACCAGCAGGGTCGCCAGGCCGGTCAGGCTGACCAGGTAGAACCACAGCTCGGAGTCGGCCAGCGCCGGGTACAGGCGCGCCAGCAAAAATACCCCGGCCTTGACCATGGTCGCCGAGTGCAGATAGGCGGAAACCGGGGTGGGCGCAGCCATCGCATGGGGCAGCCAGAAGTGGAACGGGAACTGCGCCGACTTGGTGAACACGCCCAGCAGCACCAGCACCAGGGCCAGCGGGTAGAGGGAGTGGGCGCGGATCTGCTCGCCGGCCGCCAGCACCACACTGAGCTCGAAGCTGCCGACGATATGGCCGATCAGCAGCACCCCGGCGAGCAAGGCCAGGCCTCCCCCGCCGGTCACCGTGAGGGCCATGCGCGCGCCCTTGCGGGCATCGCCACGCTGGCCCCAGAAGCCGATCAGCAGGAACGACGACAGGCTGGTCAGCTCCCAGAACACCATCAGCAGCAGCAGGTTTTCCGCCAGCACCACGCCGAGCATGGCGCCCATGAACAGCAGCAGGTAGCTGAAGAAGCGGCCGATGGCTTCATTCTCGGCCAGGTAGTAGCGGGCGTAGAGGATCACCAGCAGACCGATGCCGAGGATCAGCAGGGCGAACAGGAAGCCCAGGCCATCCAGGCGCAGCGCCAGGTTCAGCCCCAGTTGCGGCAGCCAGGCTTGGGATATCAGCAGCAATTCGCCGGAAAACACCTGCGGCGCCTGCAACAGCAGCAGGCTCAGCGCCAGTGCAGGCGCCAGGGCCGCCGCCAGGACGCAGGGCAGGCGGCCAAAACGCTCGCACAAGACGGGCAGGAAGGCGCCGAGAAACGGCAGGCCGACGATGAGCAAGAGCTCCATGATTCCCCCGGTACTGGTTCGCCGTGAAGGCGCCATGCGGATGGCGACAGAAAAGGCGAAGGATCTTCCAAGATGCTTCCGTGCCGGGCCTAAGCCTTTGTCCGCACAGAACTATTCGTCGATTATCGCGATCAGCGGGGGCGGCGTCATGGAGGAATTATTACCAAAGCTGTGTCTATGCCGCAGAAATTGCCGGCACACAGGAAAAAGCCCGGCGTTTGCCGGGCCTCAGGGGCTTAGTGGGCGACGCGACTGGTGCCGTCGACGCTCATGATGCGCACGCGCTCGCCGACGCGGAAGATTTCGTTCTCCTGCACTTCCTGCACGTAGGCGCGCAGGGTGCCGTCGTCTTCGCGCACGGTGATTTCCACCCCCTGGGTGCGGGTCAGGCCTTCCTCGGTCATGGAGCCGAGCAGGCCACCGGCAACCGCGCCGATCACCGCCGCCACCACCGAACCGCGGCCGTCGCCGATACCGCTGGCGGCCACACCGCCGACCACCGCACCAGCACCGGTGCCGATCGGCGTCTTGGTACCCTCGATCTTCACCGGGCGCAGCGACTCGATGGTACCCATGCGTACGGTCTGCACCTTACGCGCCTCGTCGCGGCTGTAGCTGTCGCCACTGAGGTTGGACACGCAACCGCCCAGCGTCAGTGCCAAGGCGGCAACCGTCGCAGTCAACAGCATGGATTTACGCATTTGATTCTCTCCGTGAAAGGCAGTGAACATTAGACCCTGCCGACCGAGGGATGTCACTCGCACCTTGTTCCACTAGTTTAGCGGCTGGTCGCGACAATAGGTCCGGTTCTCGCCGGGCATCGATTTGGCTAAGGTGGCGCCATCAGCCCCGTCGAGATCGCCGCATGGACTACTTCATCATCTTCATTACCACCGCCGCCGGCCTGTACTTCCACTGGTGGCTGTACGTGCGCATCAAGCGCTGGGTCGACCGTGACCTGGCCCTGTCCCTGGCCGGCGACGACGCGGCCAAGCGCGCCTACATGCTCGAGCGCCTGAGCGCGGCCAAGGCCGCCGGGGTCAAGCGCGGCGAACTGCCGGCCTGGCTGCAGCGCGCTGCCGAGGCTTACCGCGCCGCCTGAGCCAGGCGCCACAGACGGGCCAGATCGGCACTGCGCGCCTCCAGCTCGGTGGCCGTGCGGGCACAGGCCTGCTCCAGGCTGATCGGCCCGGGGGCGAGACTGAAAGCCGCCTCGATCCCCGCGGCGTACACCCCCTGATAGCCCTCGCCCAGGCTGCCAGCCAGGGCCAGCACCGGCACCCCGGCGGCCTTGGCGATGCGTGCCACCCCGATCGGGGCCTTGCCATGCAGGCTCTGCGCATCCAGCCGGCCTTCCCCGGTGATCAGCAAACTGGCCCCCTGCAACGCCTCGGCCAGACCGGACAGCTCGGCCACCAGCTCGATCCCCGCACGGAACTCCGCCTGCAGGAAAGCCCTGGCAGCAAAGCCCAGGCCACCGGCCGCGCCGGCTCCGGGGAACTGGCTGTGGTCCACGCCCAAGGTGGTCGCCGTCAGCCGGGCGTAATGCTCCAGAGCCGCGTCCAGCTCGACCACCTGCGCCGGGCTGGCGCCTTTCTGCGGGCCGAACACCCGGGAGGCGCCGCGCGCTCCGCACAGCGGATTGTCGACGTCGGCGGCGACCTCGACCCGCACCTGCCGCAGCCGTGCATCGAGCCCGCTCAGGTCCAGGCGGGCCAGCGCGGCCAGGGCCGCGCCACCAGGCGCCAGCTCGGCACCGCCGGCGTCGAGCAAACGCACACCGAGGGCCCGCAGCAGCCCAGCGCCACCATCGTTGCTGGCGCTGCCACCGAGGCCGAGAATGATCCGCGTGGCCCCCGCATCCAGGGCCTGGCGGATCAGCTCGCCGGTACCGTAGCTGCAGGCACGGCGGGCATCGCGCTGCGCCGCCGGCACCCAGTGCAGGCCGCTGGCGGCGGCCATCTCGATCACCGCCGTGGCCTCGCCCAGCCAGCCCCAGTGGGCCTTTACCGGCGCGCCCAGCGGGCCGCGCACCCGACATTCACGGCGCTCGCCACCCACGGCGGCGAGCAGCGCATCGACCGTGCCTTCGCCGCCATCGGCCATGGGCCGCAATACGATCTGCGCCTGGGGAAAAATCTGCCGCCAGCCGCGCGCAATCGCCGCGGCCACCTCAGGGGCGCTGAGGCTTTCCTTGAAGGAGTCGGGGGCGATAACGATTTTCATGGGTGCCTGGCAAGCGCCGAGAGCAACTCAGGGCGCCAGGCGCTCACGCAGCCAGGCAGCATCCTGCAGACGATAGTTGAGGCGGTCATGCAGGCGGCTGGAGCGGCCCTGCCAGAACTCGATGCGCTCGGCCAGCAGACGGTAGCCCCCCCAGTGCGGCGGGCAATGCGGCGCCTTGTCGAGAAAACGCTGCTCGGCTTCGCTGAGCAGCCCTTCCAGCTCGGCGCGATCGCGGATCACCCGGCTCTGCGGCGAGGCCCAGGCACCCAGGCGGCTGCCCAGCGGGCGCACCTGGAAGTAGGCATCCGACTCCTCGGCCGTGACCCGTTCGACCCGCCCCTCGATGCGCACCTGGCGCTCCAGGGCCGGCCAGAAGAAGGTCATGGCGGCGAACGGCCGGGCGGCCAGTTGCTCGCCCTTGGCGCTGTCGTAGTTGCTGAAGAAGGTGAAGCCGCGCTCGTCCAGGCCCTTGAGCAGCAGCACGCGGCAATGCGGGCGACCGCCCTCGTCCACCGTGGCCAGGGTCATGGCGTTGGGTTCCACCGGCGGCTGCTCGGTTTTCACCGCATCGGCGAACCACTGGCGGAACAGGGAATAGGGCTCGTCCGGAGCCTGGGTCTCGCAGAGACCATCGCGGGTGTAGTCGCGGCGCATATCGGCCAGGGTATGGGCCATGGTGAAGCCTCCTGAAAATGACAGCTCCAGCTTACTCGACCGCCACCTGCTTACCTTGATCTGCGACAGTTTGTGCCGGGGCAGCCGGCTGGCTGTACTTGGCCAGCAAGGCGACCAGGGTCGGCTGCGGCGTCAGCACGATTTCCACCCGACGGTTGAGGGCCCGGCCCTCGGCGCTGTCGTTGGCCGCGCGCGGCATCACCGAACCCAGGCCCTTGAGCAGCAGGCGGTCACGCTGCAGGCCGCTGAGGCGGAAGATCGAAGCCACGGCCTTGGCGCGGTCTTCGCTGAGCTTGCGGTTGGCCTCGACCTGGCCGCTGCTGTCGGCGTGGCCGAGAATCAACACGGCGGTGCGGGGGTCCTTCTCCAGCAGCTTGGCCACCCGGGTGAAGGGGCCGAGCACCGCCGGCATCAGCATGCTCGGGCGGTCCGGGTTGAACGAACTCTGCACCGGCGCCGTCACCACCAGCACGTTCTTCTGCCGTTCCAGCTGCAGCTTGCTGCCCTTCAGCGCCTCGCGCAGACGCGGCTCGTATTCGTCGAGCCAGGCATCGGTGAGCTGGTGGTCGACCTTCGGTACGGCGGCCGGCTGCTTGGCCTGTTCCGCACCGCCGAACGACCACCAGCTGCCGGCGCTGGACTTGTCGGCGGTTTTTTCCGCGGGCTTGTCGGCAGAGCCGGCACAGGCGGCGAGACTGAGGCAGAACAGCAGGGCGAGCGAGTGTTTAGGCATGTCGGGTATCCACGAAACGGGGTTCAAAGGCATTGGCCCAGCGCTCGCGCCAGTTTCTGCGCGCGCGGGTCCATCAATACATAGGGGCCGAGGCTGTTGGTGACGAAACCGAAGGCGACTTCGCGCTCGGGGTCGGCAAAGCCCACCGAGCCGCCCGCGCCGGGGTGGCCGAAGGCCTTGCGCCCGAGGCCATAGGTGGCGTTGGCCACCTCGGCCTGGTCGAGCATGCAGCCCAGGCCCAGACGGGTCCGGGTGAGCAGGGTTAGGTCCTCGCCGCAGGCGTGTTCGCGGGTCATCTCGTTGAGCAGTTCGGCTTCGAGCAGGCGACCATCCAGCAGGCCGGCATAAAAGCCGGCCAGCGAACGGGCATGGCCGTGGCCATTGGCTGCGGGTTGCTGCATGCGCCGCCACTCGGGTTTGTTGGTGCTGGTAAGAATAGACGGCGGATTGGCAAAAGCCCGTGTGCTCATCGCCGTCGGCTCGCTCATCATGCAGCGCAGCAGGCGCTGTGCGGCGGCATCGCCCAGTTCGCCCTTCTTGCGCGCGATATGGGCGACCCGGGCGAATTCGCTGTCGGCCAGGCCGACATGGAAATCCAGGCCCAGGGGCCTGGCGATGCGCGCGGCGATGGACTCGCCGGGGCCGCGGCCATCGATGCGCCGCAGCACTTCCCCGATCAGCCAGCCGTAGGTGATGGCCGCGTAGCCATGGCCTGCACCGGGCGTCCACCAGGGCTGTTCGTTGGCCAGGGCCGTGGTCATCTGCGCCCAGTCGTACAGGGCTTCGGCCGGCAGCAGCTCGCGCAGGGCCGGCAGGCCGGCGGTGTGGGCCAGCAGCTGGCGCGTGGTGATGCGCGCCTTGCCGGCCGCGGCGAACTCCGGCCAGTAGTGCGCCACCGGCACGTCCAGGTCGAGCTTGCCCTCGCCGACCAGCTGCAGGGCAGCCACCGCGGCAAAGGTCTTGGTGCAGGAAAACAGGTTGAGGATGGTGTCGCTGTGCCAGGCCTGCTCGCCGTCCTTGTCGGCCACGCCGGCCCACAGGTCGACCACGGTGTCCCCGCCGATCTGCACGCACAGGGCGGCGCCACGTTCCTGGGGATCGTTGAACAACTCGGCGAAGGCGTCTTTCAGCGCTTCGAAACGCAGGTCGAAATGGCCCTGGATCTGCAACCTGATACTCCTCGGTCAGACTGGCCGGCATTGTTCCAGCCGCAGCCGCGCATGTGAATCCTGACGCTTCAGCCAGCGCCGTCGGTCAGACCAACGGTGCCCCTCAAAGTTGCGGCGCAGTCGGCGCCGGGCTGGCCTTGAGCAGTTTCGCGGCAACCTGCAGGTTGGCCTTGCGCACCGCCTCGACGAAGCCCTGCCAGGGCCGGTCGGTGATGCCGAGCAGGCCGAGGTGGCCGTTCTCGCCATCGAGCAGGCGCCCGCTGACCGGTTGATCGAGGTACTGGAACCAGTGCACGCCGACGATGCTCGGCTCTTCCAGGGCCTTGTCGAGGAAGTGTGCATAGGCCGGGCCGCGTTCCTCTTCCTTGTACACCTCGCTGACCCCGCCCCAGAACGGGCCGCGGTCACGCGAGCCGAAATGGAACTCGCTGATCAGCAGCGGCTTGTCCAGCGCGCGCAGGGTGGCGAAGTCGTAACCGTGCTGCGGTTCGCGGGTGTAGAAGTTGAAGCTCATGACATCGCAGTACTGGGCGCAGGCGGCAATCGCCTCCGGCGTGCTGATGGCGAAACGGCCGCCCAGCAGCATGTGGTTGGGCGCGTGCCACTTCAGCGAGTCGGCGATGGTCTTGAAATAGGTGTCGGCGAACAGACGCTGGAAGTTCTGCAGGTCGACCTCGATCTGCGGGTGCTCGGCGCTCGGCAGCGGCGCCTCGAAACCCGGGTCCTCCATCAGCTCCCAGGCGTTCAGCTGGATGCCCCAGGCCTTGGACAGGCCGTTCTGGTTGCGGTACTTGTCGCGCAGCAGCTTGAGGAAGGCGCGCTTGGCCGGCACATCGGTGGTCAGGCGCAGGGTGTTGTAGGCCAGGGCATAGCGCGCCTTTGCATCGCTGCCGGGCGAGGCCCAGGCCAGTTCGTTGTCGGCGAAGAAACCGAGCAGCCAGGGGTCGTCGCGGCGGTCGCGGCTGGCGATGGCGATGGCCCGTTCGGCGGCCATGGCGAAGCGCGGGTCGAACGGGTCGGGCACCCCGCCCCACCAGTCGAGACCGGTGCTGATGGTGGCGTAATCGCCGGAGATCGACAGCGGCACCGTGTAGGGCATGCGCTGGGCCGCGCCGAGGGTGTCGTCGCTCCAGTTGCCGAGGGTGTTGAAGCCCCAGGCCTGCAGGCGGTCGAGGCTGTGCGCGGTCCAGCGCGCCGCATCCAGGCCGGCGGGCGGGCATGCGCTAGCCTGCTGCTCGGCCGGGGCCGGCGAGGCGGCCAGCGGCGGCGTGACCACCGGCGGGCACGGCTGGGCGTAACTGCGCTGCAGGTTGGCCTGGTAGAAATCGAACCAGCGCCCCTGGGCGAAGTCGCGGCCCCGGTTGGCACCGGTGGCGCTGCGGCTGTCGCTCTTGCCGTAGTAACGGGCCAGTTCTTCGCCGTCCTTGGGCAAGGCGCTGAACATCGCTTCGCGGCCTTCGACATAGGTGCGGCTCTGCCAGGCACTGACCGCATTGACCCCGAGGGAATAGAACGGATGCCCCTCCGGGGTCACCAGATACCAACGGCCGGCCTGCTTCTCGGTGCGGAAGAAGCCCTTGGCCTCGAACTGCGGGCCTTGCAGCAGGCCGCCGAAGCGGTCCTGGTTCGGCCGCTTCTGCAGCCAGGCCTGCAACTGCGCCTGTTCGCGACTGGCGGCCTCGCGCAACTGCTGGTCGCTGCCGATCTTCTCCGGCCAGTGGCCGCGGCTGTATTGGCCCCAGGCATCGATGATGCCGTGGTAGGCGGCCTGCTGCGCGGCATCCGCCGCCTGCACGCCGAAGCGGCCGAGCAGCACGCTCTGCGGCGCACTCGGGCGCTCCAGGGACAGGCTGACCGAGCTGACCTGGGCCGCGTTCAGCTCGCCACTCACGGTTTCCGCCAGCAGGATGCGCTGGCCGTTGACGCTGATCGGCATCGGCGGGCCGGCGCGCATGCCGCGGGCCAGCGGCGAGCTGGCCGCCAGCGGCACCAGCAGGGTCTGCGCCGGGCCGGCCGGCAGGGCGATGCGGCTGTGCAGGAGCTTGCCGTCGCGGCTGGCGATTTGCACATCGAGGGTGATCGCCCAATCCATCGCGTTCTGGATGCGCAGGCTCATGGCACCGCTCTGCGACCAGTCCCAGTCGCCGCTCTGCGGCGTCAGCCTGAGGGTCGGCCGCTCGGCGGCATTGAACAGCACGCGGCGCAGCACCTCGCCTTCGGCGGTGGGCTCGGCGGTCAGTTGCGGCAGGCTGGCCTGCTCGGTGCTGACTTGCACGGCATCCAGCGGGCGCACGAAGTTGAACAGGGTCTGCGGTTCCGCCGGGGCGGCAACAACGGGAAGGGTCAGCAACAGGGCAAAGGCGGCAGGCAACGAGCGGCGAATCATGTGACAGCACTCCGAAACGACGCGCCAGTAGACAACAGGTCGGGCGCCTGATGCCAGCCCGACTTTATTCCGGGTAGCGCTCTACCCCGCCCGTTGCGTCACCGTGCCGGCCACGTCCAGCAGGCAATCGACCCAGGCCTCCAGGCGCCGCCGGGCATGGTGCAGGCCAGCATCATCCGGCTCGCCCGCGCCGGCCGCGAGCAGGCGCCGGCTAGCCGCCGCCAGTTGCTCGGCAAACTGCGGCGCATCGCCACGCCAGACCAGCACCTCGTGGCGCAGCCCCAGCTCGGCGGCGCGCCGGGCATTGCTCAGCTGCTCCGGCTGATCGCTGACCAGCAGCAGGATCGGCCGCCGGTAGACCTGCGCCACCGACAGCGCGGCCATGCCCGGCGCCGAGATGATCAGCGCGCTGTGCGCCGCCGCGTCGATCCAGCGCGGGTCTCGCGCCAGCCAGCCGGGCCGTTCGGCATAGCCCTCGGCCACCCGCAGGCTGGCCAGGCCGGCCTGCGCCAGGCCCTGCTCCAGGCCAGCGGCCAGGGCCGGGTCGCGAAAGTGCGGGTTGAGGTAGACCGCCGCGCAAGACGGCGGCAAGGCCGCCGGGCGCTCTGCCAGGGCCACCGGAGTCGGCAGCTCGAAACTGGCCGGCGCGCTTTCGCGGGCCTCGGCATAGGCGAAATCATGCTGCAACCGGGCCCGCGCACGCACGAGTTCGAAGCCGATGGCCGCGGCGAAGGCGCGCGCCAGCCAGCCGGGCAGGCGCCCGTGGAAATTGTCCTGCAGGGCCTGGCGCAGGCTGGCGCCATACACATGGACGATCTTGCGCCGCCAGACCGGCAGGCAGCCCATCACCAGCAGCGCCGGGTGGAAGGAATCGTTGACCAACAGGTCGACGCGGGCCAGGCGCCGGCGCAGCCGCCAGATATCGCGCAGCATGCGGCGCGGGTCGAACAGGTAGCGGGCGACGGTGCGGTCGGTCGCCCCGCGCTGCATGTTCTGCTGCTCGTCGAACTGTACGGCATAGTGCCGCGACAGCACCTCGGCGGCGATGCCGAACTCGGCGAGGAAGGCCACGCCCGCGTCGGAGGTGGTCAGCAGCTCCACCTCGGCGCCACGCTCGCCCAGGGCCCGGGCGAGCAGCTGGGCACGCATCAGGTGGCCGCGGGCATCGGCGGTGGCCAGGTAGAGAATCCGCGTGGCCATCAGTGGCTCCAAGCGGCACGCAGGCGCAAGGCGACGCCGGCCAGGTACAGGCCCAGGGCGCCGCTGACGCCCCAGGCGCGGTCCACCGCGCGGGCCTCGGCCAGCATCTGCTGCAGGCGCGGCAACTCATGTTCGGCCACGCTGAGGCCGAGGGTGCGCATGCACATGCGCACATGCTTGCGCTCGTCGTCGAGCACGCGACCGAGCAGGCCCTGCAGCGGATGCTCGGCCGGCAGCACCGCGCAATGGCGACTCAGCACCCGCTCGGCCATCTGCTCGGCGCACAGGCCGATGGCATAGGCCGGCACCAGCAGGCCCTGCTGGAAATGCGCGGCATGCCGGCGGGCGATACGCTGCCAGCGGCGGATCTTGGCCTGACTCAGGCGATCGGGGCGCAGCTCGCTGGGCGGCTGCATGCCGCGTTCGCGCAGGGCCGCGGCGAACAGCGCGCTGTGTTCCTGTTCCTCCAGCAAGTGCTGCCGCACCTGGCGCTCCAGCCAGGCCGGCGGACTGGCCAGCAGCTCATGCTGCAGGGTCTGCTCCGTCGCCTCTTCGCCGATCAGGTAAATGCGCAGCAACAGCAGCTCGCCGGCGCAGCTGGCATGCAGCTGGCGCAGGGCGGCGCGCTTGATGCGGTCGACCAGGAAGGCCTGCAGGCGTGGCCAGCCGCGCAGCTGCGGCGCGGCGAACAGGGCCAGGGGCACGACGCTCATGGCGCCGCGTCGTGCTGCTGGGCGCTGAGGACCAGGCCGATGAAGCTGTCCTGGAGGAATGCCTGGGCCACCGCGCCGGCTTGCGGGTAATCGATCCGCTGGCCGCGATAGCTCAGGTAGCCCTTGCCCTCCTGCGCGCCGAGCAGCAGTTTCTCGTATTTGCTGAAGCCCTCGGCCTGCAGCGGCTGCAGCAGCGCGACCCGCTCCAGGCCGAAGAGGAACAGGTCGCGGCGGATCACCGACAGCGGCAGGCGGCTGCGCAGGGCCTGCAGCTCCAGGGTCCAGCTGCCGCCGTGCAGGGTCTTGGCCAGCTCGGCATGGCCGCCCGGCACATGCAGGCTGGCGCGCAATGCCGGCAGCGCGGCCGGCCCCACGCCTAGGGCAATGGTGATGTCGGCATACTCGGCCTTGGCCGCCTCGACCCGGTTGTCGCGCACCTGGACGAACTGCTTGGCCAGCCGGGCCGCGGTCGAGGGCGAGCTCAGCACCTGCAGGGCATGGTCCTGGTGCAGCAGGGTCTGGCGCTTGCCTTGCACCTCAGCCTCCACCCGGTACGCATCGATGCGCACCTCGCGCAGATCGCCCGCCACCGGCGCATGGGCGTGCAGGCTGGTGCTCCACGCCTGGCCCTCCTTGCTGATCAGCAGATGCAGGCTGACCGGCACCACCTGGCCATTCTGCGCCCGCGCCTGGCCATGCAGCAGCACATCGGCGATGACGGTCTCATCGGCGTAATCCTGGCCGTTGCGCAGCACCAGGGTCTTGCCCGCGCCGTCCAGCCGCGCGCGGGTATGGCCATCGTCCAGGGCGATACGATTGCAGTCGCTCAGCGGCGTGGCAGTGGTGGCCAGGGGACAACCGCTGGCGCTGGCGAACTGGAACACGCCGCGGCCGCCGAACTCCTCGGCCTGGGCGAAGCCGCTGCCCAGACCCAGGGCCAGCAGCACGGCCAGCAGGGGGAAAACAAGACGAGAGGTCGAAGATGCGTTCACGGTAATCCCTTCCGTTAACCAGGGGCGCTCAGGCCCGGTGATAGGACAGCGCCTGGGCATCGGCCGCCGTGCGCCCCAGGGTATTGATGCCGACGCCGCGTGCCAGCGCGCCCGCCATGTCGACCAGGGAGAACGCCAGGATCAGGCCCCGGGCGCCCAGCCCACGCAGGCCATGCAGGGCCGGCAGGCCCTGGTGATTGAGCGCGCGCTGGCTGAAGTACAGGCGCGCCAGGAGGATGCTTAGCGGCGCCAGCGGACCGCTGTGGGCCAGCCATTGCCAGCGTTGTGGCAGGTAGGCGCGCAGCAGGTAGGGGGTCAGGCCGACCGAGTCCTGGCCACGCATCCAGCGCAGCTTGAGGGCCTCGCCGCGGGTATCCGGCAGACGGTGCTCGGTATGCGCCGCCGCGGCATAGTGCAGGGCGATACCGGCGGCCTGCAGGTTGAGGCCGAGCACCTGGCAATGGGCGCGATACACGCCGTCCAGGGCCTGATAGGCATGCTCGGCGAACACCTCGCGGCGAAATACCACGTTGTTGGCGTAGAAGTTGCGCGTGGCGCCGGCGGCCAGCGGGCTGGGGAAGTACATGAAATCGATGGTGGTCAGCGCCGTGCCGGTCAGGCTGCTGCTGTAGCTGGTGCGCCCGGCCACCACCGCCGGCGGCTGCTCGGCGCACAGCGGCAGGAGCAGTTGCTCCAGCCAGTCGGCAGCCGGGATGCAGTCGGCGTCGGCGAACACCACGTGGTCGCAGCGCTCAGCCTGCAGCGCGGCAAAACCGAGGTTCTTCGCCGCGTAGTAGCCGGTCTGCGCATCGATCGGGACGAACTGCAGCGACAACCCGGCGGCCTGGGCCAGTTCCTCGCACACGGCCTCGGGCAGGCCGTCATGGGTCACCACCACCTGGGCCAGTCGCGTCAGCGGCAGGCTTTGCCCTTTCAGGTGCTGGAACAGGCGACCGAGGCTGACGGCCACCCGCTGCAGGTCGGCGCCGCCGCGCAGGTTGTTGGTTTCCAGTACCAGGGCCGTGCGCGCGGCCAGCTCATTCAGGTTCATCCTTGCTCCCGGGCTGCCAGCGCAGCCAAAACTTCGTTCATGTCCGATCGGACTGCGCGCAGATTAGCAGCCCGTGGCCGTCGCCGGCTTGGCGCAAGTCACAGGCCGGCGGCATCTAGATGGTCGAGCGTTTCATGCGGTCGAGCCAGCGATCCGGCAGCAGACGGTTGAGTACGCGGAACAGCTTGGCCGGCACCGTCACCGGGTAGCGGGTGCGCGGCACGCGGCGCTGCAGCGCCTGCAGGACCACTTCGGCCACCGCCTGGGCCGGCAGGGTGTACTTGACTGCCGCGCCCTCCTTGGCCAGGCGTTCCTCCATCTGCGCATAGGCCGCGACATGCACGCCCTGGCTGGTATCCACATGCTTGCCCAGGGCCAGCAGGCTGTTGGCACGAAAACGCGCGATGATCGGGCCGGGCTCGATCAATACCGCCTCGATACCGCTGCCGGTGAGTTCCAGGCGCAGGGTATCGACCAGGCCTTCGATGGCGAACTTGGAGGCGTTGTAGGCGCCGCGCAGCGGCAAGGCGGCATAGCCCAGCACCGAACTGTTGAACAGGATGCGGCCGTGGCCCTGGCGGCGCATCACCGGCAGCACCGCGGCGGTCAGCTCGGCCGGGCCGAACACGTTGGTCTCGAACTGCTCGCGCCAGGCAGCCCGCGGCAGGTCCTCGATGGCGCCGGGCTGGCCGTAGCCGCCGTTGTTGAACAGGGCATCGAGGCGGCCGTCGGTCTGCGCCAGCACCGCCGCCAGCGCACTGTGGATGCTGGCCGGGTCGCTCAGGTCGAGCTGCACGGCGTTGAAGCCCTCGGCCTGCAGGCGAGCGACATCCGCGGCATGCCGCGCCGAGGCGAAGACCCGCCAACCCGCGGCGCGGCAGGCCACGGCGGTGGCATAACCGATGCCCGTTGAGCAACCGGTGATCAGAATGGAACCGCAAAGCTCGGGCACTGAGCTTTCTCCTAGGCGATGGGGTTAGCTGATTTCCCGGCGAAAGGGCGGCAAGGCATTGAGGATCGCCTTGCCATAGCGCTGGGTCACCACGCGCCGATCCAGCAGGGTGATGGTGCCGCGGTCCTCTTCGGTACGCAGCAGGCGACCGCAGGCCTGCACCAGCTTGAGCGAGGCATCCGGCACGGCGATTTCCATGAACGGGTTGCCGCCGCGCGCCTCGATCCACTCGGCCAGCGCCGCTTCCACCGGATCGTCCGGCACGGCGAAGGGAATCTTGGCGATCACCACGTGCTCGCAATAGGCACCAGGCAGGTCGACGCCCTCGGCGAAGCTGGCCAGGCCGAACAGCACGCTCTCCTCGCCGCTGTCGACCCGTGCCTTGTGCTTGTTCAGGGTCTCCTGCTTGGACAAGTTGCCCTGGATAAACACGCGCTTGCGCCAGTCGCGGTCGAGGCCGTCGAACACGTCCTGCATCTGCTTGCGCGAGGAAAACAGCACCAGGGTGCCGCGCGAGCCGGCCACCAGATTGGCCAGGTCGCGGATGATCGCCGCGGTGTGCGCCGCCGCATCGCGCGGATCGGCCTTGAGGTCGGGCACCTTGAGCACCCCGGCATCGGCATGCAGGAAAGGACTGGGCACCACCGCGGTGACCGCCGCCTTGGGCAGGCCGGCACGCATGCGGAAGCGGTCGAAGCTGTTCAGCGCGGTCAGCGTGGCCGAGGTCACCAGGGCACCGTAGGCGACGTTCCACAGATTGCGGCGCAGGGTTTCGGCAGCGAGTATCGGGCTGGCATTGACCTCGATATCGAACAGCGCGCCACCCTCGGCCAGGGTCAGCCAGCGCGCCATGGGCGGGCTGTCCTCCGGGTCCTCGACGGTGAAGGCGGTCCACAGCTCCCAGTTGCCCTGGGCGCGGGCTAGCAGGCTGCCAAACAGCGGGTACCACTCCTCGGCCTGGCCGCTGGAGATGCCCACGCCGCTGGCCTCGTCGTCCATCGCCTGCTTGAGCAGTTCGGTGAGGCGGGTGAACACGTCGGTCAGTTGCGAGAAGCCTTTCTTCAGCTCGATGCCCAGCTCGCGCAGATGTTCCGGTACCAGGCCGCCGACGAAGCGGTGACGCGGGCGCTCGCGGCCTTCCATGTCCTCGCCGGCCTTGAAGTCGGCCAGCTGCTCGCAGGCGCTGAACATGAATTGCTGCTGTGTCCTGAGCTCCCTTGCCATCTCCGGCACTTTCTCGATCAGCCGGCCGAGGTCGCCGGGCAGCGGGTGCTGTGCCAGCAGCTTGGTCAGGTTCTTCTCCACCTGGCCGAGCCAGTCGGCGGTGCTGCGCAGGCGGGTGAAGTGGGCGAAATGGCCAATGGCCTTGTCCGGCAGGTGGTGGCCCTCGTCGAACACGTAGAGGGTTTCGCGCGGATCGGGCAGCACCGCGCCGCCGCCCAGGGCCAGGTCGGCCAGGACCATGTCGTGGTTGGTGACGATCACGTCGACCTTGGTCATGCCCTCGCGCGCCTTGTAGAAGGCGCACTGCCCGAAGTTCGGGCAATGGCGGTTGGTGCACTGGCTGTGGTCGGTGGTCAGGCGGCTCCACACCGCATCGTCGAGCTCCTCGCTCCAGCTGTCGCGGTCGCCGTCCCAACGATTGCCGGCGAGTTTCTCGATCATCCCGGTAAACAGCTTCTGGCTGCTCTCGTCGACATCCAGGCGGAATCCCTCTTCGGCAAACATCTGCGCGGTGGCGCCCTGGGCCTCGCCTTCCTGCAGCAGCATGTCGAGCTTGGACAGGCACAGGTAGCGGCCACGGCCCTTGGCCAGGGCGAAGCTGAAGTTGAGGCCGCTGTTGCGCAGCAGGTCCGGCAGGTCCTTATGCACGATCTGCTCCTGCAAGGCCACGGTCGCGGTGGCGATCACCAGGCGCTTGCCGGCGGCCTTGGCGATGGGAATCGAGGCCAGGGCATAGGCCACGGTCTTGCCGGTACCGGTACCCGCCTCCACCGCCACCACGGCGGCCTCGCCGTCGCGCTGGCCTTCGTCGTTATGCTGGATAGTGCCGAGCACCTTGGCGATCTCGGCGATCATCAGGCGCTGGCCATAGCGCGGCTTGAGGCTCTTGGCTTCGAGGAAACGGCTGTAGGCGCCCTGGATCTGGGACTTGAGTTCGGGACTGAGCATGGGCGCGCAATAGAGACTGGATAAATTCTCAGTAGTTTACCGGCAGGTTATGATGCCGCGCCATGCTTAAGCGCCCCTTATACGGAGAACCCGATGACTGCCTTCGCCGCCATTTACACCCTGCACCTGCTGGCCGCCCTGATCTGGGTCGGCGGCATGTTCTTCGCCTGGATGATCCTCCGCCCCGCCGCAGTCAGCGTGCTCGAGGCGCCGGCACGCCTGACCCTGTGGGCCGAGGTGTTCCGCCGCTTCTTCCAGTGGGTGTGGCTCGCCGTGCTGCTGTTGCCGGTATCCGGCATGGGCCTGCTGCACCTGCGCTTCGCCGGCTTCGAGACCGCACCGCGCTACGTGCACATCATGATCGGCCTGTATATCGCCATGCTCGCGCTGTTCCTGCGCATCCAGTTCCTCCAGTTGCCGGAGCTGCGCCGTGCCATAGCGGCACAGAACTGGCCAGTAGGCGGTGAGACGCTTGGACGTATCCGCAAGCTGGTGGGCATCAACCTGCTGATCGGCCTGGCTCTGGTGGCGATCGCCGGTCTGCGGCCGACACTCTGAAGCAGAGCCTGGCACCGACCAGCGGCTGCAACAGGACTACGAGGCCCGAACGAGGCCGAAGGAAACTTGAAGGGAACCCTGTGTCACCCGCAATCCAGGTGACACAGGAGAACTGCACTCCCATAGGCGGCGCGGGCACACGCCTGGCTTACGTTTTCAACGGCCGGCTAGGGTTGTGCCTCAACCGCGGCCTCTACCCGACGGTTGATCGCTCGACCTTCGTCGGTATTGTTGTCGGCAACCGGCTGCGACTCGCCATGCCCCACGGACGACACCCGACCACTCTCCACCCCGTACTGGTTGACCAGCACATCGCGCACGGCATTGGCACGGCGTTCGGACAAGCCCTGGTTGTAGGCATCGGTACCGACAGAATCGGTGTGCCCCTCAACCACGGTGGAGGTTTGCGGGTATTGCTTCATGAAGTCGGCCAGGCTCTGGATGTCGGCGAAGCTGCCTTCCTTGACCACGGATTTGTCGAAATCGAACTTCACGTCCAGTTCGACGCGCACCGGATCGCTTACCTCGACAACCGGCGCCACGGGCTCCTCGCCGCTCGGATAGACCGGCAACGGGCAGCCGTTGTGCCGAACGGGGGTATTGGCTGGGGTATCGGGGCAACGGTCACGCCGGTCGAATACGCCATCGCCGTCTGCGTCGCCATCTTGGGCGTAGCACACCAGGGTTCCGATGACCGCACCGGCCACCGCACCTCCTGCTGCCCAGGCTGAACTCTCGATTGCGCCAAGACCGCCGCCGGCCAGGCCGCCAATCGCCGTACAAATGGGCCAGTTCCCTTGGTTGAGCGGCGCATCTCCCGTACTGGAAGTCGTGACGCAACCAGAAAGAACACTGCTGACCAAGAGAAGGGGTACTGCAGCCCTTGAGAGTCTTGTTCTCATGGCGGTGATCTCCTGTGTCACCGGTTGATTACCGGTAACACAGGAGTAAAGACCCGTCCCCCTAAGTGTACAAGCCGGTAGTCACTGACACGTCGGTGAACACAGGCAAGGGGAAGGGATCATTCCGGACGGGCTTCGACCTCGGCCTCAACGCGGCGGTTGATGGCGCGACCGTCACTGGTGGCGTTGTCGGCAACCGGGCGGCTCTCGCCATAACCGGCAGCATTGACGCGATCCGGCGACAGGCCGTACTGATTGACCAGCACGTCACGCACGGCATTGGCACGACGCTCGGACAGACCCTGGTTGTAGGCATCGGTACCCACGGAGTCAGTGTGACCTTCAACCACGGTGGTGGTCTGCGGATACTGGCTCATGAAGTCGGCCAGGGCCTTGATATCGCCTTGGCTCTCTTCCTTGACGGCTGCCTTGTCGAAATCGAACTTCACATCCAGCTCGACACGCACCGGCTCGGCAGGCTCTGCCACGACTTCCTCGACTACGGCCTCTTCGACTACAGCGACCTGCTCCTCGGCACCATGCACCCAGCAGTACGCCGCTGCCATGCCTGCACCAACCACAGCACCGCCACCCGCCCAAGCGGAGCTTTCAATCGCCCCCAGAGCAGCGCCACCCACACCGCCAACGGCCGCGCAGGTAGGCCAATCGGTTTTCTGCAGGCCGGAGCAACCAGTCAACAGGCCGCTTGCCAACAACAGGGGTACAGCTTTCCTTGTAATGCTCATTTTTTGCTCTCCTGTAATAATCGGCACCAAACCGACACTCAAGTAGTAAAGACAGCTGTTTTACAATCCGCCAGCTATTAGGAAACTACACTGACCCATGTCATTACTAGGCCATTTCCATGCGGCAGGTTAGTCTTTACCTACAAGTTCGGAATTTGGCAATGACTGACAGACTTTCCACCCGCACGCCGCAGCAGGCGCTGGCCGCTCTGCTCGAACACCACGCCCCGCAGCGCCTACTGCTGATTGGCGCCAGCCATCTGCCGGCACTGGAGGCCTTCCGGGCCGCCCACCCCGCGAGTGAGGTCGCTACTGCCGCTGCCGGCGCCCTGCCGGCCGAGCTGGCGGCGCAGCGCTTCGATCTGGCCCTGGTGGTCGACTGCCTGGAGCACCTGCCCAAGCGCACCGCCCTGGAACTGCTCGGCGGCATCCGCAACCTCAACGCCAGCCGGATCGCCGTGCTGGTCGACCTGCAGGCCTGCGACTGGCAGGAAACCGACTTCTTCGCCCTGGCCCTGCAAAACAGCGAGAGCTTCCAGCGCGACGAACAGACCCTGCGCCTGTTCACCTACGACCTGCGCGACTACAAGCAGGTGCCGGACTGGCTCAACGCCAAGTTCTGGGCCAACCCGGAAAACTTCGGCAAGTACTGGTGGTAAAGCCATGAGCCAGACTTGCCCCTGCGGCAGCGGCAACCTTCTGGAACAATGCTGCGGGCGCTACCACGCCGGCACCCCGGCACCCAGCGCGCAGAGCCTGATGCGTTCGCGCTACAGCGCCTATGTTCTGGGGCTGGTCGACTACCTGATCGCCACCACCCTGCCCGCCCAACAGGCCGCTCTGGACCGCTCCACCATCAGCGCCTGGAGCCTGGGCAGCACCTGGCTCGGTCTGGAGGTGGAAAGTGCCGAACTGCTCGGTGGCCAGCCCGAACATGCCTTCGTCACCTTCACGGCCCACTGGCACGATGACGGCGGCGAGCACAGCCACCGCGAACGCTCGGCCTTCGTCCAGCACGCCGGGCGCTGGTATTTCATCGACCCTACCGTGCCGCTCAAGGCCGGTCGCAACGATCCCTGCCCCTGCGCCAGCGGCGAGAAATTCAAGAAGTGCTGCGCGCCCTACCTGTGAACTGAACGGGCCCGCATGCAGCGGGCCCGTCGATCATTGCAGCTTGAGATGCGACACATCCGGCGGCGGCGCGGCCGGGCCGGCCTTGGCCTGGCCCATGTCGCTGCCCACCGGGGCCAGGCTGAACTGCGACAGATCGACCTGCGGCGCCTGCGCGGCTGGCCGGCTGTCCTGCAAGTCGGCGCCGACCGGGGCAATGCCGAAATCCGGCGCCTGCACATCGGCAAAGGCCGCCATGTACTCATCCCGCGGAATCACCCGCGCCCCTGTACCGGGCGCCGCTACCGGCGCCGCCGTGGCGGCTGGCACGGGGGCCGGGGCCAGTTCGACTTCCTCGACCGGCACCTCCAGAGCCTGCACCATGGCCACGGCTCCAGCCCGCTCCAGGGTGGCACGGTACTTCTCCGCCCCCGCCGCATCCAGGCCACTCTTGATCACCATGCGCCGCCCGGAAAACAGCAGCTCGATGCGCTGGGCGTCGGCCTGGAACAGCCGCGCCAGGTTCTCCTTGACCTGCGGCAACTGAGCGCCCGGCACCAGTTGCCCGGCAAAGGCGATCTCGTAGAGGCTCATCGTCACACTCCTGTCTATTTTGCTGCCCAGTATGGCGCAGGTTTTTTTCCTGCAACAACAGATTGCCACCAAGCAACCGCTTGTTAAACTGAGGCATCAGCCGGAGATTGAAATGCTTTACCAGGCGCAAATGATAAGAATTATCAGCCTAATCCTCTGCCTCGCCCTCCCCGCGAGCATCGCCGGCTGCTCGACCTGGCTGACCGACAGCTTCGAAGACCCGCAGGTGCGCCTGGTCAAGGTCGATCTGGTCAAGGCCAAGCTCATGGAACAACAGTTCATCCTGCGCTTTCGCATCGACAATCCCAACGCCGCGAGCCTGCCGGTGCGCCGCCTGGACTACCGGGTGAGCCTGAATGGCGTGCTGCTGGCCGAAGGGGAGTCCAGCGAATGGTTCACCGTGCCCCCGCACAGCCACCTGCAGTTCGAGGTGCCGGTGCGTACCAACCTGTGGCGCCACCTCAAGGGCATCGTGCGCGCCCTGGAACGAACCGAGGAGCCGATCCACTACAGCTTCCAGGGCATGGTGAAAACCGGCCTGCTGTTTGGCCGCAGCGTGCACCTTTCGCGCAATGGCGAGATAATCCCCGGCGATTACCTTCCGGAGTGATTCACCGATGAACCAGCAACCCCATGTCCACGGCCCCGACTGCAACCACGAGCATGACCACACTCACCATGATCACGGCCACGTACACGGCCCGCACTGCAACCACGCCCACCAGGAGCCGGTGCGCAACCCGCTGAAGGAAGTCGGCCGCAACGACCCCTGCCCCTGCGGCAGCCAGAAGAAGTTCAAGAAGTGCCACGGCGCCTGAACTGAATAGCGGCAGGGCGATGGTGCAACACCGGCCCTGCCTGCCCCACGCAGCCCTACCGCCGCCCCCCGCCAGCCCTCTACAATCCGCACCAGCATTCCCACCCTCACTTTCGCGCCAGGAGCCAGTCCATGGGTTCGCGCCGTGTTTCTCATTCGCTGAAGCTGATTGCCGCTGCCACTGTAGCCAGCAGCCTGTTTCTCGGCGGTTGCCAGTCGTTCCTCAATAGCCGCTACAGCAACAGCGTGCCCCCGGATCAGGGCATCGTCCGCGTCCAGGGCCTGGCGCAGAGCGTGGTGGTACGGCGCAACCCGCTGGGCATGCCGCTGATCGAGACCACCACCTTCCACGATGCGCTGTTCGCCCTGGGCTACGTACACGCCAGCGACCGCCTCAGCCAGATGGTCGGCATGCGCCTGCTGGCCGAGGGCCGCCTGGCCGAGATGAACGGCCCCGGCGTGCTGGAAATCGACCGTTTCATGCGCGCGGTCAACCTGCGCAAGAGCGCCGAGGGGCTGTACAAGAACGCCTCGCCGCGGATGAAGCAGTTCTTCGAGGTCTACGCCCGCGGCGTCAACGCCTACCTGTTCCGCTACCAGGACAAGCTGCCGATGGACCTGGCCGAATCCGGCTACCGCCCGGCCTACTGGAAGCCGGAAGACTCGGTGCTGGTGTTCTGCCTGCTCAACTTCGGCCTGGCCGTGAACCTCAAGGAGGAGATCGCCGCCCTGACCCTGACCGGCAAGGTCGGCGCCGACAAGCTGGCCTGGCTGCTGCCGACCTACCCGGACGAACCACTGCCGTTCGAGGAAGCCGAGAAACTGCGCGGCCTCAACCTCGGCGGGCAGATCCAGGGCCTGGCCGCCATCGACCAGGCCGCCGGCCAGGTGGCCGAGCTGAACATGCTCGGCGTCGCCGCCTCGAACAACTGGGCCATCGCCCCGCAGCGCAGCCGCAGCGGCAAGAGCCTGCTGGCCAACGACACCCATCTGCCGCTGTCCATGCCCTCGGTGTGGAACTACGTGCAGATCCGCTCGCCGAAATTCCAGGCCGCCGGGGTCTCCATCGCCGGCGTGCCGGCCGTGGTCGCCGGCTTCAACGGCAAGCTGGCCTGGGGCATGACCATGGTCATGGGCGACAACCAGGATCTGTTCCTGGAGAAGGTCAAACGCCAGGGCGGCCGCCTGTACTACCTGGCCGACGGCCAATGGCAGCCGGCCGGCGAACGCCAGGAAACCTTCTTCATCAAGGGTCAGCGGCCGATCCGCGAAACCCTCTACGAGACCCGCCACGGCCCGCTGCTCAACTCGGTGCTGGGCGAGCGCAAGCACCCCCTGCAACCGCTGCAATTCAACAGCGGCTATGGCCTGGCCCTGCGCACCGCGCAGTTCGAGGAGGATCACTCGATCGATGCCTTCTTCGACCTGTCCCGCGCGCAATCGGTGGAGCAGGCCTTCGAGGCCACCCGCGAAGTGCGCGCCATGGCCCTCAACCTGGTGTTCGCCGATGCCCAGCACATCGGCTGGCAGGTCACCGGCCGCTACCCCAACCGCAAGCAGGGCCTGGGCCTGCTGCCCTCGCCCGGCTGGGACGGCGCCTACGACTGGGACGGCTACGCCGACCCCATGCTGCACCCCTATGACCAGGATCCCATGCAGGGCTGGCTGGGCACCGCCAACCAGCGCACCGTGCCGCGCGGCTACGGCATGCAGCTGTCCAACTCCTGGTTCTACCCGGAGCGCGCCGAGCGCATCGCCCAGCTGGCCGGCGCCGGCAAGCACGACCAGCGCAGCATGATCGCCATGCAGTACGACCAGACCACGCCGTTCGCCGGCAAGCTGCAGGCGATGTTCGACGGGCCGGGCATGGCCCAGCCGCTGCGCCAGGCCATCGCCGCCCTGCCCGCCGCCGAGCGCAGCAAGGCCGAGGAAGCCTACCGGCGCCTGATGGCCTTCGACGGACGGATGAGCGCGACCTCGGCGGACGCCGCCCTGTACGGCGCCTTCCTGCATGAAAGCGCGCGGCAGACCTTCCTCGACGAACTGGGGCCGGAGGGCAATCCGGCCTGGCAGGCGCTGGTGGACACCGCCAACGACTCCTACTCGGCCCAGGCCGACCACCTGCTCGGCCGCGACGACAGCCCGTTCTGGGACGACATCCGCACCGCGCAGAAGGAAGACAAACCGGCAATCCTCGCCCGCACCCTGGCCGCCGCCGTGACCCTGGTAGAAAGCAAACTGGGCGCCGACCGCCAGGCCTGGCAGTGGGGCAAGCTGCATACCTACACCTGGGCCAGCAACGCAACAAAGATGGCGCCCCATCTCGGCGCCAGCGAGCGCAGCAGCATCAACGCCATCCAGGGCTACCTGGATCGCGGCCCCTACGCGGCCGGCGGCGATCACGGCACCCTCAACGTGGCGGCCTACCACTGGGGCGAGGACTTCAACACCTGGCTGATTCCGGCCATGCGCGTGGTCGTCGACTTCGGCCGCGAGGAGCCGATGATCGGTCTCAACAGTTCCGGCCAGTCCGGCAACCCGGCCAGCCCGCACTATGCCGACGGCATCGACGCCTGGCTCAAGGGTGGCTACATGAGCTTCCCGTTCCAGAGCCGCAATATCGACAGGGTCTACGGCAACAAGCGCCTGCTGCTACTGCCGGGAAAATAGCCGACCGCTCAAGCCTGCACCTCGGGGCGCCTTATGGCGCCCTTTTGCTGCCCGCACGAAACGTGCGACTTCTCACAAAACGACACAAAGGCGCGCCTGCCGCCGCGCATGGACGCGCGGTCAGGTTCCGTGAAAAAAACGCTTTGCCATCAGCAAATCCGAGAGGGAAGCGGAATTCCAATTCCATAAATAGCCATTTTAATGACGCCAATCTAACGACAAACGGTGGTTACCGCAGCCGCCATCAGGCTCTATAAATCGCCCATGTTCGCCCCACAGCCACCGGCCGGGCGAACTGCTAGGGCTTCATTCGGCGCGTAAGTTACCGGCAGGGCAGCTGGATAGTTTCAGATTCGGGATCGATAGGCACCGCGAATGATTTAAGTATTTTCTCGGAGTCTGCCACCATCATGATCGACCTCAACACATGGAACCTCACCATCCCCGTCGGCGAACCGGCCACCACCATCGAAACGCCGCTACTGGTCGGCGGCTACCAGGACGACTACTTCCAGACCATCAACGGCGCACTGTTCTTCTGGACCCCGGTCAGTGGCTCGACCACCCCCAACGCCAAGTATCCGCGCAGCGAACTGCGTGAAACCTATGCCGATGGCAGCCTGCGCAACTGGAAATACAACGCGGCCGACAACTACCTGCGCGCCTCTCTGAAGGTCACCCAGGTGCCCTCCACCGGCAAGATCGTGATTGGTCAGATCCACAACCTGGAAGGCGACGATCCGCCGATCAAGTTGTCCTACCAGTACAAGAGCGATACCAGGACCGGCAACATCGTCGTCATCTACCGCCTCAAGCCGGGCATCGACACCACCAGCGTGACGGTTTTCCGCGACGTGCCACTGAACCAGAGCTTCTCCTACACCATCCGCCTGACTCCCAGCGGCACCCTGGTGGTCAATGTGAAGACGCCGAGCAGCACCACCAGCAAGTGGACGGCCAAGCTCGACCCCAGCTGGGCCACGCAGAACCTCTACTTCAAGGCCGGCTCCTATGTGCAGGACAACCTCGGCGATGCCAGCGAAGCCGGCGCGGTGAACTTCACCAACCTGCTCATCGAACACCTCTGAAGCCCCGGCGCCCCGCCTGGGGCGCCATCACCTGCTGCACCAGCCATCCCCGGCCCGTTCGGACGAGCCGCGGTCAACGCCAATGGCAATGACCGCGGCTTTCGCCTGCGCAAGCGCCCCAGCGCCCAGGCCAGCGATTGCCTCCGCCTAGTACCAAACACAGGATGCGTAAGTGCTGGTCGATATATGAAGCCTTACCAAGATCTTTAAACAGTTTAAAAACAGCCCTTTACAGCGCCTTTATCGCACTACACTTCAAAACGAGCGGCTAACCCCGCTCCCGGCGGGGGCTTTATTAAAACCAAGAACAGCTGCCAAACACTGCCCCCGCCGGCACCCTTCGCGAGGGCCTTATGGGAATTGCCGCCAGCGAGCTGTGCCAGCACGTCATCCGCCCCACCCTGCTCTACCTGGGGCGCCACTCTCCCACTGCCGAAGCCCTGCTACTGGGCGCCGCCGCCAGCCAATCAGCACTCGGCGCCGCCCTCGACGACCCGCACGGCCACGGCCTCTATCGCATCAGCACCCGCCGCCATCAGCTGCTCTGGGACCAGCACCTGGCGCGCGACCCGGACCTGGCCAGCCTGGTGCGCGGCCTGGCCAGCCAGCACGCCTTCCTCTGCGCGCCCCATCTCGAGTTGATCGTCAACCTGCGCTATGCCACCGCCATCGCCTGGATGCTGGTCGAGGCCCAGGGCAGCGCCCTGCCCGCGGCCGATGACCTGCCGGCGCTGGCGCGTATCTGGCGCCAAGTCTTCCAACCACACGGGCGCCTGCGCGACTTCCTCCAGGCCTGGCAACTGTGCGTCGACAGCCAGCCCCACGCCGCCTGAAAAGACATGACCAATCGGTCAGATTTATACTCTGCATTACTCCGACGAATAACCTGGGAAATACCGGAATAGAGCGGTTTGCAAGGGTTGGCAAAAGGGGTAGCTTGCCGCCCCCGTTTTGCTGTCGACGAGTTCCCAATGAAACACACCTGGTTCAAAACCACCCTCGCTCTGGCCATCGGCGCCATTTCCACTCACAGCCTGGGCAACGGAATTGCCATCAACGAACAAAGCGTCAGCGGCATGGGTACCGCCTTCGCCGGGCGCGCCTCATCGGCACAAGACGCCACCACCCTGTTCGGCAACCCGGCCGGCCTGAGCAAGCTCAAGCGCGCCGAAGCGGTCGGCGGCCTGGGCGTGGTCAAGGCCAATGTCGACATCGACGACGCCAGCGCCGACTCCAGCGAAGGCGACATGGTGCCCACCGCAGCTGTGCCGTTCGCCTATTACGCCAGCCCGCTGAACGAAGACTGGCACTACGGCATCGGCCTGTATGTGCCGTTCGCCCTGATCAGCGACTACGAGAAAGGTTTCGGCGGCCGCTACAAGGGCCAGTACAGCAAGGTGGAAGTGGTCACCCTGCAACCGACCCTGAGCTACCGGATCAACGACCGGGTTTCCCTCGGCTTCGGCCCGACCTTCAACAAGATCAAGGGCAAGCTGGTCAGCAAGCTCAACGATGGCGCCCTCGGCGGCAGCGGCGACACCGAAATCGATATCAAGGGCGACGACACCGCCCTGGGCTTCAATGCCGGCGTGCTGGTGGACATCACCGAGCAACTGGCCTGGGGCCTGACCTACCACTCCAGGGTCGACTACAGCCTGGAAGGCCGTACCCGCGTCACCGGCGGCGAAGGCCCGGTCTTCGGTCAGTTCAACGGCGACTATGACGCCCAACTGGACTTCACCACCCCGGAAATGCTCGACAGCTCGCTGACCTACCAGCTGGATGACAAGTGGACCCTCTACGGCGGCGCCACCTGGACCCGCTGGAGCCGACTGCAGGCCATCACCGTGCACAACCAAGGCACGCCGAGCCTGCTGGGCATGCAGCCGATCGGCGAAGTCAGCGAAGAAATGAACTGGCAGGACACCTGGTCCTACGCCATCGGCGCGGCCTACCAGTTGAACCGGCAATGGGTGCTGCGCAGCGGCTTCGCCCTGGACGCCTCGCCGGCCGCCAACGACAACCGCACCGTGCGCATTCCGGTGGGCAACCGCAAGGTCTTCGCCGTCGGCGCCGGCTGGTCGCCCTCGGCGGACATGACCATCGACCTGGCCTACTCCTACCTGCACGAGAGCGATGCCAAGGTCGACCAGCACGCCACCAAGATCGCCGGCGTCGACGTCGGCCCCGGCTACAGCGCCACCTACAAGAACAGCGCCCACGGCGTGGGCATGCAGCTGACCTATCGCTTCTGACAGGCCATCTGGTGCACATGAAAAAGCCGGGCATTGCCCGGCTTGTTTCTGCTTGCAGGAATCAGGGCTGGCTGGCCAGGGCCTGCTCCACGGCCTCGATCAGGTCCGGGTCATCCGGCTTGGTCAGGCTGGAGAAACTGGCGATCACCTTGCCGTCGCGGCCGACCACGTACTTGTAGAAGTTCCAGCGCGGCGTGCTGCTCTGCGCCGCCAGCTCGCGGAACAGCGGCAGCGCGTCGTCGCCGCTGACCACCTGCGGCTCGCTCATGGCGAAGGTCACGCCGTAGTTGACGAAGCACACGGTGGCCGTTTCTTCACTGTTGTCCGCTTCCTGCCTGAAGTCATTGGACGGCACGCCGAGCACTTCCAGGCCCTGACCCTTGTAGCGCTGGTACAGCGCCTCCAGCCCCTTGAACTGCGGAGCGAAGCCGCAGTGGCTGGCGGTATTGACCACCAGCAGCGGCTTGCCGGCAAAGCGCTGGCACAGATCGATGCGCTCCTTGGAGCGCAATTGCTGCAGCTCGCCCTGCAACAGCGGCGGGCATTCGGCCGCCAGCAGCGCCCCGCTGAACAGCCCGACCAGCAACGCCAGGGCACTACGCGACATGCTCATGATGACAACCTCTGCACTGAATCCAGAAGCAACGCTACTCGCCTTGCCGGCGCGCGGCAACGCTCAGCACAGGCTCATGCCCAGCTGCAGCGCCGCCAGGCCGACCTGCTGCCAGCCCCACCAGGCCAGCAGCAATAACCCGACAAGGCCCAGCGCGATGAGCAGCCCGGTAGCGCGCGTACTCATGCAAGGCCTCCCACCGCCTGCAGACGGGCCACCGGTTGCTCGCGCACCGGCCAGTTGAGCGCCGCGGCGAGCAGGCCGAGGGCAATGGAGATCTGCCAGACCAGGTCGTAGCTGCCGGTGTGGTCGTACAGATAGCCGCCCAACCAGCCGCCGAGGAAGGCGCCGAGCTGATGGAAGAGGAAGACGATGCCACCCAGCATCGACAGGTTGCGCACGCCGAACAGGGTGGCCACCGTGCCATTGGTCAGCGGCACGGTGGACAGCCACAGCAGGCCCATGGCGATGCCGAAGGCATAGGCGCTCCACGCACTCAGCGGGCTGTAGAAGAAGGCCACGATCACCACCGTGCGCGCCAGGTAAAGCCCGGTCAGCAAGCGCGGCTTGGACAGCCGGCCACCGAGCCAGCCGGCGATATAGGTGCCGAACACATTGAACAGCCCGACCAGCGCCAGCACCGTGGTGCCCACCGTGGCCGGCAGGTGCTGGTCGACCAGGTAGGCCGGCAGGTGCACACCGATGAACACCACCTGGAAGCCGCAGACGAAGAAGCCCAGCGCCAGCAACCAGAAGCCGGAGTGCGCGCAAGCCTCACGCAACGCCTCGCCCAGGCTCTGTTCGGCACCCAGCGACGGCAGCGGCTGATCATGCACCAGCAGCGCCAGCGGCACGATCAGCGCCACCAGCAGGCCCAGCGCCAGCAGGGCGGCGGACCAGCCCAGCCAGCCGATCAGACCGAGCGAGCCCGGCAGCATGGCGAACTGGCCGAAGGAGCCGGCCGCGGCGGCGATGCCCATGGCCATGCTGCGTTTCTCCACCGGCACGGCGCGGCCGACCACGCCCAGCAGCACCGAGAAGGAGGTGCCGGACAGGCCGATACCGATCAGCAGGCCGGCACTCAGCGACAGCGACGCGGCCGAGTCGGCATAGCCCATCAACAACAGGCCGGCGGCATACAGCAGGCCGCCGACGGCGATCACCCGGCGCGCGCCGAAACGGTCGGCGATGGCCCCGGTCACCGGCTGCGCCAGGCCCCAGATCAGGTTCTGCAGGGCGATGGCAAAGGCGAACACCTCACGCCCCCAGCCGAACTCGCTGCTCATGGGCGTGAGGAACAGGCCGAAGCCATGGCGGATGCCCAGCGACAGCGCCAGGATCAGCGATGCCCCGAGCAACACCCAGCCACTGGTACGCCATACCGAAGTCATGCTTGATCCTTGTGGACGGGCAATCCCCGCCGGTGCGCGAAATAGAGAGCTCGCCAGTGCGCCCAGCAACCGGTACGAAACCAGGAAGGCGCATGCCGGCGGCAAGATACAGGCTGTATATACCGGCAACGCGCCGCGCGCCAAACACAGCTAATCACTAAACCGGCAGCACAGTTGTAGGGTGCGCCGCGCGCACCAATGCCCCGCACAGGCGTTCTGGTGCGCACGGCGCAGCCTACGGCAGAGGTTGCACCCAGACATTCAAGCCAGGGCGAGCGCCAGCACCACCAGCACCGCGCACTCGGCCAGCTCCAGCAATGCCCCGGCGGTATCGCCGGTGGTGCCGCCCAGGCGGGCGAGGAAGGCGCGGCGCAGCACAAAGAAGGTAAGCAGCGCAGCGCCGATGGCCAGCAACCCTGCCCAGCCAAAAAGCAGCATGAGCAGGGCGTTGCCAGCCAGTACCGCAGGCAGTTGCTGACGTGGCAGGTGCTCGCTGAGTGCCTGACCCAGGCCACCAGCGCGCACATAGGGGGTGGAGAGGAACAGCAGCGGCAATAGCCCGCGCCCCAGCCAGGGCGCCAGCAATAGCGCGCTCCATTGCCCGGCCTGCAATAGTGCGACCAGCGCGGCGAACTTGAGCAACAGCAGCAGTACCAGCACCACAACGGCGATCGGCCCGCTGCGCGGGTCTTTCATGATCGCCAGGGTGCGCTCGCGGTCGCCATAACCGCCGACCCAGGCATCCGCCGTGTCGGCCAGACCGTCCAGATGCAACCCGCCGCTCAGGCCGACCCACAGCGCCAGCAACAGTGCTGCCTGCAGCAAGGCCGGTGCGCCGCTCAGCAGCAGCTGCGCCAACAGCAACAAACCACCGAGCAGCAGCCCGACCGCCGGGTACCACAGCAGCGAGCGTCCGATCTGCTGCGGCTCAGGCATGCCGGCCAGGCTCACCGGCAAACGGGTGAGGAACTGCAGGGCGATCAGCAGCGGCTCGGCCAGACGCATACTCAGGCTTCGCGCAGGCTCAGGTCGGCCGCGACCTGCAGGCGATACAGCGCGGCATGGCCGACCTCGACCTGCAGCATCTGCTGCTGCGGCAGGCCGCGGGCCTGGGCCAGCAGCAGGCGCATCACGCCGCCGTGGGTCACCAGCAGCACGCGCTGGCCGGCCAGTTCCTGTTGCAGACGCTCGATGGCGGCCATCACCCGGGCGGCGAAGTCGCGCACCGGCTCGGCATTCGGCGGGGTGAAGTTGAACGGATCGTTCCAGAAGCTGCCCAGCGCCTCGGTGTCCTCAAGAAGGATTTCCGCGGCGTTGCGCCCTTCCCAGTCGCCGAAGTGCAGCTCGCGCAGATCAGCCTCGATGCGCAGCGGTAGGCCCTTGGCCTCGGCCAGCTGGCGAGCGAAGGCATCGCAGCGTTGCAGCGGCGAGCTGATGATCAGGTCCCAGCCGCCCTGTTCGGCCAGGGTCGCATGCATCTGCTGCCAGCCACGCTCACTGAGAGCGTCGTCCAGGCTGCCACGAAAACCGTTGCCGCCGGTGGTTTCACCGTGGCGCAAAAGATCCAGCTGCAAACTCATCAACCTTGCTCCTGTACTGCTGCTTCAGAAAAAGTCGCCATCTGCCCGTGCAGGGCGCACGCCAGGCGCAACAACGGCACCGCCAGCGCCGCCCCACTGCCCTCGCCCAGGCGCAGGCCCAGTTGCAGCAAAGGCGCAGCCTCCAGGGCAGCAAGCACGTGGCGATGGCCCGGCTCGGCACCACTGTGGCTAAACAACAGCCAGTCGGCCACGCCCGGATTCAGGCGCACCGCCAGCAGGGCCGCGACGCTGCAGATAAAGCCATCGACCAGCACGCTGACGCCCTGCTGCGCGCAGGCCAGGTAGGCGCCGGTCAGCGCGGCGATCTCCAGACCGCCCAGGCGCTGCAGGCAATCCAGCGGCGCGCGGGCCTGACCGTGCAGGGCCAGGGCAGATTCGACGGCGCGGATCTTACGCGCCATACCGGCGCTGTCCAGCCCGGTACCGGGGCCGACCAGCTCGCTCAGCTGCTTGTCCAGCAGCACGCAGGCCAGCGCGCTGGCCGCCGTGGTGTTGCCGATGCCCATCTCGCCACCGATAAACAGCTGACAGCCGGCCGCCGCGGCGCGCTCGGCCACCGCGCGGCCGACCTGCAGCGCGGCCAGGCACAGCTCGCTGCTCATCGCCGGCGCCTGAGTGAAATTGGCCGTACCCGGCGCCAGCTGATGCTGGCAGACCCCGGCCATCGCTGGCGCCGGTTCGACCGTACCGAGGTTATGCACTTCCAGAGTCGCGCCCAGCTGGCGGGCCAGCACGCTGATCGCTGCGCCACCGCCAGCGAAGTTGCCAAGCATCTGCACGGTCACCGCCTGCGGATAGGCCGACACGCCTTCGGCGACCACCCCATGATCGCCGGCGAAGATGCTGATCCACACCCGCTCCAGCTCGGGACGCACGCGCCCCTGCTGGGCCGCCAGGCGCACCGCCAGCGGCTCCAGCTGGCCGAGCGCACCGGCCGGCTTGGTCAGCTCGGCCTGGCGTTGCAGAGCCTGGGCGGCCACCTGCTGGTCGAGCGGTCGGCAGCTCGCCTGCCACCAGAATGCATTCACAGGCGTTCTCCTTTCAGAACCATGGGCAGGCCGGCGACGGTAAACACCACCCGCTGGCTGCGTTCGGCCAGGGCCTGGTGCAGCCAGCCGGCCTCGTCGACATAACGGCGGGTCAGCTCACCGAGCGGCACCACGCCGAGGCCGGTTTCGTTGCTGACCAGGATGATCCGTCCCGGCAGCTCGGCCAGGCAATCCAGCAGCGCCGCGCGTTCGGCCTGCAGACGTACCTCATCGTCCAGCATCAGCAAGTTGGTCAGCCACAGGGTCAGGCAGTCGACCAGCAGGCAACGGCCCTCACCCGCCTGCTCGCGCAGCACCTGGGCCAGTTCCAGCGGTTCCTCGACCAGCGCCCAGCCGGCCGGACGCCGCGCGCGGTGCTGGGCGATGCGCTCGCTCATTTCGCCGTCCAGCGCCTGGCTGGTGGCGATATAGGTCACCGCCAGACCGCTATCGGCCGCCAGCTTCTCGGCCAGGCGGCTCTTGCCGGAACGGGCACCGCCCAAAATCAGTTCAAGCATGGCCTCTCCCCTATTGATCCGGCCTGTAATAAGTATGAAGACCGGGTTAAACAGCGCGATTCTTGTATGAGCCAGGGGGACGCCTAGTCCTTGCTGGCGATTCGGACGTGAAGAGCATCGCCAGCAAGCTGGCTCCTACACCAACCAATCTATTTGCAGGCCAGACCGCACAGCTGGCGCAGCCTGGCGGTATCCAGATGCGCCTCGACCAGATCAGCCAGGCGCTCGATGTCGCGTTCGCGCAGGGCATGGTAGTCCACCGTCTGCACCTCGCGCAGGCCGGCCCAGCGCAGCAGTGCGCCACAGGCCTCGCTCGACTCGAACAGGCCATGCAGGTAGGTGCCGAGCACCTGGCCATCGGCGCTCAGGCCACCGTCAGACCGACCGTCATTCAGCTGCACCGCACCGTTCAACCCGACGCCCGCGCTGACCCCGGCATGGATTTCGTAGCCGTTCACCGCCGCCTGCTCCAGGCACAGCCGGCCCAGCACATTGCGCAGCTGCTTCTCCGGCTCCAGCACGGTGGCGAAGTCCAGCAGGCCGAGGCCCGCGCTGCTGCCGGGCGCGCCTTCCAGGCCGTGGGGATCGTCGATCTGTGTGCCGAGCATCTGCAGGCCGCCGCAGATGCCGAGCAGCTTGCCGCCGTAGCGCAGGTGGCGGTCGATGGCCGCCGGCCAGCCCTGTTCACGGAGGAAGGCCAGGTCGGCACGTACGCTCTTCGAGCCGGGCAGGATGATCAGGTCGGCCGGTGGGATGGCCTGGCCGGGGCCGATGAACTGCAGGTCGACCTGCGGGTGCAGGCGCAGCGGATCGAAGTCGGTGTGGTTGCTGATGCGCGGCAGCACCGGCACCACCACCTTGAGCGATTGCTCCGCCTGGATCACCTGACGCGTGGCGATCGCGTCCTCGGCCTCCAGGTGAAAATCCATCAGGTACGGCAGCACGCCCAGCACCGGCTTGCCGGTGCGCTCCTCCAGCCAGTCAAGACCCGGCTGCAGCAGGCTGAGGTCGCCACGGAAACGGTTGATCACGAAACCCTGCACCCGTGCCTGCTCAGATGCGCTGAGCAATTCGAGGGTGCCGACCAGATGGGCGAACACGCCGCCCTTGTCGATATCGGCGATCAGGATCACCGGGCAGTCCACCGCCTCGGCGAAGCCCATATTGGCGATATCGCCGGCGCGCAGGTTGATCTCCGCCGGCGAACCGGCGCCCTCGACCATCACCACCGGGTACTGCGCGCTGAGGCGCTGGTGGGACTCCAGCACGGCGGCGCGCGCGGTCTGCTTGTAGTCGTGGTAGGCCACCGCGTGCATGTTGCCGATGGCGCGGCCGTGGATGATCACCTGGGCGCCGGTGTCACTGTTGGGCTTGAGCAGCACCGGGTTCATATCGGTATGCGGTTCGAGGCCGGCGGCCTGGGCCTGCACCGCCTGGGCGCGGCCGATCTCGCCGCCGTCGCTGGTGACCGCCGAATTGAGCGCCATGTTCTGCGGCTTGAACGGCACCACGCTGACGCCCTGGCGCTTGAGCCAGCGGCACAGGGCCGCCACCAGGGTGCTCTTGCCGGCATCGGAGGTGGTGCCCTGCACCATCAAGGTGGCGCTCATCGCGGCATATCCTGCAGGGCCTGCTCCAGCCGCTGCCAGCCGGCCTCGTCGGCGGGCAGACCGAAGCGCAGGCAGCGGGTCTCGGCGAACAGACGCAGGAGGATGCCGCGCCGGGCGAAGTAGCCATGCAGGCCGACCGCATGTTGATGAGCGACCAGCTGGAACAGCGCGGTGCCGCCCGCCGGCGCCAGACCATGGGCGCTGAGCAGCACGGCCAGGCGCAGACCGTCGGCCTGCAGGCGCTCGCGCTGGGCCTGCTGGCCGGCGTTGTCCTGCAGGATGGCGGTGGCCACCGCCCGCGTCGGGCCGCTGATGGTCCAGGGGCCGAGGCGCTCGTCCAAGCGTTCGAGCAGCGCCGATTCGGCCAAAACGAAACCCAGGCGGATGCCGGCCAGGCCGAAGAACTTGCCGAACGAGCGCAGCACGATCAGCCCCGGCAACTGACTGAACGCCGCCAGGCTGTGCTCAGGCGTGCAGTCGATGAACGCCTCGTCCACCACCAGCCAGCCGCCGCGTTCGGCCAGGCGGGCATGCCAGTCGAGCAACTGCTGCGGCGCGAGCAGTCGCCCGGTCGGGTTGTTGGGGTTGATCAGCAACAGCACATCGAGGCGCTCCAGGGCGCGGCCCACCGCCCCTTCGCCGAGTTCAGTGACCTGATGCCCTTCGCGGCGCCAGGCCTCGGCATGTTCGGCGTAGGCCGGCGAGACGATCCCAACCCGCCCCGGCCGGCGCAACTGCGGCAGAGCCTGGATCGCCGCCTGGGAACCAGCCACCGGCAGCAAGGCAGGCACGCCGTAGTAATCACGCGCCGCCGCTTCCAGGCCATCGTCAGGCTCGGGCAGACGACTCCAGGCCGTTGCCGGAATCGCCGGCAGCGGCCAGCCATAGGGCGCGATGCCGGTGGACAGGTCAAGCCAGTCGGCCAGGGCGATGCCATAGCGCTGCGCCGCCGCACGCAGGCGGCCACCATGTTCAAGCAAGGTAAAGACTCCCGATCAGCAACAGCGCCAGCCACAGCAGCACGCCGCCATTGACCAGATTGAGCGCCCGCTCGATATCCCGCGCCCGCGCTGCCGGGCCCGCACCCAGCACCGGCCGCACATGCAGCTCGCCCTGGTAGATCGCCGCGCCGCCCAGGCTCACGCCGAGGGCGCCGGCACCAGCGGCCATCACCGGGCCGGCGTTGGGGCTGTCCCACTGCGGCGCCTGCTGCTGCCAGCAGCGTAGGGCCAAGGCGGTCTTGCCGAGCAGTGCGTAGGTCAGCGCCACCAGGCGCGCGGGAATGTAGTTGAGGCCATCGTCGATCTTCGCCGCAGCCCAGCCGAAGCGTTCGAAACGCGGGTTGCGGTAGCCCCACATGGCGTCCAGGGTATTGCTCAGGCGATAGAGCACCACGCCCGGCGCACCGGCGACGAGGAACCAGAACAGCGCGGCGAACACCGCGTCCGAGCCGTTCTCCAGCACCGACTCGGTGCCGGCGCGGGCCACGCCCTCACTGTCCAGCTCGGCGGTCTGCCGGCTGACCATATAGCCGACGCGCGTGCGCGCCTCGGACAGATCGCCCAGGCGCAGCGCCTGGGCCACCGGCAGCGCGTGCTCGCCGAGGCTGCGCAGGCCGAGGGCGGCGTACAGGGCCAGTACCTCCACCAGCCAGCCAAGATAGGGCAGGCGCGCCAGCAGCAGGCTGAGCAGGGTCAGCGGCAATACCGCCAGACACCAGCCGGTGACGCCGTGGCTGCGCCAGCCGTGGCCGCCACTGTTGAGGCGTTGTTCGATACGTTGCGCCAGGCCGCCAAAGGCCACCAGCGGGTGCCAGCGTTTGGGCTCGCCGAGCAGGCCGTCCAGGGTCACTCCGGCCAGGGTGGCCAACAGCAGGCTCATTCCTGCTGCCCCCAGCTGTCGGTGAACAGCAGCTCCTGCAGCGGTCGCGGCGTGGCCCAGCCTTCCTGCACCAGCATCGGCTCGCGGTAGAACGCGGTGACAGGGCCCAGACAGAGAATCGCCAGTGGCTTGCTGCCGGCCGGCATGTGCAGCAGCTCGGCCAGCGCCTGCGGCTCGAACAGCGAGACCCAGCCCAGACCCAGGCCTTCGGCGCGCGAGGCCAGCCAGAGGTTCTGGATGGCGCAGGCCAGGGAGGCCAGGTCCATTTCCGGCAAGGTGCGGCGGCCGAAGATGTGTTTCTCGCGCTGGTCCATCAACGCCACCACCAGCAGCTCGGCGCAATCGCGGATGCCCTCGACCTTGAGCCGCATGAACGCGTCGCTGCGCTCGCCCAGCGCCTCGGCGGTGCGCACCCGCTCGGCCTCGACCTGGCCATGGATGGCTTCGCGTAGCGCCGGGCGGGTGATGCGAATAAAGCGCCAGGGCTGCATCAGGCCGACGCTGGGGGCCTGGTGCGCCGCCTCCAGCAAGCGCGCGAGCAGCTCCGGCGCCACCGTGCCGCCAGCGAAGTGGCGCATGTCGCGGCGCTCGGCAATCGCCCGGTAGACCGCGGCACGTTCCGCAGGACTGAAAGCATGCTCGCTCATGGCAACAGCAGCCCGGCGGCGGCCTGCGGGTTGGACGGCAGGTAGAAGTGGATATAGGAGGCCGTCAGCCGACCCAGGCGATAGACCGCCTCGCTGGCCGGGCGCTGGTTCGGGCTGACGCCGCGCGCCAGCGGCTCAACGGACGAGTCGAGCTGCGAATGGTGGTAGGTGTGGCCACGCAGCAGGCCTTCCGGCAGCTCCACTTGCTGCAGGCCGAGGGCGGCCATGCGTGGCTGCATCTGCGCGTGGCCGGGCAGCAGGCCGAGCAGTTCGGCACTGTGGCCGGCCTTGTCGGTCAGGCGCTCGAGCAGGTAGAGCATGCCACCGCACTCGGCGAGGATCGGCTTGCCGGCGGCCTGGTGCACATGAATCGCCTCGCGCATGGCCAGGTTGTCGGCCAGCTGTTGCAGGTGCAGCTCCGGGTAGCCGCCGGGCAGGTAGAGGCTGTCCACCTCCGGCAACTGGCGCTCACTGAGCGGCGAGAAGAAGCACAACTCGGCGCCAAGCCGGTGCAGCAGGTCGAGGTTGGCCTGGTAGAGGAAGGCGAACGCGGTATCGCGGGCCACGCCGATGCGCACACCGGCCAGCAGCGGCTCGATTTCTGCCTCTACGGGCGCGGCGAAGCGCACCGGGTCTGGCAGGGCATCGCCGGCACTGGCCAGCAGCGCATCGGCTGCAGCGTCCAGGCGCGCATCCAGGTCCGCCAGCTCCTCGGCCTGGACCAGGCCCAGGTGGCGGCTGGGCAGCTCCAGCGCGGCGCTGCGCGGCAAGGCGCCGTACCAGCGGATCGCCGGCGGCAGGCTGTCGCGCAGGATCTCGCCATGCCGGGCGCTACCGGTGCGGTTGGCCAGCACCCCGGCGAACGGCAGGTTGTGCTGGAAGTTGGCCAGACCATAGGCCAGGGCGCCGAAGGTCTGGGCCATGGCACTGCCATCGATCACCCCCAGCACCGGCACCTGGAAGCGTCGCGCCAGGTCGGCGGCGGACGGGCTGCCATCGTACAGGCCCATCACCCCTTCGATCAGGATCAGGTCGGCCTCGCCGGCCGCCTCCCAGAGCAGGCGCCGACATTCGTCCTCGCCGACCATCCACAGGTCGAGCTGGTACACCGCCTGGCCCGAGGCGCGGGCGAGGATCATCGGGTCGAGAAAGTCCGGCCCGCACTTGAACACCCGCACGCGCTTGCCGGCCCGGGTATGCAGGCGCGCCAGGGCGGCGGTGACGGTGGTCTTGCCCTGGCCGGAAGCCGGGGCGGCAATCAGCAGGGCCGGGCAACTGCGAGCAACGGACTGGCTCATCAGAACTCCACGCCTTTCTGCGCCTTCACCCCAGCCTTGAAGGCATGCTTGACCAGGCTCATTTCGGTGACGGTATCCGCCGCCTCGAGCATCCCCGGCAAGGCGCCGCGGCCGGTCACCACCACGTGCTGCAACAGCGGGCGCGCCTCGATGTCGGCAAGCACCGCGTCCAGCTCCAGGTAGCCGTGCTTGAGGGCGATATTCAGCTCGTCGAGTACCACCAGGCCGATCTGCGGGTCGCTGAGCAGCTGCGCCGCCACCGCCCAGGCCTCGCGGGCCTTGTCGATATCGCGCTGGCGGTCCTGGGTTTCCCAGGTGAAGCCCTCGCCCATCACGTGGTAGCTGACTTCCTCGGGGAAGCGGCGGAAGAAGCTTTCCTCGCCAGTGCTGGCCGCGCCTTTGATGAACTGCACCACGCCGACCTTGATGCCGTGGCCGAGGGCGCGGGCGACCATGCCGAAGGCCGAGCTGCTCTTGCCCTTGCCGTTGCCGCTGTGCACCAGCAGCAGGCCGTATTCGTCCTGGGCCTGGGCAATTTTCTCGTCGATCAGCGCTTTCTTGCGCTGCATGCGCGCCTTGTGGCGTTCGTCACGCGCGGCGGACTCGCTCATCTACAACTCCTCGCGACCGGCTGCGGCGCGGCAAAGCAGCAGCACCACGACCTTCAACAGGCGCGGCGCCGACACAGAAAACAGAGGCAGCAGGAGGACAACACACGGGGAGGCCGAGCAGGCCCACCCACTCGCAAAGCCCGCCGCAATGCCGTGGATCGCTTCAGGCCGGTCTCCGGGCTTGTGAGCAGAATCTACAGACTCCCGGTCGCGCCTTCCCATGTCGAATGACACAGTGGCTGGATGCGATCCTTGACTCACCTACCGTTGCGGGGGCAGCGCCGGATTGTTCGACTGAATGAACCGGCTTCCCTGTTTCACCCCGTGGACGCGTCGCGGCCGGGGCACCTGTAGCAAGGGGCGCAGGGTAGAAGGTTGGGGGTGGAGCGTCAACGAAGAAGCGCTGCGATTCACCGACCTCAGTCGCATTACCCAGATTGCCATCAGCCTAAATTAAGACTATATGTAGGCTGACACAGCACGCCGTAACCGGCACGCTCTCTTGAAGGCAGCTATCCCCATGCCGGGGCTGACTTCCTTCCACCACCAGGAGGCACGCCATGAAAGTTCAAACCATCAGCTACCTGAAGCAGCATGCTGCTTCGCTGGATCTCAGCGAACCGATGGTTATCACCCAGAATGGCGTACCGGCCTATGTGGTCGAGTCCTACGCCGAGCGCAAGCGTCGGGACGAAGCCCTGGCGCTGATCAAGCTGTTGTCTTTCGCCGAGCGCGACAAGGCTGAAGGCCGCCTGATCTCGGGGGATAGCTTGCTGGAACGCCTGAAACAGCGCAGCCCAGCTGCTCAGGGATCGGCAGGAGCCAAGCCCGATGAGCAAGACGATTAAGGTCAGCTACACCACAACTGCAGAGGAAAGCCTGGTCTCTCAACTGCATCACCTGGCGCCTTATCACGGCACCCAATTGGCGCAAGCCAGACTGGTCGAGTTGATCAAGAGTGCAGAGAAACGCCTGAAGCACCATCCGATGGCGGCCCCGATCTGCCAGCAAGCCGCACTGCTGGGTATCAACCATTACCGGGAGCTGCATCTGGAGGACTATCGCATCCTCTATCAATACGACGAAGTCGAAGCACTGGTAGTTGTCGCCCTGATTCTGCGTCAACGCCAAAGCATCGAAGAACAGCTCATTAACTACTGTCTGATGCGCTGAAAGCTCAACGCTTGCGACAGAGGGTCAGGCCGTCGCCCAGCGGCAGCAGGGACAGATCGACACGCCGGTCGCGCTTGAGGGTGCGGTTGAGCGCCTGGATGGCGCGGGTGTCGGCGCTGTCCGGGTTCTGCTCGAGCACCCGGCCGCTCCACAGCACGTTGTCGAACAGGATCAGCCCGCCCTGGCGCGCCAACACCAGAGCGTGTTCCAGGTACACCGGGTAGTTGGCCTTGTCGGCGTCGATGAAGATCAGATCGAAGCTCTCGCCCTGCCCGCCTCGCTCCAGCGCGTTGAGAGTTTCCAGGGCCGGCGCCAGGCGCAGCTCGATACGCTCCAGCAGGCCGGCTTCGTACCAGTAGCGACGGGCGATGGCGTTGTAGTCGCCGGGCAGGTCGCAGCAGATCAACTGGCCGTCGGCCGGCATGGCGGCGGCCATGCACAGGGCGCTGTAGCCGGTGAAGGTGCCGATCTCGAGAATGCGCCGGGCACCGGTCAGTTGCACCAGCAGGGCCATGAACTGGCCCTGCTCGGGGGCGATCTGCCAGTGCGCGCTGGCCAGCTGCGCCGTCTCGTCGCGCAGGCGCTTGAGCAGCGGGGTCTCGCGCAGGGAGACATCCAGCAGGTACTGGTAGAGGCTGTCCTCGAGGTTGAGGGTGCGATTGGTCATGGCTGGCGCGCCAGCTGCGCCGGCGCCAGCACGCGCTTGGCGCTGAGGTAGGCCTTCTGCCAGTAGGCCGTGCTCAGAGTGTCCAGCCGTACCGTACCGCCGCTGGACGGCGCATGGACGAAACGCCCCTCGCCGACATAGATGCCGGCATGGCTGACCTGGCCGCCGCCATTGGTGGCGAAGAACAGCAGGTCACCGCTCTGCAGGGCATTGCGGCTGACCGTCGGGGCGCGCAGGTTGATCATCTCGCGGGTCGAGCGCGGCAGCTGGATGCCGGCCGAGTTGCGGTACACGTAACCGATCAGGCCACTGCAGTCGAAGCCGCCGTCCGGGGTGTTGCCGCCATAACGATAGGGCGTGCCAACCAGGCCGATGGCACTCATCAGCACATCATCGGCATTTTCGTTGCCAACGATGGGAAAAGGGTCGACGGGGTAATCAGGAGAGGGAGCGTTGCCGGCGCAGGCGGTGAGCAGCGCGGCGAGGGCTAGCAGGGCGAAGCGAGCCGTTACATGCATGGCGGGCGATCCTGGCCGGAATGCGCCCTACTCTGCCGCGCGCCGGGCACAGGCGCAAGCCCTGTGCCCGTGCAGGCTTAACGCTGGACCGAACGCTCGGCCTGCAGCTGCGGGGCCAGCGCCAGGGCGCGCTTGGCTTCCATGTAGCTGCGATTCCAGTAGCTGTCGTCCAGGCTGTCGATGCGCACGCCACCGCTGCGGCTGCTGCTGGAGTGGATGAACTGGTCATCGCCCAGGTAGATGCCGGCATGGCTGACGCGGCCACGGCCACGGTTGTTGAAGAAGATGATGTCGCCCGGCTCAAGCTCTTCGCGGGCCACCAGCGGGGCATCCAGGTTGATCATTTCGCGGGTCGAGCGCGGCAGCTTCATGCCGGCCTCTTCACGAAACAGGAAACCGATGAAACCGCTGCAGTCGAAGCCGGTCTTCACCGAGGTGCCGCCGAAACGGTACTTGGTGCCGACCAGGGACAGGCCCTGACTGAGGATGCTGTCTGCCAGCTGCGGCAGCGCATAGGGTTTGTCGTCGGTGATATCGGCCATCATCTGCTCGTCGGAGATGTACTCGACGGCTTCCGGCTCGACCGCAAGCTGCTCGATCGGCTGCTGCGGAACCTGGCCGGCACAGGCCGCCAGGAGGGTAATCAGTGCAAGTGGCACGAGGGGTGCGAAGCGCTTTAGCATGGGCACGACCGTGTTTGTCTGGTTTTTATGAGGGGGCGACTATGCCCGCTGAAGACCAGGATTGCAAATTCAATGCCGAGAAATGTGACTCAGTAGTTCCGGCAAAACATCTAAAGACCCCCGCATTATGTGGGCGTCCACCCAGCCACTGAGGTCAGTTGTCGCAGGGTTTATTTCCGCGGTGAAACCCCCGTTCCTGCGGGCCTGCAGCAGGGGTTCGACGATGTAGGGGAAGCTCGCCGTGGTGCCCACCGCCAGCACCACCTCGAAGCCCTTGCACACCTCGTCGTAGAGTTTGTCGATGGCCTGCTCCGGCAGCATTTCCTCGAACAGCACCACCGGCGGGCGCAGGATGCCCCCGCATTGGGCACAGCGCGGCGGCAAGGGCCGCTGCAGGTGCGCGGCCAGCTCGGGGTCCTCGGCGCCGCAGGACTGGCAATACAGCGGCGCCAGCTGGCCGTGGATCTCGATCAGGCGCTGCGCCGGCGAACCGGCCTGGCGGTGATAGCCATCGATGTTCTGCGTCAGCACCCAGCAACCGGGCTTGCGCCGCTGCAGCTCGGCGATGGCCGCATGGCCGGCATTCGGGCGGGCGCCCAGGCAGGCCTTGCCCAGCTCGGCCAGGTACTTCCAGCACAGCGCCGGGGCGCGCCGCAGCATCGGCCCGGACAGCGCCGCCTCGATCGGCAGGCCTTCCGGCGTCAGGCCGTTGTACAGGCCGCCGAGGCCGCGATAGGTCGGCAGCCCCGAGTCGGCGGACAGCCCGGCGCCGGTGATGATCAGAATGCGCTCAGCCCGCTCGATGGCCTGGGCGATGCGGATGATGTCCTGTTCCATACGACCTCCACGCGGAATCCAAAGCGTCGCGAGCTGGCGAGCGCAGTGGCTTTGTCAGTGATTGACCGTATGCGCCAGCATCACCGACAGCTGACACAGCGGCCGGCCGCTCTCGGCATGCCACTGATTGAAGGCCGCCTGCACGGTGGCTAGTTCCTTGAGGCTGGTCGGCGCCTTGTCGATGATTTCCTGGGCCTTGAGCGCGGCGACCATGTCGTCGGTGGGGATGAAGGTGTCCTTGCCGATCATGCGCAGCAGGCGCGGTGCCGACAGCCCGCCGAGCTGGCTGCCGTGCTTGGCCAGGTACTTCCACAGGCCGACGATATCGGTCACCGGCCAGTCGGCGATCAGCGCGCCGAAGCTGCCTTTGTCCTGCTGCACGTCCAGCACGAACTGGGCGTTGCGCGGCACGCTCTTGAGCTTGCCCAGGTGGCGGATGATGCGCGCATCCTGCATCAGCCGCTCCAGATGCTCGGCGCTCATCAGCGCCACCTTCTCCGGGACGAAGCCGAAGAACACTTCCTCGAAGGCCGGCCACTTGGCGTCCACCAGGCTGTGCTTGAGGCCGGCGCGGAATACGCGCAGGGCGATCAGCGACAGGTAGCGGTCGTCGCCCAGGGCGCGCAACTCGGCGTCGCTCTTCGGCTGCGGCAGCATGGCCTCCAGCGCCGCGGCCGAGCCGAAGCGGTTGAGGCAGTATTCGTGCAGCCATTGGTAGTCGCGCATGATCGGTCCTTGCGGCATTTCTCTGGTCGCACAGGTTGCCCGCAACCCCCACCGGCACGCAATATTCGCCGCCATGAACGATTCCGTGGAAAGCCTTTTCGCCCACTGCCAGGCCGTGCTCGCCGGCGATACCGACCTGCTCGCTCGCCTGCAGGCGACCGGCTTCGATTGCCGGGTTGCTTACTGGGCCTTCCGGCTGCCGCAGCTGCAGCAGTGGCTGGCACCGCAGCTGGACTACCCGCGCTTTCGCCAGGCGCTCTACGCCAGCGAGCTGAATACCCGCCTGCAAGCACTGGGCGGCGAGATCGCCATCGCCGACAACCGGGCCAGCACCGACCTCAGCCTTTACTGCCTGCGCCGTCTGCCCTGAACAGGTGGTGGGTATCGGCGTGATACAGCGCCGAGTCGGCGAAATCCTCGGCGCCCAGCACCCGACCGACCAGGATCAGCGCGGTGCGCCGGAAACCCTTCCCGGCCACCTTCGCCTCGATATCCGCCAGGGTGCCGCGCACCCAGTCCTGATCCGGCCAGCTGGCGCGATGGACCACGGCGACCGGGCAGTCGGCGCCGTAATGCGGCAGCAATTCCTCGACGATGCGCGCCAGGTGCTGCACGCCCAGGTGGATGGCCAGGGTTGCGCGATGGCTGGCCAGGGCGCCCAGCGCCTCTCCCGCCGGCATCGGCGAGTTGTGCCCGTAGCGGGTGAGGATCACCGTCTGCGACACCTCGGGCAGGGTCAGCTCGCTTTCCAGCAGCGCCGCGCAGGCGGCCGTGGCGGTCACCCCAGGCACGATCTCGAAGGCGATGCCCAGCGCCCGTAGCTGACGGATCTGCTCGCCGATGGCGCCATACAGGGACGGATCGCCGGAATGCACGCGGGCCACATCCTGGCCGCGTTCGGCGGCTGCGCGGATCAGCGCGATGATCTGGTCCAGATGCAGCTCGGCGGTGTTCACCACCTGTTCGGCGCTGAGGCCCTGCAGCACGGCCTCGGGCACCAGCGAGCCGGCGTAGAGAATCACCGGGCAGCTGCGGATCAGGCGCTGGCCCTTGACGGTGATCAGCTCCGGGTCGCCGGGGCCGGCGCCGATGAAATAGACGGTCATGGAAGGTTCCGATTCAGGCGCGGGCGATGGCCAGGGTCGCAGCGGCGCTGCGCTGTTTGGGGCAGATCAGCAGGGCGGCGCGACCGGAACGTTCGCTGGCACTGGCCAGGGCACTGGCCTCGGCCACGCTGGCGGAACCAGTCAGTTCACGCACCAGGTCCGAGCCTTCGCTCAGTTGCGACTCGTAGGGCGTCAGTTGCTCGGCGGCGTAGAAATCCATCGTCAAGCCGAGGCCGGCAGCCAGTTGCAGCAGCCCCGCCTCGCCCCGCTTGTGCGCACTGCTGGCCAGGCCATCCAGCGCGCTCAGCGGCAGCGCAAGCTGCTCCAGGGTCTTTTCCAGCAGCTCGCGCAGTTCGGCCGCCGTGCAGCCGCGACGGCAGCCGAGGCCGGCGATGATCACCGGATCAGGCATCCTGCCGGGCACCACGGGCGAAGAACCAGGCCGCGGCCAGACCCAGGGCGGACCAGAACAGCGCATTGGTCAGCAGCGAGGCAAGGATGAACTCGCGCTCCAGGGCCTCCGGCGCCAGGCTCTGGTGCACGTCCGGCTGCGGCGCGCCGATCAGGTGCGGCAGCGCCAGCAACACCAGGCCGGCGATGCGCAACGCCCAGTGGCGGGCGAACGCCAGCAGACCCAGGCCGGCGGCGGTGGCGAGGGCGGTGCCGATCCACCAGTACTGGCGCAGCAGCAGGTCGGCGGCGGCGGTGCCCGGCAGCTCCGGCGGCAGGCCGGCGGATGGCGCCAGGGAGAAGGTGGCGAAACCGCCCAGCCCCCAGAGCAGGCCCTGCCAGGTCCGGCCCGGCGCGCGCAGGGTGAACAGACCGGCCAGCATCAGGGCGAAACCGACCGCCACCACTAGGTTGCTCAGGCCGGTGGCCAGGCTGCGCTGCCAGCCGTCTTCGGGGGCCCAGGCTTCGCCATCGTGGCTATGGCCGGCGACCTCCGCCTGTGCATGCTCGTGAGCCGGTTCAGCGGCGGCATGGCTGTGCTCGGCCACCACGGCTTGCGCCGGCGCGGCGTTCTCGTAGCTTTCCGCCTGCAGGATCAGCGGGGTGACCCACAGGCTTTGCAGCAGGGTCAGCACGATGGCGGCGAGCAGGCCGGAAAAACCGGCCGTCTGGGCGATACGTTTGATCATCTCGGGACTTCTCGAAACAGCGGCAAGGCAGCGCCGCCGCCATACATGGCAGCAGCGCTCAGGTGAACTGGCGGCTTAGTGGCAGGGGAACGCGGCGCTGTGCCGGGTATCGTGGGCGGCGTTGTGCATCGCCTCGATGTGCGAGAAGCCGGCGACGAAGATCAGGGCGCCGCCGAGCAGGCAGCTGCCAACGGCCAGGAGCAGGCGTTGCGAGAGAGGACGGGTAACGGATGCGGAAGACGACAGTGCGCTGCTGGACATGAGCTGACCTTCTGGTGATGTGAAAACGGGGCAGAAGGACGCAGCACGTGCAGGCCCATCCGGGGCCTGAATCCGGCGCGCACCCGCCCACCGCGGGTTGCCAAACGAGGATTCAGGCCGGTCTCCGGGCTTGCGACGACTGTCTACTCGACAGTGACTGGGTCAGCCTTCCCACACCTGTCGGTGCAGTGACTACAAGAACCCTACGTACGCTTACCGTTGCGGGGGCAGCGCCGGACTCGTCTCGCAAGAGACCCACCGGCTTCCCGTTTCACCTCGCACACGCCGGTGCGAGACACCTGAAACAGCTTTTCTAGAACATCACGAAGCCCGCACCAGCGTCAACCGCCAAGGTTGACCGGCCCGCGGGCACTGCGTAGCCTTCCGCCCTTTCGAGGTTCTGCACCCGTGCGGGTGCAGCTAAGAGGGAACAGGGTTTATGCCCTGGCTGCCCCCGCAACTGTGAACGGTTCAAGCCCCTTCGATGCACCACTGCCAACGGCGGGAAGGTGAAGGGAGCGCGCCCAGCGCACACCGTGAGCCAGGAGACCTGCCTCGACAAACCAGCTAACTGTCCGGGCGGGGTGATCCGGTGGTGCAAGGCCCGCGTCCGTCCGGACGCCGGCCTGCCCCTGCCCGTCCGTCGAATTCACCGACGCTCCGGGGCCCTCCATGCAAACCCTCTCCAAACTTCCCGTCACCATCGTCACCGGCTTCCTCGGCGCCGGCAAAACCACCCTGCTCCGTCACATGCTCGGGCATGCCGGCGGCCGGCGCATCGCGGTGATAGTCAACGAGTTCGGCGAGCTGGGCATCGACGGCGCCATCCTCAAGCAGTGCGCCATCGGCTGCAGCGAGGAGGAAGCCAACGGCCGCATCTTCGAACTGGCCAACGGCTGCCTGTGCTGCACCGTGCAGGAAGAATTCTTCCCGGTGATGCGCGAACTGGTGGCGCGCCGCGGCGAGCTGGACCATATCCTCATCGAGACCAGCGGCCTGGCGTTGCCCAAGCCGCTGGTGCAGGCCTTCAACTGGCCGGAAATCCGCACCGCCTGCACCGTGGATGCGGTGATCACCGTGGTCGACAGCCCGGCCGTGGCCGCCGGCACCTTCGCCGCCTTCCCCGAACAGGTGGATGCCCAGCGCCAGCAGGACCCGAACCTCGACCACGAATCGCCGCTGCACGAGCTGTTCGCCGACCAGCTGGCCAGCGCCGACCTGGTGCTGCTGAACAAGACCGACCTGCTCGACGCCGCCGCCCTGGCTGCCGTGCGCGCCGAAGTGGTCGAGGAACTGCCGCCGGCGGTCAAGGTGATCGAGGCCCAGGGCGGCGAGCTGCCGCTGGAGGTGCTGCTGGGCCTGAACTGCGCGACCGAGCTGCATATCGACGCCCGCCGCACCCACCACGACGAGGAAGACGAAGACCACGACCACGACGCGTTCGACGCCTTCGACCTGATCCTGCCGGAAGCCGAGGAGGCGCGCCTGCTGGCCGCCCTGAAGGACGCCGTGGCCAGGCACGGCATCCTGCGCGTCAAGGGCTTCGCCGCCATCCCCGGCAAGGCCATGCGCCTGCTGGTGCAGGGCGTCGGCCAGCGCTTCGACCGCCACTTCGACCGCGCCTGGAGCGCAGACGAGCCGCGCGTCAGCCGCCTGGTGCTGATCGGCCAGGGCCTCGACCGCGCAGCCATCGAGGCGCAGCTGCAGGCCGCGCTGGCCGGCTGACATGCACCTGCTGCGCGCCCAGGCCGGCGTCACCCTGCCGGCCGACAGCATCGCCGACCTCGGCCAGACCCCAGCCGAGCTGGTGATCCTCTGCACTGGCGACTCGCACCTGTCCTTGCTGGCCGAGGTGGCGCGCGAGCTGCCCGCGGACTTCCCCAGCCTGCGCCTGGCCAGCCCGGCGCAGCTGCCCAACCACGCCTCGGTGGATCTCTACGTCGAGCAGGTGCTGCGCCACGCACGGGTCATCCTGGTCTCGGTACACGGCGGCGTCAGCTACTGGCGCTACGGCATCGAGCGTGTGGTCGAGCTGGGCCGGCAAGGCGCCAGGATCATTCTGGTGCCCGGCGACGACCGCCCCGATCCCGAGCTGACCAGCTTGAGCAACGTGCCGACCGAGGACAGCCAGCGCCTGTGGCAGTACCTGCGCCAGGGCGGCGCGGACAACGCCCGCCATCTGCTGCACTGCCTCGCCAGCCGCTGGCTGCAGCGCGACTACCCGTGGCGCGAGCCGCGCGCCCTGCCGCGCACGCTGATCCACCACCCGCGCCACAGTGAAGCCACCCTGGAGCACTGGCGCGCCGACTGGCAGCCCGGCCGACCGGTGGCCGCGCTGCTGTTCTACCGGGCCCAGGTGCAGGCGGCCAATACCGCCTTCGTCGACACCTTCTACCAGCGCCTGCAACTGCAGGGGCTGAATCCGCTGCCCATCGCCGTGGCCAGCCTCAAGGAGGCCGAGTGCCTGGCCCGGGTCGAGACCTGGCTGGACCAGGCCGACGCTGCGGTGATCCTCAACACCACGGGGTTTGCCCAGTCCAACCCGGAGGCACCGCAGGAGCGGCCGTTCCGCCGCGACGTGCCGGTGCTGCAGGCGCTCTGCGCGCTGGACAGCGAGGAGCAGTGGCAGGCCAGCGCCCAGGGCCTGGGCCCGCGCGACCTGGCCATGCATATCGCCCTGCCGGAGCTGGACGGCCGCCTGATCACCCGGCCGATCACCTTCAAGGGCGTGGCCGCGCGCAGCGAGCGCAGCCAGAGCGACGTGGTGCGCTACCGCCCGCACCTGCCGGGCATGGACTTCGTCGCCGAGCTGGCGCGGCGCTGGACCCAGCTTGCCGCCAAGGCTAACGCGGACAAACGCGTCGCCCTGATCCTGGCCAACTACCCGACCCGCGACGGCCGCATCGGCAACGGCGTCGGCCTGGACACCCCCGCCGCGGCGCTGAATATCCTGCGCGCCCTGCAGCAGCAGGGTTACCCGGTCGAGGGCCTGCCGCACGACGGCACCACGCTGATCCACCAGTTGCTCGGCGGCGTGAGCAACGACCTCGACAACCTCGATGCGCGCCCCTGCGCCCAGAGCCTGGCGCTGGACGACTACCAAAGCTGGTTCGCCAGCCTGCCCGAGGCCAACCAACGTGCAGTGATCGAACGCTGGGGCCCGCCCGAGCAGGACCCGATGTACCGCGCCGGCCGACTGATGATCGCCGGCCTGCGCTTCGGCCTGACCTTCGTCGGCATCCAGCCGGCACGCGGCTACCAGCTGGACGCGGCGGCGGTGTACCACGACCCGGACCTGGTGCCGCCGCACGGCTATCTGGCCTTCTACTGCTGGTTGCGCACGGCATTCGCCGTCGACGCACTGATCCATGTCGGCAAGCACGGCAACCTGGAGTGGCTGCCGGGCAAAAGCGTCGGCCTGTCCGAGGCCTGCTGGCCGAGTGCGATCCTCGGCCCGCTGCCCAACCTCTACCCCTTTATCGTCAACGACCCCGGCGAAGGCGCCCAGGCCAAGCGCCGCACCCAGGCGGTGATCCTCGACCACCTGATGCCGCCGCTGACCCGCGCCGAGAGCTACGGCCCGCTGCGCGACCTGGAGCGCCTGGCCGACGAGTACTACGAGGCCAGCCAGCTCGACCCGCGCCGCGCTGTGGAGCTGCGCGGCGAGATCCAGCGCAAGGTGCGCGAGGCCAGCCTCGACCGCGAACTGGGCCTGCAGGTGGGCGACGACCCGGACAGCTGGCTGCCGCAGCTGGACGCCTACCTGTGCGACCTCAAGGAATCGCAGATCCGTGATGGCCTGCACTGCTTTGGCGAATCGCCGAGCGGGCGCCTGCGCCGCGACACCCTGCTCTCCCTGGTGCGCATCCCGCGGGGCGACGGTCAGGGCCGGCACGCCAGCCTGCTGCGCGCCCTCGCCGAGGACCTTGAGCTGGAATTCGACCCACTCGGCGGCGAGCCCGCCGAGCCCTGGCACGGCCCGCGCCCGGACAGCCTGCAGGCGCTGAGCACTGATCCCTGGCGCAGCCGTGGCGATACCCGTGAGCGCCTGGAGCTGCTGGCCCTGCAGTTGATCGAGCAGCCCGAATCACCCGCAGCGGGTCCGGCCAGCGCCGCGGTACTGAACGAGCTGCGCGGCCATATCGCCCCGCTGCTGGACGCCTGCGGCGCCGCCGAAATAAACGGCCTGCTCGCCGCACTGGAAGGCCGCTTCGTGCCGCCGGGGCCGAGTGGCGCGCCCAGTCGCGGGCGCCTGGACGTGCTGCCCACCGGGCGCAACTTCTATTCGGTGGACGTGCGCCACCTGCCCACCCCCACCGCCTGGCGCATCGGCGTGCAGAGCGCCGAGCGCCTGCTGCAGCGCCACCTGCAGGACGAGGGCGAGCATCTGCGGCGCCTGGGCCTGTCGGTATGGGGCACGGCGACCATGCGCACCGGCGGCGACGACATCGCCCAGGCCCTGGCCCTGCTCGGCGTGCGCCCGGTGTGGCAGCCCGGCAGCCAGCGGGTCGAACGCATCGAGGTGCTGCCGCTGGCGCAGCTCGGCCGCCCGCGGGTGGACGTGACCCTGCGCGTGTCCGGCTTCTTCCGCGACGCCTTCGCCAACCTGATCCGCCTGTTCGATACGGCCGTGCAGGCAGTGGCCGAACTGGACGAACCGGAACATATGAACCCGCTCTCGGCACGGGTGTGGCAGGAGACCCTGGCCCATCAGGACCAGGGCCTCGATCCGGTCGAGGCGCGGCACCAGGCGGGCTGGCGCATCTTCGGCGCCAAGCCGGGCGCCTATGGCGCCGGCATCCAGAACGCGGTGGAGGAACGCCTGTGGCAGACCCGCGCGGATCTCGCCGAGGTCTACCTGAACTGGGGCGGCTACGCCTACGGCCAGGGCGTCGAGGGCCTGCCGGCGCGCGCGCAGTTCGCCGAACGCCTGCAGCAGCTACAGGCGGTACTGCACAACCAGGACAACCGCGAGCACGACCTCCTCGACTCCAACGACTACTACCAGTTCCAGGGCGGCATGCTGGCGGCCGTCGAGACCCTGCGCGGCGCCAAGGCCGCCAGCTACTTCGGCGACAGCAGCCAACCGGACAACCCGCGCATCCGCACCCTCAAGGAAGAACTGAACCGCGTGGTGCGCGCCCGTGCAGTGAACCCCAAGTGGATCGCCGGGATGAAGCGCCACGGCTACAAGGGCGCCTTCGAGCTGGCCGCCACGGTCGACTACCTGTTCGGCTTCGACGCCACCAGCGAACTGGTCGACGACCACCAGTACGCCCTGCTGGCCGATGCCTACCTGCTGAATCGCGAGACCCGCGCCTTTATCCAGCAGCACAACCCCGGCGCGCTGCAGGACATGCTCGAACGCCTGCTGGAAGCCCAGCAGCGCGGCCTCTGGCAAGAGCCCGGCGAATACCGGGCGCAGCTGGAAAACCTGCTGCTGGATGCGGAGGAAAGCTGATGCCCTCAGTGCCCCGCCCGCAGTCGCTCGGCCGCCTCGCGCAGCATCGCCTCGGTGCCGCTCCAGCCCAGGCAGCCGTCGGTGATCGACACGCCGTAGCGCAGCTCGGCGGACAGCGCCTGGCAGCCGTCGAACAGGTGGCTCTCCAGCATCACCCCGCGCAGGCTGGCGTCGCCGGCCAGGCGTTGGTCGAGCACGTCGCGCAGCACCGCCGGCTGGCGCAACGGGTCCTTGCCGCTGTTGGCGTGGCTGCAGTCGACCATGATCCGCGCGGCAATGCCCTGCTTCGCCAGGCTCGCCCGCGCCACGGCCACGCTGGCCGCATCATGGTTCGGCCCGCCGTGGCCGCCGCGCAGCACCAGGTGGGTATCCGGGTTGCCATCGGTCTCGACCAGTGCCGGGCGACCCAGGCCGTCCACGCCGAAATGCTGGTGCGGATGCGCCGCCGAGCGCATGGCGTCGCAGGCGATCGACAGGCTGCCATCGGTACCGTTCTTGAAGCCCACCGGCAGCTCCAGGCCGCTGACCAGTTCGCGGTGTACCTGCGACTCGCTGGTGCGCGCGCCGATGGCGGCCCAGCCCAGCAGGTCGTCGAAGTAACCGGCCACCAGCGGCTGCAGCAGTTCGCTGGCCACCGGCAGGCCGCGTTCGAGCATGGCCAGCATCAGCCGGCGCGACAGTTCCAGGCCGCCGGCCATGTCGCCGCTGCCGTCCAGCTGCGGGTCATACACCAGGCCCTTCCAGCCGATGGTGGTGCGCGGCTTTTCGACGTAGGCGCGCATCACCAGCAGCAACTGGTCGCTCACCTCGGGGGCCAGTGCGGCCAGGCGGTCGGCGTATTCCAGGGCGGCAAGCGGATCGTGCAGGGAACAGGGGCCGACGACGACCAGCAGGCGCGGGTCGGCGCCGTCGAGCACGGCGCGGATGGCCTGGCGCTGGGTCTGCACCTGACTGGCGAGGGCGGCGGACAGCGGCAGGCGCTGGCGCAGATCGGTGGGGCTCGGCAGCGGCGTGGCGCGGCGGCGAGTGGTGGATGGCGGCACGGTTTGAGCGCGCAGAGCAGTAACGGAAGCATTCATGGCGGTGGTCCTCGTCCGGCGTGGCCTCATGCCACGCGCGGCGCGCTATCTGGGTGTTCGACTGGATTCTCGGAGGTGCGCGGCAGCACTGCTAAATCGCCAGGCGGAGTTGCGGTAGCTGCGGTAATAGGCGGTGTGAGCGGTCATGTTTCGATCCTCTGGTTGCATCGTGCTGGCCTTGTGGGCCGGAAAAACAAAAACCCCGGTCGGGTGGCCGACCGGGGTTTCGTGAAACGCTCTGGTGGCGACCCTTTGCTCTGGGGCGCCTGTGGGGTATCAGGCGCGCCGCTGGCTAAACCAATACCCGTAAAAGAAATAAGCGACGGCCTCGACCTGCGCGCGCACACCAGCCACGCCGACAGCGGCGCAGCGAACGAGGCGGTTCAGGAAAGGACGAGACGACATGCTGATCTCCAAGACGATGGTTGCCACGCTAACCGATCGCCCTATCCAACTTCAACCCTTGTCCTGAGGTAACGCCATGCAGCCCCACTTCCCCCTGGCCGCCGTGGTGGCCGCCGACGAGCTCAAGCTGGCGCTGTGCCTGGCCGCCATCGACCCAGCCCTGGGCGGCGTGCTGATCGAAGGCCCGCGCGGCATGGCCAAGTCCACCCTGGCGCGCGGCGTGGCCGACCTGCTCGACGGCGGACGCTTCGTCACCCTGCCGCTGGGCGCCAGCGAGGAACGCATCGTCGGCACCCTCGACCTCGACGCCGCGCTCGGTGAGGGCCGCGTGCGCTTCTCTCCCGGCGTGCTGGCCAATGCCCACGGCGGCGTGCTCTACGTCGACGAGGTCAACCTGCTCCCCGACCACCTGGTGGACCTGCTGCTCGACGTGGCGTCCAGCGGCATCAACCACATCGAGCGCGATGGCCTGTCGCACAGCCACCCGGCGCGCTTCGTGCTGATCGGCACCATGAACCCCGAGGAAGGCGAACTGCGCCCGCAACTGCTCGACCGCTTCGGCCTCAAGGTGCAGCTCGGCGGCACACCCGAGCCGGCGCAGCGTGCCGAGATCGTCCGCCGCCGCCTAGCCTTCGACGACGCCCCCGAGACCTTCCTCGCCCAGTGGCAAAGCGAGCAGGAAGCCCTGCGCCAGCGCTGCGCGGAGGCCCGCCAGCGCCTGAGTGCAATCGCACTGGACGACGCCAGCCTGGACGCCATCGCCCAGCGCTGCTTCGCCGCCGCCGTGGACGGCCTGCGCGCCGACCTGGTGTGGCTGCGCGGCGCCCGCGCCCACGCCGCCTGGCGCGGCGCCAGCCAGATCGAGGTGCAGGACATCGACGCTCTGGAGCCCTTCGTCCTCGCCCATCGCCGCCGCGAACTCGCGCCGCCTGCTACCAGCCAGCCACCCGCGCCGAACCAGTCGGAACAACAGCCCTCGCAACCGGACCAGGGCGAAGGCCTGTGGGGCGCGCTGCCGCCGCAGACCGTAGCGCTCGGCGAACGCCGCGAACCGCCGGCCTGGCCAAAAAAGCCCTGAGCATCCGCCCGCGCCAGGCCCCAGGCGCGGATGCCCTCCCCAAACCCGGCCAGGCCCAAGGCGGACGCAGCGGCGCACGTGGCACTGGCACGCCCACGCGCATCGACTGGCCGGCAACCCTCGCCCACGGCCGCCCGCACCGCCGCGCCGACCTGCATTGGCACGCCCGCCGCCTGCGCCCCGGCCAGCTGTGGCTGGTGATAGTCGATGCCTCGGCCAGCACCCGTCGGCATGGCGCCCTGGCCCAGGCCAAGGGCCTGCTCGCCGAGCTGTTCGCCAGCGCCTACCGCCAGCGCGCACGCCTGGCTGTGCTCGAAGCCGGCGGCGCCCGGCCGCGCTGGCTGTGGCAAGGGCAGAAGGCCTCGCCTGAGCTACACAGCTGGCTGAATCAGCTCGGCGCCGGCGGCGGCACCCCGATCATCGAGGCACTGCAACTAGCCACGCCTTGGCTCATCCGCCGGCAACGCCACAAACCGGGCGAACAGCAGCGCCTGCTGCTGCTCACCGACGGCCGCCTGCGCGACTGGCCGCGGCTTACCGCGCTACCCTGCCCCGGCCTGCTGCTGGACATCGAGCGCGTGCCCATCCGCCTCGGCCGCGCCCGCCAGCTGGCCTTTGAGCTGGGCGCCGACTACCACCACATCGACGAACTGGCGCCAAGCACCCGCGCGCCCACCTGGAACAGACCATGAAACAACTGCTGCTGGTCGGCATCGGCGCCGGCGACCCGGACTACATCACCCAACAGGCGATCAAGGCCCTGCGCCGCAGTGATGTGATCTTCCTGATGGACAAGGGCCCGGCCAAGCACAAGTTCAACGCCCTGCGCCGGGAAATCTGCGAGCGCTTCCTCGAAGGACGCATGCTTCGATTCGCCGAGGGCGTGCAGCCGGAACGCGAACGCGACGCCGCCGACTACCGCGCCAGCGTGGACGAGCTGAACCGCGACAAGCAGGCGGTGTTCGAGCAACTGATCGACGAGCAGATGAGCGACGGCGAGACGGCCGCTTTCATGGTCTGGGGCGATCCCTCGCTATACGACAGCAGCATCCGCATCGTCGAGGCCATCGCCGCCGCGCGCAGCGACCTCAGCTATGACGTGATACCCGGCATCACCAGCCTGCAGGCCCTCACCGCCCGCCACCGCGTACCACTGAACCAGATCGGCCGCGCCGTGGAAATCACCACCGGCCGCCTGCTGGCCGAGGGCTGGCCACAAGGCGTGGACAGCGTGGCGGTGATGCTTGATGCCAAGGACACCTACCTACGGTTTGTCGGACAGGGCCTGCATATCTATTGGGGGGCGTATGTGGGGACGGCGGACGAGATTCTGATTGCCGGGCCGCTGGATGAGGTGGCGCAGCGGATTGCCGCGACTCGCGCGCAGGCGCGGGAGCGGAATGGGTGGATTATGGATAGTTACCTGTTGCAGAAGGCTGGGAGCAATTGACTGAGCCGGTGTCTATCGGTTGCCATTGACCACGGCGGTTACAGAACCATTGCTCCCAGGCGCGGGGATCGACTACTTCGCTAGTTCGCACTTCTGCAGGTGCGCTTGGCCAGTTGCCTCCGGAACGACTTCCAGCTTGGCGCCCCCGACGAATACGCCCATCTTGATGGATTGGCGCACGTAGTAGTTCTGACCGGCGACGGCCATCAGGTTGATGGTGTTGTCGCTGAATTCGGACTCGGTGGCGATGACGCGATTGCCCGGGCTGACAAGGCGGTAGAAGTAGGTGCGGTTGGCTGTCTCGCCAATCACTTCGCCATCGACCTTCAGAGTCTTTTTCAGTCCCTGGCCAGCGAAGCTGTCGCGATAAATATACAGCCCGGCCTGATCGGCTGGCGGTGTGGGAAAGGCCTTCAGCGCGGCGTCTGCCGAGGGGGTGTCCATTGGTACGGAAGCACAACCTGCAAGAATTGCGAGGCCGAGTGCGCTGACAAACAGCTTGAAGCGGTTTTGCATGGGAAATCCCTTTCAGGGTAGGTATGGATAGCCTCTAGATCTCGTCTTAGCGGCCTACGCGGCACGATTATGGCAGGTAGCCATCATTTATTGCGATGGTTTTATGGCGCCTGGTTTCCGAGGTAAACGAGGATAAACGGGGACAGACCACGTTTTTTGGCCGAAATTTCGGCTCTAAATCGCAACACTTTCCTCGGCTGAAACTACAGATTTCGCCTCGCACGGCGAGTCACTTGACTCGCTTCGCTCGCCCTGCGGGCCAGCCTGCGGCTGTTACTCCGCTTCGCTCCGTATCTCTTTGCCCGCGCAGAAAGTAACCAAAGAGAAAGCGCGCCCGACATCCGGGTTTCGCTACGCGAAACTTCCTTCCCTCCGTTGCCGCTCCGGGGGCCGGCTGACAAGGGCCATCCATGGCCCTTTAAGCCTCTCGGCTCTGGCATCCTGCTTCTCCCTACCTCCTGCATCCATGCAGTCGTCGCCGCATCCATGCGGCTCGTCCCCCTGCGCAACACCTCCACTACTCGCTGCGCTCGCCCTGCGGGCCAGCCTACGGCTGTTACTCCGCTTCGCTACGTTTCGGCCTCCTGACGGGGTTCGGGCTCCGAGTTGCTTGTTAGCTCTTCTTGCCGCTTCGCGGATGATCGGCCATCAGGATTCGATCTGTCTGGGAGTGAACGGCTCACTCAATGCATCTTTTGTGGGAGCGGATTTATCCGCGATAACGGGCGGCACCTTATTGCTTGCTATCGCGGCTAAAGCCGCTCCCACGAAAAGCACGCGGAACTGTCAGGCAGCACCAAACGCCCCTTCAGGAGGGTGAGCGGAATCGTCGTGGAAGGGGTTGAGCGGCATGGATGCCGCGAGAGCCGCGATGGGCCAGGGATGGCCCTTCGCGGCGGGCCCCTGGAACGGCGATGGAGCGAAGCGCAGGGCCGGATGCAGGGGCAAGACCTTTTGGTTCCTTTTGGGGCGACTGCCAAAAGGGACCCGCCCAGCAGGGCGGAACCAATGCATCAACCAGCGCGACAACAAGCAGCGGCACGAAAAATCCGGCAGATAACGCAGCACACGTTATCTGCCCCCCAGGCAACGCCCCCCTATCACCCCCGCCCCAACGGCGGAGTCCGCGGCGGCACCAAGCGCTTCGAGCCTGTCGCCTCGAACGCCGCTGCCAAGTGCAGCAACGCCGAATCGTCATAAGCACGCCCGGCAAAGGTCAGCCCCACCGGCATGCCGATGTCCGCCATCACGCCCATCGGCACGGTGACAGTGGGCACGCCCAGGTGGCGGATGGCCAGGTTGCCGTTGGCCACCCAGATGCCGTTGCTCCAGGCGATATCCGCCGAGGCCGGATTCACATCGGCGTCCGCCGGGCCGACGTCGGCCACGGTGGGGAACAGCACCGCGTCGAGGCCGAGACCGTCCATCCAGTCTTCCAGATCCAACTTGCGGGTCTTTTCCAGGCCGCGCAGACCATCGGGCAGCGTAGCTATCTGGTCCCACGACTTGATGCCGCGCTGGGCCATCTTCACGTACTCGTCCATGCCGGCAGCCAGATCGTCTTCGCGATTGGGCAGGGTGCCCGGGTCGTGGGGGAAGATCAGCGGGCCGTCGACGTCGGCCAGGCGGTTCAGCTTGGGATCGCCATTGGCCCGCAGGAAATCGTCGAAGCCCCAGGCCGACAGCTCCCACAGCTCGTCGTGTAAGAACTCCTTGGAGACGATGCCGCGGGTGAACACGGTCGGCGCGCCGGGGCGATCGCCCTCGCAATTGGAGACCAGCGGGAAGTCCACCTCGATCACTTCGGCGCCTGCGGCTTCGAGGGCCTGGCGCGCCGCCTGCCATAGCTCGATCACCGAGGGCCGGGTATGGATGCGCTGGCCGGTCGGGCCGCCAATACCGGGTTTTTCGCTTGTTCCTGCCAGCTCATCCTTGTTGATAAACATGCGCGGCACGCCAAAGCGCTTGCCCTTGAGGGCATCACGCGTGGCGGCGAGTTCCAGGTAGGAAGCCGGGCGCACCGTCGAGGCCTTGGGGATCGCCACCCAGGGCTGCAGGCGCCAGAGGTCGCCACGGGTCTCAGGGTCGTCCGCCACCACCACGTCGAGCACTTCGAGCAGGTCGGCCATGGTTCGCGCATAAGGCACCACCACGTCCATGGTCGGGGTCAGCGGCCAGTTGCCGCGCACCGAGATCACCCCGCGCGACGGCGTGTAGGCGCACAGGCCATTGTTCGAGGCCGGGCCTCGGCCACTCGACCAGGTTTCCTCGGCCAGGCCGAAGGCGGCGAAGCTGGCCGCGGTGGCGGTGCCGGCGCCGTTGGACGAGCCCGAGGCGAACGGCGCGGTGAGGTAAGCGGCGTTGTACGGGCTTTCCGCACGGCCATACACGCCGCGCTGCATGCCGCCGTTGGCCATGGGCGGCATGTTGGTCTTGCCTAGGCAGATGGCGCCGCCAGCGCGCAGGCGCTCGACGGTGAAGGCGTCGCGCTGGGCGACCAGGTCCTTGAACGCCGGGCTGCCGGAGGCGGCAGTAAGGCCTTTGACCAGGTAGCTGTCCTTGGCCGTGTAGGGGATCCCATCCAGCGGGCCGAGGGTCTCGCCACGCGCGCGGCGGGCGTCGGAGGCCTGCGCCTCGGCCAGTGCGTCGGGGTTGCGTACCACCACGGCATTCAGCGCGGTGGGCGTGGCTGGGCCATCGTAGGCGTCGATCCGGTCGAAGTAGGCCTGGACCAGTTCGACGGCGCTGGTGCGGCCGGCTTCGAGCGCGGCGCGCAGTTCGGCGATGGAAACCTCGGTGACTTCGATCATAGGCTCACCGCCGCCACAGGCTGGCTGACTGGATGCTCACGGCTGGTCTCAGGATGGGTGCTCATAGCGGTTCTCGTTGCACGGCATTACGCGATAGGGTTAGCCACTCTATTTAGCACCAAGTGCGCTGCAGAAAAATCGCAACAGCGACACTCTGCCCCGTCGCCGGCGACCAGCCAGCCGCAATTGCCCCCGCCCATCCCGAATCCCGCCATCAGGAGCCGCCATGCATCCCCACCTCGCCGCCGTCGACCTGGCCAAGGCCTACCGCCTGCTCAACCACGGCCCCACCGTGCTGGTCTCGGCCCGCCACGCCGGCGTGGACAACGTGATGGCCGCAGCCTGGGCCTGTGTACTGGATTTTGCGCCGCCCAAGCTGACCGTGGTGCTGGACAAGGCCACCCGCACCCGCGAGCTGATCGAGCGCAGCGGCCGTTTCGTGATCCAGGTGCCGACGGCGGCGCAGTTGCAACTGACCGAGCAGGTCGGCAACCACAGCCTCAAGGACGATCCGGACAAGCTGGCCAAGGCCGGCGTGCAGCTGTTCGAGCTGCCCGGCCACGACCTGCCCTTCGTCGCCGGTTGCTCGGCCTGGCTGGCCTGCGAGCTGATTCCTGAGCCGCACAACCAGAACACCTACGACCTGTTCATCGGCGAAGTGGTCGCTGCCTGGGCGGATGAGCGGGTGTTCAAGGACGGCCGCTGGCAATTCGAAGACGCCGACCCGGCCTGGCGCAGCCTGCACCATGTGGCCGGCGGGCATTTCTATGCCATCGGCGAGGCGCTGCAGAGCTGATTACCCAGCGAATATCTATCCCAACAGACTCAGACAATAACCGCGAGGATGAGCCATGAAATTTGTTATTGAGGTATTTGATCGCGAGACGGAGGAGCTCCGGGATGAAATAGAGCTTCCCGTAGGCTGCGACGATCAGCTGACCCGGATCATGGGCTGGATCGAGGAACAACGTGGCGATGAGGGCTACAACCTGAGTACCGAACAGCTTGCGAAAATTGCCCAACTGGCCGGGCGCCGACTCGATGAGCCGGCCCACCTCTACCAGTTGACCTGCAACCTATAGAACAGCAGATACGACAACAGCCATCTTAGAACCTGCTCAAAGTCGCCTTCTGGTTCGCTCTGTGCCGCCGTAATGGTGGATAAGCAGAGCATTATCCACCCAACAAAGAATGCTGCACCATGTGGCCGGCGGGCACTTCTAGTCCTGCGGATACCAGCGTGGCGTATACACCCACTCGCCGCCACCCGCGCGGGGGAAGCGGCGGGTCTGGCTGGAGCCGATGATCACCAGGGTGCGCATGTCCACCAGCTCCGCGCTCAGCTCGCCGAGGGTCAGCACGCGCAGCGCCTCGGCCGGGCGGCCGATGTCGCGGCCGAGTACCACCAGGGTCTGCGGCGTGCGGTGCTGGCGGACGATGTCGAGGGCGCGACCGAGCTGCCAGGGGCGCGCGCGGGAGATCGGGTTGTAGAAGGCCATGGCCAGGTCGGCGGCGGCGGCGTGATCCAGGCGCTTCTCGATCATGGCCCAGGGCTTGAGGTTGTCCGACAACGACAGCATGCAGAAGTCATGACCCAGCGGCGCGCCGGCCTTGGCCGCGGTGGCCAGGGCGGCGGAGATGCCCGGCAGCACCTCCAGTTCCACCGCCTGCCAGGCCGCATCGCTGGACGCCTCTAGCGCTTCCAGCACGGCGGCGGCCATGGCGAACACGCCGGGGTCGCCAGACGACACCATAACCACGCGTCGGCCCTGGGCGGCCAGCTCGAAGGCATGAGCGGCGCGCTGCAATTCCTCGCGGTTGTCGCTGGCGTGCAGCAGCTGTTCGGCGCGGAACGGCCCGGCCATGTTCACGTAGGTCTCGTAGCCCAGCACATCCTCGGCCTGGTCCAGCGCCTGGCGCACGGCCGGGGCCATCAGTTCGGCGCAACCGGGGCCGAGGCCGATCACACTGAGGCGACCGCGCGGCTTGCCGGTTTGCGCCGCGGCCTCTGGGCTGGCAGCCAGGTGCAGGCTGATGCCCACTTGTTCATAGACAGCGGCGGGCAGGCTGGCGGTAGCGTCGATAAATCGCAGCGGCACGCCCAGCTCGGCGGCTGCGGCGGCCAACTGCGGCTGGGCCATCGCGGCGGCATCGACCAACAGCGCGGCCAGTGCCGCCTCGGCCAGGCCAGCCTGCTGCAGGACGACGCGCACGGTATCGGGCAGATCGCCGTCCAGCGCACTGCAGCGGGCCAGCACCAGGCGCGGGTGGATCAGCAGCACACCGCCCTGCTCCGCCAGTTGTGGGCTGATGCGGATGCAGCGGCTGGCCTGCGCATCCAGCGGCAGGTTCGCCACCTGCAGCCAGGGCGCATGGCCATCGATGCGCAGCGACTCGCCGCCGAGCAGGTCGCTGACCAGGCGCTTGCCCTGCTCCAGGTCGGCCAGTACGTAGCCTTCCGGCGGGTTGAGTACGCAGGTGCCGAAGCGCAGCTCGCCGCTGGTGGTGATGGCCGGCGCCACGGCCAGCAGCGCGGCAATCTCGCGGGCCAGGACATTGACCCCGCTGAGCCCGCCGAGCAGCGGCACCACGGCGCTGCCGTCCTCGGCCACGGCCAGCACCGCCGGCTCGGCGCCCTTCTCCGCCAATACCGGAGCCAGACTGCGGATAACGATGCCGGCGGCGCACAGGGCGATGATCGGCGTGCCGGCGCGATAGAGCCCGCGCAGAGTGACGCCGAAGTCGTCGTAGGGCTGCTCGACGCCCGTCACCCGCTCGCGCAGGCCATGGATCGCCGCCTGCGGGTAGAGGCCCTGCAGGCGGCGGGCGGTGGCCAGGGCGGAGGCGCCGAGAATGACGATGGCCGGGGATGGGGTCATGGCTGGATCCTGTTGGAAATAGGCTGCGGCGAACGTAGGTTGGGTTGAGGAGCATCGCGACGAAGCCCAACAGCGGGTGGCGATCCCAAGCGTTGGGCTTCGCTGCGCTCAACCCAACCTACCCGCGCCATTTCTCGCCCGGCACCAGGATCATCGAGAAATACGGCGAGGCCAGCGGCTCCACTTCATCCAGCGGCACGATGCGCTGGCTGTCCATGGTCGCCCGCTCGACGTAGTGCGCACGCTGATCCAGGCCCAGCTCGCGCAGCACCCGGCGCACCTTGTCGAAGTTGCGCCCGAGCTTCATCACCACGGCGGCTTCGGCGTCCTGCAGGCGGCGCTTGAGTTCGTCCTCGGGCAGCACGCCGGAGAGCACGCTCAAGGATTGGTTGCGGTACACCAGCGGCGTGCCGAGCACCGAGGCGCAGCCGAGCATGGAACACACGCCGGGCACCACCTGCGCCTCGTACTGTCCGGCCAGGCGATCATGCAGGTACATGTAGGAGCCGTAGAAGAACGGGTCGCCCTCGCAGATCACCGCCACGTCGCGGCCGGCGTCCAGCTCCAGGGCGATCTGCACCGCGCAGGTGTCGTAGAAGTCGCTGATCACATCCTCGTAACTCAGCGGCGGTTCGAGTTTCTCGGTGGTCACCGGGTAGACCAGCGGCAGGCGCTGCTGGGTCTCGCTCAGGTGCGCCTCGATGATGCCGAAGGCGTTGCCGCCCTGGCCTTTATTCGCCTTGGCCTTGGCCACGAAGTAGCCGACCACCGGCGCCGATTGCAGCAGACGCAGGGCCTTGAGGGTGATCAGCTCTGGGTCGCCGGGGCCGACGCCGAGGCCGAGCAGACGTCCTTTTCCGGGGCGTTCCATAGCGCTCATCATTCCACCTCCGTGGCCAGAGCGTTGACCGCCGCCGCGGCCATCGCGCTGCCGCCACGCCGGCCGCGCACGATCACATAGGGCACGCCGCGGCTGTCGGCGGCGAGCAGGTCCTTCGACTCGGCCGCGCCGATGAAGCCCACCGGCATGCCGAGGATCAGCGCCGGCTTGGGCGCGCCGGCGTCGAGCATTTCCAGCAGGTAGAACAGCGCGGTCGGCGCGTTGCCGATCACCACCACGCTGCCTTCAAGCTGTTCGCGCCAGCGCTCCAGGGCCACTGCCGAACGGGTATTGCCCAGCTCAAAGGCCAGCTCCGCCACGCCGGCATCGTGCAGGGTGCAGATCACCGGGTTATTGGCCGGCAGGCGCGCGCGGGTGATGCCCTCGGCGACCATCCGCGCATCGCAGAGGATCGGCGCGCCCTTGGCCAGGGCGGCGCGGCCGGCGGCGCCGGCACCCGGCGAGAAGCGCAGGTCCTGCACCACGTCGACCATGCCGCAGGCGTGGATCAGGCGCACGGCGAGCTTTTCCAGGTCGGCCGGGATGGCCGACAGGTCGGCCTCGGCGCGGATGGTGGCGAAGGACTGGCGGTAGATTTCCTGGCCGTCGCGGATGTAATCGATCATACAGAGGTTCCTGATGCGGGCTGCGCGGCGAACCAGGCGCCGGCTTCTTCGATGCTGAGGGAAGGCGCCAGCAGGCGGCCGAAACCGGCCACGCCCGCGGCGCGCTGATAGAGCTGGTAACGCCCGCCGGGCTGGGCCAGCAGGGTGAGCGGAGCGGTATGCGCGGCGGCGCAGGAGCGCGGGCAGCCGCTGAGGTGCACCTGCGGGCGCACGTTGCCGGCGCGCAGCAGCTCGGCCAGCCGACGGGCATCGGCCTTGGTGTCGGCCAGGCCCCTGGCGCAGGCGGCGGAGCCGCTGCAGGCGAGCAGCTGGCTCAGAGGCTCGCGGGCATCCAGCAGCAGGCCGAGGGCATGCAGCTCTTGCTGCACCCGGGGCACCTGCGCGGTGGGAATATTCGGCAGCAGCAGGCCTTGCCAGGGGGTCAGGCGCAGGCTGGCGTCGCCGTACCGCTCGGCCAGATCGGCCAGGGCGTGCAGTTGCCCGGCGCCGATCCGCCCCAGCTGGGCGGCAGCCAGGATCAGCTGCCGGCCCGCCTGGCGCTGCGCGTGCGCGCCGAGCGGGACGGCGCTGGCCCCGGTGGCGCGACGCCAGCCCAGCACGGCCGGGTCGCGGCGCAGCGGGAACGGCAGGCGCGCCTGCAGCTGGTCGAGAAATTCGCCGCGCGGCAGCGCGGCCAGCAGCTGGCGCATGCGGCTGTGCTCGGCGCCGGCCAGTTCGAGGAACAGGCGCAGCACGGCGTCCACCAGGGGCACGGCCTGCGCGGGCGTCACCGCCGCCAGCGGGGCATCGAGCGGGCAGCCGGCCAGGCCGAAGGCCAGCAGCGGCTCGGCGCCGGGCATGGCGCCGAGCCACAGGTCGTGGGGGTGGTCGAGCATGGTCAGGGCTTCGCCGCCGTCCAGCTGCAGGGCGAACTTGGCGGACAGGGCGTGGAACTCGCGATGATCCTGCAGCAGGTCGAGCAGTTGCCCGGCCAGCGGACGCACGTCGAGCAGCGCGGCCGGGTCGAGACCGGCGGCGGGGCTGAGCAGCAGGTTGCGCACATCGTCGGCGGCGGCAACCCGCGGGCCGAGGCCGGCGGCCAGCAGGTGCTGCACCAGAGCGGCGTGCTCGCTGTCGCGCACGCCGCGAATCTGCAGGTTGCTGCGATTGGTCAGTTCCAGCACGCCGCTGGCATGGGCCGTGGCGGCCGCGACGATGGCCCGCGCCTGGGCGCTGGAGAGCCGGCCGCCGGGCAGCTTGACCCGGCAGATGCCGCCGTCCAGCGCGGCAACGATGCGCAGCAGGCCGGGGCACGCACTGGGGCGTGGCACGCAGGAATCGACGGCAGGGAGGTCGCGCAAAACGGTCATCCACAACAACGACGCGGCGACCGAACCAGCGGAATCCGCCCATAGGGATTCCTTGGCATCGGTACACCCCGCCCGATGTTGGCACTCGCGACTAGCGTCGTCGGCAGGTCTCCTGGCTGGCAGGTCATCATCGCTGCGCGGCCTTCCCGATTGCTCAGTGGCGCATGTGCGTAGCGACTCGCTGCTTACAGTTGCGGGGGCAGCCACGGTTGGTCCGTGTTCCCTCTTAGGCCCATGACGTCCGTGAGAACGCCGGGCACCGACGAAGACGCTATTATGCCCGCTTTTTCCGGCGCCCGGCCAAGCCCGCGTGTCGCCCGCAACAGATCAAGGAAACACGCATGACAGCCTGGCTGACGGTGGTGGGAATCGGCGAAGACGGCTACGCCGGCCTGGGCAAGGCCGCGCGCCGCGCGCTGCTGGCGGCCGAGCAGATCGTCGGTGCACCGCGCCAGCTGCAGCTGCTGCCGCCGTGCATCCGCGCACCGCGGCAGAGCTGGCCGAGCCCGTTCAGCCTGGCGCCGGTGCTGCAGCGGCGCGGCACGCCTGTGTGCGTGCTGGCCAGCGGCGACCCCATGCTGTTCGGCGTCGGCGCCAGCCTGGCGCGGCAATTGGCCGAAGGTGAGATGCGCGTGCTGCCGGCGCCCTCCTCCTACTCCCTGGCCGCCGCGCGCCTGGGCTGGGCGCTGCAGGAGGTGGCCCTGCTCTCGGTGGTGGCGCGCCCACTGGCGGCGCTGCACGCGCAGATCCATGCCGGCCAGCGCCTGCTGATCCTCTGCAATGACGGCGGCAGCCCGGCCGCCATCGCCAGCCTGCTGCGCGAGCGCGGCTTCGGTTCCAGCCGGCTGACGGTGCTGGAACACCTCGGCGGCGAGCTGGAACGGCGCATCGACGGTCTGGCCGACAGCTGGAGCATCGACGAAGTCGCCGCCCTCAACCTGCTGGCGGTGGAATGCCTGGCCGACGCCAATGCCGTGCGCCTGCCGCTTACCTGCGGCCTGGCGGACGAGGCCTATCGCCACGACGGCCAGCTGACCAAGCGCGACGTACGCGCCATCACCCTGGCCCGCCTGGCGCCGACACCCGGCGAGCTGCTGTGGGACGTGGGCGCCGGTTGCGGTTCGATCGGCATCGAGTGGATGCGCGCCCACCCCAGCTGCCGAGTCATCGCCATCGAGGCCGACAATGGCCGCCAGCAACTGATCCAGCACAACCGCGACGCCCTCGGCGTGCCGGCCCTGCAGCTGGTGGCCGGCAGCGCCCCGCAGGCGCTGGATGGATTGGAGCGACCCGAGGCGATCTTTATCGGCGGTGGCGTCACCGTGCCCGGCGTGCTGGAGCAGTGCTGGCAGGCGCTCAAGCCCGGCGGCCGGCTGGTCGCCAACGCGGTGACCCTGCAAAGCGAGGCCATGCTGGTGGCCTTCCGCGAACAGCACGGCGGCGAGCTGACCCGCATCAGCGTGGCCCAGGCCCAGCCGCTGGGCGACTTCGACACCTGGCGCAGCGCCCTGCCGATCACCCTGCTGCAGGTGCGCAAGCCGTGAGCCCACGCCTCCTCCTGCTCGGCGGGGTCGGCGACGCCCTGAGCATTGCCCGCCGCCTCGGCCCGGCGCATATCTACAGCCTGGCCGGGCTGGGCAAGGTGCCACAGGACCTGGCCTGCCAGGTGCGCGTTGGCGGCTTCGGTGGTGCCGAGGGCCTGGCCGAGTTCATCCGCGCCGAGGGCATCGACCTGCTGCTGGACGTCACCCACCCCTATGCCGCGCAGATCAGCGCCAACGCTGCCCGCGCCGCGCAACTATCCGGCATCCCCTGCTGGGCCCTGCGCCGCCCCGGCTGGTTAGCCGGCAGCGGAGACGACTGGCGCGAAGTGGCCGACTGGCCCGAGCTGCGCAGCGCCCTGGCGCCTTTTCGCCGACCCTTCTTCACCCTCGGCCGCGAGCCGCTGGAGCACCTTGAGGCGATCCCCGCGGAACAATTCTGGACCCTGCGCCTGCTCGACGCCCATCCGGGCAATGCGCGGGCACGGATCATCGCCAACCGCGGCCCGTTCGATCTGCAGGGCGAGCGCGAGCTGTTCGCCAGCGAAGGTTTTGACGTGCTGATCAGCAAGAACAGTGGCGGCGCGGCCACCGAGGCCAAGCTGCAGGTGGCCCGCGAACGGGGCTTGCCGGTGCTGCTGCTGGCGCGCCCGGAACTGCCCGAGGTGGAACGCGCCTTCGCCGATCCCGAATCCCTATGGCAGGCGCTGCAACCCCTGCTTCGAGAAACGCCATGAAGACCGCCCACTACGCCCGCGTGCTGTTCGCCGGGCCAGACCTGAACCAAGGCAGCTTTGCCGAGCTGCTGCGCCGCCAGTTGGTCGAGCACCTTGGCGCCACCGTGCTGGACGCTCTGTGTGATACCGGCGCCGGCCACGCCGCGCTGTGGACGCGGCTGCGCGGCTGCCTGGAAGCCGGCGAACTGCCGCTGCTGCTGGTCGATCTCGACCCGCTGGGCGGCAGTCAGCAGCTGGACTGGCTGCGCGACCGGCTCAAGACCCAGACCGGCGCGCACGCCGCGCAGGTCTTCGTCTGCGCCGGCAATGCCGAAGATGTCGCCGCGTTGGCCGCACTGATCCAGCAGCCGGAGCGGCATCTGGGCTGCGTGGACATTCCGCAACTGCCGGAGCGCCACAGCTGGTCGTGCATTCCGCCACACCAGTATCGCGTGCTGCTGTGCAACGGCCCGCGCTGCACCCGCCGTGGCGCCCTGCCGCTGTGGAAGATGCTGCGCGAACAATTGAAAGCGGCCGGCAAGCTGGAGTGCGCGGGCGGCGTACATCTCACCCGCACCCAGTGCCAGTTCCCCTGCGACCAGGGGCCGACGCTCAGCGTCTACCCGTCCGGCGCCTGGTATCAGGTACGCAGCGAGGCCGATGTGCAGCGTCTGGTGCAGGAGCAGTTCGTCGAGGGCCGCGAAGTGGCCGAGCTGATCATGCGCGGCTAGAAAGGAAACCGGCCGCTCTAGGCGGCCGGTTGCTGATCACAGACTCATCACATCGAGAAAACGCGGCGTGGCGCTGTCGTCGATCTTCAGGCTCTGGAAGTCGAACAGGTTGCGGTCGGCCAGCTGCGAGGGCACCACGTTCTGCAGGGCGCGGAACATGATCTCGGTACGTCCAGGCGATTTGCGCTCCCACTCCAGCAGCATCTCCTTTACCACCTGGCGCTGCAGGTTCTCCTGCGAGCCACACAGGTTGCACGGGATGATCGGGAATTCCTTGAGTTCGGAATAGGCCTCGATGTCCTTCTCGCTGCAGTAGGCCAGCGGGCGGATCACCACGTTGCGGCCGTCGTCGGACAGCAGCTTGGGCGGCATGGCCTTGAGGGTGCCGCCGTAGAACATGTTGAGGAAGAAGGTTTCCAGGATGTCGTCGCGGTGGTGACCGAGGGCCATCTTGGTCGCGCCGATCTCGTCGGCGTAGGTGTACAGCGTGCCGCGGCGCAGGCGCGAGCACAGCGAGCAGGTGGTCTTGCCTTCCGGGATCTTGTCCTTGACCACCGAGTAGGTGTCCTTCTCGATGATGTGGTACTGCACACCGATGGACTCCAGGTAGGCCGGCAGCACGTGCTCGGGGAAGCCCGGCTGCTTCTGGTCCATGTTCACCGCGACGATCTCGAACCGGATCGGCGCCACCTTCTGCAGGTACAGCAGGATGTCGAGCATGGTGTAGCTGTCCTTACCGCCGGACAGGCAGACCATCACCTTGTCGCCATCCTCGATCATGTTGAAGTCGGTGACGGCTTCGCCGGCCAGGCGGCGCAGGCGTTTCTGCAGTTTGTTCTGGTTGACCGAAAGGCTGGTGGACATGGCGCTGAGGAATCCGGGGGCAGGCGAAAAGCTGGCTATTTTACGCACAAAGGCCGGCGGCGGCAGCCCGTGTTAGGCTCAAACGATGAATAGCGAACTCAACCCCGCCCTCGACTTGGCCGACCAGCTGCACGAGCTGCTGCGCGCCGCGCCGGCCGGGATCAGCGAATTCCAGCTGATCCAGCAGCTCAAGCAACGCCATTCCACGCACATTCCGCACCTCGACCTGGCCGACAAGCTGGTGCTGTTTCGCACCCACTTCCTGCTGTTCAACGCCCTCTATCGGCTGCGCGACCGCCTCTGGCAGGCCCGGAGCGCCCACCTGCAGATCAACCCGCTGTGCATGCAGCTGCTGCCCTGGCAGCCAGGCAACAGTGAGCTGGCCGAGCATGATCGGCTGCGCGACTACTATCTCGATCTACAGCATCTGCGCGACACCGCCGAAGCCGATGTGCAGAAGCTGCTGGCCAGCTTCTGGACGCGCATGCAGGGCGGTGACGAGAAGCGCGCGGCGCTCGAACTGTTCGAGCTGGGCGGCGACCAACCGCTCAATCTCGCCACCATCAAGCTGCGCTACCGGCAACTGGTGAGCCAGCACCACCCGGATCGCGGCGGCAGCACCAGCCGTCTGCAGTCGATCAACCTGGCGATGGAAATACTACAGCGCTATTACAGCTGAGCCACAGAGAGCAATTCGCTCTAAAGCCACGGCTCACGCGGCCTCCAGCCTCTGCCTATACTGCGACATACGGTCGCAGTGATTCGGCCTGCACCCGGCGGCGCTGCCTATGCGCCCCGGGCGCTACGCACGGGGCGATCGACAATAAAAAAGCGGAGGTGACTGCATGATTAACCACGTCTGGGGGCTTTTCACCCATCCCGATCAAGAATGGCAAGAAATCCGTGGCGAAGAAGAAAGCATCAGCCACATGTACCTGACCCACGTCCTGATTCTTGCGGCCATCCCGGCGCTCTGCGCCTACTTCGGCACCACCGAGGTGGGCTGGACGATCGGCGATGGTGACCCGGTCAAGCTGACCGCAGCCAGCGCGCTGCAGATGACCATCATGTCCTACCTGGCCATGCTCGCCGGGATCGCCGTGATGGGCGCCTTCATCCACTGGATGGCCCGCACCTACGACTCCAGCCCGAGCATGACCCAGTGCGTGGTGTTCGCCGCCTACACGGCCACCCCGCTGTTCATCGGCGGCGTCGCGGCGCTCTATCCGAACCTGTGGCTGGCCATGTTCATCGGCACCGCGGCCATCTGCTACACGGTTTACCTGCTGTATGCGGGCCTGCCGACCTTCATGAACATCCCCGAGGACGAAGGCTTCATGTTCTCCAGCTCGGTCCTGGCCGTCGGCCTGGTGGTGCTGGTGGCGATGATCGCCACGTCGGTGATTCTCTGGGGCTTCGGTGTGGGCCCGGTCTACACCAGCTGAAACGCTTGATTGGCAACCCCCGGCCTGCCGCCGACAAAGCCGCCTTCTGGCGGCTTTGTGTTTTCCGCTGGTTTCATTCTCGGGCGGATGCGCTCCCACAAGAGCGGCGATAGCCGGGTTGCCGACGACGCGCAGCAGATCGGCGCGCGCTTCTTCGGCATAATCGGCATATGCCCGAACTCATCCACGCCCGCGTCGAAGCCTGCTACCGGCAGGCCGAAGACTTCTTCAAGCGCCGCTTTCCCCGCCCCGAAGTCAGCTTCAAGCTGCGCGGGCAGAAGGCCGGCGTCGCCCACCTCACGGAAAACCTGCTGCGCTTCAACCCCAAGCTGTACACGGAAAACCGCGAGCACTTCCTCCAGCAGACCGTGGCCCATGAAGTGGCGCACCTGGTCGCCCACCAGATGTTCGGCGGGCGCATCCAGCCCCATGGCGAGGAATGGCAGCTGGTCATGCGCGGGGTCTACGAACTGCCGCCGGATCGCTGCCACAGCTATGCCGTCAGCCGGCGCAAGAGCACCCGCTACGTTTACCAATGCCAGTGCCCGAACGGCGAGTTCCCCTTCTCCGCCCAGCGCCACAGCCTGGTGCGCCAGGGCCGCCGCTACTTCTGCCGGCGCTGCCGGGCGACCCTGGTGTTCAGCGGCGAACAGCGGGTCGAATAAGGGCGGATTCGCTCTATCCGTTCGCCGCTCAGCCCAGCACCTTGTGCGCCTTCAGCGCGGCGATCTGCTCGTCGTCGAAGCCCAGCTCGCGCAGCACCTCCAGGCTGTGCGCGCCCACCGCCGTGCCGGTGTGGCGCGGCGCCTCCAGCCCCGCCGAGAACTTGATCGGGCAGGCGATCTGCCGCTGCGCCGGCTGGCCGGCCCGCGGCACCTCGGTGACCAGGCCGCGCGCCTGCAACTGCGGATGCTCGACCGCCTCGGACAGATTGAGCACCGGCTCGACGCAGGCATCCACCGCGGCGAAGCGCTGCCGCCACTCGGCCAGGTCGTGCTTCTCGATCTCGATCTCGATCTCGCGCTTGAGCGCCTTCTGCTCGTCCGGCTTGGGCGACAGGCCGCGCCCGGCCAGCTCCGGGCGGCCGATGACCGCGCAGAACTGCTGCATGAACTGCGGCTCCAGGCTGCCCACCGACAGCCAGCGGCCATCGCGGGTGCGGTAGTAGTCGTAGAAGCTGCCGCCATTCAGCGCCTGGTTCTCCATCGCCGGCTCCACCCCGGCGCCCAGGTAGCCGGCGCCGGCCATGGCGTGCAGGCTGAACGCGCAGTCGGTCATGCTGATGTCCACGTGCTGGCCCTGCCCCGTGCTCTGGCGGGCGATGACCGCGGCGAGCAGGCCGATCACCCCGTGCAGCGAGCCGCCGGCGATGTCCGCCACCTGCACGCCAAGCGGCAGCGGGCCGCTGTCGCGGCGCCCGGTGTAGCTGGCCAGGCCGCTCAGGGCCAGGTAGTTGAGGTCGTGGCCGGCGCGGTCCTTGTACGGCCCGCTCTGGCCGTAGCCGGTGATGGACACGTAGATCAGCCGCGGATTGATCGCCTTCAGCGCCTCATAGCCGAGGCCGAGCTTGTCCATCACCCCGGGGCGGAACTGCTCCAGAACGATGTCGTACTCGGCCACCAGCCGGTGCACCACCGCCAGCGCCTGCGGGTTCTTCAGGTCGAGGGCCAGCGAGCGCTTGTTGCGGTTGAGGTAGGCATGGCTGGTGCTGCTGTCGCCATCGAAGGGCGGCAGCACGCGGACCAGATCCATCCGCGTCGGCGACTCGATGCGCAGCACCTCGGCGCCCATGTCGGCCAGCAATAGCGAGGCGAACGGCCCCGGCAGCAGGGTGGAGAAATCGAGAACCTTGAGTGAGGACAACGGGCCTTTCATCGCATTACCTCTGCAGGGCCGGGGCAACCCGGCCGGTGACAATCAGTGTTCCCAGACCAGCGGCTGGCGCGCCGGCAGGCTGGCGATCAGCTCGGCGTAGCGGCTTTCCAGGACGTTGCGGCGGATCTTCATAGTCGGCGTCATGCAGCCGTTGTCCACCGTCCACGGCTCGCGCACCAGGACGAAGTGGCTGATGCGTTCGTGCGGTTCCAGGCGTCCGTTGAGCTCGGCCAGGTCGCGCTGCAGGTCGGCACCGACCTGCGCCTCGGGCTGCAGGCGCGCGGCGGGCGACAGTTCGATCAGCGCCAGCGGCTGGTCGAGGTTGCTGCCCATCAGGCAGACCTGCTCGACCCAGTTGCTCTTGGCGATCTCGCCCTCGATCGGCGCCGGCGCCACGTACTTGCCCTTGCTGGTCTTGAAGATGTCCTTGACCCGTCCGGTGATGCGCAGATAGCCGTCGGCATCCAGCTGGCCCTTGTCGCCGGTGTGCAGCCAGCCGTCCCGGAGGGTCTCGGCGGTCTTCTGCGGGTCGCAGTAGTAGCCCTGCATCAGGGTGACGCTGCGCAGGAGGATCTCGCCGCTGTCGTCGATGCGCACCTGCAGCCCCGGCATCGGCCGCCCCACCGTACCCAGGCGCACCTGCCCCGGGCGATTGAAGCAGCCGTAGGCGAAGTGCTCGGTCATGCCGTAGCCCTCGCAAATGATCAGGCCCAGACGCTGGTACCACTGCAGCAGGCCGGTGGAGATGGCTGCCGCCCCCGACACCAGAATGCGCGCCCGGTCCAGGCCCAGCCCGTAGCGGATCTTGCGCGCCAGCAACGCGCCGAGCAGCGGGATGCGCAGCAGTCGGTCGAGTTTCGCCGCCGGCAGTTTCTCCAGCACGCCCTGCTGGAAACGCGTCCACAGGCGCGGCACGGAGAAGAACACGGTCGGGCGGATGTGGCGCAGGTCGCTGGCGAAGGTCTCCAGCGACTCGACGAAGGCCACCGAAGCGCCGCTGTACAGGCTGTTGAACTCGACCAGGAAGCGCTCGGCCGCATGGGACAACGGCAGGTAGGAGAAGAACTGGTCGCGCGGGCCGATGCCCAGCTCGGCGGTGGCGTGCGCGCCGGAAAAGGCCATGGCCAGGGCCGACAGCATCACCCCCTTGGGCAGGCCGGTGGTGCCCGAGGTGTAGAGGATCGACAGCAGCTCGTCGGGCTGCTGCACGCGGGTGCCCTGCAGCGGTTCATGGCGGGCCAGCAGGCTGTGCCAGTCATGGGCCGCGGCCATGGTCGGATAGGGCATGGCGATGCGCGTGATGTGGGCGCCGATGCCGCCGGCCAGCTTGTCCGGATCGTCCAGCTTGCCGACCAGGATCACCTTGCAGCCGGCATGTTCCAGCACGTAGGCGATCTGCTCCGGCGCCTGCAGCGGGTACAGCGGCACGCTGACCAGCCCGGCATGCTGGATGGCCAGGTCGCTGATAAACCACTCGGCGCAGTTCTTCGCCAGCAGCGCGACCCGGTCGCCGGCCACGCAGCCCAGGGCCAGCAAGGCACTGGCCAGGCGCCGCGCCTGCTCGTCGACCTGGCGCCAGGTGAAGTCGTGCCACTGGCCGTTGACCGGCTGGCGCAGCCAGACGCGATCAGGTTGTGCGGCCAGCCAGTGATTGAAGCGTTGCAGGGGCAGTTGTTCGGACATCGGACGCTCTCTTGTTTTTATTGGAGCCGGGTACGATCAAGCAAAACACCAAGCAGGTTAGGCGGCCATCCCGGCCGCCTCAATGACCCCAGCGCTCGGCGGCATTGACCCAATCGGCCAGCGCTGCGCGGAGCCGGCCGGTTCTCGCCGGCCGGGCCGCGGCATGGCCGGCCTCAGGCGATGCCGCGCTCGCGCAGGCAGTCCTGCAGGTAGTCGATGAACGCCACCACCTTGGCCGTGGCGCGGCGGTGGCTCGGGTAGACCGCGAGGATGTGCGGGCCGAAGGCGTCCGGGTCGATCCGGTAGTCACCCATCAGCTGCACCAGGCGGCCATCGGCCAGGTAGGGTGCGGCGCTCCACAGCGGCGTGTGCAGCACGCCACCGCCGGCCAGGGCCGCGGCCAGCAGCAGGTCGTAGTTGTCGCTTTCCAGGCGCGGCTGGCGCGGTTGCGGCAGGCCGATGCGCTGGCCCTCGCGTTCCACCCACCAGACGCCCCGGTCCAGCGCCGGGTGCTGGTAGACCAGCCAGTCGTGCTCCTCGATGCTGTCCGGGGTCAGTGGCTGCGGCCGCCGCGCCAGGTAGGTGGGGCTGGCGCAGAGGGCGATGCGGTTCTGCCCGACCACCCGGGCGATCAACCCGGGCAGGTCGCTACGACCCTCGCGCAGGGCCAGGTCGTAGCCGCTCTCCAGCAGATCGACGAAGGCATCGCAGAGGTCGATGCGCAGCTTGATCTGCGGGTACTGGATGAGAAAGCCGGCGCAGACCTCGTCGAGGAAGGCGCGGCCGAAGGCCAGCGGCGCGGTGATGCGCAGGTTGCCATACAGGCCGTGCTGCAGCTGACCGATCTCCTCGCCCACCTCGTGCAGGCGCTGCAGCACCTGGCGCGCGGTTTCCAGGTAGACCCGTCCGGCCTCGGTGAGCACCGTGCGCCGCGTGCTGCGCTCGAACAGGCGCGCGCCGAGCTCGGCCTCCAGATGGCTGACCGCCTTGGTCAGGGCCGAGGGCGTCTTGCCCAGCTGCTCGGCGGCGCGGCTGAAACTGCCGTACTCGGCCGTGGCGACAAACATGTTCAGGGCACCGAGCTTGTCCATCGGATCTATTCCAATCAGGCAAAAGGGTTTTGCACGGCCTAGGCGTTCTGGCCCCGCACTGCAGTCGCTAGTCTCGCCTGCAGTCCAATAAAAACAAGGGGCACACATGAAAAGGTTTATCCCGAGCCTGCTGGCAAGCGCTGTAGCTTTTTCCTCCCTGGAAGCCATGGCGGCGGCCGACCTGGTGCTGTTCAACGGCAAGGTGTTCACCGCCGAGGCAGGCCAGCCACGCGCCCAGGCGATTGCCGTGGAAGACGGCAAGATCCTCAAGGTCGGCAGCGATGCCGAGATCAAGGCCCTCGCGGGCGCATCCACCCAAGTGGTCGACCTGGGCGGCAAGGTACTGATGCCCGGCATGATCGACACCCATAGCCACCCGATCATGGGCGCCCTGGCCAGCCTGCGGGCCAACCTGTACGACGAGGTCAAGCCGCTGGCCGAGCTGGAGCAGTGGATCATTGAGCAGGATGCGGCCGGCACGGCGCGCCTGGACGACATCGTGGTGATCTCCGGGGTCAGCTCGGCCTACTGGCAGCACAGCCGCGAGCTGGCCAAGCGCTTCAACCAGGGCCGCTGGGCCGAGCAGCCGCTGGTGCTGAGCGGCATCGACGGCCACACCGGCTGGGCCAACCGCGCCATGCTGCAGCGGGTCGGCATCGACGCCACCCTGATCAAGGGCCTGGACGCCAAGGAAGCCGGCTACATCGAACACGAGAGCGACCTGACGCCCACCGGCTTCCTCAGCGAAAACGGCTGGGACCGGGTGCGCGGCCGGCTGCCCGAGCCGTCCGCCGAGCTGATGCTGAAGGCCGCGCGCGAGGCGGTGCGGGTCAACCTGCAGGTCGGCGTCACCGCCTGGATGGACGCCGCGGCCAATGGCGGCGGCGAGCAGTCGCTGTTCGAGATGCGCCCCACCGAGCGCGACCTCGGCGTGCTGCCGCTGTACCGCCAGCTGGCCGAACGCGGCGAGCTGAACATGCACGTCGCCGCCCTGCTGCTGGCCCACCCGCAGAGCCAGCCGGACGACCTCAAGGTGCAGGACAAGGTCATGCAGCAGTTCGCCAACGTGCCCAACCTGAGCTTCCCCGGCATCAAGATCTTCGCCGATGGCGTGCTCGAGTTCCCGGGGCAGACCGCCGCGGTGATCGACCCTTACAACAACAGCCACAAGCAGGGCCAGCTGCTGATCGACCCGCAGAACTTCGGCAAGCTGGTGGCCGCCATCGAACAACAGGGCTGGATCGCGCACATCCATGCGGTGGGCGACCGCGCCGTGCGCGAATCGCTGAATGCCTTCGAATATGCCCGCACCCTCAAGCCCATCCCGGTGCCGCACAGCATCAGCCACCTGCAGCTGGTCAACCCCAAGGAGTTCCCGCGCTTCAAGCAGCTCGGCGTGATCGCCTCCATGCAGCTGCTCTGGGCCACCGCGGAAAGCTACACCGAGGAGCTGGTCAAGCCGTACGTCAGCGCCTACACCTACCGCTTCCAGTACCCGGCCCAATCGCTGCACAAGGCCGGCGCCACCATCGCCGGGGCCAGCGACTGGCCGGTGTCCAGCCCCAACCCATGGAACGCCATCGCCCAGGCCAGCACCCGCAGCGGCCCGCTCGGGGTGCTCAACAGCGCCGAGAGCATCGACCGCGAGACCATGTTCTACGCCTACACCCTCAACGCCGCCAAGGCCCTGCGCCTGGACCAGCAGATCGGTTCGCTGGCCCCCGGCAAGCAGGCCGACCTGATCGTCCTCGACCGCGACGTGTTCAAGGTCAGCGACGCCGAACTGTTCGACACCCAGGTGCTGACCACCTACTTCGCCGGCCAACCGGTGTACCAGGCAGCCGCCACGCCAGACGTCGCCCAGGCGCAATAGCGCCTGCCCCGCCGCTCGCCTGCCCTGCGCCCGTTCTCGGCGCGCAGCGGCCGGCTGCGGCCCGGCACCCGCTGCAAACCCGATAATCACAACTACAGGGTCCACCCCATGCGTACCTATCAGCACCTCACTCTCGCCATCGCCGCCTTGAGCTGCAGCCTGCAGGCCGCGGCCATCGAACTGAACGAGCAGTTTTCCCTGGTCGTCACCCCCATGCTGAGCAGCGACTACCGTTCCAGCGGCATCTCGCAAACCCTCGGCGACCCCGCCGCCCAGCTCGACCTGATGCTCACCCATGCCAGCGGCGCCTACCTCGGCGCCTGGACCAGCAACGTCGAATTTGGCTACGACTGGGAAAACGACGACGACTACGGCACCCGCCAGGAAATCGACTACTACGCCGGCTACTACTGGCAGATCAGCGATGCCATCAGCCTGGACGCCTACTACAACAAGTACACCTACCCGGGTGAAAGCCAGTTCAACGGCTCCGAGGTCTACCTGACCCTGGACGCCTACGGCTTCTTCGTCGGCGGCAAGCACTCGCTCGACACCGAGGAGAGCTACTTCAACACCTACGTCGGCTACCGCACCCAACTGCCGCTGGAAATCGGCCTGGAGCTGCGCTACGAGAACGTCGACTACAAGGACGACGTGTTCTTCAACAGCGACTGGAGCCAGGCCGAGCAGGACTACAACAACTGGGAGGTCAAGCTGAGCCGCGACCTGCTGGGCGCCACCTGGGGCCTGAGCTATGTCGACACCGACCTGTCGGATGACCAGTGCGCCAGCTTCAGCGGCTACGACGACCTGTGCAGCGCCGGCGTGGTGGCCAGCGTCAGCAAGGCGTTCTAGAACGCCGCCAGCAGACCGTAGGGCGGGGGCAACCCGCGCAACCGGGCATCGCGGATTGCCCCCGCCCGACGACGCGCCAACTGTATGGCCGATTTGAAAGTCAGCTGCGCATTGCATGCCATGGCGGCTGGCGTAACCTGAACGGCTCTGCCCAAGCGTGCCGCGCCATGAAACCTGCCGACCTGCTCCGCCTGCTCCTGCTTGCCGCCATCTGGGGCGCCAGTTTCCTGTTCATGCGCGTGGCCGTGCCAGTGCTCGGCAGCATGCCCACCGCCTTCTTCCGTGCCAGCCTGGGCGCCATCGGCCTGCTGCTGTTCCTGCTGCTGGTACGGCCGAGCTGGGCGTTTCGCGGCAAGTTCAGGCAATGCCTGCTGCTCGGGGTGATCAATGCCGGCCTGCCCTCGGCCATGTACTGCCTGGCCGCGCTGATCCTGCCGGCCGGCTATTCGGCGATTTTCAACGCCACCACGCCGCTGATGGGCGTGCTGATCGGCGCGCTGTTCTTCAGCGAGGCGATGACCCCGAGCAAGGCCGCCGGCGTGGCCCTCGGCCTGTTCGGCGTGGCGGTGCTGACCCGTACCGGGCCGGTGGCCTTCGACCTGGAACTGCTGCTCGGCGCCGGCGCCTGCCTGGTGGCGACCACCTGCTACGGTTTCGCCGGCTTCCTCACGCGTAAATGGATCGGCCAGCAGGGCGGCCTGGACAACCGCCTGACCGCCTTCGCCAGCCTGTGCGGCGCCAGCCTGTTCCTCCTGCCGCTGTTCGCCGGCAGCCTGGCGCTGCAGCCGCCGACCAGCTGGGGCGGCATCGAGGTGTGGCTGTCCCTGGCTGGCCTGGGCCTGCTCTGCACCGCGTTCGCCTACGTCCTGTACTTCCGCCTGCTGGCCGATATCGGCCCGATCAAGGCCTCCACCACCACCTTCCTGATCCCGCCCTTCGGCGTGCTGTGGGGCGCCCTGCTGCTGGACGAGCCGCTGAGCTGGGCCTACCTGCCGGGTTGCATGCTGATCGGCGTGGCGCTGTGGCTGGTGGTGCGGCCGAGCACGCCGCGCACGGCAACGGTCAAGGCCTGATCGCGGAAACGAAAAAGCCGCCCGAAGGCGGCTTTTTCATGTGCGGAGAACTGTTACTGCTGCAACTCTTGTTCGGTGAACAGGTCGCTGAACAGCATGCTCGACAGGTAGCGCTCGCCGGAGTCCGGCAGGATCACCACGATGGTCTTGCCCTGCATGTCCGCCCGCTCGGCCAGGCGCACCGCCGCCGCCATCGCCGCGCCGCAGGAGATGCCGCAAAGGATGCCCTCCTCCTGCATCAGGCGCAGGGCCATGGCCTTGGATTCCTCGTCCGTGACCTGCTCGACCCGGTCGACCATGGACAGGTCGAGGTTGCTCGGCACGAAACCGGCGCCGATGCCCTGGATCTTGTGCGGCGCCGGCTTGAGCTCCTCGCCGGCCATGATCTGGCTGATCACCGGCGAGCTGACCGGCTCCACCGCCACCGAGAGAATCGGCTTGTGCCGGCTGTTCTTGATATAGCGCGACACCCCGGTGATGGTGCCGCCGGTACCGACACCGGCCACCAGCACGTCGATGGCGCCGTCGGTGTCGTTCCAGATTTCCGGACCGGTGGTCTTCTCGTGGATCGCCGGGTTGGCCGGGTTGTCGAACTGCCCGGGCAGGAAGTACTTGGCCGGGTCGGAACTGGCGATCTCGTTGGCCTTCTCGATCGCACCCTTCATGCCCTTGGCCGGGTCGGTCAGCACCAGCTCGGCGCCCAGGGCCTTGAGCACCTTGCGCCGTTCCAGGCTCATGGACGCCGGCATGGTCAGCACCAGCTTGTAGCCACGGGCGGCGGCGACGAAGGCCAGGCCGATGCCGGTATTGCCGGAGGTCGGCTCGACTATGGTCATGCCCGGCTTGAGCACGCCGCGCGACTCGGCATCCCAGATCATGCTGGCGCCGATCCGGCATTTGACCGAATAGCCCGGGTTGCGCCCCTCAATTTTCGCCAGAATGGTCACGCCCTTGGGGCCGAGGCGATTGATCTGCACCAGCGGGGTGTTGCCGATGGATTGGGCGTTGTCGGAATAGATGCGGCTCATGGCAGGGTCCTTGGACAGGCAGAGGCGAGACTCACAAGCCTAAGCCGCCAACCAGAGGGCGTCCAGCACCTGAGCGCGGACAGGCCACGGGGCTTGGCCGACAGCGAACCGCCACGGCGCACCAGGCCCGTTATCTGAACCGCAGATCGGGTGACTCGCCATTCAGTGACTGAATGCCGCGTCTGCGTTCACAGCCTGGCAGACTGCGCGGTATAGTCGGTTTTTCACGCTACAACAGCGCCGGGCGCAGACTCCGGGGCGTTACCGTTCGAGGATTACACGATGAAGTTCGAAGGCACCCAGTCCTACGTCGCCACCGACGATCTCAAACTCGCGGTGAATGCCGCCATCACCCTGCAGCGCCCGCTGCTGGTCAAGGGCGAGCCGGGCACCGGCAAGACCATGCTCGCCGAGCAGTTGGCCGAGGCCTTCGGCGCCAAGCTGATCACCTGGCACATCAAGTCCACCACCAAGGCCCACCAGGGCCTCTACGAGTACGACGCGGTCAGCCGCCTGCGCGACTCGCAGCTGGACTCGGACAAGGTCCACGACGTGCGCAACTACATCAAGAAGGGCAAGCTGTGGGAGGCCTTCGAGGCCGAGGAGCGGGTGATCCTGCTGATCGACGAGATCGACAAGGCCGACATCGAGTTCCCCAACGACCTGTTGCAGGAACTCGACAAGATGGAGTTCTACGTTTACGAGACCAACGAGACGATCAAGGCCAAGCAGCGCCCGATCATCATCATCACCTCGAACAACGAGAAGGAACTGCCGGACGCCTTCCTGCGCCGCTGCTTCTTCCACTACATCGCCTTCCCCGACCGCAACACCCTGCAGAAGATCGTCGACGTGCACTACCCGAAGATCAGCGGCGAGCTGGTGGCCGAGGCGCTGGACGTGTTCTTCGACGTGCGCAAGGTGCCGGGCCTGAAGAAGAAGCCGTCCACCAGCGAGCTGGTCGACTGGTTGAAACTCCTCATGGCCGACAATATCGGCGAGGCGGTGCTGCGCGAGCGCGATCCGACCAAGGCCATCCCGCCGCTGGCCGGTGCCCTGGTGAAGAACGAGCAGGATGTGCAGCTGCTCGAGCGCCTGGCCTTCATGAGCCGCCGCGCGTCTCGATAAACGGGCCGGCTGCGCGTCGGCCAGACTGCGTTGAGAACGGGCTCGGAATGCTCATTTACACGAGTAAACTGCGCTTCCTCGCCCGTTCTCGCCTTGCCTGGCTCTAGCTCGCTCGCCCCTCACACCGAGCGGGCAATCGAGCCACAAATGAGGGCACATCATGCTGCTCAACCTGTTCAATGAAATGCGCGCGGCCAAGGTGCCGGTCTCGGTGCGCGAGCTGCTCGACCTGATCAACGCGTTGAAACACAACGTGGTGTTCGCCGACATGGACGAGTTCTACTTCCTGGCGCGCACCATCCTGGTCAAGGACGAGCGTCATTTCGACAAGTTCGACCGCGCCTTCGGCGCCTACTTCAAGGGCCTGGAGAACCTCAACCAGCACATCGAGTCACTGATCCCCGATGAATGGCTGCGCAAGGAGTTCGAGCGCCTGCTGACCGACGAAGAGCGCGCGCAGATCCAGAGCCTCGGCGGCCTGGACAAACTGATCGAGGAATTCAAGAAACGCCTCGAAGAGCAGAAGGAACGCCACGAAGGCGGCAACAAGTGGATCGGCACCGGCGGTACCAGCCCGTTCGGCTCCGGCGGCTACAACCCGGAAGGCATCCGCGTCGGCGACGCCGGCAAACGCCAGGGCAAGGCCGCCAAAGTCTGGGACCAGCGCGAGTACAAGAACCTCGACGACCAGGTCGAACTGGGCACGCGCAACATCAAGGTGGCCCTGCGCCGCCTGCGCAAGTTCGCCCGCGAGGGCGCGGCGGAAGAATTCGACCTCGGCGGCACCATCGACCACACGGCCAAGGACGGCGGCCTGCTCAACATCCAGATGCGCCCGGAACGGCGCAACACGGTGAAGCTGCTGCTGCTGTTCGACATCGGCGGTTCGATGGACGCCCACGTCAAGGTCTGCGAGGAACTGTTCTCGGCGTGCAAGACCGAGTTCAAGCACCTGGAGTACTTCTACTTCCACAACTTCATCTACGAGTCGGTGTGGAAGAACAACCTGCGCCGCACTTCCGAGCGCTATTCCACCCTCGACCTGCTGCACAAGTACGGCCCGGACTACAAGGTGATCTTCATCGGCGACGCGGCCATGGCGCCCTACGAGATCACCCAGGCCGGCGGCAGCGTCGAGCACTGGAACGAGGAAGCCGGCTACGTGTGGATGAAGCGCTTCATGGAGAAGTACAAGAAGCTCATCTGGATCAACCCCTACCCCAAGGATGCATGGAGCTACACCGCTTCCACCAACATCGTCCGCGAGCTGATCAACGACCAGATGCACCCGCTGACCCTGCGCGGCCTGGAAGAAGGCATGCGCTTTCTCAGCAAGTAAACAGAAAGCTATGTACCTGTTACGCGTTGCTACGCCGCGCTGTTGTTTGGCTCAAGTGCTCGCGGTGGCTGCTCTGGCTGTTCGTGGGAGCGAATTCATTCGCGATCAGGGCCTACGCCGAGCTGCCGGTTTATCGCGGATAAATCCGCTCCCACTAAAGCTAGATGGCCTGTGCAACATGGAACGGGCACATAGCCAAACAAAACGGGCCCGCATGGGCCCGTCTTGTCTTGGCGCCTGTGCCGCCGCTCAGGGCGTGGCCAATGTCGCGTCTTCGGCCGCGGCCTCAACCTCATTCCAGCTGCTGTCCGGATCGAAACGGCTCATGGTGGTCGCCAGTTTCGCGCCGTCCGGGCCCAGATCCTTTTCGAACACCTGACCGTCGTGACTGATCATGAAACTCATCACGCCGCTGTCGCCATATTTGGCCGGCCAGGCGATCAGGGCAAAGCCGCGGCTCATGTTGTCGCCGAGCCGGTAGTCGTAGGCGCCGCCCGGTGCCGAGGCGCCCTGGGCGCCGAGGATGCGGTAGTGGTAGCCGTGCCACTCGCCGTCGGGCAGTTCGTCACCGAATAGCGGACCGAGCGGGCTTTCCTCGAGACCGGGCTCTTCGGCCCAGTACAGCCCGTCGTACTGACCGTCGCTGCTGATGAACTGCTGCGCGTACTCCAGCACCCCATCGCCGTCGCGGTCGACCTCGGCGTAGTCCATCTGCGCATCATGGTAAGCCAGCGCCGCCTGCACGGTGGCCAGCTCGTTGCGACCGATGCGGCGCACGCGGATTTCCTCACCGCCGGCCTTGGTATCGAAGATCCAGCCATCCTTGCCCTGGACCAGCGGCAAGGGGAAGGTCCAGGGCGTGTTGCCTACCACCAGGTCGGCGCGCCCGGGCGCGGCGGGGTGCAGCACGCTCTTCTGCCGATAGAGCGCGAGGAAGGCATCGACATCCTCGCGCTCGACGTCGGCGGTCGGGATGTAGCTTTGCCAGTCGGCGCCCAGCAAAGCCGCCAGGCGCTCGGCATCGCCCTTTTCGGTTCCCAGGGCAGCCACCAGCGCCTCGACGGCGGCATCTGGAGTGGGGTACGCCTGCTGCGCCTGCGCGGCCTGGGCCAGAACGCCCAGCAACAGGATCGAGATCAAACGGAATCCAGCAATCATGGTGATTCTCCTGTCAACGCCGGCGGCCGCCGCCGCTCCGGGACGGTGCCCGGGAGGCGCGTTGCACGGTCTGGCCGCTGGCGCGGGCCGTTTGCGGCCGGCTGGCGGTGGCCCGGCTGGTCTGGCCACGGCTGGCTTGCGCACGCGACTGCGAGGGGCTGCGGGCACCGGTGAAGGCGTTGTCGCGGGTTCCGCGGGCACTGGCGCTCTGCTGGCGCACCTGCTGACGAGCCTGCGGGTTGCTTTGCGCACGCTGGCGGGCCTGCGCATCGCGGGCCGAGGCCTGGGCTCGCTGTCGCGTCTGAGCGTCACGGGTCGAAGCCTGGGCCCGCTCGCGGGCCTGCGCATCACGGGTGGCGGCCTGGGCGCGATCGCGGGCCGGATCCCGGCTGAAATCGCCGGCCCCGGCCTGAGCCCGCTCGCGGGCCTGCGGATCGCGGTCGAGCTCGCGCGTCGCGCTCTGCGCCCGTTCGCGGGCCTGCTGGTTGCTGGTGGCCGGCGAGTCGATGCCGCGCTGCTCCAGTGACTGTCGCGCCCGCTCGCGCTCGGCCACCCGCGCCGTATCGTGCCCCCGATAGGCATCACGCTGCGCGCTCCCCTCCAGGCGCCGACTGTATTGCTCGCGGTTGGCGCTGTCGCGGTAGGGCACTCCGTCGCGATTGATCGAGTTGTGCTGCCAGTTGTTCTGGTTGGCATTGATCTGCCGGTTGCTGTTGATGTTGTTGTAGTGCTCGACATCGAGGTCGATGTCGTCATTGTCCCAGTCGCAGTCGCCCCACAGCGAATCGATGATCGCCACCCCCGCGCCAAAGGCCAGGCCCGTAGCCAGCGCGCTACCGAAGTAGTAGCCCGGCGGTGGTGGGTAATACACCGGCGGCGAGGCCGGATAGGGCCAGGTGCCGTAGACCGCGTTGGGGTTGTAGCTGGGCACATAGACCGTCTGCGGCTGGGCCGGCTCGATGATGATGGTCGGCGGGACGGCCTCCTGTTGCACTATCACGGTCGACTCGGCCGAGGTGGGGGCGGGAGCCGGGGCGGCGGGCTGCTCGGTCACCCGCTGCTGCTCGTTGGATTCCAGGTTGCCGGCGGCTTGCGCCTGCCGCCGCAGGCGCTGCACCGAGTCCATCACGGCGTCGGGCTGGGCCAGGAAGGCATCGCCCACCCGCTGCACCCAGGCCGGATCCTGCCCCAGGGTGGCCAGTGCCGCCGGGAAGGCGACCAGCGACTGCACGCTCGGATCCCAGGGCTGATCCGCGACCTCGCGCACCGCGCTATCACCGCTGCTGTTCGGATGCGCCTTGGACCAGGCCACGGCGTCGGCGACATCGCCCGGATAGGTCGAGGCCATCAACACCTGGGCCAGCAGCGCGTCCGGGTACAGGGCCAGCGGCGCCATCATCTGGTCCAGCTCCTCCGGCGTGAATACGGCGTTGCTGACCGCTGCCGGCGCTGGTGCTGGTGCTGGCGCCACGGGGGGCGTGACGGCGGCTGGAGCCGTTGCCGGCGCCTCGGCAGCAGGAGTGGCAGCAGGAGCCTGCGCCTTGGCGGGTTCCTCATCCGGGCAACCGGACAGGGCCAGCACGGCAAGCAGGATGATGGAGCGATGGCACACACGCATGGCGCTTCTCCATAGCGAAGAAAAGCGGGGTTAGATGCAGGGCCACCTGACTGTCGCCAGCGTGGCCAAGTCCGAGGGATCGTGCGCAGAGCCGGGCCGGCGCGGCGATTGCCTTCAGCCTAGTCAATCGGCCCAGCTTTGCCGCATTGATCTGGCGAGTGGCGGCTAGCCTCTGCCAGGTCTCGTCGATAAGCACACCCCAGCGTGGTCGAGGAGGAAGTCGCTGGCCGACCGCCCAGACCGGAAGGCCAGCAGGCGCCTGGCAGAAACGACAAGGGCCCCAGTGGGGCCCTTGTGGGTGCAATGCGCGATCAGGCTCAGGGCTTATCGCCGTCCGCCTTGTTCAGGTCCAGCACCGTACGTGCCGGGGGCTCGACCGGCTGCCCGGCAACCGGTTCGGCAGTCGCTTCGGCGACCGGCGCGGCGGTTTGTGCCTGGCTCTTCTTGCCGAACAGGCGCTTGCCCAGCCAGCCGATGACCAGCAGCGGCACGATCCACAGCTTCTTCAGCAGGATCAGCAGGGTGGCGAACAGGCCGGCCTTGGCCGCCAGCTTGCCGGCGATCAGCGCACCGATGCCGTAGGCCGCCACTTCGTCCATGTCCGGATCGAACTCGGCATAGCGATGGCCCTGGTTGAAGTCGGTCATGGCCAATACGGTCGGCACGTGCTGCTGGATATCGGCCAGCTGATCCATGTTGGCGATGAAGTTCAGCACCAGCACGCCTTTGCGACCGAGCACGCGGATGTTGTAGTTGAGGGTGTTGGTTTCGCTGTCGCCGAACTTGAGTTCCTTGGCCCAGTGCAGCTTCTTGCCCTGGTCGTCGTAGTGCGGCTGGGCGGCCCAGCCGACCAGCTCGACCGACTCGTAGCCATTCTCGGCGCGCCACTGGTTGTCGGCCACGGACTCTTCCTGCAGGTCCTTGAGCATGTCGTCGTAATCGATGTCGGCGGCGTCCTCATCGGATACGTAGCCGCTTTCCTCGTACTCGATGGTCGCCGCCCAGGACTCGGCGGCCAGCGGCGAGATGCCGGCCGGCAGCACCATGCCCAGCGGCAGCTCGGCATCCGGCGGGTTGCCCCAGGCCTCGACCAGCAGGCGCTCGGCGTCGGCACCGTTGAGGAAGACCAGGTTGTCCGGCAGGTTGAGGGTGGCCAGGTTGTCGCCGATCACCACTTGGCCGGTCTGGAAGTTCAGGCTGGCGATGAAGGCCTCTTCGTCGAATTCCTCGACTTCGTCCTCGGTGACCGCGGCGCTCTCCTCCTCCGGTGCGGCGGCTTCGGCGGCTGCGGGAGCCGGGGCATCGGGGGCCACGACCACGGCGTGGGCGGCGGGTACGGCGGCGGCCAGCAAGGTGGCCAGGATCAATTCCTTGATCGACATAACAACTCCATGACGACGGGGGTAAATGGGGAGCGCTAGCCTAACATGGCCCATCCAGAGGTTCGGCAAGCCAGTGCAACTTTTTGCAACATCTGCCGGAAGCGCAGGCAGGCGGAGACCTGCCTGGCCCATCGTGCAGACTCGCACGCTGAGCCAGTCGGGATCCGCCTTATTCCACCATGCCGCCTGCTAGCCCTGTACCAGCGCCTTGGCCGCCAGCTCGCCAGTCTCCACCGCGCCATTGAGGAAGCCCCAATACTCCTGCGAGCAGTGTTCACCGCAGAAGTGGATGCGATTGCCGGCGTCCTTCTGCCATTGCGCGCCCCAGAAGCGGGTGTAGTCGCCCAGGGCCGGGGCGCTGTAGCTGCCCTTACTCCAGGGGTTGGCCGCCCATTTGGACACCAGTGCCTTGCCCTGATAGGCCGCGGTGGTGCCCGGGAAAACCGGTTCGATCTGCGTCAACAGCTTGTTCACATCGCTGGCTGCGGCCTGGGCGAACGGCTGGCTGGTGTTCAGCGCCAGCCCCTGCTGCCCACCCAGGTAGTCACACAGCACGCTGCCGGTGGTGGGCTTACCGACCTGGGTGTCCCATACGGTGACGAAGCCGCTGGCGCCGGAATAGCTCACCCCGTTCATCTGCACCGGATGGTCGTCCACATAGCGCAGCGCCCCCCAGGGGCGCGAGCCGCACTGGATATGAATTTTGCCATTGCTGCCCATGCGCAGCTCGTCGATCGCCAGCTGCTTGGCCGGGGAGAAGGTGGCCCGCACCTGAGGCGACAACTCGACCTCACGCAGTTTGCTGAAGGGCAAGGCCAGCACCAGCTGATCGCAGATGTCGCTGGAGCCATCGCTGAAGGTGCAGACATACGGCCCCATGGCGCTGCCGGAAATGGCAGTCAATGCCTTGCCGGTGACCACGCTGCCCGCCGGCAACTGGCTGGCCATGCCGTAGGCCACCGCGTCGTTGCCGCCGGCTATGTGGTAGCGCTCGTCGGTGCCGGCCAGGGGGAATGGCTCGTTGATCGAATTGAACGCCATCAGGTAGACCAGGTTGAGACAGCCCTGCTGCTCCGGCGGCAGGCCGTACTCGGAGATCAGGTTGGCCTGCATCAACTGGCCGAAGTGGCTGTTGGCACCGATGCCGGTCTGGTTCAGCCAGTCGATGGCGCCGATCTGGTCGAGGCGCGCGTGCTCGGCGTTGTGGCTGTTGTGCATCGGCTGCCAGGGCGCAGCCTGCTCGGTACGCTTGAACAGGTCATAGACCCCGCGCCAGTCTTCGCCAAGCTGCTCCTCGCGGTAGAACTGGTTGTTCAGGTAGTACAGTTCTTCGCCACCGGGCAAGGCACCGCTGTTGACGTCCTCCAGGCTCAGGCCCAGCTGGTGCACCAGGTTGCGCAGCGCACTGTGCTCGGTGGACACCAGCTCGCCACCGCGCTCCACGGCCATGCCCTCGTCGAAGAAACCGCGGGTGGTGAAGGCCCGCCCGCCGATGCGCGTGCTCGCCTCGTAGACGGTGCTGGGGTAGCCATACTGCTGCAACCGATGGGCGCAGCGCAGGCCGGCCAGGCCGGCACCGATGATGATGACCCGCCCCGGATTGCTGCCCTGCCCGCCCATGGCAGCCAGGGCCGGGCCCATGGCGCCGAGCAGGCTGGCGCCGGCCACACCGGCGCCCAGGGTCTTGAGAAAATCACGGCGCTGCTGACGTTGCAGCTGCGCCAGGCGGGTCTGCTCGCGCTGAATGTCGAGCAGTTCGTCGACCGGGATGCCGGTGCGCTCGGATTCGTGATGAGCCCACTGCAAACGGCGGAACAGGCGGGCCAAGGGGGAATTGCTACGACTGGACTTGCGACTCATGGGGTACCTCCAATGCGGGGTTGAACCACTATGAATACGAACCGCGCCCTTGCAGGCGCGGCCACTGCGCAGATGAGAATCAGAAGGTCTTGCTGACACCGAGCACCAGGTTGGCCCCGCAGACGTCGTCGAAGCCGTTGTAGCTGGCGCACTCCTCGTCCGACAGATCGGAGTCGACATAGGCCAGCGACCAGTCGAGGCTGACCAGGGTCTTGCTCAGGCTGACCTGCCACTCGTTGAAGCTGTCACGGGCACTGCCGTTGTCATCGAAGAAGGTGTCGTCCTTGAAGTCGACCCAGCCATACCGCAGGTCCAGGCCGACATCCATCGGCAGGCTGGTCTCGTAGCCGACGAAGCTGTACAGGTAGCTCTGGTCGCCGCCCATGTCGTCGGAGTAGTAGCCGCCGACGTAGCCGCCATAGGCCGAGAGCTTGGCGAAGCTCTCGCTGTAGTTCAGTCCGCCCTCCTTCGGATACTCGTACTCGTAGTAGGTGACATCCAGGGCGATGTCGTCGGTGGCCTGCCAGTAGTAGCCGAGGTAGTAGTCGATCTCCTGGCGGGTCTTGCTGCCATAGCCGAAGTCGACGTTGGAGCTCCATACCCCGGCGTACAGGCCGCTGGAGTGGGACAGGGTGGCGGAACCCTGGATAGCGGGGTCGTTCTGGGTCTGCGACATGCCCCGCGAGTGGTAATCGCTGTAGGCGCCGATGTTCAGATCCAGGCTGAAATCGTCGTTCAGGGTGATGGCCTGGGAGGCCGACCAGGGCGCCAGCAGCATGCCGGCCATGCAGAGTTTCAGTGCGTGATTCATAAGCTGCTCCATAGGTGTTTTTCGCTTGTTATGGGCTGGCGCTCGCCGAAAAACTGCAGAGACACGCCAGCGTTTTTCCCTGATGCCTGAGCAAAGAGAAAACCTTGCCGAATTGCGCTCACCGCCCTGCCCATGGCCTTTTTCCGGCATGCGCAGGCCCTCGAGCGGCAACGCAATCGGTTGATTGGTTGGCCCGTACCGCGACCTTGTCTGGTTAAAGCGCCGACGCCCGGTTCAGGACGCCGGCGCGTGACTTACTTGATGTACCAGCCCCAGGGCTGGGCGCTGTCGTAACGGGTGATCTGCTTCACCTCGCGGTAGCTGTCGAAGCCCCACTGGCCCAGTTCGCGACCGATACCGCTCTGCTTGTAGCCACCCCAGGGCGCCTCGCTGAAGGTCGGTTGCGAACAGTTGATCCACACGATGCCGGCGCGCAGCCCGCGCGCCACCCGCTCGGCACGCGGCAGGTCCTGCGACATCACCGCCGCGGCCAGGCCGTAGACAGAATCATTGGCCAGGCGCAGCGCCTCCTCCTCGCTGTCGAAGGCGCGCAGGCAGACCACCGGGCCGAAGATCTCCTCGCGCCACAGCGCACTGTCCACCGGCACCTCGGCGAAGATCGCCGGGGTGAGGAAATAACCCTTGTCCAGCTGCGCCGGCACCTCGCCGCCATAGGCCAGGCGCGCGCCGCTCTGCTGCCCGTCCGCGATGGCGCTGAGCACCTTGTCGCGCTGCCCGGCGCTGACCAGCGGGCCGAGCAGCACGCCCTCCTCCAGGCCGTGACCGATGCGGATCTTGCGCGTCTGCTCGATCAGCCGTTCGAGCAGGCGCGGATACAGCGCCCGCTCCACCAGCACCCGCGAGGTGGCCGAGCAGACCTGGCCCTGGTTCCAGAAGATGCCGAACATGATCCACTCCACCGCCGCGTCCAGGTCGCTGTCGGCGAAGACGATAAAGGGCGACTTGCCGCCCAGCTCCAGGCTGAGGTTTTTGATCTCGCGCGAGGCGGCCTGCATGATCCGCCGCCCGGTCGGCACGCTGCCGGTGAAGGCCAGCTTGTCCACCCGCGGGTGCTCGGCCAGCGGCGCGCCGGCGTCCGGACCGAGCCCGGTGACCAGGTTGAACACCCCGGCCGGCAGCCCCACGGCATGCACGATGGCCGCTAGCTCCAGCGCCGTCAGCGGGGTCAGCTCGGAGGGTTTGAGCACTATGGTGCAGCCGGCGGCCAGGGCCGGGGCGACCTTCCAGGCAGCCATCAGCAGGGGGAAGTTCCACGGAATGATGGCGCCGACCACGCCCACTGGCTCGCGCTCCACCCAGCAGCTGAAACGCTCGTCAGCCAGCTCGATTGGCTGCGTCGGCTGTTGCTCGGCGGCTTCGGCCAGGCCGGCGTAGTAGTCGAAGCAACCGGCTGCATCGGCGATATCCCACTGCGCCTCGGCCAGCGGCTTGCCGTTGTCGCGCACCTCCAGCTCGGCGAGTTGCGGCAGGCGCTGGCGAATCCCGGCGGCTATGGCGCGCAGCAGGGTTGCCCGCTCGGCACCCGACAGGCGCGGCCAGGGGCCCTGGTCGAAGGCCCGGCGCGCGGCCTGCACCGCCAGGTCGACGTCCTCGGCGCTGGCCGCCGGCACCTGGGCCAGCACGCTCTCGTCACTCGGGTCGAAGCTGGCGAAGCTCTGCTGGCGAGCAGGGAGTCGCCATTGCCCATCGATGTACAGGTGCTGATAGATATCCATCTGCGCGGGTTCCACTGAGTCGATTGAGAGTTAACAGGCCGGCTGCGCGGTGATGCGCACATGCTGCAGATGGCTGAACGCGGCGATGCACGCGCCCTGCTCCACCTGCACGCCGGGGCCGAACACCACGCAAGGCTCGACGCGAACATCCACGCCCAGCTCGGTATCGGCGCTGAAATACACGGTGTCGGCAGCAGCCAGGGTCACCCCAGCCTGCATGGCCTGCTGGCGGCGACGACGCTGGAAGATCTGCTCCGCCGCATGCAGCTGCTCGCGGTCGTTGACCCCGAGGATCTCCTCCTCGGCCACTGCCACGGCGACCACCGGCAAACCGGCGGCATTGGCCAGCTCGACCGCGTCGGTGAGATAGAACTCGCCCTGGGCATTACCGTTGCCGATGCGCTCCAGCAGCCACAGACAGTGGTCGGCGCGAAAACCCATGACCCCGCCGTTGCACAGGTTGATTGCCAGCTCCTCGGCGCTGGCGTCCTTGGCCTCGCGGATCGCCAGCAGGCGCCCACCCTCGGTGAGCAGGCGGCCGTAGGGGCCGGGCTGCGCCGTGGTGAAACCGGCCACCGCCACCGCGACGCCGTCGATCAGGGTCTGGCGCAGACGCTGCAAGGTTTGCGCACCGATCAGCGGCGAGTCGCCGAACAGCACCAGCACGCAGCCCTGCTCATGCCTGAGCAGCGCCGGGCGCGCGGCCAGTACGGCATGGGCGGTGCCCAGGCGCTGCTGCTGGATGAACTGCTGGGCCGCCGGCGCCACCTGCTGCACGTACTCGGCCACGGCCGGCGTATCCGGCCCGACCACCACGGCCAGTTGCTCGATACCCGCCACAGCGGTGGCGGCCAGCACATGGCCGAGCAGCGGGCGATTGCCCACCTGGTGCAGCACCTTGGGCAGGCTGGAACGCATCCGCGTGCCCTGGCCGGCGGCGAGCACCACCGCCAGGGTGGGAAACAAGGCATGTTCGCTCATATTCGGCTGTCCTCAGGCGCGGTAGAACTGATCATCGGCGTAGGGGTACCACCACAACTGGATCTGCGGCTGGTGGTCGATGATCACCATCTTCGAGCGGCGGAAGGCGTCGAGCCCCTGGCGACCCAGTTCACGGCCCATGCCGGACATCTTCCAACCGCCGAAGGGCAGCGCGTCGTTGTCGATCAGCGGGTTGTTGACCCAGACCATGCCGGCCTGCAGGCGGTCGGCGGCCTCCATGGCCTCGGCCAGATCGGTGGAAAACAGCGAGGCACCGAGGCCGAATGGCGAGTCGTTGGCCAGGCGTACGGCTTCGTCGAAGTCGGCAACGCGGCAGATCGCCGCCACCGGGCCGAAGCACTCCTCATGGAAGATCTTCATGCTGGCGTTGACCCCGGTGAGGATGGTCGGCTCATAGAACCAGCCGCAGTCCTGTCCCGGCGGAATGCGCCCACCGCAGACGACGGTGGCGCCCTTCTCGACCGCGTCGTCGACCAGCCGCATGACCTTGTCGCGCGCGGCCTGGCTGACCAGCGGACCGACCTCGCTGTGCTCCAGACCATGGCCGATGCGCAGCTGGCGAGTCTTCTCGGCGAAACGGGCGACAAACTGGTCGTGGATCTCGTCGACCACGAAGAAACGCTCGGCCGAGGTGCAGATCTGCCCGCTCAGGTGGAAGGCTGCGGTCACCGCACCGGCGGCGGCGACTTCCAGCGGCGCATGCTTGCTGATGATCATCGGGTCGCTGCCGCCGGCCTCGATCACCGCCGGTTTCATTCGTTCGGCGCAGGCCACCGCCACCGCCTTGCCGGCGCCGACGCTACCGGTGAAGGCCACTGCGTGGGTGCGCTCGGACTGCACCAGCAGCTGTGCGGTCTGCGCATCGCCCGGCACACAGGACACCAGCCCGGCCGGCAGCACGCGGAAGTGCTGCATAAATTTGAGGGTACAGAGGCTGGTGCTTTCCGCCGGCTTGATGATGCAGGCGTTGCCGGCGGCGAGCGACGCCGCCACGGTCCAGCACATCAGCAGGATCGGGAAGTTGAACGGCATGATATGTACGCTGACGCCGTACGGCTCGTAGCGCACATGCTGGAAGGAACCGATCTGCGTGGTGCCGGCGACCTTGCCGGCCTCGTCCCGGGCCATCTCGGCGTAGTAGCGGAAGATCGGCGCGCAGTTGGCCAGCTCGCCCATGGCCTCGGGAAACGGCTTGCCCATTTCCAGGGTCATCAGCCGCGCCGCTTCGCGGTTGCACTCCACATCGCTCTCGATGGCATTGGCCAGGCGGTGTAGCAGCGCCGCCCGGCTCTTGGCATCGGTCTGGCGCCAGCCCTGCTGCGCGGCGTTGGCCGCATCGATGGCGGCCTGCACGTCGGCCGCATCGCCCAGGCCGATGGTGCCGACCTGCTGCAGGTTCGCCGGGTCGAAGATCTCACGCAGGCGCTGGGTGGCCGGTGTCTGGTAGTCGGGGCTGATAAAGCGCAGCGGCTTGTCGCAGGTGAAGGTGCTCATGGATTTTCCTAGGGCAGTCAAAGGGTACGGCCGCGCAGCGCGGCGATGACGCTGGCCGGCAGGGGGTCGCGCCAGGACGCGAGCTGCTGGTCGAGCAACTCGCGCAGCGGCAGCAGCGCGGGATGGTCGAGGGCCTGAGCAAACAGGCCGAGGGTGCGCGGCAAATGGTCGAGGTAGCCGAGCTTGCCGTCGCGCTGGGCCAGGCGCACGAAGATGCCGAGCACCTTGGCGTGGCGCTGGGCGGCCAGCACCGCGTAGTCGGCCATAAAACGTGCGGCATCCAGTTGCGGCCGTTGCGCCAGGTAGCGCTGCAGCAGCTCGGCGCGCAGCGCGGCCGGCACGTCGCGGCGGGCGTCTTCCAGCAGCGACATCAGGTCATAGGCCGCCGCGCCCTGCAGGGCATCCTGGAAGTCCAACAGGCCGCAGGCGGCAACCCCTGTGCGGCCTTCCAGCAGCATCAGGTTGTCGACATGGAAGTCGCGCAGCACCACGGCCTCGCGGCGCTCGGCCACCGCCGCGCAGAGCCCACCGAACAGTTGCAGGTAGTCCGCACGCAGCGCAGCGGCCCGCTCGCGGCCGACCTGCAGCGGCGCATACCAGTCGATAAACAGGCCGAACTCCGCCGCCAGCCGCTCAGCGTCGTAGCCCGGCAAGGAGGCGCCATGGCTGGCCGGCGCCTGGTGCAGCTGCACCAGGCAATCCACCGCCAGTTCGTACAAGGGCTGCTCGGCATGCCCAGCCGCCAGCAGGCGGGTGTAGGTGGCGTGGCCGAAGTCCTCGACCAGCGCCAGCCCCGCCGCCGCATCGGCCGCCAGCACCCGCGGTGCCGACAGGCCCAGCCAGCGCAGCAACTCGGCCACCTGCAGGTAAGGGCCGAGCGGCTCGCTGGCGGTTGGCGAATCCATCAGCAGCAGGCCGGCGCCGTCCAGGCGGAAATAGCGACGCGCCGAGGCGTCAGCCGGCAACGCCAGCAGCAGAGTAGCGGCGTGGCCGTGCTGGGTGAGGAAGGCGGCGCGCTGGCCGGCGCGTGCGTCGGCGGCTTGAGTAGGCAGGGCTTGGTTCATGTCATCACCGGATCATGTAGACCTTTTTCACCGTCTCATGGACGGTGCATACGCCTTTCCAGTCCTTGGGAAAGAAGGCGGCGGTGTCCGGGGTGATCTCGATCACCTCGCCCAACTCGTGCACGTAGGTGCAGCGGCCTTCGAGGAAGTGGCAGAACTCGTCGCTGGTCACGTGGCAGAACCACTGCCCCGGCGTGCAGTGCCAGATGCCGCATTCGGACTGGCCTTCCGGGCCCTTGTGCAGCACCACTCCGGAAACCCGCGACTGGCCTTCGAGCATGGTCGGGATCACGCCCCAGTCTTTCAGTTCGGTGACCTGCAGGGGGCGGTGGATAACGGGGGTTTTCATCACAACAGTCTCCAGAAAAAGCCGCGACCGCTTGGCCGGGCGCGGCGAAAAAGATTGGCTCAGGCCAGCATGTACACGTTGCGCAGGGTCTCCTGGACCTCGCACTCGCCGGTCCAGCCGGCGGGGAACAGCACCAGGGTGTCGGAACCGACCTGGATCACTTCACCGTTGTCGTGGCGATAGATGGCGCGCCCGGCAAGGAAGTGGCACAGCTCGTCACGCGGGATCGACAGGCGCCAGGTGCCGGGGGTGCACACCCACAGCCCAACCTCCGGGCTGTTGTTCGGCCCCTTGAACAGCAGACGCCCACTGGAGTGTGAGTTGCCCTTGAGCGGCTCGGTCTGGTAGCCCCAGTCCACCAGGTCGGCATAGCCACGGGCGCCGACTATGTGCGGCGCGCTGGAGTCGAGTCGGGCTTTAGCCATGGTTCAGTACTCCATCGAGGATCTTGGCCGCGTCTTCCGGGCCCTTGCGCGAGCGCATGTAGGCGCTGGTGCGCTGCAGGCGCGCGGCCATGTCGGCGTCGCTGACACACAGCGCCAGCTTCTCGGCCAGCTCCGCGTGCTGCCAGTCGCTGCGGTGCATGCGCAAGCCATGGCCGCTTTCCTCGGCGCGCATGGCGTTGTCGTGGCCGTCCCAGACGTAGGGCATGACGATGGCCGGTTTGCCGAAGTACAGGCACTCGGTGAAGCTGTTGTTGCCGCCGTGGTGGATCACCGCGTCGACCTGAGCGATCACCGAGGGCTGCGGGTACCAGTTGGAGACGTTCACGTTGTCCGGCAGCTCGGGGTATTCCTCCAGGTGCTCGCCAACGTTGAACAGCGCGCGGTACGGCAGCTGGCCGATGCTGGAGATCAGGCGCTTGAGCAGCTGCACGTCACCCGAGCCCAGGCTGCCGAAGCTGACGTAGAGCAGCGGCTTGTCCTGGTTGGCGCGGAATTCGGGAATTTCGTAAGCCTTGTCCTGGCGCACGCAGCCCTGCAGGTAGTGGAAGCGCCGGGCCGGCAGCGGATAGCGGCGCTCGAACTTGACCGGGTCCGGATACAGCAGGAGGTTCATCCAGGGCGACTCCTCGAAGAAGGTGCCCAGCGGATACGGCCGCTCACCGCATTCGGCGAGAAACTGGTTGAAGTCGGCGTGGATCGGCGCAATCACTTCCTCGAACTTGGCGCGGAAACGCGCGTGGCCGTCCTTGTCGTCGATGCTCATGCCCGACAGGTACGGCGGGATATCCGGGTCTTCGACCTCGTTCTCCGAGCAGGAGATGATCCGTACCCAGGGCTTGCCGTACTGCTTGATGGCCGGGAAGAGGATGACGTTGTCGACGCAGATCAGGTCCGGCTTGATCCGGTCGAGGATCGCCGGCAGCTCCTTCTGCGCCCACTTGCTGGTCTCGACTATGGCCGCCCAGCATTCCTTCACATAGTTGTCGAGCTGGTCGATCGGCTCCTTGCGGAAGTTGGGGATATGGCCGTTGACGAAGTCGCTCCAGTAGCGCGCCATGTCCTCGGCCGGCATCGGCTCGGACATGTTCACGTAGTGCTCTTCGAAGCCGTAGGCGGCATACACTCCGGTCATCCCCGGGTCGGTTAGGAACACCGCCTTGTGCCCCAGGGCCTCGCAGGCCTGGGCGATACCGACGGAATTGAGCGCCGGGCCGTAGGCGGCCTCGGGGAAGAAGGCGATGACTTTGCGTTCACTCATGGTCTGGATTCCCGATGTTGTTGTTCTGATTCAGCAAGCCAGCACGCGCGCGTGCTGGGCATTCCAGCCCAGGCGGATCGGCATGCCGGTGGTGAAGGTGGTGAAGTCGTGCTGCGCGGACGGCACCCGCACGATCAGCGGCTTGCTGGAGACCGGCGTATGCACGTGCAGGTTGGTGTCCAGGCCGTGGTAGGCGACCTCGACCACCCGGCCGTCGACCTCGTTGTCGCAGCGCGGCGACTCGCCGCCGAGCACCAGCAGGCGCTCCGGGCGCAGGGCCAGGGCGACGTTGCCGCTGACCACCGCCGCAGTCGGCTCGATCTTCAGCAAGCGCCCGCCGGCATCGACCTGATCGCCGGCGATGCGCTGGCCTTCGATCAGGTTGCTGACGCCGATGAAGTCGGCGACGAAGCGGTTGCGCGGGTTCTCGTAGATGTCGTTGGGGCTACCGCACTGGCTGACTTCGCCGTCCTTGAGCACGGCCATGCGGTCGGCCATGACCAGCGCCTCTTCCTGGTCGTGGGTAACCACGATGAAGGTGATGCCGCTCTCGTGCTGCAGGCGCTTGAGTTCCAGCTGCATCTTGCCGCGCAGCTTCTTGTCCAGCGCGCCCAGCGGTTCGTCCAGCAGCAGCACCCGTGGGCGCTTGATCAGTGCCCGGGCCAGGGCCACGCGCTGGCGCTGGCCGCCGGACAGCTGGTCCGGGCGGCGGCGGGCGAAGTCGCGCAACTGCGCGGTCTCCAGCATGGCGTCGACCCGTTGGGCGATCTCGTCCCTGGGCAGGCGCTCCATCTCCAGGCCGTAGGCGATGTTGTCCTGCACCGTCATGTTGGGGAACAGCGCATAGGACTGGAACATCAGGTTGAGCGGGCGCTGGTTGGCCGGCATCGGCGAGATATCGCGGCCATCCAGGTAGATATGGCCTGCAGTCGGCGTCTCGAAGCCGGCGAGCATGCGCAACAAGGTGCTCTTGCCGCAGCCGGAGGGCCCGAGCAAGGCGAAGAACTCGTTCTCGCGGATGCTCAAGCTGACGTCTTTGACGGCCATGCCCTGACCGTAGGACTTGCTGATCTTGTCCAGGACCAGCACCGGGGCGTTGTTAGTCTTCATGCTTGCTGTGCACCTTGTTGAGCCGCTGGGAAGCGAACAGCGCGGTGAAGCTGACCAGCATCACCAGGGTCGCCAACGCGTTGATTTCGGGGGTGACGCCGAAGCGGATCATCGAGTAGACCTGCATCGGCAAGGTGGTCGAGGAGCTGCCAGAACCGGAGTTGAAGAAGGCGATGATGAATTCGTCCACCGACAGGGTGAACGCCAGCAAGCCGCCGGCCAGCACGCCGGGGAAGATGCTCGGCAGCAGCACCCGGCGCAGGGTGGTCGGCCAGCTGGCGCCCAGGTCGATGGAGGCCTCGAGGATCGAATAGTCGAAGTGCTTGAGGCGAGTGCGCACCACCGCGCAGACGAAGGCGATGTTGAACACCACGTGGCTCAAGATGATCGAGTGCAGGCCCAGGCTCATCTGCAGCAGGTTGAAGAAGCTCAGCAGGGCGATGGCCAGGACGATGTCCGGGATGATCATCGGCGCCATCAGCAGGGTGTCGGCCAGGTTGCCGGTCTTCGCCGCATTGCCGCTGGCGTGGCTGCGCATCTCCACGCCGAGCGCCAGCAGGGTGCCGAGCACGCAGGCCAGGCTGGTGGAGATCAAAGCGACGATCAGGGTGTTCAGCGCCGCATGCTGGATCGCCTGGTTGGCGAACAGCGCGCCGTACCATTTGAGCGACGCGCCGCCCCAGGCGGTGGGCAGGCCGCTGGCGTTGAACGACAGCAGGATCAGCACCAGGATCGGTACATAAAGGAAGGCGTACACCAGCCACAGATGGCTGCCCAGCAGCACAGCGGATGCATTACGCATGGCGAGCCCCCTGGGCGCGGCGCGCCAGCATGGCCTGGATAAACAGCAACAGCAGCATGATGGCGATCAGGAAGAAGCTCAGCGCCGAGCCGAACGGCCAGTCGCGGGCGGTGAGGAACTGCGCATAGATCAGGTTGCCGACCATCAGCACCTGCTTGCCACCGAGCAGATCGGCGGTGATGAAGTTGCCGATGCTGAGGACGAAGACGAACACCGCGCCGGCGGCGACGCCGGGCACGCTGAGCGGCAGGATGATGCGGCGGAAGGTGGTCCAGCCGGAGGCACCGAGGTCGCTGGAGGCTTCCCACAGCTCGCCGTTGATCCGCGACAGCGAGGCGAAGATCGCCAGGATGACGAAGGGGATGTAGTTGTAGACCAACCCCAGGATCACCGCCGACTCGGTATAGAGAATGTTCAGCAGGTCGCCGTACAGGCCCATGGGTTCGAGCAGGCCGGCGATTAGGCCCTTGCGGTTGAGCAGGACGATCCAGGCGTAGGTGCGGATCAGGTAGTTGCTCCAGAACGGCAGCATCACTAGGAACAGGTACACCGCCTGGCGCTGGCGCGGCGCGCGGGCAATGGCGTAGGCCGCCGGGTAGCCGATCAGCACGGCATACAGGGTGGCCAGGCCGGCGATCTTCGCCGAGCGCAGGAGAATCTCCAGGTACAGCGGGTCGAGCGCACGATGGTAGTTGTCCCAGGTGAAGACGTAGTCGATGCCACCGTAGGCGCCGCGTTCGAGAAAGCTGTAGACCAGTACCAGCAGGCACGGCAGCAGCAGAAACAGGACCAGCCAGCCCAGCGCGGGCAGCAACAGCCAGGCCGACAGGCGCCTGTCAGCGTGCAAAACACTCATGCGTAGTTCCCCCAACCCCAAGCCAGTGGGGTGGTATGCAGTGGGTTCGGGTAACGGGGCGACGAACGCCGCCCCGTGGTCGGAGCCTTACCGGCTTATTGGGCGGCCATGATTTCAGTGACCGCGCGGGTATAGGCCTTCTGCGTGGAGCCGCCGACGTCACGCAGCAGCTCCTGCCTGACCAGCTCCGCCGGTGGCGTAGTGAGGTTCGGGTACTGGTTCAGCAGTTCCTTGTCCAGCCCCTCCATGGCCGCCTGGTTGGGCACCTTGTAGAGGATGTTCTCGGCGACCCAGGCGTGGTTTTCCTTGGCCAGCATGAAGTTGACGAACTGGTAGGCCGCGTCGAGGTTTTGCGAGTTCTTCAGCACCACCATGGTGTCGACCCACAGGTCGGAACCTTCCTTGGGCACCATGAACTTGATGTCCGCATTGGCCTGGGTGCCGTAGTTGCACCAGCCGTCCCAGGCGTGGGCCATCAGCGTCTCGCCGGAGGCCAGCTTGGAGTAGAAGGTGGTGTCGTCGAAGGAAAGGATGCGCTTCTTGGTCTCGATCAGTTGGTCGCGCACGGCCTTGATGTGCTCCGGCTGCGACTCGTTGACCGTCCAGCCGTTGGCCAGGAAGCCGGCGCCGAGCAGCCAGCGATCGGTGGCCAGCAGGGTGACCTTGCCCTTCACCGCATCGCTCGGTTTGAGCAAGTCATTCCAGCTCTGCGGCGCCTGGCTGAGCTTGTCGGCGCGGTAGCAGATGCCGGTAGTACCCCAGGTGTAGGGCACGGAGTAGTGGTTGCCGGCGTCGTACGCCAGGGCCTTGGCCTCGGGGTAGAGGTTCTTCAGGTTGGGCACCTTGGCCGGATCGATAGCGGCCAGCAGCCCCTGCTGCTGCAGGACTTCGGCGAAGGGTGAGGAGACGAACAGCACGTCATAGCCTGCGCCACCGGAAGCCATGACCTTGCCCATGATTTCTTCGTTGGTGGCATGCAGCGACTTGTCCGCCTCGATGCCGGTGGCTTTATGGAATTTCTCCAGGACATCCGGAGCCATGTAGCCGTCCCAGATGGAGATCACCATATCCTTGGCACTGGCCAATGGCGCAGCCATGGCAACGGATAGGGAAAGACTTGCGCACAACAGGGTTGTAGTTTTTTTCATGAGGCACACCTAGCGAACGATTGATTGTTGTTTTTTCGAAGGCAGCTGAAGCGGTGTTGCGTGTCTTTTTTTTCGAATAAATACCACATGAAACACCAAGTCAACAATTTTCTGTTTGTTGTTGGGGGTTCGCCGCTGTGGCATAAGGTGATTCACGCGCCGCAACCGCCCATTTAGAGAGCAAACGGATTGAGCACTACCCGCGAAAAGAAACCCCGCACCAACCACCTGGAGCTGGCCCGCCGCATCATCGAGCACGCCCAGGAAAACGGCATGGAAGCCGGCGACGCCCTCTCCGAACAGCAACTGGCCCGCACCTTCCAGGTGTCGCGCACCCTGATCCGCGCCGGCCTCAACCTACTGCTCGAACAGCAGCTGGCCGAGCACCAGGCCGGCCGCGGCTATTACCTGAGCGCAGACCCGGCCAACCAGGCACTCAGCCCGGCACTACCGCAAGCCGCAGAAGAGCAAATGGCCGCCTCGGTACTGCGCGACCGCATGGCCGGCCGCCTGGGCAACAGCATCAACGCCAGCGAGATCATGCGCCGCTACGACATCGGCCGACCGGCCGCACAGAAGGTGCTGAGCCAGCTGACCGAAGACCAGGTACTGGAGCGCGGCCCCGGCCAGTCCTGGCTGTTCCGCCCACTACTGAACAACCTCAGCGCCCTCGAAGACAGCCTGCGCTATCGCATGCTGCTGGAGCCCGAAGCCCTGCTTTCGCCAGACTTCGAAGCCGACCGCCAGCGCCTGTCGCTATTGCGCAGCGGCACGCAAAACCTGCTCAACCAACCCATCGAAGCCTTCGACATCGAGCAGTTCCGCGAGCTGGACATCAGTTTCCACGAGCTGATCGCACAGAGCTGCGGCAACCGCTTCATCTGCGACGCCCTGCTCCACCACCAGCGCTTGCGGCGCCTGCCCAACCTACTGCCGATGGTCAGCGTGCACCGCCTGCAGGAAGCCCTGCGCGAGCACCTGCGCATCATCGAGGCGATCGAGCGCGGCCAGATGGAAATCGCCGCCGACCTGATGCGCCTGCACCTGCGCCTGTCCGCCGCACAGCGCCCACAGACCGCCAACCGCGGCATTCCCCGGGCCTGATTTACGCCCGGTACTAATTTATTCAAAAAAACAGTGTATTTTTTTATCAAAAAATACATGATCTAAAAACACCAGCCAGACCGGGGCCACCCCCTGGTCACGGAAACGACCCGCCATGCCCAAAGAAAAACTGATCGCCCTGTTCCCCGAAGCCAGCTTCGGCGCCGCGCTGAACTGCATCGGCATCGCCCAGGCGCTACGCGAGCAGGGTGCACGCCCGGTATTCATCTGCCACGAGCACTTCCAGGGCCTGTTCGCCGAATACGGTTTCGCCGAGTACCCGATCCTGGTCGGCAGCGCGCTCTCCGCCGAGGAACACCAGCATTACTGGGAGCGCTTTATCGAGCGCAGCATCCCCTACTTCGACCAGACTCCGCTGGAGCAGATCGACAGCTACGTGGTGCCGGCCTGGGAAGCCATCATCGATACCGCCATCGAGGCGGAGAAACCCCTGCAGCAGCTGTTGGCCCGGCTCAAGCCGGACGCCATCGTGCTGGACAACGTGGTGATGTTCCCGGCCATCGCCAAGGCCGGCTGCCCCTGGGTGCGGGTGATATCCTGCGCCGAGACGGAGCTGCCCGACACCGCCGCGCCGCCCTACCTGTCCGGCGCCAGCGCCAGCGACCCGCAAGCCTGCGCTCAGTACTGGCAGCACTACGTCAAAGCCGTTGCCCCGGCCCACGAGCGCTTTTCCCGCTTTCTGGAAAGCTGCGGGCACAAGCCCTGCGCCCCAGGCCTGTTCCTCGAAGAATCGCCCTGGCTCAACCTGCTGCTGTCGCCAACGCCGGTGCGCTACGCCCGCCAGCGGCCACTCGACCCGGCGCGCTTCGTCTACCTGGATGGCTGCGTGCGCCGCGAGGCGCCGTACGTGGCGCCGCAGTTCCCGCGCAACAATGACGCACCACTGATCTACCTCAGCTTCGGCAGCCTCGGCGCCGCCGACGTCGGCATGATGAAGCGCCTGATCGACGCAGCGGCCGGCCTGCCCTATCGCTTCCTGATCAACGTCGGCGCCTACCGCGAGCAGTACGACAGCGTGCCGGACAACGTCTACCTGGACAGCTGGTTCCCGCAGCCGGCGGTGCTGCGCGAATGCCAGCTGTTTATCCACCACGGTGGTAACAACAGCTTCTGCGAGGCCCTGTACTTCGGCCTGCCGTCACTGATCATCCCCTACTGCTGGGACGGCCACGACAATGCCCGGCGCGCCGAGGAAGTCGGCGTCGGCCGCTATCTGCCGCGCTTCGCAGATCCGGTTGCAGCACTGCCCGCCGCCATCGCCCAACTGCTCGGCGACAGCGCCATGCGGCAGCGCCTGCACCAGGCCAGCGCACAGATGCAGGCCTCGCGCGGCACCGAAGTGGCCGCCCGGGCGATTCTCCAGCTACCCAGTCCCTAACCCACCAGCGAGCCACCCCATGAGCGATCGCGCCCTGCACAGCCTTGAGCAAGCCATTCCCCTGCCTTACTGGCTGGACGCCGAGGGCCCCGCACCTGGCTTCAGCCGCCAGGTGGGTGAGCTGCACTGCGAGCTGGCGATAGTCGGCGGCGGCTTCTGCGGGCTGTGGACGGCCTTGCTGGCGCGCCAGCGTCATCCGCAGGCGCGCATCGTGCTGGTCGAGGCGCAAGCCTGCGGTGGCGCGGCCAGCGGGCGCAACGGCGGCTTCTGTGCGCCGAGCATTTCCCACGGCGTGTCCAACACCCTGAAACGCTGGCCCGCCGAAGCCGAAACCCTGATCCGCCTGGGCCGGCAGAACCTCGACGAGCTGGAGCAGGATGTGCAACGTCTGGGTCTGGCCGCGGAGTTCCAGCGCCAGGGCAAGCTGAGCGTGGCCAGCAGCCCCTGGCAGGTCGAGGGACTGCGCAGCCTGGAGGAGAAATACCGGCGCCTCGGCATCGCCTGCGAGTACCTGGAAGGCAGCGCACTGAAGGAACGCTTCGACTCACCGCTGTACGGCGCCGGCCTATTCGAAAGCAACTACGCCCTGCTCAACCCGGCCAAGATGGCCCGGGAACTGCGCCGCGCCTGCCTGCAGCAGGGCATCGAGATCTACGAGCACAGTCCGGTGCGGGCCCTGCAGCAACACCCCGGCCACCTGCTGCTGAAGACCGACTACGGCAGCATCCAGGCCGAACGGGTAGCACTAGCCACCAACGTGTTCACCGACCTGCTGCCGCGGCACAAGTCCGCGATCATCCCGATCTACGACTACGCGCTGACCACCGAGCCGCTGAGCGACGAGCAACTGCGCAGCATCGCCTGGCGCGGCCACTACGGCATCGCCGATTCCGGCAACCAGTTCCACTACCTGCGCAAGACCGCCGACCAGCGCATCCTGTGGGGGGGCTACGACGCCGTGTACCCCTTCGCCAGCCGCCTGGACGAAGGCCTGACCCAGCGCCCGCAGACCTTCGTGCGCCTCGCCGAGCAGTTCCAGCAGACCTTCCCGCAGCTCGCCGATGTGCGTTTCAGCCATGCCTGGGGTGGCATCATCGACTCCTCGGCGCGCACCACCATGTTCACCGGCAGCCATGCCGGCGGACGCATCGCCTATGCCCTGGGCTTCACCGGCCAGGGCGTGTCCGCCAGCCGCTTCGCCGCCGCCACAGTGCTCGACCTGCTGGATGGCCAGCACACCGAACGCACCGCGCTGCGCATGCTCAATCGCACGCCGGTGCCCTTCCCGCCCGAGCCGCTGCGCTACGCCAGCATCAGCCTGGCGCAACGCGGCCTGGCCGAGGAAGACCGCAGCGGCCGGCGCAACCTGCTGCTGAAGACCCTGGACGCCTTCGGCGTCGGCTTCGATTCCTGAATCACAACAATAAGGAAATCCCGTGTCCAAGATGCCCGCCCACGTCACCGATTTCGCCGCCAGCCCGGTTGAGGCCCTGGTCCGCGACATCAGCGATCCCGCCATCGTCGAGGCTCCCTACCGCAGCCACACCTGGCACCACTTCAGCAACCCCGGCAAGCACTTCACCGCAGGCGTCTGGGAGGCCGGTAGCCACAAGGAATATTGCGACTGCGACTACGACGAGCTGTGCCACATCCTCGAAGGCCAGGTGCGCCTGACCGACGCCGACGGCAGCAGCCGCGAGTTCGGCCCCGGCAGCACCTTCGTGGTGGCGGCCGGCTTCAAGGGCACCTGGGAAAACCTCAGCCGGGTGCGCAAGGTCTACGTGATCCAGGGTGCCTGAGAACCTGTTTACGATCTTCTGAATTAGAGCCATACAAGGCAAAAGTGGCCGAAAAAGCGCAGTTTACGAGGTGTAAATGAGCATTTTGAGGCCACTTTTAACGCGGTATGGCCGCGAGTCAGGAGATCGTAAACAGGTTCTGAGCGTGCCCACGGCAGGAATCCCACCGATGGAATACCGCGTCAATCGCCTCACCGAACCGCTGGCCCTGAGTGCCGACTGGTCGGCCCCGGCCTGGCAGGCCGCCGAGATCATCCGCATCGAGCAGTTCCGTCCGGAGAGCAGCGCGCACCGCCCGCTCACCGAGGCCCGCCTGCTGTACAGCGCTGCCGGCATCCACGGCATCTTCCGCGCCCAGGACCGTTACGTGCGCTGCGTTCACACGAGTTTCCAGGACCTGGTATGCAAGGACAGCTGCGTCGAGGTGTACTTCCAGCCCAAGGTCGGGCACGCCGAGAACAACGGCTACCTGAACCTGGAAATGAGCGGCAACGGCACCCTGCTCAGCTACTACATCACCGATGCCGAGCGGGCGCCCGGAGGCTTCAAGGAATTCGTCAAACTGACGCCCGAACAGGGTCGCCAGGTGGCCATCCGCTCTACTCTGCCCGCCGTGGTGGAACCGGAGCTAAGCGGGCCGACCGAATGGTGCCTGCAGTTCTTCCTGCCCTTCGCGCTGCTGGAAGCCTACGTCGGCCCGCTGGGCGCGCTGTCCGGGCAGGCCTGGCGCTGCAACCTGTTCAAGTGCGCCGACGAGACCTCGCACCCGCACTGGGCCTCTTGGCGGCCGGTGCCGGAGCTCAACTTCCACATGCCGGAGACCTTCGGCGTGATCCGCCTCGCCTGAAGTGCTAGCACCCGAGCCCCCCCCCGGCACGCTGGACAAACAGTTCGGCACTGCCGGTCGCGATCAGGCTGTGGCCGGGACCCTGCACCGACTTGCGGATTTAACTATCGCAGTAGGGTGCGCCGCGCGCACCACAGACCACGCACGCACAGGTCTCTGGTGCGTATGCACCCTACGGAAGATCCGGAGAGGGTCTAGCGCCAGTGGCGCTGCTCGTGGGCGATGATCTTGTGCTTGCGGCCGAAGCCCAGGGTCCAGCCGGCGCCGAGCACCAGCAGCTCCACCAGCCAGGCCAGCAGCAACCCGCAGCCCAGGCCCCAGGCAATCGCCTGCGGCGCCAGCAGCACCTGGTAGCTGTAGGCCTCGACGGTTTCGTCCAGCAGCTCGCGGTTCGCCGCACTGGCCAGGTGCCAGGCCTGGGCGTACCAGGGCCCCTGCATGGCCAGCCACTCGCCTTCGAGCAGTTCGGCGCGGCGCACCAGGTGCTCGACACTCTGCGCGTCGCTGCGCATCACCTCGTCGGTGCTGGCCTTGTAGTGGGCGACCAGGGCGTTGAGATCGCCGTTGAAGAAGCGCGCCGCGGTCTCGCGGAAACCGCTCAGGCTTTCCTCGGATTCGGCGCGGTGCGCGGCCACGCGCTTGCCGTAGTCGTCGATGAAGCCCGGCACCTGCACCCCGACCAGCAGGCCGAGACCGAACAGCACCAGACGCAGATAACCCCGAAACATCGCCCTACTCCCCCATCTGCCCGTGGGCCACGCGCTCACCGCGCCGCCACAGGCTCCATTCGCCCGGCTGGAACAGGTTCCAGCGCTCGTTATCGGTCAGCGGTTCGGTGGCAATCACCGTGACCACATCGTTTGGCGTGGTTTCCGCCTGGAAATCCACCAGCACTTCGGCATCCTTCAGCCGCGCCGGGCCGAACGGCGCGCGGCGGGTGATCTGCGCCAGCTTGGTCGAGCAGAAGGCGAACAACCAGTCGCCATTGCTCAGCAGGCAGTTGAACACGCCATGCCGACGGTAATGCTGGGCCGCCTGGATCAGTACCGGCAGCAGCGCCTCGACCGGCACCGGTTCGGGAAAGGCGGCGCGCACGCGGTTGAGCAGGTCGCAGAAGGCCGCCTCGCTGTCGGTGTCACCCACCGGCCGGTAGAAGCTGGTCGTGGGGGCGAAAGCGGCCAGTTGGCCGTTGTGCGCGAAACACCAGTTGCGCCCCCACAGCTCGCGCACGAAGGGGTGGGTGTTGGCCAGCGCGACCTGGCCGACGTTGGCCTGGCGGATATGGCCGATCACCGTTTCGCTCTTGATCGGGTAGCGCTGCACCAGGCGCGCGACTTCCGACTCGACGCTGGCGGCCGGATCCTGGAACAGGCGCAGGCCGCGCCCCTCGTAGAAGGCGATGCCCCAGCCGTCGCGGTGCGGGCCGGTGCCGCCACCGCGCTGCATCAGCCCGGTGAAGCTGAAGACGATGTCGGTGGGGACGTTGGCACTCATGCCGAGCAGTTCACACATGCTTGCTAGCTCTCATTGCAGGGCGCAGCGCAGCCGCTGCGCTTGCTGTTGCAACCGCGCCTCGATGCGCTTGCGGCCCAGCGGCAGGAAGCGGGTAAGGATGCGCCAGCATAGCGCCGGCAGGTCGCCTGTGCGGCGCGGAATCAGGTGCAGATGCAGGTGCGGTACGTGCTGATTGGCTACCGGGCCGTCGTTGATCAGGAAGTTGATCCCCAGCACGCGCGGATCGCTGCGATAGAGCGCTTGGCCCACCCGGTCGGCCAGGGCCAGCAGGGCCTCGCGGGCAACCGGCGGCAGGTCGGCGAGCAGCGGTGCATGGCCCTTGGCGACTATCAGCAGATGGGCCGGGCGCAACGGGAAGATATCCAGCAGCGCCAGGAAGTGTTCGTCCTCATGGACGATGTGGGCCGGCAGTTGGCCGTCGACGATGGCGCAGAACACGCAGTTCATCGGCACTCCTTGTCTCTTGCCACTTGCGGGCCTTGGCGGGGCAGGCCTTACAGGCGCGGTTCGATGCGCAGGCGGCGGTCGCCGTTGGCATCCAGGCGGGTATCGCCGTGCATGCCCTCGTCGCGGGCCATCATCTCGCGCAGGGTCGGCTCGTCTTCCGCCGCCATGCCGGGCGCCGGCGCACGCCGCGCGTTCCACCAGCGCTCGATCGGCCAGCGCAGGGCGGCGAAGGCCAGCCACACGCCGAAGGCGATCAGCCCGTACATGGCCAGATCGGCCACCGCGCGCCAGGCGTTGTTGCCGACCTTGAGCAGCAGGTCCATGGCGGTGATGGCGATGGCCGGGGCGAACAGCTCGCGGGCCGGGTCGACCGGGGTCGGCGTCAGCAGCAGCACGGCCACCAGCAGACGCAGCGGCTCGCGCAGCCAGCGCCAGATCCAGCCGGTCATCTGGAACCAGACCAGCAGGCAGCCGAGTGCGGAAACGGCGTAAATGGCCCAGGCAAGCAGATAGTCTTGTTCAGTCATGCGGGTTGATGGCTTGGCCGGCAAAGGGGCGCTTATGATAACGGCTTTTAAGCGCCCCGGCGCCCCTGCCGTCACCGGCGTCCCCAAGCCACCCTGGAAGCCCCATGCCCAACGCCCCGATTGCCCGTCGCGAAGCCGCTGCCGACCCCTACCACTGGCTGGAGGAACGTGATGCCGCCGAGGTGCTCGACTACCTCAAGGCGGAGAACGCCTACCTGGAGGCCGAACTGGCCGAACAGGCGCCGCTGCGCGAGGCGCTGTTCGAGGAGATCAAGGGCCGCATCCGCGAGACCGACCTGTCGCTACCGACGCCCTGGGGCCCCTGGCTGTACTACCAGCGCACCACCGCCGGCGACGAATACCCGCGCCACTACCGCTGCCCGTTGCCGGCCGACGGCAGCCTGACGGTGGACGAGAGCGCCGAACAGCTGCTGCTCGACCCCAACGCGCTGGCTGGCGACGGCTACCTGGCGCTGGGCGCCTTCAGCACCAGCCCGGACCACAATCTGCTCGGCTACAGCCTGGATACCGCCGGCGACGAGGTCTACCAGCTGTTCGTCAAGGACTTGCGCAGCGGCGCCATCAGCGCCCTGCCCTTCGAAGACTGCGACGGCAGCCTGACCTGGGCCAACGACAGCCAGACCCTGTTCTTCGCCACCCTCGACGACTGCCATCGTCCGCACCGACTGCACCGTCACCGCCTGGGTGAGGCCAGCGCCGAACTGGTGTTCGAGGAAAGCGACGGGCGCTTCTTCCTCAGCTGCTACCGCGCCAGTTCCGAGCGCCAGCTGGTGCTGCTGCTCGGCAGCAAGACCACCAGCGAAAGCTGGGTGCTGGATGCCGACACCCCGCAGGGTGAGTTCGCCTGCCTGGCGCCGCGTGAGGAAGGCCATGAGTACTATGTGGATCACGGCCAGCTGGACGGCGCCTGGGCCTGGCTGATCCGCAGCAACCAGAGCGGCATCAACTTCGCCCTGTTCCAGGCCAACGAGCAACACCCTAGCCGCGCGCACTGGCAGCAGCTGATCGGCCACGACCCCCAGCGCATGCTCGAAGGCGTCAGCCTGAATGCCGGCGCCTTCATCCTCAGCCTGCGCCAGGGCGGCCTGCCGATCATCGAAGTGCACCCGCAGGGCGCCGCGCCCTACCCGGTGCAGCTGCCGGATGCCGCCTACAGCCTGCATGTGCAGGACAGCCTGGAGTTCACCAGCCCGGTGATCCGCCTGCGCTACGAGGCGCTGGGCCGCCCGGCGCAGATCCGTCAGCTGGACCTGCGCAGCGCCGAACAGAAGGTGCTCAAGCAGACCCCGGTGGAAGGCCCGTTCGATGCCGACGCTTATGAAAGCCGCCGACTGTGGGCCAGCGCTGCCGACGGCAGCCAGGTGCCGATCAGCCTGGTGGCGCGCCGCGAGGTGCTCGCCGCAGGCCCCCCCGCACCGCTCTACCTTTACGGCTACGGCGCCTACGGCGAATGCCTCGACCCCTGGTTCTCCCACGCCCGCCTGTCCCTGCTGGAACGCGGCTTCGTCTTCGCCATCGCCCATGTGCGCGGCGGCGGCGAGCTGGGCGAGGCCTGGTACCGCGCCGGCAAGCTGGAACATAAAGCCAATACGTTCGGCGACTTTATCGCCTGCGCCGAGCACCTGATCGACGCCGGCCTGACCTCGCCTGCGCAGCTGGCCATCAGCGGCGGCAGTGCCGGTGGCCTGCTGATCGGCGCGGTGCTCAACCAGCGTCCCGACTTGTTCGCCGCGGCCATTGCCGAAGTGCCCTTCGTCGACGTGCTCAACACCATGCAGAACCCCGACCTGCCGCTGACCGTCACCGAGTACGACGAATGGGGCGATCCCAGCCAGCCCGAGGTGTTCGAGCGGATCAAGGGCTACGCGCCCTACGAGAACGTGCGCGCCCAGGCCTACCCGGCGCTGCTCGCCGTGGCCGGCTACAACGACAGCCGCGTGCAGTACTGGGAAGCCGCCAAGTGGGTGGCCAAGCTGCGCGCCACCCGCACCGACAACCACCTGCTGCTACTGAAGACCGACCTCGGCGCCGGCCATGGCGGCATGAGCGGGCGCTACCAGGGGCTCAAGGACGTGGCGCTGGAATATGCCTTCCTGCTCAAGGTGCTGGGGCGCGTCTGAGGCTCAGCGTTGCCCGGCCGGCTTGGCCGGCGCGGGGCTGGACGTGCGCGGCTGCTCCAGCTGCGGCAGGGGCCGGTCCCTGGGCACCGGCCGCGGCTGACTCAACGGCCTGTGCTGGGCCGGGCTGTTGAGCAGGGGTGGATGGCGCTGACTGCTACCCAGGGGGCGAGCCTGCGGCTGACCATAGGGTTGCGGCGTGGCCGTACCCGGCGAGCCCGGCGGCGGCCCGGCCACGCCGAGGGTGGAAACGAGGAGCAACGGCAGGATCAGGCTAACGCAGGGAAAAAGTCGCATCGGGGGCTCCAGCTGCGCGGACTTTGGCTTTATTCTGGCAGCATCGGAACCACCGCGTTCGTCACCCGACCACAGGTCCTGCCATGAGCACCAATCCCAGCTACACCCTGTCGGCCAAGGCCGAAGCAGACTACCGGCAGAAAGCCCTGAAGATGTACCCGCACGTGTGCGGCCGCTGTGCCCGCGAGTTCAGCGGCAAGCGCCTGAGCGAGCTGACCGTGCACCACCGCGACCACAACCACGACAACAACCCGGCCGATGGCTCCAACTGGGAACTGCTGTGCCTGTTCTGTCATGACAACGAGCACTCGCGCTACACCGACCAGCAGTACTTCGCCGAAGGCTCCACCGCCAGCCCCCAGGCGGCGAAGACCACCTACAAGGCCTTCGGCGACCTGGCCAGCCTGCTGAAGAAGGACTAGCGGTCTTCGTGAGAGCGGCTTCAGCCGCGATGCTCTCAAACCAGACTGCATCGCGGCTAAAGCCGCTCCTACAAAAGGACTAGCGGGCGGGCGCGGGCGAAGCGGCAGCCGTATAATCGCGTCTTTTTTTGCGCGAGCTTCCCCGTGGCCAACAAACGTTACAGCTGCATCGGCCTGTTCAATCCCAAGTCACCGGAAAACGTCGGCTCGATCATGCGCGCCGCCGGCTGCTATGGCGTCAGCTCGGTGTTCTACACCGGCACCCGCTATGACCGCGCCAAGGACTTCGTCACCGACACCAAGAAGGTCCACCAGGACATTCCGCTGATCAATATCGACGACCTGCGCCGCATCGTGCCGCTGGGCTGCACGCCGGTGGCGGTGGAGCTGGTGGAAGGCGCCCGCGCCCTGCCCGACTACACCCACCCGGACCGCGCGCTGTACATCTTCGGCCCGGAAGACGGCTCGCTGGACAAGGCAATCCGCGACTGGTGCGGCGACGAGGTGGTGTACATCCCCACCCAGGGCTGCATGAACCTGGCGGCCACGGTCAACGTGGTGCTCTACGACCGCCTGGCCAAGGGCAACAACACCCGCTCGGGGCCGTTGTTCTAGCGGCGGCTCAAGACTTTGCTCCGACTCGCTCCGGGGCGCCGCAAAGGTGGACAGGCAAAGCGTTATCCAGCGGCAGGGAAGCCTGCGCAGGCTTTTCCAGCCATGGGCCCAGGCACGCAGGGCCTTCCGTAGGAGCGGCTTCAGCCGCGAACAGGCCCGGCACCGAGTTGCCTGCGTTCGCGGCTGAAGCCGCTCCTACGGCACACGCGGTAGGGCTCAGCGCAGCAACGGGCTGTCCAGCACATCCGACGCGCGGCCCATGACGTTCTCGCTGATCTCGATCAGGCCCTTGGTGCTGGCCTTGTCCAGGCGCATCAGGCCACGGGTGACATCGTCCAGCGAGCGCTGGTTGTTGGTGTGCTTGCGGATTTCCCGGTCCAGCTCCTGCAGCAGCAGCACCGCACGGGCGGTAACCGCCCCGTTGGACTCCTCGGTGCGCAGGCTCTCGACCGGCTTGCTCCAGCCGATCAGCTTCTTGCGGATCGCCTGGTAGCGGTCCTCGCTCATGCCGCCGGCGCGGCGCATCAGTTCGATGGCGTAGTACTCGGCCAGGCCTTCGCTGATCCAGTCGCTCCGGTCGGTGTCGCGGATGCGGCTGAACACGTGGACCAGCTCGTGCACCAGGGAGCTGGTGCCGTTTTCGCTGATCAGCGGGCGGTCGCTGTGCATGAACAGCGAGTTGGGCGCCGACAGGCCGCCGCGCCACATCGGGTCGCCGGCGCCGACGATCAGCAGCTTGGCCGGGTCGCGCGGGAACACCGCTTGGGCTTCCGGCCAGACGAAGGTCAGCAGGGTGAGGATATCCATCCGCCGCATGCCCTCGCCCACTGGCGCGGCCACGGTCACCTCGGTGTCGCCGAGCCGGGCACGACGGCTGCCGATCTTGCCGGCGAGAATCCAGCCGGTGGGACGGTCCAGCTTGCGCGTCGGGTTATTGATGCGAAAGCGGTTCTCGCCGATGCGCGGCCAGCCGGTCTCCACGCCCTTCCAGCCGTTGGGCAGCTCGAACTGCAGGCGCGAGACCAGCTCGATCGAGTCATCCTTGATCAGGTGCGCGCTGGGCACCAGATCATCGCCACGCAGCAGGGCCCAGTCCGGCGTCATCCGCGCATCGAAACTACCGGACTGGCGCGGGTGGCTGATGCGCACCTTGTAGCTGAGTTTGCTCTGGCCCTTGCCCGGCTGCCAGACACCTTTCTCGGCGCCGTCCAGCTGCCAGCTGCCATCGGCCTGGAAGTCGCTGTAGTAGCCCTTGTCGCCCAGATCAAAAGTCAGGCTGCGCACCAGGTCGCTGTCTTCCAGGATCAGGCTGACCTCGGCCTGGTCGCTCTCGGGCAGGAAGCGCACCTGGTAGTCCAGGTCGACTTTCTTCGCCGCCCAGAGCGGTGCACTCAGGCTCAGCAGGAGGGCGGCGGACAGCAGTTTGAGACGGGCGGGCATTGTGCAGGCTCCATGCGTGAATAGGTGTAGACCTAGGACCAGCCTTGGCGCGAATCGCTCAACCGGCGCGGAAAATCAGATGGTCCTCCCAGTCGTCCTCGGCCACGCTGTTCTCGCTGAGCATGCGGCCGGACTGGGAAATGCGTTCGTGGTGCACCGCGTCGGGGTCGCCACAGACCAGATGGTGCCAGAGTGGCAGGTCCTTGCCCTCGCTGACCAGGCGGTAGGCGCAGGTCGGCGGCAGCCACTGGAACTGGTCGGCCTGCGCCGGGGTGAGCTGGATGCAGTCCGGCACCTGGGCGCGGCGCTTGGCGTAGTCGGTGCAGCGGCAGGTCTTCAGGTCCAGCAGCTTGCAGGCGATGCGCGTGTAGTAGACGCTGCCGTCGTCCTCGTCCTCGAGTTTCTGCAGGCAGCACAGGCCGCAGCCGTCGCACAGCGACTCCCACTCGTCCTGGTCGAGCTGGGCGAGGGTCTTGCGTTTCCAGAAGGGTTCGACTTTGGCGGCCATGACTCGGACTGCTGGGCGGAAAAGGCCGGCAGTCTAGCCCTTGTGCGAGGGCGGGCCAAGCGCCGGCGACTGGTGGTTAGCGGATCGCGCGGGCGATGATAGCCCGCGCTTATCCGCCCGTGACTTTGCTGACCAAGCATGCAGTTTTTTACTGAAATCGGGCAGATCTGGTCTAGGCTGGATACAACGCTGGCCTATTGCCACGGCGCAACGGAAGCCGCCTTTCGTCAAGGAAGATAATAATGAAAAGCTGGAAGATCAGAACCCATCTACTGCTGCTGGTTGTCGTCCTGTTATCCGGCCTGCTGCTGGTCGGCCTGCTCGGCGTGCATGGCCTCAAGACTACCGTGCGCGGCCTGGAAACCGTCTACCTCGACCGCGTGGTACCGCTGCGCGATCTCAAGCTGATCGCCGACCTGTATGCGGTGAACATCGTCGACGCCACCCACAAGGCGCGCAGCGGAGCCCTCACGCCAGCGGCGGCGCAGCAACTGATCGAACAGGCCGAGCAGCGCATCGAGGACACCTGGCAGGCCTACCTGGCGACCCAGCTGATCGCCGAGGAAAGCCGCCTGATCGAAGCGATCAAGCCACTGATGGCCGCCGCCAACCAACCGCTCGGCGAGCTGCAGCACATGCTGCGGCAGAACGACCTGAACGCGGTCGGACAATTCGCCGACAACCGCCTCTACCCACTGATCGATCCCCTCTCGGCCAGGTTCTCCGAGCTGATCGAGGTGCAACTGCTCGAAGCCAGGCGCCAGTTCGAGCAGGGCCAGGGCGCCTATGCCAGCAATCTGCAGCTGAGCGTGGCGGTGCTGCTGCTCGCCCTGCTCTTCGGTGCGGCCCAGGCCCTGTACTTCGCCCGCCTGCTCAAACGCCAGCTGGGTGCCGAACCGGGCGAGCTGGAAGCCATCAGCGCACGCATCGCCCAGGGCCAGCTGGCCACGCAAACCAACCTGGAACAGGCCAGCACCGGGGTGATGAAGTCGGTACAGAGCATGCACCATGGCCTGCGCGACATGATCGGCAATATCGGCGAGGCTTCCGAGCAGATCGAATGCGCCTCCCTGCAACTGGCCACCTCCTCCGAGCAGGTGCTCAACAGCGCCAATATCCAGAGCGATACCGCCTCGGCCATCGCCGCCACCATGGAAGAAATGGCGGTGAGCATCAGCCAGATCGCCGAGAATGCCCAGCAGACCCGCGACATGGCGCAGAAGGCCGGCAGCCTGAGTGACGACGGCCTGCTGGTGACCGCCGCGGCCATCGCGGAAATGCGTGGCATCGCCGAACTGGTGACGCAGAGCGCGGCGGATATCGAACACCTGGCCGATCAGTCGGCCAACATCAGCGCCATAGTCGACGTGATCAAGGGCATCGCCGAGCAGACCAACCTGCTCGCCCTGAATGCCGCCATCGAGGCGGCACGGGCCGGCGAGCAGGGCCGCGGCTTCGCCGTGGTGGCCGACGAAGTGCGCGGCCTGGCCAGCCGCACGGCGCAGTCGACCACCGAGATCGTCGGCCTGGTCGACTCAATCCAGAGCGGCATGCACAAGGCCAAGAGCAGCATGAGCGCCGGGCGCGAGCGGCTCAGCAGCGGCACGCAGCTGGTGGAACAGGCTGGCACGGCGATGCAGGACATCCGCACGGCGTTGGGCGAGTCGCTGCAGGCGGTCAATGTGATCTCCCTGTCCCTGCAGGAGCAGCGCGCCGCCAGCGAGCAGGTGGCGATGAACGTGGAGCGGGTGGCGCAGATAGTCGAGGAGAACTCGGCGGCCCAGGGCGGCATAGTCCAGGCCATCCAGGGCCTGCAAGCCATGTCCGGGCGCCTGCAGGGAATGCTGCAGCGTTTCAGTTTCTAAGAACCCGCCTATACACAGGCTCTAGGCAGCAGCACACACACCGGCCCCGCTGTGCACGGCGCACGGCAGAGCCGGGATCTGCTGCTGACGGTCAGTAGCCGCGGGCGAAATCCACCCGGCCGCGCAGCTCCTGCCCGGCCTGCCAGCGGCGCAGGTTGTCGAGGAACAGCTCGACCATGGCCGCCGGCTCGGTCGGTGCCGAACTGTGCCCGGTGAGCAGCAGACGCGGCGCCTCCCAGAACGGATGGCCCGGCGGCAGCGGCTCCTGGCGGCACACATCGAGCACCACGCCGCCGAGCAGGCCGCCGTGCAGGGCCGCCAGCAGGTCGGCGTCGACCACTGCCACGCCGCGCCCGGCATTGATGAACAAGGCCTGCGCCGGCATCCGCGCAAACAGCGCGGCATCGTAGATATCGCGGGTCGCCGGGGTGTCCGGCAGCAGGTTGATCAGCACCTCGGCCCAGGCCACCTGCTCGCCCAGCGCGGCCAGGCCGTGCACCTCGGCGAACGGCGCGATGGCCCGCGGCGCATGGGCGATGCCGTGCAGCTCGACGCCGAACGGTTCGAGGAAACGCGCCACCGCACAACCGATATCGCCGGCGCCGACGATCAGCACCTTCATCCCGCGCAGGCTCGCCGGCGGCAAGGCATCCCAGCGCTGCTCCACCTGGCTGACCAGGCGCGCCAGCAGGCGCCGGCGATGGGCCAGCAGGTAGGTCAGCACGTACTCGGCCATGACCTGGCCGAAGATGCCGACCGCGCGGGTCAGCGCATAGTCGCGCGGCAGCCCGGCCGCCAGCAGCGGCGTGATGCCGGCCCAGGTCGACTGCAGCCACTGCGGCCGGTGGCCCTGACGCAGCAGGGGCGCCAGCTGGTCCGGCTGGCCCAGCCAGACCGGGCAGCTGGCGGCCTGGCGCGCCAGCTCCTGCTCATCGCCACACACCAGCAGCAGCTGCGGTGCGGCGGCGTGCAGCAGCTCGGCGTAGCGCGCGGCGCCCTGTTCGGCGAGGAGTATCCGCATCAGACCGGGTCGTTGCGGCGCAGCAGCTCTTCCGGCAGGTGCTGGATGTAGTCCTCTTCCGGCGGCGGCATCTGCAGGTGGTAGCCCTGGGTCTCGAGGTTTTCCAGAACCTTGTGGATGTCCTCGCGGGCCAGCGGCTTGTCCGGCGACAGCACCAGACTGAACGCCAGCTGCGGCGGGCCGAAGGCGGCCAGCAGGCCTTCCGGCACGCGCTTGAGCTCATCGGCCTTGAGCACGTAGAGGTACATCTCATTCTTGCGCGGACTGCGGTAGATCGAACAGATTTTCTTCATATCAGGCTTCCAGGGCGGCCAGCAGGGCCTCGCCCATCAGTTCACGGCGCCAGCCCTTGAGGTTGTCCGGCAGCTGGTAGGGGCCGTCCGGGTAACCGCTTTTCAGCAAGGCTTCGAGGGATTTCTTGCGCAACATCAGTTCCGGGGCAATCTGCAGGCGCTCGGCCTCGCGCTGGCCGACCGCGCGCAGCTTCTTCAGCAGCGCGGTGGACTCCAGCGGCAGCGGCGCCGGCAGCGCCTCGGGCCATTCGGCCGGCGCCAGGCTGCCGGCCTGCTTGATCAGGGCGAGCAGGGTTTCGCCATCCTGGCGTACGGTCTTGGGGTGCATGTCTTCGATGCGCGCCAGGGCCACCAGGTTGTCCGGCTGGGTCTTGGCCAGCGGCCACAGCGAATGCTCGCGGATGATGCGGTTGCGCGGCTGGTTGCGCGCCCGTGCCTGGCGCTCACGCCAGGCACACAGGGCGCGCATCACCGCCAGTTGCTGGGGCGACAGTTTCCAGGCCAGCTTGGCCTCGCGGTACAGCTGCTCCGGGTCGGTTTCGCGGCGCAGGTTGGCGATCAGCTCGGCGCCGTCTTCCAGCACCCAGGCCAGCTTGTCGGCGCTCAGCCTGGGCTGCAGCACGCGGTAGACCTCGGCCAGGTGCTGGGCATCCTCGGCGGCGTAGCTGATCTGGGTCGGCGACAGCGGGCGCTGCAGCCAGTCGGAGCGGGTCTCGCCCTTGGGCAGTTCGATGCCGAGCACCTCCTGCACCAGGCGCGAATAGCCCATGGAGAAGCCCAGGTTGAGGTAGCCGGCGGCCAGCTGGGTATCGAACAGCGGGCTGGGCAGGCTGCCGGTCAGGCGCAGGAACACCTCCAGATCTTCGCTGCAGGCGTGCAGCACCTTGACCAGGGCTGGGTCTTCGAGCAAGGCGGCGAAGGGCGACCAGTCGCCGATGCTCAGCGGGTCGATGAGGAAGGCGCGCTCGCCATCGCCCACCTGCAGCAGGCCGGCGATCGGGTAGAAGGTGTCGACCCGCATGAACTCGGTGTCGAGGGCAACGAACGGCAGACGCCGCCAGTCGGCGCAGTGACGGGCCAGGCTGGCGTCGTCGAGGATCCACTGAATATCGATAGCCACGCGGCACTCCTTGGGCAATGTCGCGCAGTATATATGCCCGGCACGCGGGCCGGGCATTTGCCAGCACCGAACGCCTGGCTTATATCCCGATATTCCAGCACCTCGGCGCGGCCCTATCGGCGCAGTGAAACGTTACACTGCCGCCACCTCACCACAGGGAAGAACAAGATGAAGAAACTCCTAAGCCTGCTGGCCCTAGCGATCGCTGGCGCGGCCGGCTACCTGGCCCTCACCCCCAGCCCGATCGACCCGCTGGCCTGGCAACCGCCGCTGGCGCCGCTGATGACCGGTGCACTGGAGCCCAACGACAGCCTGATGAAGGCCGAGCTGCTGGCCCAGGGCCAGATCCACGGCCCGGAAGACACCGCCGTGGACGCCCAGGGCCGCGTCCATGCCGGCCTGCATGACGGGCGCATCGTGCGCATCGCCGCGGACGGCAAGCTCGATGTGCTCACCGCCACCGGCGGCCGCCCGCTGGGCATGGACTTCGACGCCCAGGGCAACCTGATCGTCGCCGACGCCTACAAGGGCCTGCTGCGCATCAGCCCCACCGGGCAGACCGAAGTGCTCGCAACCGAAGCCGACGGCGTGCCGTTTACCTTCACCGACGACCTCGACATCGCCAGCGACGGGCGCATCTACTTCAGCGATGCTTCCAGCAAGTTCCAGCAGCCGGACTACCTGCTCGACCTGCTCGAAGGCCGCCCCTACGGCCGCCTGCTGCGCTACGACCCGGCCACCGGCAAGACCGAGACCCTGCTCAAGGACCTTTACTTCGCCAACGGCGTGACGCTGTCGCAGAACGAGGACTTCGTGCTGGTCAACGAGACCTACCGCTACCGCATCACCCGCTACTGGCTGAAAGGCGACAAGGCCGGCAGCCACGACGTGTTCATCGACAACCTGCCGGGCATGCCGGACAACCTGCAGGGCGACCGCGCCGGCACCTTCTGGGTGGCCCTGCCGACCCCGCGCAAGGCCGACGCCGACTTCCTGCAGAACCAGCCCTGGCTCAAGGCCCAGCTGGCCAAGCTGCCGCGCTCCATGTGGCCCAAGCCGCAGGACTACGGCCTGGTCATCGCGCTCAACGAGCAGGGGCAGATCGTGCAGAGCCTGCACGACACCAGCGGCACCCACCTGCGCATGGTCACCTCGGTCAAGCCGGTGGGCAATTACCTCTACTTCGGCAGCCTGAACAACGACCGCATCGGCAAGCTGCAGTACCGCTGAGCCCGACCCGCAACAGGGCGACAACGCCGCGCCCTGTTCCTATGCTGATTACCGTCCCGCATCCGCCAACGGAGTTCCCATGCCGCTCGCGCAACTGCTCAACCCCGCTCAACTACAGACCCGCCTGCACCAGCCGAACCTGGTGATCCTCGACTGCCGCTTCGCCCTCGACGACCCGGGCTATGGCGCGCGCAGCTACGCCGAGGGGCATATTCCCGGCGCGCAGTTCGCCGACCTGGAACGTGACCTGTCCGGCCCGGTGCACAAGGGCCGGACCGGACGCCACCCGCTGCCGGAGGCGGCCCAGCTGCTCGCGCGCCTGCGCGCCTGGGGCATCAGCCAGGACAGCGAGGTGCTGCTGTACGACGACGGCCCCGGCGCCTTCGCCGCGCGCGCCTGGTGGTTGCTGGCCTGGCTGGGCAAGCGCGAAGGCGTGTACCTGCTCGATGGCGGGCTCAAGGCCTGGAAGGCCGCCGGCCTGGCGCTGGACGCCGCCATCCCGGCAGTCAGCCCCGGCAGTTTCAGCGGCCAGGCCGACCCCAGCCTGCTGCGCGATGCCGCGCAGCTGCAGCAGGACCTGCACAGCCCGGCCCTGACCCTGCTCGACGCCCGTGCCCTGCCGCGCTTTCGCGGCGAGGTGGAACCGCTGGACCCGGTCGCCGGGCATATCCCCGGCGCCCGCTGTGCGCTGTTCACCGACAACCTGGACAGCGACGGGCGCTTCCTGCCCGCCGCCGAGCTGCGTCAGCGCTTCGCCGCCCTGCTTGGCGAGCGCCCGGTGCAGGAACTGGTGGCCTACTGCGGCTCGGGCGTCACCGCCTGCCACAACCTGTTCGCCCTGTGCCTGGCCGGCTACCCGCTGGCGCAGCTGTATGCCGGTTCGTGGAGCGAATGGGTGACCGACCCGGCCCGCCCGGTGGCGACCGGCGACTGAGTGCTGCGCTAACGGTGGGTGGAGCCGCTGGCCTGGCGCTTACTGGTTGCGCAGGCGCTTGGGGGTGAGGCCGAGGTAGCGGCGCATCGCCGTGGTCAGCGCGCTCTGGCTGGAAAAGCCGCACTCCTCGGCGATCCGCACCAGCGGCAGCGGGCTCTCGCGCAGCAGGCGCGCGGCGCGGTCGAGGCGGGTCTTGAGCAGGTACTGGTGCGGAGTGAGGCCGAGGCTGTCCTTGAACTGGGCGTGGAAGTGGCTCGGGCTCAGGCAGGCGACCTGGGCCAGCTCGATCACCGTGATGCGCCGCGCCAGGTGCTCGGCGATGTAGCGGTCGAGCCGCTCGACATCCAGCGCGCCGCCTCCCGGCGCGGTCTGCTCGCCGAACAGGCGCAGGTGCAGGGCGCGCAGCAGCACGCCGCCGAGGGCGCGGGCCAGGTGCGGGTCGCTGCCATAGCGCGCCAGCTCGGCCCCGGCGTAGCTCAGCAGGTTCTGGAAGTCGGCATCCAGCGCCGGGTAGCGCGGGCTCTCGAACAGCTCGGCGAGCAGGCTGAGGTCTTCCGAAGACGTGCCCTGCTCGTCCAGGTCGAGAATCAGCATGCGGTTGTCGCCCATGCCGGCGAACTGGTGGTCGGCATCGCCCGGCACCAGGCAGGCACGCATGCGGCAGACCTCGCCGCCGCGGCCATTGACCTCGAATTCCGCGCGCCCGGACAGCGACATCACCAGCTGGTGATAGTCGTGGGCATGTTCGTGGGCCTGGTCATCCAGGCGCAGCAGGCGGGCTTTGAGCATGTGCGGGTGCAGGTCGGGGGTAATCTTGCACTTTACCCAGTCGGGCCGCCCGACGACAGGGCTACCGACAGGCGGCAGGCAAATCTGCCCGGCTGGCCAGCATCTTGCTACGCCCTCGCATTACTGCCCTGTCTGAAGTTGGATGCCCCTATGCTGGAACTCGGCGTTTACTGCCTGGAACGCTGCGGCTCTGCGCGCGCCTGGCTGCTCGCCCTGCTCGCCCTCGCCACCACCCTGCTGGCCCTGCTCGGCCAGCCCTACCCGGCCGCCGCGCTGCTGCTCCTGCTGCTCTATCTCGGCGGCGCCCAGCACCTGCTCTGGCGGCGCCTGCAGCGCGACCAGCAGCGCCTCCTGCAGCAGCTCGCCAGCCTGTTCGGTGGCCAGGCCGAAGTGGCGCAGCTGCTGGTCAGCTGCAGCGGCGAGCAACGCAGTGCCGAGCGCCTGCGCAGCGAGGTGCAGTTCGCCAGCGCCGCGCTGGAACACATGGCCAGGCAGACCGAGCAGCAGGGCGAACAGCAGAGCCAGCGGGTCGACATGATCGCCGCCGCCAGCGAGGAAATCAGCCAGACCCTGCTGCACATCGAAGGTCTGGCCGAACAGGCGCTGCAGGCCTTCGCCCGGATGCACCAAATGAGTGAGGACGGCCGCCAGGATGCCCAACAGGTGGGCGCCACCATGCACGGCATCCAGCTCAGCCTGGGCCGCACCGCCGAAGCGGTGGGCCAGCTGCTGCAGCACACCGGCGCGGTGGAGCGCGCCGTGCAACTGATCCAGGCGCTGGCCAAGCAGACCCAGTTGCTGGCCCTGAATGCCTCGATCGAGGCGGCCCGCGCCGGCGAGCATGGCCGCGGCTTCGCCGTGGTCGCCGCGGAGGTGCGCAACCTGGCGCAATCCACCGACAGCGCGGCCAGCGAGATCACCGCCGTGGTCGGCGCGATCGCCCAGGCCGTCGGCCAGGTGCACGGCGAAGTCGGCGAGCACCGCGAGCTGCTGGACGCCAGCGGCCGGCAGAGCAGCCAGCTGGCGGAGCAGTTGCGGAGCCAGGCCGACTTCAGCCAGGACACCCTGCAGCGCTTCGGCGCCATGCGCCAGGCCCTGGCCGAGCACACCCAGGCCAACCAGTCGCTCAACCAGCAGCTGCACCAGATCGGCGCCGCCCTGCAGCAGCAGAGCGCAGAGAATCATGAGCTGCACGACCTCACCCTGTACCTCACCCGTCTGACCGGAGGCACCGCGCCATGAGCCCCACTCTCTTGCTCGCCGGCGCCGCCAGTGCCGCCCTGCTGCTCGGCGCCGGGCTGTTCCGCTGGCGCAAGCGCGACCGCGCGCAGCAGCGCCGCCAGGCCCTGCAGCAAGGCCTGCTGCTGTGCCTGGAGCTGCTCCAACGCATCCAGAAGCACCGCGGCCTCGGCGGCCAGGGCGGTGCATCGGCGCGCCAGCAATGCCAGGCCCTGGCCGCGGAGATCGACGCGCTCTGGCGCGGCGCCCCGGCCGATCCGGCCCTGGACCGGCTGCGCCGGCGCTGGTTGCCGCTGCGCCAGCAGGCCGGCGATTTCGACGGCCACTGCCAGTTGATCGAGCTGCTGCTGGAACACACCCAGCTGCTCGAGCTGCGGCTGGTCGGCCTGCACGCCGAGCCCGCCGGCATCGCCCGCGACTGCCGCGAGCTGGAGGAGCTGGCCCGCCTGCGCGGCCTGGCCGTGCGCGGCGCCGGGGCGCCGCGCTGCCCGCTGCCCTTGCAGGTGCAGCTGCGCTACCTGAGCCAGCGCCTGCAACCGCGCGCGGCACGCCAGAGCGGCCTGGCGCGGGCCCTGGACAGCCTGCAGCGGCAGCTGATCGACCCGCCGCGGGTGCTGATCGCCCCGGCCGAGTGCTTCGGCCTGCTCACTCCGCTGATCGACGAGCAGCTCGGCCAGCTGCGCCAGCGCCTGAACTGAATGGCGGATTGAAAAGCCGGCCGGCTCGCCCCATCTATCCTTGCAGAGCGATCGATCTGGAAGGGTCCCATGAGCGAGCAAGACAACCACGCGGAATTCATCACGGCCCCGGGCACCCGCCTGGCCCTGCCGGGGCAGAACCTGCCGGACAAGCTGTACGTCATCCCGATCCACAACCGCCCGTTCTTCCCGGCGCAGGTGCTGCCGGTCATCGTCAGCGAAGAGCAGTGGGCCGAAACCCTCGACCTGGTGGCCAACACCGAGCACAAATGCCTGGCGCTGTTCTACGTCGACCAGCCGCTGGATGACCCGCGCCACTTCGATACCGCCAGCCTGCCCGAGCACGGCACCCTGGTACGCATCCACCACGCCAGCCGCGTCGACGGCAAGCTGCAGTTCGTCGCCCAGGGCCTGTCGCGGGTGCGCATCCGCGGCTGGCTCAAGCGCCATCGCCCGCCCTACCTGGCCGAGGTGGAATACCCGCTGAGCGCCGACGACCCGCGCGACGAGGTCAAGGCCTATGGCATGGCGCTGATCAACGCGATCAAGGAACTGCTGCCGCTCAACCCGCTGTACAGCGAGGAGCTGAAGAACTACCTGAACCGCTTCAGCCCCAACCAGCCCTCGCCGCTGACCGACTTCGCCGCCACCCTGACCACCGCCCCGGCCGCGGTGCTGCAGGAGGTGCTGGACTGCGTGCCGATCCTCAAGCGCATGGAGAAGGTGCTGCCGCTGCTGCGCAAGGAAGTGGAAGTGGCGCGCCTGCAGAACGAGCTGTCGGCCGAGGTCAATCGCCAGATCGGCGAGCGCCAGCGCGAGTTCTTCCTCAAGGAACAGCTGAAGATCATCCAGCAGGAGCTGGGCATCACCAAGGACGACAGGAGCGCCGACGTCGACGAGTTCCGCGCCCGCCTAACCGGCAAGAGCCTGCCGCCCCAGGCGCAGAAACGCATCGACGAGGAACTCAACAAGCTGGCCATCCTCGAGACCGGCTCGCCGGAGTACGCGGTGACGCGCAACTACCTGGACTGGGCGACCAGCGTGCCCTGGGGCGTGCTCGGCGAGGACAAGCTCGATCTCAAGCGCGCACGCCGGGTGCTGGATGCCCAGCATGCCGGCCTGGATGACGTGAAGGAGCGCATCCTCGAATTCCTCGCCGTCGGCGCCTTCAAGGGCGAGATCGCCGGCAGCATCGTGCTGCTGGTGGGCCCGCCGGGGGTGGGCAAGACCAGCATCGGCAAGTCCATCGCCGAGAGCCTGGGCCGGCCGTTCTACCGCTTCAGCGTGGGCGGCATGCGCGACGAGGCGGAAATCAAGGGCCACCGCCGCACCTACATCGGCGCCCTGCCCGGCAAGCTGGTGCAGGCACTGAAGGACGTCGAGGTGATGAACCCGGTGATCATGCTCGACGAGATCGACAAGATGGGCACCAGCTTCCAGGGCGACCCGGCCTCGGCGCTGCTGGAAACCCTCGACCCGGAACAGAACGTCGAATTCCTCGACCACTACCTGGACCTGCGCCTGGACCTGTCCAAGGTGCTGTTCGTCTGCACCGCCAACACCCTGGACTCGATCCCCGGGCCGCTGCTCGACCGCATGGAAGTGATCCGCCTGTCCGGCTATATCGCCGAGGAAAAACTGGCCATCGCCAAGCGCCACCTGTGGCCCAAGCAGCTGGAAAAGGCCGGGGTGCGCAAGGCGCAGCTGAGCATCAGCGATGCGGCGCTGAAGGCGGTGATCGACGGCTACGCCCGTGAGGCCGGGGTGCGCCAGCTGGAGAAGCAGCTCGGCAAGCTGGTGCGCAAGGCGGTGGTCCAGCTGCTGGAGCAGCCGGAGCGCAAGGTGAAGATCGGCCCCAGGGACCTGGAAAGCTACCTGGGCATGCCGCTGTTTCGCAGCGAGCTGCTGCTGTCCGGGGTCGGGGTGATCACCGGCCTGGCCTGGACCAGCCTGGGCGGCGCCACCCTGCCGATCGAGGCCACGCGCATCCACACCCTCAATCGCGGCTTCAAGCTTACCGGCCAGCTGGGTGAGGTGATGAAGGAGTCGGCGGAGATCGCCTACAGCTATATCAGCTCCCACCTCAAGCCCTTCGGCGGCGACCCCGGCTTCTTCGACCAGGCCTTCGTCCACCTGCACGTGCCGGAAGGCGCCACGCCCAAGGACGGCCCCAGCGCCGGCATCACCATGGCCAGCGCCCTGCTCTCCCTGGCGCGCAACCAGGCGCCGAAGAAAGGCGTGGCGATGACCGGCGAGCTGACCCTCACCGGCCAGGTGCTGCCGATCGGCGGGGTACGGGAGAAGGTCATCGCCGCGCGGCGGCAGAAGATCAATGAGCTGATCCTGCCGGAAGCCAACCGCGGCGACTTCGCCGAGCTGCCGGACTACCTCAAGGAAGGGCTCAGCGTGCACTTCGCCAAGCGCTTCGCCGACGTGGCCAAGCTGCTCTTCGATTGACCGCCGGGCCCGGCACGGCATGCCGCCCCGCGCAGCGGGGCCATGCCAGCGCCGGTCCATTACCGCTATGCTGTGCGGGTTTTCGTTGCCACCGGAGTCCCGCCATGAACCGCCCCCAGCGCCTGCTGCTGCCCGCCGCCCTCATCCTCCTGGCCGCCTGCGCCCAGCAGCAACCCAGTAGCGTCAGCCTGGAGGAAAAACAGCTGGGCCAGTGCCCGATGCAGCTGCGCAACGGCCAGACCCTGACCATCCGCCTGCCCAGCAACCCGACCACCGGTTTTCGCTGGGTGGTGGCCGATGCCGCGCCGGGCGTGCTGCGCAGCCTCGGCCCGGAGGTCTACACCACCCCGGAAGACGCCGGCCTGGTCGGCAGCGCCGGGCAGTCGACCTGGCGCTACCTGGCGCAGCACAACGGCAGCGGGCGCCTGCTGATGCACTACCAGCGGCCCTGGGAAACCGGGGTGGCGCCGGCCAAGACCCTCGACTGCCGGATCGAGGTGCGCTGAGCCGGCTGGCCGCGCCGGCAGCGCGCTGACGCCATTGGCCGCTCGCCCTGGCGTGCAGGGCCCGCCCCGCGCGGCGCGCGGCGGCAATAATGGGCAAAAACGAGAGCCCACCCCATGCGCCTGTTTGTCTGCCTGCTCGCCCTCGGCGGCGTTGCCCTGTTCCTGCTCGGCCTGCAACTCGAACTCAAGAGCCTGTGCCTGCTGAGCAAACCCCTGCCGATGATCGCCCTGCTGTTGTGGCTGCGCAGCGCGCCACCCAGTGCCTACCGGCGCTGGATCGGCAGTGGCCTGTTGCTGTCCCTGGTCGGCGACCTGCTGCTGGAATGGCCGGCCGATCTGTTCGTCTTCGGCCTCGGCGCGTTCCTGCTCGCCCACCTGGCCTATCTGGTCGCCTACCTCGGCGCGTGTCGGCGCCCGGCGCCCTTCGCCCTGCTGCTGGCCGGCCTGGTCGCCGGCGGCATGTTCGCCCTGCTGGCCAGCGCCGGCCTGGGCGCACTGCTGCTGCCGGTCGCCGTCTACAGCCTGGCCATCGGCTGCATGCTCTGGCGTGCCCTGGCCCGCCTGGGCACGGCCGGCAGCGCCCGCTCGAACTGGCTGGCCGCAGGCGGCGCGCTGCTGTTCGTGCTGTCGGACAGCCTGATCGGCCTCAACCGCTTCGTCGCCCCCTTCGAGGGTGCCCGCTACGCCATCATCCTCAGCTACTGGCTGGGCCAGTGGGGCATCGCCGCCTCGGTGCTGGCCCTGCAGCCGAGCCGGCCTCGCCCGGCCGCCGCCACGGTGCTGCCGGCCAGCCCGCGACCCTAGCGGGACGGACAATCCGCAGGGGCAGCGATTGCTCGACAGCCCGCGGCCAAGGGCGCTCCCGTGGTTCCGTTCGTCGGGAAAGCCTCCCCGACAAAGGCGATGGGGAAACCCGCGACGGCCCTGCCGAGCAAGCCGCTCCAGCCGCCCGCCAGCGCTCTGGGACAAGCATCCGCTGGCCGGCCCATGCCCTTGAGGCCATCCCCCGCCGCCCGCAGCGCCAGCCCCTCAACCCTCGCCATCCTCGGCACGGCACGGGTGTAACAAGCCTTTACCTTGTGTGCAAATTTTGAGACGGCAGGCCTCCGCCAAATCGTCTATAGAGAGAGATAGGGGCTAATCAGGAGAGGATGATGCGCGGCCACACATGGGTCATCATGCTGTTCCCATTGCTGTGCGTGGCGGGCTGCAGCAGCTTGCTGCCCAGCGAGCGCGCCGAGGCGATTTCGCCATTCAGCGACTATCTCGATGCGGAAGTCCGCTACGCCCAGGCCGTGCCCGGCAAGACCACGCGCACGGAGCTGTTCTCCCTGGGCTTCGACCCGCTGGCCCAGGGCAACGGCAAGATGCTCTCGTTCATCGACCTGCGCCTGATGTTCGTGCAGCCCAACGTACCCATCGACTACCTGCCGGCCAGCCTGATCCAGTGCCTGGAGGCCAAGGACCGCTGCATCGGCTACGCCTTCGAATTCAACAAGACCGACACCCAGCGGGTCGGCAGCTTCTGGGCCGACGTGCTCAACTTCCGCAAGCAGCGCGAGCTGCAGGGCTGGACCTTCCGCGCAGTGTTCGTGCTGGTCGACGACGTGCTGGTGCACAAGGTCAGCAACGGCGAGCCGAACATCCGCCGCTACGAGGTCAAGCGCAACCCGCTGGGCCCGCTGCAGGGCGCGGGCGAATTCTTTTCCGACCAGTTGAAGTGATGGTGGTTGGGCCGGGGCCGGCTCTTGGCTAAAATGCCGGCCTTTTCGCCAGAACCGCCGGAATCGCCGTGACCACCCAGCCCGACCGCCTCTTCGCCCAGCCCCATGCCGAGTTGCAGGATTTCACCTTCAACGAGGACGTGGTGCGGGTGTTCCCGGACATGATCAAGCGCTCGGTGCCCGGCTACCCGACCATTGTCGAGAACATCGGCGTGCTGGCCGCGCAGTTCGCCCAACCCAACTCGGCGCTGTACGACCTGGGCAGCTCCCTCGGCGCGGTGACCCAGGCCCTGCGCCGGCATGTACGCACGGAAGGCTGCCGGGTGATCGCGGTGGACAACTCGCACGCCATGGTCGAGCGCTGCCGCGAGTACCTGCACGCCCAGGACTCGATGTTCCAGGAGCTGCTGCCGGTGGAGGTGCAGGAAGGCGACATCCTCGCCCTGGAGTTCGCCCCGACCTCCCTGGTGGCGCTCAACTTCACCCTGCAGTTCATCGCCCCCGAGCAGCGCCTGGCGCTGCTCACGCGCATCCGCCAGGCCCTGCTGCCCGGCGGCGCACTGATCCTCTCGGAGAAGCTGCGCTTCGAGGACGAGCAGCAGAACGCCCTGCTCACCGACCTGCACATCGCCTTCAAGCGCGCCAACGGCTACAGCGAGCTGGAAATCGCCCAGAAGCGCAGCGCCCTGGAAAATGTGATGAAGCCGGACAGCCTGGAACAGCACCGCGAACGCCTGCTCGCCGCCGGCTTCAGCCAGGTGGTGCCGTGGTTCCAGTGCCTCAACTTCGCCTCGCTGGTGGCCCTGCCATGATCGCCGCCCTCGACCTCGACGCCCTGCAACAGACCCTGGCCGGCAGCCCGCTGCAGGACTGGGCGGCCGACCTGCCGGCACAGATCGACGCCAAGCTGGCGGTCGGCCACGGCGACCTGCAGCGCTGGTACGCCGCCGTGCAGAGCCTGCCGGCACTGCAGGCCGAACGCCGGGAACTGCGCGAGCAGCTGCGGCTCGACGGCCCCTGCGATGAGGCCAGCCGCGCCCAGCTGCTGGGCGCCCTGCAGGGCCTGATCCCCTGGCGCAAGGGGCCGTTCGACCTGTTCGGCGTGCACATCGACACCGAATGGCGTTCGGACTGGAAATGGGCGCGAGTCGCCCCGCACCTGGACCTGCGCAACAAGCGTATCCTCGATGTCGGCTGCGGCAACGGTTACTACCTGTGGCGCATGCTCGGCGCCGGCGCTGGCAGCGTGGTCGGCGTCGACCCCAACTGGCTGTTCCTCAACCAGTTCCTCGCGGTCAAACGCTACCTGCCGGACCTGCCGGCCTGGCACCTGCCGCTGGCCCTGGAAGAACTGCCGGGCAAACTCGAAGGCTTCGACACGGTGTTCTCCATGGGCGTGCTGTACCACCGCCGCTCGCCCATCGACCATCTGCTGGAATTGAAGGACTGCCTGCGCAAGGGTGGCGAACTGGTGCTGGAAACCCTGGTGGTGGAAGGCGATGCCCAGCAGGTGCTGGTGCCGGAAGATCGCTACGCGATGATGCGCAACGTCTGGTTCCTGCCCTCGGTGCCGGCCCTGGAGCTGTGGCTGCGGCGCGCCGGCTTCGTCGACGTGCAGTGCGTGGACGTCTCGGTGACCAGCGTCGAGGAGCAGCGCGCCACCGACTGGATGCGCTTCCAGTCGCTGCCGGATTTCCTCGACCCGGCCGACCACGGCCGCACCGTCGAAGGCCTGCCGGCTCCGACCCGCGCCGTGCTGGTAGCACGCAAGCCCTGACTCAGCAGAAGGTCTGATTGCAGCACCGCCGGATCGGTGCAAACTCGCGCTACCGAAAGCGCTTCCTGATTGGGACATTCGCCTATGCGCAGCCTGGCGCTGCTGTTGCTCGCACTGGTTTGCAGCGCGTCACTGCGAGCCGCAGAGGCGCCCATGCTGCAGCTCTACACCGAGGAATATCCGCCGGTGAGCTTCAGTCGCGACGGGCGGGCCGAAGGCATGGCCAGCGAGGTGGTACGCGAGATTCTCCGGCGCCTCGGCGAACCGGCGAGCATTCAGGTCGTGCCCTGGGCCCGCGGTTATCAGACCGTCCAGAAAACGCCGAACACGGCGCTGTTCGCGACCATTCGCACCCAGGAACGGGAACCGCACTTCAAGTGGGTGGGCCCGATCCTGCTGGCCCGCGACGCCTTCTACACCCTCAAGGGCTCCGGCGTGCAGATCCGCAACGCTGCCGACCTGCAGCGGGTCGAGGCCATCGCCATACCCCGCGACTGGTTCACCTACCAGGAATTGAGCGCCAAGGGCATGCGCAACCTGCAGGGCGTCACCGAACCGCAGCAGATGTTCAAGATGCTGCGCCGTGGCCGGGTCAAGCTGATCGTGGCCGACAACCTGAGCTTCTACAGCCAGGGCGAGGCGGCCAGCCAGGTCGACTACCTGACCCCGGCCGAAGTCGAGGTGGCCTTCCCCTACCGCACCTCGCTCGGCTACATCACCTTCTGGCCCGGAACCGATGACGCGATCATCCGCCGCTGGCAGACAACGCTCGAGCAGATGAAGGCCGACGGCAGCTTCAGCCGTATCTACCAGCGCTGGCTGCCAGGCGAGCTGGAACCCTAGACCAGCTCGATGCGATCGTCGTGAATGACGATCAGCCCCTGCTTGAACAGGCCGCCGATGGCCTTCTTGAAGTTGCCCTTGCTCACTCCGAACGCCTGGGTGATGGCTGCAGGCTCGCTCTTGTCACTCAGCGCCAGGCTGCCGCCCTGCTCGCGCAGGCGGGCCAGGATCTGCTCGCTGAGGCTGCTGGCCGCGGCCTGGCCGACCGGCTGCAGGCTCAGGCTGATCTTGCCGTCGGCACGCAGCTCCTTGATGAAGCCCTTCTCCTGCATGCCGCTACGGAGGAACTTGAACGCCTCGTTCTTGTGGATCAGGCCCCAGTGCTGGTTGTTGATGATGGCCTTGAAGCCCATGTCGGTCTGCTCCACCACCAGCAGATCCACGGCCTCGCCGACCTTGTAGCGCGGCGGCGTGTTGTCCAGGTAGCGGTCCAGGCGCGCGGTGGCGGTGATGCGCTTGGTGCGCTTGTCCAGGTAGACATGCACCACGCAGTAGTCGCCGACCTGCAGCGGACGCTTCTCTTCCGAATGCGGCAGGAGCAGGTCCTTGGGCAGGCCCCAGTCGAGGAACAGGCCGACCCGGTTGATCTCGACCACCTTGAGGCTGGCGAAGCCGCCCACCTGGACCTTGGGCCGTTCGGTGGTGGCGATGATGCGGTCTTCGCTGTCCAGGTAGACGAACACGTTGAGCCAGTCGCCGACTTCGCTCGGTTCGCCCTTGGGCACGTAGCGGTTGGGCAGGAGGATTTCACCGTCGGCGCCGCCGTCGAGATAGAGGCCGAAGTCGGCCTGCTTGACCACCTGCAATGAGTTGTAGCGCCCGATCAGAGCCATGTTCACCACCTTGTCTGCAAGGCCGGCATTCTACCCGTTGCCACTGCCGCGCGCTGCCCCGGCGGGCGAATGGCCGGCGCCCCTTCGTCGCCCGGTACGCCCGCTCCTCGCCTGCGGCCGGTTTGCCGCACATTCGGCACTGGCGCGTAGCACGGTCATGTTTCAGAATCATGGCAGGCAGCAACTTCGGCTCGCCGAACTGGTCCTAGCTACACGGATTCTCGCTGTCCGATTTCAGGAGCTCCTGTGCGTCCCTTCAGCCGCTGGCTGCCATACCCTGCCGTGTCGCTCTGCGCCCTCGGCCTGCTGTTCATCATCCTGCCGATTGCCAGTCGCTATTGGCTGGGCTGGTCGAGCCTGGCCGGCTACCTGTCCGACCTCGGCATCGGCAGCCTGCTGCTGCTGCTCAGCTACCGCCGCCCGCTGCTCGCGGTGCCGCTGATACTGGCCTGGGGTCTGATGCTGCTGGGCAATGCCGAACTGGTCGCGGCCGTGGGCCGCATGCCCGAACCGGGCGACCTGAAATACCTGAGTGACCCGCAGTTCGTCGGCCGCTCCACCCAGGGCGCCGGGATCACTTATCCCGCGCTGGCCATCGCCCTGATCGGCATCGCCCTGGCCTGCCTGCTCAGCGGGCGCAGGCGCTGGCCGGCACTGCCGCGCTACAGCCTGACCGTGCCGCTGGCCCTGCTCCTGGGCCACGCCGCCGACCAGCGCTTCAACCCCAGCGAAGCCGACCAATGGCAGCAGTTCAACCTGCCGCACAAGCTCCTGGCGGAAAGCCTCAACCGCGCCCAGCTCGGCGTCGAGGACTGGCTCGACGGCGACGACGCCAGCAGCCCGCCGGATATCGCCGGCCTGAGCAAACTGGACCTCGCCGGGACGCCGCTGCTGGCCGGCGCCGGCAAGGCGCGCAACGTGCTGATCGTCACCCTGGAAGGCATTCCCGGGGCCTATATCGCCGCCAACCGCGCGGCGATCGACAGCAGCTACAGCGAAGAGCTGATGCCGCGCCTGAGCCAGTGGGCCGAGCGCAGCATGACCACCCCCGACTACGTGCTGCACAGCCACCAGACCATCCGCGGCCTGTACGCCATGCTCTGCGGCGACTACAGCAAGCTCGACTCGGGCACGCCCAAGGGCGTCGAACTGCTCAACAACCAGGCGCGCAGCGAGCAATGCCTGCCGGCGCAGATGCGCTCCCAGGGCTTCAGCACCCACTTCCTGCAGGGCGCAGGGCTGCGTTTCATGGCCAAGGACCAGATCATGCCGCAGATGGGCTTCCAGCAGACCCACGGCCGCGAGTGGTTCCGCAACAAGCCCTACCTGGAATTCCCCTGGGGCATGGACGACAAGGCCTACTTCGAAGGCGCCCTCGGCTACGTCAAGCAGCTGCGCAAGCACAAGCAGCCGTGGATGCTCACCCTGCTCACCGTCGGCACCCACCAGCCCTACTCCGCGCCCAAGCAGTACCTGGAGCGCTACCCCACCGCCAAGCAGGCCGCCATAGGCTACCTGGACGACGCGGTGGCCGACTTCCTCGAAGGCCTGGAAAAACAGGGCGTGCTCAAGGACACCCTGGTGATCGTCACCTCCGACGAGTCCCACGGCCTGGAAAACGTGCGCCTGGCTTCGGCCTGGGGCTTCAACCTGGTGCTGGCGCCCGACCAGGCCGCCCTGCCCAAGGTCAAGCCCGGCGTCTATGGCCACGTCGACCTGACCGCCTCGGTACTCGACTACTTCGCCTTGCCGGTGCCGGACAACATCGCCGGGCGCTCGCTGTTCCGCGACTACAGCAGCAGCCGCGAGATCATGTCCTACACCAACGGCATGCTGCGCCAGCACGACGGCGCCGTGTTCACCGAGTGCAACTTCCAGCAGGTCTGCCGGCGCTATGCCAGCAAGGGTTTCATTGCCGACCAGGCCGAGTACCTCGGGCGCATCAGCGGCAAGCAGGCACGCCTGGTCAGCCAGCGCGCCGCCCTGCTCGACCAGTCGATCAGCGGCGGGCAGGTCGGCCAGCGCTACCAGTTCGCCAACCGCGAGCGCATCGACCTGAAAAGCGAAGCGCGCGATGACTGGGCGGACAACCTGATCGGCGCGCAATACCTGGAAATGCCCGAAGGCACGCGCACCCGCGTGACCCTGAAGATCGAGGCCGTGCGCCTGGATCGCCACGGCGCCAGCCTGCGCCTGAAGACCAAGGAATTCGACCGCGACGTGCAACTGAGCATTCCCGAGCTGCCGGCCCTGCAGCGCGGCAAGACGGTGACGCTGAGCTTCGACTTCGACAACCCCAAGACGCGCAAGGCGTTCTCCTTCCACCTGCTCGGCGAAGGCCGCGGCGCCATCCGCATCAGCGACTTCAGCGTGGTCACCGAGCCGCTGCCACCGGAACTGATCGCCGTGCAGGCCCCGGAAGAAGCCCTGGAAACCCTGGCGCACTAGGCGCCAGCCGCCCCCTACGGCTGGCGCAAGCCCAGACGCAGCAGCTTGCCGTCGGCCTCGTCGGTCAGCAGGTAGAGGTAGCCATCGGGCCCCTGGCGCACGTCGCGGATGCGCCAGCCGCGCTCAGCCAGCAGGCGTTCCTCGTGCACCACCCTGTCACCGTCCAGTTGCAGGCGGATCAGCGCCTGCCCGGCCAGGGCGCCGATGAACAGGTTGTGCCGCCAGGCCGGGAACCGTTCGGCCGAGTAGAACGCCATACCGCTGAGCGCCGGCGACTTTTCCCAGACATGATGGGGCGGCTCGGTGCCGGCCACCCGCTCGCCCCTGGCCTCGGGGATCGGCAGGAAGCTGTAGTTGACGCCATGGGTCGCCAGCGGCCAGCCGTAGTTCCTGCCGGCCAGGGGGATATTGATTTCGTCGCCGCCGCGCGGGCCGTGCTCGTGCAGCCACAGCTGGCCGCTCCAGGGATTGAGCGCCGCGCCCTGGGCATTGCGATGGCCGTAGGACCAGATTTCGCCGCGCGTCCCGGCCCGAGCGGCGAAGGGGTTGTCCGCCGGGATGCGGCCATCGGCATGCAGGCGCACCAGCTTGCCCTGCAGCTTGTCCAGCTGCTGGGCGGCGGCGCGCTGGCCGTTCTCGCCCAGAGTGATGAACAGCAGCCCCTGGCGATCGAACACCAGCCGCGAGCCGAAGTGGATGCCGGTGGACAGCTTGGGCTGCTGGCGAAAGATCACCGCAAAGCCCTCCAGGGCCAGCTGGTCGTCACTCAGCCGGCCGCGGCCGACCGCCGTGCCGGCCCGCTCGCCGCTGGCATCCGACTCGGCATAGCTGAGGTAGACCAGGCGATCGCGGGCGAAATCCGGCGACAGCGCCACATCCAGCAGTCCGCCCTGGCCCTGGGCAAACACCGCCGGCACGCCGCGCAGCGGCGCCGACAGGCGGCCCTGGCCGTCCAGCCAGCGCAGGCGTCCGGGCCGCTCGCTGATCAGGCTGCCCTGCCCGTCCGGCAGGAACGCCAGGCCCCAGGGGTGCTCCAGGCCGCCCACCAGCACCTCCAGGGTCAGCTCGCCCAGTTCGCTGTTCTCCACCTGCGCTGGCGCCGGCAGCGACCAGCCCAGCAGCAGGCAGCACAGGCCCGCGGGCAACAGGTGCTTGAGCATGGGTGTTCCTCCTCAATGGCAGCATTGTTGTCGCACAGTCCCGGCGGCGGGCCCAGGCCGGTTACAATCACCCTTCATTTCCTTTTGTGACTGTAGCCACCATGAGCGAACCCGAGCGTCTGTCCAAACGCCTGACCCAACAGCTGCCCTGCTCGCGCCGCGAGGCGGAGCTGTATATCGAGAACGGCTGGGTCACCGTCGACGGCCGCGTGGTGGAAGAGCCGCAGTTCAAGGTGCGCGACGAGCAGATCGCCCTGCTGCCGGGCGCTGTGGCGCAAACCCTGCCGCCGGTGACCATCATCCTGCACAAGCCGGCCGGTCTGGGCTGTGGCCTGGGGGCCAACTCGGTGCAGCAGTTGCTGACCCGGGCCAACCAGATGGCAAACGATGCCAGCGGCATTCGTCCGCTGCAGCGCCACTTCACCCGCCTGGACATGCTCACTCCTCTGGAAACCGATGCCAGCGGCCTGCTGGTGTTCAGCCAGAACCGCTCGGTGATCCGTCTGCTCAAGGACGACGGCGACCAACTGGAGCACGAATACGTGGTCGAGGTCAGCGGCGAGATCGCCAGCAACGGCCTCAAGCGCCTGGCCTTCGGCCTCAGTTACAAGGGCGTGACATTGGCGCCGTGCAAGGTCAGCTGGCAGAGCGAGAACCGTCTGCGCTTCGCCATCAAGGCGGTGCAGCCGGGCCAGCTGCGTTTCATGTGCGAAAGCGTCGGCCTGCAGGTCGACGGCATCCGCCGCCTACGCATCGGCCGCACCGGCATGGCCAAGCTGCCGGTCGGGCAGTGGCGCTACCTGGGGCCGAACGAGAAGTTCTGACGCTCCTTCAGAACCTGTTACGCGCTGCTACGCCGCGCTGTTGTTTGGCTCAAGCGCTCGCGGTGGCTGCTCTGGCTGTTCGTGGGAGCGAATTCATTCGCGATCAGGGCCTACGCCGAGCTGCCTGTTTATCGCGGATAAATCCGCTCCCACTAAAGCTCGATGGCCTGTGCAACACGGAACTGGTACATAGCCTTTTTAACGCAGTATGGCCGACAGTCAGGGGATCGTAGACAGGTTCTCAGTAATCGGCGTAGCGCTGCTCGATCCGCAGGTACTCGCCACTGGCGCGGATCGCCGCCAGGCCGCGGTCGAAGCGCGCGCGCTGCGCATCCAGGCGAAAGCCGACGCTGTAGGGCGTGGCTGGCAGCACCTGGTACCAGGTCAGCGCCTGGCGGGTATCCACCTGCCCCGCCACCTCGCGGTTGAAGTAACCCAGGATGCGCGGATCGCCCACCACCACCTCGACCCGCCCGCTGTACAGCAGGCGGTTGCGGTTGATCTGCTGCGCCTCCTCGCGGTAACGCGGATTGGCGGCGGCCATGGCCTGGAACTGCGGGCCGAGCAGGTAACGCGCACGCTGGAAGGTGCTCACCGAGTAACCGGCCAAATCGTCGACGCTGTGGATCCGGTAGCCGCGCGAACTCAGGGCCACGGCCGCGTTGTGGTAATGGATATAGGTCGCCGAGTAGTGCGCCGGTATGCCGCTGCGCGGATTGGTGGTGGCGATGCCGTCCAGGTCGCCGCGGCGCAGCGCCAGGTGCAGGCGCTCCATCGGGGCGTAATGCGCCTGCAGGGTAAAACCGGCCTCCCGCGCCGCGGCCGCCACCAGGTCGTATTCCAGGCCCCGCGCCTCGCCCTCGAACACATAGGGCGGCTTGTGCGTACCGAAACCGATATGCAAGGGCTCGGCCGCCGCAGCGCACGTCAACCCCATCAAACCCGCCAGCCAGCCACAACGCCCCATGCCCACCCCCGATCCATGGCCAAGAATAGGCTGCCTGGCCAGCAACATGCCATCAACCATACGTATGCCAGCCGATTCATCCGCAGCCGGTCACCAGGGGCTAGACTCAGAACCCTCACTGCCTTGTGCCCCCCTTGGAGAACTCCCATGCTCAAAGCCGAATACCAGCACCGCGGCAAGGTGCCCCAGGACGTCATCGAAGCGGTCGAACTGACCCTGCCGCCGTTGCCGGCCGGGCAGGCGCTGGTCAAGGTCCTGGCGGCGCCGATCAACCCCTCCGACGTGCTCACCCTCACTGGCGAATACGGCATGCTGCCGCCGCTGCCGGCGATTGGCGGCAACGAGGGCGTCGGCCGGATCGAGGCGCTGGGTGACGGGGTGAAGCACCTCAAGGTCGGCCAGACCGTGCTGCTGCCGGTCGGCTGCGGCACCTGGGTCACCCACCTGCATGCCCCGGCCGACAAGCTGATCCCGCTGCCGGACGCCGACCCGCAGCAACTGGCGATGATGACCATCAACCCGCCGACCGCCTCCCTGCTGCTCAGCCAGTTCGTCGACCTGCAGCCGGGCGACTGGGTGATCCAGAACGCCGCCAACTCCGGCGTCGGCGGCTACCTGATCCAGCTGGCCAAGCTGCGCGGCTTCAAGACCATCAACGTGGTGCGCCGCGAGTCGGCGATTGCCGGGGTACAGGCCGAAGGCGGCGACGTGGTATTGGTCGACGGCCCCGACCTGTTCAAGCGCGTGCGCGAAGCCACCGCTGGCGCGCCGGTGCGCCTGGGCATCGATGCCATCGGCGGCGTGGCCACCGACCACCTGGCCGCGTCCCTCTGCGAGGGCGGCGTGCTGGTCAACTACGGCCTGATGAGCGGCCAGCCGTGCCAGGTCTCGGCCGCCTCGTTCGTGTTCCGCGACGTCACCCTGCGCGGCTTCTGGCTGGCCAAGTGGTTCCAGAAGGCCACCCCGGCCGAGCAGTTCAAGGTCTTCGGCGAACTGACCCAGCTGATCGCCGCCGGCAAGCTGAAGGCGCGGGTTGCCGCGACCTACAATGTCAGCCAGATCAAGCAGGCCATCGCCGCAGCCGCCAGCGGCGAGCGCGACGGAAAGATCCTGATCGTGCCCTGACCAGGGCCCTTGCAGAGCGTTTTTCTGTGGGCGCGGATTTATCCGCGATGCTGCTAAAGCCACTCCCACAGGGTGTCTGCATCGGCGTTAACCGGGCAGCGCAGCGACAAAAAAGGGGGCCATCTGGCCCCCTTTCCTTATTCCGCCGCCGGCTTCTTGCGCTTGAGCGGTGCCAGGCCGTCCTGGCTGACCACCGCGGACGGTGCGTTGTTCGGTCGCGCACTGGGCTTGCGCTTGGGTGCGGCAGCCTTGGCGCCCGGTTTCTTGGCGTCCTTCTTATCGACCTTTTTCTTCTTCGGCCCGACCGGCTTGCCGGAGGCCTTGAGGTTCTTCGGCCCCTGGTAGATACCTTTCAGCTCCTTGATATTGCGCCGCTCGAAACGCTGCTTGAGGTAGCGCTCGATGCTCGACATCAGGCTCCAGTCGCTGTGGGTGATCAGCGAGATGGCCAGGCCTTCGCCACCGGCACGCCCGGTGCGGCCAATGCGGTGCACGTAGTCGTCGCCGGAACGCGGCATGTCGAAGTTGATCACCAGGTCCATACCGTCGACATCCAGGCCGCGGGCTGCCACGTCGGTGGCCACCAGTACCTTGGCCCCGCCCTGCTTGATGCGGTCGATGGCCAGCTTGCGGTCCTTCTGGTCCTTCTCGCCGTGCAGCACGAACACCTTGTGCTCGGCCGCCACCAGCTTGCCCCACAGGCGGTCGGCCTGGACCCGGGTGTTGGTGAAGATGATCGCCTTCTGGTAGGTCTCGTTGGCCAGCAGCCACTCGACCAGCTGTTCCTTGTGGTAGTTGTGGTCGGCGGTGATGATCTGCTGGCGGGTGCCCTCGTTCAGCTCGCTGACGCTGTTGAGCTTGAGGTGCACCGGCTCGCGCAGCACGCTGGCGACCATTTCGCGCAGGCCGTTGCCGCCGCTGGTGGCGGAGAACAGCATGGTCTGCTGGCGATTGCCGCACTCCTTGGCCAGGCGTTGCACGTCTTCGGAGAAGCCCATGTCGAGCATGCGGTCGGCTTCGTCGAGGATCAGCACTTCCACGTCATTGAGCTTGAGGGTGCCGGCATTCAGGTGTTCGAGCAGGCGCCCCGGGGTGCCGATGAGGATGTCCGGCACCTTGCGCAGCATGGCGGCCTGCACCTTGAAGTCCTCGCCGCCGGTGATCATCCCCGACTTGATGAAGGTGAACTGGGAGAAACGCTCGACCTCCTTGAGCGTCTGCTGGGCCAGTTCGCGGGTCGGCAGCAGGATCAGCGCGCGGATGGTCACCCGCGGCAGGGCATCGCCCATCAGGCGGTTGAGCAGCGGCAGGACGAAGGCCGCGGTCTTGCCGCTGCCGGTCTGCGCCGTCACCCGCAGGTCGCGCCCTTCCAGTGCCGGCGGAATCGCCGCTTGCTGCACCGGCGTCGGCTCGGTGAAGTTGAGCTCGGCGACGGCCTTGAGCAGGCGTTCATGCAGGGCGAATTGGGCGAACACGGGGCATACCTCGACAGAGAATCAGCAAAACAGCCGCATAGATTACCGGTTGTCAGGGTAAATGACCGCCTCTGTCGTGCAAAAAGCCGCCCGGCACCGGCCGAACGGCAGTTTTCCGCTCGGCCAGGCCGCGCCGGAGACTGTCTGTTTTTTGTACAAAGCTGAACAAGCGGATAGAATGCGCGCCGCCTGCCAATCCCGGCGGGCATGGGTTCCCTAACCCCATTGACTAAAAAGGTCCTGCCATGTCCCTGCTTCCCGAGCAGCGGCGGCGCTCCGCGCTGGCGCTGCTGATTGCGTTCCACATCCTCATCATCATCGCCAGCAACTACCTGGTGCAGCTGCCGATCACCCTGTTCGGCTGGCACACCACCTGGGGCGCGTTCAGCTTCCCGTTCATCTTCCTGGCCACCGACCTGACCGTGCGCCTGCTCGGCAAGGGCCCGGCACGCCAGGTGATCGCCCGGGTCATGCTGCCGGCGCTGCTGGCGTCCTATGTGGTCTCGGTGCTGTTCCAGGAAGGTGCCTTCCATGGCGTGGCGGCTCTGGGTGAGTTCAACGAATTCGTCCTGCGCATTTCCGTGGCCAGCTTCCTCGCCTACGTGCTCGGGCAGATCCTCGACATCCAGGTATTCGACCGCCTGCGCCGCCTGCCGCAATGGTGGATCGCCCCCACCCTGTCGACCATAGTTGGCAACCTGCTGGATACCTTCGCCTTCTTCTCCGTGGCGTTCTGGCGCAGCAGCAATGCCTTCATGGCCGAACACTGGGTGGAAATCGCCACCGTGGACTACGGTGTCAAGCTGGCCGTCAGCCTGATGCTGTTCGTGCCGCTCTACGGCCTGCTGCTCAACGCCATTGTGCGCCTGCTGGCCGGGCGGGCCCGCGTGGCCGCCTGAGCAGGCCGGCAGCCAGAGCGTGAGCCGGTGCCAAAAGCCGTTATCGCCGGCTTCGCAGCGCAGCGGGTTTTCAGCCACACTGCAGGGCGCGCAGCCTCTGTGCGCCACCACTCGCCCCAGCCTCTTTGCGGAGTAATTCCATGTCCCGTTCCTTGCTTCTCGCAGTCACCGGCCTGGCCCTGGCCATCGGCCTGAACAGCGCGCTGGCCGCCCCCAAAAACGACAAACAGGACAAGCACGGCGGCGGCAGTGACGAAGTGCAGGTCGACCTGCACGGGCCGAGCATCGATATCGGCCAGGTGCGCATCACCCTCGGCAACAACCGCGAGCTGATCGGCCCGACCCAGGCCCTGCCGCCGGGCATCCGCAAGAACCTGGCGCGCGGCAAGCCGCTGCCACCGGGGATCGCCAAGCGCTTCGACAGCCGCCTGCAGAGCCAGCTGCCGCACTACGACGGCTACGAATGGCAGCAGGCCGGCACCGATGTGGTGCTGGTCGCCATCGCCACCGGGATCATCTACGAAGTGCTGCAGAACGTGCTGGACTGAGTTGCCGGAACCTCGGCGCTTGCGCAGCCCAAGACACCAGCCCGCTCAGAAACCCTGGCGCGCCTGCCTGCGCAGCAGGCGCGCACTGTCCCAGCCAGTCAGCAGCACCGCCAGCCAGATCGGCGCATAGGTCCACAGCTGCCGGGGGTCGAAGGTCTCGCCGAGAAACAGCACCGCCAGGGCGAACAGCAGCACCGGCTCGACATAGCTGAGAATGCCGAACAGCCCCAGCGGCAGCAGGCGGCTGGCCGCCATCATCGCGCCGAAGGCCAGGGCACTGAGCAGGCCCAGCCCCGGCAGCAGCCACCACAGCTGCGGCGCCTGGCCGAACACGCCGAGCGGGCCATGGGCGTGGATCAGCCAGAGCGCCAACGGCGCCAGCACCAGCATCTCCAGGACAAAGCCGGACAGCGCATCCAGGCGCATCCAGCGGCGCAACATGAAGTACGGCGGATAGCCCAGGGCGGCGACCAGGGTCACCCAGGAGAATGCCTGAGTCAGCCACAGCTCATGGGCCACGCCGAGCAGCGCGCAGGCCACGGCCAGGCGCTGCAGCGGGCGCAAGCGCTCGCCATAGAACAGCCGGCCGACCAGCACCATGGCCAGCGGCAGGAGGAAGTAGCCGAGCGAGACTTCGAGCATGCGCCCGGCCAGCGGCGCCCAGACGAACAGCAGCCACTGCACGCCCATCAGCGCCGCCGCCAGCAGCAGGGCCGGCAACAGCAGCGGCTCGCGGCGCAGGCGCGTAAAAGCTGCGCCCAATACCGTCCACTGGCGCGCCAGGGCGACCAGCAGCAGGACGGCAGGAATCGACCAGAGAATGCGCTGGGCGAACACCTGCAGCCCATCCAGCGGCGCCAGCTCGCGCACGTAGCCCGGAATCAGCACGAACAGCACCGACGCCGCCACCGACAGCGCCACACCACGACCAGACAGATGCACTGGAGCCTCCGGGCCCAGGATTGAGTGGCGACCATCCCAACACAGGGCGTGCACTATTTCAAACACAGTTGCTTGAAAAAGTGAGCGTACAGGCGGAGGGATTGGCGAACGCAAGCGCGCCCGGGGGAGAGCGAGAGGGCGGATAAACAATGGCCGGGAGCAATTTTCAGGCTATGTGCCTGTTACGCGTTGCTGTTGTTTGGCTCAAGCGCTCGCGGTGGCTGCTCTGGCTGTTCGTGGGAGCGAATTCATTCGCGATCAGGACCTACGCCGAGCGGCCCGTTTATCGCGGATAAATCCGCTCCCACTAAAGCTCGATGGTCTGTGCAACAGGGAGCTGGTACATAGCCAATTTGTAACGTCGCACAGCGACGAGCCGAAGGGTGACCGCCAGGGATGGCAAGTCATAAAAAACGACCCGCCGGGCCATCGCGGCCGGGCGGGTCAAGGCTTGGGCCGAGGAGCGTCGGCCCGGGGAAACGGGGGGCGTCAGGCGACCTTGGCCAGCTGCTCGCGGGCCTGGGCCAGGCCCTTGTCGTGGAACTCGGCGCCCAGGTTGAGGCCTTCGGCGTGGATGAAGGTCACGTCGTGGATGCCGACGAAGCCCAGCGCCTGGCGCAGGTAGGGTTCCTGGTGATCCAGGCTGCTGCCGCTGTAGACGCCGCCGCGGGCGGTCAGCACATAGGCGCGCTTGCCGCTCAGCAGGCCCTGCGGGCCGGTCTCGGTGTACTTGAAGGTGACGCCGGCGCGCAGCACGTGATCCAGCCAGGACTTCAGGGTGCTGGGGATGGCGAAGTTGTACATCGGCGCCGCCAGGACCAGCACATCGGCGGCCAGCAGCTCGTCGGTGAGCAGGTTGGAGCGGGCCGCGGCGGCCTTTTCCACCTCGTTCTGCTGCTCGGCGGGCTTCATCCAGCCACTGAGCAGGTCGATATCCAGGTGCGGCACCTGCTCCACGGCCAGGTCGCGAACCTGGATCTGGTCCTGCGGGTTGGCGGCCTGCCACTGGGCGATGAAGTCGGCGGTCAGCTGACGGGATACGGAACCTTCTTTGCGGGCGCTGCTTTCGATAACCAGGACACGGGACATGGGGCTTACCTCCATCGGGGGTTGTTGTGCGTCGATGGGGGCAGATTAGGGCGATGCAGTTCGATAAAAAAGCGCAAAAAACAGCTATTAACTATCGATTAAGTTGATTTGTTGGCAACCGCGCACTAGGCTGCCAACAGCTCGATTCAGCTGGCCTGGCTCAGATGGGCTTGCAGACCAGGTCGATGCGCAGCTTGATCACGTTGCGGTTGAACTTCACCGTCAGGTTGCTGTTCTGCCCCGGCGCCAGATCGATCTTGCGCGTGCGCGGCGCATCCGGGCCATTGCGGAACGTCGCCTTGCACTGGGCGGCGCGCTGGCCGTAGTTGTAGAGCATCACCGAGCCGATATCGCTGTCGATGTCCTCGGCGGTCGCCGACACTTCGGCACCATTCATCTGCTTGTTCATCTCCACCGGATACGCGACGGCGGTGAGCGGCAACAGAGCGACCAGTGCCAGGCAAAGCTTTTTCATGCGGCAGTCTCCTTCAAGGGACGTCAAGAGTAGAGAAGAGGAAGCAACGATGAAAGCGCCCCGTGTCACCCTCGATCAATGGCGCACGCTGCAGGCGGTGGTCGACCACGGCGGCTTCGCCCAGGCCGCCGAGGGGCTGCACCGCTCGCAATCCTCGGTGAGCTACACCGTGGCGCGCATGCAGGAGCAGCTCGGCGTGCCGCTGCTGCGCATCGACGGGCGCAAGGCGGTGCTCACCGAGGCCGGCGAAGTGCTGCTGCGCCGCTCGCGGCAACTGGTCAAGCAGGCCAGCCAGCTGGAAGACCTGGCCCATTCCATGGAGCAGGGCTGGGAAGCCGAGGTGCGCCTGGTGGTCGATGCCGCCTACCCCAACGTGCGCCTGGTGCGCGCGCTGTCGGCCTTCATCCCGCAGAGCCGCGGCTGCCGCGTACGCCTGCGCGAGGAGGTGCTGTCCGGGGTCGAGGAAGTGCTGCTGGAAGGCACCGCCGACCTGGCCATCACCGGCCTGAGCATTCCCGGCTACCTGGGCACCGAGCTGTGCAGCATCGAATTCGTCGCCGTCGCCCACCCCGATCACGCCCTGCACCGCCTGCAGCGCGAGCTGACCTTCCAGGACCTGGAAAGCCAGATGCAGGTGGTGATCCGCGACTCCGGGCGCACCCAGCCGCGCGATGTCGGCTGGCTCGGTGCCGAACAGCGCTGGACGGTGAGCAGCCTGCCCACCGCCGCCTCCTTCGTCAGCAGCGGCCTGGGCTTCGCCTGGCTGCCACGCCATGCGATCGAGCGCGAACTGCGCGAAGGCCTGCTCAAGCCGCTGCCGCTGGCCCAGGGTGGCACGCGCAACCCCTCCTTCTCGCTGTATGCCAACAAGGACAAGCCCCTGGGCCCGGCCACCCAGATCCTCGTCGAGCTGATCAAGACCTTCGATGCCGCCCCGCTGGACGCGCCGTTCGCCGCGCCGCTGCCGGGCAACTGAGAGAACGCCACCCCATGTCCTATTTCGCACACGCCGGCTGCCAGCTGCACTTCGAGGATTATGGCCAGGGCACCCCGCTGCTGCTGGTGCATGGCCTCGGCTCGAGCATTCGCGACTGGGAGTACCAGCTGCCGGCACTGAGCGCCAGGCATCGGCTGATCGCCCTCGACGTGCGCGGCCACGGCCGCTCCGGCAAACCGCGCGAGGCCTACAGCATCCAGGCCTTTGCCGACGACGTGGCGGCCCTGATCGAGCACCTGGGCCTGGAGCGGGTGCACCTGGTCGGCATCTCCATGGGCGGCATGATCGCCTTCCAGCTGGCGGTCGACCAGCCGCAGCTGCTGCTGAGCCTGACCATAGTCAACAGCACCCCGGAAGTGCGGGCCAAGAACCTGAACGAGCGCTGGCAGCTGCTCAAGCGCTGGAGCCTGTCGCGCCTGCTCAGCCTGGAAACCATCGGCAAGGGCCTGGGGCGCATCCTCTTCCCGCGCCCGGAACAGGCCGAGCTGCGGCAGAAGATCGAGCAGCGCTGGCCGCAGAACGACAAGCGCGCCTACCTGGCCAGCCTCGATGCGATCATCGGCTGGAGCGTATGGGAACGCCTGGGCGCGATCACCTGTCCTACCCTGGTGATCAGCGGCGACCGCGACTACACCCCGGTGGCGCACAAGCAGCGCTATGTGCAGGCCATGCGCAATGCGCGCCTGGTGGTGATCGAGCAGTCCCGCCACGCCACGCCGATGGACCAGCCCGAACGCTTCAACACCACCCTGCTCGACTTCATCGACAGCGTCGAACACCTCTGACCCACAACAAGGACCTACCCATGCTGAAGAAACTTGCCCTCGCCGCCAGCAGCCTGCTGCTCAGCCTCAACCTGCTGGCCGCTCCCGTCGCCAACCCGCACGTGCTGCTGACCACCAGCCTCGGTGAAATCGAGATCGAGCTGGCCGCCGACAAGGCGCCGATCAGTACGCAGAACTTCCTTGCCTATGTGGAATCCGGCTTCTACGACGGCACCCAGTTCCACCGGGTCATCCCCGGCTTCATGGTCCAGGGCGGCGGCTTCGATGCCGACATGAGCGAGAAGGACACCCAGGCGCCGATCAAGAACGAGGCCGACAACGGCCTGCGCAACGAGCGCGGCACCCTGGCCATGGCCCGCACCCAGGTGGTCGACTCGGCCACCAGCCAGTTCTTCATCAACCACAAGGACAACGCCTTCCTCGACCACGGCGGCCGTGATTTCGGCTACGCGGTATTCGGCAAGGTGGTGCGCGGCATGGACGTGGTCGACAAGATCGCCCAGGTGCCGACCGGCAACCGCGGCATGCACCAGAACGTACCGCGCCAGCCGGTGCTGATCGTCTCGGCGAAGAAGCTCTAAGCTCGCCCGCAGGGTGCGCGCAACGCGCGCCCTGCCCCGCTCAGGCCCCTGCCGCAGCCGCGAACGCCGCTCAAGGACAACCCGCCTTCAGTGCGCCGACCACACCGCCAGCTCGTTGCCGTTGGGGTCGGCGAACTGGAAACGGCGGCCCCCGGGAAAGCTGAAAATATCCCGCACTATCGTCCCGCCGTGCGCACGCACCCGCGCCAGCGCCGCCTCCAGATCGTCGGCATACAGCACCACCAGCACCGAGCCATTGGCGGTCGAGGCCTGCCGGTCGGCCTGGTAGAAGCCGCCGTCCAGGCGCCCGTCATTGAAGGCGCAGTACTCCGGGCCGTAGTCGACGAACTGCCAGCCGAACACCTCGTGGTAAAAGGTCTTGACCTGCTCCAGGTCACGGGCGGGCAACTCGATGTAGTCGATCTTGCGATCTGCGGGCATGGCACTCTCCCTCGGTGATTGGATAACAGTCGGCGAATCGATCAGCGCATGGCTAACCGCTGGGCCAGGCACAAGGCATTGAGCCGCTGCGCCAGAGCGTCGGCGCGCAGACCGTAGGTATCCGGCAAGGCACTGTGGTACCCCGACAGCGCCTGCGAAAGGGCCGGGCCACGGCCGTGCGGCACATGGCCTTGGGCGAAGTTCCAGGCCACCAGCGAGTTGCTGCCCATGCGCACCACCGCGAAACCGGCCACCGCAGCCCAGCGAATGCGGTGTGCGCGAAACAGGCTGCAGTAGGTGAAGCCCTGTTCGTCCAGCTGCAGATAAGCGGCGCGCGGGTGCAACTGCGTGACAAATACCAGGGCGCCCAGGGCAAACAGCAGCGCACAGAAATAACCGAGCAGCACGCCGTCGAGCACCATCCATACGCCCACCCCGCTGAACAGCAGGCAGCCCAACAGCAGAAGCAGGGTTTTCCCGCGTGAAGGATAGAGCACCAGCGGCAAATCCGGCACGGGTTGCCGGGGGGCGCTCATCGGCGGTTCTCCCCATCCGGTCTGGACAGCACGCGCAGGCGCTCGCTGCGTACCCAGACACCGGCATCTTCCTCGCCGCCAGCCGGGTAGAGGATCTGCGACCAGGGGCCGTATTCGGAGTAGATGGCGACGCCATCACCGGGAATGATGAACTTGCCGCGAATCGGGCAGGCCGCATCCGGCGCCGAATGGAACGGCGCACGCCCCTGGCCGATCACCTCGCCGATATAGGGGCGGTGCTCGGCCCCGGTCTTGACCGCGGCATCCAGGGCGGCGCAGTCAATTGGTTCCGCCCGTGCAGCGGAGCTGACCAGGCAGAATGCCGCCAGCCACTTACCCTCGTGCATCCGTGCTCCTTATGCGCCCGCTCAGCAAGGCAAGACGCCGGTCTTCTGTTCCAACAGGTGGGCCAGCAGGATAAACCCGAACAGCATCGGCAGACCAATCCGCACCTCGCCAACGCTGGCCGCAGCCAACCCGCCCGGCAACGGCGGCACTGCCCGCAGCCCCGGCAACAGACCGATCCTCGATGTGGCCTCCGGTGCGTTTTCCCGCCCACAAAAAAGGGCAGCCCGAGGGCTGCCCAATCACACGGAGAAACGTGCAGGTTAGTGGGACACCGCACCGCTGGCGCCGAGGCCGGTCTGCGAGCGGACGAACTGCGAGTAGAAGCGTGCACGTTCTTCGCTGGCTGCCGCGGACTTGTCGGTGATCGAGAAGAACCAGATACCGGCAAAGGCAATCGCCATGGAGAACAGCGCCGGGTACTCGTAGGGGTAGATGGCTTCGGCATGGCCGAGGATCTGCACCCACACGGTTGGGCCGAGGATCATCAGCGCCACGGCGGTGATCAGGCCGAGCCAGCCGCCGATCATGGCACCCCGGGTGGTCAGCTTCTTCCAGTACATGGAGAGGATCAGTACCGGGAAGTTGCAGCTGGCCGCGATGGAGAAGGCCAGACCGACCATGAAGGCGATGTTCTGCTTCTCGAACAGGATGCCGAGCACGATCGCCAGTACGCCGAGGCATACGGTGGTGATCTTCGATACGCGCAGCTCATCCTTCTCGTTGACGCGGCCCTTGCGGAACACGCTGGCATACAGGTCGTGGGACACCGCCGAAGCGCCGGCCAGGGTCAGCCCGGAGACCACGGCGAGGATGGTGGCGAAGGCCACGGCCGAGATGAAGCCGAGGAACCAGCTGCCGCCCACGGCGTTGGCCAGGTGGATGGCCGCCATGTTGTTGCCGCCGAGCAGGGCGCCGGTGGCGTCCTTGAAGGCCGGGTTGGTGCTGACCAGGAGGATCGCGCCGAAGCCGATGATGAAGGTCAGGATGTAGAAGTAGCCGATGAAGCCGGTGGCGTAGAACACCGATTTACGGGCTTCCTTGGCATCCGACACGGTGAAGAAGCGCATCAGGATGTGCGGCAGGCCGGCGGTACCGAACATCAGGGCCAGGCCGAGGGAGATGGCCGACACCGGATCCTTCACCAGGCCGCCGGGGCTCATGATGGCCTCGCCTTTCGGGTGCACGGCAATGGCTTCGCTGAACAGACGGGCGAAGTCGAAGTCGACGTGCTTCATCACCATCAGCGCCATGAAGGAGGCACCGGAGAGCAGCAGCACGGCCTTGATGATCTGCACCCAGGTGGTCGCCAGCATGCCGCCGAACAGCACGTAGAGCACCATCAGGATACCGACCAGGACCACCGCGACGTGGTAGTCGAGGCCGAACAGCAGCTCGATCAGCTTGCCGGCACCGACCATCTGCGCGATCAGGTAGAACGCCACCACCACCAGCGAGCCGCTGGCGGACAGGGTGCGGATCTGGGTCTGGCCGAGACGGTAGGAGGCCACGTCGGCGAAGGTGTACTTGCCGAGGTTGCGCAGGCGTTCGGCGATCAGGAACAGGATCACCGGCCAGCCGACCAGGAAGCCGATCGAGTAGATCAGGCCGTCATAGCCGGAGGTGAAGACCAGCGCGGAAATACCCAGGAACGAGGCCGCCGACATGTAGTCGCCGGCGATCGCCAGGCCGTTCTGGAAGCCGGTGATGCTGCCGCCGGCGGTGTAGAAGTCGGACGTCGAGGTGTTGCGCTTGGACGCCCAGTAGGTGATGTACAGGGTGGCGCCGACGAAGGCGAGGAACATGACGATGGCCGAGGTGTTGAGCGGCTGACGCTGTACGTCGCCCTCAATCGCACCGGCAGCCCAGAGGACCGGAGCCAGGGCCAGCAGACCTATGGCAGTGAGGAGTCGCGCGATCATTTCTGCACCTCGTCGAGAATGGCCTTGTTCAGACGGTCGAATTCGCCGTTGGCGCGCTTGACGTAGATACCGGTCAGCACGAAGGCGGAAACGATCAGACCGACACCCAGGGGAATCCCCCAGGTAATGGGCGAGTCGGCATTGATACGGGTTCCGAGCAGTTGCGGCTCGAAGGCGATCAGTAGGATGAAGGCCACGTACATGCCGAGCATGATGGCGGATAGGATCCAGGCAAAGCGTTCGCGCTTGGCGACCAGTTCCTGGAATTGCGGATTCTGTTCAATCCGCTTGTAGATGCTGTCGTTCATTGTTGTTGTCCTCCGCAGCATGGGTTGCTGGTGAGTTCACTCTAGTTGGCCGGCCAACGGCTGACAGACGACCTTAGTCGTAGCAGCCGGGCTTTCTCGACCAAAGTCTTAGGCCCCGCCAGCCGTGGCGTGCGGCAGGTCGGAGGCGGCGCCGCGCCTGCCGGTTGCCCGGCGTACTGCATTCAGGCTAATGCGAGAACGGCAGCCCCCGCGGCGGACAGACGACCGGGCCATGCCGCCGCGCCAGCCGGCGCGGAGCCCGTCCCGCGGCGGGCAAGCGCTCCCCGCCAGAACCGCATTCTCGCTATCGAATCGATGCACAGACCTTATTTCACCGGAACCGCCGCGCGACCTAGGCTGCAGCACAGGAAACAACGATTGCTTCGAGGTGCGCCATGCTCAAGACCCTCACCTTCACCGCCATGCACTTCTGCATCGCCTTCGGCGTGACCTATGCGCTGACCGGCAGCGTGGCGGCCAGTGGCCTGGTGGCGGCGATCGAGCCGCTGTGCAACTCGGTGGGGTTCTACTGCCACGAGAAGCTCTGGCAGCGCGTCGAGAGGCGTGGCGCGCGGCAGGACGCCATTCCCCAGCATGCCTGGCTGCACCACCAGGCATAAGCGCCCGGACTGCCCGCAAGGCGCCGTGATCCGCTAAGATGCGCGGCTTTGTCGCCACGCATCCAGAGCCATGAGCCAGCCCGTCCGTTTCCCCGTTCTGCCCTACCTGTTCGCCAGCCTGCTCGCCGTGCTGGCGCTCGCCGCCCTGTGGTACGGCATCGGCCGCCCGGTCGTGCTGGCCGATGCCGCCACGCCGACACACAAGCTGCAGTGCGCCTCCTACACGCCGTTCGGCAAGGACCAGTCGCCCTTCCAGCAACCCTTCGTGCTGCGTCCCGAACTGGTGGATGCCGACCTGGCCCTGCTGGCCCAGCGCTTCACCTGCATCCGCACCTACTCGCAGATCGGCCTGGAAGGCATTCCCGAGCTGGCGCGCAAGCATGGCCTGAAGCTGCTCGCCGGCGCCTGGGTCAGCAGCAACCCGCAGGACACCGAGCGCGAAGTGGCGGCGTTGATCGACACCGCCAACCGCTACCCGGACGTGGTCGACGCGGTGATCGTCGGCAACGAGGTGCTGCTGCGCAAGGACGCCACCGCCGAACGCCTGATCCAGCTGATCGGCCAGGTCAAGGCCGCGATCAAGCAGCCGGTCACCTATGCCGATGTCTGGGAGTTCTGGCTGCAGCACCCCGAGGTGGCGCCGGCGGTGGACTTCATCACCATCCACCTGCTGCCCTACTGGGAAGACGAACCCAGCGGCATCGAGGACGCCCTGCACAAGGTCGCCGAAGTGCGCCAGACCTTCGGCAACAGCTACGCGCCCAAGGACATCCTGATCGGCGAAACCGGCTGGCCGAGCGAGGGCCGCCAGCGCGAGACCGCCCTGCCCAGCCGGGTCAACGAGGCGCTGTTCATCCGCGGCTTCGTCAAGCTGGCCGAGGACCATGGCTGGCACTACAACCTGATCGAAGCCTTCGACCAGCCGTGGAAGCGCGACAGCGAAGGCGCCGTCGGCGGCTACTGGGGCCTGTTCGATGCCGACCGTGGCGACAAGGGCATCCTCGCCGGGCCGGTGTCCAACCTGCCGCACTGGCCGCTGTGGCTGGGCCTGAGCGGCGCGCTGTTCGGCCTGAGCCTGCTGCTGGCCGGTGCCCCGGCGTCGCGCCGCGCCGCCCTGCTGCTGCCGCTGAGCGCCGCCCTCGGCGCGGCCTGCATCGCCGGCTGGGGCGAACTGGCCAGCATCACCAGCCGCAGCAGCGCCGAGTGGCTGTGGGCCGGCGCGCTGCTGCTGCTCAACCTGATCGTACTGGCGCATGTCAGCCTGGCCCTGTCCGCCCGCAACGGCTGGCGCGCGGGGCTGTTCGCCTGGCTGGAAAGCCGCGGCGGCTGGTGGCTGGCCGCCAGCGGCTGTGCCGGCGCGATCCTGATGCTGGGGCTGGTGTTCGACGCGCGCTACCGCAGCTTCCCGAGCATGGCCCTGCTGCTGCCGGCCCTGGTCTACCTGTGCCGCCCGGTTAGCGGCCCGCGCCGGGAAATCGCCCTGCTGGCGGTGCTGATCGCCGCCGGCATCGCCCCGCAGCTGTACCAGGAAGGCCCGCACAACCTGCAGGCCATCGGCTGGGCGCTCACCTCGGCGCTGCTGGTGGCGGCGCTGTGGCGCAGCCTGCGTCTCAAGCGCGGCTGAGCCTGCGCAGGCTGCTCGCCGCCGGAAAGCAAAAAAGGGACGCCCAGGCGTCCCTTTTTTCATAGCTATGTACCTGTTACGCGTTGCTGTTGTTTGGCTCAAGCGCTCGCGGTGGCTGCTCTGGCTGTTCGTGGGAGCGAATTCATTGGCGATCAGGGCCTACGCCGAGCTGCCGGTTTATCGCGGATAAATCTGCTCCCACTAAAGCTCGATGGCCTGTGCAACAGGCTATTGGGACATAGCCTTGTTCATGGTCGGCCGGGCTTCAGGCGCTGACCGGCGCCCTGCGCACCAGGCGCAACCCGGCCAGGACCACGGCGAACACCGCCAGGCTGGCGCTGTACAGCACCAGCGCCGGCAGGCCGACCAGCAGCGCCAGCACGGCCAGGCCCCAACCCAGGCGCCCCGGCAGGCAGAAGGCCAGCAGCGCCAGGCCCAGGGCGGTGCTGGCGATCACCCGGAAATGGATCAGCCAGCCCAGCCCGGCGCGCGCCTGGCACTCCCAGCGCGCCGCCTCGTCGACGCACAGGCCCACCCACTGGCTGTCCTCCATCAGGGCGAAACGCACGCCGTAGCTGGCCGCCAGCCACAGGGGCAGAAGCAGCAACAACACGAGCAAGGGCAGATGACGGGACATGGGCGAACTCCGGTGGTCGAAAAAGCGGCGCCCAGCTTAATCGGCCTGCTGATTAGTGCAACAACGGCATTCTAGAATGCACGCCATGAATGCCCGTCGCCTGCTCTATGCCCTCGCCGCCCTGTCCGTGCTCTGGCTCGGCTGGGCCATGCTGCAACCGCCGCCGCCCCAGCCGGATCATGGCCAGCCGGATGCGGCCGGCTACCGCCTGGCCGGGCACACCATCACCCCGCTCGAGCCGTTCCAGCTCGAGGCCCGCGTGCTCGGCCGCGAAGACTACCGCTTCGACCGCGGCGCCCAGGTCTCGCCCACCGACCTGGCCCTGGGCTGGGGGCCGATGGCCGACCCGCAGGTGCTGGCGCGAATCGCCATCAGCCAGGGCAACCGCTGGTATCGCTGGCGGGTCGAGGAGTTCCCCATCCCGCGCCGCGAGATCGAGATCCACAGCGCCAACATGCACCTGATCCCGGCCAACGCCGCGGTGGCCGACGCCCTGGCCGCGGTGCGGCCGGGCCAGCGCATCGCCCTGCGCGGGCAGCTGGTCGAGGTCAAGGGCGATGACGGCTTCCGCTGGCTCAGCTCGCGAACCCGCGAGGACACCGGCGACGGCGCCTGCGAGCTGATCTGGGTGGAGCAGCTCAGCCGCGTCGACTGAGTGCCATGGCACTCTTCGCCCTTGCGCTTGTCCTACCCCTGCTATTCACTGCCCCCATACCTTCCACACAGGGATTCGGCCATGTTCCGCCTGCCCGCCCTTGCCGCCCTGCTCGGCAGCCTGCTGGCCGGCCTGCCCGTGCAGGCCGCCGACATCGACGCCGCCAGCTATGGCTACCCGTTGAGCAACCCGTTCGAGGCGACCATCGCCAGCACGCCGCCGGCCCTGCGCCCGCAGCTGCCGGCCGACGACGACATCGACCAGGCCGACTACGCCCTCAAGCTGCGCCCGGAGCGCGAGTTCCAGCTGCCGAAGAACTTCTGGCCGGTGACCAAACTGCGTTACCGCCTGGCCCGGCAAGACGGCCGCGCGCCGCTGATCTTCATCATTTCCGGCACCGGCGCGCACTACGCCAGCAGCAAGACCGAGGACCTCAAGCGCCTGTTCTACGGCGCCGGCTACCACGTGGTGCAGCTGTCCTCGCCGACCAGCTACGACTTCATGAGCGCCGCCTCGCGCAGCGCTACCCCCGGCATCTCCAGCGCCGACGCCGAGGACCTGTACCGGGTGATGATGGCCGTGCGCGCCCAGCATCCCAGGCTGGACGTCAGCGCGTTCCACCTGGTCGGCTACAGCATGGGCGGGCTGCACGCGGCCTTCGTCAGCGAACTGGACGAGCGCATGCGCAGCTTCAACTTCAAGCGCGTGCTGCTGATCAACCCGCCGGTCAACCTGTACACCTCGGTGAGCAACCTCGACCGCCTGGTGCAGACCCGGGTCGCGGGCATCGACAGCGGCACCACCTACTTCGAACAGATGCTGGAGAAACTGGCGCACTACTTCGAGGAAAAGGGCCGTATCGACCTGAACGACGCCATGCTGCAGGACTTCCTGCAGTCGGACGAGCAGCTCAGCAACGAACAGCTGGCCATGCTGATCGGCAGTGTCTTCCGCTTCTCCTCGGCGGATATCGCCTTCACCTCGGACCTGATCAACCGCCGCGGCCTGATCACCCCGACGCAGTACCCGATCCGCGAGGGCACCAGCCTGACGCCCTTCTTCGAGCGCGCCCTGCAGTGCGACTTCGACTGCTACCTGAGCGAACAGCTGCTGCCCTACTGGCGCGCCAAGTACGACGGCGGCAGCCTGCTGCAAATGGTCGACCAGGCCAGCCTGTACGCCCTGGCGGGCTATCTGCAAGGCAGCAGCAAGGTGGCCGTGATGCATAACGCCGACGACCTGATCCTCGGCCCCGGCGACCTCGGCTTCCTGCGCCGCACCTTCGGCGAGCGCCTGACCCTGTACCCGCTCGGCGGGCACTGCGGCAACCTCAACTACCGCGTCAACAGCGACGCCATGCTGGAGTTCTTCCGTGGCTAAGCAAGGGATTTCGCCAACAGCACTGCTGCTGGGCCTGGCGCTGCTGGCCGGCGCCGCCCAGGCCGCCACGGATGCCGACGGCTTCACCAACCCTCTGGACCAACTGCAGTTCAACCCCAGCCTCGACCAGCGCGAGTTCGAGCGCTCGACCCTCAGCGCACTGAACGTCTACGACCCCTGGGAATCGTGGAACCGGCGGGTCTACCACTTCAACTACCGCTTCGACGAATGGGTGTTCCTGCCGCTGGTCAACGGCTACCGCTACGTCACCCCGCGCCTGGTGCGCAGCGGGGTGAGCAACTTCTTCGGCAACCTGGGCGATGTGCCCAACCTGCTCAACAGCCTGCTGCAGTTCAAGGGCAAACGTTCGCTGCAGACCGGCGGGCGCCTGCTGCTCAACACCACGGTCGGCGTGGCCGGGCTGTGGGACCCGGCCAGCCGGCTCGGCCTGCCCAGGCAGAGCGAGGACTTCGGTCAGACCCTGGGCTTCTACGGCGTGCCCGACGGCCCCTACGTCATGCTGCCGCTGCTCGGCCCGTCCAACCTGCGCGACACCGGCGGCAAGCTCTTCGACTTCGCCGCGGAAAGCCAGATCAACTACCTGAACATGAGCGAAACCAGCAGCGACCACCCGGAAATCACCGGCCTGCGCGTGGTCGACCTGCGCCACAGCACCAATCTGCGCTATGGCCAGCTCAACACGCCGTTCGAGTACGAGAAGATCCGCTACGTGTACCGCGAGGCGCGCAAGCTGCAGATCGCCGAGTAGCGAAAAACATCGATATATTCGATTGAATAGACGCGCATTTCGCAACCATCCATTCAATCGACAGGCATAACATGGGCACATTCCCACTTCGGAGGTGTCCCATGACCCAGTTCCGCCAAGTCGTCTCCCAGCACATCGGCCAACCTGCTGCGGATGGCGCCGGCGTGCGCCTGACCCGCGTGTTCGGCGGCGCCGGCATCGAGCGTTTCGACCCCTTCCTGATGCTCGACGAGTTCGGCTCGGACAACCCCGACGACTACATCGCCGGCTTCCCCCCGCACCCGCACCGCGGCTTCGAGACCATCACCTACATGCTCGAAGGGCGCATGCGCCACGAGGACCACCTGGGCAACGTCGGCCTGCTGCAGAGCGGCGGCGTGCAGTGGATGACCGCCGCCCGCGGCATCATCCACAGCGAGATGCCGCAGCAGCAGGAAGGCGTAATGCGCGGCTTCCAGCTGTGGCTCAACCTGCCGGCCAAGGACAAGCTGGGCGCCGCCGGCTACCGCGACTACAGCCCCGAGGAAATCCCGCGCCTGATCAGCGCAGGCGGCGTGGCGGTCAGCGTGATCGCCGGGCAGTTCGACGACGGCCAGGTGCAGCAGGCCGGCGCCGTGCAGCGCCCGCAGACCCTGCCGCAGCTGTTCGACCTGCACCTGCCGGCCGGCAGCCGCATCGCCCCGCGCCTGGCCGATGGCCAGCGGGTGCTGCTGTATGTGTACGAGGGCGAACTGGGGGTGAACGGTCACGTGGTCGGCAAGAGCCGCCTGGTGCGCCTGTCCGAGCAGGGCGCCATCGAGCTGGCCAGCGAGTCCGGCGCCCGGGTGCTGCTGATCGCCGGCACGCCGCTGGGCGAGCCTATCGTGCAGTACGGCCCCTTCGTGATGAACAGCCGCGAGGAGATCGAGCAGGCCCTGCGTGACTTTCGCGACGACAAGCTGACCGAGGCCTGAGAGACAGGTAGGTTGGGTTGAGGAGCGTAGCGCCGAAGCCCAACGGGCAGCTCCGGGGCCGATTCACGTTGGGCTTCGCTGCGCTCAACCCAGCCTACGCTCAGCGCGTCGAGGTCACGCCAATCATATCGCTGGCGGTTGACGCCGGCACGGCCACGGCCAGGCCGAGGAAACGGGTCAACTCCTGTTTCTGCGCCATGGCGTCCTGATAGCCCAGCTCGATCAGCTCGTTGCAGTAGCCGGGCTCGAACAGCAGGTAGCTGAGCACCCCGGCCCCGCTGGCGCGGGTCGCCCCCGGGCCGCGCAGGAAGAAACGCATCGACCTGGCCAGCTCGTGGCGGTGGCGGGCGGCGATCTGGTCCAGCGGCTGGCTGGGGGCGATCACCAAGACCTCCACCGGTTTCAGGCCCAGGCCGCGCGGATGCAGGCCGGACGGCACCAGGCGGCCCATGTGGTTGAGCCGTTCGAGCAGTTCGATATCGCCTTCCAGGCTGTCGATGAAGGTGCTGTTGAGCATGTGCCCGCTGATCTGCGCCAGGCTCGGCGGCCTGCCGCTCTGCGGGCGCGGCACCATCTGGTTGGCCTCGCGCCCCAGCGGGTTGCCGCTGACCCCGACCACCAGCACGCGATTGGCGCCCAGGTGCAGGGCCGGGCTGATCGGCGCCGACTGGCGCACCGCGCCGTCGCCGAAGTACTCGCGATTGACCTTCACCGGCGGAAAGATCAGCGGAATCGAGGCACTGGCCAGCAGGTGATCGAGGCTCAAACGGGTCGGCACGCCGACACGGCGGTGACGGAACCAGGGATCGATGGTCGCGCGGCCCTGGTAGAAGGTCACCGCCTGGCCACTCTCGTAGCCGAAGGCGGTCACCGCCACCGCGCGCAGCTGGCGCATGCGCACCGCCGCGGCGATCCCGGAGAAATCCAGTTCGCGTTCGAGCATGGCGCGCAGCGGCGAGCTGTCGAGCAGCGCCACCGGAATATCCCCGCCCATGCCCAGCAGGCTATGGCCGATGAAGCGCCCGGCCTGGCGCAGCACGCCGGGCCAGTCGGTGCGATAGACCTGGTCGCAATGGAAGTTCTGCCAGACCTGGGTCAGGCGGCGGATCGCCTCGCTGAAATGCAGGGCGCCGCAGGCCAGGCCAACGGCATTGATCGCCCCGGCCGAGGTGCCGACTATCACCGGGAACGGGTTGTGCGCGGCATTCGGCAACAGGTCGGCGATCGCCCCGAGCACGCCGACCTGGTAAGCCGCCCGGGCCCCGCCGCCGGAGAGAATCAGCCCGGTCAGCGGGGTGTCGGTGTGCACGGCTTGATTCATGAACGATTTCCGCGGGTCTTTTTGCCAGTATAGGGGCTATCGGCGGCGCTTCTTGTACAGCTTCGGCTCGCCCGGCGGGCGGGTCTTGAAGCGCCGATGGGCCCACAGGTACTGCTCCGGGTGCTGGCGCACGACCTGTTCGATCCATTGATTGATACGCAGGCAGTCCGCCTCCTCGCTCTCGCCGGGGAAATCGGCCAGCGGCGGATGGAGGGTCAGCTGATAACCCCGACCATCGGCCAGGCGGCTCTGGGTAAAGGGCACGACGATGGCCTTGCCCAGACGGGCAAACTTGCTGGTAGCCGTGACGGTAGCCGCCGGCACGCCGAACAGCGGCACGAACACGCTGTGCTGCGCACCGTAGTCCTGATCCGGCGCGTACCAGATTGCCCGACCGTTGCGCAGCACCTTGAGCATCGCCCGCACGTCATCCCGCTCGATGGCGGTGGCGTCGCGATTGTGCCGCTCGCGACCGCGGCGCTGGATATAGTCGAAGGCCGGATTCTTGTGCTCACGGTACATGCCGTCGATGGTATGAACCTGCCCCAGCAGCGCAGCACCGATTTCCAGGGTGGTGAAGTGCACCGCCATGAGAATCACCCCCTGGCCCTCCGCCTGGGCCTGCTTGAGCAATTCCAGCCCCTCGATGTGGGCCAGGCCGGCCAGGCGCCGCTGCGACCAGAACCAGCCCATGGCGGTCTCGAAGAAGGCCATGCCGATGGAGGCGAAGTTTTCCCGCAGCAGCGACTCGCGCGCGGCGGCCGACAGCTCGGGAAAGCACAGCTCGAGATTGCGCCTGATGATGTACCGGCGCGCCCCGGCCAGGTGATACATCAGCCAGCCGAGCCCACGCCCCAGCACCAGCAGCCAGAGATACGGCAACTGCACCAGCAGCCAGAGCAGCCCCATCCCCAGCCATAACAGCCAGAAACGCGGATGCAGGAAATAGGCACTAAATGGCGGGCGATCCATGAACCATTCCGGACAGACGACAAGGCCGGGCATTCTACAGGACTCGCGCGGCTTGCGGCCTCACGGTCTTATCGCTATAAGTCGTCGCCATCACAAGGCACGACAAGACCATGAGCCAAGCCGATCTCCTCGACCAAGACCCCGTGTTCCAGCTCAAGGGCAGCATGCTCGCCATCACCATCCTGGAGCTGGCACACAATGACCTGGAGCGCCTGGACCGCCAGCTGGCCGACAAGGTCGCCCAGGCCCCCAACTTCTTCCAGAACATTCCCCTGGTACTGGCCCTGGACAAGCTGCCGGACGGCGAAGGCAGCCTCGACCTGGCCAAGCTGATGGAGCTGTGCCGCAACCACGGCCTGCGCACCCTGGCCATTCGCGCCAGCCGCGAGGAAGACATCGCCGCCGCCAACGCCCTCGACCTGCCGGTGCTGCCGCCATCCGGTGCGCGCGAGAAGCTGGTCGAGCCGGTGGAAAGCCGCAAGAAGGTGGAAAAACCCGCCGAGCCGGTGTTCAAGCCCAGCCGTGTGGTCACCACCCCGGTGCGCGGCGGCCAGCAGATCTACGCCCAGGGCGGCGACCTGGTGGTGCTGTCGCCGGTCAGCGCCGGCGCGGAACTTCTCGCCGACGGCAATATCCATGTGTACGGCCCGATGCGCGGGCGCGCCCTGGCCGGTGTCAAGGGCAATACCCAGGCACGGATTTTCTGCCAGCAGATGGGCGCGGAAATGCTCTCCATCGCCGGCCAGTACAAGACCGCCGAAGACCTGCGTCGCGATCCGCTGTGGGGGCAATCGGTACAGGTCAGCCTGTCGGGTGACGTGTTGAACATCACCCGCCTTTAACGGATACTGCGGCCCAATTTCAGGGAGCAAAAGGGCATTCGGAAGCCAGTTTACCGGCGCCGGATTTCCCGCCTTTTCATATATTTGGGGTGAATCACCTTGGCCAAGATCCTCGTAGTCACTTCCGGCAAGGGTGGCGTGGGTAAAACCACCACCAGCGCCGCCATCGGCACCGGTCTCGCTCTGCGCGGGCACAAAACCGTCATCGTCGACTTCGACGTCGGCCTGCGCAACCTCGACCTGATCATGGGTTGCGAGCGCCGCGTGGTGTACGACTTCGTCAACGTCATCAACGGCGAAGCGACCCTGACCCAGGCCCTGATCAAGGACAAGCGCCTCGAGAACCTGTACGTGCTGGCCGCCAGCCAGACCCGTGACAAGGACGCGCTGACCAAGGACGGCGTGGGCAAGGTCATCGACGAGCTGTCGCAGAACTTCGAATACGTGATCTGCGACTCGCCGGCCGGCATCGAGACCGGTGCGCACCTGGCCATGTACTTCGCCGACGAAGCCATCGTCGTGACCAACCCGGAAGTCTCCTCGGTACGCGACTCCGACCGCATGCTCGGCCTGCTGGCGAGCAAGTCGCGCCGCGCCGAACAGGGCCTGGAGCCGATCAAGGAGCGTCTGCTGCTGACCCGCTACAACCCGGAGCGGGTGACCAAGGGCGAAATGCTCGGCGTGGAAGACGTCGAGGAAATCCTCGCCATCAACCTGCTCGGTGTGATCCCCGAGTCCCAGGCCGTGCTCAAGGCCTCCAACCAGGGCGTACCGGTGATCCTCGACGAGCAGAGCGATGCCGGCCAGGCCTACGGCGACGCCGTCGACCGCCTGCTGGGCAAGGAAGTGCCCCATCGCTTCCTCGATGTGCAGAAGAAGGGAATCATGCAACGCCTGTTTGGAGCGCGCTAATGAACATTTTCGACTTCTTTCGTGAACGCAAGAAGGAAACCCCTGCGTCGATCGCGAAAGAGCGTCTGTCGATCATCGTCGCCCACGAGCGCGGCCAGCGCAGCCAGCCGGACTACCTGCCGGCCCTGCAGAAGGAACTGGTCGAGGTGATCCGCAAGTACGTCAACATCGAGCAGGATCAGGTGCAGGTCGCGCTGGAAAACCAGGGCAGCTGCTCCATTCTGGAACTCAATATCACCCTGCCCGATCGGTGAAAACTACTGCGCTCGGTGATGCTGCGTTGAAATCAGACTCAGAATGCTCATTTACGGCATGTAAACTCCGCTTCTTCGCCTGATTTCGCCTTGCCTGACCTTCGCTCGCTACGTTTTCACTGCACTGATGTTGAACAATGGCGGCCTTAATGGCCGCCATTTCATTTTGGGTCTTCCCATGCCGCTGTCGAATGTCGAAATCCTCCACCAGGACGCCGCCCTGCTGGTGATCAACAAGCCCACCCTGCTGCTCTCGGTGCCCGGCCGCGCCGAGGACAACCGCGACTGCCTGGTGACCCGCCTGCAGGAAAACGGCTACCCGGAAGCGCGCATCGTCCATCGCCTGGACTGGGAAACTTCCGGCATCATCGTGCTGGCCCGCGATGCCGACAGCCACCGCGAGCTGTCCCGCCAGTTCCACGACCGCGAGACCGAGAAGGCCTACACCGCCCTGTGCTGGGGCCAGCCGGCGCTGGACAGCGGCAGCATCGACCTGCCGCTGCGCTACGACCCGCCGACCAAGCCGCGCCATGTGGTCGACCATGAGCAGGGCAAGCACGCGCTGACCTACTGGCGCATCCTCGAGCGCTGCGGCGACTACTGCCGCGTGGAGCTGACGCCCATCACCGGCCGCTCCCACCAGCTGCGCGTGCACATGCTGTCGATCGGCCATCCGCTGCTCGGCGACGGTCTGTATGCCCACGCACAGGCCCTGGCCGCCTGGCCACGCCTGTGCCTGCACGCCAGCATGCTCAGCCTGACCCACCCGCAAACCGACGAACGCCTGCGCTTCGAGTGTCCGGCGCCATTCTGAAGCGGCTCCGGGTGCGCCGCAGGCACCCGCACCGAGAGCCCGTATACCCCGAGTTAAAGCGGGCCGGCCCCGGACAAATCCGATAAACTCGGGGCATCGCCGTCTGGAGTCCGTTATGCGTGCAGAGCTGAATCAGGGCCTGATCGAGTTTCTCAAGGCCTCGCCCACCCCCTTCCACGCCACCCGCAGCCTGGCCCAGCGCCTGCAGGCCGCCGGCTACCGGGCCCTGGACGAGCGCGAGCCCTGGCATACCGAAGCCGGCGGACGCTACTACGTGACCCGCAACGACTCCTCGCTGATCGCCTTCAGGCTGGGCAAGCGCAGCCCCCTGGAAGGCGGCCTGCGCCTGGTCGGCGCGCATACCGACAGCCCCTGCCTGCGCGTCAAGCCGCAGCCGGAACTGCAGCGCCAGGGCTTCTTCCAGCTCGGCGTGGAAGTCTACGGCGGCGCCCTGCTCGCCCCCTGGTTCGACCGCGACCTGTCGCTGGCCGGGCGGGTGACCTTCCGCGAAGGTGGCAAGGTGCAGAGCCAGCTGATCGACTTCGAACTGCCGATCGCCACCATCCCCAACCTGGCCATCCACCTCAACCGCGAAGCCAACCAGGGCTGGCCGATCAACCAGCAGAACGAACTGCCGCCGATCCTGGCGCAGATCGCCGGCGAGGAGCCGGCCGATTTCCGCGCCCTGCTCGCCGACCGCCTGGCCAGCGAGCATGGCCTCAGCGCCGATGCGGTGCTGGACTACGAGCTGAGCTTCTACGATACCCAACCGGCTGCGGTGATCGGCCTCAACCAGGACTTCATCGCCGGCGCGCGCCTGGACAACCTGCTGTCCTGCTACGCCGGCCTGCAGGCCCTGCTCGGCGCCGAAGGCGACGAGACCTGCGTGCTGGTCTGTACCGACCACGAGGAGATCGGCTCCTGCTCGGCCTGCGGCGCCGACGGCCCGTTCCTCGAGCAGGTATTGCGCCGCGTGCTGCCGGAAGGCGACGGTTTCGTCCGCAGCATCCAGAAATCCCTGCTGGTGTCGGCCGACAACGCCCACGGCGTGCACCCCAACTACGCCGACAAGCACGACGCCAACCACGGCCCCAAACTCAACGCCGGCCCGGTGATCAAGGTCAACAGCAACCAGCGCTACGCCACCAACAGCGAGACCGCCGGTTTCTTCCGCCACCTGTGCCTGGCCGAGGAAGTGCCGGTGCAGAGCTTCGTGGTGCGCAGCGACATGGGCTGCGGCTCGACCATCGGCCCGATCACCGCCAGCCAGCTCGGCGTGCGCACCGTGGATATCGGCCTGCCGACCTTCGCCATGCACTCGATCCGCGAACTGGCCGGCAGCCACGACCTGGCCCACCTGGTGAAAGTCCTTAGCGCCTTCTACGCCAGCGCCGAGCTGGCGTAACGCTATCGCGTAGGTTGGGTTGAGGCGCGCAGCGCCGAAGCCCAACGATTGGAGCCCAGCCCGACCTCTTGGTAACCAGCCGCCCTGGCGTTGGGCTTCGCTGCGCTCAACCACAACCTACCCATCGCAAACCTGGCACCGCACCGCTCACTCCGGCACTTCGACGCTGACGTGAATGGCATCGTGGCGCCAGAACTCCAGGTCGCAGTCGATCAGCCGCCCGTGCTGGTCGCGGTTGACCCGGGTGATGCGCAGCGCCGGGCTGCCCAGGGTGGTCTTCAGGCTGTTCGCCGCCTCGGCCGGCAAGGCGGTGGGCAGGATATCGAAACGCACCCGCCCGTAATGGATCCCGTACTCGCTGGCGTACAGCTCGGTCAGCGAGCAGGTCAGGTCGAACTGCAGGATGCCGGGAAAATAGGCCGGATTCAGGTAGTGCTCGACGTACAGCACCAGCCGCCCGTCGATGCGCCGCGCGCGGCGGATCTGCAGCACCGCCGACAGCGCCGGCAACTCCAGCAACGCGCAGATATCCACCGGCGCCGGCATCAGCCGGGCGCTGAGCAGCTCGGTGGAGGACTGCCGCCCCTGCTCGCGCACCATCGCATGGAAGTGGCTGCGCACCAGCGGGTTGTAGGCCAGCCGCGGCGGCGAGACGAACCAGCCGCGGCGCTCCTCGCGGTAGATCAGGCCTTCGGCTTCCAGCTGCCCCAGCGCCTCGCGCAGGGTGATGCGGGTGGTCTCGAACAGTTCGCTGAGCTTGCGCTCGGCCGGCAGCTGGCTGCCCTGCGTCAGCAGGCCATGCTCGATCTGTTCCTGCAGGGCCCGGCAGATGGCGGTAACGGTACGGGGCGCTTCGTCGCGCATGCAAAACTCCACTCTGGAATAGACCAGCACCAACAAGGGGCACGACCGGCCGAAAGTGCGGCCATGCTAGGCAGCCTAGATGACCGTGGCGTGACAGCCCGGAGGTCTATCGGGGCACCTGCACGCCCCATGCCACAAGGCCCTGCAGTCTTCCGGCAAATCAGCCACTTAGCCATGGTCTACGCTTGCAGACGCGGGCCGGCCCAGGGAAACCGGGGCCGGGTCGCCATAAAAACGTCATAGAAAGCTTCTAGATTGGCCTGGGTCTTGCTGATCTAGACCAATCTTTCACCCTGCTAAGGAGCTTCACCATGAAACGCCTGCTGCTGGCTTCACTGATGGGATCGGCCATTATTCTGGGTAACCAGGCCATGGCCAACGAGGATGTAAAGAGCCTGGAACAAGCCGCCCGCGCAGAGGGCGAGGTCAACAGCGTCGGCATGCCCGATAGCTGGGCCAACTGGAAGGACACCTGGGTCGATCTGGGCAAACTCTATGGCCTCAAGCACATGGACACCGACATGAGCTCGGCCCAGGAAATCGCCAAGTTCGCCGCCGAGAAGGACAACGCCACCGCCGATATCGGCGACGTTGGCGCCGCCTTCGGCCCCATCGCCGTGCAGCAGGGTGTCACTCAAGCCTACAAACCCACCACCTGGGAGCAGATTCCGACCTGGGCCAAGGATGCGGACGGCCACTGGATGCTGGCCTACACCGGCTCCATCGCCTTCATCGTCAACAAGCAGCTGGTCAAGGACGTGCCGCAGTCCTGGGCCGACCTGAAACAGGGCAAGTACAAGGTCGCCATCGGTGACGTCAGCGCCGCCGCCCAGGCTGTCAACGGCGTACTGGCCGCCGCCATCGCCAACGGCGGTGACGAGAAGAACATCCAGCCGGGCCTGGACTTCTTCGCCGAGATCGCCAAGCAGGGCCGCCTGGGCCTGTCCAACCCGACCATCCAGACCCTGGAAAAAGGCGAAGTGGAAGTCGGCATCGTCTGGGACTTCAACGGCCTGTCCTACCGCGACCAGATCGACCCGAGCCGCTTCGAAGTGCTGATCCCCTCCGATGGTTCGGTGATCTCCGGCTACACCACCATCATCAACAAGTACGCCAAGCACCCCAACGCGGCCAAGCTGGCGCGCGAGTACATCTTGAGCGACGCCGGGCAGATCAACCTGGCCAAGGGCAACGCCCGGCCGATCCGCGCCGAGCACCTGACCCTGCCGGCCGAGGTGCAGGCCAAGCTGCTGCCCAACGCGCAGTACGCCAAGGTCCAGCCGATCAAGGACCCGGTTGCCTGGGAGGCCACCTCCAAGGCGCTGCCGCAGCTGTGGCAGGAAAACGTGATCATCGAAATGCAGTAAGCGCTCGTCCGCAGCCCGGCACTCGCCGGGCTGCGTTTTGGCTCAAGGAAATCGCGCGATGAAACACAACGTCATTCTGGTGCTACTGGATGGCCTGAACTACGAGGTGGCCCGCCATGCGCTGGGCCATCTGCAGGCCTACTGCGGCGCCGGCCGCGCTGCGCTGTACAAGCTCGAATGCGAGCTGCCCGCGCTGTCGCGCCCGCTCTACGAATGCCTGATGACCGGCGTGGCGCCGATCGACAGCGGCATCGTGCACAATGAGGTGGTGCGCCTGTCTAACCAGCGCAGCATCTTCCACTACGCCCGCGCAGCCGGCCTGTCCACCGCCGCCGCGGCCTATCACTGGATGAGCGAGCTGTATAACCGCGCGCCCTTCGATGCGGCCCGCGACCGCCACACCAGCGACAGCAGCCTGCCGATCCAGCACGGCCACTTCTATTACGCCGACCACTACCCGGACTCGCACCTGTTCGCCGACGCGGAGCACCTGCGCGTGCAGCACCAGCCGAACTTCCTCCTGGTGCACCCGATGAACATCGACGACGCCGGCCACAAGCATGGCCTGGACTCGGCGCAATACCGCAACAGCGCGCGCCGCGCCGACATCCTCCTGGCCGAATACCTGCAGCGCTGGCTGGATGCCGGCTACCAGGTACTGGTCACCGCCGACCACGGCATGAACAACGACCGTTCGCACAACGGCCTGCTGGCGGAAGAACGCGAAGTGCCGCTGTTCGTCGCCGGCAGTGCGTTCAGCCTGGATGGCAGCGCGCTGCCGCGGCAGACCGAGCTGTGCGGCACCATCTGCGCCCTGCTCGGCGCAGCGCATGACAAACCCTGGTGCAAGGAACTGCTCAAGTGACGGTCGAAAAAACCCGCGCCAACCGCGGCAAGTGGCTGGCCCTGCTGTGCCTGCTGCCCTTTGCGATCTTCTTCATCGCCTTCCAGATCGCCCCGCTGCTGTGGGTCGCGGTGCACAGCCTGAGCGTCGGCGACGCCTGGGGCCTGGGCAACTACGAGAAGATCTTCGGCTCCAAGTTCTACCTGCAGGCGATCAAGCACAGCCTGCAGATTGCCTTCTGGTCGAGCCTGTTCGGCATCGTCATCGCCGTGCTCGGCAGCTACTCGCTGCGCCAGGTCGACTCCAGGCTGCGCGACTTCGTCATGGCCTTCTCCAACATGACCAGCAACTTCGCCGGCGTGCCGCTGGCCTTCGCCTTCATCATCATCCTCGGCTTCAACGGCGCGCTGACCCTGCTGCTGATCAAGATCGGCCTGATCGAGAGCTTCAACCTCTACTCGAAAAATGGACTGATAGTGCTCTACACCTATTTCCAGATTCCCCTCGGCGTGCTGCTGCTCTACCCCGCCTTCGACGCCCTGCGCGAGGACTGGCGCGAGTCCGCCGCGCTGCTCGGTGCCGGCACCTGGGACTTCTGGCGGCATATCGGCCTGCCGGTGCTGACCCCGGCACTGCTCGGCACCTTCGTCATCCTCCTGGCCAACGCCCTCGGCGCCTATGCCACGGTGTACGCGCTGACCACCGGCAACTTCAACGTGTTGCCGATCCGCATTGCCGCCATGGTCGCCGGCGATATCAGCCTCAACCCGGATATGGCCAGCGCCCTGGCGATGGTACTGGTAGGCCTGATGGTGGTGATCACCGCCGCGCACCAGTGGCTGCTGAAGAGGAGCTACCATGTCGCGCGCTGATGCCAAACCGGCTGCCTTGTATCACCGCACGGTGGTCTGGCTACTGTTCCTGATCCTGCTGCTGCCGCTGGCCGGCACCCTGCTCTACTCGCTGTCCACCAGCTGGTCGGCGACCATCCTGCCGTCCGGCCTGACCTTCAAGTGGTACGTGGCGCTGTGGAGCGATCCGCGCTTCCTCGCCGCCTTCGGCCAGTCGCTGCTGGTGTGCTTCGGTTCCCTGTTGCTGGCCACGGTGCTGATCCTGCCGCTGCTGTTTGTGGTGCATTACCACTTCCCCAAGCTCGACGGGCTGATGAACATCCTGATCCTGCTGCCCTTCGCCGTGCCGCCGGTGGTGTCTTCGGTGGGCCTGCTGCAGGTCTACGGCTCCGGGCCGCTGGCGATGGTCGGCACGCCATGGATTCTGATCGGCTGCTACTTCACCGTGGCCCTGCCATTCATGTACCGGGCGATCACCAACAACCTGCAAGCGATCAATCTGCGCGACCTGATGGACGCCGCCCAGCTGCTCGGTGCCAGCACCTGGCAAGCCGCATTCCTGGTGGTGCTGCCCAACCTGCGCAAGGGCCTGATGGTCTCGCTGTTCCTCTCCTTCAGCTTTCTGTTCGGTGAGTTCGTGTTCGCCAACCTGCTGGTCGGCACCCGCTACGAAACCCTGCAGGTGTACCTCAACAACATGAAAAACAGCAGCGGCCACTTCAACAGCGCGCTGGTGATTTCCTACTTCTTCTTCGTGCTGATCTTCACCTGGGCGGCGAGCCGCCTGAACAAGGACAAGCCGTAGGCTGCGTCGAGCGCAGCGAGTACCAGACTTAAAGGACTTTCTCATGAGTTACCTGAGCATCCGCGGCCTGCATAAAAGCTACGGCGCAACTTCGATCTTCAGCGACATCAACTGCGAAATCGCCCAGGGCGAGTTCGTCACCCTGCTCGGCCCCTCCGGTTGCGGCAAGTCCACCCTGCTGCGCTGCATCGCCGGCCTGACCGACGTGGGCGGTGGGCAGATCCTCCTCGACGGTCAGGACCTGGTGCCGCTGTCACCGCAAAAGCGCGATATCGGCATGGTGTTCCAGAGCTACGCGCTGTTCCCCAACATGAGCGTGGCGCAGAACGTCGCCTTCGGCCTGCGCATGCACAAGGTCGGCAAGGAAGAAAGCGCCCAGCGCGTGCAGGAGGCCCTGGCGATGGTCGAGCTGGGCGACTTCGCCAGCCGTTACCCGCACCAGCTGTCCGGCGGTCAGTGCCAACGGGTAGCCCTGGCCCGTTCGCTGGTCACCCGCCCGCGCCTGCTGCTGCTCGACGAGCCGCTGTCGGCGCTGGATGCACGCATCCGCAAGCACCTGCGCGAGCAGATCCGCGGCATCCAGCAGGACCTCGGCCTGACCACTATCTTCGTCACCCACGACCAGGAGGAGGCGCTGACCCTGAGCGACCGCATCTTCCTGATGAACGCCGGCAGGATCGTCCAGAGCGGTTCCGCCGAGACCCTCTACACCGCGCCGGTGGATGCCTTCGCCGCCGGTTTCATCGGCAACTACAACCTGCTCGACGCGCCAACCGCCAGCCGTTTGCTGCTGCGCCCGGTCAGCAGCCGCATCGCCATCCGCCCGGAGGCCATCCAGCTGCACCACAGCGGCGCCATCGCCGCGGAAGTCCTCGGCCACAGCCTGCTCGGCAACGTCATCCGCTACCGCGTCGAGGCCAATGGCGTGCAACTGGTGGTCGACGTGCTCAACCGCCGCGAAGGCGACCTGATCGGCAAGGGCCAGTGCATCGGCCTGACCATCGACGAGCAGGCAATCCGGGAGGTGGCATGATGGCCCTGGCAATCTTCGACCTCGACGAAACCCTGATCGACGGCGACTGCGCCTCGCTGTGGGCCAAGCACATGGCCGCCATCCAGTGGGTCGACGCAGACAGCTTCCTGACCCGCGAGCAGGAGCTGATGGCCCTCTATTCCCGGGGCGAGCTGGCCATGGAGGAGTACATGGCCTACACCCTGTCGCCGCTGGTGGGCCGTACCGAGGAGGAAGTCGAGTTCGTCGTCGGCCCCTTCGTCGAGGACGTCATCGAGCCGATCATCTACAGCGATGCCATGCGCTGCCTGGCCCAGCACCGCGCCGCCGGCGACCGCCTGCTGGTGATCTCCGCTTCGGCGCATTTCCTGGTCAGCGCCATCGCCGAGCGTCTGGGCATCGCGGAAGTGCTGGCCATCGACCTGGAGCAGCAGCACGGCCATTACAGCGGCAAGACCCGCGGCGTGCTGACCTACCGCGAAGGCAAGGTGCTGCGCCTGCAGGCCTGGCTGGAGCAGCAAGGGGAAAGCCTGGCCGGCACCTACTTCTATTCCGACTCGCGCAACGACCTGCCGCTGCTCGGGCTGGTGGACTTCCCCCGCGCGGTCAACCCGGACCCGACCCTGCGCGCCCATGCCGAGCAGGCGGGTTGGCCTATCCTCGCCTGGCACTAAAGCGCCCCATGCGAAGTGCGCACTGTGCCTGAGCGCTCGCCGCTCAGGCCGGCTAGGCTGCACCTCTGTTTTCATGCGCTGCAGGGAGCACCGCAGCATGTCCCCCGTGACCACACTGAGCACCGGCCTCTGCCTACTGGCCTTGACCACCTGCGCCGCCGCGCAACCGCTGGATGAGGACACACGCAGCGCGTTGCGTGCCCTCAGCCGCCTGGCGAGCGCCGAGATCCCAGAGACCCACCTGGCCTGTGAAATCAACGGCACCTCCACCCACCCCGCTGGCGGGACGCTGAACAATCCGGTGACGGTCGGCGACTTCATCGCCAGCTACCTGAGCTGGTCATTTCAGCCACAGAGCAGCAGCGTGCGCAGCTTCAGCTGCGAGGGCAACGGCCTGCGCCAGTGCATCTGGTCATTCGGCGAGCACAAGCGCACGGAGGGCTGGAACCGCTTTCTGCACTTCACCTATGACCCACAGCGGGAGGCCGTCGAACCTGACAGCCTGCGCTGTATCGACGTGCCTTGAACGAACACGCCTGGTCGTTCAGACCAGGCTCTCGTCGATCAGCAAGACCACCTTGCCGGACACCTGATTGCTCGCCAGGGCGGCGAAGGCGGCCTGCACGTCCTTGGCCGCGAAGCTCTGCTCCAGCTGCGGCTTCAGCCGCCCTTCGGCGAACAGCGGCCAGACATGCTGACCCAGATCGCTGAGCAGCGCGGCCTTGAACTCGTCGTCGCGGTTGCGCAGGGTCGAACCGCTCAGCTGGATGCGCTTGCCCAGCAGCAGGGCCATGTCCAGCTGCGCCTTGCTGCCGCCCATCAGGCCGATACTCACCCAGCGCCCGTCGCGCGCCAGCAGAGCCAGGTTCAGCTCGGCATAGGCGGCGCCGACCGGATCGAGGATCACGTCGAACGGGGCGAAATCGCGCAGGCTCTCCAGGTTCTCGCCACGCAGCGCGCCACCCTGGGCGCCGAGGCTCTCGCAATAGGCCAGCCGTTCGGCGGAACCGACGCTGACCCAGCACGGGTTGCCGAAGGCCTTGCACAGCTGGATCGCCGCCGAGCCTACGCCACTGGCACCGGCATGCAGCAGCACCTTCTCGCCCGGTTTCAGGGCCGCCAGCTGGTACAGATTGAGCCAGGCGGTGGCATACACCTCCGGCAGCGCCGCCGCTTCGGCCAGCGACAGCCCCTGCGGCACCGGCAGGGCATGGCGGGCGTCGACCACCACCTCCTCGGCCATGCCGCCACCGCTCAGCAGACAGCAGACCCGGTCGCCGACCTGCCAGGCGCTGCCGGCACCGACTTCGCTGACCACCCCGGCACACTCCAGACCGAGGATGTCGCTGCTACCGGGCGGCGGCGGGTACATTCCGGCGCGCTGCAGCAGGTCCGCGCGATTCAGCCCGGCCGCCGCCACGCGCACGCGAATCTGCCCCACATCGCAGGCCGGGCTGGGCCGCTCGCACCATTCAACCTGCCCCTCGACGCCTTGCAATGCCCTCATGCTGCCTCCATAGTGAATGTGCCTCCCGGCGCAGTGTGCCGGGATTTCTGCATTATGCTGCCGGGTTCGGATGGAACCGGGCGCTCAAAAGACGGCCTAATATGCGTTATCACCTGCCATCGCGTCGAATCACTATGCTGCGTTCCTTCTCCACCACCGCCCTCGCCCTCGTCCTGGGCCTGCACGCCCTGCCGGCAGCCGCCAAGACCGGCCCGGAGAACTGGGACTACCTGCAGCCCGACCGCGAGCAGATCATCGCCAGCCTGAACGTGGTCGAGCTGCTCAAGCGCCACCACTACAACAAGCCACCGCTCGACGATACGCGCTCGCAGAAGGTCTATGAGAGCTACCTGAAGATGCTCGATCCGGCGCGCAGCTACTTCACTGCCGCCGACATCGCAGAATTCGACCAGTGGCGCAACAAATTCGACGACCTGCTCAAAGGCGGGGACCTGGAACCCGGCTTCCTCATGTACAAGCGCCAGCTGGTGCGCGTCCAGGAACGCCTGGACTACGCCCTCAAGCTGCTGCAGAACACCGAGGCACTGGACTTCAACGTCGAGGAAAGCCTGCTGGTCGACCGCGAAAACGCACCCTGGGCGAAGAACCGTGCCGAACTCGACGACCTCTGGCGCAAGCGCGTCAAGGATGAGGTGCTGCGCCTCAAGCTGGCCGGCAAGGAACCCAAGGCCATCGAGGAGCTGCTGACCAAGCGCTACCAGAACCAGCGCAAGCGCCTCGACCAGACCAGCGGCGAAGACGTGTTCCAGGCCTATATCAACGCCTTCGCACAGACCTACGACCCGCACACCAATTACCTCTCCCCGGACAACGCGGAGAACTTCGACATCAACATGAGCCTGTCGCTGGAAGGCATCGGCGCCGTGCTGCAGTCGGACAACGAATACGTCAAGGTGGTGCGCCTGGTGCCCGCGGGCCCGGCGGAGAAGAGCAAGCAGATCGTTCCGGCGGACAAGATCATCGGCGTGGCCCAGGGCGACAAGGATATGGTCGACGTGATCGGCTGGCGCCTGGATGAAGTGGTCAAGCTGATCCGCGGGCCGAAAGGCTCCACAGTGCGCCTGGAAGTGATCCCGGCCAGCAACGCCGCCAGCGACCAGACCAGCAAGGTGGTCAGCATCACCCGCGAGGCGGTCAAGCTGGAGGAACAGGCGGCGCAGAAGTCGGTGCTCAAGCTCAAGCATGACGGCCGCGACTACAAGCTCGGGGTGATCAAGGTCCCGGCCTTCTACCTCGACTTCAAGGCCTTCCGCGCCGGCGACCCGAACTACAAGAGCACCACCCGCGACGTCAAACGCCTGCTCACCGAGCTGAAACAGGAAAAGGTCGACGGCGTGGTTCTCGACCTGCGCGACAACGGCGGCGGCTCCCTGCAGGAAGCCACCGAACTGACCGGCCTGTTCATCGACCAGGGCCCGACCGTGCTAGTACGCAACAGCGACGGCCGCGTCGACGTGCTGGCCGACGAGGAGCCCGGGGTGTTCTACACCGGCCCGCTGGCCGTGCTGGTCGACCGCCTGTCGGCCTCCGCCTCGGAAATCTTCGCCGGCGCCATGCAGGACTACCACCGCGGCCTGATCCTAGGCGGCCAGACCTTCGGCAAGGGCACTGTGCAGACCATCCAGGAGCTCAACCACGGCGAACTGAAGCTGACCCTGGCCAAGTTCTACCGGGTTTCCGGGCAGAGCACCCAGCACCAGGGCGTGCTGCCGGACATCGCCTATCCGGACATGGTCGACACCCAGGAAATCGGCGAGAGCGCCTTGCCCGAAGCCATGCCGTGGGACAGCATCCGCGCCGCGATCAAGCCGGAGGTCGACCCGTTCAAGCCGTTCCTCGCCGAGCTCAAGGCCCGTCACGATGCGCGTACCGCCAGCAACCCGGACTTCGTCTTCACCCGCGAGCGCCTGGCCCTGGCCCAGGAGCTGATGCAGCAGACCAGCATCAGCCTCAACGAGCAGACCCGGCGCAGCCAGCGCGCCAGCATCGAGGCCCGTCAACTGGCCCTGGAAAACGCCAAGCGCACGGCCAAGGGCGAAGAGCTGCTCAAGGAGATCAAGGAGGAGGACGAAGACAGCCTCCCCGTCGAGCCGGAGAAGGCCAAGCCGGAAGACGACGCCTACCTGACCGAAAGCGGGCGCATCCTGCTCGACTACCTGGGCATGGACACCCAGGTGGCCAAGCACTGAGGCGCGGCGCAGACGTCATCAAAGCGTCATCGTTCTGTCGTGAAATAAAGGGGCCGGTAGCACTACCGGCCCTTTTCTTTTTCCGGCCAGTCGAGATTCACCATGACCGTCACCGAGCAGTTGAGCGCGCTGGATCAGATCCTCGCTCACGGCGACTTGCACAGCCTGTTCCAACCCATCATTGCCCTGGCCGACCGGCGCATCCTCGGTTACGAGGCCCTCACCCGCGGGCCGTCCAACAGCCCGCTGCACTCACCCATCGCCCTGTTCAGCGTGGCGCGCAACTGCGGCCGCCTGAGCGAGCTGGAACTGGCCAGTCGGCGCAGCGCCTGCCGCCGCTTCCGTGACCTGCAACTGGACGGCAAGCTGTTCCTCAACGTCTCCCCCGAGTCCCTGCTGGAACCCACCCACCAGCCCGGGCGCACCCTCAAGCTGCTGCAGGAATTCGGCATCACCCCGGACCGGGTGGTGATCGAGCTGACCGAACAGGCGCCGATCGACGACTTCGCCCTGCTCGACACCGCCCTGCATCACTACCGTGCCATGGGCTTTTCCATCGCCCTGGACGACCTCGGCGCCGGCTACTCCAGCCTGCGCCTGTGGTCCGAGCTGCGCCCGGACTACGTGAAGATCGACCGCCACTTCATCGACGGCATCCACCAGGACGCGGTGAAGCGCGAATTCGTCGGTTCCATCCTGAAGATGGCCAAGGCCTCGCGCGCCCAGGTGATCGCCGAGGGCATCGAGCTGGCGGAAGAACTGGCCGTGCTCAGCGAGATGGGCGTGGACCTGCTGCAGGGCTACCTGCTCAGCCGGCCGCAGGAGCAGCCGCCACGTGACGCACGCAAGCTGCTGCCACAGCTGGACAGCGTGATCGGCAGCCTCGGCGAGGACAGCGCCGACCTCAGCGCCCTGCTCAACGAGCAACCCGCGGTGAGCCACAGCACGGCCACGGCCGAGGTGCTGGAGGCCTTTCGTGCCCAGGCCAACCTCAACTCCCTGGCCGTGCTCGACGAGCAGCAGCAACCGCTCGGCATCATCCACCGCAATTCCCTGTCGGAGGCCCTGCTCAAGCCGTTCGCCACCGATCTGTTCGCGCGCAAGCCGATCAGCCGGCTGATGAGCACCGACTTTCTCGCCGTGGACCTCGGCCAGTCGCTGCAGCAAGTCAGCCGTCTGCTCACCAGCCGCGCGCGCCAGCGCATCGAGGAAGACTTCATCATCACCCAGCAGGGCCGTTACCGCGGCCTGGGCCGGGTGATCGACGTGCTCAAGCTGATCACCGAGCTGAAGATCCAGCAGGCTCGCCACGCCAACCCGCTGACCCTGCTGCCGGGCAACGTGCCGATCCAGCAGTGCCTGACCCGCCTGCTGCAGCAGGGCCGCGATGCGGCGGTGTGCTATGTGGATATCGACAGTTTCAAGCCGTTCAACGACCTGTACGGCTACGCCCGCGGCGACGAGGTGCTGCTGTGCCTGGCGCAGTGCCTGAACGAGCGGGTCGACCCCAGCCGCGACTTCGTCGGCCATATCGGCGGCGACGATTTCATGCTGGTGCTCGGCTCGGCGGACTGGCGCAAACGCATCCAGCTACTGCTGGAGGACTTCCAGGGCCAGTGCCGGCGCTTCTACCGCGACGAACACCTGCGGGCCGGCTGCTTCGTCGCCCACAACCGCCAGGGCCGGCGCGAGGAGTTTCCCCTGCTGTCGCTGTCGGTCGGCGTGGTGCAGCTGCGGGAATCGGCCTGTGCCGAGCTGGATGCCAGCCAGCTGGCCAGTCTGGCCTCGGAGGCCAAGCGCCACGCCAAGGCCGTGCCGGGCTACAGCCTGCACGTGCTGGACAGCCTGTCAGCTTAGGCCCAGCTCACTGGCGCGCTGCTCGAACCGCTGCGCCAGCACGGCATCGGCCGCCAGCCCCGGCGCGCCCTCGCGGTACAGCCTGGCCAGGCGATGGGCGGCCAGGGGATGACCGGCGGTCGCGGCCAGGGTCCACCAGCGCGCCGCCTCGACGCCATCCGGCGCCTGTCGACTGTCGCCGGCGAGACTCAGCAGGCCGAGCTGATAGGCGGCCTTGCCGTCGCCCCCGCTCGCCGCCAGGCGCAGCAGACGCACCCCTTCATCCCGCGCGCCCAGGCCCTGGCCGCGGAACAGCAGCAAGTGGCCGTAGAAACTCTGCGCCGGCACATGGCCTTGCGCCGCCATGCGCGCGAACTGTCCCTGCATCCAGGCCCAGGCGCGCGGCTGCTGCATCAGCCAGCGCCAATGGAACAGCCGGCGTGCCAGCCAATAGCCCAGCCGGGCGCGCAGCCGCCAGAGCACTCAGGCTTCCCCGGCCGGATAGCTGAATTCGAAGACCCGCGCCACTTCGGCGGCATGCCAGGACGCCGCGGCAATGCCGTCGGAAGGCCCGCTGAAGCGCCCGAGCCGGGTGACGCATTCGAAGAAGCCGGTACGCGGCAGGCGGCTGGCGCCCTGGCTGATCACCAGCGCACTGCGCAGCGGCCGCTCGGCCCGCGCATCCAGCGCCGCCAGGTGTTCCAGTGCGGCGGTCAGGGTCTGCATGGCTGGGGTCGGCAGCTGCAAACGCTCGACCAGGGCCCGATAGGTCAGCAGATGACGTTGGCGCCGCGCATCCTCCAGCTCGACCAGCAGCGCCTGCCAGTGCTGACGGTGGATGCGCACGCTCAAGAACCCTGCTCCCAGGCGCTCACCCCGAGCACCCGGCCCAGGGCGCGCAGAATGGCCCCATCCGGCTGGCGCTCACCGCTTTCGAACAGATTCAGGTAGTGCGGGCTGATGCCCACGGCCCGCGCCAGGTCGGCCTGGGACAGGCCCTGCGCCTCGCGCAGCGCGGCCAGCTGGTTCAACGGCGCAGCAGCGGCGGTCGGTTCTTGCGGCGCGGCGGGTATGGCACGTCCGGCGGCCTGCAGCAGCGCCTGGTATTCGGCCCAGGGCAGTACGGCATATTCGGCCTCACCGTCCCGCGTGATCACTTGCACACTCATTAACGCTCTCCGTGGACTGCAGCGCCGACTGACTCGACGCCCTCCTGCAGGCCGTCATCTTAACAACTGGCCCCGACACAGAGGGTGACCCATCGCGCCCTACCGTTACAAGAGTGACGAAGCGGCGCCCCATAACCTGAACAGTAGCTCAGGATTGTCCCGCATCCTCTGCCGTCGGCAGCGCCTCGATGCGCTCCAGCTGCGTCGGCGCCTGCGCCTCGCGCCAGGCACGGTAGGCATCCAGCTCGCCCTGCCAGGTGCGCAGGAGCCAGGCCAGCACCGCCAGGTCATCCAGCAGGCCGATGCCCAGCAGCCAATCCGGCAGCGCATCCAGGGGCGTCAGAAAATACAGCAAGCCAGCCACGATGCTCACCAGGGCCCGAGTACTGATGACCCGGTATTCGCCGCGCCACCAGGCCGTGCACAAGCCCAGCAGCAACTGCAGATCCCCGCGCACCCGCCCCAGGCGCGCAGCATTGCCGGCGCCCTTTTGTGCCACGGCCGCCAGCAGCCGCGGCAACTTGCCGCGCTCGAGCACAGCCTGCGCGGCCTGCAGGTAACGCTGCAAATGCTTCGCCATATTCATGGTTTTTCTCCACAACCCGCGTGCCTGCTGGGCCGATTGGGGTTATCCACCAAAGCTGTGGATAACCTTGTGCACAGATTCTTGATGAGTCATTCAAACGCCCGTCTCATGCGGCCCCGGCACAGATCGGGCATTTTTTGCTCAAGCCTTAAAGTCATTAAAAATCATACAGTTAGCGACTGGGCATAGCTCATGAACAACGTAACAGTCAGCGCGGCGCGAGCGATGGGGCGAATGTGCATAACCGTAACACCGACTCGCCGCTTACCTCCTTTTCAGACCGCCTGGTCAGCCCGGCGTTCTGCCAAGGACGCAGAAACGACAACGCCCCGACCAGGCGGGGCGTTGCGTACAAGCATCAGGCTTACTGCTGGGCAGCAGGATCCTTGATGGCCAGCAGTTCCAGCTCGAATACCAGCACCGAGTTGGCCGGAATGGTCGGGCTCGGGCTCTGCTCGCCGTAAGCCAGCTCGCTCGGGATGTACAGCTTGTACTTCTCGCCGACATGCATCAGCTGCAGGCCTTCGACCCAACCCGGGATCACACCGCTGACCGGCAGATCGATCGGACTACCGCGCTCGACGGAGCTGTCGAAGACGGTGCCATCGGTCAGCTTGCCTTCGTAGTGAACGGTGACCACGTCGGTGGCCTTGGGCTGGGCACCGTCGGCTTTCTTCAGCACTTCGTACTGCAGGCCGGAAGCGGTGGTGGTCACGCCGTCTTTCTTGGCGTTTTCCTCGAGGAACTTCTTGCCGGCCTTGGCCGCTTCCTCGTTCAGCGCCAGCATGCGCTGCTCGGCACGCTTCTGCAGGAAGGTGAAGGCCTCGACCAGCTCTTCGTCCTTCAACTGCTGCTCTTTCTTGCCGAGGGCGTCGGCGATGCCTGCGGAAATGGCCTTCTGGTCCAGGTCGTCGATGCCTTGCTGGGCCAGGCTCTTGCCCATGTTCAGGCCGATGCCGTAGGAGGCTTTCTGCGCCGGGGTTTTCAGTTCGACTTCGCTGGTCTGCGAATCGCAACCGGCCAGTACCAGGCCTACCAGGGCAACCGCCGCGGCTAAACGATGTTGTTTCATGCTTGATCCTTGTTGGAGCGCCCTGAAGCAGGCTATCGGTGAGTGGGCGAGCTTAGCAGCCTGCGCCAATTACTGGCTACGCCAGTAGGAACCATGAACAGCGGATTAGTTCAGCTTGTGCGCCGGCTCCGCCAATAGGCACCGCCAGGCAAGCCACTGGCAGCAAATCGCGGGCAAAAAAAAACGACCTTGCGGTCGTTTCTTCCAGTCCTGGTCTTCAGTCTAACCAAGGCTTATGTATGGCGCAGCGGACGGGACTCGAACCCGCGACCCCCGGCGTGACAGGCCGGTATTCTAACCGACTGAACTACCGCTGCGCGTAACCTCGTGAGCGAGATGGTGGGTGATGACGGGATCGAACCGCCGACCCTCTGCTTGTAAGGCAGATGCTCTCCCGGCTGAGCTAATCACCCTTCACTCTCGAAGTGGGGCGCATTCTAGACAGCACCCCGAACCTTGGCAAGCTCTTTTTCAAAAAAAATTTTCAGCAGTTCCAAAGGCTTAGGAGAACGGGGGCTACTCGGCATTTCCCGTAGAGGAAGACTCGACTGCAGCTTGGACAATCCGCCCCGGCAGAGAATAATGCGCGCTTTGCGCAATTGGAGTGTCACCCCCATGTGGTTCCGCAACCTGCTTGTCTATCGCCTGACCCAGGATCTGCCTTTCGATGCCGAAGCGCTGGAGGCTACCCTAGCCACCAAGCTGGCACGTTCCTGTGCCAGCCAGGAGCTGACCACCTACGGTTTCATCGCCCCCTTCGGCAAAGGCGAAGACGCGCCGCTGGTGCATGTCAGTGGTGATTTCCTGCTGGTCGCCGCGCGCAAGGAAGAACGCATCCTGCCGGGCAGCGTGGTACGCGACGCACTCAAGGAAAAGGTCGAGCAGATCGAAGCCGAACAGATGCGCAAGGTCTACAAGAAGGAGCGCGACCAGCTCAAGGACGAGATCATCATGTCCTTCCTGCCGCGCGCCTTCGTCCGCCGTTCGGCCACCTTCGCCGCCATCGCGCCCAAGCTCGGCCTGATCCTGGTCGACTCGGCCAGCGCCAAGCGTGCCGAAGACCTGCTGTCGACCCTGCGTGAAGTCATGGGCAGCCTGCCGGTACGCCCGCTGACGGTGAAGATGGCGCCGACCGCGACCATGACCGACTGGGTCAAGTCGCAGCAGGCCGCGGCGGACTTCTTCGTCCTCGACGAATGCGAGCTGCGCGACACCGCCGAAGACGGCGGCGTGGTGCGCTGCAAGCGCCAGGACCTGACCAGCGAGGAAATCCAGCTGCACCTGTCCGCCGGCAAGCTGGTCACCCAGCTGTCCCTGGCCTGGCAGGACAAGCTGTCCTTCGTCCTCGACGACAAGCTGGTGGTCAAGCGCCTGCGCTTCGAGGACCTGCTGCAGGACCAGGCGGCCCAGGACGGCGGCGACGACAACCTCGGCCAGCTGGACGCCAGCTTCACCCTGATGATGCTGACCTTCTGCGACTTCCTGCCGGCGCTGTTCGAAGCCCTGGGTGGCGAGGAGATTCCAGAGGGAATCTGACAACTTTGGCAACACCTGCCGGGGCCGGCTCGTCCTTCCGAGCTTGCCCTGTGCAGGGCGATGTGCAGAATAACGCACAGCGCAAGGACGACCTTGCCACTCCGCGCGAGTGACCACCCGGGACGGCCCGCATTCGTAGCCTCACTGCGGAGCCAGCCATGTCCTGGATCATCCTGTTTCTCGCCGGCCTGTTCGAAGTCGGCTGGGCCGTCGGCCTGAAATACACCGACGGTTTCACCCGCCCCCTCCCTACCCTGCTCACTGTCGGCGCGATGATCGTCAGCCTGGCCCTGCTCGGCCTGGCGATGAAGGAGCTGCCGCTGGGCACCGCCTACGCCATCTGGACCGGAGTCGGCGCGGTGGGCACGGTGATCGCCGGGATCATCCTGTTCGGCGAGTCGATGGCCCTGCTGCGCCTGCTCAGCGTCGGCCTGATCGTCGCTGGATTGCTGGGACTGAAGCTCAGTCACTGAGACTCAGACAGAAAAAAGCCCGCCAATCGGCAGGCTTATCCATTGTGCCAAGGCTCAGCGCACGTCGCCGCGCAGCTGCGCCACCTGCTCCTGCAGCACCAGGCGCCCGGTATCGGCCGGCATGGGCTGGCCGGCGACCAGGGTGATGCGCGACCAGAAGCGCTTGAACAGGCCCTTGTGCGGCGCGCGGCTGAAGAAGCTGCCCCACAGGCCCTGCAGCGCCATGGGGATCACCGGCACCGGGTTGGCGGCCAGGATGCGCTCCACCCCGGCCTTGAACTCGTCGATCTCGCCGCTGGTGGTCAGCTTGCCCTCGGGGAAGATGCACACCACTTCGCCGTCCGCCAGGTACTGGGCGATGCGCTGGAAGGCCTGCTCGTAGACCTTCGCGTCCTCGCTGCGCCCGGCGATCGGCACGGTGCCGGCGGTGCGGAAGACGAAGTTGAGCACCGGCAGGTTGTAGATCTTGTAGTACATGACGAAGCGGATCGGCCGGCGCACCGCACCGCCGATCAGCAGCGCATCGACGAAGGACACGTGGTTGCACACCAGCACCGCCGCGCCCTCGTCCGGAATCGCCTCCAGCCCCTGGTGCCTGACCCGGTACATCGAGTGGCTGAGCAGCCAGATGAGGAAGCGCATGGTGAATTCGGGGACGATCTTGAAGATGTAGGCGTTGACCGCGATGTTCATCAGCGACACCACCAGGAACAGCTGCGGAATCGACAGCCCGGCGACGTTGAGCAACAGCATCGCCACCAGCGCCGACACCACCATGAACAGGGCGTTGAGGATGTTGTTGGCGGCGATCACCCGGGCCCGCTCGCTTTCCACCGTGCGCGACTGGATCAGCGCATACAGCGGCACGATGTAGAAGCCGCCGAAGATGCCGATGCCGAGGATGTCCGCCAGCAGCCACCAGGCCTGGCCCTGCCCCAGCAGGGTCAGCCAGGTATAGGGCTCGGCCGCGCTCGGGAAGCCCGCCGAATGCCACCACAGGAGGATGCCGAACACGGTCATGCCCATCGAGCCGAACGGCACCAGGCCGATCTCCACCTTGCGCCCGGACAGGCGCTCGCAGAGCACCGAGCCCAGGGCGATGCCCACCGAGAACACGGTGAGGATCAAGGTGATGACGGTCTTGTCGCCGTGCAGCAGGTCCTTGGCGAAGCCGGGAATCTGCGCCAGGTAGATCGAGCCGATGAACCAGAACCAGGAGTTGCCGAGCAGCGAGCGCGACACCGCCGGGCGCTGGCCGAGGCCCAGGCGCACGGTGGCCCAGGTCTGGCGGAAGATGTTCCAGTCCAGCACCAGCTCCGGCAGCGCCGCGTGCGAGCGCGGGATGTTGCGGCTGGCCAGGTAGCCGAGACAGGCGACCAGCACGATGGCAGCGGACACCAGGCCGGCGGAATGACTGCCGGACATGATCACTCCGGCGCCGATGGTGCCGGCGAGGATGGCCAGGAAGGTGCCCATCTCCACCAGGGCATTGCCGCCGACCAGTTCCTCTTCGCGCAGGGTGGCCGGCAGGATCGAATACTTCACCGGGCCGAACAGCGCCGAATGGGTGCCCATGCCGAACAGCGCGAGCAGCAGCAGCGGCAGGCTGTTGAGGTAAAAACCGGCGGCGCCGACCAGCATGATGGCGATCTCGGCCAGCTTGATCAGGCGGATCAGCGCGTCCTTGGCGAACTTCTCGCCGAACTGCCCGCCCAGGGCGGAGAACAGGAAGAACGGCAGGATGAACAGCAGGTGGCAGAAGTTGACCAGCAGGTTGCCGGTCTTGTCCGAAAACGCCATGTTGAACAGGATGACGAAGATCAGCCCCTGCTTGAACACGTTGTCGTTGAAGGCGCCGAGCAGCTGGGTGATGAAGAACGGCAGGAAGCGCCGGGTGCCCAGCAGGGCGAATTGCGAGTGTGGGGTCATCGTCCTTGTACCTGTAGCGAAGCGGCAAACGCCGTCCCGCATTGGACAGCATCTGACCCCGACAAAGCCACACCCAGGATGGCTCGAAACACCGCATTATCTTAATGCAAATTGTTTGCAATTAGATTAGATTTCGTACCCTCTCAGAATCGCCAACCTCCCCCAGTGAGCACGCAATGTTCCGCAAGACCCACCTCTGCCTCTCGATCTCCCTCGCCTTCCTCGCCCCGACCAGCCAGGCCGAGGAAGTCCTGCAACTGGAAAGCACCGCCATCAGCGCCACCCGCTCGCACAGCGAGGCCGGCAAGACGCCGCAGAAGATCACCGTGATCAGCCGCGAGCAGATCGAACAGCAACTGGCGATCACCAGCGACCACGGCCAGGTGCTGAGCAACCTGATCCCCTCCTACTCGCCGAGCCGGCAGAAGCTGAGCAACGCCGGCGAGACCTTCCGCGGCCGCGCGGCGCTGGTGCTGATCGACGGCGTGCCGCAGTCCACCCCGCTGCGCGCCGGTGGCCGCGACGGTTACACCATCGACCTGTCGATGGTCGAGCGCATCGAGGTGATCCACGGCGCCAGCGCCGAACACGGTCTGGGCGCCACCGGCGGCATCATCAACTACGTCACCCGCCGGCCCCAGGGCGGCAGCCTGAAGCAGCACGCCGGCGTCAGCCTGGAGGCCGGCGACGACTTCGACGGCGACGGCCTGGGCTACAAGCTGGACTACCGCGTCGAAGGCAGCGAAGGCGACTGGGACTACCTGGCCGCCATCAGCGGGCAGACCCGCGGCATGTTCTACGACGCCGACGGCGAACTGATCGGCGTCGACGATACCCAGGGCGACATCATGGATTCCACCAGCACCGACCTGCTGCTCAAACTGGGCTACTGGTTCGATGCCGAGCAGAACCTGGCGCTGATGGTCAACCGCTTCGAACTGGAAGGCGAGCACCAATACGTCAACGTACCCGGCGACCGCGACGCCGGCATCCCGACCACCTCGCGCAAGGGCGAGCCGCTGGGCAAGGCGCCGCAGAACGAGGTGCTGGCCACCAGCCTGACCTACAGCAACACCGACCTGGCCGGCAACCTGCTCACCGCCCAGCTCTACAGCCAGCGTTTCCGCGCCCGCTACGGCGGCGGTGTCCTCGGCTCGTTCCAGGATGCCAGCATCGCCCCGGTCGGCACCCTGTTCGACCAGTCGCAGAACGAGTCGGACAAGTACGGCGGCAAGCTGACCCTGAGCCGCGACGACATGCTCGACGGCCTTCTCAAGCTCACCGGCGGCCTGGACTTCCTGCAAGACACCACCAGCCAGATGCTGATCGCCACCGACCGCGAGTGGGTGCCGGAGACCGTGTTCCAGAACCTGGCGCCCTTCCTCCAGGCCGAGGTCCGCGCCACCGACAACCTGACCCTGCATGGCGGCGTGCGCCACGAGTTCGCCGAGCTGGAGGTCGACAGCTTCCACACCATCGCCTCCACCACCACCCCGCGCGGCGGCGTAGCGGTCGAGGGCGGCCAACCGGACTTCGAGGAAACCCTGTACAACGCCGGCCTGGTCTACCAGCTCAACGACTGGGCGCAGGTCTTCGCCAACTACTCGGAAGGCTTCGGCATGCCCGATGTGGGCCGCGTGCTGCGCGGCATTGGCCAGCCCGACCAGAGCGTCGAGCAGTTCCTCGACCTGCAGCCGGTCGTCACCGACAACCGCGAGATCGGCCTGCGCCTGAACTGGCAGACGGTCGACATGGAGATCAGCTACTTCGAGTCCGATGCCGACCTCGGCTCGCGCCTGGAGAGCGTCGGCGGGGTCTATCAGGTGCGCCGCGAGCGCACCGAGATCGACGGCGTGGAGGCCACCGCCGGCTGGCAAGTCAGCGACGTGCACCGCCTGCAGGCGACCTACGCCCAGCTCGACGGCCGCTCCGATACCGATGGCGACGGCGACGTGGATACCGACCTGGACGGCGCCAACATCGCCCCGGACCGCTACGGCCTGAGCTGGCAGGCCACCTGGAGCGACACGTTGAACAGCCGCCTGCAGGTCAACCACTACGCCAGCCGCGGCTTCGACAGCCCCGGCCTGAACTTCGACGGCTACAGCCTGGTGGACGCCTCCGTCGGCTACCGCCTGCTGGTCGGCGAGGCCAGCCTGGGCATCGAGAACCTGCTCAACCGCAACTACATGACCTACTACGCCCAGGCCGGCAGCACCCGCGACGACCAATACTTCGCCGGGCGCGGGCGTACCTTCACCCTGGGTTATCAGGTCGATTTCTGACCCCACCCGACAGGACCCGAACGGCCTCGCAAGAGGCCGTTCGTCTTTCTAGATCGGCAACTGCCCGAGCCAGGCGCGCAGCAGGAAGAACACCAGCAGCCCGCCGGCGATGGTCGCCAGCAGGTGGCGGGTCAGCGCGGCGATGGCGATGGTCGCCAGCCCGGCCAGCAGGTAGGCGTTGTCCAGCCCCACGGCCCAGTGCTGGCCGTCCGGCAGCAGCATGCCGGGCACGACGATGGCGGTGAGCACCGCGGTCGGCACGTAATGCAGGCCCTGGCGCACCAGCGGCGGAAACTGCAGGTCGGGGAAGGCGAACAGGCTGTAACGGATGGCGAAGGTGATCGCCAGCATGCCGAGAATCAAAGTCCAGTTGGCCATCACAGCGGCTCCTCCAGCAGGCTTTGCCTGCGCCGCTCCAGCAGCACGCCGACCAGGATGCCGCTGAACGCCGCCGCCATCAGCCCGAGCTTGTACGGCAGGCCGTGACAGGCCAGGGCCACCGCCCCGGCCACCAGCGCCGCCGCTACCTGCGGGCAACTGCGCAGCATCGGCACGACGATGCCGATGAAGGTGGCGAGCATGGCGAAGTCCAGGCCCCAGGCCGCGATATTCGGCACCGCCTGGCCGAACACCAGGCCGATCAGGGTGCACAGCTGCCAGTTCAGGTACATCGCCAGCGCCGCACCGAGGAAGTACCAGTGCTTGTGCGGCGAGGCATCGGTCTCGGCGTAGCGATGCTGGACCACGGCGAAGGCCTCGTCGGTCAGCCAGAAGGCCAGCGGCATGCGCCAGCGCCGCGGCAGATGGCGCACGAAGGGCTGTAGGCTGGCGCTGTACAGGGCGTGGCGCAGGTTGACCACCAGGGTGGTGAGCAGCAGCACGGCCAGGGTCGCGCCGCCACCGAGCAGGCTGATGGCGATGAACTGCGCCGAACCGGCGAACACCAGCACGGACATGCCGATGGTCTGCCAGGGCGTGAGGCCGGAGGCACCGGCCAGGCTGCCGAAGATGATGCCGAAGGGAATGGCGCCGAGCAGCATCGGCAGCATGTCGCGGGCGCCCTGCAGGAATTCGTGATGACGGGACATGGAACCTCCTTGAACGAGCGAGGCTAGCCGGTTGCGCGCCGGACGTCTTGAACGATCTTGCGCAATCGGTCAGATGCTGGCGTAGGCGCGGCTTCAGCCGCGATGGTGGCTCGCCGAAGATCGCGACTGAAGTCGCTCCCACCAGAGCAGGCCGATCCGCCGCGGGCCGGGACGCGCCTCAGCCGACGCAGGCGCTGCGGTAGGCGCCGGGGGCGATGCCGTAGGCCTGCTTGAACTGCCGACTGAGGTGGCTCTGGTCGGCGAAGCCCAGGCGCAGCGCCACCTCCAGCGGCGCGCAGCCGCCCCTGAGCAGGGCCCGCGCCTGTTCCAGGCGGCGCTGCCGGAGCCAGGCATGCGGCGGCAGGCCGGTGGCGCAGCGGAACACCCGGGCAAAGTGGAACGGCGACAGGTTCACCGCTTGCGCCAGTTGTTCCAGGGCCGGCGGCTCGCTCAGGCTGGCGGCCAGCAGCTCCTTGGCCCGCGCCACCGCCTGCGGTTCCTGGCCGGGCGCCCGGGCCGCGGGCACCCGCGCGTGGCGCTGCAGCAGCTGCAGCATGACCTCGCGCCAGCGGGTCTGGCGCTGCAGGGCCGGGGTGTCGGGGTATTCGAGCAGGCGGTGCAGGTGCAGCAAGGCGCCGACCAGGTCGGCATCGCGGTGCACGCTGCCGTGGAACATCGGCGCGCTGCCGTGGGGCAGCTCCAGCTCCGCCAGCAGGCCCTGCAGCTGTCCGGGGTGCGGGTAGAACACCCGGTAGCGCCAGCCCTGCTCGCTGGCCTTGGAGCCGGTGTGCACCTCGTCCGGGTTGAGCAGGGCGAAGCTGCCGGCCGCCGCCAGGTGCTCGGCGCCGCGATAGCGGTAGCGCTCGGCGCCCTCCTCCAGCACGGCGATGGCGTAGCTGGCGTGCACATGGGGGGCGAAGCTGTGGTCGATGAAGCGGGCGCTGAGCAGTTCGAGACCGTCCAGCTCCGCCACCGCACTGAAACGCGACTGTTCCTCGGCGCTGGCCGGCTCAGGCACCGAAGCGCGCCTCCAGCTGCTGCTTGACCTGCGGCCACTCGCTGTCGGTAATGCTGTACATCACCGTGTCGTCGAGGCGGCCGTCGGCCAGGCGCCGGTGGTTGCGCAGCACGCCCTCGCGCACCGCGCCGAGCTTCTCGATGGCCCGCTGCGAGCGCAGGTTGCTCGCCGCCGTCTTCAGCTGCACGCGCACCAGGCGCCAGTCCTCGAAGGCATGGCGCAGCAGCAGGTACTTGATCATGCTGTTCAGGCCGGTGCCATGCTGGCCGGCATCCAGCCAGGTGTAGCCGATCTCGGCGGCCGGCAGCGCCGCATGGAAGTCGAAGAAGCGCGTGGTGCCGACCAGCTCGCCGGCCAGGCGGACGGCGAAGACCACGGCCGTCTGCGCGCGGTGCTCGGCCAGGGCCGTGCGGTACCAGTCCGGCCGCGTGGTGCCGCTCATGTACTGCTGCGACTCGCGATTGGCCTCGGCCAACGCCAGCAGGCCGGGCAGGTCGGCCTCGACCAGCGGGTCGAGGCGCAAGGCGCCCTGCTGCAGGGCAATGGGGTGCGGCTGGAACATCGCGAAACTCCGGTAAAACGATCACGCTATCAGTGCCCCGCCGGCGGCTCAAGCCGCTTGCGACCATGGTCGGCCTGACGGCACGCGCGACCCATGCGAGACTACGCTCTAGCCCAACGGCCGTGCGCCTGGCTGGCGCCGTCCGGAGTTGCCCGGGCCTTCTTCTATCGTGGAGTCTGCATGTCGTTGTCCGGCGGATTGATCGCCCTGGTTGCCTTGGTCTACATGGCCATCCTGTTCGCCATCGCCTTCTATGGCGACCGCCGTCGCGCCCCGCTGTCGCCACGGGTGCGGGCCTGGGTCTACAGTCTGTCGCTGGCGGTGTACTGCACCAGCTGGACCTTCTTCGGCGCGGTCGGCCAGGCCGCCGGCCAGCTCTGGTCGTTCCTGCCGATCTACCTGGGGCCGATCCTCCTGCTGCTGTTCGCGCCCTGGGTGCTGCAGAAGATGGTGATGATCAGCAAGCAGGAAAACATCACCTCGATCGCCGACTTCATCGCCGCCCGCTACGGCAAGTCCCAGGCGCTGGCGGTGGTGGTGGCGCTGATCTGCCTGGTCGGCATCCTGCCCTACATCGCCCTGCAGCTGAAGGGCATCGTCCTCGGCATCAACATGCTGATCGGCGCCACGCCCAGCACCAGCAGCGGCCAGGACACCGCGCTGATCATCTCCCTGGTGCTGGCCCTGTTCACCGTGCTGTTCGGCACGCGCAACCTGGATGTCACCGAGCACCACCGCGGCATGGTCCTGGCGATCGCCTTCGAGTCGCTGGTCAAGCTGCTGGCCTTCCTCGCCGTCGGCGTGTTCGTCACCTGGGGCCTGTTCGACGGTTTCGCCGACCTGTCGCGCCAGGCCGTGCGGGCCCCCGAGCTGCAGGAGTTCTGGGCGGAGGCGGTGAACTGGCCGGCGATGCTGGTGCAGACCGGGCTGGCCATGACCGCCATTGTCTGCCTGCCGCGGCAGTTCCACGTCACCGTGGTGGAGAACATCGAACCCAGGGACCTGCGCCTGGCGCGCTGGGTGTTCCCGGCCTACCTGGTGCTGGCCGCGCTGTTCGTCGTGCCCATCGCCCTGGCCGGCCAGCTGCTGCTGCCCGCCGGCGTGCAGCCGGACTCCTTCGTCATCAGCCTGCCGCTGGCCGAGGCCCATCCGGCCCTGGCCCTGCTGGCCTTCATCGGCGGCGCCTCGGCCGCCACCGGCATGGTCATCGTCGCCTCGGTGGCGCTGTCGACCATGATCTCCAACGACATGCTGCTGCCGGTGCTGCTGCGCCGGCAGAGCGCCGAGCGGCCGTTCGAGGCCTTCCGCCACTGGATGCTCAGCGCCCGCCGGGTGAGCATCGTGGTGATCCTGCTGCTGGCCTACGTGTGTTACCGCCTGCTCGGCACCAATGCCAGCCTGGCCACCATCGGCCAGCTGTCGTTCGCCGCCATCGCCCAACTGGCGCCAGCCATGTTCGGCGCCCTGGTGTGGAAGCAGGCCAACCGCCGCGGCGTATTCGCCGGCCTGGCCGCCGGCTGCGCGCTGTGGTTCTACATCCTGGTCCTGCCGCTGGTGGCCGGCGGCCTGCGCTGGTCGCTGGACAGCTTCCCGCTGCTGCCGGAGCTGCTGTATTACCCGGTCGGCTTCGAGATCGACCCGCTGACCCGCGGCGTGCTGCTGTCGCTGGCCGGCAACTGGCTGCTGTTCGGCTGGGTGTCCTGGTTCTCGCGCACGCGGGTCTCCGAGCACTGGCAGGCCGGGCGCTTCATCGGCCAGGAAATCGCCGCCCGCCCGGGCAGCCGCAACCTGCTCGCGGTGCAGGTCGCCGACCTGCAGGAACTGGCCGCCCGCTTCGTCGGCGAGGACCGCGCACGGCAGAGTTTCATGCGCTTCGCCTACCAGCAGGACAAGCCGTTCAACCCGACCCAGAGCGCCAACAGCGAATGGATCGCCCACACCGAACGCCTGCTCGCCGGCGTACTCGGCGCCTCCAGCACCCGCGCCGTGGTGCGCGCGGCCATCGAAGGGCGGGAGATGCAGGTCGAGGACGTGGTGCGCATCGTCGACGAAGCCTCGGAAGTGCTGCAGTTCAACCGCGCCCTGCTGCAGGGCGCGATCGAGAACATCACCCAGGGCATCAGCGTGGTCGACCAGTCCCTGCGCCTGGTGGCCTGGAACCACCGCTACCTGGAACTGTTCGACTACCCGGAAGGGCTGATCAGCGTCGGCCGGCCGATCGCCAACATCATCCGCTACAACGCCGAACGCGGCCTGTGCGGCCCGGGCGAAGCCGACAAGCACGTGGAGAAGCGCCTGTACTGGATGCGCCAGGGCACCGCCCACACCTCCGAGCGGCTGTTCCCCAACGGCCGGGTCATCGAGCTGATCGGCAACCCGATGCCCGGCGGCGGCTTCGTCATGAGCTTCACCGACATCACCGAGTTCCGCGAGGCCGAGCGGGCCCTCAAGGAAGCCAACGAGGGCCTGGAGCAGCGGGTCGCGGCGCGCACCCGGGAACTCTCCCAGCTGAACCAGGCGCTCACCGAGGCCAAGGGCGTTGCCGAGGCCGCCAACCAGTCGAAGACGCGTTTCCTCGCCGCCGTCAGCCACGACCTGATGCAGCCGCTGAACGCCGCCCGGCTGTTCTCCGCCGCCCTCTCCCACCAGCAGGAGGCCCTGCCGCGCGAGGCCCAGGAACTGGTGCGCCACCTGGACAGCTCGCTGCGCTCGGCCGAGGACCTGATCAGCGACCTGCTGGACATCTCGCGCCTGGAGAACGGCCGCATCACCCCGGACCTCAGCAGCTTCCCGCTGGGCCATCTGTTCGAGGCCCTGGGCGCCGAGTTCAAGGCCCTGGCCCAGGAACAGCGCGTGGACTTCCGCCTGCGTTCGAGCCAGCTGCGCATCGAAAGCGACCCCAAGCTGCTGCGCCGGGTGCTGCAGAACTTCCTGACCAACGCCTTCCGCTACGCCAAGGGCCACGTGCTGCTGGGCGTACGCCGCGAAGGGCAGAACCTGCGCCTGGAAGTCTGGGACCGCGGCCCGGGCATTCCCGAAGACAAGCGCAAGGTGATCTTCGAGGAGTTCAAGCGCCTGGACAGCCACCAGACCCGCGCCGAGAAGGGCCTGGGCCTGGGCCTGGCGATCGCTGACGGCCTGTGCCGGGTACTCGGCCATCGCCTGGAAGTGCGCTCCTGGCCGGGCAAGGGCAGCGTGTTCAGCGTCAGCGTGCCGCTGGCCAGGCAGGCCAGCGCCGTGGCGCCGCGGCTGACCGGCGAGCTCAACGGCCAGGCCCTCGGCGGCGCCCAGGTGCTGTGCATCGACAACGAGGACAGCATCCTCACCGGCATGCACAGCCTGCTGTCGCGCTGGGGCTGCCAGGTGTGGACGGCGCGCAACCGCCTGGAATGCGAGCACCTGCTGGACGAGGACGTGCGCCCGCAACTGGCGCTGGTCGACTACCACCTCGACGAGGGCGATACCGGCACCGAGCTGATGGCCTGGCTGCGCACCCGCCTGGGCGAACCGCTGCCCGGCGTGGTGATCAGCGCCGACGGCCGCCCGGAGCTGGTCGCCGCGGTGCATGCCGCCGGCCTCGACTACCTGGCCAAGCCGGTCAAGCCCGCCGCCCTGCGCGCCCTGATCAGCCGCCACCTGAGCCTGAGCTGAGTCCGGGCCTGCCCGCCGGCAGGCCCGGCAATCAATCGAATAAACAGATCAATAAGCCGGGCTTTTTGCGCTTTTTAACCATGCATAACAGATAGATCATGCAGCCCTAGCCCATGGCGCCGAACGCGCGCCACCCCAGCAGGAGCACCGCCATGATCGAACTGCGCCCCTTCAACAGCCTCGGCCACGCCCAGCACGGCTGGCTGAATGCCCGCCACCACTTCTCCTTCGCCGAGTACCACGACGAGCAGCGCCTCAACTGGGGCGCGCTGCGGGTCTGGAACGACGACGAGATCGCCGCGCACAGCGGCTTCCCGCCGCACCCGCACCACGACATGGAAATCATCACCTACGTCCGCGAGGGCGCCATCAGCCACCGCGACAACCTGGGCAACCAGGGTCGCACCGTAGCCGGCGATGTCCAGGTGATGAGCGCCGGCACCGGCATCGCCCACTCCGAGTACAACCTGGAAGAGGTGACCAGCAAGATCTTCCAGATCTGGATCATGCCCGACCAGCAGGGCGAGGCGCCTTCCTGGGGCGCCAAGCCCTTCCCCAAGGGTGAACGCGCCGGCCAGTTCGTGGTCCTGGCCAGCGGCCATGCCAGCGACGAGGACGCCCTGCGCATCCGCGCCGACGCACGCCTGGCCGCCGCCACCCTGAGTGCCGGGCAGAGCGCCGAGTACCCGCTGGGGCGTCTGCGCAAAGGCTACCTGGTGGCCGCCAGGGGCCGCATCGAGGTCAACGGCGTACGCGCCGCCGAGCGTGATGGCGTGGCCATCGCCCAGGAGGAAGTGGTGCGCGTCACCGCCCTGGAAGACAGTGAGGTGGTGCTGGTCGACGTGGCCTGATCGCCAGGGGCGGTCCCCGTATTGTGGCGGCAACGAAACGGCAACGCCCCTGGCACGCCATGGCCCCCTGCGCGCGGTTACACTAGGGCATAGCCAACCGCTCAAGGACGCGCCATGCCGACCACCGCCACGCTCGAACTCGCCCTGGCCCTAGCCACCTCCCTGGCTGTCGGCCTGCTGATCGGCACCGAGCGCGGCTGGCGTGCCCGCGACAGCGACGACACCCACCTGGTGGCCGGCATCCGCACCTTCGGCCTGGTCGGCCTGCTCGGCGGCCTGGCCGCCCTGCTCGGCAGCCATTTCGGCGTCGCCGCCTGGATCGCCGTGCTGCTGCTGGTCGGCCTGCACGCCCTGGCCGGCTACGTGGGCGAGGTCAGGCGCAGCGGCGACCTGGGCCTGACCAGCGAGATCGCCCTGCTGCTGACCTTTCTCCTCGGCAGCCTGGCACTCAGCCACGGCAGCGCCCTGGCCGCCGGCGGCGCAGTGGTGGTGGCCCTGCTGCTGAGCCTCAAGGAACCCCTGCACAGCGGCCTGCGCCGCCTGTCGGCGGTGGAACTGTCCGGCGCGCTGAAGCTGCTGTTCATTTCCCTGGTGCTGCTGCCGGTACTGCCCAACCAGGGCTACGGCCCCTGGCAGGCCTTCAACCCCTACGCCACCTGGTGGATGGTGGTGCTGATCGCCGCCATCGGTTTCGCCGCCTACGTCGCCATCCGCCTGGTCGGCACCCGCCACGGCATGCTGGTCACCGCCCTGCTCGGCGGCATCGTTTCCTCCACCGCCATGACCCTGACCCTGTCGCGCCTGCACGATGGCCGGCAGATGCGCGCCCTGCTGGCCTGCGCGCTGCTGGCCACCTCGGCGCTGATGTTCCCGCGCATGCTGCTGGAAGTCGGCGTGGTCAACGCCGCCCTGCTGCCGGCACTGCTGGTGCCGCTGCTGCTGGCCGCGCTGGTGTATGCCGTGGGCGCCCTGGTCTACTACCAGATTGCCGGGCTGGAACTGAAGGAGGTCATCGAGCCGCCGCTGAAGAACCCCTTCGAACTGGGCCCGGCGCTGCGTTTTGCCGCCCTGCTGGTGCTGATCCTGTTCCTGATCGAGGCGGCGCGGGCCTGGTTCGGCGATGCCGGGGTGTATGGCGTGGCGATCCTGTCCGGGCTCAGCGATGTCGACGCCATCACCCTGTCGCTGGCGCGCAGCGCGCACAGCGACCTGGCCGCGGACCTGGCGGTCCAGGGCATCTACCTGGCCGCGTTCAGCAACAGCCTGGTCAAGGCCGGGCTGATCGCCCTGATCGGCGGCCGCGAACTGGCCCTGCGCACGGTGCCGGTGATGCTGCTCGGCCTGCTGGTCGGTTTCACCGCCCTGCTGGTGCTCTGACACGCAGCGCACCTTTCGTGGGAGCGGCTTTAGCCGCGAAAGCCGGCCGCACCGAGGCGCTCCCGATCGCGGCTGAAGCCGCTCCTACGGGAAATCGCCCGCCAGGGCCTACTCGCCCGCCTCGTCCAGCAACGGCACGCCGGCCGCCCGTTCCAGCAGCTCCGCCGGCAGGCTCTTGCTGGCGCGGGCGCCGAGCAGCTTGAGGTTCTCCACCCGATTGATCAGGTTGCCGCGGCCCTCGCAGAGCTTGTTGCGCGCCGCCGCATAGGCCTTGTCCAGCTGCTGCAGGCGGCTGCCGACCTCGTCCAGGTCGCCGATGAAGGCGACGAACTTGTCGTACAGCTGGCCGGCGCGCTCGGCGATCTCACGGGCGTTCTGGCTCTGCCGCTCCTGGCGCCAGAGGCTGTCGATCACCCGCAGGGTGGCCAGCAGGGTGGTCGGGCTGACGATCACCACATGCTGCTCGAAGGCTTCCTGGAACAGGTTCTGGTCGGCCTGCAGGGCCGCGGCGAAGGCCGCCTCGATGGGCACGAAGAGCAGCACGAAGTCCAGGCTGTGCAGGCCGTCCAGGCGTTTGTAGTCCTTGCCGGCCAACCCCTTGAGGTGGCTGCGCAGGCTCAGCAGGTGCTGCTTCAATGCCTGCTGGCGGATCGGCTCGTCGTCGGCCGCCACATACTGCTGGTAGGCGGTCAGGCTGACCTTGGCGTCGACGATGACCTGCTTGTCGCCCGGCAGCTGGATCAGCACGTCCGGCTGGAAACGCTCGCCATCGGCGCCCTTGAGGCTGACCTGGGTCTCGTACTCGCGGCCCTTCTCCAGGCCGGCGTGCTCCAGCACCCGCTCCAGCACCAGCTCGCCCCAGTTGCCCTGGGTCTTCTGCCCCTTGAGGGCGCGGGTCAGGTTGGTCGCCTCGTCGCCCAGGCGCTGGTTGAGCTGCTGCAGGCGCTCCAGTTCCTTGCCCAAGGAGAAACGCTCGCGGGCTTCCTGCTGGTAGCTTTCCTCGACGCGCTTCTCGAACGCCTGGATGCGCTCCTTGAGCGGGTCGAGCAACTGGCCCAGGCGCTGCTGGCTGGTCTCGGCGAAGCGCTGCTCGCGCTCGTCGAAGATCTTCCCGGCCAGCTCGGCGAACTGCGCGCGCAGCTCGTCGCGAGCCGCCTGCAGGTCGCTGAGGCGCTGCTGGTGATGTTCCTGCTGTTCGCGCAGCTCGGCGGCCAGGCCGGCGCTATGGCTTTCCAGGCGGCGCAGCTCGCCCTCCTTCTGCTCGCGCTCGCGGCCCCAGTCCTGCGCGGCCACCCGCGCACCCTCGCGCTCGATGCCGAGCAGCTCGGCCTCGCGGCGCAGGGCCGCCAGTTCGGCCTGCTGGCGCGCGCCCTCGCCCTGCAGGTGGCGCAATTCGTCGAGACTGCTGTCGAGCTGGGCGGACAGCCCCTCCTGGCTCAGCCGCGCACTGCTCAGGCGCTCTTCCAGCAGCAGCCGCTCGGCGGCCAGGGCCGCCAGCTGGCGCTGCAGACGCCAGGCCAGCAGGGCCAGGGGCACGGCGGCCAGCAACAGGCCGAGCAGCAGGTTGGACGGATCGAGGGTAAAGGACACAGGCACGGGCACACTCACTGTCGGGGACGCGATGCCCGGCAGTATACCCGCCCGTCGTCAGGCGGTTTTGCTCAGCCTGCCAAGTAGCCGGGTGGCTTCATGGGAGCCCTGGGCCGCCGCCAGCTCCAGCCAGTGGCGTGCCTGCAGCGGCTCGCGCTGGCGCGGCTGGCTGTACTGGCGGCCCAGCTCCAGCTGGGCGCGCAGATCGCCGGCGCGCGCCGCCTGGCGCAACAGCTCGAGGCCGATGCGGCGGTCGCGGGCATTGCCGCAATCGCGGCAGAGCAGCTGCCCGAGGCGGCTTTGCGCCTCGACCACGCCGCGCCGGGCCGGCTGCTTGAGCATGCGCCCGGCCAGGCGCTTGATGCTGGCATTGTGCCCCAGGCGCGGCCGGTCCAGCAGCCACAGCGCCATGCGCAGGGGCAGGCGCGAGCTCTCGGTGGACGAAGAATAAACGGTGGCGGACAGCGTGCGAGACTTCATGAAGGCAGCTGATGGCGGCTGGGGCGCGCCACTCTACACGCTTTTTTTCGCCGGTAAAGACTTGCCCGTGCGACAAAAAAGCGCTCTAGAACAAGCACTCTAAACAATCCACAAAAGCTGTGGATAACTCCGTGGACAACTTGCGGGAAACTCGCCTCACCACCGATGGCTTGGGGCTTTCGGTCAAACTGGTGGTTTTTTCACCAATAAAAAAACTTCATATTTTTCAATAGCTTGAAAAATCACAACGAAGAATCAAGCGCTTAGGCGAGTTTATGACAGCAGGTTGACAAGCTGCCTCGCAATTGTGCACAAGTTCTCCGGCGCGGGCCGCGCCCCGCCCCGTTTGGGGGCGCAGCCGGCGCCCTGGCCGCGGCGGGCCCGGGCTCTGCTGCCAGCCCGCGTGCTATAAAGCGGCGCCGCCAATCGAACCACTGCAGCGACCGCCCATGCCCCTTCTCGCCGCCTACCAGCACGCCATCGATCACCAGGGTTTCCACGCCGACCTCGCCCAGTGGCAGGCCGTCGAAGCGCTGCAGAATTGCCACGATGCCCTGCATGCCGGCGACCAGCCGGTGCCCGGCGTCTACCTGTGGGGGCCGGTCGGGCGGGGCAAGACCTGGCTGATGGATCGCTTCTATGAGGGCCTGCGCGTACCGGCGCGGCGCCAGCATTTCCACCACTTCCTGCAATGGGTGCACCGGCGCCTGTTCCAACTCACCGGCACCGCCGAGCCACTGCAGGCCCTGGCCCGCGAACTGAGCAGCGAGGTGCGGGTGCTGTGCTTCGACGAGCTGTTCGTCGGCGACATCGGCGATGCCATCCTCCTCGGCGGCCTGCTGCAGGCGATGTTCGCCCAGGGCATGACCCTGCTCGCCACCTCCAACCAGCCGCCGCAGCAGCTGTATGCCGACGGTTTCAACCGCGAACGCCTGTTGCCGGCGATCGACGCCATTGGCCGCCACGTGCAGGTGGTCGGCGTCGATGGCGGCCAGGACCATCGCCTGCATCCGGGCCAGCAGCACCAGCGCTACTGGCTCGGCCAGGCCGGCCGGGACAGCGCCCTGGCGGCGGTCTTCGAGCGCCTGAGCGCCGGCCAGGCGACCTCGCGGGAGGCGATCCAGCTCGGCCGCCGGCCGATCCGGGTGCAGCGGCGGGCGAGCACGGTGGTCTGGCTGCACTTCGCCGACCTGTGCGCGCAGCCGCTGGCGGCCCTCGACTTCATCGCCCTGTGCGACCAGTTCCCGGTGATCCTGCTCGGCGCGCTGCCCAACCTCAGCGCGGCCACCCGCCCGGCGAAGATTGCCCGCGGCACCGAGGACGGCGTCGAGCGGGTGGTGGCCGGGGATCGCCAGCTCGCCGCGCTGTCGGTGCACGATGACGCGGTGCGCCGCTTCATCGCCCTGGTCGACGAGTGCTACGACCGCAAGGTGCCGCTCTACCTGGAGGCCGAGGTGCCGCTGAGCGAGCTGTACACCGAAGGCCACCTGGAGTTCGCCTTCCGCCGCACCCTCAGCCGCCTGCAGGAAATGCAGCTGCAGCGTTTCGCCAACAGTGTCGATGTGGTACCGCAACAACCAGCAGCGGAACTCGCCAGCTCTGTGTAGGGTGCGCCGTGCGCACCAGAGTGCCTGTACGTGGTTTGCGGTGCGCACGGTGCACCCTACGTCAGATCGCGCTCGGGCTCTCAGGCCGGCTGCGGCAGGCGCCCGTCGACCAGGAACAGCTCCAGCGCAAACAGCCGCGGCGTATCCAGGCCCTGGGCGCTCTTGAAGGCCACGTAGCCGGCCGTGGTTTCGCACAGCCAGGGTTGCAGGTTGCGCGGCCGCCGCTCGCTGAAGGCCTGCGGGCGGTACAGCGCCACGTTGTTGCCCTGCAGCGGGCAACGCGCCGAGGGGTACTCGAACGCCTCCACGCCGGCCTCGCGCATGGCGCTGCCCAGTTCATGGGTGGCGCGGTAGTCGCTGCGGTGCACCAGCACCTCGCGGTGGCGGTCGAATGGCGGCAGCTGCAGGCGGATACCGCGCTCGACCTGGTAGCGTGCCTCGAACGAGGCATGTTCAGAGAGGATCCGCCCGCTCGGCGGCGGCTCGAGCATGCCGTGCCACAGCACGAAGCGGTAGAAGGCCGTCTCGGCCATCGCCGTATCCAGGCGGCAGGCGGCGTAGAACAGGCTCGGCTCATGCCGGCGGCCGAAGCGCGAGCCCCAGCGCAGCGGCGGGTAGCGAAACGGCGTATGCAGCAGGTAGTGCAGCGGTTCGTCGCTGACCGGCAGCGGCGGCTTGCTGGTTTCCAGCAGCTGTTCGAGCAGGGCCTGCTCCTCCAGGGTGTCGACCAGCTGCAGGGTGGCCACCTGCTCCTGGCTTTCCACCAGGCGCACCAGGCGTCCGCGTAACGGGGCAATCTGCTCGGTGCCAGCGCAGGCCTGCCAGATATCCATATCGATGCTCGCTTGAACCCGCCGGCGGCGGGGTGTGGAAGTCGGGGGATCAGTCTGCCGTCAGCGCACCCGGTTCCGGGCGCTTAGCGGCAGCGGCCTCAGAACCTGTTTACGATCTTTTGGACTAGAGCCAGACAAGGCGCTACGTCAGTAACAGCCTTCGGCTGGTCAAAACAGCCGAGGAAGCGGAGTTTACGTGCTGTAAATGAGCATGACTCGTTTCACTCGCCCCTCGGGCCGCGCTGAAGCGCGTTAGCCGCAAGCGGCTTGCCGAGGCTGTTTTTAACGCGGTATGGCCGACGGCCAGGAGATCGTAAACAGGTACTCAGACCTTGCCGCGGATGGCGTCGAGATACTCGACCACCCGCACCAGGCCCTGCACCTGGCCCATCTGCTGCAGCGGCACGCCGGCCAGGTGGCGGTTCTCGGTGCGCAGGAAGTGGCGCATGTCCTCCAGGTTGCCGCCGAACAGGGCGAACAACGCCCGGTAGGCGCGGATCAGCAGCAGTGCCAGCTCGCCGGTCTTGCTCTGCGGGCGCAGGCCGCCGCTGTCGTTCCAGCGGCTGATGGCCGAACGATTGACCCCGACTATCTGCGCCAGCTCCTGCTGGGTCAGGCCCAACTGCTCGCGACTGCTGAGCAGGGCCTTGAGCAGAACCGCATCCGCGGCGACGCGGGGCTTGCCGAGCGCACTCATGACGGCCTCCAGATGTTTGTTTGATACAAACATAGCAATAAAACAACCAAACGAACACCATGATATGCGCCGCCGGCAGGGCTGGCCGGCTCTTGCGCAGGCTGTGCCGTGCGCAGCAGAGGCCCGTGCGGGGCCGCTGGTGCGCGCGGCGCATGGGAGCGGGAACAGGTGCCTAGACGGTGCGGGAAAAGCGCCCCTGCTGCGCCTCGCCCAGGTAGGCATCGAAGGCCATGGCGATGCTGCGCATCAGCAGGTGGCCCGGCGGCAACAGCACCAGTTCCTGCTCGTGAAGCTGCAGCAGGCCGTCGGCGACCGGCTCGGCGAGGGACTCCAGGGCCGCGGCGAAGTACTCGCGAAAGCGGATGCCATGGCGGCTTTCGATACGGGCGAAGTCGACCCGGCCGTGGCACATCAGGTCGGTGATCACCTCGCGGCGCAGGCAGTCGTCGGCGCTCAGCCGATAGCCGCGCTGCACCGGCAGCAGGCCCTCGTCGAGGCGGGCGTAATACTGCGAGAGCTCCTTGACGTTCTGGCTGTAGCTGTCGCCGACCTTGCCGATCGACGACACGCCCAGGCCGATCAGGTCGCAGTCGGCGTGGGTGGAATAGCCCTGGAAGTTGCGCTGCAGGGTGCCCCGCGCCCGCGCCAGGCTCAGCTCGTCGTCGGGCAGGGCGAAGTGGTCCATGCCGATATAGACATAGCCCGCCGCCGTCAGGCGCTCGATGGTCAGTTCCAGCAGCTCCAGCTTGCGTTCCGGCGGCGGCATGTCCTCGCGGCGGATCAGGCGCTGGGCGCGGACCAGTTCGGGCAGGTGGGCATAGCTGTAGGCGGCGATGCGGTCCGGGCGCAGGTCGATGATCTTGTCGAGGGTGACCGCGAAGCTGGCCCGGGTCTGCAGCGGCAGGCCGTAGATCAGGTCGACGCTGACCGACTTGAACGCGGCGCGGCGGGCCGCGGCAACCAGCTCGCGGGTCTGCTCCTCGCTCTGCAGGCGGTTCACCGCGGCCTGCACCGCCGCGTCGAAGTCCTGCACGCCGAAGCTCAGGCGATTGAAGCCGAGGTCGCGCAGGTGCTGGATCTGCGGCGGGCTGATGGTGCGCGGGTCGACCTCGATGGAAAACTCGTGGGCGTCGCTGTCATCCATGGCGAAGGCCGCGTGCAGGGCGGCCATCAGCTCCTCCAGCTGCTCGCCGGTCAGGTAGGTCGGCGTGCCGCCGCCGAGGTGCAGCTGGGTCAGCTTGCGCGTGCCGTCGAACAGCGCGGCCTGCTGGGCGATTTCCCGCTTCAGGTAGGCCAGGTACTCGACCGCCCGGTGGGTCTTCTGGGTGATGATCTTGTTGCAGGCGCAGTAGTAGCAGAGGCTCTTGCAGAACGGGATGTGGATGTACACGGACAGCGGCTTGGGCGCGGCGGCCTCGTTGCTCCGCCTGGCCGCGGCGCGGTAGTCGTCCATGGCGAAGGCCTGGTGGAACTGCGGCGCCGTGGGGTAGGAGGTATAGCGCGGCCCGGGGCGGTCGTACTTCTCGACCAGGGCGCGGTTGAAACTCACCGGCTCAATCATGCTCGCTCACCTGAACAGGGGATGCTGCTCAACCCGGGTCGTTCGCCGGCTGCCGATCCGCGGCAGCGGCCGGTTCCAGCAGGCCGGCCAGCCGGCTGTTGATCAGCAGGGAATTATTCACCAGCAGCTCCAGATGCGCCTGCAGGCTGCCGGTGACCTCGCTCACGCCATGGCGCTGGAACCAGGCGGAGATCAGCTGAATGGCCTCCCCCAGGGCGACCTGATTCTGATGAATCAGCGCCAGCGTGGTGGTGACCAGCTGTCGATCCTGCATGGCCGAAACTCCTTGTGCGGCACTTCAGTCTGACAAGGGTCGGGGATCCGGGCCGGCCTGACCATACCTCTGGATGGGTACCTCTTCGGCGCCGGCCTTATCCGGGGAAAAATTGACGAGAATCATTATTGATTACATCCCGCCTTCCTATGCTGGCGCCATCAACTACAGCCAAAGGAAACGCCCGGATGAACCCTCGTCTCTTGCTCGCCCTGACCGGCCTGATCGCCGCCACCACCAGCCAGGCCAAGGAATACCCGATCGGCGAACCGCAGCAGTGCGCCGGCATGGAAGTGGGCGCCGTGTACCTGCAACCGATCGAGATGGACCCGCCGGGCATGATGCGCCCGGCGGTGGATTCCGACGTGCACATGGAGGCCGATATCAGCGCCCTGGAGAACAACGCTCACGGCTTCCAGGAAGGCAGCTTCGTGCCCTACCTGAGCGTGCGCTACCGCCTGAGCAAGGTCGGCAGCGAGCAGGTCCTGCAAGGCGACTTCCACGCCATGGTGGCCAACGACGGCCCGCACTACGGCGACAACCTCGAGCTGATGGGCCCCGGCCAGTACCAGCTGACCTACTGGGTCAGCGCCCCGGGCGGGCATGGCCAGCACTTCGGCCGGCATAGCGACAAGGAAACCGGCGTGGCGCCCTGGTTCGCTCCGTGCGAGCTGAGTTACAGCTTCACCTTCGCCGGCATCGGCAAGAAAGGCGGCTACTGACCCCCCGCGGCGCGCCCGTGCGCGCCGCCCTCCCCGGAGAGCGCCCCATGCACCATCCAGCCCTCTGCCTGCTGCTCGCCGCCCTGCCCGGCGCCCTGCTGGCCGCCTCGCTGCCGAGCTACGAGCTGAGCATCCGTGACGGTCACTTCACCCCGGCCAGCCTGCAGGTGCCCGCCGGGCAACGCTTCAAGATCGTCGTGCACAACGTCGGCCAGGGGCCCATCGAGTTCGAGAGCACACCGCTGCGCGTGGAGAAGGTGCTCAGCCCCGGCGTCAGCTCCTTCGTCGTGATCCACCCGCTCAAGCCCGGGCGCTACCTGTTCTTCGACGAGTTCCACCCCGAGCTGCCGCAAGGCGTGATCGAGGCTCGTTGACCCGCACTCCTTGAGGTACCCGCAATGGAACAAGCCCTGTTGATCGTCTGGCGCGAGAGCGTCGAGGCCCTGCTGGTGATCGGCATCCTGTATGCCTGGCTGCGCCGCCAGCCCGGCCAGCAGCGTGCCCTGCTGCACCTGTGGGCCGGGGTCGGCGCCGGCCTGCTGCTGGCCGGGCTGCTGGCCGCGCTGATGGCCCTGGCCGGCAACTGGATGAGCGGCCCGGGCGGGGAATGGTTCCAGGCCGGCCTCAGCCTGCTCGCCTGCGTGCTGATCCTGCAGATGGTGCACTGGATGGCCCGCAACGGCGGGCAACTGCGCCAGCAGCTCGAACAACAGGCCGACAGCGCCCTGCAGCACGGCCGCCTGGCCAGCCTGGCGCTGCTGGTGGCCCTGGCGGTGGCGCGCGAAGGCAGCGAAACGGTGATCTTCCTCTATGGCGTCAGCGCCTCGGCCAACCCCGCCAGCCTGGCGCTGGGCGCGGGCCTGGGCCTGCTGCTCGGCCTGCTGTGCTTCGCCCTGCTGCAGGCCGGCAGCCGCTTCATCGCCTGGCGCCAGTTCTTCCTGGTCAGCGAAGTGCTGCTGTTGCTGCTCGGCGGCGCCCTGCTGATGAGCGCGGTGGACCGCGCCAGCGGCCAGTGGATGGCCCTGGACCTGCCCGAACACATCTACGCCCTGCTCAGCGAGCCGATGTGGGACAGCTCGGCGCTGCTCGACGACGGCAGCAAGCCGGGGGCGCTGCTGGCCAGCCTGAGCGGCTACCGGGCCATGCCCTCGGCCCTCCACGTGGGCCTGCTGGGCTACTACTGGCTGCTCGCCTGGAGCCTGCTGCGGCCGCCGCGGAGGGTTCTGCAGAGCCACGCGGCATGAACGCCGCGCTCAACCGCCGGCTCACTCGCCTGGGCCACGCCATGCGCCGCCACGCCGGACTGATCCGCCGGCTGCAGTGGCTGGTGGTGCTGGTCTACGCCGCTCTGCTGGTGATCCCCGCCCTGCTGCCCCTGCCGCCCGGCTCGGCGCGCCTGCTGGACAACCTGACGCTGTTCGCCCAGTTCGTGTTCTGGGGCCTGTGGTGGCCGTTCGTGCTGCTGTCGATCATGCTGTTCGGCCGTCTGTGGTGCGGCGTGCTGTGCCCGGAAGGCTCGCTCAGCGAATGGGCCAGCCAGCACGGCCAGGGCCGCGGCACCCCGCGCTGGATGCGCTGGGCCGGCTGGCCGACCCTGGGTTTCCTGCTGACCACCCTGTACGGCCAGCTGATCAGCGTCTACGACTACGCCCAGGCGGCGCTGCTGATCCTCGGCGGCTCGACCCTGGCGGCCATGCTGGTCGGCTACCTGTACGGCCGCGGCAAGCGCGTGTGGTGCCGCTACCTGTGCCCGGTCAGCGGGGTGTTCGCCCTACTGGCCAAGCTCGCCCCCGTGCACTTTCATGTCGATGAGCAGCGCTGGCGCGACAACCCCCCGCCCCATCAGCCGCCGCCCAACTGCGCGCCGCTGCTGGATATCCGCCGCATGCGCGGCGCCTCGGCCTGCCACGCCTGCGGCCGCTGCAGCGGCCAGCGCGATGCGGTGCGCCTGATCGCCCGCTCCGGCAACGAGGAAATCGTCCGCTACGGCGGCGACGGCGACACCACCTGGGAGGTGCGCCTGCTGCTCTACGGGGTGATCGGCCTGGCCATCGGCGCCTTCCAGTGGACGGTCAGCCCCTGGTTCATCGCCCTGAAGCAGACCCTGGCCGAATGGCTGGTGCGGCGCGACATCCTCTGGCCGCTGGAGGCCGATGCGCCCTGGTGGCTGCTGACCCATTATCCCCAGCTCAATGATGCCTTCACCTGGCTCGATGGCCTGAGCATCTGCCTGTACCTGGGCGCCAGCAGCCTGCTGCTCGGTGGCGGCCTGCACCTGCTGCTCATTGGCGCCGCCAAGCTGGCCGGGCAAGGCGCCGCGTTCGCCCGCCAGATCGCGCTGTGCCTGCTGCCAACCGGCGCGGCCGGGCTGTTTCTCGGCCTCTCCGCCACCACGGTCAAGCTGCTGCGCTACGAGGGCCTGGCCCTGCTCTGGGTGCCGGCCTGCCGCGCCGCGCTACTGGCCGCCGCCCTGCTCTGGAGCCTGCACCTGGGCTGGCAGGTCTGCCGCGCCCTGACACCCGCACAACGCCTGCCGATCCTGGGCGCCCTGCTGCTGGCCAATCTGCCGATCGCCACGGCCTGGTGGCTGCAGTTCTGGGGCTGGTGAGAACCAGGCACACAGTCAGACGGCTGACTCTGCGTAGGGTGCGCCGTGCGCACCGGCAAGCTCGTGTGGGGCCCCTGATGCGCATGGCGCACCCTGGGGCAAGTCGCAGAAACGCGGCTCAGGCCTCGCGCAGCTCGAAGCGCGGGAACAGCTGCTGCAGATAGGGCCATAGCTGGGCGGCTGCGGCCGGCATCGGCGCGGCGCCGAGTTCCGGGTCGAGCATCTGTTGCGGGCGGGCCAGTTGCACCACGAAGTGCTGCACGCCGAGCGCCGCCAGGCGTTCGCCCAGGCGTTGCAGGCGCTGGCAGTCGAACAGCTGCCAGTGCACGGTGGTGCGGCATTCGTAGGCCACCCCGCTGTCCAGCAGCAGTTCCAGGCTGTGCCAGTTGGCCTGGCCGCTGCCGCTGACGCCGGTGATCAGCTCGGCCTCTTCCTCCAGCGCCTTGACGTCGAAGCCGACCCAGTCGCACAGCGCCAGCACGCGGCGGAACGAGGCCGGCTTGATCCCGGCACTGTGCAGGCCGACCTTGAAGCCCAGCTCGCGCACCTTGCGCATGGCTCCGGGCAGGGCCTTCTGCAGGGTCGCCTCGCCGCCGCTGAAGACCACCGCATCGAGCAGGCCGCGGCGCTTGCGCAGGAAGCGCAGCACCTCGTCCCAGCTGATCGGGGTGGGCACCTTGGCACGGATCAGTTCCGGGTTGTGGCAGTAGCGGCAGCGCCAGGCGCAGCCCTGGCAGAACAGCACGCAGGCCAGGTGCTCGGGGTAGTCGAGGGTGGTCATTGGCAGCAGCCCGCCGATGCGCAGCGGAGCGTCCAGCGGGCCATTACCGAAAGACTGACAAGGACTGTTCATGACCACCTCCTGAAAGTACAGATGACAAAGCCAGACCCGCGCTTATCAACGCACGGGCCTGGCCGGATGGCGACGCTGGCAGCCTACTTCGGTTCGCAGAAGTGCTGGCGCTCGCGGTGCTCGGACTGCTTGCCCGGATTGAAGGCCGCCACCGGGCGGTGATAGCCCATCACGCGGGTCCAGACTTCGCAGCGCTGGCGTTGGGCTTCTGGCAGTTGTATGGCTTGGTTCATGGTGTTGCTCCTTGCTGTGGGTGAAGGTCTTTATCCGCCGCAGGCGCCGCAGCACTGCTGCTTGTGCAGCAGGGCCTCGTCGCACTTCGGACAGAACTCGTGCTCGCCGGCTAGGTAGCCGTGCACCGGGCAGATCGAGAAGGTCGGGGTAATCGTCAGGTACGGCAGGCGGAAGCGACTGAGGGCGGTGCGCACCAGCTTCTTGCAGGCCTCGGCCGAGGACACGCGCTCGGCCATGTACAGGTGCAGCACGGTGCCGCCGGTGTACTTGCACTGCAGTTCGTCCTGCAGCTCCAGGGCCTCGAACGGGTCGCTGGTGAAGCCCACCGGCAGCTGCGAGGAGTTGGTGTAGTACGGCGCCTCCAGGCTGCCGGCCTGGAGGATGTCGGGGAAGCGCTTCTTGTCTTCCTTGGCGAAGCGGTAGGTGGTGCCCTCGGCCGGCGTGGCCTCGAGGTTGTACATGTGCCCGCTGTCCTCCTGGAACTGCACCAGTCGCCCGCGCACATGGTCGAGCAGGCGGATCGCCAGTTCGCGCCCGGCCTCGTTGTGCAGGCCGTCGCGGTCGCCGGTGAAGTTGCGCAGCATCTCGTGCAGGCCGTTCAGGCCGATGGTGGAGAAGTGGTTGCGCAGGGTGCCCAGGTAGCGCCGGGTGTACGGGTAGAGGCCGGCGTCCATGTGATGCTGGATCACCTTGCGCTTGACCTCCAGGCTCTCGTAGGCCAGCTGCAGCAACTGGTCCAGGCGCAGCAGCAGGCCGTCCCAGTCCTGGCGGTGGACATAGCCCAGGCGCGCGCAGTTGATGGTCACCACGCCCAGGGAGCCGGTCTGCTCGGCCGAGCCGAACAGGCCGTTGCCGCGCTTGAGCAGCTCGCGCACGTCCAGCTGCAGGCGGCAGCACATCGAGCGCACCTGGTTGGGCTGCATGTCCGAGTTGAGGAAGTTCTGGAAGTACGGCAGGCCGTAGCGCGCGGTCATGTCGAACAGGCGCGTGGCGTTGTCGCTGTCCCAGGGGAAGTCGTGGGTGATGTTGTAGGTCGGGATCGGGAAGGTGAACACCCGGCCCTTGGCGTCGCCGGCCATCATCACCTCGATGTAGGCGCGGTTGATCAGCTCCATCTCGGCCTGCAGCTCGCCGTAGCAGAACGGCATCTCCTGCCCGCCGATCACCGGCACCTGCTCGCGCAGGTCTTCCGGGCAGACCCAGTCGAAGGTCAGGTTGGTGAAGGGGGTCTGGGTGCCCCAGCGCGACGGCACGTTGAGGTTGTAGATGAACTCCTGCAGCGACTGGCGCACCTGCTCGAAGCTCAGCCGATCCTTGCGCACGTAGGGCGCCAGGTAGGTATCGAAGGAGCTGAAGGCCTGGGCCCCGGCCCACTCGTTCTGCAGGGTGCCGAGGAAGTTGACCATCTGCCCGAGGGCGCTGGACAGGTGCTTGGGCGGCCCGGCCTCGACCCGCCCGGGGATGCCGTTGAGGCCCTCGTGCAGCAGGGTGCGCAGCGACCAGCCGGCGCAGTAGCCGGCGAGCATGTCGAGGTCGTGGATATGCAGGTCGGCCTCGCGGTGGGCCCAGCCGATCTCGGCGCTGTACACCTCGTCCAGCCAGTAGTTGGCGGTGACCTTGCCGGACACGTTGAGGATCAGCCCGCCGAGGGAATAGCCCTGGTTGGCGTTGGCCTGCACGCGCCAGTCCTCGCGGGACAGGTACTCGTTCATCGACGCGGCCACGTCGACCAGGCTGCGCCGGTCGCGGCGCAGCCGGCCGTGGCGTTCGCGGTAGACGATGTAGGCGCGCGCCGTGGCGTAGTAACCGGCCTCCATCAGCACCAGCTCGACCTTGTCCTGCACCTGCTCGACGCCCAGGCTGTCGAACTCCAGCAGACGGGCCAGCACCGCCTCCATCAGGGCCTGGGCCTCGGCGGCGCGGAACTCGCCACTGGCCTCGCCGGCCGCGGCGATGGCACGCTGGATCTTGCTGCTGTCGAATGCCGCTTCACTGCCGTCGCGCTTGTACAGCAGGGTCGGCCGATAGGGTTGTTTACGCGGAAGCACTTACCACCTCCAAACACATCATGTAGTTATTGTTTAGCACATAAAACACAACATGCTGTGCAATCTACGACTTGGCGGCGGTAACGAATTGATCATGGTCAAGAACGCGCAAAAGCCGAACGTGATCGGCTTCGCGCCGGCGGAAAACGGCATCGCCGGCGGCGGACAGAGGGGGCGATTGCGCGGCCGACGCGCCTCCCCGCGGCGGTCATCCGGGCAAGCAGCCAATACATAAGAAGGCCATGCCCCCAATAGCGTGTGGCATGGGCCGGCGAGCGTGGCTTGCCCTGTATCGTGCGGCGCGCATGGGGTAGGTTGGCGTTGAGCGCAGCGAAGCCCAACAACCGGGGCAGGGTCGTTGGGCTTCGTCGCGCGGCTCCTCAACCCAACCTACGACTCAGCGCCGTTGCAACAGGCTATCGGGACAACGCCAATGAAAAATGCCCGCCCCTTGCGGGGCGGGCATCTGTGCTGGCGGCGCCGTGGCGCCTGCGGGCGGCGGGTTACACCACGCCTTGCGCCAGCATGGCGTCGGCGACCTTGACGAAGCCGGCGATGTTGGCGCCCTTGACGTAGTTGATCCGGCCGTTTTCCTCGCCGTAGTGCACGCAGGCGTTGTGGATGCTCTGCATGATGCTGTGCAGGCGCTGGTCCACCTCGCCGGCGCTCCAGTTCAGGCGCATGGCGTTCTGGCTCATTTCCAGGCCGCTGGTGGCCACGCCGCCGGCGTTGGAGGCCTTGCCCGGGGCGAAGCAGATGCCGGCCTCGATGAACAGGTCGACCGCCTCCAGGGTCGACGGCATGTTGGCGCCCTCGGCCACGCAGAAGCAGCCATTCTTCAGCAGGGTGCGCGCATCCTCGGCATCCAGCTCGTTCTGCGTGGCGCACGGCAGGGCGATGTCGCACGGCAGGTGCCACGGGCGCTGGCCGGGCAGGAAGTTCAGCTGGAACTGCCCGGCCATCTCGCTGAGGCGGCCACGACGGACGTTCTTCAGCTCCATCAGGTACTGCCACTGCTCTTCGCTGAGGCCGTCCGGGGTGTGCAGGGTGCCTTCGGAATCGGACAGGGACACCACCAGACCGCCCAGCTCCATGACCTTCTGCGCGGCGTACTGGGCCACGTTGCCGGAGCCGGAGATGGTCACCCGCCGGCCTTCGAAGCCGCGCTCGATGCGCTTGAGCATTTCCTGGGCGAAGTACACGCAGCCGTAGCCGGTAGCTTCCGGACGGATCAGGCTGCCGCCGTAGGTGATGCCCTTACCGGTCAGCACCGAGGTGAACTCGTTGGACAGGCGCTTGTACTGGCCGAACAGGTAGCCGATCTCGCGGCCGCCGACGCCGATGTCACCGGCCGGCACGTCGAGGTCGGCGCCGATGTGGCGGTACAGCTCGCTCATGAAGGCCTGGCAGAAACGCATCACTTCGTTGTCGCTCTTGCCCTTGGGGTCGAAGTCCGAGCCGCCCTTGCCGCCGCCCATGGGCAGCGAGGTCAGCGAGTTCTTGAACACCTGCTCGAAGGCGAGGAACTTGAGCACGCCGAGGTTGACCGAGGGGTGGAAGCGCAGGCCGCCCTTGTACGGGCCGATGGCGCTGCTCATCTGCACGCGGTAGCCGCGGTTGACCTGCACCCGCCCGGCATCGTCGACCCAGGACACGCGGAACAGGATGGCCCGCTCCGGCTCGACCATGCGCTCGACGATGCCGGCCTGCAGGTAGCGCGGGTTGGCTTCGAGGAACGGCCACAGCGAGCGCAGCACCTCTTCCACGGCCTGGTGGAACTCGGGCTGGTCGGGATCGCGCTGCTTCAGGCGGGAGAGGAAAAGGTCGACGGACTCGCTCATGTGGATACCCCTGCAATGCCCATACGGCTGGGCAGATCGACTAAAAAGTGCGCCGCACTCTATCAGCCGACACGGCACTTCAATAGTGCAATATGTCGCCTTGATGAATCTTTTTGGTGCATTTATGTAAAAAGCCTGGCGAATCCAGGGCTTTGCCAGCGTCCATGACTCACTCCGGACCCGGCCCGTTCCGCGCAGGGCAACGCATCGAATTGGTGCGCACGGCGCGCCCTACGCCTCAGGGCCGTGCACACCAGTGCGCAAGGCTCGCCCGCCAAGCGTTGCACGCAGCAAAAAAAGGCCGCACGAGGCGGCCGAAGGGAGATTTGCTCAGTTCAACCGCCGCTGGCGTTCATGAAGCGCAGGACCTGCACTTCGCCACCGACGCTGAATTCGTGACGCAACGGCTTGCGCGCCAGGCCGGCGTGGATCGCCTGCAGCAGCGGCGCGTCGCTTTCCGGGTGGCGACGCAGCAGGGCGCGCAGGTCGATGGAATTCTCGTGCCCCAGGCACAGCAGCAGGCGCCCTTCCACGGTCAGGCGCACGCGGTTGCAGGTGCTGCAGAAGTTGTGGCTGTGCGGCGAGATGAAGCCGATGCGGCTCTCGGGGAAGTCCTTGAGGCGCACGTAGCGCGCCGGCCCGCCGCTCTGCTCGGCGCTGTCGAGCAGGCTGTAGCGCTCGGCAATGCGCTCGCGCACCCAGTCGCTGGAGCAGTAGCTTTCGCCGCGCGAGCGGCCCACCTCGCCCAGCGGCATTTCCTCGATAAAGCTGATATCGAGCCCTCTGTTGACCGCATAGTCGACCAGGTCGAGCACCTCATCGGCATTGCGCCCCTGCATCACCACGGCATTGAGCTTGACCCGGGCAAAGCCGGCGGCGCTCGCCGCGTCGATGCCGGCCAGTACCTGGGCCAGCTCGCCGGTGCGGGTGATCGCCTTAAAGCGCTGTGGATCAAGGCTGTCCAGGCTGATGTTGAGGCGCTTGACCCCGGCGTCGGCCAGCGGCTGCGCCAGCTTGACCAGCTGCGAGCCGTTGCTGGTCATCACCAGCTCGCGCAGCCCCGGCAGGGCGGCGATCTGCGCGCACAGCCCGACTATGCCCTTGCGCACCAGCGGCTCGCCGCCGGTGAGGCGGATCTTCTTCACCCCGTTGCGCACGAACAGTGCCGCCAGGCGGTACAGCTCCTCCAGGCCGAGCACCTGCTGGCGCGGCAGGAAGGTCATGTCCTCGGCCATGCAGTAGACACAGCGGAAATCGCAGCGATCGGTCACCGACATGCGCAGGTAATCGATACTGCGGCCGAAGCCATCCTGCAGAATGCTATCCATCACGCGCTCCCCGGTTGCCTGGGCGACCCCTGTCGCCCGGCCCTGTGATTACTGCAGCAGCGGCGAGTCGGCGCCTTCCAGGACGATGCCCTGGATGTCCGCCTCACCGATCAGGCTCTTGATGTACTGCACCACCGCCACCTGCCAGACGCGCTGGTCCAGCTCGGCACGGATGGAGCCCTCGACCACCTCGAAGGGCAACTGCTCGCCCTCGATGCGCTGGTCGACCCACACCAGGTGGAAGCCGTAACGGCTTTCCAGCGGGCGTCCGGCCAGGCCCAGCGGCAAGCGGAACAGCTGCCGCTCGAACTCCGGCACGGTCTGCCCCTGGCTGATCTGCCCGAGCGCACCGCCCTGCAGTTTCGACGGGCAGGCCGAATGGGCCGCCGCCAGCTCAGCAAAACGAGTGCCATCGGCCTGCAGCTGCGCCAGCAACTCCTGCGCCTGCTCGCCCACCCGGCTGCGCTCCTCGGCGTCGTCCGCCGCGCAGGCCAGCAGGATATGGCGGGCCGCCAGCAACGGGGCACTGGCGAAGCGCGCCCGGTTGCTTTCGTAATACTGCCGGCAGGCGGCCGCGTCGGCGTGCGGCAGCGGCACTTCGCGCTCGATCAGCGCGCGGGTGGTCGCCTCCTCTTCGGTTTCACCCTCGACCGGGCGCACCTTGATGTTCAGCGCGTTGATGCGCTGGCGCAGCAGCTCGCGGATCACCAGCGCCTGGCTGGCGAGGAACACCGCCTCCTGGCGGGTAGCGGCCGGGTGGTACTGCAGCTCCTGGGCAATCGCCTCGGGGGCGATGCCCAGGCCGTTGACCTTGATCCGCGGCCACTCCTGCTCGCTGGTGGCGATCAGCTCGGGGGCTGACTCGCCCTCCTCTTCAGCATCGGCTTCGGGCTCGTCGGCGCTGGGCGCGCGCTCGGGCAGCACCTCGCGCACCACCGGCGCACTCAGGTCCACTTCCACCGCCGCGCCTTGCCCGCCGCCGCAGCCACCACCATTACCGTTACCACCGCATCCACAACCCATGATGATTACCTCGCATAACGCTCGTGCACCGGGTGCACGCTGCAAATTGCTGATTCATGAAAAACTGGTCACGCATGGATCGAGCGAGCTAGAGCCAGGCAAGGCGCAAGCAGGTAAGGAGGCGGAGTTGACTCTAGTCAATGAGCACTCCGCACCTGCTTGCAACGCTGCATGGCCGACGCGCAGCCGATCCAATCATGCTTAGCCCTTCTGGCGGACGATCTGGTAGCGCCGGCCCAGGTACCACACCGGGGCACTGACGATGTGCACCAGGCGGGTGAAGGGGAACAGCACGAACAGGGTCAGGCCGAGGAACACGTGCAGCTTGTACACCAGGCTGACCGAGGCGATGCTCGCGGCGGCGGCCTGCGGCTGCAGGGTCACCACCTGCTGCGCCCAGTTGGCCAGCAGCACCATCACCGAACCGTCCATGTGCCCGGCGGAAGCGACGATGGTCAGCAGGCCGAGCACCAGCTGCGCCAGCAGCACCAGCAGGATCATGATGTCGGAGGCGTTGGAGCTGGCCCGCACGCGATCGTCGAACAGCCGCCGCTTGAGCAGCATGAGCAGGCCGATCAGGCACAGGAAGCCGAAGAAGCCCCCGGAAACCATGGCCAGCAGCTGCTTGTTCTGGGTGCTGATGACGGTGTGGTAGATCGCCTCGGGAGTCAGCAGACCGACGAAGTGACCGGCCAGCACGAACAGCACGCCGACGTGGAACAGGTTGCTGGCGATGCGCATATAGCGCTGCTCGGCCGCGGTGCGGTTGAACAGCTGGCTGGAGCCGGCCTTCCAGCTGTACTGCGACAGGTCGAAGCGCGCCCAGCTGCCGATGATGCAGATGGCCAGGGCGATATAGGGATAGATCCCGAACAACAGCAGATTGACGTTAGACATTGCGCACCTCCGGGGCCACCGTCACGGCCGGCCCATCGACCTTGAAATCCACCCAGTGCAGCGGCACCGGCACTTCCTCACGCACCTTGCCCGGCAGCGTGGTCTGGCTCGGGCAGCGGTCCTGCTGCTCGGCCTGCATGAAGTCCACGGCCTCCTCCTCCCAGATCTTGTCCAGCGCCTCCAGCGAGTCGTCGCGCACTTCCGCGGCGACCTGCTCGCGCACCTCGGCCACGGCCTGCTGCGGCTGCACGCCGGCAATCTGCAGCAGGGCCTGGAAGCAGGCGGCATAGGGGCTTTCGCGCTCGTCCAGACGCGCGGCCAGCAAGGCCAGCAGATGGGCGACATCGGCCAGGCCTTCACGGGCCTCGAGGTCCTCGCGGGTGGCCAAGTACTCCAGATACAGCGGGATGTAGTCGGGCAGCTCGCGCACGCCGATGGCGAAACCGGCCTCCTCGTACTGCGCCATCAGGTCGACCATGGCCTGGCCACGGTCACGCGACTCGCCATGCACGTGTTCGAACAGCAGCAGCGACAGCGAGCGACCCTTGTCGAACAGCTCGCTGTAACGCTCCTGCGCGTCCATCAGGTCACCGCTGGCCAGCTCGTCGAGCAGCGCGATCAGCGCACTGCGCTGCTCGGGGCTGATCTCGCGGGCGCGGCCGATGGCCTCGTCCAGTTCACCCTGCGCATCGCGCAGGGCCTCGGTGGGGTAGTCGAGCAACAGGGAAATCACCTTGAGAATTTGCATGCTCAGTCCTCCCACAACTGTACGGTTTTCAGCACGTCGCGCTTGTTGGCCTTCTTCGCCCCGAACATGTTGGTGTCAGACGCACCACTGCAGCCGCTGCCGAAGCTGAAGCCGCAACCGGAACGCTCGGCGAAGGCGTCGCTCATGGCCTCCTCGCGGTGCGCGGTGGGGATCACGAAGCGGTCCTCGTAGTTGGCGATGGCCAGGTAGCGGTACATGTCCTCGACCTGGGCCACCGACAGCCCGACGTCCTGCAGCACCTTGAGGTCCTGCACGCCATCGACCTGCTCGGCACGCTTGTAGGCACGCATCGCCAGCAGACGCTTGAGGGCCAGCTTGACCGGCTTGACGTCACCGGCGGTGAGCAGGTTGGCCAGGTAGCGCAGCGGGATGCGCAGGCTGTCGACGTCCGGCAGCACGCCGTCCATGCTGACCTTGCCGGCGGTGGCGGCGTTCTGGATCGGCGACAGCGGCGGCACGTACCAGACCATCGGCAGAGTGCGGTATTCCGGGTGCAGCGGCAGGGCCAGCTTCCAGTCCACCGCCATCTTGTACACCGGCGACTTCTGCGCGGACTCGATCACCGACATCGGCACGCCATCGGCCAGGGCCTGCTTGATCACCTTGGGATCGAACGGGTCGAGGAAGATGTCCAGCTGCTTCTGGTACAGGTCCTGCTCGTTCGGCGTGCTGGCCACCTCATGGATGCGGTCGGCGTCATACAGCAGCACGCCCAGGTAGCGGATCCGGCCCACGCAGGTTTCCGAGCACACGGTGGGCATGCCGGCTTCGATGCGCGGGTAGCAGAAGATGCACTTCTCGGATTTGCCGCTCTTCCAGTTGAAGTAGATCTTCTTGTACGGGCAGCCGCTGATGCACATGCGCCAGCCGCGGCACTTCTCCTGGTCGATGAGGACGATGCCGTCCTCCTCGCGCTTGTAGATCGCCCCGCTCGGGCAGGAGGCCGCGCACGCCGGGTTGAGGCAGTGCTCGCACAGGCGCGGCAGGTACATCATGAAGGTGTTTTCGTACTCGCCGTAGATATCGGCCTGGATCTGGTCGAAGTTCTTGTCCTTGCGCCGCTTGGCGAACTCGGTACCGAGAATCTCCTCCCAGTTCGGGCCCCACTCGATCTTCTCCATGCGCTTGCCGCTGATCAGCGAGCGCGGCCGGGCGGTCGGCTGGTGGTCGCCCAGCGGCGCGGTGTGCAGGTGCTGGTAGTCGAAGTCGAACGGCTCGTAGTAGTCGTCGATGCTCGGCAGGTCCGGGTTGGAGAAGATGTTCGCCAGCACGCGGAACTTGCCTCCGATCTTCGGATTGATCGAGCCGTCCTTGTTGCGGACCCAGCCGCCCTTCCACTTGTCCTGGTTTTCCCACTCTTTCGGGTAGCCGATACCGGGCTTGGTCTCGACGTTGTTGAACCAGGCGTATTCCATGCCTTCGCGGCTGGTCCAGACGTTCTTGCAGGTGATCGAACAGGTGTGGCAACCGATGCACTTGTCCAGGTTCAACACCATGCCAATTTGTGAGCGAATCTTCATGGCATCAGTCCTCAGATATCTTGCGGCAGGGGTTGCGGCAGGTCGTCGCCGTTGGGACCGTCGAGCCAGTCGACCTTGTCCATCTTGCGTACCACGACGAACTCGTCACGGTTGCAGCCCACGGTGCCGTAGTAGTTGAAGCCGTAGGCCAGCTGCGCGTAGCCGCCGATCATATGGGTGGGTTTCAGGACCACTCTGGTCACCGAGTTGTGGTGGCCGCCGCGGGTCTTGGTGGTCTCGGCACCCGGCATGTTCACGATGCGTTCCTGGGCGTGGTACATCATCACCATGCCCTCCTTGACGCGCTGGCTGACCACCGCGCGGGCGACCAGCGCACCGTTGGCGTTGAAGCACTCGATCCAGTCGTTGTCCTCGATGCCAACCTTCTTCGCGTCGACCTCGCTCATCCACACGATCGGCCCGCCACGGCTCAGGGTGAGCATGATCAGGTTGTCGGTGTAGGTGCTGTGGATGCCCCACTTCTGGTGCGGGGTGATCCAGTTGAGGGCGATCTCCGGATTGCCGTTGGACTTCTTGCCCTTCACGTAGTCGATGGTGCGGGTGTTGATCGGCGGCCGGTAGCTCATCAGGCCTTCGCCGAAATCCACCATCCACGGGTGATCCTGGTAGAACTGCTGGCGCCCGGTGATGGTGCGCCACGGGATGTACTCGTGGACGTTGGTGTAGCCGGCGTTGTAGCTGACGTGCTCGTCTTCCAGGCCGGACCAGGTCGGGCTGGAGATGATCTTGCGCGGCTGCGCCTGGATGTCGCGGAAGCGGATCGCCTCGTGCTCCTTGGGCAGGGCCAGGTGGCTGTGGTCGCGGCCGGTGAATTCCGACAGCGCGGCCCAGGCCTTGACCGCCACGTGGCCGTTGGTTTCCGGCGCCAGCGAGAGAATCACTTCCGCCGCGTCGATGGCCGACTCGATCTTCGGCCGGCCCTGGCTGACGCCCTCCTCGCGCACCTTGTAGTTCAGCTCGCCGAGGAACTCGACTTCATCCTCGGTGTTCCAGTTGATGCCCTTGCCGCCGTTGCCCAGCTTGTCCAGCAGCGGGCCGAGGGAGGTGAACTTCTTGTAGGTGTTCGGGTAGTCGCGCTCGACCACCGTCATGTTCGGGCAGTTGAGACCCGGTTGCGGCGTTTGTCCTGCCGTCTTCCAGTCGGTGCCGCCGAACGGCTGGGCCAGTTCGCCGGGGGTGTCGTGCAGCAACGGCACGGTGACCAGGTCCTGCTCGACGCCCAGGTGCCCCTTGGCCATTTCCGAGAAGTTCTTGGCGATGCCCTTGTAGATGTCCCAGTCGGAACGGGCTTCCCAGGCCGGGTCGATGGCGGCCGACAGCGGGTGGATGAAGGGGTGCATGTCCGAGGTGTTCATGTCGTCCTTCTCGTACCAGGTCGCGGTCGGCAGGACGATGTCGGAGTACACGCAGGTCGAGGACATGCGGAAGTCGAGGGTGGTGACCAGGTCGAGCTTGCCGATGGCGCCGTCGTCCTGCCACTCGGCTTCGCTGGGCTTGACGCCGCCACGCTTGCCGAGGTCCTCGTTCATCACGCCGTTCTTGGTGCCCAGCAGGTACTTGAGCATGTACTCGTGGCCCTTGCCCGAGCTGCCCAGCAGGTTGGAGCGCCAGATGAACATGTTGCGCGGGAAGTTGACCGGGTTGTCCGGCTGCTCGCAGGCGAAACGCAGCGAGCCCTGCTTGAGCGCATTGACCACGTACTCCTTGGGCTCCATGCCGGCGGCCTTGGCGTCGCGGGTGATCTGCAACGGGTTCTTGTTCAGCTGCGGCGCACTCGGCAGCCAGCCGGCGCGTTCGGCGCGGATGTTGTAGTCCAGCGCGTGCTCGGGATACTCGGACTTGTCGGCCAGCGGCGAGAGCACCTCGTGCATGCTCATCTTCTCGTGGCGCCACTGCGAGCTGTGGTTGTAGAAGAAGCTGGTGCCGTTCATCTGGCGCGGCGGACGGTGCCAGTCCAGGCCGAAGGCCAGCGGCAGCCAGCCGCACTGCGGACGCAGCTTCTCCTGGCCGACGTAGTGGGCCCAGCCGCCACCAGTCTGCCCTACGCAGCCGCACAACATCAGCATGTTGATCAGGCCGCGGTAGTTCATGTCCATGTGGTACCAGTGGTTCATCGCCGCACCGACGATGATCATGGAACGGCCATGGGTCTTGTCGGCGTTGTCGGCGAACTCGCGGGCGATCTGGATGGCCTTCTCGCGGCTGACACCGGTGATCTGCTCCTGCCAGGCCGGGGTGCCCGGCACGCTGGCGTCGTCGTAGCTGCGCGCCACGTTGCTGCCGCCCAAGCCACGGTCGATACCCAGGTTGGCGGCCATCAGGTCGAACACGCTGGCGACCTTGGCGTTGCTGCCATCGGCCAGGGCGATCGAGCGCACCGGCACGCGGCGCAGCTGCACTTCCTCGCCTTCGACATGGGCGAAGTGCTCGTGCACCTGGCCACCGAAGTAGGGGAAGGCCACTTCGGCCACTTCGCCGCTGTCGATCTGGCTCAGCTTGAGGTCGACCTCGCGGCCTTCACGGCCTTCACGGGCCTCGATGTTCCACTTGCCCTTCTCGCCCCAGCGGTAGCCGATCGAGCCCAGCGGCGAGACCAGTTCGCCAGCGGCGTCGACGGCGATGGTCTTCCATTCCGGGTTGTTGTCCTGGCCCAGGTTGTCGGTGAGGTCGCTGGCGCGCAGGAAGCGGTCGGCCTGCAGGCGGCCGGCCTGGTCCTTGAGCAGCACCAGCACCGGCAGGTCGGTGTAGCGCTTGGCGTAGTCGGTGAAGTAGGCGCTCGGTTTCTCCAGGTGGAATTCCTTGAAGATCACGTGGGCGAAGGCCTGGGCCAGCGCCGCGTCGGTGCCCTGCTTGGGGTTCAGCCAGAGGTCGGTGAGCTTGGCGACTTCCGCGTAGTCCGGGGTGATGGCCACGGTCTTGGTGCCCTTGTAGCGCACCTCGGTGAAGAAGTGGGCGTCCGGGGTGCGGGTCTGCGGGACGTTAGAGCCCCAGGCGATGATGTAGTTGGAGTTGTACCAGTCGGCCGATTCCGGCACGTCGGTCTGCTCGCCCCACACCTGCGGCGAGGACGGCGGCAGGTCGCAATACCAGTCATAGAAGGACAGGCACACGCCGCCGATCAGCGACAGGTAACGGGAACCGGCGGCGTAGCTGACCATGGACATGGCCGGGATCGGCGAGAAGCCGACCACGCGGTCCGGGCCGTACTGCTTGACGGTGTAGACGTTGGAGGCGGCGATGATCTCGTTGGCCTCGTCCCAGCTGGAGCGGATGAAGCCGCCCATGCCGCGCTTGCTCTTGTAGCTCTGCGCCTTGACCGGGTCCTCGACGATGCTGGCCCAGGCCTCCACCGGCGACAGGGTCAGACGCGCCTCGCGCCACAGCTTGAGCAGCGGCTTGCGGATCTTCGGGTACTTCAGGCGGTTGGCGCTGTAGATGTACCAGCTGTAGCTGGCACCGCGCGGGCAGCCGCGCGGCTCGTGGTTGGGCAGGTCGTTGCGGGTGCGCGGGTAGTCGGTCTGCTGGGTTTCCCAGGTGATCAGGCCGTTCTTCACGTAGATCTTCCAGGAGCACGACCCGGTGCAGTTCACCCCGTGGGTGGAACGCACGATCTTGTCGTACTGCCAGCGCGAGCGGTAGACGTTCTCCCAGTCGCGCGACTCCTTGCGGGTTTCGCCATGACCGTCGGCGAACTCACCTTGCTTGCGATTGAAGAAGCGCAGCTGGTCGAGTAGGTGGCTCATTTTTTCTTCCTCTCAGGCTGAACGCAGGCGGCCCTGCGCTCGTCATTTCTTGGATTCGGGGTTCGGCTTAGCAGGGCGTCTCGGCACCCTTGCGCGAGTACCACCACCAGGTCAGCAGGATGCAGCTGACGTAGTAGCCGACGAACACGTACAGGGCGACTTCCGGGCCGCCGGTGAGGGCGATGGAGGAGCCGAACGACTTGGGAATGAAGAACGCGCCGAAGGCACCGATCGCCGAGCTGAAGCCCAGTACCGCGGCCGACTCCTTGCCGGCGGCCTTGATCGCCTGCTCCTTCTCGGCCGCGCCTTTGCCGGCGCTGAGGCGCTCGTGCAGGGTGCGGAAGATCACCGGGATCATGCGGAAGGTGGAGCCGTTGCCGATGCCGGTGGTGACGAACAGCAGCATGAACATGGCCAGGAAGCCGTAGAAGTTGCCGCTATCGCCCTGGGTCGGCAGGAAGGAGATCACCCCGAACACCGCGGCGATCATCAGCACGAAGTTCCACAGGGTCACCCGCGCACCACCCAGCTTGTCCGCGATCCAGCCGCCCAGCGGGCGTACCAGGGCGCCGACCAGCGGGCCGAGGAAGGCGAACTGCAGGGCGTTGACCGCGGGGAAGGAATGCTTGATCAGCAGCGGGAAGGCGGCGGCGAAGCCGATGAAGGAACCGAAGGTGGCCAGGTACAGCCAGCACATCAGCCAGTTGTGCTTGCGGGTGAAGATCACCGCCTGCTCGGCGAAGGACGCCTTGGCGCTGGCCAGGTCGTTCATGCCGAACCAGGCTGCGATGGTGACCGCGGCAATCAGCGGCACCCAGACGAAGCCGGCGTTCTGCAGCCACAGCTGGCTGCCATCGGCCAGTTCCTGGGGCTGGCCACCGACCGCGCCGAACAGGCCCAGGCCGATCACCAGCGGCACCAGGAACTGCATGGCCGACACGCCCAGGTTACCCAGGCCGGCGTTCAGGCCCAGGGCGGTGCCCTGCTGGGATTTCGGGTAGAAGAAGCTGATGTTGGACATCGACGAGGCGAAGTTGCCGCCGCCGAAGCCGCACAGCAGGGCGATGATCACGAAGATGCTGTAGGGCGTGCTCTGATCCTGCACGGCGAAGCCCATCCAGATCGCCGGCGCCAGCAGCGAGGCGGTGCTCAGTGCGGTCCAGCGCCGGCCGCCGAAGATCGGCACCATGAACGAGTAGAAGATGCGCAGGGTGGCGCCGGACAGCCCCGGCAGCGCCGCCAGCCAGAACAGCTGGTCGGTGCTGAAGGTGAAGCCGATGGCGTTCAGGCGCACGATCACCGTACTCCACACCATCCACACGGCGAAGGCGAGGAACAGCGCCGGAATGGAAATCCACAGGTTACGGGTGGCGATGGCCTTGCCGGTGCTGCCCCAGAAGTGCGGGTCCTCGGGGCGCCAATCCTGAATTACCGCCCCCTGCCGCGGAGGCTGGCCCATGGCCGGGTTCTTGGTTGCGGACATGCTCTGTCTCCTTCAAGCGTCGGAAGCGGAAGCCATGGGGCCGGAAGAGCCCTGGCCCATGACGGGGGTTTTGCGAACTTCGCTGAGGTACATCCAGATCAGGGAGACCCAGACCACGCCGTACATCAGCATGAAACAGGAGCTGCGCACGCCGGTCAGGTCGACCAGGGCGCCAAACATGATCGGCAGGACGAAGCCGCCCAGGCCGCCGGCCAGGCCGACGATGCCGGACACCGCGCCCATGCGCTCCGGGAACTCGTCGGAGATGTACTTGAACACCGAGGCCTTGCCGAAGGCGAAGGCGATGCCCATGACGAACAGCAGCACGGTGAACAGGGTGGCGCTGAGGCCGATATGGAAGGTCTGCGGGCCGTTGACCGTCTGCACGGTGAAGTCGGTCTGCGGGTAGGACAGCAGGAACAGGCAGATCCAGCTCACCCACATCACCCACCAGGTCACGCTGTGGGCGCCCCACTTGTCCGACATCCAGCCGCCGATGGCGCGCAGCACGCCGCCCGGCAGGGAGAAGGCGGCGGCCAGCAGGGCGGCGGTCTGCAGGGTGAACTCGTATTCCTGCACGTAGTACTTGGTCATCCACAGGGCCAGGGCCACGTAGCCGCCGAAAACGATCGAGTAGTACTGGCAGTAGCGCCACACGCGCGGGTCTTTCAGGGTCTTCAGCTGCTCGGCCAGCGACACGCTGCTCGGCACCCGGTGGGCCTTGTTCTCGTAGGTGAGGAACCAGAACGCCAGGGCGGTGAGGAACATGATCGCCGAGTAGACCTTGGGCACCATCTGCCAGCTGGCGGCGGCGATGATCGCCGGGGCGACGAACTTGGTCACCGCGGCGCCGGCGTTGCCGGCACCGAAGATGCCCATGGCTGTGCCCTGGGTGCTCTTGTCGAACCACTTGGCGACGTAGGCGATGCCCACCGAGAAGGAACCGCCGGCCAGGCCGACGAACAGGCCGAGGGCAAGGAACTGCCAGTACTCGGTGGCGTAGCTGATCAGGTAGATCGGCAGCACGCACACCAGCATCAGGATGAAGAACACGATGCGCCCGCCGAAACGGTCGGTGAGCATGCCCAGCGGCAGGCGGATCAGCGAACCGGTGAGCACCGGCGTGGCAGCCAGCAGGCCGAACTGGGTTTCGTTAAGCTGCAGCAGTTCCTTGATCGGCACGCCGAGTACGGCGAACATCATCCAGACCATGAAACAGATGGTGAACGCCACCGTGCTCATGCCGAGCACTAAGCCTTGCTGGAGTTTCTGACTGGCCATGACGGTCCTCCGGGAAATCTGTCATGGCTGCAGGCTAGACCGCGAAGGCTTAAAATTCTTGACACGGATCAAGGGAAAGACCGGCCATCCGGCCCTACCATCGGCCCTGCTACCACTTTAGTGGTAGGGCTTTTAAAACCAATTTAACCCTTACAAATCAACTAGTTAACACATCACAAACACTCCAGGAGCCGGCCCTACCCCCTCCTCGAACTCTTTAGAGGTAGCCGCCATGCTGGACTGGTTGAAAAGCTCGCTGCCGGCACGTGCCGGGCTCGCGGTCCTGCTGATCGCCGCCCTGGCCTTCTCCAGCGCCTTCAGCGCCGTGCTGATCGCCTGGGTCAGCGAGGACGATGCCGCCGCCATCAACACCGCCGGTTCGCTGCGCATGGCCACCTACCGCCTCAACTGGCAGCTGGAAGCCAATGCCTCGGCCGAACGGATCCAGCACCTGCGCGACGACATGCAGCGCCGCCTGGACAGCACCGCCCTCCACCACCTGCTCAGCGACCAGCCCGAATCGCCCCAGCAGCAGGCCTTCCAGGCCATCCTGCAGCAGTGGCAGGGGCAGCTGAAGCCGGCCCTCGAGCGCGGCGACGCGGCCACCTTCCAGCAGCAGTCGGAAGTCTTCGTCGGCCAGCTGGAGCACTTCGTCCTGCTCCTGCAGCGCCTCAGCGAGAAGCGCCAGGGCTGGCAGCAGAGCATCCAGGGCGCGGCCCTGCTGCTCACCGTGGTGATCCTGCTGATCGGCATGTTCGAGCTGCAGAGCAGCGTGATCAACCCGCTGCAGGAGCTGGTCGGCGCCACCGAGCGCTTTCGCGCCGGCGACCTGGATGCGCGCATCGAATACCGTTCCGACGACGAGCTGGGGCAGATGGCCGTGAGCTTCAACGCCATGGCCGATGCCATCGAGGAGTCGCACCGCACCCTGGAAACGCGGGTGACGGAGAAGACGCAGAATCTGGAACAGAGCAACTCGGCCCTGGAGCTGCTCTACCAGAGCAGCCGCAGCATCGCCAGCAGCCCGGCCAATGCCGAACAGCTCGACGAGCTGATCGACAGCTTCCAGCAGCGCCTGCCCGGCCTGCGCCTGACCCTATGCCTGCGCGGCGATGCGGCCGAGCCGGTCGAGCAGCTGATCGCCCTGCACGGCAGCGAGTCGCGGGAAATCTGCTCGCGCAACGACTGCGCCAGCTGCGAGCGGCACCAGGGCCCGAGCCGCCTGATCTTCGTCGTCAGCGCCCAGGGCGACAGCCTCGGCGAGCTGCGCGCGCACTATGTGGACGGCCATGTGCCGCGGCCCTGGGAACAGGAGCTGATCCAGGCCCTGGCCAACCTGATCGGCACCTCGTTGCTGCTGGAGCGCCAGCGCGAACAGGACAACCGCCTGCTGCTGCTCGACGAGCGCACCACCATCGCCCGCGAGCTGCACGACTCGCTGGCCCAGGCGCTGTCGTACATGAAGCTGCAGGTCAGCCGCCTGCAGACCCTGATCCGCCGCGGCGAACCCGGCGAGCAGCTGATCCAGGTCAGCGACGAGCTGCGCGAAGGCCTGAACAATGCCTACCGCCAGCTGCGCGAGCTGCTCACCACCTTCCGCCTGCAGATCCAGGAAGGCGGCATCGACCAGGCGTTCAACGACACCGCCCGCGAGTTCGCCGAGCGTGGCAACATGCGCGTGCTGTTGCACTGCGAGCCGCTGGCCTTCACCCTGACCGCCACCGAACAGATCCACCTGCTGCAGATCGTCCGCGAGGCCCTGTCCAACTGCGCCCGGCATGCCCAGGCCAGCCAGGCCTGGGTGCACCTGCGGCAGAGTGGCGAAGAGGTCGAACTGCTGATCGAGGACGATGGCTGCGGCATCGCCCCCGGCTTCGACAGCCGCCAGCACCATGGCTTGAACATCATGCAGGAACGCGCGCGCAGCCTGGGCGGCAAGCTCGCCATCGAGCCGCGGCCACCGCACGGCACCCGCGTGCACCTGCTGTTCTGCCCCGATTTCCTGCGTCAGCCCACCCACGAGATAGCGCAATGAGCCTTGCAAGTCCGCACACGCTGCTGCTGGTCGACGACCACCCGATGATGCGCCGCGGTATTCGCCAGTTGATCGAGCTGGAATCCGACCTGGTGGTGGTCGGCGAAGCCAACAACGGCGAGGAAGCCACCGTCCTGGTGGCCCAGCTGAACCCGGACCTGGTCCTGCTGGACAACAACATGCCGCAGCTCAATGGCGTGGAAACCCTCAAGCGCCTGCGCGACCAGGGCTATGCCGGCAAGATCCTGCTGTTCACCGTGTCCGACGCGGAGAACGACGTGCGCGACGCCATGCGCTTCGGCGCCGACGGCTACCTGCTCAAGGACATGGAGCCGGAGCACCTGATCACCCGCCTGCGCGAGGCGCTGCAGGGCAACCTGGTGGTCAGCCCGGCCCTGACCACCGTGCTGGCCCAGGCCCTGCGCTCGCCCCAGGGCGCCAGCTCGCTGGACCTCACCGAGCGCGAGCGCCAGGTGCTGAAGATGATCGCCGGCGGCCTGAGCAACAAGATGGTCGGCAACAAGCTGGGCATCACCGAAGGCACGGTGAAGGTGCACGTGAAGAACCTGCTGCACAAGCTGGGCCTGCGCTCGCGGGTCGAGGCCGCGGTCTGGGCCATGGAAAACCTGCACTGAGGCGAGCCGGTCCGCTGGAGACCGCAGACCCTGTTCAGGATCTTCTGGATTAGAGCCAGACAAGGCGCTACGACCATCGGGAGTAACAGTCGCAGACTGGCCCGAAGGGTGAGCACAGCTAGCGAATCAAATGGCTCTGTACCTGCTACGCCGCGCTGTTGTTTGGCTCAAACGCTCGAGGTGGCTGCTCTGGCTGTTCGTGGGAGCGAATTCATTCGCGATCAGGGCCTACGCCGAGCCGCCTGTTTATCGCGGATAAATCCGCTCCCACTCAAGCTCGATGGCCTGTGCAACACGCTATTGGGACATAGCCAATCAAATGGCCCTGCATTTCGCGGCGCGCATGCGTGGGTAGGTTGGCGTTGAGCGCAGCGAAGCCCAACAACCGGGCAGGGTCGTTGGGCTTCGTCGCGCGGCTCCTCAACCCAACCTACGACTGGGGCGCACCATGGCCTAATACCGGCGGCCATCGCCACACCGCCCCTCACTGGTCGTAGAGGAAGCTCGCGTCGAGCTGTTCGGCACTGTCGACCGTGACCTGCAGGTCCTTGACCAGGCCGTCGTGCAGGCCGTAGATCCAGCCGTGCACGGCCAGAGCCTGGCCGCGGCGCCAGGCGTTCTGCACGATGGTGGTGTGGCACACGTTGCGCACCTGGCGCTGCACGTTCAGCTCGCAGAGCAGATTGACCTGCTGTTCCGCCTCCAGGTCGGCGAAGCGTTCCAGGTTCTGGTGATAGAGCGCCTTCAGCGCGCGCAACCAGTTGTCGATCAGGCCCAGCGCCTCATGGCCCAGGGCCGCCCGCACGCCGCCGCAGCCGTAGTGGCCGCAGACGATCACCTGCTTGACCTGCAGCACATCCACCGCGTACTGCAGCACCGAGAGGAAGTTCATGTCGGTGGCCACCACCATGTTGGCCACGTTGCGGTGCACGAACAGCTCGCCCGGCATCAGGCCGACCACCTCGTTGGCCGGCACCCGGCTGTCCGAGCAGCCGATCCAGAGAAACTCCGGGCGCTGCTGGCGCGCCAGGCGGGCGAAGAACTCGGGGTCCCGGGCGCGCAGGGACTCGGCCCAGTAACGGTTGTTGGCCAATAGCTGTTTGACATCCACGCGGCATTCCTCGATTAACCCACTCGCGCACCGAGATAGCATGGGCCAGGCGCCGCCGACTTGTCCAAAATCAAGCCCGCCCGGCGCCGCGCCGTTTAGGCTGGGCTCCCCTAGCCGCCCCGACCCGACCATGCGCTCGATCATCCTGCTCTGCCTGCTCGCCCTGCTGCCCGGCCCGCTGCTGGCGGCCGCCGAACTGTCGGTGGCCGCCGCCGCCAACTTCGCCGCGCCGCTGCGCGAACTGGCCAGCCGCTTCGAGGCGCAGCAGGGCGGGCGGCTGCTGATCTCCCTCGGCGGAACCGGCCAGCTGTATGCGCAGATCCGCAACGGCGCGCCGTTCGAAGTGCTGCTGGCCGCCGACGACGCCACCCCGGCGCGCCTGGAGCGCGAAGGCCTGGCCGTGGCCGGCAGCCGCTTCACCTACGCCACCGGCCAACTGGTGCTGTGGTCGGCCCGCACGGATCTGGTCGATGCCCAGGGCCTGGTGCTGCAGGGCGACAGCTTCCGGCACCTGGCCCTAGCCAATGCCCGGCTGTCGCCCTACGGCCAGGCCAGCCACGCCCTGCTGGCCAGGCTGGACCCGCAGGGGCGCCTGCAAGCGCGCCTGGTCGAGGGGCAGAACATCGCCCAGGTGCAGCAGTTCATCGCCAGCGGCAATGCCGAGCTGGGCCTGGTCGCCTATTCCCAGGTGTTCGTCGATGGCCGCCTGCGCGCCGGTTCGGCCTGGCCGGTGCCGCAACACCTGTATCCGCCGCTGCAGCAGGACGCCGTGCTGCTGCGGGCCGGCCAGCCCAATCCGCTGGCCGGCGAGTTCCTCGCGTTTCTGCGCAGCCCCGCCAGCCAGGCGCTGATCCGCCGCTACGGCTACCGCCTGTAGGCCGCCCATGCTCGCCCCGGACGACCTCTCCGCCATCCGCCTGACCCTGCAACTGGCCGGCGTCACCACCCTGCTCCTGCTCCTGCTCGGCACCCCGCTGGCCTGGTGGCTGGCGCACAGCCGCCGGCGCCTGCGCGGCGCGGTGGCCGCCCTGGTCGCCCTGCCCCTGGTCCTGCCGCCCACGGTGATCGGTTTCTACCTGCTGGTCGCCCTCGGCCCGCAGAGCCCGCTCGGCCAGCTGACCGCCAGCCTCGGCCTCGGCACCCTGGCCTTCAGCTTCAGCGGCCTGGTGATCGGCTCGCTGATCTACTCCCTGCCCTTCGTCGTGCAGCCCCTGCAGAGCGCCTTCGTCCAGCTCGGTCGCGCCCCGCTGGAGGCCGCCGCGACCCTGCGCGCCGGGCCCTGGGACAGCTTCCTGCACGTGGTCCTGCCGCAGACCCGCAGCGCCTACCTGGCCGCCGCCGTGCTGGCCTTCGCCCATACCCTGGGCGAGTTCGGCATCGTGCTGATGATCGGCGGCAACATCCCGCAGCGCACCCGCGTGGTTTCGGTGCAGATATTCAACCACGTCGAGGCCATGGACTACGCCAGCGCCCACTGGCTGGCCGGCGGCCTGCTGCTGGTGTCGTTCTGCGCCCTGCTGGCGCTGTATGGCGGCCTGCGCCAGCGGGGTGGCAGATGAACCTGCAGGCCCGTCTGCAGCTGCGCCGCGGCGACTTCGAGCTGCGCCTGGAACTGGACACGCCGCTGGCCGGGGTCACGGTGATTTCCGGGCCGTCCGGCTGCGGCAAGACCAGCCTGCTGCGCTGCCTGGCCGGCCTGGAGCGCGCCGAGCCGGCCTACCTGGCGGTGGGCGAGCACTGCTGGCAGGACAGCCAGCGCCGGCTGTTCGTGCCGCCGCACCGGCGCCCGCTGGGCCTGGTGTTCCAGGACGGGCGCCTGTTCGAGCACCTCGACGTGCGCCGCAACCTGCTGTTCGGCTGGCAACGCAGCGCTCCGGCCAGCCGGCGCATCGCCCCCGAACAGGCGATCCACTGGCTGGGGATCGAGGCGCTGCTCGGCCGTCGCCCCGCCCAGCTGTCCGGCGGCCAGCGCCAGCGCGTGGCCATCGCCCGCGCCCTGCTGTGCAACCCCAGCCTGCTGCTGCTCGACGAGCCGCTGGCGGCCCTCGACCAGGCCAGCAAGCGGGAGATCCTGCCCTACCTGGAGCGCCTGCACGACGAGCTGCAGATCCCCATGCTCTACGTGACCCATGCCCACGACGAGATCCTGCGCCTGGCCGACCGCCTGCTCCTGCTGCGCGACGGTCGCCTGCAGGCCTGCGGCCCGCCCGCCGAGGTGCTGGCCGGCCACGACCTGCCCGGCCAGGGCGACGACGAGGTCGGCGTGTTGCTGGACGGCCGCGTCGCCGCCTTCGACCCCGACTACCAGTTGCTCAGCCTGCGCCTGGCCGGGCCCCGGGGCCTGAGCCTGCACCTGCCGGCCAGCCAGGCGGCAGCCGGCACGCCGCTGCGCTGCCGGATTCGCGCCCGCGATGTCAGCGTCTCCCACCAGCACCCCGGCACCAGCAGCGCGCTCAACCAGCTGCCGGTGCGCCTGCTGGCCATCCGCGCGGCGCCGCATCCGGCCCACGCCCTGCTGCAACTGGAGGCCGACGGCCACCCGCTGCTGGCGCTGATCACCCGCTACTCCCTGGAACAGCTGCAGCTGCAGCCGGGCCAGGCGCTGTGGGCGCAGGTCAAGGCCGTCGCCCTCAACTGAGCGCCCCCCGCCCCCGCCGCAACAGGCACGGCGCCAGGCCGCAGGCCGGATCGCGCGATGCCCGGCGGAACTTGATGAACATCAAGGTCGATTCGCCGCCGGCGCCTATCGTCAGCCCCAACTTTGACACCCGGGAGAACCCGTATGTACCCACGCGCCAACAGTTGGATCATCCTGCCGCTACTGGCCTGCGCCACCCCCGTGCTGGCCGAAGAGGCCTTCAGCAACCTGTTCACCGAGGGCAAGCCGATCTTCGACGCCCGCTACCGCGTTGAACACGTCGACCAGGACAACGCCCTCAAGCACGCCAACGCCCAGACCCTGCGCACCCGCCTCGGCTTCCAGAGCGGCAAGTGGTACGGCCTCTCCGCCCTGGTCGAGGCCGACAACGTCAGCCGCATCGGCGATGCCGCCTACAACGACACCCGCAACGGCCAGACCGAGTACTCGGCGGTGCCCGACCCGGACGGCAGCGAAATCAACCAGGCCCTGCTGCGCTACGACCACCAGTACGGCAGCGCCGTGCTCGGCCGCCAGCGCATCAACCTGGACAACCAGCGCTTCGTCGGCGGCGTGGCCTGGCGCCAGAACGAGCAGACCTACGACGGCGCCCTGGCCCAGCTCAAGCCGCTCGCCGGGCTGACCCTGACCTACGCCTACATCGATCAGGTCAACACCATCTTCGGCCCGGACAACGGCCAGCACGACAGCGCCGCCAACCCGGCCAACATCGAGGGCCACAGCCACCTGGTCAACGCCCAGTACGTGTTCATGCCCGAGCTGACCGCCACCGCCTACAGCTACCTGCTGGACCTCGACAACCTGGCCATCACCCCCACCGGCGCCCAGGGTGCGCTGTCCAGCCAGACCAACGGCCTGCGCCTCAACGGCGCGATCCAGGGCTTCAGCTACGCCCTGGAATACGCGCGCCAGAGCGACTACGACAGCAACCCGCAGGAGCTGGACAGCGACTACCTTCTGGCCGAACTCGGCTACACCCTCAAGGGCGTGGCGCTGAAGGCCGGCTACGAAGTGCTGGGCGGCG
>NZ_WELL01000029.1:0-217 GCF_009799935.1 Pseudomonas sp. L-22-4S-12 | reverse complement strand
ATTCTACAGCAGCCTTTCTTTCTGTCAACCAGTTTCGAAGAATTTTTCGTTTCTTTTCAACTGCTTAGGCTTCCTGGGAGTTAATCCCGATCCAGCCAACCCTAAAAACACCAGGGTTACATAAAAAGGAAAACCCCGTCCTGCATGCAGAACGGGGTTTCCGGATAGGAGCTTGACGATGACCTACTCTCACATGGGGAAGCCCCACACTACCATC
>NZ_WELL01000028.1:0-233 GCF_009799935.1 Pseudomonas sp. L-22-4S-12 | reverse complement strand
TGCCTGCTTTGGTAAAGCGGTAGGCGAATTTGGTTTTTTGGTGGGTGGTTCCGTAAAGAGCAGCCAAGAAAACAGCGCAGGGGGGGAGGCTCCATGCAAACTTCCCAAGGGTGGAGAGGTCATTGTCGTTGTGTAACATCAAATAAAATACTATGACCATGGCTATGGTCATGAAAGCAAACATGCCATTGGCAATGGTCGTGTTGTAGGGGCGGGCCCTAATACGCCATTCC
>NZ_WELL01000027.1:0-255 GCF_009799935.1 Pseudomonas sp. L-22-4S-12 | reverse complement strand
TGATCTGCGGGGTGTTCTGCCTTGCGGCGAGCAGTTCCTGCTGGGCGGTTTCGAACTCCTCGGTGGCTTTTTGCAGCTCCGCCTCCAGGCCCTCGACCGGCAGGCGCCAGCTGACGGCCAGGTAGAGCTTGGCGATGCGTTGGCTGAGCATGCGCTGGCGGCCACTGCGGTTGACCAGGCGGGCGCTCTGGCTGCCGGTATGGCGTTCGATCAGCAGCACCACCTGCTCGCTCTGCGCCAGCAGCTGGTCGCTGA
>NZ_WELL01000026.1:0-258 GCF_009799935.1 Pseudomonas sp. L-22-4S-12 | reverse complement strand
GCTTCCAGACCTTCACCGCGCCATAGCACTGCATGTTGGCGTTCCACACGCGCTGAATTTCCGGAATCAATGTGTCGTCACGCCGTGCACGGCAGGAGCGCAGTACCGGGTTACGAAGTTGGGCCGCGTGCCTACGGTAACCGGACGGGGCGATCTGCAAGACGCGGCAGATCGACTCGACCCCGAGACGGTCACGATGCTGATCGACAAATGCCCTCAGGACTTGGTGCGGCGGTCGAGCTCCGCCTGGGCAAAATA
>NZ_WELL01000025.1:0-420 GCF_009799935.1 Pseudomonas sp. L-22-4S-12 | reverse complement strand
GTCGTTGCCCGCGGCGACGTCGATGCTGACGGTGGCGCTGGCGGTGTCGCCATCGGCGTCCTGGGCCACGTAGTCGAAGCTGATGGTGCCGTTGAAGTCGGCGCCCGGGACAAAGGTCAGGCTGCCGTCGGCGGCGACGTTGACCACGCCGTTGCTGACCACGATCGCCTGGGCGGCGCCGGTGAGGGCGGTGCCGTTGATGCTCTGCAGGCTCAGGCCACCATCGGCGGCGCTGTCGTTGCCGAGCAGGTCGAGGCTGACCGAGCCGTCTTCGTTGACGTTGAAGCTGTCATCCACGGCGACGACCGGGTCGTTGCCCGCGGCGACGTCGATGTTGACGGTGGCGCTGGCGGTGTCGCCATCGGCGTCCTGGGCCACGTAGTCGAAGCTGATGGTGCCGTTGAAGTCGGCGCCCGGGAC
>NZ_WELL01000024.1:0-456 GCF_009799935.1 Pseudomonas sp. L-22-4S-12 | reverse complement strand
CGCCGCCCAGCACTTCGTAGCCGGCCTTCAGCGCCACGCCCTTGAGGGTGTAGCCCAGTTCGGCCAGGTAGTAGTCGCTGTCCAGCTCCAGCGGGTTGTCGGCGTAGTCCTGCTGCTGGGCGTATTCCAGAACATAGCTGAAGCCCTGGATCGCGCCGTTCAGGCGCAGGCCGGTGGTCTCGCTGGACTGGCTGCCGACGCTGAGGTTATCGAGGCCGAGCAGGTAGTCGTAGGCGGTGACGGTCAGCTCGGGCATGAGCACGTACTGGGCGTTGATCAGGTGGCTGTGGCCTTCGATGTTGGCCGGGTTGCCGGCGCCGTCGTACTGGCCGTTGCCGGGGCCGAAGATGGTGTTGATGTTGTCGATGTAGGCATAGGTCAGGGTCAGCCCGGCGAGCGGTTTGAGCTGGGCCAGGGCGCCGTCGTAGGTCTGCTCGTTCTGGCGCCAGGCCACGC
>NZ_WELL01000023.1:0-527 GCF_009799935.1 Pseudomonas sp. L-22-4S-12 | reverse complement strand
GAACTTGCAGGTCGTTGTTCATGGTCGTCTTAATAACTGGCTGCGGGCACATGGAAGGGGAGCAGGCGGGTGGCCTTGCCAGCACCATGTCGGCAATGGGTTCGCTGCTGAAGGAGGCTGTGCGCGTTGTTCGAGACTAATAACATTGCAGGCCGGTCGGCACTATTTAATAGATAGGTCGATTTTTTAAAACTGCAGTACATCTACTTTCTGCACGATGCAAGGCGTATTGGGGATCTGGCTTTTTACAAACGCCAGGTTGGCTTGGTAGTCCTTCTTATGGCAGAAGACATAAGACCACCACGGCATAGTGCTTTGGGTATTCTCATTGAACCAGTTGTATTCCATGCTGATCAGGTGGCGAGAACGGTCGGCATAGAATTGGGTGAACTCATTCCAGTCATGTATCCCGTGATGGTAACTGCTGTGCATGTCCTTAAAGCCTTTGGAGTTGGCCATTGCCAGATAGGCCAGTCCCATGCCACCGGGGCCGGCCAGGGCGAGTATGAATGCGCTGGGGTCCAAGG
>NZ_WELL01000022.1:0-542 GCF_009799935.1 Pseudomonas sp. L-22-4S-12 | reverse complement strand
GGCCATGGCGGCCTGACTTAAACGAAACAGCCTCCACAAAAGCCGGGGCGATTCACAAACTCCAGAAGCTGGGGAGCTGCCTTAGCAGGAGGAGTGCTATTCCTATTCTGGGCTGGATCCATTGCTGCATTTCAACTGATAATTTTCAAACTAAAATATCAACGAGGCTTTTACATTAAATGCCTAGCTGTCACCTTCGTTAGTGTAATTGCATCGCCCTTCGTAACCGGAGGGCTGTATAAAATTGCAAACATCATTCAGAAAGGAAAGCCCGACTTTGAGGGAGACTTAGCCAGAGAAACCTCAGTGTGCAAGATTTCAAAAATAGATAAAGAAAGAAGAATGGGCGGAACCACATACTATATAGAGGCAGATTTGAGCTGCACCTCAATACCAAATCAAAAATCCGTCGTGTGGTGGTATAGCTACAACGACAAAAAAGGAAAATGGAGCAGAACTCCAACCAAAAACCTACCTAAGTAACACGCCTAACAATGCGTATATGGACTCTCCCCACAAGTAGTGGGCAAAGCTTTTGATCT
>NZ_WELL01000021.1:0-543 GCF_009799935.1 Pseudomonas sp. L-22-4S-12 | reverse complement strand
TGGTTTCGGCCAAGGCGTTGTCGTAGCTATCGCCCTTGCTACCCACCGAGGGCTCGATGCCGACCTCGGCCAGGCGCTCGGTGTAACGTATCGAGACGTACTGGCTGCCACGGTCGCTGTGATGGATCAGGCCTCCTGTGCGATGCGGCTGACGGGCATACAGCGCCTGCTCTAGGGCATCCAGCACGAAGTCGGTCTTCATGCTGGTGCTGACTCGCCAGCCGACGATGCGCCGCGCAAACACGTCAATCACGAACGCCACATACAGCCATCCCTGCCAGGTCGACACGTAGGTGAAGTCCGATACCCACAGCTGGTTGGGGCGGTCGGCATGGAACTGGCGCTGGACACGATCCAGCGGGCAGAGGGACTTGTCGCCCGCCACCGTTGTCCGCACAACCTGGCCGCGCCTTACGCCCTGCAATCCAGCCCGACGCATCAACCGCTCCACCGTGCATCTGGCGGCCTCGATGCCTTCTCGCCGGAGTTGCTTCCAGACCTTCACCGCGCCATAGCACTGCATGTTGGCGTTCCACACGCGCT
>NZ_WELL01000020.1:0-569 GCF_009799935.1 Pseudomonas sp. L-22-4S-12 | reverse complement strand
TTGCCGGCGGCGCGGAAGTGACCGATGTTGGTCATGCACGAACCGATGAACACTTCGTCGATTTTCTCACCGGCCACGCTGGACAGCAGACGGGCGTCGTCCGGATCGTTCGGCGCGCAGAGCACCGGCTCTTTGACGTCGGCCAGGTCGATCTCGATGATCTCGGCGTATTCGGCGTCCTTGTCGGCTTCCAGCAGTTGCGGGTTGGCCAGCCAGGCTTCCATGGCCTGGGCGCGACGCTCCAGGGTGCGGGCATCGCCGTAACCTTCGCCGATCATCCAGCGCAGCATGGTGATGTTGGAGCGCAGGTACTCGGCGATGGCCTTTTCCGGCAGCTTGATGGTGCAACCGGCGGCGGAGCGCTCGGCCGAGGCGTCGGACAGCTCGAAAGCCTGTTCAACGGTCAGCTCGTCCAGACCTTCGATCTCCAGGATGCGGCCGGAGAAGGCGTTGATCTTGCCCTTCTTCTCGACGGTCAGCAGGCCAGCCTTGATTGCGTAGTAAGGGATGGCATGGACCAGGTCACGCAGGGTGATGCCCGGTTGCAGCTTGCCCTTGAAGCGCACCAG
>NZ_WELL01000001.1:1226174-1434995 GCF_009799935.1 Pseudomonas sp. L-22-4S-12 | reverse complement strand
CTCCACAAGCACCCACACGAATTGCTTGATTCAAGTTGTTAAAGAGCGTTTCGATCAAGGCTTTCGTCTCAACCGAGGCCGCGCATTCTACAGCAGCCTTTCTTTCTGTCAACCAGTTTCGAAGAATTTTTCGTTTCTTCTCAACCGCTTGCGCTTCCGATCCGCTTTACGCTTCACATCAGCGGGAGGCGAATTCTACAGCGTTCAAACTCGCTGTCAACCACCTCTTTCAAGCCTCTTCAGCTCTTTCGAACCGAAGCACCGACAGGATCAAACCACCACCCTGCCAGCCCGGCGCATTCTACTCGAATCCGCCACCGCCGCAACCTTTTATTTTCTTCTAACTCTTTGTTTATCAAGGAGTTTTTAGATAAGGCCGCGCCGGAAGAGGTGCGGATTATAGGCCTGCAAAACTTGCCGTCAACACTTTATTGCACAGCCTTCGTCAATCCTGCCAAACGGCCCGATAAGCGGCCCGCCAGAGCTGGCAAACGCAACAACAGCAGCACAGCACCAATGACCGCATAGAGCAGCCACTCACCAATATCCGAACGTACGACCCACAGCATATGCAGCAAGGCCAGGCCCAAGATGAAATAGACGAGCCTATGCAGCTGCCGCCAGCGCTTGCCCAGTCGCCGAATGCTGTACTGATTGGACGTCAGCGCCAAGGCAAGTAACCCGCTAAAAGCCAGCGCCCCGACAATGATGTAAGGACGTTCACGCAGATCATCGAGCAACTGGGTGAAATCCAGCCCGAGAAGAAACAGCAGGTAGCCACAGACATGCAGCAGCACATAACTGAAGCACCACAACCCCAATTGCCGGCGCACCGCTATCCAACCACCCCAGTTCGTCAGACGGCGCAACGGCGTCATCGACAGCGTCAGCAATAGGATAATCAACGCCCCCAGCCCGAGCCGGTCAACCAGCGTCTTGCCGGGATCGGCCCCCAGCGATTGCATCAAGCCCTGATAGAGCCACAGCAGCAGGGGACACGTCGTCGCGACGAATACAGCCAACCGCCAGTTTCGATAGCGCATCAATAGTACTTCCGCAGGTCGAGGTCACTGTAAAGCGCAGCCACTTCGTCATAGCCATTGAACATCCGAGTCGGAATCACATTCGGGCGGAACAGACTGCCCGGCAGGCGACGCTCATTGGCCTGACTCCAGCGCGGGTGATCGACGCTCGGATTGACGTTGGCATAGAAGCCGTACTCGTCAGGCGCCAAGCTCTCCCAGGTGGTTTTGGGCTGGTCTTCAAGCAAGCTGATGCGCACAATCGACTTGATACTCTTGAAACCGTACTTCCACGGCACAACCAGGCGCAGCGGCGCGCCATTCTGATTCGGCAGCACGCGCCCATAGAGCCCAACGGCTAGGATGGTCAGCGGGTGCATGGCCTCATCCATTCGCAGCCCCTCAACATAAGGCCAGTCGATCAGGGAAAAACCGGAGCGCACACCTGCCATCTGCTCGGCTGCAACCTTGGTTTCGAAGCGTACGTATTTGGCCTGTGCCGTCGGCTCGGCCAGCTTGAGCAGCGCGGACAGAGGGAAGCCCAGCCAAGGGATCACCATCGACCAGCCCTCGACGCAGCGCAGCCGATAGATGCGCTCCTCCAACTGATGCGGCCTGACCAGGTTCTCCAAGGACACCAACCCCGGCTTGGCGACCGCCCCATCGATCATCACCGCCCACGGCTCCACTTCAAGCTTGTCGGCATAACGCGCGGGATCGCCCTTGCTGGTACCGAACTCATAGAAATTGTTGTAGTGAGTGACATCCTTGAACGGAGTCAACGCCTCTTCACCGGGGATTACCGCGCCCCAGCGCACTTCGGCAAGCTTGTCGGCGAACCAGGTGGGAGCGGCAGCGGGCTCGACATCGACATAGCGCTGGCTTTCGGCCCGCAGCGACAAAGCGCCCATAGCCGCCAGACCACCGGCAGCGGTCATGAACCTGCGGCGTGACAGATAGACGGCTTCTGGGGTGACGTCGGATTCGCGTGCAGCGGATGCGGGAGGGCTTTTGATCAGCATGATGGCTCCGCGGTTAAGGACGACTGATGCGCCAATAGACCGCGGAGCCGGCAGGAAATTACATCACTGCGCAGCTTTGCGGCGACGCAGCTGCAACAAGTATTGCACCGGACCGGAAGCGGCATAGGCCACGAAGATCAGCAGCAGGATGCGTGGCGGATCGCTGAAGACCACGGCGAACACCAGCACCACGATCAAAATGGCCACGAAAGGCACGCGCCCCTTGAGGTCGAGATCCTTGAAGCTGTGGTACTTGATATTGCTCACCATCAGGGTACCGGCAGCCGCGACCAGCAGGGCGACCACGAAGGCCATGTTCGAGCCCTTGATGCCGAAGTCACTGAACGCCCATACGGTACCGGCCACCAGGGCTGCCGCAGCCGGACTGGCCAGGCCGATGAAGAAGCGCTTGTCGGCCTTGCCGACCATAGTGTTGAAACGCGCCAGACGCAACGCCGCACCGGCGACATAGATGAAGGCCACCATCCAGCCGACCTTGCCCAGACTGCCCAGCGCCCATTCGAAGGCGACCAGCGCCGGCGCCACACCGAAGGCGACCATGTCCGACAGCGAGTCGTATTCGGCTCCGAATGCACTCTGGGTATTGGTCAGGCGCGCCACGCGCCCATCCAGGCCGTCGAGCACCATGGCCACGAAGATGGCGATGGCGGCATGATCGAACTGCCCGTTCATGCCATTGACGATGGCGTAGAACCCGGAAAACAGGGCGGCAGTGGTGAACAGGTTGGGCAGCAGGTAGATGCCGCGATGACGAACCTTGCGGCCTTCGGCGTCCTGCCCTTCTTCCACATGTTCATCGATGGGCAGGAGGCTCTCCTCTTCGGGGGCCTTGCCGGATTCCTCGGGACGTTCGTTCATGAACAATACCTTGCAACGGTTTGATTGGACTTCGACCGGAGCCGGCGAGCCAGGTTCGCCAGCGCCCTGCAAACGAATGGGCTTTATACCAGAAGCCCGAAGCGAGCATAAAAAAACGCGGCCGGAGCCGCGTCTTTTTCGAACGTCGAAAGACTTAGTTCTTGGTCTTGTCGACGATCTTGTTGGCGGAAATCCACGGCATCATCGCGCGCAGCTTCTCGCCGACCACTTCGATGCCGTGCGCGGCATTGTTGCGACGGTAGGCGGTCATGGACGGGTAGTTGGCCGCGCCTTCGGTAATGAACATCTTGGCGTATTCGCCGTCCTGGATGCGCTTCAGAGCGTTGCGCATGGCCTGACGGGATTCAGCGTTGATGACTTCCGGACCGGTCACGTACTCGCCGTACTCAGCGTTGTTGGAGATCGAGTAGTTCATGTTGGCGATGCCGCCTTCGAACATCAGGTCGACGATCAGCTTCAGCTCGTGCAGGCACTCGAAGTAGGCCATTTCCGGCGCGTAGCCGGCTTCAACCAGGGTATCGAAACCGGCTTTGACCAGCTCGACGCAACCGCCGCAGAGAACGGCCTGCTCACCGAACAGGTCGGTTTCGGTCTCGTCCTTGAAGGTGGTTTCGATGATGCCGGTACGGCCGCCACCGACGCCTGCGGCGTAGGACAGGGCGACGTTCTTGGCGTTGCCGGAAGCGTCCTGGTAGATGGCGATCAGGTCAGGGATGCCGCCGCCTTTGACGAACTCGGAACGCACGGTGTGGCCCGGGGCTTTCGGCGCGATCATGATCACGTCGAGGTCGGCACGCGGTACGACCTGATTGTAGTGGATCGAAAAGCCGTGGGAGAAGGCCAGGGTGGCGCCCTTCTTGATGTTCGGCTCGATCTCGTCCTTGTACAGACGGCCCTGGAATTCGTCCGGGGTGAGGATCATGACCAGGTCGGCGTTGGCAACGGCGGTGGCCACGTCGGTCACTTTCAGGCCATGGGCTTCGGCCTTGGCGACAGTGGCGGAGCCCTTGCGCAGACCGATGGTGACGTCGACGCCGGAGTCCTTCAGGTTGCACGCCTGGGCGTGACCCTGGGAGCCGTAGCCGATAACGGCAACTTTCTTGCCCTGGATGATCGAGAGGTCACAGTCTTTGTCGTAGAAAACTTTCATGGTCTTGGCTCTTCTGAAACGAATGGAGTGAGGTGCGCAGCACCGCTAGGGACGCACCTTAAGCGATCCTCCCCATTGCGTAAAATGATATATTTGCAACACAACGTGCCGATATACGAAACGATTATGGATAGCCACGCACTCAGGCTTTTTCTTTCTTTGGCAGACAACCTGCACTTCGGCAAAACCAGCCGCGAACAGCATGTCAGCCCTTCGGCCCTCAGCCGCAGCATCAAACAACTCGAAGATGAACTCGGCGCCCCGCTATTCCTGCGTGACAATCGCTCGGTTCGCCTGACCCGCGAGGGACAGCAGTTTCGCGAATACGCCCAGGAGGTAGTGAACGGCTGGCAGGCCATCCGCCAGACATTCAAACAGGACCAACAGATCCTGCACGGCGAGCTCTCCCTGTATTGCTCGGTCACGGCCAGCTACAGCTTTCTGTACGACATTCTCAGCAGCTTCCGCCAGAACTACCCGCGCATCGAAATGAAGCTGCATACCGGGGATCCGGCCAAGGCCGTCGAGCGCGTGCAGCAGGAACTGGAAGACCTCGCCATCGGCGCTCGCCCGGACAGCTTGCCGGCCGACATCGAATTCCAACCCATAGCTCGCTCCGAGTTGCGCTTCATCGGCCCACAGTCATCCCAACTGCTCAGCGACGAACAGCTGAAGCACCCCAGCGCAGAGACCTGGCGGGACGTACCGATGATTCTGTCGGAAGAGGGGCTGGCGCGGACGCGCACCGACCGCTGGCTGAAGAGCCATGGCATCAAACCGCGCATCTACGCCCAGGTGAGCGGTAATGAAGCCATCGTCAGCATGGTGAGCCTGGGATTCGGTATCGGCGTGGTGCCACAGATCGTGCTGGACAACAGCCCACTGACCGCGCGCATTCGCATCTACGACATCCAGCCCCCACTGACCGCGTACGACATCGGCCTGTTTGCCCTGCAAAAGCGCCTCAAGGAACCGCTGATCGCCGCCTTCTGGAATCGCCAGAAATAAAAAGCCCCGCACTGGGCGGGGCTCTCTGCGGCATGCCGGTCAGATACTCAAGACCTTGTCGCCACGGGCAATGCCGGTGACACCACTGCGTACGGTTTCCAGGATCGACGCGGTGCCGATGGCCTGGATGAAGCTGTCCAGCTTGTCGCTGGTACCGGTCAGCTGAATGGTGTAGACGCTGCTGGTCACGTCGACGATCTGCCCGCGGAAGATGTCGGTGGTGCGCTTGACCTCGGCGCGCTGGGCACCGGTGGCCTTGACCTTGACCAGCATCAGCTCGCGCTCGATGTGGGCGCTTTCCGACAGGTCCACCAGCTTGACCACTTCGATCAGCTTGTTGAGGTTCTTGGTGATCTGCTCGATCACATCATCGTGGCCTACGGTGGTCAGCGTCAGACGCGACAGGGTCGGGTCCTCGGTCGGCGCCACGGTCAGGCTTTCGATGTTGTAGTTGCGCTGGGAGAACAGGCCAACCACGCGCGACAGGGCGCCGGGTTCGTTTTCCAGCAACAGGGAGATGATATGGCGCATGTTCAGGTCCGCTCCGTCTTGCTCAGCCACATGTCACGCATGGCACCGCCGCGAATCTGCATCGGGTACACGTGCTCGCTGGTATCCACGGCAATGTCGAGGAACACCAGGCGGTTCTTCATGGCGAAGGCTTCTTCCATCTTCGGCTTGAGGTCTTTCAGGTCGGTGATGCGCATGCCCACGTGACCATAGGCCTCGGCCAGCTTGACGAAGTCAGGCAGCGATTCCATGTACGAGTGCGAGTAACGGCTGCTGTACTGCATGTCCTGCCATTGGCGAACCATGCCCAAGGCACCGTTGTTCAGGTTGACGATCTTCACCGGCAGGTCGTACTGCAGGCAGGTCGACAGCTCCTGGATGTTCATCTGGATGCTGCCTTCGCCGGTGACGCAGGCCACGTCGGCCTCCGGGAAGTTCAGCTTGACACCCATGGCTGCGGGGAAGCCGAAGCCCATGGTGCCCAGGCCGCCGGAGTTGATCCAGCGGTTCGGCTTGTTGAAGCGGTAGTACTGCGCCGCGAACATCTGGTGCTGGCCGACGTCGGAGGTGATGAAGGCATCGCCCTTGGTCACTTCGCTGAGGGTCTCGATCACGGTCTGCGGCTTGATGATGCTGCCGTCGCCCTCGTTGTAGGGGAACAGGCGGCCGCTGCCGCGCCACTCGTCGATCTGCTTCCACCAGTTGGCGACGGTTTCCTTGTTCGGGGTCTCGCCGATTTCCTTGAGGATGGCGACCATCTCGGTCAGCACGCTGTCCACCGGACCAACGATCGGGATGTCGGCCTTGATGGTTTTGGAGATCGAAGCCGGGTCGATGTCGATGTGGATGATCTTGGCGTTCGGGCAGAACTTGGCGCCGGTCTCGCCGTTGATCACGCGGTCATCGAAACGCGCACCGACAGCCAGGATCACATCGGCGTGGTGCATGGTCAGGTTGGCAGTGTAGCTGCCGTGCATGCCGAGCATGCCGACGAACTGACGATCGCTGCCGGGAAAGGCGCCGAGGCCCATCAGGGTGTTGGTCACCGGGATGTTGAGCATCTTGGCCAGTTCGGTGAGCGGCTCGGAAGCGCCACCCATGATCACGCCGCCGCCGGAGTAGAGCACCGGACGCTTGGCCGCCAGAAGCATCTCGGCCGCCTTGCGGATCTGCCCGGAGTGCCCACGGGTAGCCGGGCTGTAGGAGCGCAGCTTGACCTTCTTCGGGTAGCTGTATTCGAACTTCTGCGACGGATCGCCCATGTCCTTGGGAATATCCACCACCACCGGACCGGGGCGACCGGACTGGGCAAGGTAGAAGGCCTTCTTGATCACTTCGGGGATTTCCGAAGGATGCTTGATGATGAAGCTGTGCTTCACGATCGGACGGGAAATACCGACCATGTCGGTTTCCTGGAAGGCATCGGTACCGACCACGGTGCTGGGCACCTGACCGGAAATGATGACCATCGGAATCGAGTCCATGTAGGCGGTAGCGATGCCGGTGATGGCATTGGTCGCGCCTGGGCCGGAGGTCACCAGCACCACGCCGGGCTTGCCGGTGGCGCGGGCATAGCCGTCGGCCATGTGGGTAGCAGCCTGCTCGTGACGCACCAGGATATGGGTCACTTCCGGCTCTTTGAACAGGGCATCGTAGATGTGCAGGAGGGCACCGCCCGGGTACCCATAGATGTACTTCACGCCTTCGTCACGCAAAGAGCGGACGACCATTTCAGCGCCGGATAAAAGCTCCACGTTGTTCACCTCTAGAACGCCAGATTACCACCCGTCAACGAGTGGTCCTTGAAGTAGGTCTTACAGGTCAGCAAACGGGCGGCGACTGTGGTCGCGGGTACTACGAGGTCTGCTTGACGTGTAGCGGAACGGCCCAATCTTGCGGGGCCCCTCCTTCCCAGCGCGAGGTAACGCGTTGCGGGTGTAACGGGGGTCGGCACGGGTAGCGCCTTTTTTCGCTGAGCTGGAGGACACTTGCGGCGGACTCCACTACAGCAGAGCCTGGGATTGTTCTGATTCGTGCACACTAAGTCAAGTTATCGCGCACGGAAACTTCGTCCGATAGCTGTGATGCGGCGCAGGATGACGTTTGCCGGGTTTTGGTTATAGTAGCCACCAGGTTCCGCAGCCAATACAAGGACACAACATGCGTCGCATGATTCTCACGGGCAGCCTGCTGCTCGCCCTGAGCGCTACTGCCTCGGCCGGCCAGATCTACAAATGGGTAGACGCCCAGGGCAACACGCACTTTGGCGCGCAGCCGCCCGAGGGCCAAGCGGCTGCGGAGGTGAACCCCAATATCACCCAACCCAAGATTGCTCCACCGGCCGCCACACCCAAACTGGACGCCCCCCAAGCAGATGCCAAGCAGGAGGCGCTTGACCAGGAAGCCAGACAGGCTGCCGCCAAGCACCAAAAAGAACTGGATACTTACTGCGAGCAGGTTCGCAAAGACCTTGCTCAGATGAAGGCGAACCCACGCGTGCGGGTCAAGGTCGGCGATGAAGTCCGCCGCATAACCGAAGAAGAGCGCCAGGACCGCATGAGCAAGAGCGAAGCGGCGATCAAGGAAAACTGCCAGTAAGTCGCCTAACTCCGCGCCTCAACCCGCCTCGCCGATCAACCGATCGAACTCGCCCAGCGCATCGAGCAGGGCGAGCACTCGTCCCTCCTGCCCCGCATAGACCTGCTCGGCCATGAACCGGATACCCGACGCACGGGGCAACGGCCCGGCCGATTCGACCAGCGCCCTCATCCGCAACAGGAACACCCACTGCAGCCACGCCTCGAACGGCAGGGTGTCCACGCAGAAAGGTTCCTGACTGGCCAGCGCTTCGTCTGACGGCGGCGTCGCCATCCACCAGCCGAGCACGCGCAACTCACGCTCGATCAGCAGCAGCTGCTGGGCTATTGCCGGCAAGCGTGCATCCATCACAGGTTGACCTTGGCCCGCTCGCGCGCCTGGGCGGCACCGGCCGGGTCACCCTGGCGCTCACGCGCTTGGGCAATCAAGCCCCACAGACCGGCCTGCAGCGCCGGACGACCACTGGCCAGGGTCAGGCCACGGCGGGCGAACTGCTCGGCCTGGGCCGCATCCCCCTGGGCCAGGCGCACCTCGGCCAGGCGATACAGCACCTGCGGCTCGCGCGGCGCAATGCGCTGGGCACGCTCCAGGCTGGAGGCGGCACCATTCAGATCGCCACTGCTCTGCTGCTGCTGGGCAGTGGTCAGCAGCGCCAGCACCGGGCCATCGAGCTGCTCGTCCGCAGTCAGGCTGCCGCCGGAGGGAATGCCGCTGGGCATGCTCGGCGCGCTGGGCTGGTAGCTGCCAGCCGAGGAAATCGGCCCGCTGCTGAGCGGCGCCGAACTGATACTGGAAGGCATGGAACTGCTGCCGTCCGGATAGGTCTGCAGCGGTGCCGAGGAAACCCCGCCCGGCACCATGACCACCACACCGGAGTCCTGCGGCAGGCTCTGCGCCTGCGCCGCCGCAGTAGCCGGCTGATAATCGCCCGCCCCCTGCTCATCCGCCTGCAACGAACCGCTGGCATCCACGACCGGGATCGATCCCCGCTGCACAGTGGTACAACCGCTCAACACCGTCGAGGCTACAACCGCGCACAACCACCACTTGCTCATTCGCTTCCTCACTCTGGGCGGACTCAGTCGAGCCAGCCGCGTACCCAATCCATTACCGCCTCATCCGGCGCCATGCCACAGGCTGCGCCCGGGGCCGGCTCGCTGCCGCGAATATACGGCATCTGTACCGCATTCGGACAACCCGGCGCCGAGCCCTGCCCCGTCGCAGCATCCACCCAGGCCAGGGTGACATTGTCCGGCTGCGGCATGTCCAGCGGCAGCGGGTCGGCCTTGGCCATCAGCCCGGTCCACACCTGCAGCGCACCGGTGGCGCCGGTCAGCGGCGTCTTGCCGTTATCGTCACGACCGAGCCAGACCACCGCCAGCAGATCCTGACTGAACCCGGCGAACCAGCTATCGCGCGAGTCGTTGCTGGTACCGGTCTTGCCGGCCAGGGTCAGCGACGACGGCAGCTGGCTGTATACCGAGCGCCCGGTACCCTCGCGCATCACCCGCTGCATGGCGTTCTGGGTGAGGTAGATGGCACCGGCGTCGAAACGCTGCTGAATCTGGAAGGGATAGCGCTTGAGCGGTTCGCCTTCGGCCGTCAGCACGCTGCGAATGCCGCGCAACGGCGTATTAAAACCGCCATTGGCCAGGGTCTGGTACATGGTCGCCACTTCCATCGGACTCAGCGCCCCCGCGCCCAGCAGCATCGACGGGTAGGCTGGCCACTCGCGATCCACACCCAGGCGCTCAAGAGTTTTGAGTACATTCGGCACGCCCAGTTCCAGGCCGAGCTTGGCGGTCGACAGGTTGTAGGAATTGGCCAGGCCCTGATACAGATAGATGGTGCCGTGGGCCTTGTGATCGTAATTCTGCGGGCGCCAGACTTGTCCGTCTTGGCCCTTCACCGAGAATGGCTCATCGGCCAGCCAGCTGGTCAGGGTGTACTGACTGGGCCGCTCCAGCGCCGTCAGGTAGACCGCCGGCTTGATCAGCGAGCCGATCGGTCGCACCGCATCCAGGGCCCGGTTGAAGCCGGCGAAACGCGGCTGACGGCTGCCGAGCATGGCCTGGATCTCGCCATTCTCCGGATTGGTCACCACCATCGCCGCCTCGACCTCGTCCACCCCCTTGCGCCCGCCCAGGCGCTTGAGCGTCTCGCTCAGCGCCGCCTCGGACTTGAGCTGCAGGATCGGGTCGAAGCTGGTGAAGATGCGCAGCCCTTCCTCGGTCAGGTCCTCGTCGCGGTAATCCTCGCGCAGCTGGCGCTTGACCAGGTCGAGGAAGGCCGGGAACGAACTGTCGGCCAGGCTGCCGCGCTGGGTCACGCCCAACGGCTGCTGCTTGGCATGGGCCACCAGTTCGGCACTGACCACGCCCTGCTGTTCGAGCAGATCGAGCACCAGATTGCGCCGTTCCAGGGCGCGCTCGGGGAAGCGCCGCGGGTTGAAATAGGTCGGCCCCTTGACCATGCCGACCAGCAGCGCGACTTGGTGCAGCTTCAGCTCGCCCAACGGCTGGCTGAAGAAATACTGGCTGGCCAAGCCGAAGCCATGCACCGCGCGCTGGCCGTCCTGGCCGAGGAACACCTCGTTGAGGTAGGCCTCGAGGATTTCCTTCTTGTCGTAGTGCAGCTCCAGCAGGACCGCCATCATCGCTTCGGTGGCCTTGCGGGTCAGGCTGCGCTCGCTGGTCAGGTAGAAGTTCTTCACCAGCTGCTGGGTCAGGGTGCTGCCGCCCTGGCGCAACTGCCCGGCGGTGGCGTTGATCCAGACGGCACGGGCGATGCCCTTGGGCGAAACGCCGAAGTGGTTGAAGAAGTCGCGGTCTTCCACCGCCACCAGGGTTTCCACCAGATAGGGCGGAGCCTGCTCCAGCTTGATCAGGATGCGGTCTTCATGGTGCGCCGGGTACAGGCCGCCGATCAGCAAGGGCTCCATGCGGGCGACATCGAGCTTGCTGCCGTTGCCCTGGTTGAGCCCGGCCACATAAGCGCCGGAGAAGCGCACGCGCAGGCGCTGCGCCGGCTCGGCGCCTTCATAGAACTGGAAGCCGCGGGTATGCAGATCGACCACGTTGCCGTTGACCACCGCCGCACCCGGGCCGTCGGCCGCGCTTTCGCGGCGGTAGCCGAGGGCGTCCAGTTCGGTGAGGAAGTCCTGCTTGGCCAGCTTCTGCCCGACGAACAGCTCCAGCGGCCGCGCGTAGACCTTGGCCGGCACGGTCCAGCGCTTGCCGGAAAACTTCTCCTGCACCACGGCATCCAGGTACACGGCGAAGCCGGCGAGCACAACCAGGCCGACCAATGCGAGTTTGAGAGCCCAGCCAAGCCAGGGACGGGAGGCGCCGGAGCGGCGCTTGGCGCTTTTGCGCGGAGTACGGGAACGAGTCATGGCGCGGCATTATACGCACTTTGCCGAGGCCCAACAGGCGCGCCCCGGCGGTTTGCAGAGCGCCGCACAGCGGCCATAATGCCGCTTCCGAAACACCCGAAAAGCAAGGAATGACCGTGAGCCAAGCCCTGATTGCCGCCCTGCAGAACCCGGCCCTCTACCCCCACCCGGTGGAAGGGTTCCAGGTCATCGAGACGCACATCTCCTGGGTGCTGCTCACCGGCCCCTTCGCCTACAAGATCAAGAAACCGGTCAACTTCGGCTTCCTCGACTTTACCGGCCTGGACGCCCGCCAGCACTTCTGCGGCGAAGAACTGCGCCTCAACCAGCGCCTGACCCAGGGCCTGTACCTCGACGTGCTGCCGATCACCGGCAGCGAGAGCGCGCCGCAGCTCGGCGGCGACGGCCCGGTCATCGAATACGCCCTGAAGATGCGCCAGTTCCCGCAGAGCCAGCTGCTCAGTGCCGTGCAGGCGCGGGGCGAACTGAGCGCCGCGCATATCGACGCCCTGGCCAAGCAGATCGCCGACTTCCACGGCCGCACCCCGGCCGTGCCCGCCAGCCACCCGCTGTGCTCGCCCGGCGCGATCATGGCGCCGATGCGGCAGAACTTCGAACAGATCCGCCCAATGCTCGGCGAAGCCGCCGACCTGCGCCAGGTCGACGCCCTGGAAGCCTGGACCGAGGCCAGCTTCGCCCGCCTGGAGCCGCTGCTGGCCCAGCGCGCGGGCAACGGCTCGATCCGCGAATGCCATGGCGACATCCACCTGGGCAACGCCACCCTGCTGGACGGCCAGGTGGTGCTGTTCGACTGCATCGAGTTCAACGAGCCGTTCCGCCTGATCGACATCGCCTCGGACGCCGCCTTCCTCGCCATGGACCTGGAAGACCGCGGCCTCAAGGCCCTGGCCCGACGTTTCGTCAGCGCCTGGCTGGAACACAGCGGCGACTACGCGGCACTGGAGCTGCTCAACTTCTACAAGGCCTACCGCGCGCTGGTGCGGGCCAAGGTCGCCCTGTTCAGCCTGGCGCACCAGAGCGACGCCGAACAGCGCGCCGCCACCCTGCGCCAGTACCGCAACTACGCCAACCTGGCGGAAAGCTACAGCGCCATCCCCACGCCGTTCCTGGCCATCACCACGGGCGTCTCGGCGGTCGGCAAGAGCCACGTGGCCATGCGCCTGGTCGAGGCTCTGGGCGCCATCCGCATCCGCTCCGACGTCGAGCGCAAGCGCCTGTTCGGCGACCAGCCGGCCGCCGCCCGGGGCGAGCTGCATGCCGGCATCTACAGTGCCGAGGCCAGCAGCGCCACCTACCAGCGCCTGCACCAGCTGGCCGAGCAGGCCCTGCACGCCGGCTTCCCGGTGGTGCTCGATGCCGCCTACCTCAAGCGCGCCCAGCGCGCCGCCGCCTGGCAGGTCGCCGAACAGAACGGCGATCCCTTCCTGATCCTCGACTGCCAGGCGCCGCAGGCGGTGATCGCCGGCTGGCTGCAGCAGCGCCAGAGCGAAGGCAACGACCCCTCCGATGCCACCCTGGAAGTGATCGCGGCCCAGCAGGCCAGCCGCGAGCCCCTCGACGAGGACGAGCAGGCGCACAGCAAGCGCGTCGACACCCACGACAGCGCCAGCCTGGACAGCCTGGTCGAGCGCATCCGCCAGCGCCTGCCCGGGCTCTGACTGCGCACTCCGGGCAGGCCGGCGCACAGCTTCTATACTGGCGTCGAACCCTGCCCGGAGCCCTCCATGAGCCAGCCACGCCAGCTCGATTGCCCGCTGTACCGCCTGATCCACTCGGAGCAGGTGCGCGACTTCAACGCGCAAAAGCCCAAGGACAAACCGGTCGACCTCAAGGGCGGCGATTTTCGCGGTATCGACCTGCGCCTGCTGGATGCCGCTGGCATCGACTTCTCCGACGCCTACTTCCGCGGCACCGACCTGCGCGGCCTGGACCTGCGCCAGGCCTGCCTGGAAGGCGCCAGCATCGCCCATGCGCAGATCTCCGGGGCCTACTTCCCGGCCGAGCTGAGCGCCGACGAGATCCTCATGTCGCTCAACTTCGGTACCCGCCTGCGCTATCGCACCCGCTGAGGCGGCCCATGAGCGAAGTCGCCCGCCTGTTCGGTGCCCGCGCCGACGCCTACGCCAGCTTCCGCCCGCACTACCCGACCGCCCTGTTCGACTGGCTGGCCGCCAACAGCCCCGGCCACGCGCGCGCACTCGACATCGCCTGCGGCAGTGGCCAGGCCAGCTGCCCGCTGCGCCGCCACTTCCGCCAGGTGCTGGCCTGCGATGGCAGCGTCGAGCAGCTGCGCGCCGCCACCGACCTGCACGGCATCGCCTGCTTCGCCGCCAGCGCCGAGGCCCAGCCCCTGGCCGCTGCCAGCATCGATCTGATCGTGGTCGCCCAGGCCCTGCACTGGTTCGCCACCCCGGCCTTCTTCGCCGAAGTGCGCCGCCTGCTCAAGCCCGACGGTTTGTTCTGCGCCTGGTGCTACGGCCTGCTGCGCATCGACAGCCAGCTGGACGCCGTGCTCGACGACTTCTACCAGCGCACCCTCGGCCCCTACTGGCCGCCCGGGCGGGCCAGCGTCGACGCCGGTTATCGCGACATCCAGGCGCCGTTCCCGCGCCTGCAGCCGCCGCCCTGCGCCATCGAACTGCAGTGGGATCTGCCGCAACTGCTCGGCTACCTCGGCACCTGGTCGGCCGTGCAGCGCCTGCAACAGGCCAGTGGCCGCGACCCGCTGCGCGACCTGCGCCCGCGCCTGGAAGAAATCTGGGCTGACCCAGGTCAACGGCGTTTTGTCCGCTGGCCGCTACACTTCCTTGCAGGTTTGCCCAATAACACTCATCAGTAGCTGCGCAGCAACGCACGGAGGCGCAATGAACGATGAACTACAACACCTGAAGAACCTCGGTAAGACCTCGGCGCAATGGCTGCATGCCGTTGGCATCCACAGCGCCAGCGACCTGCGCCGCCTCGGCGCGGTAGACGCCTATCGGGCCGTGCGCGCGCGCGGCTTCCGCGCCTCCAAGGTGCTGCTCTATGCCATCGAAGGGGCGCTGCTGGATGTGCACTGGAGCGAATTGCCGCCCGCGCACAAGGCCGAACTGAACGGCAAGGTCGACTCCCTCGCAACAAGCAACAAGAGCTAGCTCACAACCTCCAAGCGCCGCGATTTACCTGGCGTGCGGCGCCATCTATTGTTGCCGGGGCGTGCGTGCCTTATCGTCAGTCCAGCCAGTTCAAGGAATTTGAGTCATGTACCTACTCGGGGAGCAACCGGCCTACGCCGACCAGCTGATCCAACGCCTGCAGAGCATTCCTGCACAGCTGCTCGAAGGCCTGCAGCCCAGCGGCGCGCCCTTGCGTCTCGAACAGGTCGAAGACCTGGCGCAGATCCTGCCCGGCAACCAGCTGTACATCATCAACAACGGCCTATTGCATGCGCTGGTCGACGAGCGCCCGCTGTTCTACCTGCAGGAAGGCGACCTGGTCGGCCTGCGCCAGGGCCACGACCTGCCCAGCTGCCGCTACAGCAGCGAAGAACAGCTGACCCTGACGCCCTACGCCCGCGCCGACGTGTTCCGCCACATCAACGCCAGCGAACAGCGCCAGGAGCTGCTGATCCAGTACCTGATCGGCCATACCGCCCTGCTTTCCGACGCCCTGGCGCGCCTCAAGCAGCCGGAACTGCGCCCGTCCACCGGCTTCCAGCATTTCGCCGCCGGCGAAGAACTGATCCACCAGGGCGACGAGGCCGACCACGTCTTCGTCATCATCGAAGGCCACGCCGAAGCCCATGTCGACGGGCAGAAGGTCGGCGACGTGCAGAAGGACGAGATCTTCGGCGCCATGGCCGTGTTCACCCGCGAGAAGCGCAGCGCCACGGTGATCGCCAGCGAGCCCTGCACCGTCATGGTCATCCCCAAGGACCAGTTCCTCAGCCTGATGCAGAGCAACCCGCGCATCGCCCACAGCCTGATCGAGAGCATGGCCCGGCGCATCGACCTGCTGAACAAGGAAGTCACCCAACTGCGTCTGCAGCGCGAACCAGCCTAAGGCTCTGAGGCGTCAGCCAGTCCCCCAGCAACCCCGGCCCCGCGCCGGGGTTTGTTTTTAGCTATTACCTGTTACGCGCTGCTACGCCGCGCCGTTGTTTGGCTCAGGCGCTCGCGGTGGCTGCTCTGGCTGTTCGTGGGAGCGAATTCATTCGCGATCAGGGCCTACGCCGAGCGGCCGGTTTATCGCGGATAAATCCGCCCCCACTCAAGCGCGATGGCCTGTGCAACACGCTATTGGGACATAGCCTTGTTTTCCCGGTGCAGACGGCCAATCGAAAATAATTCTCATAAAGCATTGACACCAAAATGAGAATCGTTATTATTGACTCAACTGATCGCGAGATCAGCCGGTAAGCTGGGCAGCCAAGCAGTCGGCTCTTCAGATTATCTCCTCATCAGGCTAATCACGGTTATTGACCCGGCACTTTGCCGGGTCTTTTTTTGCCCGCGAGAAAGTCGCCCGCGCCCGGCATTCCCAGGCCCGTGCCTTCGTGCCAGCATGGTGGCAGGCCACTGCCACGGGAGCCCCCAGCATGCCCAGCGCCCCAGCCACCACCGGCGCGCAGCTGCAAGCCCTGCACGACCTGGGCTTCGTGCTGCTGCCCGGCATCCTCGATGGCCGCCAGATCGCCGAACTGCACCAGGCCATCGACGCCTTGCGCCCGCAGCACTGGGACTACTCCGGCCTGCTCGACCACTACAAATGCGTGTTCAACCGCGACCCGCTGTGGCTGCCCTACCTCGACCTGCCCGGGGTGATCGAACTGGCCGAGGCGGCGCTGGGCAGCGACTGCCACATCATCGGCCAGACCGCCTGGCGCAGCCATCCGGGCTTCATCGGCAGCGAGCTGCACCTCGACTACCTGGTGATGGAGCTGCCGCCCGCCCTGCTCGCCGACCCGAGCTTCCAGCTGCCGATGCAGATCTGCACCGCCCAGCTCTACCTCGACGACATCGATGCCGAGCTCTGCCCCACCCGGGTCATCCCCGGCAGCCACCGCGCCGGCCGCCAGCCGGCCCCCGGGGAAAGCACCTGGCAGGGCCGCCCGCTCGAACCGGTGCTGTGCCGGGCCGGCGACGTGCTGTTTTTGCGCAGCGAGCTGTGGCACGCCGGCAGCCGCAACCTCAGCCCCACGCGCAGCCGCTACCTGCTGCAGGTCCACTACGGCCGGCGCATGGTCGCGCAGAAGTTCTCGCCCTACCTGGAGTGGCGCTTCAACCCCGCGGTGCTCGCCGCCTGCACGGCACGACAGCGGCGCCTGCTGGGCGAGCATGTCGAGGCCGAGTACGACTAACCTTTTGCTTCTCTCCCCATTGCGTGTTGCCAGGGCGATAGCCGTAGGTTGGCTTGAGTCGCAAGGCGACGAAGTCCAACGCTCCGGCCCCGGCTGTTGGGCTTCGCTACGCTCAACGCCAACCTACCCGCGCATGCACGCCGCAAAACACGGGGCAATCCACACCCGCCCCATACCACACAGGGGTGGGACAGTGCCTATATTTTGGCTATGTCCCAATAGCGTGTTGCACAGGCCATCGCGCTTGAGTGGGAGCGGATTTATCCGCGATAAACAGGCCGCTCGGCGTAGGCCCTGATCGCGAATGAATTCGCTCCCACGAACAGCCAGAGCAGCCACCGCGAGCGCTTGAGCCAAACAACAGCGCGGCGTAGCAACGCGTAACAGATACATAGCTTATATTTTCCCTGTGCAGGCGCGTCGCCCGGTCGAACTCTGTAGCGCCCAACCGGCGCCTTGGCCCAACAGTGGCCTTGGCGCCGCAGCCCCTGGAGGAAGCATGCCCGGAACCAAGCGGATGGCCACACCCCGCGTGCCGCAGGCCCTGCTCTGCGTCCTGCTCGGCCTGCTGCTGGGCGGCTGCGCCGCACTGCTGCCGCGCGACCCGTTGCACGTCGATCTGGTCGGCCTGGAACCACTGCCCGGCCAGGGCATGGAAATGCGCCTGGCCGTGGTCCTGCGGGTACAGAACCCCAACGACCAGCCGCTCGACTTCGACGGCGCGGCCCTCGAACTGGACATCAACGACCAGCCACTGGCCAGCGGCGTGAGCGACCAGCGCGGCCAGGTGCCGCGCTACGGCGAGGCGCTGGTGCGCATACCGGTGAGCATTTCCGCCTTCTCCGCCATGCGCCAGGCCTGGGCCGCGGCCGGTCACCGGCAGGGCCAGGGGCTGCCCTACAGCTTGCGCGGCAAGCTGGCCGGCGGCCTGTTCGGCGGCACCCGCTTCAGCGACAGCGGCACCCTGAACTGGCCCCAACCGCTGCCCGCGCCCTGAGCCCAGCCCGCGGACCACGCGGCTTCCAGGGCCGAGCGCGGCACAAACCTGAAAAAGCCGGCAAATCCTCATACAATATGCGGCTTTTAGTCCCCCGAACCGAGGATCCGCCGTGAGCACTTTGCCGCCCTGCCCCAAATGCAACTCCGAATACACCTACGAAGACGGCACCCAGCTGGTCTGCCCGGAATGCGCCCATGAGTGGTCCGCCGATGGCGCGGCGCAAAGCGCGGACGAAGGCGCCAAGGTGATCAAGGATGCGGTCGGCAACGTGCTGCAGGACGGCGACACCGTCAGCGTGATCAAGGACCTCAAGGTCAAGGGTTCGTCCCTGGTGGTCAAGGTCGGCACCAAGGTCAAGGGCATCCGCCTGTGCGACGGCGACCACGACATCGACTGCAAGATCGACGGCATCGGCGCGATGAAGCTGAAGTCGGAATTCGTCAAGAAAGTCTGACCCGTCACAGCCTGGCGACCCGCCCGGGTCGCCACTGCGCAAGTCTCCGCCAGTTTGTCTAGCATCAGCCCTACAGGCCCGCCACGGGGCCGCGCCTGGTGCCCGGAGATGGTCATGCGCAACGCACTCCTCTGCCTGTTTCTCGCCCTCAGCCCGCTCGCCAGCGGCGAACCCTGGCACGTGGTCGGCGACGAACAGTTCGCCCCCTACAGCTTCGTGGCGGTCGACAGCGACACGCCGCAAGGCCTGGATGTCGAGCTGGTCAACGCCGTGCTGGACGAAGCCAAGGTGGCCCACACCCTGCGCCTGTATCCCTGGGAACGGGTCAAGCGCATGCTCGACCGGCACGAGGCGCAGATGGCCTTCCAGTTCGCCGGCACCCCCGAGCGCATGGCCCAGTACGAACTGGCCGGGCCGATCCGCACCGGCTCCACCGTGTTCATGACCAGCCACAAGACCGCGATCCGGGACTGGCAGCGGCTGGACGACCTGGCCCCCTACGTGATCGGCCAGGTCCGCGGCTATGCCTACGAGTCGACATTCGATCAGGCCGACTTGGCCCGCGACACCAGCGCGCAGAACCCGCGGCAGCTGGTTTCCATGCTGCTGGCCGGGCGCATCGACATCATCGTCGGCGACCGCACCCAGCTGCTGTACTTCGTGCGCGAGCAGCGCGCCCAGGACAACGTGCGCATCCTGCCGCACCCCCTGGTGGAAATGCCGCGCTACGTGGCGTTCGCCAAGGGCGATCAGGCCAGGGCCAGGTTATTCGGCGATGCCCTGCGCCGCCTGCAGGACAGCGGCAGGCTGCAGGCCATCTATAAACGCTGGGAATGAAAGGCCGACGTGCCGACGCGCCCCGGCGTGCATCCGGGGCCACGTGGCAGGTCGTGAGGGCTTTTAGCGGGAGCCTTGCGCGGCCCGCTGACGGCAGGCTTCGCCGAAGGCCTGGAAGATCTTCACCGACTCCGGGTTGCTCGCCGCGCGCCATTCCGGGTGCCACTGCACCGCCAAGGTGAACTGCGGCAGTTGCGGCGCGTGGATCGCCTCGATCAGGCCGTCCTCGGCATGGGCCAGCGCCTCCAGGCCTGCGCCCAGGGTCTTGATCGCCTGCCCGTGCAGGGAATTGACGCGGATTTCCTCGCGGCCCATCAGCTTGGCCAGCCAGCTGCCCGGTACCAGGCGCACGCCGTGGCTTTCGGCGTACTGCACCTCAACCGGATCGTCGGTGTCTTCGCGGTGATCGCCGTAGCCCGGCTCCTCGTAGACCTTCTGGTGCATGTCGCCGCCCAGGGCCACGTTGATTTCCTGCATGCCGCGGCAGATGCCGAAGATCGGCAGGCCGCGGGCGATAGCCGCGTGGATCAGCGGCAGGTCGAACAGGTCGCGGTCGCGGTCTTGGGCCTTGCCGGGGGTCAGGTTGTCCTGGCCGTACAGGCTCGGGTCGATGTTGCTGCCGGCACCGGTGAGGTACACGCCATCGACCATGTCCAGGTACTGCTCGAGGTCATCGCTGCCGCAGCAGGTCGGCGCCAGCAGCGGCACGCAACCGGACAGCTCGACCAGCGGCACGATGTATTTGTGGGTCATCACCTGGTAGTCATGACCTTTGCGTTCCTGGCTGCCCATGGACATCAGGACGACGGGTTTGCGGGGAGTTTTCGCGGGGCTTGCAGTGTTGTTGTTAGACATACGTCACCTTGGGACGGGCCGGGGCCCGTCATTGCTGTGCAGGTGCGCGGCATCGGCCGGGCGCTACCTGTTTTTGCAGGTTCGGTAACTGTCACGCACAGGGCGAGCGGCTTGGGCAACACCCCTTCCACGGGCCTGTCGTAGAGCCCTGGAACGCCCCGCCGGAGAAAGCCGGCGAGCGCTGGTCGTCTGCCCGAGCCGGCCTGTTGGCAGTCGGAACCTGCTAGCCAGTCTGCCAAAGCCGTAAAATATGTCAAACATGGCACACGGATTTAAGACCGGTTTGCTTTGCAAAAACGGCCTGCAACCTGCTAACGGCAAGGACTCGCACGCGACAAAGAATATTTTTCCGCAGCCCATAGTCCAATATATTTTACGAAGCTTTCTCACCACCAATCCGTACAAGCCCGCCCTGGCGCTGCAGCGGCAGCACGTTCATAAACAGCAGGCTCTGCGCACAGCTCAGCCCAGGCGCCGCGAGCAAAGCCGGCGGCAACTGAACGGGCACCGCGCGCGGCGCTTTTACACAGGCTTTACATTGCCGCTGGAAACTATCCCAGGCCCCGCAGTCGAACCCTGTAACCGGGAACGCCCGGTCTCCAGAGGAGTTTCGAACATGCGTGCGCGTCTTCCCCTTATCACCGGCCTGATTGTCAGCCTGGCCCTGCTCGGCCAGGCTCCGGCACACGCGGCAGACAGCGGCGACGTAGCCGCCGGCGTGGTGCTAGGGGCAGTGGTCGGCGGCGTCATCGCCAGCCACACCCGGCCGGTGCGGGTCTACGAGCCGGAGCCGGTGTACTACTCGCCGCCGCCGGTGGCCTACTACCCGCCGCAGCCGGTGTATTACGAGCCGCGCCCGGTCTACTACACGTCCGGCCCGGTGTACTACGTGCCGCGCCACCACCGGCATGGGCACGGCCATCGCCACCATCACCGCCACCACGACCGTCGCTGGTAAACCCAAGCCCCGCACCTGCGGGGCTTTTTCTTGCGCGGGCCAGCGCTTAGGTCATGGGTAGGTTGGCGTTGAGCGCAGCGAAGCCCAACGCATCTGGCGCACAGGCGCGGGGCTGCCCCCGGCTTTTGCGCGGGGTACGCGACCGAGGCCGCCTCTACGGGGCGGGGTTGGCACGGCGGATGGGCGGTGGCGAATCTTCGCCCGGGGCGGTGGTCGATATGTTTAACCGGCGCCACCCGGTCGCAGAGGAGGTTCGGTCATGCTTGCGCGTATTCACCTCGTCGCTGTCCTGATCGCCAGCCTGACGCTGCTGGGCCAGCAACCGGCCCAGGCGTCGGATCGCGATGCCGTGATTGCCGGGGCGGTCGTTGGCGGGCTGGTCGGCGGTGCCATCGGTGCCGGCTACCCGGTGGGCGTGTATGCCCCGCCGCCGCACGTGGTGTACTACCCGCCGCAGCAGGTGTACTACCCCATGCATTACTCGCCCTATCGGGTGGTGATCAGCCCGTACTACCGCTATCCGTATCACCGCCACCACCATCGGCACCATCGCCACGGCGGCTACCGCGACTATCGCGGGCACCGTTGGTAGACGCAAGCCGCGAAATATCCCCACTGCCGCCCGCCGCTGCATCAGCCGCGCCGGGAAAGCACTCCAGGGTGTAGACCGGCCCGGCCAGCGACGCTGGCGTGCCCGGCAAGCAGGCGCCGGGTCCGTACCCGAGGCCGCTCCTCAGCTCCGGCGCGAAGATGCCAGCGCCGACGCCCCGGCTGTCGCCCGGCACGCTCGGGGCGACAGGGCCGAACCCTGTGCCCGGTGGCGCAACGAGGCTGAACGGCCCCAGCACTGGCAGACTCGGCCCTCCGCCAGCGGGGCCGCTGCCCGGCTGCGGCGTTCCGCCCGCGCTGCTCCCGTTGGCGGTCACCTGGAAATCCAGCGATAGCTCGTAGGCAAAGGGTCCGGCCGGCCGCGCCACGTCGGGCAGCGCCCGCCAGGCAAGCATCTGCGGGTCCGCCGGCGATTGCTCCTGCCGCTGAAAAATCACCAGATTCTTACTGCGTCCGGCCTCCTGGCCATTCAACAAATCCACCTTGAAAGTCGGCATGTCCCTCTCCTGCTGCGCCGCCGCGCACTCCTGATGGCGCCAGAACCCTTCCGGCGCCTGGCTGGCAAGTCTAGACCGGGCCTGCCGGGCGGCGCTGCAGATTGTCGGGATGGCCAGAACGGGGCGAATCGCAGTAAGGTCGACGCACACCCGCCGCAAGGACGAAGCATGGCCCTCAAGCCCACCACCAGCCGCCAGCAGAAGCACCTCGCGGTGCTGATCGACGCCGACAACGCCTCCGCCGCCATAGTCGAAGGCCTGTTCGAGGAAATCGCCAAGTTCGGCATCGCCAGCGTCAAGCGCATCTACGGCGACTGGACCGGCCCGCAACTGGGCGGCTGGAAGAAGGTGCTGCTGGAATACTCGATCCAGCCCATGCAGCAGTTCGCCTACACCACCGGCAAGAACGCCACCGACAGCACGCTGATCATCGACGCCATGGACCTGCTCTACACCCGGCGCTTCGACGGCTTCTGCCTGGTTTCCAGCGACAGCGACTTCACCCGCCTGGCCGCGCGCCTGCGCGAGGAAGGCCTGGAAGTGATCGGCTTCGGCGAACAGAAGACGCCCAAACCGTTCGTCTCCGCCTGCGACAAGTTCATCTACACCGAACTGCTGCGCGACGACGCCGAACCCGCCGAGGTCGAAGCCCCCACCAGCGCCCCCGCCGCCCCGCAGGCGCCGGCCACCAGCGCAGGCAGCAAAGCCGCCGCCACGCCCGCCTCGGCCAAGGTCAAGGCGCAGAAGGTGCCGGTTGAGTTCATCGCCAAGGTCATCGACGACAACTCCGACGAGGACGGCTGGTGCGCCCTGGGCATCCTCGGCACCAATATCAGCAAGCTGCGTTCGGACTTCGACTCGCGCCTGTACGGCCACAGGAAACTCAGCGACCTGATCAAGGCCAACAACGCCCGCTTCGAGCTGCAGGAGCGCGGCGCCACCGCCACCGGCGGCAAGTCGCTGTACGCCCGCAACCGCAAGCCCGGCAAGTAACCAACCAGCCCCGAGGCGCTGGCCCGCTCCGCCCTGGCGGCAGCGCATGATTCAAGGAGAGGCCATGAGCGATGACCAGCAGCAGGTGGAATGTGGCGAGCATGGCGCCACGCCCCCGACCTTTATCTGCCAGCACCTGCAGCACGGCGAGGGCCTGGGCTTCAACCAGGGTTACGACCCGGAGCAGCCCGACGCCGCCTACCCGGATGCCTGGTGCGACCAGTGCGATGCCGTGCTGGAGCAGGAAGGCGAATGGAATGCCCGCGCCGAGGCGTTCGCCGGCATCCGTCTGGTGTGTGCGGGGTGTTATTGCCAGATCCGCGCGCGCAACTGGCGGCAGGACGAGGAGGCCCTCGACGGGCTGATCGCCGACAGCTTCGATTATCTGCAGGCGCAGCAGGACAGCTTCATGACGACCTTCCGGGTCGGCGAGCACGAGCGCTGGGACTGGTACCAGGAGAGCGGCCAGCTGGTTTTCTCCGATGGCGGCAAGCCGGTGGTGGCGTGCGCGGTGGATTTTGTCGGCACCTTCTCCAGCCATTCCGACACCTGGATGTGGGCCTGGGCGAACGAGTCGTTCCTGGCGCCGGTCAAGGCCCGGTCTCAGGAGGTGCGCGAGTTGGGCGAGGCGTTGAACTATCTGAAGCTGGCGTGTGCCATCTGGCCGGCGGACCCGGTCGATGGTTGGGAGATGACGGCGGTGATGGCCAGGCAGCTGGGCGCCATCGGTGCCTACCGGGCGCCGAGTGAGCAGGGCTTTCTGTACATGGTGGTGCGGGAGGCGCACTGGGTGAACTAAGGGGCTTCCGGGCCGGTTGCGGCAGCGTCGGGAGTGCTGACGGGCTAGTCAGCTATGGCCTTGGGCCAGGATTTCGCAGTAAGGTCGGGTATCGACTTGCAGGGATGCGCTTATGGCCAGTGACGCCGCGCTGTATTACCAACCTGTGCCATCACGTTTCATGGGTTGGGCGCTGGGAGTTGGCGCCCTCTCGGTGTTTCGCCCGGTACGCTTTCCTCGGCTTTCGGCTACAGGTTTCGCCTTGCACGGCGAGTCACTTTCTCTTTGCGCGCGCAAAGAGAAAGTAACCAAAGAGAAAGCGCGCCCGACATCCGGGTTTCGCTACGCGAAACTCCCCTCCCTCCGGTGCCGCTCCGGGGGCCGGCTTACAAGGGCCATCCCTGGCCCTTTAAGCCTCTCGCCGAATCCATGCGGCTCGTCCCCCTACGCAACACCTACGCTCGGCCTCCTGACGGGGAGTCTGCACGCATGACGCGAACCAGGATTACCCGGACAACGAGTCGTCGACTGGCCCGCTGTACACACCCCATGTTTAAGGACATCTGAATGCCAAGCTGGCTGATCGCACTCCTTCCTGCCATCTGCATGCTGGTGCCATGTGCAGGAATTTTCATTTACCTGAAACGCCTCGAACGGGAGGACAGAAAAAGCCCTCTGGTTGACGACCTTCTGCGACTGCCAGGAGAAACGTTGAATGAGCGCTTCCGCGACAGCATCTTCGATCTGTGTGGCGTCTTTGCAGCATCAATGTTCGTACCGGCAATTGGACTGCTAGTGCTGCTCAACAGCTGGGTCGATCCAGCACGCATCAAGTTCAGTGCCACAGCAGTTATTGCCGTACTAACGATTCTCGGTGGAGTAGGCTGGTCGCTTTGGAAAATTCTGAAGATCCTGCGAACCATCAGCACAACAAAACGTGGGCTGGAAGGCGAGTTGGCGACCGCACAACTACTCACACCATTGCTATCCGAAGGCTGGCAGCTATTCAATGACCTGCCGATGAAGCGCGGCAACATCGATCATGTTCTGGTCGGCCCCACCGGCGTGTACGCCATCGAAACCAAGTACCGTTCCAAGCGCCTGTCGATCAAAGGCAAGGAAGGCGCGCAGGCTGAGTACGACGGCAATGCCATTCGCTTCGCTGGCGGCACCACCGAGCAACTACCGGTGCAACAAGCCCAGGCGGTGGCAGGCGAGTTGAGCAAGTGGTTGCACGGCAAAGTAGGTGAACAGGTCAGCGTCGTACCAGTAGTGGCACTGCCAGGCTGGTTCGTGAAAAGCACACAGCGCCCCACCAATGGTCAGGCCCATGTGATCAACCCGAAAGCTCATGGCCTGTTCCAGAAACGCCCCCACCAGATGGAAACAACACTGCAAGTCCGAGTATCGGCCGCACTACGAGAACTCGCAGTGCGGCCCGCACCTGGTGCCAGCCAATGACTCAAATAGAACTATTGGAGGTCGGGCCGGGACAGGGTCCCGTCAGGAGGCTGAGTGGAATCGTTGCGCAAGGGGTTGAGCGGCATGGATGCCGCGAGAGCCGCGATGGGCCAGGGATGGCCCTTCGCGGCGGGCCCCTGGAGCAATGATGGAACGAAGGGAGTCTCGCGCAGCGAGACCCGGATGTCGGGTGTGCTTTCTCTTTGGTTACTTTCTCTTTGCACAAGCAAAGAGAAAGTGACTCTCCGGGAAGGCGAAAAACACGGCCTGGGAATAACGAGAAGTTACCCTCCCTCAAAAGACTTGGAAACTGCCGGGCAAACGACCAACAGAGAAGCAAAAAGCGTACAACTTAGAAAACAGAATATACATCTTGCTACAGGGATAGCTAATTATGCACAGGATTATAAGCTCACACCTCAAGACATTTACCAAGAGCCTTGGGCTAGAGTGCCTCCCTCAAGACGAGCAATTTGAAAACTTCAGTAACTTCTCAATTTTATACTCCCGATGCCCCTCAGGATTTGAATTAGAAGACGTAACCACCGGTGCGGGTGATGACGGTATTGATGGGCTCGCAATCATAATTGATGAAGAGCTCGTAATATCCGACGAGGATGCCAAGTCAGCATTTTCGAAAGACAAGAAAAACCATGACGTAGAAGCAGTATTCATTCAATCAAAAACCACTGACTCATTTGACCTTGGAGATTTCCTGAAATTCAAAGAGGCAGTAATACGCTTCATTACAGAGGAGCACTACACCGCGCCAGACTCAATACAACAAAATGCCCGCGCAATATTTGATGAATGCATACGTAATGTTCCAAAAATTCGAAATGGAAAACCAAACCTTACCGCACGATTCGTAACAACAGGAAACTATCTCTCACCAAAAGAATTCAAACTAGCCATAGAGAAATTTCACCAGCAACTAACAGAGATTGGCTACTTCCACCATATTGACATCAAATGCATAGACAGGAATGAATTAACCAATCTGTGGATTTCAACATACTCCGGAATATCAGCACAATTAACACTATTTGGATCAGCCCCACTACCGACCATCTCTGGGGTTGAGGAAGCATATTTAGTTGTTGCTCAAGCCGAGCAAGTGGTAAAAAACCTATTAGTCGCTGAGGATGGAAGCCTGCGCTCTCAAGTTTTCGAAGAAAATGTTAGAGCTTATCTAGGCAACGACAATGCAGTTAACCAATCCATCGCTGAAACCCTAAACGACAAAAACACCTCATCTCGCTTCCCCGTATTGAACAACGGAATTACCATCGTTAGCCCCGACGTTCGACTACAAGGGAATATACTTCACTTAGACAACTTCCAAATAGTCAACGGATGCCAAACATCAAACATACTCTATGAGAACTTAGGAAAATATGACAGCGGAGTAATGGTTACACTTAAAATAATTGAAACCTCAAATGAAGATGTATTTTCTGAGCTAGTAAGAGCAACCAACAGCCAGTCAAAAGTAGACGAAACCCAGTTCCTAACTTTAAGACCAATTGTAAAGCGCGTCGAACAATACTTTAACTCTTTCGAAGGGCTAGATGGGCGACTTTACTTTGAAAGAAGAGAGAAACAGTTCTTCGGGAAAGAAGTCCCTGTCATTCGAACATTCAATATCAATACAGTAGCAAAATGCATGACTTCAATGTTCCTTGAGCGTCCTGACTTAGCTTATCGATACCCTAAGCGAATGTACGAAACGCTCTCAGACACAATCTTTCATGATGAAAATAAAGAAATACCCTTTTACGCATCATGCCTAACCCTGTACAGACTACACCTACACGTTGCAAGCGGCGCAATCCCTCAAAACATGAGGAAATTCAAATGGCACATACTGGTTCTTGTCAGAGCCTTGATTGCAGGCAAAGAAATGCCAAGCCTTAAATCCAAAAAAATAGATACTTACTGCCAGAAAATCATAGATAAACTAGCTAAGCCAGGCGAGCAATCAGTAACCCCATTCAAACAAGCAGTAGATATCTTGAATTCGATAGGACCAATATCTGATGACCGCCTAAAACGACAATCTGTATTGGATGACATGTTGGCAAAGGTCTCCCAAACTGCCTTAAAGCAAACAACATAAAGAGAAACTCACCAACTCTTTCCACGCACAATATTTCGTCTAAGAAAACTATCCGCCGGTTAGACCTTTATTCCTAGCGATAAAAGCAAGAAGGCCCGCCATTTGACGGGCCTTCTTATTCAATTAACAACTCAGTGCCACTCAGGCCCCCACCGCCTCCTTCCACTTAACCATCTTGCTGGCCTGATACTCCCTCGCCGCCTCATGAAACGCCCCAATCAGCGCGTTGTAATCGGCCTTCTCCCAATAGCGATACTCCGGATGCCACTGCACCCCCACGGCAAACGCCTTGGCGCCAATCACGCTGACCGCCTCGATCTGCCCGTCCTCACACACCGCCTCGACCTGTAACCCCTCGCCGAGCCGATCAATCCCCTGGCCATGCAGCGAATTGACGGTGATCTCCCGCTCGCCGAGCAGCCCATGCAGCACGCCGCCCTCGGTCAGCGCGACCTTGTGCATCGGCCCATAGGCCACATCGTCCGGCACATCCTTCACTTCGCGGTGGTCGAGGCGGCCTTCCACCTCGTGGACCTCGCGGTGCAGGGTGCCGCCGTACAGCACGTTCAGCTCCTGCACGCCGCGGCAGATGCCGAGAAACGGAATGCCCCGCTCGATACAGGCACGCATCAGGCGCAACACCGTGGCATCGCGCGGCTGGTCGGCCAGGCCCAGGCCGGGATGGTCGTCGCCATAGAAACTCGGGTGCACGTTGGACAGCGAGCCGCCGAACATAATGCCGGAGACGCTGTCGAGCACCGTTTCCATGTCCAGCTCGTCGGCGAAGGCCGGAATCATCAGGGGGAAGGCGTCGAAACCGGTGACGGCGTGGATGTACTTCTCGCCCACCAGGTGGAACCAGCCGATGTCACGGCTGGTCAGCTGCCAGCGGCAGAGCGGGAGGCCAATCAGGGGTTTGTTCATTGCAAGGGTGTCCTCTTCTTGTGATGGAAGTGGGCTGCCCTTGGGAGAGCGGGCTTGCGGGTCACGTGGCCGTGAGTCCGCTCACCCAAGGGGTGCCGTAACCGGCCAGGCCGGGCACTGCACCAATGCCGCGCCCGCGCGGCAGGGTTTTACAACTGACGATGTAGCGGTATTGCACTGCCTGCTCTGGTGGGAGGGGCCTTGGCCGCGATGCCTTTGCGGGGCTGTAATCGCGGATGAATCCGCTCCCACAACAGCACAGCGACAATCGCGGCTGAAGCCGCCCCTACGGGAGCACCCGGTCGGGCTGGCGGCGCCAAAAGGGCCGGTCTTGCGACCAGCCCTCGGGTGTTGCTCAGCCGTTGCTCGGGAAGGCGAACTGCGCGGCCTCGTGGCTGGCGCGCTGCGGCCAGCGCTGGGTGATGGTCTTGCGCTTGGTGTAGAAGCGCACACCGTCCGGGCCGTAGGCGTGCAGGTCGCCGAACAGCGAGCGCTTCCAGCCGCCGAAGCTGTGGTAGGCCACCGGCACCGGCAGCGGCACGTTGACGCCGACCATGCCGACTTCGATCTCGTCGCAGAACAGCCGCGCCGCTTCACCGTCGCGGGTGAAGATGCAGGTGCCGTTGCCGTATTCGTGGTCGTTGATCAGCTGCATGGCTTCTTCCAGGCTGCCGACGCGGACGATGCACAGCACCGGGCCGAAGATCTCTTCCTGGTAGATGCTCATCTCGGCGGTGACGTGGTCGAACAGGCTGCCGCCGAGGAAGAAGCCGGCCTCGCAGCCCGGTACCACCAGGCCGCGGCCATCGACCACCAGGGTAGCGCCCTGGGCGACGCCGGCGTCGACGTAGCCCTTGACCTTGTCGCGCGCCGCGCCGGTGACCAGCGGGCCCATGTCGAGGCCGCAGGAGGTGCCGGCGCCGACCTTCAGTTCGCGGATTTTCGGGGTCAGCTTGGCCACCAGGGTATCGGCCACCTGGTCGCCCACGGCCACCACCACGGAGATGGCCATGCAGCGCTCGCCGCAGGAACCGTAGGCGGCGCCCATCAGGGCGTTGACGGTGTTGTCGATGTCGGCGTCGGGCAGGACCACGGCGTGGTTCTTCGCGCCGCCCAGGGCCTGTACGCGCTTACCGCGGCGGTTGGCCTCGGTGTAGATGTATTCGGCGATCGGCGTGGAGCCGACGAAGCTGATGGCCTTGACTTCCGGCGCCTCGATCAGCGCGTCCACCGCTTCCTTGTCGCCGTTGATGACGCTGAGCACGCCCTTGGGCAGGCCGGCTTCGCACAGCAGCTGGGCGATGAACAGGGTGGAGCTGGGGTCACGCTCGGACGGCTTGAGGATGAAGCAGTTGCCGCAAACGATGGCCAGCGGGTACATCCACAGCGGCACCATGGCCGGGAAGTTGAACGGGGTGATGCCGGCGACCACGCCCAGCGGCTGGTGGTCGGACCAGCTGTCGATGTTCGGCCCGGCGTTGCGGTTGTATTCGCCTTTGAGCAGCTCGGGGGCGCCGCAGGCGTATTCGACGTTCTCGATGCCGCGCTGCAGTTCGCCGACGGCGTCTTCCAGGGTCTTGCCGTGCTCCTCGCTGATCATCGCGGCGATCTTGTCCTTGTTGGCTTCCAGCAGCTGCTTGAAGCGGAACATGACCTGGGCGCGCTTGGCCGGCGGGGTGTTGCGCCAGGCCGGGAAGGCGGCCTTGGCGGCGTCGATGGCGAGCTGGATGGTGGCACGGTCGGCCAGTTCGACCTGGCGCACGGGCTCGCCGATGGACGGGTTGAAGACCTGGGCGGTACGGCCGCTGCGCAGGGTGATTTCGCCGTTGATCAGGTGGGCGATGGTGCTCATGGGGTTTCCTCGTTGGTGTTCTGGGTGGCGGCCGCGCTAGGCGCAGCCGCCAGGAATCATTTGATTTCGGTTTCGACGAAGACCACTTCGTGGTCGCTGGCGTTGATCACGTTGTGCTCGATCCCGGCCTTGCGGAAGTACGCCTGGCCGGCCACCAGGGGCGAATGCCTGTCGCCCTCGGGGGTTTCCAGCAGCAGGGTGCCGGCGGTCATCGGCACCACCACGTAGTCATAGCCGTGGCAGTGGCGACCGGTTTCGGCTCCGGGGGCGAAGCGCCACTCGGTGACGATCACCCGCTCGTTGTCCACCTGCACGCTGGGCACCGCCTTGGGCCGGCCCATCAGTCGACCTGGGCGAGCACGTCGCCGACGGCATTGAACAGGCTGTCGAGCTGCTCGGGCTGGGTGTTGAAGGTCGGCCCGAACTGCAGGGTGTCGCCGCCGAAGCGCACATAGAAACCGGCGTTCCACAGCTTGATGCCGGCCTCGAACGGGCGGATCACCGCGTCGCCGTCACGCGGGGCGAGCTGGATCGCGCCGGCCAGGCCGCAGTTGCGGATGTCGACGACGTGCTGGCTGCCCTTGAGGCCGTGCAGCTTCTCTTCGAACACCGGCGCCAGGGCGGCCGATTGCTCGATCAGGTTGTCGCGCTTGAGCAGCTCCAGGGTCGCCAGGCCGGCGGCGCAGGCTACCGGGTGGCCGGAGTAGGTGTAGCCGTGGCCGAACTCGACCATGTGCTCCGGAATCGCCTGCTGCATGAAGGTGTTGTAGATCTCGCTGGAGGCGATTACCGCGCCCAGCGGGATGGCGCCGTTGGTGACCTGCTTGGCGGTGTTCATGATGTCCGGGGTGACGCCGAAGTACTCGGCGCCGGTCCACTTGCCCATGCGCCCGTAGGCGGTGATCACTTCGTCGAAGATCAGCAGGATGTTGTGCTGGGTGCAGATTTCGCGCAGGCGCTGCAGGTAGCCGGTAGGCGGCACGATGACGCCGGCGGAACCGGACATCGGCTCGACGATGACGGCGGCGATGTTGGAGGCGTCGTGCAGTTCGATCAGTTTCAGCAGCTCGTTGGCCAGCTCCACGCCGCCGGTCGCGGCCATGCCCTTGGTGAAGGCCAGGTGCGACTGCAGGGTGTGTGGCAGGTGGTCGGCGTCCATCATCTGGCCGAACATCTTGCGGTTGCCGCCGATGCCGCCGAGGCTGGTGCCGGCGATATTGACGCCGTGGTAGCCACGGGCACGGCCGATGAATTTGGTCTTGCTCGGCTGGCCCTTCAGGCGCCAGTAGGCCTTGGCCATCTTCACCGCGGTGTCGGCGCACTCGGAGCCGGAGTCGGTGTAGAACACGTGGTCGAGGCCGGCCGGGGTCAGCTCGGTGATTTTCTCGGCCAGCTGGTAGGACAGCGGGTGGCCGTACTGGAAGCCCGGGGCGTAGTCGAGGGTGCCGAGCTGCTTGGCCACGGCCTCCTGGATTTCCTTGCGGTTGTGCCCGGCGCCACAGGTCCACAGGCCGGACAGGCTGTCGAACACGCGGCGGCCCTTGTCGTCGATGAAGTAGTTGCCGTCGGCGCCGACGATCAGGCGCGGGTCGCGCTTGAAGTTGCGGTTGGCGGAAAACGGCATCCAGTGGGCGTCCAGCTTGAGCTGGCTGGCCAGGGACGGGGTGGTGGTCTGCGGCATGTTCATCGTGGCTCTCCCGGAGCGGGACCTGTTTGTTGTTGCGGTGCAAGGTGCCACGAGCATAAAGTCACTAAAACCCAACTCTTCTTATCCTTAGTTAAGTCAGAGCTAAACAATGAGCGTGCGCCGTCCCGATCCGCTGGCCCAGGTCAGCGATTTTGAAATCCGCCTGCTGCGCCTGTTCCGCAGCGTGGTCGAGTGCGGCGGCTTCTCCGCTGCGGAAAGTGTGCTGGGCATCGGCCGTTCGGCGATCAGCCAGCAGATGAGCGATCTGGAGCAGCGCCTGGGCCTGCGCCTGTGCCAGCGCGGCCGCGCCGGCTTCGCCCTGACCGAGGAAGGCCGCGAGGTGTACCAGTCGGCCTTGCAGCTGTTCGGTGCGCTGGAGAGCTTTCGCAACGGGGTCAACGGCCTGCACCGCGAGCTGCGCGGCGAGCTGCATATCGGCCTGACGGATAATCTCGTCACCGTGCCGCATATGCGCATCACCCACGCCCTGGCGCGGCTCAAGGAGCGCGGCCCGGACGTGCGCATCCAGATCCGCATGACCCCGCCTTCGGAGGTGGAACAGGGCGTGCTGGACGGCAGCCTGCACGTCGGCGTGGTACCGCAGAGCGTGGCGCTGTCCGGCCTGGAGTACCAGCCGCTGTATGGCGAGCGCTCGCAGCTGTACTGCGCGGTGGGCCACCCGCTGTTCTATGTGGACGACGCGCAGCTGTCCGACAGCCGCCTGAACGCCCAGGAGGCGATCGCCCCGACCTTCCGCCTGCCGGCGGACATCCAGGCGCGCTACCAGGTGCTCAACTGCACGGCCAGCGCCTCGGACCGCGAAGGCATGGCCTTCCTCATCCTCACCGGGCGCTATATCGGCTACCTGCCCGACCATTACGCCCAGCAGTGGCTGCAGCAGGGCCGCCTGCGCGTGCTCAAGCCGGCGTCGCGCTTCTACGAGCTGACCCTGGCCTCGGTGACGCGCAAGGGCCGCCGCCCGCAACTGGTGCTGGAGAGTTTTCTCGAGGCCCTGGCGGAAAGCGGCAACTAGGCAGTGGCGGGCAGCCGGTGGAGCGAGCTGGAACGCCAGTGCCAGCTGGCTTGCGGCGCCTGACCGGCGGGTTCTGAAGCTGTCCCGGAAGACGGTTTTCTGGCGCAAACAGGCTAATTTGCCCGGCAATCAGCCCTCTTCGTCTCAATAGCACACGTTTTTGACGCATAAGGGTTGTTTCGCGCCCCGCGCTGGGGTATCTGTTCGCCATCAACCCGTTGATTTGTAGGGAATCCCTCGATGCCCGCTGTGACCTCAGCCGTTACCAGCTCCGCCAAGCCTGCCGGCCGTATCCGTCAGAAGAACGAAAACGCCATCATCGCCGCCGCCGAAGAGCAGTTCGCCCGTCACGGCTACAAGGGCACCAGCATGAACACCATCGCCCTGGCGGTGGGTCTGCCCAAGGCCAACCTGCACTACTACTTCAACAACAAGCTCGGCCTGTACGTGGCGGTGCTGAGCAATATCCTCGACCTGTGGGACGCCACTTTCAGCAGCCTGACCGTGGACGACGACCCGGCCGAAGCACTGAGCCGCTACATTCGCGCCAAGATCGAGTTCTCGCGCACTCAGCCGCTAGCCTCGCGCATCTTCGCCATGGAAGTGATCAGCGGCGGCGAATGCCTGACCGGCCACTTCAACCAGGATTACCGCGACTGGTTCGCCGGCCGCGCGGCGGTGTTCCAAGCCTGGATCGACGCCGGCAAGATGGACCCGATCGACCCGATCCACCTGATCTTCCTGCTGTGGGGCAGCACCCAGCACTACGCCGACTTCGCCAGCCAGATCTGCCGCCTGACCGGCAAGAGCAGCCTGAAGAAGAGCGACTTCGAGGAAGCCGCCAGCAACCTGGAACGCATCATCCTCAAGGGCTGCGGGCTGACGCCCAAGGCGCTCTGAGGCTTACCCCGGCGCTGGCGCCGCCAGGGAAAACGCGGCGCCGGGCAGAGGACACGGGCAATCCGGCCCCGCGCTCAACGCTGGCGCCGCTTGCCGGTGATCATCGACAGCGGCAGGTTCTCGCCCAGGCGCAGGCTCTCGACCACGGCCGCCAGCAGGTGCGCGCCGACCAGGGCCATCAGGCCGTTGGCGAAGCCTTCGTGGAGTTCCTCCAGCCAGTCCTCGCCCCAGAAGTAGTCGACCTCCTCCATCAGGTAGCCGCTCAGGCCGAGGCCGAGCATCGCCGCCATCATCAGGACCATCACCAGGCCGCCCAGCGGCGAATGGCCGAGGCGGTGGTGCGGCTGCCCGCCGAGCAGGGCACGCAGGTGCGCGGCCAGGCGCGCACGGGTCGGCCAGAAGTCCGCCCAGCGCGCCGCCGGCGAGCCGATGAAGCCCCACACCACGCGAATGGCCAGCCAGGCCACGGCGTAATAGCCGAACCAGCGGTGCCAGGCCTCGCCCTCTTCGGTAAAACCGTAGTTGGCGATGAAGGCAGCGGCCATGGACCAGTGGAACAGGCGTACCACGGGGTCCCACAGGCGCAGGGTGGGCTGGCTCATGTCAGTCGATCTCGCTCTTCACCGCCTTGCCGGTGACCGGGTCGAAGTAGATTTCGACCTTCTGCTTGTCCTTGTTCCAGCCGTAGATCTCGTAGCAGTTGCCGCTGGTGACCTTGAACTTCTTGATCTCGTAGCCTTCGGCCTGGAGGTTTTCCTGGAACTTGGCCTGATCCTGCCACTGCGCCTTGTCGGCGGTGGTGCATTGCGGGCCGGCAAAGGCCAGGGGGCTGGCGATGGCCAGGGAGAGCAGGAGCACGTTACGCATGGGAGTTGCCTCGGGTGGGTTGGAATCTGCGCACAATCTGCCCGCCCAGGCTTAAAGCAGTCTTAAGACGCTGGCGGCGGCGACCACCGGCAAGCCGCCCGGCTCGGCCGTGACGCGGGGCCATCCGGGCGCGGCCGGCTATGTAGCAGTTCCGTATTGCACAGGCCATCGCGCTTGAGTGGGAGCGGATTTATCCGCGATAAACAGGCAGCTCGGCGTAGGCCCTGATCAGCCAGAGCAGCCACCGCGAGCGCTTGAGCCAAACAACGGCGCGGCGTAGCAACGCGTAACAGGTACATGGCTTTTTTGCCGGAGCCGCTGGCGCGGGCGGGCCCTGCCTCGCTACTCTCTGCGGCAGACCGGCGCTGGCCGGGAAAGGATTGGTCTGGCCTGGAGCGCGCGCACCGATGACCCTGCAACCCGTGGAAACCCTGCTGGCCGCCGTGCTGGTCCTGCTGCTGGGGCGAACGGTCAATCGCCTGATCCCCTTTCTGTCGCGCTACAACATTCCCGACCCGATCACCGGCGGCCTGCTGGTCGCCCTCGGCATGCTGCTGCTCGGCAGCACGGCGAACCTCAGCCTGGAGTTCGACGTCGCCCTCAAGCCGGTGCTGCTGCTGGCCTTCTTCGCCGCCGTGGGGCTGTCGGCCAACCTCAGCCTGCTGCGCCAGGGCGGCAAGCGCCTGCTGTGGTTCGTGCTGATCCTGGCGCCGTTCCTGCTCCTGCAGAACCTCACCGGCATCCTCATCGCCTGGGGCCTGGACCTGCACCCGCTGATGGGCCTGGTCGGCGGCAGCATCACCCTGGTCGGCGGCCATGGCACGGGCGCGGCCTACGCCGAGCGCTTCGCCGAGGTGAACAACATCCAGTCGATCATGGAGCTGGCGATGACCGGCGCCACCCTCGGCCTGGTGCTCGGCGGCATCTGCGGCGGGCCGCTGGCGCAGTGGCTGATCAAGCGCCACCAGCTGGCCGGCGCCGATGGCCATGCCGGCGTCGCGCTGATCGCGCCCGGCAGCGACAGCTCGCCGATCAGCGCCGGCAACCTGGTGCCGGTCCTGGCCGCGGTGCTGCTGGCCGTCCTGGCGGGGAGCTGGCTGGCGGATCTGGTCAGCGCCGCGCCGGTCACCCTGCCCAGTTTCCTCTGGTGCCTGCTGCTCGGCGTGCTGATCCGCAACGGCGGCCAGCTGATCGGCCTGCGCCTGAACGATGCGGCCATCGAGCTGATTTCCAGCCTGACCCTGGCGCTGTTCCTGGCCATGACCATGATGGCCCTGAACCTGGCCAGCGTGGCCAGCCTGGCCGGGCCGCTGCTGCTGATCCTGCTCGGCCAGCTGGTCGTGGTGGTGGTCTACGGCGGCCTGCTGGTCTACCGCGCGGTCGGCCGCGACTACGAGAGTGCGGTGATGTCAGCGGCCTTCTGCGGTTTCGCCATGGGCGCCACGGCGACCGCCATCGCCAACATGCAGGCCATCGTGCAGCGCTACGGCCCGGCGCCCCAGGCGTTCCTGGTGGTGCCGCTGGTCGGTGCCTTCCTCATCGACCTGCTCAATGCCCTGGTCCTCACCGGGTTCCTGGCGCTGCCGGGAATGGGGGGTTGAACATGCGCCGGATACTCGCGATTGCCCTGCTGGCCCTGCTCGCCGCCTGCTCGCGCGGCCCCGACCAGGCCAGCCTGGAGGCCGACCTGCGGCAGCGCCTGGAGCAGGCCTTCGCCGCCGACAGCCTGAGCCTGGCCACGCTGCAGCGGCGCGGCTCGGCCAGCGACGTGAACGCCCCGGATGGCGAGAAGCGCGTGCTGATCTACTTCGATGCCGAGCTGCGGGTGGAGCGCGACCTGGACTTCGGCTCCTGGGACTCCCCCGGCGTGGCCAGCCTGATCAGCGCGCTGGGCGCCGGCCCGCGCGGCTTGACCGGCATCGAAAGCGGCGGCAACCGGCGCGGCGACCTGCTGCGCGCCCACGGCAGCCTGATCTACCGGGAGCAGGACGGCGCCTGGCTGGCCGTGGTGCCGCAAGGCTTCACCGCGCCCCGCGCGCCACAGCCGAGCAACGCCAGCAGCCCCCGCGAATCGCTGGTACTGGCCATCGGCACCGCGCTGAACCTCTCCCCCGGCGGTACCGGCAGCACCGAGCGGCAGATCATCAGCGACGAACTGGAACGCTCGCTGAACAATATCCAGGGACGCCTGAGCCGCCTGCAGCATGGCTACCCGCTGGCCGGCGGCCCGCAGTCCGGGCAGTACGCCAGTTTCGCCCGGGCCATGAGCGCCGGGCTGCTCGAACAGGGCATGAAGGTGCAGCCGCTGACCACCGAGGGCGGCCTGGACAACCTGCGCCTGCTGCGCAGCGGCGAGGTGCTGCTGGCCCTGTCGCAGAGCGACGCGGCGCACTTTGCGGTGAGCGGCGCCGGGCCGTTCGAGGATGCCGGCCCGGACCGCAACCTGCGCGCCCTGGCCAGCCTCTATCCGGAGCCGGTGCACGTGCTGGTGCGCGCCGACAGCGCGCTGCGCAGCATCGCCGACCTGCGCGGCAAGCGGATCAGCATCGGCCTGCCCGGTTCCGCCTCGCAGCACACCGCCCTGGCCATTCTCGCCGCCCACGGCCTGCAACCCGGCGACTTCGCCGAACTGCGCCGGCTCGACCTGCAGCAGGCCCTCGGCGCCCTGCGCGAAGGGCAGCTGGATGGGCTGATCCAGGTCATCGGCAGCCCGGCCGACAATATCCGCGCCGCCAGCGAAGCCTTCGCCCTGCGCCTGCTGCCGCTGGACGCCGGCGCCATCAGCCGCCTGCAGCAGGAGCGCCCCGGCAGCTTCGCCTACCAGCTGCCCCGGGGCAGCTACCCGGGGCAGACGGAGCCGCTGGCGACCCTGGCGGTGAGCAGCCTGCTGCTGGCCAACCAGCAGCTGACCGGGCGCGAAGTCGAGCTGCTGGTGGGCCAGCTGTTCAGCCTCAAGGAGCAATGGCTGCAGCATGGCAGCATCCAGGGCACCCAGCTGTCCGCGGACAACGCCCTGCGCGGCCTCGGCGTGCCCTTGCACGAGGGGGCCGAGAAGGCCCTGCAGAAGCTCAAGCCGACCCGGCCGTGACAGCGGCCGGGGCCCCTCTGCGCGCGGGCGCCCCGGCAATCGGCACGACCCAGATGACAAAGTGCCAGCAGGCCGGGCAGGAGCGGCTAGACTGAAGTTCAGCTTCGCCGTCCCTGGCTGTGGCACGGAGCCTCAAACACTGTCAGCACTGGGGGTTCAGGATGCAACCCACGGTTTCGCGGCCTTGGCGCCTGGCCGGTAGCTACGTTCTATTCAGCGCCCTATGGATCCTGTTCAGCGACTGGTTGCTGCTGTCCCTGAATCTCGAGCAGGCCACCCTGAGTACCGCACAGACCTACAAGGGACTGGCCTTCGTCGTGGCCAGCAGCCTGCTGATCCTGCTGCTGGCCAGGCGCGACCAGCACATCCAGCGCCGCCTGGAAAACAGCCTGCGGCGCAATGCCGAGCAGCTGCAGCAGACCCAGCGCGATGCCGGCCTGGGCAACTGGAGCTTCGCCGGCCGTTTCCACTGGTCCGCCGAGGCCCTGCGCCTGCTCGAACGCGACGCCGCGCCCGCCGACAGCAGCCTGGAGGAGTTCCTCGGCTGGCTCCACCCCGCCGACCGCAACGCCGTGCAGCGTGCCCTGCTCGGCCTGTTCGAGGGCGGCGCGCCGCTGCAGGTCAACGCCCGCCTGAATCACCCGAACAACCGGCCAGCGGTGTGGCTGTTGCTGCGCGGCAAGCGCGATGCGGCCGGCAAGAGCCAGGGCAGCGTGCAGAACATCAGCTCGCAGAAGCGCGACGAGCAGGCCCTGCGCGAAAGCGAACAGCGCTTTCGCCAGCTGTTCGAGCAGACTCCGCGCATCGCCGTGCAGGGCTACGACCGCCAGCGCCGGGTGATCTTCTGGAACCAGGCCAGCACCCAGCTGTATGGCTACGAGGTGGCCGACGCCATGGGCCGCTGCCTGGAAGAGCTGATCGTGCCGCCGCCGATGCGCGCCCAGGTGGTCAACGACATCAACGCCTGGATGATCGGCGGGCCGGCCATTGCGGCCAGCGAACTGACCCTGCAGCACCGCGACGGCAGCCCGGTGCACGTGTACTCCAGCCATCTGCTGCTGCGCAACGCGCGCAACCAGCTGGAGCTGTACTGCGTCGATATCGACCTGGGGCTGCAGAAGAAGGCCCACGACCAGCTGGAAGCCAGCGAGGCACGCTACCGCGAACTGGTGGAGCAGCTGCACGAGGCGATCTTCCTCACCGACAGCCGCGGCCGCCTGACCTTCCTCAACCCGTCCTGGCAGAGCATCACCGGACACAGCATTGGCGAGAGCCTGGGCCGCCCGCTGCTCGACTTCATCGCCGCCGAACAGCGCGAAGCGCTCGGCCAGCGGATAGCCGCCATCCTCGCGCGCCAGGACAGCGGCTGGCTGGGGGAAACCCGCCTGCTCGAAGCCGACGGCCGCACGCGCTGGATCTCCCTGCGCCTGGCCGCCGGCGAGCAGCACGGCCTGGGCCTGCACGGCAGCCTCAGCGACATCCAGGAGCGGCGCCAGACCCAGGCCCTGCAGGAGGCGCGCAATGCCGTGCTGGACCGCATGCTGGCGCAGCGGCCGCTGCGCGAAACCCTCAACGACATGGTGTTGCGGCTGGAGTCGATCAACCCGGAAATGCAGGTCTCGATCATGCAGCTGGACAAGGGCCGCCTGCGCGTCCTGGCCGCGCCCAGCCTGCCGGGCAGCTACGCCAGCGCCCTCGACAACCTGCCCGCGCAAAGCGGCCTGGGCAGTTGCAGCCACGCCGCCGCCAGCGGCGAGCTGAGCATAGTCGAGGACATCGCCAACCACCCGAACTGGGCCAGCTTCCGCGACCAGGCAGCCCTGGCCGGCGTGCGCGCGTGCTGGTCGCTGCCGTTCAAGAACGATATCGGCGAGGTGCTCGGCGTGTTCGGCATCTACTACCGACGCGTGGCCCGCCCGGCCCTCGAGGATATCGCCCTGGTCACCGAGTTCACCCGCCTCGCCGGCCTGGCCGTGCGCCAGCACCAGCGCGATGCCGAGCGCCTGCAGAGCGAGCTGCGCTTTCGCGCCACCTTCGAGCAGGCCGCAGTCGGCATCGCCCACCTGGCGCCCGACGGCCACTGGCTGCGAGTCAACCAGCGCCTGTGCCAGATGCTCGGCTACAGCCGCGACGACCTGCTCGAGCTGACCTTCCAGGACATCACCCACCCGGACGACCTGGGCAGCGACCTGCAGCAGGTCGAGCGCCTACTCACCGGCGACATCGCCCGCTACAGCCTGGAGAAACGCTACATGCGCCGCGACGGCAGCCTGCTGTGGGCCAATCTGAGCGCCACCCTGGTACGCCATACCAATGGCGCGCCGCACTACTTTATCTCGGTGGTCGAGGACATCGGCCTGCGCAAGCAGCAGGAGCTGGCCCTGCAACAGGCGGCGACGGTCTTCGAAAGCACCCAGGAGGCGGTGGTCATAGTCGATGCCAACCGGCGCATCCTCACCAGCAACCCGGCCTTCACCGGCATCACCGGGCTCAGCCCACAGCAGGCCATCGGCCGCCGCCTGCCGCTGCTGCCCGGCAACAGCGTCGAGCGCACGCGCTACCGCACCCTGTGGCGCAAGGTGCAGGACAGCGGCCACTGGCAGGGCGAGCTGAGCAGCCGCCGCGAGGACGGCTCGCCCTTCCCCTTCTGGCTGACCGTCAGCCGGGTGCGCGGCAGCGACCCGCAACAGCCGCAGTACGTGCTGACCTTCACCGACCTCAGCCAGTACCGCGACAGCCAGGAGCGCCTGGCCCACCTGGTGCACTTCGACACCCTTACCGACCTGCCCAACCGCCTGTTCGCCAACGAGCGCCTCAACCATGCCCTCGAACACGCCCAGCGGCACGACGAACGGGTGGCCGTGCTGTTCTTCGACCTCGACCATTTCAAGACCATCAACGAAGGCCTCGGCCACAAGATCGGCGATGAGCTGCTGATCGCCGTGGCGCGCCGCCTGCAGCAGCGCCTGCGCAACGAAGACACCCTGGCGCGCCTGAGCAGCGACGAGTTCCTCGTCGTTCTGGAAAACCTGCAGCGCCCGGAGGAGGCCGCCAGCATCGCCCGCACCCTGCTCGCCCTGCTCGAACGGCCGCTGCAGATGAGCAACGGCCGCGAGGTCTACCTGGGCGCCAGCATCGGCATCAGCCTGTACCCGGACGACGGCCTGGCCAGCGACGAGCTGCTGCGCAATGCCGAAGCCGCCCTGCACCAGGCCAAGCAGGAAGGCCGCAACACCTACCGCTTCTACACCCAGGGCCTGACCCACCAGGCACACAGCCGCCTGGCCCTGGAAGCACAGCTGCGCCAGGCGCTCAAGCACAACGAATTCAGCCTGCACTACCAGCCGCTGCTGGATGCAGCCAGCGGCCGCACCATCGGCGTGGAGGCCCTGCTGCGCTGGAACAGCGAGCAGGGTCTGGTCTCGCCGGCGCGTTTCATCCCCCTGGCCGAGGACACCGGGCTGATCGTGCCGATCGGCACCTGGGTGCTGCGCGAGGCCTGCCGGCAGATGCAGTTCTGGCGCCAGCAGGGCCTGGACCTGCAAACCCTGGCGGTCAACCTGTCGCCGCGCCAGTTCCGCCAGGCCGACCTGCTCCAGCAGGTGCGCGAGGCCCTGCACGACAGTGGCCTGCCGCCCGCCTGCCTGGAACTGGAGATCACCGAGGGGGCGCTGATGGACAACGTCGAGCAGGCGCGGGAAACCCTGATCGCCCTCAAGTCCCTCGGCCTCAAGCTGGCGGTCGACGACTTCGGCACCGGCTACTCGTCGCTGGCCTACCTGCGGCGCTTCCCGCTGGACAAGCTGAAGGTCGACCAGAGCTTCATGCAGGGAGTGCCCGAGGATCAGGCCAACCTGGAGATAGTCGCCACCATCGTCGGCCTGGCGCGCAACCTCAAGCTGCGCGTGCTGGCCGAGGGCGTGGAGACCCCGGCGCAGCTGCAGGCCTTGCGCCAGCTGGGCTGCGAACAGTGCCAGGGCTACCTGTTCAGCCGCCCGCTGAGTGCCATTCAGCTGGTCAACTGGCTGCGCGGCGACCATCAGTCGGCCGGTTGACCCAGGTCATAAAACAGCCGCGGCAAGGGACTAGACTGCACTTTCTCTATTTTGTGGAGGCGTGCAATGAATGTCTTAATTCGCCAGGTCATGACCCCGAGCGGTAATCGCTGGCAGGTTTGCATGGATCAACACGGCGTCACCTTCCGCAGCGAGGCCGAGGCGCGCCACTTCATCGTCACCCTGCAGGCCCGCCTGCAAGCGCCCCACCCCCTGCCCTGGCGCAACAACCATCCGACCCAGACGAGCAAGGTCGTACAGACCGTAGGCTGAGCCCCGGCATCACCACAACCCACGGTTTTTTTACCGCATACCGCCTGCGCAGCGAGGCCCTTCGGGGTTCACGCTGCGTTGCCGAGCGCCGCTCAGAACTCCAGGGACAGGCGCCGCGCATGGCGCGCCGTCAACACCGCCAGCAGCACGGTCAAGCCTCCACACAAGGCGATGACTATCGCCATCGGCCGCGCCGTGCCGTCATGCAGCACGCCGACCAGGCCCACCGCTGCCGCGGCCACGGTGAATTGCAGCGAGCCGATCAGCGCCGAGGCGCTGCCGGCATGGCTGCCCTGCCCGGCCATGGCGCAGGCCGTGGCATTGGGCAGGATGCACGACAGGCTGGCGATGCAGATGAACAACGGAATCAGCAGCGGCCACAGCGCCTGTGGCTGGGCCAGCGCCACACCCAGCAGCGCGATGCCCGCCAGCAGGTAGACCCACACCGTACGCTGCAGCCAGTGGCCGGGGCCGTGATGGCGCAGCAGCCAGCCATTGAACTGGGCGGTGACGATGAAGCCGGCGGCATTCAGGCCGAACAGCCAGCCGTAGTCCTGCGGCGACAGGCCGTAGAGGTCGATGAAGACGAAGGGCGAGCCGGCGATATAGGCGAACATCCCGGCCATGGCCACGCCGCCGGTCAGGCCGTGGCCGATCAGCTGCCAGTCGCCCAGCAGGCGCACGTAGCGCATCAACGCCCCGCTCAGCGGCGCGTGCGGGGCCTCGGCCTTGAGGGTTTCCGGCAGCCAGAGCAGCACGGCCAGCAGGCACAGCGCACCGAACAGCATCAGGCCGTAGAAGATCGACTGCCAGCCGAACCACTCCAGCAGCACGCCGCCGCCCAGGGGCGCGAGGATCGGCGCCACCCCCATGACCAGCATCAGCTTGGAGAAGATCCGCGCCGAGGCCAGCGGATCGCACAGGTCGCGCACCACTGCCCGGGAAATCGCCATCCCGGCGCAGCCGCCGAGTGCCTGGACAAAGCGCGCGATGATCAGCCCCTCCAGGCTCTGCGTCAGGGCGCAGCCCAGCGAGGCCAGGGTGAACAGCAAAACGCCCGCCAGCAGCGGACGCCGCCGGCCATAACGATCCGCCAGGGGCCCGTAGATCAGCTGGCCGATGGCAATGCCGGCGAAGTAGGACGCCAGCGACAGCTGGATATGCTCGACATCGGTGGCGAAGGCCCGGGCCAGGGCCGGGAAGCTCGGCAGGTAGAAGTCGATGGCCATCGGCCCGAAGGCGCTCAGTGCACCGAGGATCAGCAGAATCGGCAAATTCACGTCATGCGCTCTCATCAGACAGCAACGCCACCCGAAGGTGGCGTTGCTGGCAAGTCCTGATCGACTCAGTGCGGGCTGTCGCCGGTCGCCGGTTTCTTGCCCAGTTTATCCAGCTTGGCGCTGAAGCTTTCGACCCACAGGTAGAACATCGGGATCAGGAAGATCGCCAGCAGGGTCGCGGCGAGCATGCCGCCGATCACCCCGGTGCCGATCGAGTGGCGGCTGGCCGAGCCGGCGCCACTGCTGATGGCCAGCGGCACGCAACCGAGGATGAAGGCCAGCGAGGTCATCACGATCGGCCGGAAGCGCAGCTTGGCCGCCTCCAGCGCCGACTCGAAGATGCCCTTGCCCTGCTCGCGCAGCATCACGGCGAACTCGATGATCAGGATGGCGTTCTTCGCCGCCAGGCCGATCAGGGTGATCAGGCCGACCTGGAAGTACAGGTCGTTCTGAATCCCGCGCAGCCACACGGCCAGGATCGCGCCGAACACCGCGAACGGCACCGCGGTGACCACCGCCAGCGGCAGGCTCCAGCGTTCGTACTGGGCGGCCAGGATCAGGAACACCATGATCAGGCCGAAGACGAAGGCGATAGAGCCCGTGCCCTGGCTGGCCAGTTCCTGGTAGGCCGAGCCGATCCAGCCCACGGTGTAGTCGCTGCCCAGCACCTCGGCAGCCACCTCCTGGATCGCCGCAATCGCCTGCCCGGAGCTGTAGCCTGGCGCCGGTCCACCGAGAATCTTCGCCGCCGGGTAGACGTTGAAGCGGGTGAAGGTTTCCGGACCGAGGATGCGCTCGACCTTGATCAGCGAGGACAGCGGAATCAGGTCGCCGCTGTTGGAGCGCACATAGACCTGCGACAGGTCCTGCGGCTTGCGGCGGAACTCGGCCTCGGACTGCAGGCTGACCTTCCAGGTGCGGCCGAACAGGTTGAAGTCGTTGACGTAGTAGCTGCCGAACGTCGACTGCATGGCCGTGTACACATCGTTGACCGCCACGCCCAGGGCGCGGGTCTTGGTACGGTCGAGGTCGACGAAGTACTGCGGCACGTTGGCGGCGAAGGTGGTCTGCATGCCGGCCAGCTCGGGACGCTTGGCCGCGGCGGCGAGGAACTCCTGAACCTTGGCCGCCATCTGCTGGGCCGTGGCACCGGCGCGGTTCTGGATGAAGGCCTCGAAACCACCGGTGGTACTCATGCCGGTAATGGGCGGCGGGTTGAAGGAGGCCATCATGCCGTCCTTCTCCTGCATGCCCATGGCCATGAAGGTCCGGGTCAGGTTGCGCGCATCCAGCTCCGGCGTGGTGCGTTCCTTCCAGTCCTTGAGCGGCACGAAGGTCACCGCGGCGTTGGTGCGGTTACTGTTGGAGAGGATGTCCATGCCGGCGAAGGTGACCACGTCGCGGGTCGCCGGGTGCGCCATCAGCTTCTTGTCGAAATCGCTGGTCAGCGCATCGGTACGCGACAGCGAGGCCGCCGGTGGCAGGAAGTAGGCATTGAGCACATAGCCCTGGTCTTCGTCCGGCACCAGCGAGGTCGGCACGCGGGAGAACAGGCCGATGGTCAGGGCGATCATGCCGCCGAACAGCAGCAGGCCGATCAGCGAGCGCTTGAGGAAGAAGCTCACCCCGGCGCCATAGGCCTCGGTCATCCTGTCGAAGGCACGGTTGAACACGCGGAACGGCGCAATCGGCTCCTTGTGCTCGTCCTTCAGCAGCAGCGCGCAAAGCGCCGGCGACAGGGTTAGGGCGACGATCCCGGAGATCACCACCGACACCGCGATGGTGATCGCGAACTGCTTGTACATCTCGCCGCTGAGGCCGCCGAGGAAGCCGACCGGGACGAACACGGCACACAACACCAGGACGATGGCGATGATCGGTCCGGTCACCTCCTCCATGGCCTTGATCGCCGCCTCGCGCGCCGAAAGTTTTTCGGTGCGCATCACCCGTTCGACGTTCTCGATCACCACGATGGCGTCGTCCACCACGATGCCGATGGCCAGCACCAGGCCGAACAGGGTCAGCAGGTTGATCGAGAAGCCCAGCAGGTACATGCCGGCAAAGGTGCCGACCAGCGACACCGGAATGGCCAGCACCGGGATCAGGGTGGCGCGCCAGTTCTGCAGGAAGATGAACACCACCAGCACCACCAGGGCCAGGGCCTCGAAGAAGGTGTGGATCACCTCCTCGATGGAGACCTCGACGAACACCGTGGTGTCGTAGGGAATCTTGTATTCGATGCCATCGGGGAAACGCTCGGCCAGCCGCGCCATGGTGTCGCGCACGGCCTGGGCGGTATCCAGGGCGTTGGCACCCGGCTGCGGGTAGATGCCGAAGGACGCGTTGCGCTGGCCGTTGAGCGAAGTCACCAGCGAGTAGTCCTGCGCCCCCAGCTCGACCCGGGCGACATCGCCGAGGGTCAGGCTGGCGCCGCTTTCGTCGCTGCGCAGGATGATCTGCTCGAATTCCTTGGCATCGACCAGGCGTCCCTGGGTGGTCACCGTGTAGGTGAACGCCTGGGCCTCGTTGAGCGGTTCCTGGCCGAAGCTGCCGGCGGCGAACTGCGAGTTCTGCTCGCGGATGGCGTTGACCACGTCGGTCGGCGTCAGGCCGTACTGCGCCAGCTTGTCCGGGCGCAGCCAGACGCGCATGGAATAGTCCTTGGCACCGAACTGGGTGACGTCACCCACGCCGGGCAGGCGCTTGATCTCGTCGATGACGTTGATCAGCGCGTAGTTGCTGATCTCCAGCGGCGTCTTCGAGCCGTCCGGGGAGAACATCGTCACCATCTGCAGGATATCCGACGACTTCTTCATCACCGTCACGCCCTGCCGGCGCACTTCCTCCGGCAGCTTGGCCAGCGCCGCCTGCACCCGGTTGTTGACGTCGATGGTGGCCTGGTCCGGGTCGCGACCGACCTGGAAGTACACCGAGAGGTTCATGCTGCCGCTGCCGGCCGAAGTCGACAGCTGGTAGATCATGCCCTCGACGCCGTTGATCTGCTGCTCCAGCGGCGCCGCCACGGTTTCGGCGATGACCTGGGCGCTGGCGCCCGGGTAGTTGGTGGTGACCTGCACCTGTGGCGGCAGGATCTCTGGGTACTGTGCCACCGGCAGGCTTTGCATGGCGGCCAGGCCGGCCAGGGTGATGACGATGGACACCACCGCGGCGAAGATCGGCCGATCAATGAAGAAACGTGAGATCACGGCAAGGCTCCCTTACGGCTGCTGAGTCGGCAGCGCATCCACGACCTGCACCGGCTGTTTGGGCCGTACGCGAATCAGACCGTCGACGATGACCCGCTCGCCTTCCTTGAGGCCCGAGCGAATCACCCAGCGACCCTGGTTGATCATCTCGGTATCCACCGGGCGCAACTGGGCCAGGCCCTGCTCGTCCACCACATACACGAAGTTGCCGGCCGGACTCTGGGCCAGGGCTTTTTCCGGCACGGTGATGGAGTTGGGCCGGATCATCCCAGAGATGCGGATACGTACGAACTGCCCCGGCAGCAGGGCCTGTTCGGCGTTGGGCACGATGGCGCGGGCACTGACGGTACCGGTGCCCTTGTCCACCAGGCTGTCGGTGAAGTCGACCTTGCCCTTCTGCGCATACAAGGTGCCATCGCCGAAGATGATCTCGGCGGTCAGCTGATTGCCTTCCGGCAGGCGCACCTCACCACTCTGCACCGCCTCGCGCAGACGTGCTGCCTCGCGGTCGGCATAGGCATAGTTGACGTAGATCGGATCGAGCTGGGTGATCTGGGTCAGCAGGCTGGAGTTGGGATCGTTGGCGACGATCAGACTGCCTTCGGATACCGCTTCCTTGCTGGTGATGCCGGAGATCGGCGCTTCCACCGTGGTGTAGTCGAGGTCGATCTGCTTGGACTGCACCTCGGCCTTGGCCGCCTCGATATTGGCCTTGCTCTGCTCGAAGTTGGAGATGGCGTTATCCAGCTCGCTTTCGCTGGCAAAGCCCTTCGCCTGCAGTTCGCGAATACGCCGCAGGTCGCGTTCGGTCTGCCGGTAGCGTGCCTGCTCCTGGGCCAGGGCGCCCTTGGCACGAGCCAGGGCGGCCTGATAGGTGCGCGGATCGATGCTGAACAGCACCTGCCCCTGCTTGACCTGGGAACCTTCCTGATAGTTGCGATGCTGCAGAATGCCACTGACCTGGGCACGCACCTGCACCTCGCGATAACCGGCGGTACGCCCCGGATACTCCAGATAGAAGGCCAGGTCTTCCAGCTTGGCTTGTTCGACCAGTACCTGCGCCGGTGGTGGCGTGGCAGCGGCCTGATTGGCTTGGATAGAAGAGCAGGTGAAGGCGGCCAGAACGGCCAAGACGAAGGGCAAACCACGATCCAGCGGCATACAAGAGGTCTCCTGCCAGCAGTCGGTACCGCTCTGAGAACTCGGCGCCGAATATTTTCAATTCATTAGCTGCTGGCACTTTAGCTGCAAACACCTCGACACCGCCACCGCGCCGCTCAGATTGGGCAATCCACCGCATACCCCTCCGCTGCGATCAGCGCGGCAATTTCCTGCACACTCAATACGCTGTCGACCCGTACCTGCGCCGTGGCCAGATCGACCTCCACCACGGCAGCGGCATCCTCCGCGCGCAGCGCCTGGGTGATGGCCCGCACGCAATGCGCGCAGCTCATGCCTTGAACCTGGAATACCTGCATGTCGTACCTCCTTTATCAAATGAAGCCCTAGCCTGCAGCTTGCCACCGTGGCAAGGTCAAGCACTGGCAGTCCAGGCCGATACCGACTGACTGAACCCCCTAGATTTCGCGGAGCCTTCCATGCGCCTGCCTCCCGCCCTCGTGCTGTGTTGCGCCAGCCTGTTCAGTTCCTGGCTTGGCGCCGCGGAGCCGACGCCGAGCCCCGCCTACTACGGCGTGCTGATCGTGGCCCGCGACCGCCTGGAAATCGCCACTCCCTGCGATGTCGGCGTCTACCTGCAGGACCGCCTGGCCGCCCGTTTGTATCAGGGCCAGTCGGCGTCCTTCAACCTGCCGCCCGGCGAAGTCGGTATCCGCCTGGGTTACATGGGCGGGCTGGGCTGCGAACCGAGCTTCGAGCAGATCCGCAGCACCCGCGTGCAGATCCAGGCCGGCGTCGTCCAGCAATACCGCATCACCCTGGATGCCGGCAGCCTGACCCTGCTGCCGGCGCAGTAATCCACCGCTTGACCTTGCCATGGGGTTAAGGTTGATCCTTGCGGCACTCGCCTTCAGGAGATCGCCATGACCAGCACCGCCCCCCTGACCCGCTTCGACCTGCCGATCGCCGGCATGACCTGCGCCAGCTGCGCCGGGCGCATCGAGCGGGCCCTCGGCAAACTGCCGGCCGTGCGCCAGGCCAGCGTCAACCTGGCCAGCGAGCGCGCCCAGGTCGAGGCGCCGGCGGGCAGCCTGCCCGGCCTGATCGAAGCGGTGCAGCAGGCCGGCTACTCGGTGCCGCTGCAGAGCATCGAGCTGAGCCTGGGCGGCATGACCTGCGCCAGCTGCGCCGCCCGCATCGAGCGGGCCCTGGGCAAGGTCGCCGGAGTGCGCGCGGTCAGCGTCAACCTGGCCAGCGAACGGGCGCGGGTCGAACTGCTGCAGGGCACCGCCGTGGCCAGCCTGATCGCCGCCGTGGAGGCCGCCGGTTACTCGGCGCACCCACTCGACAGCCAGCCGCCGGCCGACCCGCAGGCCGCCCTGCGCCGCGAACGCCTGGCCGTGCTGCTGGCCCTGCTGCTGGCCGCCCCGCTGGTGGTGCCGATGCTGGCCGAGTGGGCCGGCCTGCACTGGATGCTGCCGGCCTGGGTGCAGTTCGCCCTGGCCACGCCGGTGCAGTTCATCCTCGGCGCGCGCTTCTATGTCGCCGCCTGGAAGGCCGTGCGCGCCGGCAGCGGCAACATGGATCTGCTGGTGGCCCTGGGCACCAGCGCCGGCTACGGCCTGAGCCTGTACCTGTGGGCCACGGCGCAGCACCACGTGCCGCACCTGTATTTCGAGGCTTCGGCGGTGGTCATCGCCCTGGTCCTGCTCGGCAAGTACCTGGAAAGCCGCGCCAAGCGCCAGACCAGCGCGGCCATCCGCGCCCTCGAAGCCCTGCGCCCGGAACGCGCGGTACGCCTGCGCGACGGGCGCGAGGAAGAAGTGGCGATCAGCGAACTGCGCCTGGCCGACCTGGTGGTGGTCAGGCCCGGCGAGCGCCTCCCGGTCGATGGCGAGGTCACCGACGGCCACAGCCAGGCCGACGAGGCGCTGATCAGCGGCGAGAGCCTGCCGGTGAGCAAGGCGCCCGGCGACCGGGTCACCGGCGGCGCGATCAACGGCGAGGGCCGCCTCGTGGTACGCACCACCGCCCTGGGCGGGGAAACCGTGCTGGCGCGCATCATCCGCCTGGTCGAGGACGCCCAGGCGGCCAAGGCGCCGATCCAGAAACTGGTGGACCGGGTCAGCGCGGTGTTCGTCCCGGCCGTGCTGCTGATCGCCGCGCTGACCCTGGCCGGCTGGCTGCTGGCCGGTGCCGACCTGGAGCAGGCGCTGATCAACGCCGTGGCGGTGCTGGTGATCGCCTGCCCCTGCGCCCTCGGCCTGGCCACCCCGGCGGCGATCATGGCCGGCACCGGCGTGGCGGCGCGCCACGGCATCCTGATCAAGGACGCCGAGGCCCTGGAACTGGCGCACAAGGTCAGCGTGGTGGCCTTCGACAAGACCGGCACCCTCACCTCCGGGCAGCCGCATATCGTCCACCTGGCCGCCGTGGCGGGTGACGAGGACGAACTGCTGCGCCTGGCCGGCGCCCTGCAGCAGGGCAGCGAACACCCTCTGGCGCACGCCGTGCTGCAGGCCGCCAGCGCCCGCCGGCTGCAATTGCCGAGCGTGAGCGCCAGCCAGGCCCTGAGCGGCCGCGGCACCCAGGGCCGGGTGGAGGATCGCCTGCTGGCCCTGGGCAACCAGCGCCTACGCGACGAACTGCAGCTGACGGCCGTCGGGTTGCAGGAACAGGCCAGCGCCTGGGAGGCCGAAGGCCGCACCCTGTCCTGGCTGCTGGAATGCGCGCCGCTGCCGCGCGTGCTCGGCCTGCTGGCCTTCGGCGACAGCCTCAAGCCGGGGGCCGGCGAGGCGATCGCCGCCCTGCGCGGCCGCGGCATCGAGAGCCACCTGATCAGCGGCGACAATGCCGGCAGCGCCACTGCCGTGGGCCGCGCCCTGGGCATCGACCAGGTGCATGCCCAGGTACTGCCGGCGGACAAGGCCGCGCATATCGCCGCGCTCAGGCAGGACGGCGCGGTGGTGGCGATGGTCGGCGACGGCATCAACGACGCCCCGGCCCTGGCCGCCGCCGATGTCGGCATTGCCATGGGCGGCGGCACCGACGTGGCCATGCACGCGGCCGGCATCACCCTGATGCGCGGCGACCCGCGCCTGGTGCCGGCGGCGCTGGAAATCAGCCGGCGCACCTGGCGCAAGATCCAGCAGAACCTGTTCTGGGCCTTCATCTACAACCTGGTGGGCATTCCGCTGGCGGCCGCCGGCTTGCTCAACCCGATGGTCGCCGGTGCGGCCATGGCCCTGTCCAGCGTCAGCGTGGTGAGCAACGCCCTGCTGCTGAAGCGCTGGCGGCCGAGCCAGGAGCAGCAGCCATGAACATCGGCCAGGCCGCCCGGCAATCCGGGCTCAGCGCCAAGATGATCCGCTACTACGAGTCGATCGGCCTGCTCCGGCCGGCCGGGCGCAGCGACAGCGGCTACCGCCTGTACGGCGAGCAGGACCTGCATGTGCTGGCCTTCATCAAGCGCTCGCGCGACCTGGGCTTCTCCCTGGAGGAAGTCGGCAAGCTGCTCACCCTGTGGCAGGACCGCGGGCGCGCCAGCGCCGACGTGAAGGCCCTGGCGTTGAGCCATATCGACACGCTGAACCGCAAGATCGCCGAGCTGAGCGCCCTGCGCGACACCCTCGGCGAGCTGGCGCAGCACTGCCAGGGCGACCACCGTCCCGATTGCCCGATTCTCAGGGACCTGGAATCGGGCTGCTGCCAGAAGGGATAAGCAGACGAGTCAGAACCTGTTCAAAGTCTCGCGAGCTAGAGCCAGGCAAGGCGAGGTCGGGCGAAGAAGCGCAGTTTACGAGCTGTAAATGAACATGACTCGTTTCACTCGCCCTTCGGGTCGCGCTGAAGCGCGTTAGCCGCAAGCGGCTTTCTGAGCCCGATTGACCAGCCTGCGGCTGTTACTGCGTTGCAACGCAGCATGGCCGACGCGCAGCAGACTTTTAACAGGTTCTCAGGCCTGGGATTGCAGATAGTTCTGCAGGCCGACCCGGTCGATCAGGCCGAGCTGCTGCTCCAGCCAGTAGGCGTGGTCTTCCTCGGTGTCCTTGAGCTGCAGGGCGAGGATGTCGCGGCTGACATAATCCTGGTGCAGCTCGCACAGGGTGATGCCCTTGCTCAGCGCCTCGCGCACCTCGTATTCCAGCCGGAGGTCGGCGCGCAGCATGTCCGGCACGCTGGCGCCGGGCTGGATGGCCTTGGGCGTCATGTCCGGGGTCGCTTCGAGGAACAGGATGCGTTTGAGCAGGGCATCGGCGTGCTCGGTCTCCTCCTCCATCTCGTGGTTGAGCCGTTCGTAGAGCTTGTCGAAGCCCCAGTCCTGGTACATCCGCGAATGCAGGAAATACTGGTCGCGGGCCGCGAGCTCACCGCGCAGCAGGTCTTTCAGGTATTCGATGACTTCAGCCTGGCCTTGCATGGGAGGTGTCCTTGAAAACATGACGAATCAGAAGGACAAGCTTCGACCCCCTTGGCCCAATGGTCAAGAACCCGCCGGCAGCGAGAGAGGCTCCGCGCCTGCCCGGCGGGACGCGCCAATGGCTGGGCTGGCGCGACGATTCAGGACTTGGCCGGGTCGCCGGGCACCCGCGCCCCGCGCCCGAACAACCCGGCCGGCAGCACGGTGATGGCCAGCCCGCCGAACACCAGGGCACAGGCCAGCCAGCCCAGGGCGGTCAGGGCCTCGCCCAGCAGCAGCCAGCCGGCCAGCAATCCGGACACCGGCACCGCCAGGGCGAACGGGGTGACCTGGCTGGCCGGGTAGCGACGCAGCAGGAAACTCCAGATGGCGAAGCCCACCGTGGTGGCGAGGAAGGCGATGTACAGCAGCGCGCCGATTCCCGCCCAGCTGGCCTGGCTCAGCGCCGTGGCGATCGCCTGCGGGCCTTCGAACAGATAAGACAGCCCCAGCAGCGGCAACGGCGGCACCAGGCTGACCCAGCAGATCAGGCGCAGCATGTCGGTCGCCCCGGAACGCTTGGTGGCGATATTGGCGCAGGCCCAGGCCAGCGCCGCGGCGACCACCAGGGCGAAGGCCAGCAGGCTGTCGCCCAGCGGCCGCTGCGCGCCGATCAGCAGCAGACCGCCGGCCGCCAGCAGCAGGCCGCACAGGGCGCGGCGGCCGGGGCGCTCGCCGAGCAGCACGGCGGCGATCAGCACGGTGAAGAACACCTGGCTCTGCAGCACCAGCGACGACAGCCCGGCCGGCATGCCCAGGTGCATGCCGACGAACAGCAGGCCGAACTTGATCACCCCCAGCAGCAGGCCGATCTGCACGATGCGCCACAGCGGCGCCGGCAGCGGGCCGCGCAGGAACAGCAGTGGCAGCGCCGCCAGGGCGAAACGCAGGGCGCAGAACAGCAGCGGCGGGAAGTCCGCCAGGCCGACCTTGATCACCACGAAGTTGAGACCCCAGATCAGGGTGACCAGCAGGGCCAGGCAGATATGCGAGGGGGTCATGGCGGGGCTCCGAAGAAACTCCCAGCACACTAGCAGCTGATCGCCCCGCTTTCCCGGTACAGTTGCCGAGCAACAGCGCGCCATGCCATGCCGCAACAACCGTAGGACGGCACCGTTGCCGAGAGGACCCACGCTTCCCGTAGGTTGGGTTGAGGAGCAACGCGACGAAGCCCAACGCTCTTGCCCCGGCCTGTTGGGCTTCGCTGCGCTCAACGCCAACCTACCCAGTCATACGCGCCGCAAAGCGGGGCAAACCACGTTTGCCGCCCACGCAACACCGAGCAGGAACATAGACAAAAACGCCCGCTATGCAGCAGGCGTTCCCATGAACAGCAATCAGCCGGCCCAGGGCGGCGGCGGCTCGCCCTGCGGCGCATCCTCGGCGTTGCGCAGGGCTTCCAGGCGTGCCTGTTCGGCCAGGGCGGCCTTGATCTCGCGCATCACCGCCTCGACGTCGGCCTCCTCCTCCGGCTCGTCGAACTCGCCGGTCAGCGGGCTTTCCGGGGTCAGCTTGCCGGCCTCGAACAGCGCCCACATCTCCTTGGCGTACTTGGTGTAGCGCAACTCGGGGGCGAACTGGCCGAAATATTCGGCCATGTTGCGCACATCGCGTTCGAGCATGGCGAAGGCATGGTTGTTCGCCGCGGCATCCACCGCCTGCGGCAGGTCGATGATCACCGGGCCGTCCGGACCGAGCAGCACGTTGAATTCGGAGAGGTCGCCATGGACCAGGCCGGCGCACAGCATCTTGACGATCTCACGAATCATGAAGCCGTGGAATTCGCGGGCATCTTCGGGCAACAGGTCGACATCGTTCAGACGCGGCGCGGCATCGCCGTAACCGTCGTCGACCATTTCCATGAGCAGCACGCCGTCCTGGTAGTCGTAGGGCTTGGGCACCCGCACGCCGGCGGCAGCCAGGCGGAACAGGGCGGCCACTTCGGCGTTCTGCCAGGCCTCTTCCTGCTCCTTGCGGCCATGCTTGCTGCCCTTGGCCATGGCCCGGGCGTCGCGGCTGTTGCGGGTCTTGCGGCCTTCCTGGTATTCGGCGGCCTGGCGGAAGCCGCGCTTGTTGGCTTCCTTGTAGACCTTGGCGCAGCGCAGCTCGCTGCCGCAGCGCACGACATAGACGGCGGCTTCCTTGCCGCTCATCAGCGGACGGATCACCTCGTCGATCAAACCATCTTCAAGCACGGGTTCCAGGCGTTTCGGGGTCTTCATTGCGCGGGCTTAGGGTCCTGTCGAAAAGGCGGCGTGAAAGCCTGTCGTTATACGGCAATCCGGCGTTCTCGCCCAGATTAGCGGGCCAACAGGCTACGGCGCAGGGCCTCGATGGCATAGCGTACCTTGGCCGGCTGGGCGTCGCGGCGCGGGGTGACCAGATGAATGCCCAGCGGCGCCGCCTGCCAGGCCGGCAGCAGCGCCAGCAGCTCGCCCCGGGCCAGCAGCTCGCGGATCTCCGGCTCCGGCTGCAGGGACACGCCCATGCCGGCCAGGGTGAACTGGCGCACCGAGAGGATGTTGTTGCACGCCACCCGGCTCTCGATACGCAGGCGCTGCACCGCGCCGCCCGGGCCGTGCAGGGTCACCTGCTGCCAGCGCTCGGTATTCAGGCTGAGCCAGTCCAGGCCGGACAATTGCTCCGGCCCCTCGATCGGACCGCAGCGCGCCAGGTAGGCCGGAGCGGCGCACAGCAGCATGCGCCAGTCGGCCACGTGGCGGGCCACCAGGCTGGAGTCCTCCTGCTGGCCGACGCGGATGGCCAGGTCGATGCGCTGCTCGATCAGGTCGATCAGCTCGTCGTGGAAGAACAGCCGCAGGCTCAGCTTGGGATGGGCGCGCAGCAGCGGCGCCAGCGCCTCGCTGAGCAGCTGGCCGGGCAGGCCCACCGGCGCGGCGATGCGCAGCTCGCCCACCGGTGCATCGCGCAACTCGGCCAGGCGCTGCTCGGCCTGCTGGGCCAGGGCCAGCACCTGGGCGCAGCTCTCGTAGAAGCTGGCGCCGGCCTCGCTCAGGGTCAGCTTGCGCGTGGTGCGGTGCAGCAGGCTGACCTGGGTGAGTTCCTCCAGCTTGCGGATCTGCTGGCTGACGGCCGAAGGCGTCATGCCCAGGGCCTCGGCGGCGCCGACCATGGAGCCCTTGTCGACCACCGTGGCGAACAGCGCCATGCGCTTGAGCTGCTCCATTATTAAGCCCTGCTTAATTGTCTAAGCCGATTAAGGCGCTTTTTCTCGGCTTTATCCAGCGGTGATTATGCATCCACACCCACTCACCGAGGATACCCCCATGAAACTCGCCCTGATCGGCGCCACCGGCTATGTCGGCGCGGCCCTGCTCGAAGAAGCCCTCAGCCGCGGCCACCAGGTCACCGCCCTGGTCCGCAACCCGCAGAAGCTGCCGCAGCACCCGCTGCTCACCGCCGTGCAGGCCGACGTGCATGACGTGGCCACGCTGAGCAACCAGCTGCGCGGCCACGATGCCGTGCTCAGCGCCTTCAACCCCGGCTGGGGCAGCGCCGATATCCGCCAGCAGTTCATCGCCGGCAGCCAGGCCATCGTCGCCGCGACCAAGGCCGCCGGTGTCGCGCGCCTGCTGGTGGTCGGCGGTGCCGGCAGCCTGTATGTGGCGCCGGACCTGCAGCTGATCGACACGCCGAATTTTCCCGCCGAATACAAGGAAGGCGCCGAGGGCGCGCGCCAGCTGCTCAACCAGTTGCGCGAAGAACAGCAGCTGCAGTGGACCTTCCTCTCCCCCGCCGCCCTGCTGCAACCGGGGCCGCGCACCGGGCATTTCCGCCTCGGCGGCGAGCAGCTGCTGATGAACGGCGACGCCCCCGCGCAGATCTCGGTGGCCGACCTGGCAGTGGCCCTGCTCGATGAAACCGAGCAGCCGCAGTACATCCGCCAGCGCTTCACCGTGGCGTATTGAGACGAGCAGGGGCGCGGGCAGCCAGGCGCCCCCGCCCGCTCAGTCGGCCGGCAGGGTCATCTCGATGTTTTCCCCCAGCGACTCCTCCAGGCGCTGCAGCTCGCAGTGGATCGACGCCGCATCGTCGGCCAGGCGCGTGGCGATGCCGGCGAAGGCGTCGGCCGCCTCGATGAAGGCCAGCACCACCGAGGGATCGAAGCGCGTGCCGCTGGCCGCGCTGATCTGCCTGAGCGCCTCGGCGTGGCTCACCGGCTGCCGGTAGGGATGGCGGCTGGTCAGTTCCTCGTAGCAGCCGACCACGGCCATCAGCCGCGCGGCCAGGGGAATCTGCTCGCCGCGCAGGCCCTGCGGGTAGCCGCTGCCATCCCAGTGCTCGTGCTGGCTGTAGACGATGTCGCGGGCATCGCGCAGGAAGTCGGTGCCGCTGTCCAGCTTCGACTCCGCCGCCAGCAGGGCATCGCGCCCGGCCTCGGCGTGGCGGTGCAGCAGTTGCAGGTCGGCGCCCTGCAGCGACACCGGACTGAGCAGGATGCGATCCGGCAGGATCAGCTTGCCGATGCCATGCAGCAGCGCCGCCTTGCCCAGCCGGGCGACGCGCTCGCCGCCGAGCTCGGCGGCCAGGATCGGCTGCTGGCGGGCCAGCGCCGCGGCCAGGGTGCCCATGTAGGGCTCGATCCGCGCCAGGTGCCTGCCGCACGGGTTGTCGCGCATCGCCGCCAGGCTGGCCATGGCCTCGATGGTCACGTCCTGCAGGCGCTGCATGTCGCGGGTGCGGCGGCGCACCTCCAGTTCCAGGTACTCGCTCTTGTCGCGCAGGAAGTCGTTGCTGGCCTTGAGCTGCAGCTGCGCCTGCACGCGGGCGAGGACGATGGGCGGGCTGATCGGCTTGGTGATGTAGTCCACCGCGCCGAGGTCGAAGCCCTGCTGCTCGTCGGCCGACTCGCTCCTGGCGGTGAGGAACACCACCGGGATGTCCGCCGTGGCCGGGTCGGCCTTGAGCCGCCGGCAGACTTCATAGCCGTCCATCTCCGGCATCATGATGTCGAGCAGGATCAGATCCGGCGGCGGGCTGCCGGCGGCGATGCGCAGGGCCTTGGCGCCGCTGCTGGCGACCTTGACCCGGTAGCGGCCGAGCAGCAGCTCGCTCATCAGTTGCAGATTCTCCGGCGTATCGTCCACCACCAGCACCAGAGGCTGGTCCGGCCGATCGAGCATGTCGTCCATTTGCCGCTCCCCCATCAAAGCATCAATTGCCGCTGCCGGGCGCCATCGCGCAACAGGGCCAGGGCCCGTTCGAAATCGAAACCGCGCACCGCCGTGGCCAGGGCCCCATAGTCTTCATTAAAGGCGCTGCGCAGCAGTTCGGCATGCTCGTCGAAGACTTTCCCGGCGCGCGGGTCGTCCTCGTCGAACAGCCGCTGCAACTGGCGGCACAGTTGCAGCAGTTGCCCCGGCTCGACCGCCACCGCGGCCGCCGGCGCTGCCGGCTGCTGGGCCAGGATGGCCGCGACCAGCTCCGCCAGGCTGCCTTCCAGCTCGCTCAGCAGCCCTTCCAGTTCGGCCTGCCGGCCCTCCCCGAGCGCGCATTCCAGCGCCGCGGCCTGGGCCGCCAGGGTGGTGGCGCCGAGGTTGCCGGCCAGGCCCTTGAGGCTGTGCGCCAGGCGCTCGGCATCGGCGCTGGCGCCGGTGGCCAGGGCGGCGCGCAGCTGGGCGGGGAAATCGCCCTGGCTGGCGGCGAACCGGCCGAGCAGGCGCAGGTACGCCGCCGGCTGGCCCAGCACCCGGCGCAGGCCGCTGGCCACATCCACCCCGGGCAGTTGCAGGTCGATGGCCGGCGCCGCCGGCTCAGGCGGCGACTGCGCCGCCGCGGCCCCCTCGGGCAGCCAGCGGCGCAGGGTCGCCCACAGCTGGTCGGGGTCGATCGGCTTGCCCAGGTGGTCGTTCATCCCGGCCGCCAGGCAGCGCTCGCGGTCGGCGGGCATGGCGTTGGCGGTCATCGCCACGATCGGCAACGCGGCGAAGCGCGCCTCGCCGCGGATCGCCGCGGTGCAGGCCAGGCCGTCCAGCACCGGCATCTGCATGTCCATCAGCACCAGGGCGTAGTGGCCGTCGGCGGCGCCGCGCAGCAGGTCGAGGGCGATGCCGCCGTGTTCGGCCTGGTCGATCGCCAGGCCGCTCTCCTGCAGCAGGCCGCAGGCCACTTCGCGGTTCAGCTCGTTGTCCTCCACCAGCAGCACGCGCTGGCCGGCGAAGTTCGGCACCCGCGCGCCGGCCGGCAGCCGCCCGCCGCCGGCGGTGGGCGCCTCGCCGCCGAGGCTGCGGATCACCGCATCGAACAGCAGCGAGGGATTCAGCGGCTTGAGCAGTACATCCTCGATGCCGGCCCGCTGCGCGCCCAGCAGCACTTCCTCGCGCCCGTGGGCGGTGACCATGAGCAGGTGCGGCGCCGGCTGCAGGCCCAGTTCGAGCAGGCGGCGGGCGGTTTCCAGGCCGTCCATGGCGGGCATCTGCCAGTCCAGCAGCACCAGCTCGAACGGCTGGCCCTGCTGCGCCGCCAGCGCCACCTGGCGCAACGCGGCGCGGCCGCCGTCCACCGCCTCGACGCGAAAGTTCATGCTCTCCAGCAGTTCGCGCAACACCTGGCGGGCGCTGGCGTTGTCGTCCACCACCAGCACCCGCCGGCCGCGCAGGTCGGCCTGGGCCAGCAGGCGCTGGCCCTGCTGGCGGGCGATGCCCAGCGGCAGCCGGCACCAGAACAGGCTGCCGCGCCCCGCCTGGCTCTGCACCCCGACGCGGCCGCCCATGGCCTCGGCCAGGCTCTTGCAGATGGCCAGCCCCAGTCCGGTGCCGCCGTACTTGCGGGTGGTCGAGCTGTCGGCCTGCTGGAAGGACTCGAACAGCCGGCCCATCTGCTCCTCCGTCAGGCCGATGCCGGTGTCGCGCACCGCCAGGTACAGGTCGAGGTGCTCGCTGCCCAGGCGCTCGGCGCGCAGGATCACCTCGATCTCGCCGCGTTCGGTGAACTTCACCGCGTTGTTGGCGAAGTTGATCAGGATCTGCCCCAGGCGCAGCGGGTCGCCGACCAGCTGCTGCGGCAGCTCCGGATCGAGGTTGAACACCAGCTCCAGGCCCTTGCCCGCCACCTTGTCGCCGAGCAGGTTGGCCAGGTTCTCCAGCACCTGCTGCAGGTCGAAGTCGATGCACTCGATGTTCAGCTTGCCGGCCTCGATCTTGGAGAAGTCGAGGATGTCGTTGATGATCCCCAGCAGGTGCTGGCCGGCCTGCTGGATCTTGCCCAGGTAGTCGCGCTGGCGCGGGTTGAGATCGGTCTTCAGGGCCAGGTGCGACATGCCGATGATGGCGTTCATCGGCGTGCGGATCTCGTGGCTCATGTTGGCCAGGAAGTCCGATTTCAGCCGCGCCGCCTCCTCGGCCAGCTCCTTGGCCTTGGCCAGTTCGGCCTCGGTCTGCTTGCGCACGGTGATGTCGCGGCTGACCCCGACCAGCCCCAGCAGCAGGCCGCGCTCATCGGCGAACGGCGTGCGCAGGGTGTTGAACACCGCGCGCCGGCCATCCGGGTAGAGCGCCCAGCCTTCGCTCTCGTAGGGGCCGGTCCAGTTCAGCGCGGTGAGGTCGTGCTCGGTACGCATCGCCGCCCACTCGGGTTCGAGCAGCGCCTCGTCGCGCTGGCCGACGACCGCCTCGCGGCTGTGGCCGAACAGCTCGGCGCAGGCCTGGTTGATGCCCAGGTAGCGACCCTCGGCGTCCTTGAACCAGATCGGGTCGGGAATCGCGTTGATCAGCGCCAGCAGGGTGCTGCGCTGGCGCTGCGCCTCGGCCTCGGCGCGCTGGCGCTCGGCGATCTGCACGGCCAGGCGGCGGTTCCACAGCAGGACGAAGCCGACCAGCGCCAGCAGGCCGAGCAGGTAGGGCCAGCCGACCTGCAGCAGGCGCCGCCAGTTGAATGCCGTGAGCGGCGGCAGCCAGCGCTCCTTGATCGCCTCGCGCTCGGCCTGGCTGACCTGTGCCAGGGCCTGGTCCAGCAGGCCGACCAGTTGCGGCCAGTCGGGGCGCACGGCGAAGCGCAACTCGCTGGTGGACAGCCCGGTCTCGCCGCGCAGCTCCAGGTTGGTCAGGTTCAGCTCGCGGATCAGGTAGCTGGCGACGATCATGTCGCCGACATAGGCATCAGCGCGCCCGGACGACACCGCGCGCAGGGCCGCCTCGCTGTCCGCCACCTCCAGCAGGCGCACGTCCGCCACCTGGTCGCGCAGCGCCTGCTGCAGCACGTAGCCACGCTCGATGGCCACCCGCCGCCCGGCCAGGTCGCCGATACGCTGCACCGCCACCTCGGCGCGGGTGAAGATCAGGCTGCTGCTGGTCAGGTAGGGCTCGCTGAAGGCCAGGTAGGCCGAACGCTCGGGGGTCTTGGCCACCGACGGCAGCAGGTCGACCCGGCCGGCGCGCAGGGCCTTGAGCGCAGCGTCCCAGTCGTCCAGCAGCACCGGCTCGAAACGCAGGCCCAGGCGCTGGCCAAGCAGCGCCAGGTAGTCGCCGCTGAGGCCGGTATGCCGGCCCTGCTTGTCCAGTACATCGAAGGGCGCCCAGCCCGCGCGCTCGATGCCGACGCGGATGCGCGGGTGCTCGCGGACCCAGGCCTGCTGCTCTGCGCTCAGCGGCGGCGCGGCCGGTGCGCTCAAGGGCAGCAGACATAACAACAGCAACCACAGACGCAGCATGGGGCCCCTCCTTGCGCATAACGGACTCGCTCAGCTTAGCCAGTGCTTTGAAAGTCAGATGTGCATTGGCAGCACCGGCCGGCGAGCCGACAATCAGCCCATGCCCATTGAGGACAGCGCCATGCCCGATCCCGACCGCTGCTGGCAAGCCGTCTGCGAGCGCGATGCCGCGCAGGACGGCCGTTTCGTCTTCGCCGTGCGCAGCACCGGCATCTACTGCCGGCCGAGCTGCCCGGCGCGCCGGCCGAAACGCGAGAACGTCAGCTTCCACGCCGATGCCGGCGCGGCCGAGGCCGCCGGCTTTCGCCCGTGCCGGCGTTGTTCGCCCCGTGGGCAGAGCCCGGCCGAGCAACTCGACGCCCTGGTGATCGCCACCTGCCAGTTGCTGGAGCGCAGCGAACAGCCCCTGACTCTGGATCAGCTGGCGGCACGCATCGGCCTGTCCGCCTCGCACCTGGCCCGCGCGTTCAAGGCGCGCACCGGCCTGACTCCGCGGGCCTGGGCCGCGGCGCGGCGACGCGAACGCCTGGACGCCGGCCTGGCCCAGGCCGACTCGGTGCTGCAGGCGGCGCTGGACGCCGGCTACTCCGGCACCCGCGCGCTGTACCAGCAGGCCGGCGCGCTGAGCCCGGCGCGACGCCGCCGGCAGGGCGCCGGGGAAACCCTGCGCTACGCCATCGCCCCCTGCCCGCTGGGCCTGCTGCTGCTCGCCGCCAGCGCGAAAGGCGCCTGCGCCCTGCTGTTCGGCGACGACGAGGCCGGCCTGCTGGGCGAGCTGGGCCAACGCTTCGCCGCCGCCGAGCTGCGCCGCGACCAGGCCGGCCTGCAGCCCTGGCTGACCGCCGTGGTCGCGCAGATCGAGGAACCGGCGCGCGCCGCCCGGCTGCCGCTGGATCTGCGCGGCACGGCCTTCCAGCAGCAGGTGTGGCAAGCCCTGTGCGCCATTCCCGCCGGGCAGACGCGGCGCTACGGCGAACTGGCCGAGCAGCTAGGCAGCCACCCCCGCGCCGTGGCCCGCGCCTGCGCCAGCAACCCGCTGGGCCTGCTGGTGCCTTGCCACCGGGTGGTCGGTGCCGGCGGCAGCCTAACCGGATACCGCTGGGGCGTGCCGCGCAAGGCCGCGCTGCTGCAGAAGGAAGGCGCTCCCGTCGAACCCTAGGGTGCGCCGCGCGCACCACAAGCCACGTGCGGGACTCTGGTGCGCGCGGCGCACCCTACGGCGAGCCTGTTCGCCAACGCGGGCTTGCGATGCGCACGCTTCGGGCCGAAGCTATGCGCCCTGAACGGAGCCTGCCCGATGAACCTCGTCGAACTCACCCAACGCCTGCACGCGATCCGCGACCGCAATCACTGGGGGCCCTTCCACAGCCCGAAGAACCTGGCCATGGCCGCCAGCGTGGAAATGGCCGAGCTGGTGGAGATCTTCCAGTGGCTCGGCGAAGAGCAGTCGCGCCAGCTGGCCCCCGCGCAGCTGGAGCACGCCGGCCAGGAAGTCGGCGATATCGTCCTCTACCTGTTGCTGCTGTGCAGCGAGCTGGGCATCGACATGGAACAGGCCGTGCAGGCCAAACTGGCCGACAACGAAAGGCGCTTCAGCCAATGACCGATCGTCACTTCGATGAACTGGCCACCCGCTTCGCCGAGAAGATCTACGGCGGCGCCAAGGGCGCGATCCGCCTCGCCGTGCTCCAGGCCGATCTCAAGGAGGCCCTGCCCGAGCGCCCGCTGCGCGTGCTGGATATCGGCGCCGGCCTCGGCCACATGTCGCTGTGGCTGGCCCAGCGCGGCCATGCGGTGACCCTGGCCGAACCGGCCCAGCCGATGCTCGACGGCGCGCGCCAGCGCTTCGCCGAGGCCGGCGTCGCCGCCACCTTCATCCAGGCGCCCTGGCAGGAGCTGCTCGGCCAGCTCAACCAGCCCTTTGATCTGGTGCTGTGCCATGCGGTGCTGGAGTGGCTGGCCGAGCCACACGCCATCCTGCCGGTGCTGCACCAGCTCACCGCGCCCGGCGGCTGGCTGTCGCTGGCCTTCTACAACAAGGACGCGCTGATCTACCGCAACCTGCTCAAGGGGCATTTTCGCAAGCTGCGCAAGGCCCGCTTCGCCGGTGAGGGGCAGAGCCTGACCCCGCAGCGCCCGCTCGACCCGCGCGAGCTGGCGGCGCAACTCGCCGAGCACTGGACGGTCGAAATCCAGAGCGGAGTGCGGGTGTTCCACGACTACATGCCGAGCGACTTCCAGGCCAAGGCGGAACTCGCCGACCTGCTGGAAATGGAGCTGGCCTACAGCCGCCACCCGACCTTCGCCGGCCTGGGCCGCTACCTGCACTGGGTCTGCCGGCCACGCTAACCGGAGTCTTGCCATGCCCGCCCTGCGCTACCTGCTCCTGCTGCCCCTGCTCGCCGCCTGCCAGGGCCCCAACCCCTATGTCGCCGCCAGTCGCCCGCTGCCGCCCGCCCCCGCGGCGGCGGCCACGCATTTCGACCGCAGCGCCTACCCGGCCGCCCCGCGCGACTTCGCCCGCTACCGCAGCTGGAGCTGGCGCGACGGCCAGCTGCCGGCCGGCAGCGCCTGGGCCGACGGCGCGCTGATCGCCGAAGCCCTGGGCAACGGCCTCGACCAGCGCGGCCTGCGCCCCAGCGACGGCGGCGCCGACCTGCAGGCCAGCATCGAGGTCAGCCTGGAGCGGCGCCAGTACCAGCAGCGCGACGACTACGGCAGCTATTACGGCCACGGCCCCTACGGCGACCGCTATGGCCTGTACGGCAGCGCGCCTCTGCTGCGCACCTACGAGGTGGAAGTGGCCGTGGTGCGCATCGACCTGTACGACGGCCAGAGCGGCCAGCCGCTGTGGAGCGGCAGCGCCGAGGCAACCAGCGCCGGCAGCCAGGCCGAGCGGGCCGAGGCCCTGCGCCGCGCGGTGCAGCAGGCCCTGGCCGACTACCCGCCGGACTGAAACAGAACTTGCCGAAAACGCTGCCTTGCGCTTCGATAGCAGCTCTAGCCCGGAGGTTTCGCCATGCTGCCCCGCCTGTTGATCATCCCCGCCCTGCTGTTGCTGGCCGCCTGCCAGAACGTGCAGGTGGAACGCGACTACGATGCCAGCCGCGACTTCGCCGCCTACCGCAGCTGGAGCTGGCAGGAGCCGGCGCTGCAATACCGCCCGCAAGACCCGCGCCTGCAGAGCGACCTCACCGAACAGCGCATCCGCCAGGCGATCGGCGAGCAGCTCGACCAGCGCGGCCTGCGCGCGGCGTCCGGCGGGGCCCAGGCCGATCTCAAGGTGCAGGCCTGGCTGATCGTCGACCAGCGCCGGGAACAGATCAGCACCAACTATGCCGGCGGTTACTGGGGCGGCTGGGGTTACTGGGGCGCGCCGCTGCACACCGAAACGCGCACCCTGGACTACCAGGTGGCGACCCTGCAGGTCGACCTGCTCGATGGCCGCGACGGCAAGCTGGTCTGGCGCGGCAGTGCCGAGCAGGTCATGCGCCACGCGCCACAGCAGCCGAGCGAGCGCGAGGCGGCGATTCGCGCCACCGTGGGCAAGATCCTCAGCCAGTACCCGCCGCAATGAACGACCAACTGCTCAGCCATCGCCCGGCCCAGGCCGACGATCTCGATGCGGTGGTCGGCTTCGTCCACGACGCCGACGAGCTGTTCTTCGCCTTCCCCCGCGCCCACTGGCCGCTGACCCGCCAGCAGCTGGCCGAGTCCTGCGCCAGTCGCCAGGGCAGCACGGTGGTGCTGCTCGACCGGCGCCTGGCCGGCTTCGCCAACTTCTACCAGTGCCAGCCCGGCGAGTTCTGCGCCCTGGGCAACCTGATGATCGCGCCCTGGGCCCGTGGCCAGGGGGTGGCGCAGTACCTGGTCGGGGTGATGGAACGCCTCGCCGCGCGCGACTTCCAGGCCCGTGAACTGCACGTCTCCTGCTTCAACCAGAACGCCGCCGGCCTGCTGCTGTATGCGCGCCTGGGCTACCAGCTGAGCGGCCTGGTCGAGCGCCAGCGCGGCAACGGCGAGCGGGTGGCGCTGGTGCAGTTTCGCAAAGCACTCGAAGCCTGACCGCGCGCAGCATCCAGGCCGCGCGGGGTTCATGCTGCGCAGTGCACGAGAGCCGGTCGACCGCCGCCACAAGCTGACCGAATCGACAGCTAAGCGCATAATGCGCGGCCCTTTTCCTGCCCGGAGCGCGCCATGCCCAACTGGTGGCTACTCGTCCTGCCCCTGATCGCCGGGGCCTGCCTGCCGCTGCAGGCCGGGATCAACGGCCAGCTGGCCAAGCACCTGTCCAGCTTCATGGCCGCCGCCCTGGTGTCGTTCCTGGTCGGCAGCCTGGCGCTGCTGGTCATCGTCCTGGCCCAGCGCGAGGTCAACGGCCTCGCCGCGTTCCGCGGGCTGAGCTGGTGGCACTGGAGCGGCGGCCTGCTCGGCGCCTTCTTCATCGCCACCGCCGCCTTTGCCGGGCCGCGCATCGGCGCCCTGCTGTTCATGGTGCTGGTGCTGGCCGGCCAGCTGGGCATGGCCCTGCTGCTCGACCACAACGGCTGGGCCGGCTTTCGCGAGGCGCCGCTGACCCTGGGCAAGGCCGCTGGCCTGGCCCTGATCGTCGCCGGCGTCTGGCTGATCCGCCGCGGCTGACAGCCCCGCACCGGGCGGGCACGACCTACACTTGCCCTATGCTCGGCTGGATCGGCGCCAGCCGGCGGCAAGAGGAAACCACGATGTCCCAGGTCATGGCCTGTATCGATGCCTCCCTCAGCGCGGCGGCGGTGTCCGACTACGCCGCCTGGGCCAGCCTGCGCCTGCAGGCGCCGCTGACCCTGCTGCATGTGCTGGATCACCAGCAGTACCCGCAGCACAACGACCTCACCGGGATCATCGGTCTGGGCAACCGCGAGCAGCTGCTCAGGGAGCTGGCCGAGCTCGACCAGCAGCGCAACCGGCTGGCTCTGGAACAGGGCCGCCTGGTGCTGCAGGCGGCCAAGGAACGGGTTGCCCGCCAGGGCGTCGGCGCGCCCACTCTGCGCCAGCGCCACGGCGACCTGGCGCAGACCCTGCACGAGCTGGAAGGCGAGATCGACCTGCTGGTGATCGGCCACCAGGGCGAGGCCGGCGACAGCGGCGGCCGGCTGCTCGGCAGCCACCTGGAAAGCGTGATCCGCACCCTGCACCGGCCGATCCTGGTCTGCCCGGGGTACTTCCAGGCGCCGCGCAGCCTGCTGCTGGCCTTCGACGGCAGCCCCAGCTGTCGCCAGGGCGTCGAGCTGCTGGCCGCCAACCCGCTGTGCCGGGGCCTGCCGCTCCACGTGCTGATGGTCGGCAGCGATAGCGACGAGGCCCGCAGCCAGCTGCAGTGGGCCGAACAGCAGCTGCAGGGCGACCACCCGGTGCACCTGGCGCTGCGCGCCGGCGAGGTGGCGGCGACCCTGCACGCCTACCAGCTCGAACAGGCCATCGACCTGCTGGTGATGGGCGCCTACGGCCACTCGCGGCTCCACCAGTTCCTGGTCGGCAGCACCACCACTCAGCTGCTGCGCGCCAGCAGCGGCCCAATGCTGATCCTGCGCTGAACGGCGGCAGTACTGGCAATCTGCTGGCCACGCGCAGCGGCCGAGGGCTATGCTAGCGACCGGCCGCATTTGTGATCACCGCACATGACCGATTCCGATCTGCCGCGTCAGCCCCTGACCTTCGCCCTCTGGCGCGAAGTGCAGGACACCCGCATCCGCACCCGCCTGGGCGGCATCTACTACCTGCTGGCCTGGCTGCTGACCTGGCTGTTCAGTGCCCAGCCCGGCGCCATGCGCCTCAGCGGCCTGGGCGTCGCCGCCTTCTTTGCCCTGACGATGACCCTGCGCTGGCTGCACCGGCCACCGCAGCAAAGCAGCAGCGCCTGCCTGCAGCAGTGGCTCGACCGCCACTGGTACCTGATTCATCTGACCGCCCTGGGCTGGGGCCTGGCCCATGCCTGGGCGCTGTCCGCCCCGCAGTTCGAAGCCTCGCGGCTGATCGCCACCCTCAGCACCATCGCCTTCAGCACCGCCATGGCCTTCAACTTCTCCATGCGCAAGGCGCGCTGCATGGCCGCCATCCTCCTGCTGTACCTGCCGGGGCTGGCCGTGCTGCTGACCCAGCGCCACGAGCAGCAGGCCCTGCTGATCACTCTGGCCTTCTACCTCAGCTACCTGCTGCTGGCCCTCAACCGCAGCCACCGCGAGTACCGCGCCACCCTCGAACTGGAGCAGCAGCTGCTCGACCAGCGCGAACGCTACGACCAACTCAGCCGCACCGACAGCCTGACCCAGCTGGGCAATCGCCTGCAGCTGAACAGCCTGTTCCCGGCCCTGGTGGCCAGCGTGCAACGCCAGGGCGGGCACCTTTCATTAGTGCTGCTGGATATCGACTTCTTCAAGCGGATCAACGACGAATACGGCCACGGCATCGGCGACGAATGCCTGTCTGCCTTCGCCGAGCGCATGCGCGTGGTGTTCCGCCGCCACAGCGATGCCCTGCTGCGCCTGGGCGGCGAGGAGTTCGGCGTGCTGATGATGGACACCCCGCTGGAGCAGGCCCGCGCCCTGGCCGAAGCCTTCCGCCAGGACCTGGCCGAGCACGGCCTGACCATCCGCGAGCGCACCCTGCCGCTGACCGCCAGCCTCGGCGTCGGCAGCTACGACGCCCAGCGCGACGGCAGCGCCGAGGCCTTCTTCAAGCGCGTCGACGATGCGCTGTACCGCGCCAAGAGCGCCGGGCGCGATCGCCTGGTGCTGGCCGCGCAAACCGCCGCCCCGCCGATCGGCTGAACCGCCCCTTCGCCGCCCGCACCGCCTGTGGCATGCTGCGCAGCCATTGGTGATTCACTGCGGGAGCGGCATCCGCCGGGCTTGGCACATGCTGGTCGAAGACCTGTTCGAATGGCTGGGCCACGCGCTCGGCACCCTGATCCGTTTCATCGTCGAGGCCCTCAGCGGCTTCTTCGGCCTGTTCGCCGACGCCGGGCGCAGCTTCCTGCAGGGCCTGGCCAAGGCCCTGGGCACCGATATCGGCCTGCTCAGCCTGGTGGCCATGGTCTGCGGCCTGCTCCTGCTCTACGCGGCGGTGCGCGCCGGGATGCGCAAGGCCTTCGCCCGCATGGTCATCTACGGCCTGCTCGGCCTCTGGCTGCTGAGCCTGATCGTCAGCTAGCAGGCCGCTGAAAAACTACCTGCGTTGCCGATACTGCGTTAAAAACGACCTCAAAATGCTCATTTACAACACGTAAACTGCGCTTTTTCGGCCGTTTGATTCGCTCGTGCTCACCCTTCGGGCCAGCCTGCGGCTGTTACTCCCGCTGGTCGTTGTGCCTTGTCTCGGCTGCCTCGCCAACATTTTTCAACGGCCTGCTAGCCCTCGCTCCGCCAGCACACAGCCGCACCCTCGGCACCACGACCGCGCGCCGCAAGCGCCTGACGGCGGCCCGCCCCGTTACTGACAGAGCGAGCAGAGCTGGGCGTTCGGCGCCAGCTTGAAGAACTCCTCGACCGGCAGCTGCACCAGGCTCTCGTGGTCGCCGGCCTCCAGGTAGATGTCCGCCTGCCGGGTCAGCTCCGGGTCCACCAGCATGCTCATGCCGTAGGCCTCGCCCAGGGCCGGCACGGCGCCGCGCTCGCAGTCGCGGAACAGGCCGCCGAGGGATTGTTCGCTGGTCAGCTGCCAGCGCCACGGCCCCTTGTGCACCTTGCCCAGGTCCAGCAGCCGGTTGGCCGGGACCACGGCCATCAGGTAATGCCCGCGGCGATCATCGAGGATCACCGGCTTGGCCATCTGCGCCGCGGGTATGCCGGCCTTGCGTGCCGACTCCAGGCTGGTGGCCGAGTGCGGGTGCTCGACCAGATCGTAATGACAGTCGGCCCGCCGCAAGCTGCGGGCCAGGGTTTCGGCCACATGCATGATCCACCTCCTCGGCCGCCCGTGCAGGCGGCACCGATAAGCCAAGTCTAGTCGCCGCCCCCCGGCCGCGAACCCGGGCGGCAGAAACACTTGCTGCTATCAGGGCCTGCCGATAGTCGCGAATAGGCTATGCGTGCCTCGCTATAATCGCCCTTTTGCCCGGTACCGCGATGTCCGCCCTGCTCGACGCCTGGCGCCACGCCCCGACCCATCGACGGGTCTGGGCCCTGGCCGCGCCGATGATCCTCTCCAACCTGTCGGTGCCGCTGGTGGCCCTGGTCGACAGCGCCGTGGTCGGCCACCTGCCGCATGCCCACCAGCTCGCCGCGGTGGCGGTCGGCGCCAGCCTGTACACCCTGCTGGTGTGGACCTGCGGCTTCCTGCGCATGGGCACCACCGGTTTCGCCGCCCAGGCCTGCGGCCGCGGCGAGGGTGGTGCCCTGCGCCAGGTGCTGCTGCAGGGCCTGCTGCTGGCCGGCGCCCTGGCCCTGCTGCTCGGCCTGCTGGCCGTGCCGCTGAGCGAGCGGGCGCTGGGCCTGATGCGGCCCTCGGCGCAGCTGCAGCAGCTGACCGGCGAATTCTTCCGCACCCGCCTGCTCGGCCTGCCGGCGGCGCTGGCCAGTTACGCCCTGATCGGCTGGCTGCTGGGCACGCAGAATGCCCGCGCGCCGCTGGCCATGCTGCTCACCACCAACCTGCTCAATGTGCTGCTGGCACTGTTGTTCGTCCTCGGCCTGGAGTGGGGCGTGCTGGGCGCCGCCCGCGCCGCGGTGATCGCCGAATGGAGCGGCTGCCTGCTCGGCCTGGCGCTGACCCGCCAGGCCCTGCGCCACCATCCGGGCCGTGCGCAGTGGGCCGCGCTGCGCCGCTGGGCGAGCTGGCGACCGCTGCTGGCGGTCAACCGCGACATCCTGATCCGCTCCCTGGCCCTGCAGCTGGTGTTCTTCCTGATCACCGTGCAGGGCACCCGCCTGGGCGATGCCACGGTGGCGGCCAACGCCCTGCTGCTCAACGGCCTGCTGCTCACCGCGCACGCCCTGGATGGCCTGGCCCACGCCGTGGAGGCGCTATGCGGACACGCCATCGGCGCTCGCGACCGCGCCGCGCTGCGCCGCTCGCTGGTGGTCGCCGGCGGCTGGTCGCTGCTGGCCAGCCTGGCCTTCGCCCTGTTCTTCCTCGGCGCCGGCCCGGCGTTCATCGCCCTGCAGAGCGATATCGCCAGCGTGCGGGCACTGGCGACCGACTACCTGCCCTACCTCGCCGCGCTGCCACTGCTGGCGGTGTGGAGCTACCTGCTCGACGGCCTGTTCATCGGCGCCACGCGGGCGCGGGAAATGCGCAACGCCATGCTCCTCAGCGTGGCCCTGAGCCTGCCGCTGGCCGCACTGCTGCAACCGCTGGGCAATCACGGCCTGTGGCTGGCCTTCCTCTGCTTCATGCTGCTCAGGAGCCTGAGTCTCGGCACCCTGGCCTGGCGCCTGCAGCGGGACGACGCCTGGTTCGCCCCGCCTCGCCAGCGCAGTGCCTGATGCGCTCGCCGGCCTCGGCACGCTCCCCCGGTGCGGCTGGGCATGGCGGCCAAGCGGGGCAACCCGGAACGAAGCACTGGAAGGCGCCGCGCCGCTCCTCTACCTTGCCAGACAAGCGCGCCGCGTTCCTGTACGCCATGCCGCCAACCCCCGAGGATTCCCCATGGCCGATGCCATTGCCGCCAGCCTGCACTACCTGTCGATCTTCATCCTGTTCGCCCTGCTCACCAGCGAGCACATCCTGTTCAAGCCGGAGCTGGATGCCGTCACCGCGCGGCGCCTGCAGCGCATCGACATCGCCTACGGCATCAGCGCCGGCCTGGTGCTGCTGACCGGCGCGGTACGCGTGCTGTGGTACGGCAAGGGCCTGGATTACTACTTGCACAACGGCCTGTTCCACGCCAAGGTCGGCCTGTTCCTTCTGGTCGGCCTGCTCTCGGTGCTGCCGACCCTGACCTTCTTCAACTGGCGCAACGACCTGCTGGCCGGCCGGGCACCGCAGATCAGCCCGGCCAGCGCCCGCCGCACGATCCTGGTCATCCGCCTGGAGCTGTTGCTGCTGCTGGCCATGCCGGTACTGGCCAGCCTGATGGCGCGCGGGGTCGGCATGTTCGCCGGGTGAGCCGCGCACCTTGGGCAAACCCCAACAAAAAAGCTATGTACCTGTTACGCGTTGCTACGCCGAGCTGTTGTTTGGCTCAAGCGCTCGCGGTGGCTGCTCTGGCTGTTGGTGGGAGCGAATTCATTCGCGATCAGGGCCTACGCCGAGCTGCCGGTTTATCGCGGATAAATCCGCTCCCACTAAAGCTCGATGGCCTGTGCAACACGGAACTGGTGCATAGCCAACAAAAAGCCCGGCCTAGGCCGGGCTTCCGCTTGCCGTGGCGCGCTTACGACGACAGGTAGGACGAGCGGGTCAGGCCCAGGCGCAGGGCGTCCAGGTACTGGGTGCGCTCGCGGGCGCTGAGCTTGGCGCTGGCCACCTTGTCGCGGTAGTAGGTCATCAGCTCCTCGGGCGACAGGTGCACGTAGCGCAGCATGTCCTCGATGGTGTCGTGGGTCTCGATGCCGGCGTGGTACACGCTGCCGTCCGGGTGCTGGTAGATGTTCACCGAGTCGGTGTCGCCGAACAGGTTGTGCATGTCGCCGAGGATTTCCTGATAGGCGCCGACCAGGAACACGCCCAGCAGGTAGTCCTCGCCCTCGCGCACCTCGTGCACCGGCAGGCTGGTCTCGATCGACTGCTCGTCGACGTACTGCTTGATCTTGCCGTCCGAGTCGCAGGTCAGGTCCTGCAGCACGGCGCGGCGCAGCGGCTCCTCGTCCAGGCGATGCAGCGGCAGGATCGGCAGGATCTGGCCGATGGCCCAGGTGTCCGGCAGGCTCTGGAACACCGAGAAGTTGCAGATGTACTTGTCGGCCAGCTTGTCGTTGAGCTCGTCGAGCACCTGGCGGTGCGAGCGCTGGCGCGCCTTCAGCGAGGTGTGCAGGCGCCGGCACACGGCGAAGTAGCACTGCTCGGCCAGGGCCTTCTGGGTCAGGCTGAGCTTGCCGTCGGCGTACTGCGCGGCCACGTCGCTCATGTAGTGGGTGGCGCGCCAGTAGGTCTCGGTGACCATCTCGATGTCGGTCGGGCCGAGCAGGTCGACCAGCCACTGCACGGACTCCGGCAGGCTGGCCTTGTCCTCGATCAGCGGTACCTCGTCGTTGTGCCGCTCGACATCGGTGACCTGCATCACCAGCACCGCATGGTGAGCGCTCAGCGCCCGGCCGCTCTCGGAGAAGATGTGCGGGTGCGGCAGGCCCTGGGCGTCGCAGAACTCCTTGAGCATGCCGACCACCACGCCGGCGTAGTCGTCCATGTCGTAGTTGATCGAGCTGGCGTTGCGCGAATGGGTGCCGTCGTAGTCCACGCCGAGGCCGCCGCCGACGTCGATGTGGTCGACCGGCAGGCCCAGGCCGCGCAGCTCGCCGTAGTAGCGGATGGCTTCCTTGAAGCCGTGCTGGTAGTCGGCCAGGTTGGCGATCTGTGAGCCCATGTGGAAGTGCAGCAGGCGGATGCCCTGGTCCAGCTTGGCCGCGCGGAAGCGCTCGATCACCGACAGCAGCTGCGCCGCGGACAGGCCGAACTTGGACTTCTCGCCGCCGGTGTCGGCCCACTTCGAGGACGCCAGCGAGGACAGGCGCACGCGCAGGCCGATCTGCGGGGCGACCTTGAGCTCGGCCGCCTCGTCGATGACGAACTGCACCTCGGATTCCTTCTCGATGACGATGAACACGTTGTGGCCGAGCTTCTGCCCCATCAGCGCCAGGCGGATGAACTCGCGGTCCTTGTAGCCGTTGCAGACGATGGTGCCGCCCTTCGGCGCCAGCGCCAGCACGGCCATCAGCTCGGGCTTGGAGCCGGCTTCCAGGCCGATGGAGACGTCCTGGGTGGCGATGATGTTTTCCACCACCGCTTCCTGCTGGTTGACCTTGATCGGGTACAGCGCGGTGTAGCGGTTGCTGTATTCCAGGCGCGCGATATTGGCGTCGAAGGCGCCGGTCAGCTGGCGCACGCGGTGCTGCAGGATGTCCGGGAAGCGCACCAGCAGCGGCAGCGACAGGCCGCTCTGGCGCAGGCCGTCGAGCTGGGCGTAGAGGTCGATCGGCGCGCTGTCCGGGCCGTTGGGACGGACCTCGACCCGACCGGCGTCGTTGATCGCGAAAAAGCCGGCGCCCCAGTGGCGAATGCCATACACGCTGCGGCTGTCCGCAACGGTCCACTGGCTGCCGTCGTCTTTGCGTGTGCGTCTTGCGGCCATCGAGGTCTCCCTATAGCGAGTCAAAGCTGCAGCCCCATGGGAGCGCAGGTGTAAGGCATGGATATGACGATTACAGGTGCATGGACTGCACCCGTATGAGAGAAGTTTAGAAAGGCCCGGCTCAGCCGCCGGACTTCTTGGCCTTGAAACCGCGCTTGGCGAGTTCTTCGAGGAGCAGCTCGACCATGTCGCCCTGGATCTCGATGACCCCGTCCTTCAGCCCGCCGCCGCAGCCGCAGCGTTTCTTCAGGGCGCTGGCCAGCTCCTTGAGCTCGGTTTCGGCCAGCGGCACGCCGCTGACGGTGGTGACGGTCTTGCCGCCACGGCCCTTGGTTTCCCGGCGCACGCGGGCGATGCCATCCCCTTCGGGAATCCGGCTCTGCTTGCAGATGCAGGCATCCAGCGGCTGGCCACAGTCAGGGCAATGCCGACCGCCATCGGTGGAGTAGACGAGACCGCTCAAGGCGGCAAACGACGAAGCTTTCTTGACCACCGGCTTTTCCTCTTGGGTTGGTCAGGATAGCGACTGGCTGAACAAGGTCAGCCGCGAAGCCCCACTCAGGCAGGGGCAGCGCAGCCGGGCTGGGGGCCCGGCTTCAAAGGTCGCGCAGTGTAGCGGCAAAGATCGCCCTTGCTAAGTGCGAAATTGCGCCATTGATCGATGGATTGGCGACGCCGTGCGGCATCCCGCACAAGGCTGTCTTGAAATACTGCACAAAGCCAGGCGCGGCGGGTGTTGCAGCGACTCAGGCGAGGCTGGCCAGGTAGCTGTGCAGCGCCTGCAGCGAGTCCGGGCAGAACGGCTTGGTCTCGACCTCGCGCAGCACCTGCTCAAGCGGCAGGAAACGCGCCTCCAGCACTTCCTCCGGCTGCAGCCGCAGCGGCGCATCGGAGAGCGCCGAGAACACCGCGCACCACAGGCGGTTGTCCGGCTGGTCGAAGAAGAAGCGCTGATGCTCGCGCAGCTCGGCGCCGGCAATGCCCAGCTCCTCGTGCAGTTCACGGGCGGCCGATTCGGCGTAGCTCTCGCCCGCGCCGACCATGCCGCCGGCCGCCACGTCCCAGTAGCCGGGATAGAGGGCCTTGCTCAGGGTGCGCCGGTGCACGCACAGCTCGCCGGCGGAGTTGAACAGCAGGATGAAGGTGCCGCGGCCGATCAGCCCGCGCTCGCGCAGTTCGGCGCGCGGCAGGCTGCCGAGCAACTGGTCGCGCTCGTCGACCCAGGCGATGCGCTCGGCATCGGAGGCGGCCCGGTGCGCCGCCTCGCGGGCGGAGATCGCCACCGCCTCAGCCCCTGCTCGGGTGACGGAAGCGGCCGGGCACGGCGCGATCCCCGTTGGCGTAGGCGAGCATGGCTCAGCCCTGGGTCAGCAGGGTGCGCAAATCGATGATCGCCGCGTTGGCCCGCGAGATGTAGTTGGCCATCACCAGCGAGTGGTTGGCCAGCACGCCGTAGCCGCTGCCGTTGAGCACCATCGGGCTCCACAGCGGTTCCTGCGCCGCCTCCAGCTCGCGGATGATCTGCCGCACGCTGACGGTGGCGTTCTTCTTCGCCAGCACGTCGGCGAAGTCCACCTCGATGGCGCGCAGCAGGTGCGACAGGGCCCAGGCTTGGCCACGGGCCTCGTAGAACACGTTGTCGATCTGCATCCAGGGGGTCTTCACCTCCTCCTCGCTGACCGGCACCGCCTCGCCTTCGGCCGGCGCCTTGTCCGACAGGTCGGTGTTCAGACGCACCCGGCCGACGCTGGCGGACAGGCGCTGGGACAGCGAACCGAGGCGGGTGGCGACGTCGCCCAGCCAGTTGTTGAGGTTGTCGGCGCGGGTATAGAACTGCGCCTTGGGCTGGGCTGGGTCGGCCAGGGCCGCCAGGTAGCGGTCCAGCGACTTGATGCCCTCGACGTACTCGGACTCCGACGCCGGCAGTGCCCAGCTCTTGTTGTCGAAGTTGAAGCGCGGCTCGGCCTTGGCCAGGTTGGGGTCCTCGGTGGACTGCGACTGGGAGCGGGCGAAGTCCTTGCGCAGGGCGCGCGACAGGTCGCGCACCTGCACCAGCACGCCGTATTCCCAGGCCGGCATGTTGTCCAGCCACAGGCCGGGCGGGGCGATGTCGTTGGACAGGTAGCCGCCGGGCTTGTTGAGCAGCGTGCTGGACACCTGCTTGAGGGTCTCCACCGTGGTGTAGCCGCTGACCAGCTTGCGCTGCGCCTGCTCGGCCGCCGCCTGGGCCTGTTGCTGCACCGGGAACAGCGCCGGTTCCTGGCTCCAGTACCAGCCGACCAGCAGCGCGCCCAGCAGGTAGAGCGCCAGCAGGCTGCCCAGGGTGCGGCTCAGCCACAGGCCGCCGAAATAGCTGCGCACATCGTCCACCGAGTCATCGACGCTGCCGCGCAGGTCTTCTGTGCGTTTCTTCCAATCCAGCATGGTCATAATCCTTAAATCGTCTTTCTCAATTTACCGGGCGCGGCCCAGACCTGGGAGGTGCCGGCCCTGCACTATAAGTGAAGCCTAGGAGCAAACGCAGTGCCGCGGGAAGCCTGATGGAACTAAAAGCGGGCAAATCCGCCAAATGATGAAAGGTTGACGCCATATGATCGACGGCAGTGGCACAACCATCACCCAGTGGTAGCATGATGCCATCACCCAGCCCGGAACGCGGGCCACGACAGACTCCGGACCCATGACCGAGCAAGAAGACCCCAGCCGCGACCGCCTCAAGCAGCACTTCGCCAAACGGGTGATTCACCAGGCCCGCCAGGTTCTGGAAGTCTGGCAGCGCCTGCAGCAGGGCGAATGGAATGCCGCCGACATGGCCGAGCTGAGCGAGGCCAATCTCGGCCTGCTGCGCTATGCCGAACGCTTCGAGCAGGACGTGCACGTGCAGCTGGCCGCCAGCATCGGCAACTGCCTGACGGCCGTGGAGGCCAACCGCGGCCGACTCAACAGCCCGCTGATCAGCGAGCTCAACCTGCTCATGCAGCGCCTGTCGCGCACCGGCCTGCGCCATGCCGACCAGTACGAGCAGACCTTCCTGCCGCCGCTGCGCAAGCCGGTGTACCTGGCCCTGCAGGACTTCGAGCGCGCCGAGCGCCTGGCCCAGCAACTGGAGTTCTTCGGCCTCAGCGCCCAGCCCCTGCCCAGCGCCAACGCCTTCCGCTCGGCCATGGCCGAGCGCCATCCGGCGGCGATCCTGATGGAAATCGACTTCGCCGCCCCGGGCCTCGGCCTGCAACTGGCCAACGAGGCCCAGCAGGGCCTGGAACAGAAGCTGCCGCTGCTGTTCTTCAGCCACGGCGAAACCGACACCCCGACCCGCCTGGCCGCGGTGCGCGCCGGCGGCCAGGAATTCTTCACCGGCACCTTGGACGCCTCCAGCCTGATCGAACGCATCGAGGTGCTCACCCACGTCAGCCAGTACGATCCGTACAAGGTGCTGATCATCGACGACTCGCGGGCCCAGGCCACCCATACCGAACGCGTGCTGAACAGCGCCGGCATCGTCACCCGCACCCTCACCGAGCCGATCCAGGCGATGGCCGAGCTGGCCGAGTTCCAGCCGGACCTGATCATCCTCGACATGTACATGCCTGAGTGCAACGGCCCGGAGCTGGCCAAGGTGATCCGCCACAACGACCGCTACGTCAGCGTGCCGATCATCTACCTGTCCGCCGAGGACGACCTGGACAAGCAGCTCGACGCCATGAGCGAAGGCGGCGACGACTTCCTGACCAAGCCGATCAAGCCGCGCCACCTGATCGCCACCGTGCGCAACCGCGCCAGCCGCGCACGCAACCTCAAGTCGCGCATGGTGCGCGACAGCCTCACCGGGCTGTACAACCACACCCATACCCTGCAGCTGCTGGAAGACGCGCGCTTCCGCGCCCGCCGCGACGGCCAGCCGCTGAGCTTCGCGATGCTCGACATCGACCACTTCAAGAAGGTCAACGACACCTTCGGCCACCCCATGGGCGACCGGGTGATCAAGAGCCTGGCGCTGTTCCTCAAGCAGCGCCTGCGCAAGACCGACCATATCGGCCGCTACGGCGGCGAGGAATTCGCCGTGGTCCTGCCCGACACCGACGCCGCCACCGCGGCCAAGGTGCTCGACGAGATCCGCCGGCGCTTCGCCGAAATCCACTACCCGGCGCAGCCCCATGACCTGTCCTGCACCTTCAGCTGCGGCATCGCCGAACTGCGCGACGGCCTGGACGGCAACCAGCTGTCCAAGCAGGCCGACGAGGCGCTGTACGTGGCCAAGCACGGCGGCCGCAACCGGGTGGAGATCCACCTCGGCTGACCGCGGCAGAGCGTGACGAACGTCACGCTGTCATAAAGTCGCAATCAAACCGCAATAACCTCGACGGCACCGACTCAGTCTTCCGGTTGCCGTCATGCGCCTCAAACTGCTCACCAACCTGTCCACTGCCCTCCTGGTCATCGCCTGCCTGGCCCTCGGCGCCACCCTGTGGTGGTCGGAACGGGCGCTGGAGCGGCCCTACCTGCTGATGCAGCGCTACCTGAACCTGTCCCAGCAGTTCCAGCACCAGGTCGCCGACAACATCCAGGATTACCTCGGCAGCGGCGACGCCCTGCGCCACAGCGCCGCCAGCCAGGCCATCGCCAGCCTGGAGCAAAGCCTCGGCGAGCTGCCCACGCAACTGGCCGACGAACTGCGCCCCAGCCTGTCCGAACTCAGCCAGTTCGCTGCCGGCGACCTGCTCGCCGCCGGCAAGCTGGCCGGCGACCCGCAGGGCCTGCTGCTGCAGGCCGAACGCGAAATGAGCGGCAGCCTCGAACAGCTGGACAAGTACAGCCGCGACAGCCAGAGCAGTGAAGCTGCCCGCTACCAGGCCCCGCTGTTCCAGGCCGCCCAGCACCTGACCCGCCTGGCCCATGCCCGCGCCAAGCTGGCCAGCAGCGGACGCAGCGAACTGCTCGCCGATGTCGAACGTGAACTGACCGCCCTCGGCCTGCAGGCCGCCACCCTCGACAGCCTGCCGCTGCTCGGCGTGACCGCCGATACAGCGGCCAGCAGCAACAGCTTCGGCGCCCTGCTCGGCCTGGCCGACAGCGGCGAGCCCGAGCAGGCCGAAGACCGCGGCATCGCCCTCAAGCGCGACCTGGCCAGCCTGCTCAAGCGCTACCCGGGCGAACTGGCGCGCACCCGCGAGCTGATCGACAAGCGCGCCGAGCTGGCACGCAGCAGCGGCGCCAAGATCGAGCAGCTGCAAACCGCCCTGGCCGCCCTGGAGCCGGCGGTGCGCGCCGAACACGGGCGCATCCAGGGCGAAGTGCGGCTGATCCAGGCCCTGATGATCGGCCTGATCCTGCTGATCGCCCTGACCATCGACCGCATCCAGCGGCGCCTGAGCAATGTCCTCAGCCGCCTGGCCCCGGCGCTGGGCACCTGGGCCGCCGGCGACTTCGCCGCCGATATCGCGCTGAATTCGCAGACCCGCGAAATGCGCGACATCGAGGACTCGCTGAACCGCCTGCGCCGCTATCTGGTCGAGCTGGTCGGCACCATCCACCACAACGCCGCCCAAGTCGCCGGCAGCAGCCGCACCCTGGCCGACCTCAGCCAGGGCCTGCACGGCGGCGCCGAGCGCCAGCTGGCCGACACCGCGCAGATCCGCGATGCCCTCGGCGAGCTGGAAGGCACCATCGCCCAGGTCGCCGACGACGCCAGCCAGGCCGCCGACGCCAGCCGCGCCGCCAGCCGCGCGGTGGAACAGGGCCAGCGGGTGATCGAACAGAGCCTCACCGGCCTGCACGCGCTGGTCGGCAAGGTGCAGGGCAACGCCCAGTCCGTCGAACAGCTGGCCAGCGAAACGGCCACCATCGGCCAGGTGCTCACGGTGATCCGCGGAGTGGCCGAGCAGACCAACCTGTTGGCGCTGAATGCCGCCATCGAGGCGGCGCGGGCCGGCGAGATGGGCCGCGGCTTCGCCGTGGTCGCCGAGGAAGTGCGCTCCCTGGCCCAGCGCACCAGCGGCGCCACCGAAGAGATCCAGCAGCTGATCGCCCGCCTGCAGCAGGCCGCGCAGCAGTCGGTGGCGGCCATGCGCGCCCAGGTCGAACATGCCGAAGCCACCGCCGGCCAGGCCGCCGAGGCCGACGGCGCGCTCGATGAAGTGGTCGAGGCGATCCGCACCATCGCCAGCATGGCCGAGCGCATCGCCGAGGCCACCGCCCAGCAGGGCGGCGCCGCCAGCGAAATCCGCGGCCACAGCCAGCGCATCCACAGCCTCGGCAGCGACAACCTGGCGCACATCGGCGAAGCCCGCCAGCAGGGCGAGCAACTGCTGCATCTGGGTGGCCAGCTGAATACCGCGGTACAGGCCTTTCGCGTCGGCTAGGGCCGCGCCGCGGGATGGCCGTCCATCACCCGGCAACATTCACTGACCCTGTGCGCCATCCAGTCGCCTAGGGTCGCTGCGCCGAGTTGGGTATGATGCCTGGCAAGTCCGTCGTGCGAGCCCGCCATGCGCCGTCTGTTGCCTCTCGTCCTGTTCCTGTTGTTCAGCCTGCCGGCCAGTGCCGGCCTGTTCGACAAGCTGCCCGACGCGCCCCTGGGCGCCCCGCTGAACAACAGTGCCGACTTCCTGCCGGTGCGCGAAGCCTTCCACCTGAGCCTGGTGGAAAGCTCGCCGACTGCGCTGAAGCTGCGCTTCGTCAATACCGAGGGCTACTACCTCTATCGCCACGCCTTCAAGTTCCGCATCGAACCGAGCGACCTGGCCAAGGGCGAGGCCGTGATCCCGGCCGGCCAGCCCAAGCACGATGAATACTTCGGCGATGTCGAGGTGTACTACGGCATCACCAACATAGAGCTGCCGCTGGACAACCCCATCGGCCTGCCGTTTACCGTCCACGTCACCTACCAGGGGTGCGCCGACAAGGGCCTGTGCTATCCGCCGGAGAACGAGCGCATCGAGGTGGACGGCAAGGGCGCGGCGCAACCCGCTGCAGCCGCCGCACCCGCTGCCACTCCCGCCGCCACCGGCTGGAGCTGGCAGGAACTGGGCCTGTTCTTCCTCGCCGGCCTCGGCCTGGCCTTCACCCCCTGCGTGCTGCCGATGCTGCCGATCCTCACCGGCGTGGTCCTGCGCGGCCAGCCCGGCGGTGTGCGCGGCCTGGTGCTGTCGCTGGCCTACGTGCTGCCGATGGCCGCCAGCTTCGCCGTGCTCGGTGCGCTGATGGGCCTGTTCGGCGCCGAACTCAACCTGCAGGCCCGCCTGCAGTCGCCCTGGGTACTGGCGCCCTTCGCGCTGTTCTTCGCCCTGTTCGCCGCCGCCAGCCTGGGCTTCCTCGAACTGCACCTGCCGCAGGCCATCGGCGGCCCGCTGCAGCGCCTGAGCCAGCGCATCCACGGCGGCACGGTGCTCAGCGCCGCGCTGCTCGGCGCCCTCAGCAGCCTGCTGGTCTCGCCCTGCGTGTCGGCACCGCTGGCCGGCGCCCTGCTGTATATCAGCGCCAGCGGCGATGGCCTCGGCGGCGGCCTCAAGCTGCTGGCCCTGGGCCTGGGCATGGGCGCCCCGCTGGTGCTGTTCGCCGTCGGCGGCGGTGCCCTGCTGCCGCGCTCCGGGTCCTGGATGGTCAGCGTACGCAACGCCTTCGGTGCCCTGCTGCTGGCGGTGTCGATCTGGCTGCTCGAACGCGTGCTGCCCGGCCCGGTCAGCCTGGCCCTGTGGGGCCTGCTGGCCGCCGGCGTGGCCCTGTGGCTGGGCGTGCTGGAGCTGACGCCAAAGACCCACCACCAGAAGGTCGCGCAGGTGCTCGGCCTGCCGCTGCTGGTGTACGCCATCGTCGCCTGGGTCGGCGCCCTGCAGGGGCAGAGCGATCCGCTGCGCCCGCTCGGCCTGCCCAGCGCCGCCGCGTCCGTCAGCGCGCCCGCCAGCAGCTGGCAGAGCATCAGCAGCCCGGCCGAACTGGAGGCCGCCCTGGCCGCGGCGAAAAGCGCCGGCCAGCCGCTGCTGCTGGACTGGTACGCGGACTGGTGCATCAGCTGCAAGGTGATCGAGCGCGAAGTGCTGACAGCGCCGGCGGTGACCAGCCAGCTCGGCGCCTACCGGCTGATCCGCTTCGATATCACCGAGAGCACCCCCGAGCAGCGCGCCCTGCTCGACCGCTACCAGCTGTTCGGCCCGCCGGCGATCCTGTTCTTCTCCGCCACGGGTGACGAATGGACGGATTTGCGTGTCGTAGGAGAGATCAGCGCCGCCGACTTTGCCGAGCGGTTGACCCGCGCGAGCAGCCGCCAGCAGTAACGGCGTCACATCTTTGCCGTAAAGTTCGGCCATCGTGGCGGCTACTGCCGGCAACTGGACAGCCTGCAGCGCTTTCGGCATAGTCCCGGCCATTCCCCGGACAGAACAAGGACAACTGCATGGCCACCCTCCTGGTGCTGCACGGCCCCAATCTCAATCTGCTGGGCAGCCGCGAGCCCGGCGTCTATGGCGCCACCACCCTGGCGCAGATCAATCAGGATCTCGAGCAGCGCGCCCGCGCCGCCGGGCATCACCTGCTGTACCTGCAGAGCAATGCCGAGTACGAACTGATCGAGCGCATTCACGCCGCAAAAGGCGAAGGTGTCGACTTTATCCTGATCAATCCTGCCGCTTTTACTCACACCAGCGTCGCATTACGTGACGCATTGCTGGCGGTGAGCATCCCATTCATCGAAGTGCACCTGTCCAACGTGCACAAACGTGAAGCCTTCCGCCATCACTCCTACTTTTCCGACGTAGCCGTGGGAGTGATCTGCGGCCTTGGCGCCAGCGGTTATCGGCTGGCCCTGGAGGCTGCCCTGGAACAACTAGAACGCCCCTGACGACCTCACCTTGGGAGTTGCAAAGCTATGGATATCCGTAAAGTCAAAAAACTGATCGAACTGCTGGAAGAATCCGGTATCGACGAACTGGAGATCCGCGAGGGCGAAGAGTCCGTGCGTATCAGCCGCCACAGCAAGCAGCCGGCCTATGCCCCGCAGCCGATGTACGCCCAGGCTCCGGCCCCGGTTGCCGCACCGGTCGCCGCCGCTCCTGCCGCCGCCGAAGCAGCCGCCCCGGCCGCCGCCAAGCTGAACGGCACCGTGGCCCGTTCGCCGATGGTCGGCACCTTCTACCGCGCCGCCTCGCCGACTTCCGGCAACTTCGTTGAAGTCGGCCAGCACGTGAAGAAGGGCGACATCCTGTGCATCGTCGAAGCGATGAAGATGATGAACCACATCGAGGCCGAAGCCAGCGGCGTGATCGAATCCATCCTGGTGGAAAACGGCCAGCCGGTGGAATACGACCAGCCCCTGTTCACCATCGTTTGATGCGCGGGGAACCTGCGATGCAGAAGCTGGAAAAAGTCCTGATCGCCAACCGTGGCGAAATCGCTCTGCGCATCCTGCGCGCCTGCAAGGAACTGGGCATCAAGACCGTGGCCGTGCACTCCACCGCCGACCGCGAACTGATGCACCTGGGCCTGGCCGACGAGTCCGTGTGCATCGGCCCGGCGCCGGGCGCACTGTCCTACCTGAACATCCCGGCGATCATCAGCGCCGCCGAAGTCACCGGCGCCACGGCGATCCACCCGGGCTACGGCTTCCTCGCCGAGAACGCCGACTTCGCCGAACAGGTGGAAAACTCCGGCTTCGCCTTCATCGGCCCGAAAGCCGACACCATCCGCCTGATGGGCGACAAGGTCTCAGCCAAGAACGCCATGATCAAGTCCGGCGTCCCGGTAGTACCCGGCTCCGACGGCCCGCTGCCGGAAGACGAGGAAACCGCCCTGGCGATTGCCCGCGAAGTCGGCTACCCGGTGATCATCAAGGCCGCCGGCGGCGGCGGTGGTCGCGGCATGCGCGTGGTGCACAACGAGGAAGACCTGATCAAGTCGGCCAAGCTGACCCGCACCGAAGCCGGTGCCGCGTTCGGCAACCCGATGGTCTACCTGGAGAAGTTCCTCGGCAATCCGCGTCACGTGGAAGTCCAGGTGCTCTCCGACGGCCAGGGCAACGCCATCCACCTGGGCGACCGCGACTGTTCGCTGCAGCGCCGCCACCAGAAGGTCCTGGAAGAAGCGCCAGCCCCGGGCATCGACGAGAAGGCCCGCGCCGAAGTGCTCAAGCGCTGCGTCGATGCCTGCGTCGAGATCGGCTACCGCGGTGCCGGCACCTTCGAGTTCCTCTATGAAGACGGCCGTTTCTACTTCATCGAGATGAACACCCGCGTGCAGGTCGAACACCCGGTAACCGAAATGGTCACCGGCATCGACATCGTCAAGGAGATGCTCAGCATCGCCGCCGGCAACAAGCTGTCGATCAAGCAGAGCGACGTGGTCATCCGCGGTCACGCCCTGGAGTGCCGGATCAACGCCGAGGACCCGGACAACTTCATGCCCTGCCCCGGCAAGGTCAAGCACTACCACGCCCCGGGCGGCAACGGCGTGCGCGTCGACTCGCACCTGTACAGCGGCTACGCGGTACCGCCGAACTACGACTCGCTGATCGGCAAGCTGATCACCTACGGCAAGGATCGCGACGAAGCCATGGCGCGCATGCGCAATGCCCTGGACGAAATCGTGGTCGACGGGATCAAGACCAACATCCCGCTGCACCGCGACCTGACCCGCGACAAGGGCTTTGCCAAGGGCGGCGTGAACATCCACTACCTGGAAAAGAAACTGGGTATGGACAAGCACTAAGCTCCATTGCTGCACGCGACAAGGGCTGCCCACGGGCGGCCCTTGTCGTTTCCGCCCGGCGCCTGCGCTGGCAGGCGCCCCTCCCGTTCAAGTAAGCTGCGCGGCCAATCGCGCCAACCCGCCGCATCGCTCTCGAGGTTTTCCCATGCCCTGGTTACAAGTCCGTCTCGCCATCACCCCGGATCAGGCGCAAACCTATGAAGACGCCCTGCTCGGCGTCGGCGCCGTCTCCGTGACCTTCATGGACGCCGAAGACCAGCCGATCTTCGAGCCGGACCTGGGCACCACCCCGCTGTGGTCGCACACCCACCTGCTGGCCCTATTCGAGGCCGACACCGACCCGGCCAACCTAATCGCCCACCTGGAACTGCTGACCGGCGCGCCGCTGCCCGAGCACCAGATCGAGCAGATCGAGGACCAGGACTGGGAGCGCAGCTGGATGGACAACTTCCAGCCGATGCGCTTCGGCCGGCGCCTGTGGATCGTGCCGAGCTGGCACACCGCACCGGAACCGGAGGCGGTCAACCTGCTGCTCGACCCCGGCCTAGCCTTCGGCACCGGCACCCACCCGACCACCGCCCTGTGCCTGGAATGGCTGGACGGCCAGGACCTGCAGGGCTGCAACGTGCTGGATTTCGGCTGCGGCTCGGGCATCCTGGCCATCGCCGCCCTGCTCCTCGGCGCCCCCCGGGCGGTCGGCACCGACATCGACCCGCAGGCCCTGGAGGCCTCGCGCGACAATGCCTCACGCAACGGCATCGAGCCGGCACGCTTTCCCGTCTACCTGCCGGCCGACCTGCCGCAGCAGCAGGCCGACGTGGTGGTCGCCAACATCCTCGCCGGGCCGCTGGTCGCCCTGGCACCGCAGATCACCAGCCTGGTCAAGAGCGGCGGGCGCCTGGCACTGTCCGGCATCCTCGCCGAACAGGCCGAGGAAGTCCGCGCCGCCTATGCGGGCGCCTTCGCTCTCGACCCGACCGCAGTCAAGGACGGCTGGGTCCGCATCAGCGGGGTCAAGCGCTAGTAGCGCCTGCATGAGCTTGAGTAAACTAGCGCCACGTTTTGCACGGACCGCCGCATGACCGACAGTTTCGTCACCCAGTGCCCCCACTGCCGTACCAGTTTCCGCATCAGCCGCGCCCAGTTGGGGGCGGCCCATGGGGCGGTGCGCTGTGGCGCCTGCATGCATGTGTTCAATGCCGCCCAGCAGCTGCTGGTCGATCAGACACGCGCCAAACCAGCGACCGAGCCCACGCCGCCAGCAACGGCCCGCCCTGCCGCAGCGACCCCTGCCGCAGCTCCCGCCGCACAGCCCAAGACCGTTCCGGCTCCGGCTCCCAGCCCGGACAAGCCCGCCGCGCCGCCCAAGCAGTCCGTCGACACCCTGTGGATCCATGACGATCTCGACCTCGACAACCTCGACCTGGACGAGGAGCTGGCCAAGCTGGAAGAGCAGGAAATGCAGCTCTCCCAGGCCTTCGTCGCGCTCAAGCCGGCCAGTGAGGACGGCGCCGACCTGCTCAAGGCCCGCGAAGAGCCGCGCGACCCGCTGAATGAAGACTGGGCCGAATCCCTGCTGCACGATGACAAGCCCGCCGCCCTCAGCATCACGCCGCCACGCACCGGCGCCCCGGCCGCCGAAGCGCCCGAGCCGGCCGCCCCGAGCGCGCCGCTCGAACGCAAGGAACCCAGCCTGCACGCCGAGCGTGACGAAGACGAATTCGCCGAACCCGCCGCCGAGCAGCCGAGCGATAGCGACTACGCCCCCGCTGGCGGACGCAGCAAGCCCGAGCGCAACGAGCCGGCGCTGCGCGACGACAGCCTGCTGAGCCTGGAAGAAGAGCCGCTACAGCTGGACTGGCAGGAAGCCCGGAAGCCCTGGGGCCGCTGGATCGGCTGGGGCCTGCTGAACCTGCTGGCCGCCGGCGCCCTGACCAGCCAGTACGTGGCCTACCACTTCGAGGAACTGGCCCGCCAGGACCAGTACCGCCCCTGGTTCGAACAGCTGTGCCCGGAAATCGGCTGCGTACTGCCGTCCAAGGTCGATATCGAGCAGATCAAGAGCAGCAACCTGGTGGTGCGCAGCCACCCGGAGTTCCGCGACTCGCTGGTGGTCGACGCGATCATCTACAACCGCGCGCCCTTCGCCCAGCCGTTCCCGCTGCTGGAACTGCGCTTCGCCGACCTTAATGGCCAACTGCTGGCCAGCCGCCGCTTCAAGCCGGGCGAATACCTCGGCGGCGAACTGGCCGGCCAGGCGGAAATGCCGCCGCAGACACCGATCCACGTGTCCCTGGAAATCCTCGATCCGGGCACCAAAGCGGTCAACTACAGCCTCAGCTTCCACTCCCCGGAATAAGCCTGCAAGTGCCGGATTTCCGGCACTTGCACGGGTAGCCATACCCTATGGCGATAAGCCGACAGCTGCTCATAATTTGTTCAAAACAGCCTTTATCCGGTCACCGAGAGCGGGTATCATGCCCTCCCTTTTTCGCACTCCCATGAAGCCGTTTTTTGAGATCAGGCGGGCCTCGCCATTCCCGGAACAGCCTCAAAACAACAGGGATGATCCCATGTCGGTGGTACGCATCGGCCCATACACACTGCCCAATCAGCTGATCCTCGCCCCCATGGCGGGCGTCACCGATCAGCCGTTCCGGCAGCTGTGCCGGCGCCTCGGCGCCGGGCTGGTGGTGTCGGAGATGGTCACCAGCGACGTGCGCCTGTGGAACAGCCGCAAGTCCAGCCTGCGCATGATCCACAACGGCGATCCCGAGCCGCGCTCGGTACAGATCGCCGGTGGCGACCCCGAGATGCTCGCCGAAGCCGCCCGCCGCAATGTCGAGCTGGGCGCACAGATCATCGACATCAACATGGGCTGCCCGGCCAAGAAGGTGTGCAACAAGGCCGCCGGCTCGGCCCTGCTGAAAGACGAGGAGCTGGTCGCCGCCATCCTCGACGCGGTGGTCAAGGCGGTCGCCGTGCCGGTCACCCTGAAGATCCGCACCGGCTGGGATCGAGCGAACAAGAACGGCACAACCGTGGCAAAAATCGCCGAACAGGCCGGCATCAGCGCATTGGCCGTGCACGGCCGGACCCGCGCCGACCTGTACACCGGCCAGGCCGAATACGACACCATCGCCGCGATCAAGCAGGCGGTCTCCATTCCGGTGTTCGCCAATGGCGACATCGACTCGCCACACAAGGCCCGCAGCGTACTCGCCGCCACCGGCGCCGATGGCCTGCTGATCGGCCGCGCCGCCCAGGGGCGGCCGTGGATCTTTCGCGAAATCGCCCACTACCTGGCCACCGGCAAGGAGCTGGCAGCGCCGCCCCTGCACGAGATCGAACGGATCCTGCTGGAGCACCTGGCCGCCCTGCACGCCTTCTACGGCGAGGTGATGGGCGTACGCATCGCCCGCAAGCACGTCGGCTGGTACCTGGCCACCCTGCCCGGAGCCCGTGAATTTCGCACCGATTTCAATCGTCTGGACAGTACGGACGCGCAGTACACCCACGTTCGGCAGTTTTTTGCCGCACGCCATAACAAGGACAATGAGGTGGCCGCATGACGAGGATGACCGAGCCTTTTTTTGATCAATCAGTTTTTGATGGGGCAGTACCCGTGAGCGACAACGCCAACCTGAAGCAGCACCTGAGCACACCCAGCGAGCAGGGCCATACCCTGCGCGGCAGTGTGGAAAAGGCGCTGCACAACTACTTTGCTCACCTGGAAGGCGCCGACGTCACCGATGTCTACAACCTGGTTCTGACCGAGGTCGAGGCACCGCTGCTGGAAACCGTGATGAACTACGTCAAGGGCAACCAGACCAAGGCCTCCGAGTTGCTCGGCCTGAATCGCGGCACCCTGCGCAAGAAGCTCAAGCAGTACGACCTGCTCTGACCCAATCCCGCATAAAGGGCGATCTCGGCTGAGGTCGCCCTTTATGTTTTTGATCTTTACCGCCTGATGGACAGTGACATGACCGACCAGACCACCCGCCTCCCCGTTCGCCGCGCCCTGATCAGCGTTTCCGACAAGACCGGCATCCTCGAGTTCGCCCGCGAACTCGTCGCCCTGGGCGTCGAGATCCTCTCCACCGGCGGCACCTACAAGCTGCTCAAGGACAACGGCGTGGCCGCGGTGGAAGTCGCCGACTACACCGGCTTCCCGGAGATGATGGACGGTCGCGTCAAGACCCTGCACCCGAAGATCCACGGCGGCATCCTCGGCCGTCGCGCCCTCGACGGCGCGGTGATGGAGCAGCACGGCATCAAGCCGATCGACCTGGTGGCGGTCAACCTCTACCCCTTCGCCGCCACCGTGGCCAAGCCGGGCTGTGACCTGGCCGACGCCATCGAGAACATCGACATCGGCGGCCCGACCATGGTCCGCAGCGCCGCCAAGAACCACAAAGACGTGGCCATCGTGGTCAACGCCGGCGACTACGTCGGCATCGTCGAAAGCCTGAAAGCCGGCGGCCTGAGCTACGCCCAGCGCTTCGACCTGGCGCTCAAGGCCTTCGAGCACACTGCCGCCTACGACGGCATGATCGCCAACTACCTGGGCACCATCGACCAGAGCCGCGACACCCTGTCCACCGAAGACCGCGGCGCCTTCCCGCGCACCTTCAACAGCCAGTTCATCAAGGCCCAGGAAATGCGCTACGGCGAGAACCCGCACCAGAGCGCGGCGTTCTATGTCGAAGCCCAGCGCGGCGAAGCCAGCGTCTCCACCGCCGTGCAGCTGCAGGGCAAGGAACTGTCGTTCAACAACGTGGCCGACACCGACGCCGCGCTGGAATGCGTGAAGAGCTTCGTCAAGCCGGCCTGCGTCATCGTCAAGCACGCCAACCCGTGCGGCGTGGCCGTAGCCACCGACGAGGAAGGCGGCATCCGCAAGGCCTACGACCTGGCCTACGCCACCGACACCGAATCGGCCTTCGGCGGCATCATCGCCTTCAACCGCGAGCTGGACGGCGCTACCGCCCAGGCCATCGTCGAGCGTCAGTTCGTCGAAGTGATCATCGCCCCGAAAGTCTCCCAGGCCGCCCGCGACGTAGTGGCTGCCAAGGCCAACGTGCGCCTGCTGGAATGCGGCGAGTGGCCGGCCGAACGTGCCGCCGGCTGGGACTTCAAGCGGGTCAACGGCGGCCTGCTGGTGCAGAGCCGCGATATCGGCATGATCAAGGCCGAAGACCTCAAGGTAGTGACCAAGCGCGCGCCGACCGAGCAGGAAATCCACGACCTGGTGTTCGCCTGGAAAGTGGCCAAGTTCGTCAAGTCCAACGCCATCGTCTACGCCAAGGGCCGCCAGACCATCGGTGTCGGCGCCGGCCAGATGAGCCGCGTCAACTCCGCGCGCATCGCCGCGATCAAGGCCGAGCACGCCGGCCTGCAGGTCGCCGGCTCGGTGATGGCCTCCGACGCCTTCTTCCCGTTCCGCGACGGCCTGGACAATGCGGCAGCCAACGGCATCACCGCGGTGATCCAGCCGGGCGGCTCGATGCGCGATGCGGAAGTCATCGCCGCCGCCGACGAAGCGGGCATCGCCATGGTGTTTACCGGCATGCGCCACTTCCGCCACTGACCGTGGCACGGCCGCGCTGAAGCGCCCGCCTGCTAGGCGCTCCATCACGGCCCGATAGAACGCCAAAGCAGACTTGTAGGTTGGGTTGAGCGCAGCGAAGCCCAACAGATTCGCAGGGTGGCCAGCCGAAGCTGGTCACCGAACGGGCCACCGGCCCGCCTCCATGAGGAGAGAGACATGAATGTACTGATCATCGGCAGCGGCGGCCGCGAGCACGCCCTGGCCTGGAAAGTGGCGCAGGACAAGCGCGTGGAGAAGGTCTTCGTCGCCCCGGGCAACGCCGGCACCGCCACCGAAGCCAAGTGCGAGAACGTGGCCATCGACGTGCTGGCCATCGAGCAGCTGGCCGACTTCGCCGAGAAGAACGTGCAGCTGACCATAGTCGGGCCGGAAGCCCCGCTGGTGAAGGGCGTAGTCGACCTGTTCCGCACCCGCAAGCTGGACATCTTCGGCCCCACCGCCGCCGCCGCCCAGCTGGAAGGTTCCAAGGCCTTCACCAAAGACTTCCTCGCCCGCCACGCGATCCCCACCGCCGACTACCAGAACTTCACCGAAGTCGAGCCGGCCCTGGCCTACCTGCGCGAGAAAGGCGCACCGATCGTGGTCAAGGCCGACGGCCTGGCCGCCGGCAAGGGCGTGATCGTCGCCATGACTCTGGAAGAGGCCGAAGACGCCGTACGCGACATGCTGTCGGGCAACGCCTTCGGCGACGCCGGCGCGCGCGTGGTGATCGAGGAGTTCCTCGACGGCGAAGAAGCCAGCTTCATCGTCATGGTCGACGGCGAGAACGTGCTGCCGATGGCCACCAGCCAGGACCACAAGCGCGTCGGCGACGGCGACACCGGCCCGAACACCGGCGGCATGGGTGCCTACTCGCCGGCCCCGGTGGTCACCCCGGACGTGCACCAGCGCGTGATGGACGAAGTGATCTACCCGACCGTGCGCGGCATGGCCGCCGAAGGCAACGTCTACACCGGCTTCCTCTACGCCGGGCTGATGATAGACCCGGCCGGCAAGCCCAAGGTCATCGAGTTCAACTGCCGCTTCGGCGACCCGGAAACCCAGCCGATCATGGCCCGCCTGGAATCGTCCCTGGTGCTGCTGGTCGAGGCCGCATTGGCCAAGGCGCTGGACAAGGTCGAGGCGACCTGGGACCCGCGTCCGACCGTGGGCGTGGTGCTGGCGGCCGGCGGCTACCCGGCCGACTACGCCAAGGGTGATGTGATTGAAGGCCTGGGCGACGCCGCGCAACTGGACGGCAAGGTGTTCCATGCCGGTACCGCGCTGAACGCGGCCGGTGAGGTCGTCACCGCCGGCGGTCGCGTGCTGTGCGCCACCGCCATCGGCCGCACGGTGTCCGAAGCCCAGCAGCAGGCCTACCGCCTGGCCGAGAAAATCCGCTGGAATGGCTGCTTCTACCGCCACGACATCGGCTACCGCGCCATCGCTCGCGAGCAAGGCAAGGCCTGAGGGTAAAGTTGCGGTAAAAGCCCATAAAAGGCAGCCCTGGTGGCTGCCTTTTGCCTATAAGCCACGGCTATAATCCGGTGATTCACCATTGAAGGGACCTCGCCCGTGCGACGGCTCAGGATCGCCACCGGACTCATCGTCAGCCTGTTGCTGACCCTGTTCTGCCTGCCCCCGGCACTGGCGGAAGGTGAAGCCGCCACGCGCCCGGCCACGCAGGAAAGCTGGTCCATCCTGCTCGATAAGACGGCCGAACTCAGCTTCGAGCAGATCAAGGACCAGTCCGCCCGTTTCCAGCCGCTGGATCGGCGCGCCATCACCTTCCCGGCCTCGCGCCACGCCATCTGGCTGCATATCAAGACCCCGGCCTACCAGGCGCCGCACTGGCTGTGGCTGTTCGCCCCGCGCGTGCAGCACCTGGACTACTACCTGCTGCGCGATGGCCAGCTGGAGCAGCAGCTGCAGACCGGCGAAGCCCTGTCGCAGAACAGCCGCCCGCTGCCGTCGCGCGCCTACCTGTTCAGCCAGCCCAACGATGGCCAGACGCGCGAAGCCTATATCCGCATGACCTCCAACCACGCCCTGATGATGTGGTTCAAGGCGATCAACGAGGCCGAACTGGTCACCCAGGAAAAACCCGCCTACCTGTTCGGTGCCCTGCTCGGCGGCCTGCTCCTGCTGGCCCTGTTCAACCTGCTGCGCATGGCCTATTCGCCGACGACCAGCAACCTGTGGCTGGCCGGCATGCACCTGGCCCTGGCCCTGTGCGCCACCTGCAACATCGGCCTGCTGGCGGTGTGGCTGCCGGAGCAGAGCTACAACCAGTCGCTGATCGCCGACCTCTCGGCCCTGGCCGCCGGGCTCTGCGTCCTGGGCTTCACCCTGCGCTTCTTCCACGCCACCCCGGCCGAACACAGCCGGCTGCGCCATGTGTTGCACGCCGAGTTCCTGGTGATCGGCCTGGCCGCGGCGATGATCGCCTTCACCGGCCTGTTCTGGCACAGCTGGCTGGTCTATGGCCTGGTGATCATGACCGCCCTGACCGTGCCGGTGATCGCCTTCATCCACTGGCGCGCGGGCTACCAGCCGGCGCGCCTGATCGTCGCCGGCCTGCTGGTCTTCAACCTCGGCTTCGCCGTGCTGATCCCGGTGCTGTTCGGCTTCGACCAGCTCAACCCGGGCTGGCTGGTGCTCAGCCTGTTCAGCGTGGCCATGCTCTGCGGGCTGACGCTCAGCATCGCCCTGGCCGAGCGACAGCGGCAGATCCAGAACGACACCCTGTTCCAACGTACCAGCGAAGCGGCCAGCAGCGCCGAGCTGAAAGCCAAAGCCGAATTCCTCGCCAAGATCAGCCATGAGATCCGTACGCCGATGAATGGCGTGCTGGGCATGACCGAACTGCTGCTCGGCACCCCGCTGTCGGCCAAGCAGCGCGACTACGTGCAGACCATCCACAGCTCCGGCAACGAGCTGCTGACCCTGATCAACGAGATCCTCGACATCTCCAAGCTGGAGTCCGGGCAGATCGAGCTGGACGACGTGCAGTTCGACCTCAACGCGCTGATCGACGACTGCCTGGACATCTTCCGCGCCAAGGCCGAGCAGCAGAAGGTCGAGCTGATCAGCTTCGTCCAGCCGCAGGCGCCGCGGGTCATCAGCGGCGACCCGACCCGCCTGCGCCAGGCCCTGCTCAGCCTGCTGGACAACGCCTTCCGCCAGACCAGCGAAGGCGAGATCCTCCTGGTGGTGGCCCTGGACAGCGAAAGCCCGGCGCCGCGCCTGCGCATCGCCGTGCAGGACAGCGGCCGCGCCCTGGAGGCCGGCGAGCGCGACGCCCTGCTCAACACCGAACTGCACAGCGCCGACTTCCTCAGCACCAGCAAGCTCGGCGGCCGCCTCGGCCTGATCATCGCCCGCCAGCTGGTGCGCCTGATGGGCGGCGAGTTCGGCATCCAGAGCGGCGACAACCAGGGCAGCACCCTGTGGCTGACCCTGCCGCTGGACGCCGAGCGCCTGGAACAACCCACCGCCGACCTCGACGGCCCGCTGCAGGGCGCACGCCTGCTGGTGGTCGACGATAACGAGACCTGTCGCAAGGTGCTGGTGCAGCAATGCGCCGCCTGGGGCCTGCAGGTCAGCAGCGTGGCCTCCGGTAAGGAGGCCCTGGCCCTGCTGCGGACCAAGGCGCATATGCGCGAGTTCTTCGACGCGGTGCTGCTCGACCAGGAAATGCCCGGCATGACCGGCATGCAGCTGGCGGCCAAGATCAAGGAAGACCCCAACCTCAACCACGACATCCTGCTGATCATGCTCACCGGCATCAGCCATGCGCCGAGCAAGATCATCGCGCGCAACGCCGGGATCAAGCGCATCCTGGCCAAGCCGGTGGCCGGCTACACCCTCAAGACCACCCTGGCCGACGAACTGGCCCAGCGCCAGAGCGGCTTCAGCGTGCCCCTGCCGCATGCCGGCGAAGGCCCAGCGCTGAAGGTTCCGGAAGACTTCCGCATCCTCGTCGCCGAAGACAACAGCATCTCCACCAAGGTCATCCGCGGCATGTTGAGCAAGCTCAACCTGAAGCCGGACACCGCCAGCAACGGCGAAGAAGCCCTGCGCGCCATGCAGGCGCAGCAGTACGACCTGGTGCTGATGGACTGCGAAATGCCGGTGCTCGACGGCTTCTCCGCCACCGAGCAGCTGCGCGCCTGGGAACAGCGCGAACAGCGCAGCCGCACGCCGGTGGTGGCGCTGACCGCGCACATCCTCACCGAGCACAAGGAGCGCGCGCGCCTGGTCGGCATGGACGGGCACATGGCCAAGCCGGTGGAGATGTCGCAACTGCGCGAACTAATCGCCCACTGGGTGGCCGAGCGCGAACGCCGCCAGCATGCCGCCCTGCCCGGCTGACCCCGCCCCCATGCTGCGCCGCGGCGCGGCCGCTATGCTTGCCCCAACCGCCTTCTGACGAGTCCGCCCCATGCTGCCCGAGCTGTTCAGCCTGTACCTGAAGATGCTGGTCCTCTACAGCCCGTTCTTCGTGCTGTCCTGTTTCATCGGCCTGACCCCCGGCTACACCAACCGCGAACGCAAGAAGCTGGCCTGGAAGGTGGCGCTCGGCACCCTGATCGCCAGCGTGCTGCTGTACCTGTTCGGCCAGAGCATCTTCGACGTGTTCGGCATCACCGCCGACGCCTTCCGCATCGGCGCCGGCTCCGTGCTGTTCATCTCCGCCCTGGGCATGGCCCAGGGCAAGTCGGCGGTGCAGACCGACAACATCCACCAGGACGTCACCATCGTGCCGCTGACCATCCCGCTCACGGTCGGCCCCGGCACCATCGGCGCCCTGCTGGTGATGGGCGTCAGCCAGCCGCACTGGGACGACAAGCTGCTGGCCGTGGCCGGCATCGCCCTGGCCAGCCTCACCGTCGGCTTCGTGCTGTTCCTCTCCCACGGCTTCGAGCGGGTCCTGGGCGAGAAGGGCCTGCAGATCCTCAGCCGCCTGATGGGCCTGTTCGTCTGCGCCCTGGCGGCGCAGATCATCTTCACCGGCGTGCGCGGCTACCTGCTGCCCTGAGTCCCGGCGCCGGCTCGCTGCCGAGGTAAAGCACCAAGCCCCCTCTCACCGCCAGCGCGCCTCGGCGCCGGGCAGACAAGCGCCGCCCCGCCGGCCCCCGGACGAGTCTGCCGGCGCATTCGCCGCCCCTCCCGGCAGCCACCTGCCTCAAAGCAGTGCATGCCGCGATGCGCCCGACCGAACCTGCGCATTCGCGCACCAAGATCGCTCAGCCGCCCCCTCCCACGGCACAGCCCGCTGTGCAGAACGCCAGCTGGCACAAGGCTTTGCGCGGCTTGGCACGGATGCTGCCAAAGAACTGGCGACCCTGAGGTCCAACTACCGTTGCGCATGGAGCCCTAACAAGATGAAACGCCGTCCTCTGTTGAAATCCACCCTCGCCGCCAGTGCCCTGCTGCTCAGCGGCCTGTTCCCCTACAGCCTGCAGGCTGCCGAGACCATCAAGGTCGGCATCCTCCACTCGCTGTCCGGCACCATGGCGATTTCCGAAACCTCGCTGAAAGACATGGCGCTGATGACCATTGACGAAATCAACGCCAAGGGCGGCGTCAATGGCAAGCAACTGGAAGCCGTGGTGGTCGACCCGGCCTCCAACTGGCCGCTGTTCGCCGAGAAGGGCCGCCAGCTGCTGACCCAGGACAAGGTCGACGTGGTCTTCGGCTGCTGGACCTCGGTGTCGCGCAAATCCGTGCTGCCGGTGTTCGAGGAGCTCAACGGCCTGCTGTTCTACCCGGTGCAGTACGAAGGCGAAGAGCTGTCGCCGAACGTCTTCTACACCGGCGCCGCGCCAAACCAGCAGGCCATCCCGGCCGTGGAATACCTGATGAGCGAAGACGGCGGCGCAGCCAAGCGCTACTTCCTGCTCGGCACCGACTACGTCTACCCGCGCACCACCAACAAGATCCTGCGCAGCTTCCTGCACTCCAAGGGCGTGCAGGACAAGGATATCGAAGAGGTCTACACCCCCTTCGGTCATAGCGACTATCAAACCATCGTCGCCAACATCAAGAAATTCTCCGCCGGCGGCAAAACCGCAGTGATCTCCACCGTCAACGGCGACTCCAACGTGCCGTTCTACAAGGAACTGGCCAACCAGGGCATCGAAGCCACCGACATCCCGGTGGTGGCCTTCTCGGTCGGCGAGGAAGAACTGCGCGGCATCGACACCAAGCCGCTGGTCGGCCAACTGGCGGCTTGGAACTACTTCCAGTCGGTGGAAAACCCGGTCAACACCGAGTTCGTCAACAAGTGGAAGGCCTACGCCAAGGCCAAGAACCTGCCGGGCGCCGACAAGGCGGTGACCAACGACCCGATGGAAGCCACCTACGTCGGCATCAACATGTGGGCCCAGGCCGTCGAGAAAGCCGGCACCACCGATGTCGACAAGGTGCGTGAAGCCCTGGCCGGCCAGACCTTCGCCGCGCCGAGCGGCTACACCCTGACCATGGACAAGACCAACCACCACCTGCACAAGCCGGTGATGATCGGCGAAGTCCAGGAAGACGGGCAGTTCTCCATCGTCTGGCAAACCGAAGGCCCGCTGCGCGCCCAGCCGTGGAGCCCGTACATCCCCGGCAACGACAAGAAGCCGGACTATGCGGTGAAGTCCAACTAAGCAGCACGCCCCTGCCCTGGCCGGCGCCCGCAACGCTCAGAACAACAGCGGGCGGCGGCTCAGGCGCAGGGCCGCCGCTGCCTGCCACATAGCCCGGAGGCAATCCGGGCCGGACCGCGCCCGGATTATCGCCGGGCCACGGCTCCCGACCAGAAGGACCTTGCCATGCCCACTGCCCTCTACCGAATTGTCCTGTCACTGGCCCTGCTCCTGCCACTGACCGCCCATGCCGGCGATGCCGCCGATTTCGTCGCGGCCAATCCCGCCCAGCAGGCCAGGCTGCTGGAAAGCTGGGCCGCCCAGCCCGACCCCGCCCGCCTGTCGCTGCTCGATGCCCTGCAGAACGGCCGCCTGGCCAACGACAGCGGCAAAGTGCCCTTCATCGAGGAAGCTGGCCGCTTCGTCGCCGCCGAAGGCCAGGCCGAGCCGGCCAGCACACCGAAGAAGCTGCGCCTGAACAACCGCCTGCGCGGCCTGCTGGCTACCGCCCAGGCCAGCCACCAGTTGCTCGCCAGCGAGCCGGCCGTGCGCCTGGCCGCCGCCCAGGAGCTGCAGAAGAAAGCCAAGCCGGCCCAGCTGGGCCTGCTCAACGACCGGGTCGCCAGCGAACAGGACGCCGCCGTGCGCGACGCCCTGGCCCTGGCGCTGGCCAACCTGCAACTGGTCGACCCGGACCCGGCGATCCGCCTGAGCGCCGTGCGCCTGCTCGGCGAGACCGGCGAGCCGCTGGCCCGCACCCGCCTGGAAGGCCTGCTGGCCGATGGCGTGGAGAGCGACGCCGGCGTGCGCACCGCCGCGGAAACCAGCCTGGCCCAGGTCAAGCGCCGCCTGCTCGGTGGCGAGCTACTCGGCCAAGCCTTCAGCGGCCTGAGCCTGGGCAGCATCCTGCTGCTGGCTGCCCTCGGCCTGGCCATCACCTTCGGCCTGCTCGGGGTGATCAACATGGCCCACGGCGAGATGCTGATGCTCGGCGCCTACACCACCTACATGGTGCAGATCGCCTTCCAGAAACTCGCCCCCGGCTACCTGGCCATCTACCCGCTGGCCGCCCTGCCGATCGCCTTCTTCGTCACCGCCGCCATCGGCATGGCCCTGGAACGCACGGTGATCCGCCATCTCTACGGGCGCCCGCTGGAAACCCTGCTGGCCACCTGGGGCATCAGCCTGATCCTGATCCAGCTGGTGCGGGTGATCTTCGGCGCGCAGAACGTCGAGGTGGCCAACCCCGAATGGCTGTCCGGCGGCATCCAGGTGCTGCCCAACCTGGTGCTGCCCTACAGCCGCATCGTCATCATCGGCTTCGCCCTGTTCGTCGTGTTGCTGACCTGGCTGCTGCTGAACAAGACCCGCCTAGGCCTCAACGTGCGCGCCGTCACGCAGAACCGCAACATGGCCGCCTGCTGTGGCGTGCCCACCGGCCGCGTGGACATGCTCGCCTTCGGCCTCGGCTCGGGCATCGCCGGCCTCGGCGGCGTGGCCCTCAGCCAGATCGGCAACGTCGGCCCGGACCTGGGTCAGAGCTACATCATCGACTCGTTCCTGGTGGTGGTGCTCGGCGGCGTCGGCCAGTTGGCCGGTAGTGTGCTGGCCGCCTTCGGCCTGGGCGTGGCGAACAAGATCCTCGAACCGCAGATCGGCGCCGTGCTGGGCAAGATCCTGATCCTCGCGCTGATCATCCTGTTTATTCAGAAACGCCCGCAGGGACTCTTCGCATTGAAAGGACGGGTGATCGACTGATGACTATGCCCCTGAATCAAACCCTATTGGCTCGTGCCAGCCATGCCCTCGGGCCGAAGACCTCGCTGGCCGTCGGCGGCCTGATCCTGCTTCTGCTGCTGGCCATGCCGCTGCTGCATCTGCTGCCGGCCGACCATGCCCTGCACGTCTCGGCCTACAGCCTGACCCTGGTCGGCAAGATTCTCTGCTACTGCGTGGTCGCCCTGGCCCTGGACCTGGTCTGGGGCTATGCCGGCCTGCTCTCGCTCGGCCACGGCCTGTTCTTCGCCCTCGGCGGCTACGCCATGGGCATGTACCTGATGCGCGAAAGCGCCGGTGACGGCCTGCCCGCATTCATGGTGTTCCTCTCCTGGACCGAGCTGCCGTGGTACTGGTACGGCACCTCCAGCTTCCTCTGGGCGCTGTGCCTGGTGGTGCTGGCGCCGGGTCTGCTGGCCCTGGTGTTCGGCTTCTTCGCCTTCCGCTCGCGGATCAAGGGCGTGTACTTCTCGATCATGACCCAGGCGCTGACCTTCGCCGGCATGCTGCTGTTCTTCCGCAACGAAACCGGTTTCGGCGGCAACAACGGCTTCACCAACTTCCGCAGCATGCTCGGCTTCGACATCACCGCGCCGAGCACCCGCGCCGTGCTGTTCCTCTGCACCGTGGCGCTGCTGGTCGGCAGCCTGCTGCTGGGCTTTCGCCTGGCGCGCAGCAAGTTCGGCCGGGTCCTCACCGCCCTGCGTGATGCGGAGAACCGCCTGATGTTCTGCGGCTACGACCCGCGCGGCTACAAGCTGTTCATCTGGGTGCTCTCCGCCGTACTGTGCGGCCTGGCCGGCGCGCTGTACGTGCCACAGGTGGGCATCATCAACCCCAGCGAAATGTCGCCGACCAACTCCATCGAGGCCGCCGTGTGGGTCGCCCTCGGCGGGCGCGGCACGCTGATCGGCCCGCTGCTCGGCGCCGGCCTGGTCAACGGCATGAAGAGCTGGTTCACCGTGGCCTTCCCCGAATACTGGCTGTTCGCCCTGGGCTTCCTGTTCATTATCGTCACGCTGTTTCTGCCCAAGGGAGTCATAGGACTGCTGCGCAAGGAGAAGGAGCAATGAGAGCCACTCCGGTACCCGAGTTCATGCTCGAACCTGCGTTCAACCCCAACAGCGATGCCGGCACCAGCCGCGAAGCGGTCGGTCTCGGCAGCGCCGCGGCCAAGGGCCTGGATGTGCGCCACGGCACCATCCTTACCCTGGAAGGCATCAACGTCAGTTTCGACGGTTTCAAGGCGCTGACCGACCTCAACCTGTACATCGGCGTCGGAGAACTGCGCTGCATCATCGGCCCCAACGGCGCCGGCAAGACCACCATGATGGACGTGATCACCGGCAAGACCCGCCCCGACAATGGCCACGCCTACTTCGGCGAAACCCTCGACCTGACGCAGATGAGCGAAGTCGAGATCGCCCAGTCCGGCATCGGCCGCAAGTTCCAGAAGCCCACGGTATTCGAGGCCCTCAGCGTATTCGAGAACCTCGAACTGGCACTGAAGACCAACAAGTCGGTATGGGCCAGCCTGCGCGCCAAGCTCTCCGGCGCGCAGAAAGAGCGGATCGATGAAGTCCTCGCCACCATCAAGCTGGAAAGCTCGCGCCAGCGCCCGGCCGGGCTGCTGTCCCACGGCCAGAAGCAGTTCCTCGAGATCGGCATGCTGCTGGTCCAAGACCCGCAATTGCTGCTGCTCGACGAGCCGGTGGCCGGCATGACCGACGCCGAGACCGAATTCACCGCCGAGCTGTTCAAGTCCCTGGCGCGCAAGCACTCGCTGATGGTGGTCGAGCACGACATGGGCTTCGTCGGCTCCATCGCCGACCACGTCACCGTGCTGCATCAGGGCAGCGTGCTGGCCGAAGGCTCGCTGGCCCAGGTGCAGGCGGATGAGCGGGTGATCGAGGTTTATCTGGGACGCTGACCCTCTCCCCCGGCCCCTCTCCCGCAAGCGGGCGAGGGGAGACAAGCAGCGCGGCGCTTAGCCTATGCCTCGCACCAGTCACCTCTCCCACTCTTGTTTATGAAGAGAAGGGAGAGGGTTAGGGAGAGGGCTGGCGGCGCCAAGCCACAAGAACAGAAACAAGGACATCGACATGCTGCAAGTCCAACAACTGCACCAGTACTACGGCGGCAGCCACATCCTGCGCGGCCTCTCCTTCGAGGCCAAGGTCGGCGAAGTCACCTGCCTGCTCGGCCGCAACGGCGTGGGCAAGACCACCTTGCTGAAATGCCTGATGGGCCTGATCCCATCCAAGGAAGGCGCCGTGCAATGGGAAGGCAAGTCGATCACCGCGTTCAAGCCACACCAGCGCGTGCACGCCGGCATCGCCTATGTGCCACAGGGCCGTGAGATCTTCCCGCGCCTGACGGTGGAGGAAAACCTGCTAATGGGCCTGTCACGTTTCCCCGGCAGCCAGGCCAAGGAAGTTCCGGCCTTCATCTACGAGCTGTTCCCGGTGCTGCTGCAGATGAAGCAACGCCGCGGCGGCGACCTCTCCGGCGGCCAGCAGCAACAGCTGGCTATCGGCCGCGCGCTGGCCAGTAAGCCGCGCCTGCTGATCCTCGACGAACCCACCGAAGGCATCCAGCCCTCGGTGATCAAGGAGATCGGCGCGGTGATCAAGAAGCTCGCCGAGCGCGGCGACATGGCCATCCTGCTGGTCGAGCAGTTCTATGATTTCGCTGCCGAGCTGGCCGACCAGTACCTGGTGATGAGTCGCGGCGAGATCGTCCAGCAAGGCCGCGGCGAGACGATGGAAGCCGATGGCGTGCGCGGACTGGTGGCGATTTGAACCGCCATCCCGTAGGTTGGGTTGAGGAGCACAGCGACGAAGCCCAACAGACCTTCCGGCGACACGTTGGGCTGCGCAAGCTCATCCTAACCTACGGACTCGGTTGCCCGTTATGAACGCTCCCGCCCACCTGTTCACCCCCAGCTGGCATGCCGAGCTGGAGCTCGGCTATGCGCGCCAGGGCGATGCCACGCGGCCCGTGCAGCGCCGCCACCTCGGCCCGCTGCGGGTGCAGAAACACCTGTACGCCGAAGGCCCCGAGGTGTGCCAGCACATCATCGTCCACCCACCGGGCGGGATTGCTGGGGGTGATCGCCTGCACATCAGCGCCAGCCTCGGCGAGCACGCCTGGGCCCAGCTGACCAGCCCCGGCGCCGCCAAGTGGTACCGCGCCGCCGGGCCGGCCTATCAGCAGCTGGAACTCAAGGTCGGCGCTGGCGCCACCCTGGAATGGCTGCCGCAGGAAACCATCGTCTACGCCGGCGCCCAGGCCGAGCTGAGCACCCGCATCGACCTCGAAGGCGACGCCCGTTTGTGCTACTGGGACATGGTCGCCCTCGGCCGCCCGGCTGCCGGCGAGCGCTTCGACAGCGGGCATTTCCAGGCGCACCTGGATATCCGCCGCGACGGCCAGTTGCTCTGGCACGAGCGCCAGCGCATGAGTGGTGACGACGGCCTGCTCGACTCGCCGATCGGCCTGGATGGCCAGCCGGTGTTCGCCACCCTGCTGATCAGCGGCGAACTCTCCGCCGAACTGCTGGAACGCTGCCGCACCCTCCCCAGCCCGGTGCGCGGCGACCTCAGCCAGCTGCCGGGCCTGCTGGTCGCCCGCTGCCTGGCCGGCGAGGCGCTGCATGCCCGCGCCTGGCTGATCGAACTCTGGCGCCTGCTGCGCCCTGCCTTGCTCGGGCGCGCCGCCGTGCCCCCTCGTATCTGGAGTACCTGATGGACCTTTCGCCCCGCGAGAAAGACAAGCTGTTGATCTTCACCGCCGGCCTGGTCGCCGAGCGGCGCCTGGCCCGTGGGGTCAAGCTCAACTACCCGGAAGCCATGGCCTATATCAGCGCCGCCCTACTCGAAGGTGCCCGCGACGGCCAGACCGTGGCCGAGCTGATGCACTTCGGCACCACCCTGCTGAGCCGTGAGCAGGTGATGGAAGGCATCCCGGAAATGATCCCGGAAATCCAGGTCGAGGCCACTTTCCCGGATGGCACCAAGCTGGTCACCGTGCATCAGCCGATCCCATGAGCATTTCAATTCGCGACGCCCGCGACAGCGACCTGGAAGCCATCCGCGACATATTCAACGACGCCGTGCGGAGCACCACGGCGATCTGGATGGACGCCACCGTTGACCTGGCCAACCGCCAGGCCTGGCTGGCCGCACGCCGCCAGCAAGGCTACCCGGTGCTGGTGGCGGTGGATGCCGAGGACAGCGTGCTCGGCTATGCCGCCTATGGCGACTGGCGGCCCTTCGACGGCTTCTGCAACACCGTGGAGAACTCGCTGTACGTGAGCGCCGAGCAGCGCGGCCGTGGCCTCGGTGTGCTGCTGCTCGGCGCCCTGATCGAGCGCGCCCGGGCGGGCGGCAAGCATGTGATGGTCGCCGCCATCGAGAGCGGCAATAGCGCCTCCATCGGCCTGCATCAGCGCTTTGGTTTCACCATCACCGGGCAGATGCCCCAGGTCGGCCGCAAATTCGGGCGCTGGCTGGATCTGACCTTTATGCAGCTGATCCTTACCCCCGAGAGGAGCGCGCCATGATCCCCGGCGAATACCAGATCCAGGACGGCGAGATCGAACTCAACGCCGGCCGCCGCACCCTGAGCATCACGGTGGCCAACAGCGGTGACCGGCCGATCCAGGTCGGCTCCCACTTCCATTTCTTCGAGACCAACGATGCGCTGACATTTGACCGCGCTCCGACCCGAGGCATGCGCCTGAATATCGCCGCCGGCACCGCCGTACGCTTCGAACCGGGCCAGTCCCGCGAAGTCGAGCTGGTCGAGCTGGCCGGTGACCGTCGCGTCTACGGTTTTGCCGGCCGCATCATGGGAGCGCTGTGATGAAGATTTCCCGCCAAGCCTACGCCGACATGTTCGGCCCCACCGTCGGTGACAAGGTGCGCCTGGCTGACACCCAGCTGTGGATCGAGGTGGAAAAGGACTTCACCACCTACGGCGACGAAGTGAAGTTCGGCGGCGGCAAGGTGATCCGCGATGGCATGGGCCAGAGCCAGCTGTGCGCAACTGACGTGGTCGACACGGTGATTACCAATGCGCTGATCATCGACCACTGGGGCATCGTCAAGGCCGACGTCGGCTTGAAAGGCGGGCGCATCGCCGCGATCGGCAAGGCCGGCAACCCGGACATCCAGCCGAACGTGACCATCGCCATTGGCGGTGCCACGGAAGTGATCGCCGGCGAAGGCATGATCCTCACCGCCGGCGGCGTCGACACCCACATCCACTTCATCTGCCCGCAGCAGATCGAAGAAGCCTTGATGAGCGGCACCACCACCATGATCGGTGGCGGCACCGGCCCGGCCACCGGCACCTACGCCACCACGGTGACCCCGGGGCCGTGGCACATGGCGATGATGCTCAAGGCCGCCGATGCCTTCCCGATGAACATCGGCTTCACCGGCAAGGGCAACGTCTCGCTGCCCGAGCCTTTGATCGAGCAGGTCAAGGCCGGCGCCATCGGTCTGAAGCTGCATGAAGACTGGGGCACCACCCCGGCGGCGATCGACAACTGCCTGAGCGTGGCAGACCAGTACGATGTCCAGGTGGCCATCCACACCGACACCCTCAACGAGTCCGGTTTCGTCGAGACTACGCTGGGCGCCTTCAAGGGCCGCACCATCCACACCTACCACACCGAAGGCGCCGGCGGCGGCCATGCGCCGGACATCATCAAGGCCTGTGGCTTCCCCAACGTGCTGCCCAGCTCGACCAACCCGACCCGGCCGTTCACCAAGAACACCATCGATGAACACCTGGACATGCTGATGGTCTGCCACCACCTCGACCCGAGCATCGCCGAGGACGTCGCCTTCGCCGAAAGCCGCATCCGCCGCGAGACCATCGCCGCCGAGGACATCCTGCATGACCTCGGCGCGTTTTCCATGATCAGCTCCGACAGCCAGGCCATGGGCCGTGTCGGCGAGGTGATCACCCGCACCTGGCAGACCGCCGACAAGATGAAGCAGCAGCGCGGCGCTCTGCCCGAAGATGCCGCGGGCAACGACAATTTCCGCGTGAAGCGCTACATCGCCAAGTACACCATCAACCCGGCGATCACCCACGGCATCAGCCACGAAGTCGGTTCCATCGAAGTGGGCAAGTTTGCCGACCTGGTGCTGTGGCGCCCGGCGTTCTTCGGGGTAAAACCGACTCTTATTTTGAAGGGTGGCGCCATCGCCGCCAGCCTGATGGGCGACGCCAACGCCTCGATCCCGACCCCGCAACCGGTGCACTACCGGCCGATGTTCGGCAGCTACGCCGGCATGCTGCATGCCACCAGCCTGACCTTTATCAGCCAGGCCGCCTTCGATGCCGGGGTGCCGCAGCAGCTCGGTCTGCAGAAGCAGATCGGCGTGGTCAAAGGCTGCCGCACGGTGCAGAAGAGCGATCTGATCCACAACGACTACCTGCCGGACATCAAGGTCGACCCGCAGAACTATCAGGTCAAGGCCGACGGCCAGCTGCTGTGGTGCGAGCCGGCCGAAGTGCTGCCGCTGGCGCAGCGCTACTTTCTGTTCTGACGCCTCGTTCGTTGGGCTTCGCTGCGCTCAACCGCAACCTACGGTCATGGGGCTCAACCAACCCGTAGGTTGGGTTGAGCCGCGCAGCGGCGAAGCCCAACACAGCGCACTGGTCTACGCTAGAAACGTCTTCTTTTCACCATGGACGGTGAACATGCGTTATCGGCGTGCCAAGGTGCCGGGTGGCACCTATTTCTTCACGGTGGCCCTGGCCGACCGCTCTCAATGCCTGCTGACCGAGCATATAACGGCTCTGCGCCAGGCCATGCGCACCGTGCGCGCCAACCATCCCTTCGAGATCCTGGCGATGGTGGTGCTACCCGAGCATCTGCATTGCATCTGGCAATTACCGCAGGGCGACCTCAATTACCCAACCCGCTGGGCCCTGATCAAGCCAGCATTCAGCCGCCAGATCGCTGCTGGCGAAAGCGTTAGCCTGTCACGCCACCTCAAGCGCGAGCGCGGAATCTGGCAACGTCGCTACTGGGAACACTGCATCCGCGACGAACAGGACCTGCAGCGGCACATCGATTACATCCACTACAACCCGGTCAAGCACGGTTACGTGCAACGTCCGATCGACTGGCCTTTTTCCTCCATTCACCGCTATATCCGACAGGACCTGCTAACGGCCGATTGGACGGTGCAAGCGTAGGTTGGGTTGAGGCGCGCAGCGGCGAATCCCAACGTAGCCGCGCACAAGACACCGCCCGTTGGGCTTCGCTGCGCTCAACCACAACCTACATCAAACCCAACCTACCGGGTCCGCTGCCCCCAGGCCAAGGCCGCGCCGCTGAGGATGATCACCGTCATGCCGAGGATCGACCAGGCATCCGGGGCATGGTCGAAGAACACCAGGCCGAGCAGCGTGGCGGTGACGATCTGGCCGTAGGTGAACGGCGCCAGGCTGGCCGCGCTGGCGAAGCGGTAGGCGTGGGTCAGCAGCATGTGGCCGGTCATGGCGGTGGCGCCCAGGGTCGCCATCAACAGGCCATCCACCAGGCTCGGCGTCTGCCAGGCCCAGGGCAGTAACACGCTCATGCTCAGGGTGCCGACCAGGGCAGAGAGGAAGTTGCTGGTGGCCGGGTGGTCGGTCGCGCTCAGCCGCCGGGTCAGCAGCTGATACAGGCCGAAGCAGAGCGCCGCGCCCAGCGGCAGCAGGATCGCCGGAGTGAACAGCGCACCACCGGGACGCACGATCAGCAGCACGCCGAGCAGGCCGCAGCCCACCGACAGCCACAGGCCGCGGCTGATGTGCTCTTTCAGCCAGGTCGCCGACAGCACGATGACCACCAGCGGCGCGAGGAAGATTACCGCCGTGGCTTCGCCCAGGGGGATAAAGCGCAGCGCGCTGTAGAACAGTAGGGTAATCGCCACCAAGCTCAGGCCGCGCACCAGCTGCAGCCAGGGCCGTTGGGTGCGCACCAGGCTCCAGCCCATGCGCGGCGCAAACAGCGCCAGCATCAGCACGCTCTGTGACAGGTAGCGCAGCCACACCACCAGCAGCACCGGATACACCGCCGTGAGGATCTTCGACAGCGCATCCTGGCTGGCCAGCAGCAGGCCGGAACAGAGGATCAGCAGTATCCCCAGCCCCGGACGAGAGGTGTTATGCACAGAAGGTAACCCGACACATAATTAGCAAGCTATCCATATTACTGAACGGCCGCCCAGCCTGACCAGCGGGTCGAGTCTTTTATTGACCGGCGGCCATGCACCCGGGCAGTCGAGGACTAAAGTCAAAGGTACCTCCACTGCGCGAGATACCCGTATGCCTTCCCTCAAGCCCCTCTCGGCCAGCACCGCCTTCCTGCTGCTGTTCAGCCTCGGCCCGGTGCACGCCGAAACCCTGGTGCCGTTGAACGGCCAGACCCAGCAACAGATCCAGAGTGATATCGCCGCCTGCCAGAGCCAGGCCGCCGGCAGCTCGACCAGCACCAGTGACAGCGGGAGTGACGGTGGCGGCCGGCTACGTGGCGCGGCTGCCGGGGCAGTGGCGGGTGCGGCGGCGGCCGAGGTGCGCGGCGAACGCCACGAAGAGGCCTATGACCGGGTGGACGATGATGTGAAACAGGAATACCGGCAGGACCAGGCACGCGAGGCCGCAGCCGTCGGCATGGTGGTCGGTGGCTCCCGCGACCGCAGGGATCGGCGTGACGACAGGCGCACGACCGAGCAGACGGCCAGTACCTCGAGCTCGGCCTACTCCAGCTGCATGCAGAGCCGCGGCTACTCGATCACGCCCTGATCAGCGCAGCTGGCTGTCCTTGCTGCCGCGCCGGTTGTAGCCGGCGAACTGCGCCTGCTCCTGGTCGTGCTCGCTCTGGCAGGCCACGCACAGGCGCACCCCGGGTACGGCTTGGCGCCGGGCTTCGGGAATGGCGGCGGCGCATTCCTCGCAATGGCTCAGGCTCGCACCGCGCGGCAGCCGGCTGCGCGCTCGGGCGACGGCATCCTCGATGCTGCTGTCGATCTGTTCCTGCACCGCGCCATCGCTGCTCCAGCCACCGGCCATGACAACCTCCCGCCTCGCTACTGCCCTGTCACAGTTATGCGCAGGCGCGCGGCGAATTACCAGTGCAGTTCGTCTACTCCTGCACGTCCATGTACTCGCGCGCCCAGACGATGTAGTCCTCGGGCCGGGTGTACTTGTGGGTCAACTCGGTGGCGCTGTGCGCACTGGCGGCGATGCCGCGTTGCTCGCGCAGGCAGTCGTAGGTGGCCTTGATCGCGGCGAAATAGGCGGCATGGCCGTCGACCACGATGCGTACGCCGAGGCTGGCCAGGCGGGCGTCGTCGCGCAGCGAGGGGTTGCCGTAGCTGACCAGCATCAGCGGCACACTGAGGTTCTGCGCGATCAGCTCCAGATGGGCGAAATCGCGCACCCCGACCATGCAGATGGCATCGGCCCCGGCGGCCTGGTAGGCCAGGGTGCGGCGGATCACCTCGTCGACATCCAGCACGCCGGCATGGGTACGGGCGATGATCGCCAGGTCGGGATCGACCCGCGCCTCCAGCGCCGCGCGGATCTTGCCGACGCCTTCGTCGATGCCGATCAGGTCGGTGGACTTGCGCCCGAACTGGGCCGGCAGCAGGGTGTCTTCCAGGGTCAACGCGGCGATGCCGGCACGTTCCAGCTCGACCACCGTGCGCATCACGTTGAGCGCGTTGCCGTAGCCGTGGTCGGCATCGGCGATCACCGGCAGGCGGGCGACCCGGCCGATGCGGGTAGCCTGCTCGACGAACTCGCTGAGGCTGATCAGGGCAAAGTCCGGCGCCGCCAGCACTTGTAGTGAAGCTACAGAACCACCCAGGATACCCACCTCGAAACCGAGGTCGGCGGCGATCCGCGCAGACATGGGATCGAACACGGATGCCGTGTGATAGCAGGAATTAGCTGCAAGAAGTGCGCGAAACTGCGCTCTAAGGTCGTGATGTGAAGCTCTTTGCATGGTCTGCACTACAAGTCGTTGTCTGCTCTGAAGGATCAATTATGTAGCAAAACTACAAAAGCATCCATGCACCAAGATCTCCATATAGCCCCATCAACCTTGCACCCAGCTTTCAGCAACGAAGCAAAGGCCATATCCCGCTTACGCACTGCCGCAGGCTGCCCACCGAGGTCCGGCGAGCCTGCCCCGCCTGCCGGGCCCGCGCTCGACGCCAACCGACCCGTGCCAAAACACGGGGCGACCCTGCCAAGCTGAATCAGACCCGGCGCCACTACCCGTACCGATGACCCGGCAGCCGTTCACCGACGTTGCGTGGCAACTGTCGCGACCCGATCGCCGACAAATCCATTCCCACGCCAGGCCCGATGAGCGCCGTGGCACGCCACCGGGCATTTCCTATTGCGCGGGCTCTGCGGAGCCGGGTTCAGGCAGCCAGCGCTGCCGGATCTGCATGAGGCTACCGTCCCGGCGCATCCCATCAAGCTGCCGCTGCCACTCGGCGATCACCGCGGGGGCGGTCTGCCTGGAAAACGCGATGTAATAATCGGACTTCATGAAGCTCAGGTGGGCCTGCACGTCATCGGTGCTCAGCCCGCCGGCGGCCAGCTCCTCGCGCAGGGTCACGTCCTCGGCGGCGATCAGCTTGACCCGGCCGTGCTTGAGCATGATCACCATCTGCCTGGAGTTGGGCACGCCGTAGAGGTTGGTGAAGCCCATGCGCTGCAGGGTCTCGAAGCTGTACCACTGCTTGGGCAGGGCCAGGGTGCCGCTGTTGGCGACATCCTCCAGGGTATCGATGCGCAGGTTGCTGGACTTCAGCGAATAGAAGCGCGTGGTGCCCTGCAGGATCGGCCCCACCCACTGGAACAGCGGCTCACGCGCCTCGGTTCGGACCATGGAGAACAGCGCCGTGTCGGGCTCGGTCTTGACCAGATGGTAGGCCCGCGTCCAGGGCAGCAACTCCATGTGCACGGCATGCCCGGTGCGCTGCACCAGCATGCGCACCACTTCCACCGAGTAGCCACCCAGCCTGCCGTCGCGGCGATAGCTGGTCGGCGGTGCCTCCTCGGTCAGCAGCAACAACTCGGCCGAACCCGGGCTCGGCAGAACCAGGCCCAGCAGCAAGCCGGCCAGCAGCCATGCACGCATTGTCGCCTCCTCCCCGTTCAGTTCAGCCTAGCCCATGTCGACGCACTTGCCGGGCGGCCATGAGGGTCGGCCAAGCCAGGCCTGGCCAGCGGCGATCCATGGCTTGCAGGTGTCAGTCGGCATTCGTCCCGCATCCCCCAGCCCGGCATGACGCGCCCCGACACACGGGTGCAGATTCCCCGAGCACGACGCGCCGCTCTCGCATAAACTGCGCGGCCGTTTTTTCCCGGAACCGCTGCAGCATGAGTCTCGATCTTCCCGCCAATGCCCTGGGCATCGACTTCGGTACTTCCAACTCCACCGTCGGCTGGTGGCGCGCAGGCGTCGAGCCGCTGCTGGAACTGGAAGACGGCAAGATCACCCTGCCCTCGGTGGTGTTCTTCAACACCGAGGAACGCCGCCCGGTGTATGGCCGCCTGGCCCTGCACGAATACCTGGACGGCTACGAAGGCCGCCTGATGCGTTCGCTGAAGAGCCTGCTGGGCTCCAAGCTGCTGAAAAGCGAAACCACCGTGCTCGGCAGCGCCCTGCCGTTCCGTGATTTGCTCGGTTTCTTCATCGGCGAGCTGAAGAAGCGTGCCGAAACCTTCGCCGGCCGCGAGTTCGAACAGGTGGTACTGGGTCGCCCGGTGTTCTTCGTCGACGACGACCCGGTCGCCGACCAGGAAGCCGCCAACACTCTGGTGGCGGTGGCCAACAAACTCGGTTTCAAGGACGTGTCGTTCCAGTTCGAACCGATCGCCGCGGCCTTCGACTACGAACGCACGGTGACCCGCGAGGAACGCGTGCTGATCGTCGATATCGGCGGCGGCACCTCGGACTTCTCGCTGATCCGCCTGTCGCCGGAACGCCGCGACCAGGCCGACCGGCAAAGCGACATCCTCGCCACCGGCGGCGTGCACATCGGCGGCACCGACTTCGACAAGCAGCTCAGCCTGGAAGGCGTGATGCCGCTATTCGGCTATGGCAGCCGGATGAAGAGCGACGCTTTCATGCCGACCAGCTACCACCTCAACCTGGCCACCTGGCACACGATCAACGCGGTGTACGCGCAGAAGTCGCAGCTGGCGCTGCAGAACATGCGCTACGACATCGTCGACCCGAGCGGCATCGACCGCCTGTTCAAGCTGATCGAGCAGCGCGCCGGGCACTGGCTGGCCATGCAGGTGGAAGAAGGCAAGATCGCCCTGACCGAGCACGACCAGCACCGTATCGACCTGCAACGGGTCGAGAGCGGCCTGCAGGTTCTGCTCGACCGGCCGCTGTTCGACCAGGCCATCGGCGGCCTGCTGGAGCGGGTCACCGCCAGCGTCGCCGAGCTGCTCCAGCAGGCCGGGGTGAAAGCCGAGGAGATCGACACGGTGTTCTTCACCGGCGGCTCCAGCGGCATCCCGGCCCTGCGCCAGAGCATCTGCGCCCTGCTGCCGAATGCCCGCGCCACCGAAGGCAACACCTTCGGCAGCATCGGCAGCGGCCTGGCCATCGAGGCGAAAAAGCGCTACGGCTGATTCAGCCGAGCAATCCGGCCAGCTCGACGCGGCGACTGGCCGCGATGCCCGAGGCAGGCTATGGTGACGCCCTACCCTTGCCGGAGCCCGCCATGCGTACAGCCCTCATTTCTGCCTTGCTGATCCTCGCCCTGAACGGCTGCGACGCCGGCGCCACCGCGACCACCGCCGTCCTGCAGGCCGAACAAGCCAAGCAGGCACAGCAGCAGATGGACCAGCTCAAACAGCAGATCGACCAGGCCAACGCCCAGAGTCAACAGCGCCTGCAGCAGCTGGAACAAGAGTCGCAGTAACGACGGGCTTCGCGGCTGAAGCCGCTCAAGCGACTCAGCATGAAAAACGGCACCTTTGGGCGCCGTTGTCTATTTCAGAGAATCTGTCCCAGGGCATCCAGCAACGCCTGGCTCTGCTCCGGCGCACCGATGGTGATGCGCAGGAACTGGGCAATGCGCTGCTGCTTGAAGTGCCGCACGATCACCCCGTGCTCACGCAGGGCCGCGGCCAGCTCGCCGGCATCGCGCTGCGGGTGGCGGGCGAAGATGAAATTGGCGGCCGATGGCAGCACCTCGAAACCCAGGCCAGTCATGGCGGCGACCAGCGCCTCGCGGCTGGCGATCACCGCCTGGCAGGTCTGCTGGAAGTAGGCCCGATCCTCGAACGCCGCCGCCGCACCGGCAATCGCCATGCGGTCCAGCGGGTAGGAGTTGAAGCTGTTCTTGATCCGCTCCAGCGCCTCGATCAGGTCCGGGTGGCCCACCGCCAGGCCGACGCGCAGGCCGGCCAGGGAGCGCGACTTGGACAGGGTCTGGGTCACCAGCAGGTTGGGATACTGGTTCACCAGGCCGATCGCCGTTTCGCCACCGAAGTCGATATAGGCCTCGTCGACCAGCACCACGGTGTCCGGGTTGGCCTTGAGCATCTGTTCGATGGCCGCCAGGCCCAGGGCACAGCCGGTCGGCGCATTGGGGTTGGGGAAGATGATGCCGCCATTGGGCCGCGCGTAGTCTTCCACGCGGATCTGGAACTGCTCATCCAGCGGCAAGGCCTCGTAGGGAATGCCGTACAGGCCGCAGTACACCGGGTAGAAGCTGTAGGTGACATCCGGGAACAGCAACGGCCGGCCGTGCTGGAACAGGCCGTGGAAGGCGTGCGCCAGCACCTCGTCGGAACCGTTGCCGACGAATACCTGGGCGGTGCTCACGCCGTAGTAGTCGGCCACCGCCTGTTTCAGGCGATCGCTGTTGGGGTCCGGATACAGGCGCAAGCTGTCGCCCAGCTCGGCCTGCATGGCGGCGATCGCCTTGGGCGACGGGCCGTAGGGGTTCTCGTTGGTATTGAGCTTGACCAGCTTGGCCAGTTTCGGCTGCTCACCCGGCACGTAGGGCACCAGGTCCTTGACGAAGGGGCTCCAGAATTTGCTCATCTGCCCTTCTCTCCTCGATTCTTGAGTAAGGCGCGCGCGGCGCGCCTGCGAAAATTCAGTTCTTGATGCGGTACTCGGCGCTGCGCGCATGCGCAGTCAGCGACTCGCCGCGGGCCAGCACGCTGGCGACCTTGCCCAGCTCCGACGCACCTTCTGCCGAGCAGTGGATGATCGACGAGCGCTTCTGGAAGTCGTACACGCCCAGCGGCGAGGAGTAGCGCGCGGTGCCGGAGGTCGGCAACACGTGGTTGGGCCCGGCGCAGTAATCGCCCAGCGCTTCCGCGGTGTAGCGGCCCATAAAGATCGCGCCGGCATGGCGGATCAGCGGCAGATACTGCTCGGGGTTTTCCACCGACAGCTCCAGGTGCTCCGGGGCGATGCGGTTTGCCACCTCGATGGCCTGGGCCATATCGGCGACCTGGATCAGCGCGCCGCGGCCTTCGAGAGAAGTGCGGGCAATCGTTTCGCGCTCCAGGGTCGGCAGCAGCTTGGCGATGCTTGCGGCGACGCGGTCGAGGAAGGCCGCATCCGGGCTAACCAGGATCGACTGGGCGTCTTCGTCGTGCTCGGCCTGGGAGAACAGGTCCATGGCGATCCAGTCCGGATCGGTCTGGCCGTCGCACACCACGAGGATTTCCGACGGCCCGGCGATCATGTCGATGCCGACCTTGCCGAACACGTGGCGCTTGGCGGTGGCCACATAGATATTGCCCGGCCCGACTATCTTGTCCACCGGCGGCACGCTCTCGGTGCCATAGGCCAGCGCGGCCACGGCCTGGGCACCACCGATGGTGAATACCCGGTCGACGCCGGCGATGCAGGCGGCGGCGAGGACGATCTCGTTGATCTCGCCGCGCGGGGTCGGCACCACCATCACCACTTCCGGCACGCCGGCGACCTTGGCCGGGATGGCGTTCATCAGCACCGACGACGGATAGGACGCCTTGCCGCCCGGCACATAGAGGCCGGCGCGGTCCAGCGGGGTGACCTTCTGCCCCAGCACCGTGCCGTCGGGCTCAAGGTAGGTCCAGGAATCCTGCTTCTGCCGCTCGTGGTACAGGCGCACGCGCTCGGCAGCCTTTTCCAGGGCGCTGCGCTGCTCGGGGGTGATGCGGGTCAGGGCCAGCTCCAGGCGCTCGCGCGGCAGGATCAGGTCGGCCATGGCGGCGACGTCCAGGCCGTCGAACTGCTTGGTGTACTCGACCAGGGCGGCATCGCCCCTGCTGCGCACGGCCTGGATGATCTCCAGCACGCGCTGGTTGACCGCGTCGTCCGACACGCTTTCCCAGCTCAGCAGATGATCCAGATGACGAGCGAAGTCCTGGTCGGCGGCGTTGAGTCGGCGGATGGCGATAGGTACGGTCATAGCGGGCCTCATGATTGGCAAATGCTCAGGCGCCCGTAGAGTACCAGCCGCTCCGCGCGGGCACCTGAGAATTCTGGCTATGACACGGATAGGCGGGCGCGACGCGATGTCGCGCTAGGGGTGTCAGCTGGGGTGTCGCGACTCGACGGCGGCACGCAGGGTATCGATCAGCGCCTGGATGCGACTGTGCTGCATCTTCATCGACGCCTTGTTGACGATCAGCCGCGAGCTGATGGTGGCGATCAGCTCCTGGGCTTCCAGGCCGTTGGCACGCAGGGTATTGCCGGTATCGACCACGTCGATGATCTTGTCGGCCAGACCGACCAGCGGTGCCAGCTCCATGGAACCGTACAGCTTGATCACCTCGACCTGGCGGCCCTGCTCGGCGTAGTAGCGCTTGGCCACGTTGACGAACTTGGTGGCCACGCGCAGGCGGCCTTTCGGCTCCGGCGCGCCGACCTTGCCGGCGGTCATCAGCTTGCATTTGGCGATCTGCAGGTCCAGCGGCTCGTAGAGCTGGCCGCCGTACTCGAGCAGCACGTCCTTGCCGGCCACGCCGATATCGGCCGCGCCATGCTCGACATAGGTCGGCACGTCGGTGGCGCGGACGATCAGCAGCTGCACATCTTCCTGGGTGGTGGGGATGATCAGCTTGCGGCTCTTTTCCGGGTTCTCGGTGGGCACGATGCCGGCTTCGGCCAGCAACGGCAGGGTGTCATCGAGAATACGGCCTTTGGACAGGGCGATGGTCAGCATGAAGCGGTTTCCTTAGAACAATGACCAGCCCGTTCGGGCTGGCTGTTGGGCTTCGCCAAGCTCAGCCCAACCTAGCCCGGCACGCGGCGGATCTTGGCGCCCAGCAGCTGCAGTTTCTCTTCGATGCACTCGTAACCACGGTCGATGTGGTAGATGCGGTCGATCAGGGTTTCGCCTTCGGCCACCAGGGCGGCAATCACCAGGCTGGCGGACGCGCGCAGGTCGGTGGCCATCACCGGGGCGCCCTTGAGCTGTGGCACGCCGGTGACGATGGCGGTGTTGCCCTCGACCAGGATCTGCGCGCCCATGCGGTTCATCTCGTAGACGTGCATGAAGCGGTTCTCGAACACGGTCTCGATGACGGTGCCGGTACCCTCGGCGATGGCGTTGAGGGAGATGAACTGGGCCTGCATGTCGGTCGGGAAGGCCGGGTACGGCGCGGTGCGCACGTTGACCGCCTTCGGCCGCTTGCCCTTCATGTCCAGCTCGATCCAGTCCTTGCCGGTGGTGATCTCGGCGCCCGCTTCCTGCAGCTTCGACAGTACCGCCTCGAGAATGGTCGGATCGGTGTCCTTGAGCTTGACCCGGCCACCGGTGGCGGCAGCGGCCACCAGGTAGGTGCCGGTTTCGATGCGGTCGGGCATCACGCTGTAGCGACCGCCACCGAGGCGCTCGACGCCGTCGATGGTGATGGTGTCGGTACCGGCACCGCTGACCTTGCCGCCCATGGCGTTGATGAAGTTGGCCAGGTCGACCACTTCCGGCTCACGCGCGGCGTTTTCCAGCACGGTACGGCCCTTGGCCAGGGCCGCGGCCATCATGATGTTCTCGGTACCGGTCACGCTGACAATATCGAAGAAGAAGTGCGCGCCACGCAGGCCGCCTTCCGGCGCCTTGGCCTTGATGTAGCCGCCTTCGACGTCGATCTTCGCACCCATGGCTTCCAGGCCGCGGATGTGCAGGTCGACCGGACGCGAGCCGATGGCGCAACCGCCGGGCAGCGCGACTTCGGCCTCACCGAAACGGGCGACCATTGGGCCGAGCACCAGGATCGAGGCACGCATGGTCTTCACCAGCTCATAGGGCGCGACCAGGGTTTTGATGCTGCTGGCGTCGACTTCGACGCTGAGCTTCTCGTCGATCACCGGTTGCACGCCCATGCGCCCGAACAGCTCGATCATGGTGGTGATGTCGTGCAGGTGCGGCAGGTTGCACACGGTGACCGGGGTATCGGCCAGCAGGGTGGCGGCGAGAATCGGCAGGGCGGCGTTCTTCGCCCCGGAAATGCGGATTTCGCCGTCGAGGCGGATACCGCCGGTAATAATCAGTTTATCCATTGCTATCTCGCTGCCCGCAGGCTCAGGAGCGCTCGGCCCAGGCGGCCTGGCTGAAGAATTTCATGGTCACTGCGTGGATACTGCCATCGGCGATCCAGGCATTGAGGTGGGCATAGACTTGTTGCTGGCGCTTGACCGGGCTGAGGGCGGCCAGCTCATCGCTGATCAGGTTCAGCTGGAAATTGCAGCCCTCGCCTTCCACCTCGACACGGGTGTTCGGCATTTTGGCTTCCAGGAGGCTTTTTACTTCGACGGCCTGCATGCTCAACCTCGATCGGCGCATAAGGAATCATTGGCGGGCCGAGGCTCGCGGGCCGGCCATGATACAAAAAAGCCCCCCGCCTGCGAAGCCCGGATGCCGGTATCGCTGACGGAGGGCCCTGCAGCCTGCGCGCGAGCCGCGATGCGGCGCTCAAGCCGGCGGAACGAGCAGCTCGAGCAGGCCGGAAACCTTGGCGATTTTCTGCATGTCCGCCGGCAAGCCGCGAATGCTCAGGGTCTTGCCCGCCGCCCTGGCATCGCGCAGAAAGGCCAGCAGCAGCGACAGACCGACACTGCTGGACTTCTCCACCGCCGCACAGTCCAGCACCAGGTTTGCCTGCTGACTGGCCTGGATCAGCCGGCGCCCGGCCTCGCGCACGGCCGGGCCGGTGCGGTAGTCGAGCGTGCCAAGCAGCTGCAGCTCGCCGCTGTCGGCCTGGCGCACGGAGCCGCCGTTCATTGACCGGCGGCCTGCTGGCCTTCGGCGCTGTCCTTGGCCTTGGCGACCACGTCGGCCCAGCCGTCGATGGTCTTGTCCAGGTCGTTGCCGTTCTTCTGCATGCTGTCGGCGAACTGGTCGCGGAACAACTTGCCGATGTTGATGCCGTTGATGATCACGTTGCGCAGCATCCACTGGCCGTTGATCTGCACCATGGTGTAGGACACCGGGTAGATGGTGCCCTTGCTGTCCGTCACTTCCATGCCGACGCTGGCGCGCTCGGCGCCCTCGGCCTTGGCCGGCAGCACGCGGATGCCCTGGTTGTCGTATTCGAGCAGGGCATTGCCGTAGAACTGCATCAGGCTGCGCTTGAAGTTGTCCTCGAAGCGCTTCATCTGCTCGGCATTGGCCTTGCGCGAGTACTTCACGGTCATGATGCTGCGCGAGATGCCTTCGCTGTCGACCACCGGACCGAGGATGCGATCCAGCGCCGCATAGAAGTCCTGCGGGGTCTGTTTGTAGGTGGCCTTGTTGGCCTTCAGGTCGCCAAGCAGCTGATCGGTGGTCTGCTGCACCACGTCATGGGCGCTGGGCGCCGCCTGAACCAGCAACGGCAGGGCGGCGAGCATGACCAGCAGGCCGTTTCGCAGAGTCTTCAGCATGGTGAAAATCCTCATTTGCTTTCTTTATTCACCGAATTGATCAGGAACTTGCCGATCAGGTCTTCCAGCACCAGGGCCGACTGGGTGTCCTGGATCACCCCATCGCCTTTCAGCACTTCCTCTTCGCCACCGACGCTGATGCCGATGTATTTCTCGCCGAGCAGGCCGGCGGTGAGGATGGATGCGGTGGAGTCGGCCGGCAGGTTGTCGACGCGATTCTCGATTTCCATGGTCACCCGCCCGGTGTAGCTGTCGCGGTCCAGGTCGATGGCGGTGACCTTGCCGATGGTCACACCGGCCATGGTCACCTTGGCTCTGACCGTCAAACCGGCAATATTGTCGAAATTCGCGTAGAGCTTGTAGGTGTCGCCCGAACTTGCCGCGGACAGGCCACTGACTCGCAGGGCCAACAGCAGCAGGGCCAGCAATCCAGCCAGCAGGAACAGGCCGACGCCGATTTCCAGGGAGCGGCTTTGCATCAGAGATCTCCAAACATCAGGGCGGTCAGAATAAAGTCGAGGCCGAGTACGGCCAGGGAGGCATACACCACGGTCTTGGTCGTGGCGCGGCTGATGCCTTCCGAAGTGGGTTCGCAGTCATAGCCCTGGAACACGGCGATCCAGGTCACCACGAAGGCGAAGACGATGCTCTTGATCACGCCGTTGAGCACATCTTCGGTGAATTCCACACTGTTCTGCATGTTCGACCAGAACGAGCCGTCGTAGACGCCCAGCCAGTCCACCGCGACCATCGCCCCGCCCCAGATGCCGACCACGCTGAAAATGGTGGCCAGCAGCGGCATGGAGATGAAGCCGGCCCACAGGCGCGGGGCGATGATGTACTTGAGCGGGTCGACGCCGATCATTTCCAGGCTGGACAGCTGCTCGGTGGACTTCATGTTGCCGATCTCGGCGGTCAGCGCCGAACCGGCACGCCCGGCGAACAGCAAGCCGGTCACCACCGGACCCAGCTCGCGCAACAGGGTCAGGGCAACCATCTGCCCGACCGCCTGCTCCGAACCATAGCTGCTGAGGATGTTGAAGCCCTGCAGCGCCAGGACCATGCCGATGAACAGCCCGGCGACCACGATGATCGGCAACGACAGCACGCCGACCGAGTACAACTGGCGTACCAACAGCTGGAAGCCATTGCGCAGGCCGCTGCGGCCGAACAGCGAACTGAGCAGAAACAGCGACGAGCGCCCGAGGACCTGGACCACATCGATCCCGGAACGGCCCAGCAGGCGAATGCGCTCGAGCGGGGACGACTTACGCATCAACGCGCTCCCAACAAATCATCAAGGTAATCCGGCGCCGGATAGTGGAAAGGCACCGGACCATCCGGAATGCCCTGCATGAACTGCTGGATGCGCGGGTTGTCCGAATGCATCAGCTCGGCCGGAGTGCCCTGGCCGAGCACCTGGCCATCGCCCACCACATAGAGGTAGTCGGCAATGCTGGCGGTTTCCGCCAGGTCGTGGGAGACCACGATACTGGTGATGCCCAGGGCATCGTTGAGCAGGCGGATCAGGCGCACCAGCACGCCCATGGCGATCGGGTCCTGACCGACGAACGGCTCGTCATACATCAGGATCTGCGGATCCAGGGCGATCGCCCGGGCCAGCGCCACGCGGCGCTTCATGCCGCCAGACAGCTCATCCGGCATCAGCTCGTAGGCCCCGCGCAGGCCCACGGCCTGCAACTTCATCAGCACGATGTCGCGAATCATCTCGTCGGACAGGTGCGTGTGCACCCGCAGCGGAAAGGCCACGTTCTCGAACACATCGAGGTCGGTGAACAGCGCACCGCTCTGGAACAGCACACCGAACTGCTTGCGCATGTCGAACAGCTCGCTGCGCGACAGGCTCGGCAGGTTCTGCCCGTTGACCCAGACCTGGCCGCTGGCCGGCTTGAGCTGGGCCGCGATCAGGCGCAGCAGGGTGGTCTTGCCGCAACCGGAAGGCCCCATGATGCCGGTGACCTTGCCACGCGGGATGCGGATATCGACGTTGTCAAAGATGGTGCGTGCGCCACGCTTGAAGGTCAGGCCCTTCAGCTCGACGGCGTAGGCATTTTCGGCGCTCATCCAAACTCCTTGTGATACAGCCTTCCATAGGCAGACGCAGCATTCCCGAGGCGGGATAGCACGCGGCACGGGCAGGCCGAACAGGCCGCGCAATATACCACCGCAACCCCGCGCACCCAAGGCGCTGCAATGTTTTCAGGGAATTTCGCCAGCGCGCCACGCAACCTGCGATCCGCTAGAGGTGAGGCTGCGTCGCTTTCCCGTTATAATCGCCGACTTTTCTGCCGGCCACCGTGAATCCAGCCATGAGCCAGTCCACCGATCTGATCCAATCCGCCCAGCGCACCATGCGCCTCGAACTCGACGCTATCGAGGCCCTGCTGGGTCGCATCAATGGCGACTTCGTCCGCGCCTGCGAACTGATGCTGGCCTGCAAGGGCCGTATCGTGGTGGTCGGCATGGGCAAGTCCGGGCATATCGGCAACAAGATCGCCGCCACCCTGGCCAGCACCGGCACCCCGGCATTCTTCGTCCACCCGGCCGAAGCCAGCCACGGCGACATGGGCATGATCACCCGCGACGACGTGGTGCTGGCCCTGTCCAACTCCGGCTCCACCGCCGAAATCGTCACCCTGCTGCCGCTGATCAAGCGCCTCGGCATCACCCTGATCAGCATGACCGGCAACCCCGAGTCGCCGCTGGCCAAGGCCGCCGAAGTCAACCTGGATGCCCAGGTCGCCCAGGAAGCCTGCCCGCTGAACCTGGCGCCGACCTCCTCGACCACCGTCTCCCTGGTGCTCGGCGACGCCCTGGCCATCGCCCTGCTGGAAGCCCGCGGCTTCACCGCCGAAGACTTTGCCTTCTCCCACCCGGGCGGCGCGCTCGGCCGCCGCCTGCTGCTCAAGGTGGAGAACGTCATGCACAGCGGCACCCGCCTGCCACTGGTACAGCGCGGCACCAGTCTGCGCGACGCCCTGCTGGAAATGACCCGCAAGGGCCTGGGCATGACCGTGGTGGTCGAGAGCAACGGCCAGCTGGCCGGGATCTTCACCGACGGCGACCTGCGCCGCACCCTGGACAAGGGCATCGACGTGCGCGAAGCCAGCATCGACGCGGTGATGACCGTGCACGGCAAGACCGCCCGCGCCGACATGCTCGCCGCCGAGGCCCTGAAAATCATGGAAGACCACAAGATCAACGCCCTGGTCGTAGTCGATGACGAGGAGCGCCCGGTCGGCGCCCTCAACATGCACGACCTGCTGCGCGCCGGAGTGATGTAAATGAACGACGAACTGCAACAGCGCGCCAAGGCCATCAAACTGGCCATCTTCGATGTCGACGGCGTACTGACCGACGGCCGCCTGTACTTCCTCACCGATGGCAGCGAGTTCAAGACCTTCAACACCCTCGACGGCCACGGCATCAAGATGCTGATCAACTCCGGAGTGCGCACCGCCATCATCAGCGGGCGCAAGACCCCGGTGGTCGAGCGCCGCGCGCAGAACCTCGGCATCCAGCACCTGTACCAGGGCCGCGAAGACAAGCTGGTGGTGCTCGACGAACTGCTCGGCGAGCTCGGACTAAGCTACGAGCAAGTCGCCTACCTGGGTGACGACCTGCCCGACCTGCCGGTCATCCGCCGGGTCGGCCTGGGCATGGCCGTGGCCAGCGCCGACGGCTTCGTCCGCCAGCACGCCCACGGCGTCACCGCGGCACGCGGCGGCGAAGGCGCGGCGCGCGAATTCTGCGAATTGATCATGCGCGCCCAGGGCAGCCTCGAAGCCGCCCAAACCGCCTACCTCTAGGATCAGCCATGCCGGCCAAACAGCGACAACTCCTGATCTACGGCCTGATCGCCGCCCTGCTGGGCGCGATCGGCTACTGGAACATCCGCCCGGAAAGCTTCCTGGACAAGCCGACCGTTGGCGAAAGCGACAGCACCATCGACTTCTACGTGGTCAATGCGCGCACCCTGCAATACCAGGAAGACGGTCAGCTGCAGTACGAGATGACCACCGACAAGCTGGAACATATCAAGGCCAGCGACATCACCCTGCTGAGCCAGCCGGACCTGCAACTGTACCGCGGCAGCGCCTACCCCTGGCACGTGCAGAGCGCGCGGGGCGAAGTGGCGCCGCAAGGCAAGCAAGTCGAACTGATCGATGACGTGCGCGTGGCGCGCACCGATGCCAAAGGCCGCCCCACCGTGATCACCAGCAGCCGGATGACCGTATTTCCGGATGAGGAATATGCGCAAACCCGGCAAGCCGTTAGAATCGAGGCCGCCAACGGGGTGACCACGGCACAAGGAATGAAAGCGTACATGAATGACGGCCGGATCCTCCTGCTGTCCAACGTAAGAGGCCAGCATGAGGCTCGTTAACAGTTTCCCCCTCCGGACCCTCCCCCTATTGCTCATCAGCCTCGGTGCCGCGCTCGGAAGCGCCAGCACCTGGGCCCTGCCCAGCGACCGCGAGCAACCGATCCGGGTCCAGGCCGACAGCGCCGAACTGGACGACAAGCAAGGCGTGGCGGTGTACCGCGGCGGCGTGGTGATCACCCAGGGCACCCTGAAGATCACCGGCGACACCGTGACCATCACCCAGGATGCCAACGGCGACGTCGAAGTCTTCACCTCGGTGGGCAAACCGGCCTACTACGAGCAGAAACCCGCCGTGGACAAGGAAATCGTCAAGGCCTACGGCCTGACCATCCAGTACTTCGCCAGCAACGAGCGCATCGTACTGATAGACCAGGCCAAGGTAATCCAGGAAGGCAACACCTTCGAAGGCGAGAAGATCGTCTATGACACCCAGCGCCAGATCGTCAACGCCGGCCGCGCCACTGGCGCCGCCCTGAGCGCGCCGCGCCCACGCATCGACATGGTCATCCAGCCGCGCAAGAAAACCGGCCAGCCGGAGCAAGCGCAGTAATGGCAACCCTCAAAGCCCAGCATTTGGCCAAAAGCTACAAGGGCCGCCAGGTGGTACGCGACGTCAGCCTGTCCATCGACAGCGGCCAGATCGTCGGCCTGCTCGGTCCCAACGGCGCCGGCAAGACCACCTGTTTCTACATGATCGTCGGCCTGGTGCAGGCCGACCAGGGCCGCGTGCTGATCGACGATCTCGACGTCAGCCACCAGCCCATGCATGGCCGCGCCCGCGTCGGCATCGGCTACCTGCCACAGGAAGCCTCGATCTTCCGCAAGCTGACGGTAGCCGACAACATCATGGCCATCCTGGAAACCCGCAAGGATCTCGACCGCGCCGGCCGCCGCGCCGCCCTGGAGAGCCTGCTGCAGGAGTTCCACATCAGCCACATCCGCGACAACCTCGGCATGAGCCTGTCCGGCGGCGAACGCCGGCGCGTGGAAATCGCCCGCGCCCTGGCCACCGAACCCAAGTTCATCCTGCTCGACGAACCCTTCGCTGGCGTCGACCCGATCTCGGTCGGCGACATCAAGCAGATCATCCATCACCTCAAGGCCAAGGGCATCGGTGTGCTGATCACCGACCACAACGTGCGCGAGACCCTCGACATCTGCGAGACCGCCTACATTGTTAATGACGGCCAACTGATCGCCGAAGGCGATGCCGAAAGCATCCTGGCCAACCAGCTGGTTAAAGAAGTCTACCTCGGGCACGAATTCCGCCTCTGATGCAGGCGTCGCCGCACTACACGGATGTTGTCAAGCCTAGGCAAAGCCGCCAGTTTCAGGCATATAATTTGCTTATTGGCGGCGCCCCGGCGCCCTGTAGTGAATGGCGCGACTGCGCCGGCAAATAAGGTGCAAAGCTTCCTGCCATGAAACCTTCGCTAGTCCTCAAGATGGGCCAGCAGCTGACGATGACACCGCAGCTGCAACAAGCCATTCGCCTCCTCCAGCTGTCCACCCTGGACCTGCAGCAGGAAATCCAGGAAGCCCTGGAATCCAACCCCATGCTGGAACGCCAGGAAGACGGCGAAGACTTCGACAACAGCGATCCGCTGGCCGACGGCGAAGAACAGAACACCCAGGCCGCGCCCCAGGACACCTACCAGGAAACCAACAGCACGCCCGCCGATGCCATCGAGGACGGCGAGTGGAACGAACGCATCCCCAGCGAGCTGCCGGTCGATACCGCCTGGGAAGACGTCTACCAGACCAGCGCCAGCAGCCTGCCGAGCAACGACGATGACGAGTGGGACTTCACCACCCGCACCTCCGCCGGCGAGAGCCTGCAGACCCATCTGCTGTGGCAACTGAACCTGGCGCCGATGTCGGACACCGACCGCCTGATCGCCGTGACCCTGATCGACTGCATCAACGACCAGGGCTATCTGGAGGAGTCGCTCGAGGAAATCGTCGAGGCCTTCGACCCGGAAATGGACGTCGAGCTGGACGAAGTCGAAGCCGTCCTGCACCGCATCCAGAACTTCGACCCGGCCGGGGTCGGCGCCCGCGACCTGCGCGAATGCCTGCTTCTGCAGCTGCGCCAGCTGCCGGCCAGCACGCCCTGGCTGAGCGAGGCCCAGCGCCTGGCCGGCGACCACCTCGACCTGCTCGGCAGCCGCGACTACAGCCAGCTGATGCGGCGCATGAAGCTCAAGGAAGACGAGCTGCGCCAGGTCATCGAGCTGATCCAGAGCCTCAACCCGCGTCCCGGCTCGCAGATCGAAGCCAGCGAGCCGGAATACGTGGTACCGGACGTGATCGTGCGCAAGCACAACGAGCGCTGGCTGGTGGAGCTCAATCAGGAAGCGGTGCCGCGCCTGCGGGTCAACGCGCAGTACGCCGGCTTCGTCAAACGCGCCGACTCCAGTGCCGACAACACCTTCATGCGCAACCAGCTGCAGGAAGCGCGCTGGTTCATCAAGAGCCTGCAGAGCCGCAACGAAACCCTGATGAAGGTCGCCTCGCAGATCGTCGAGCACCAGCGCGGCTTTCTCGAGTACGGCGACGAGGCGATGAAGCCGCTGGTCCTGCACGACATCGCCGAGGCGGTGGGCATGCACGAGTCGACCATCTCGCGGGTCACCACGCAGAAATTCATGCACACCCCGCGCGGTATTTACGAGCTGAAATACTTCTTCTCCAGCCACGTCAGCACCTCGGAAGGCGGCGAATGCTCGTCGACGGCGATCCGCGCCATCATCAAAAAACTGGTCGCCGCGGAAAACGCGAAAAAGCCATTGAGTGACAGCAAGATCGCTGGTTTACTGGAAGCACAGGGCATTCAGGTAGCCCGTCGCACCGTCGCCAAATACCGCGAATCCCTCGGGATAGCGCCTTCGAGCGAACGCAAGCGGTTGATCTAGTCATAGACGCGACTGCTGTGACGCGGCACTGAGGGAAGGCTTTTGCAAAACTGGATACGCGCCATGCGCCCTGCCCCGCGGGGGGACTGCAGGACAGTTCTGCAAAAGCCTTCTCACGCCAGAGTGTTACGGTGGCAGGCCCGCTAGCCTGTCTCTTACACAAGGCAACAAGGAGAAGCGGTATGCAAGTCAACATCAGTGGACATCAACTGGATGTGACCGACGCCCTGCGTGACTATGTCGGGGAAAAACTCAGCCGACTGGAACGCCATTTCGACAAGATCACCAACGTGCAGGTGACCATGGCAGTCGAGAAGCTCAAGCAGAAAATCGAGGCGACCCTGCATGTTGCAGGCGGCGAAGTAGTCGCCAACGCCGAACACGACGACATGTATGCGGCGATCGACCTGCTCGCCGACAAACTCGACCGCCAACTGATCAAACACAAGGAAAAGCAGCTCGGCCGCCTGCAAGGCGCGACAGCCCGCTGACATCCCCCACCCATGATCCGACTTGAAAATATCCTGACCGCCGGCCGTTCCCTGGTGAACGTGCCGGGCGGCAGTAAGAAGCGCGTCCTCGAACAGATTGCCAACCTGGTCGCGCGCGAACTGCCCGACCTCGACTCGCAGGACATCTTCGAAAGCCTGATTGCCCGTGAAAAACTCGGTTCCACCGGGTTCGGTAACGGCATCGCCATTCCCCACTGTCGCCTGCCCGGCTGCAGCGCCCCCATCAGTGCGGTGCTGCGCCTGGATGCGCCGGTGGACTTCGACGCCATCGACGGCGCCCCGGTCGATCTGCTGTTCGTCCTGCTGGTACCCGAAGCGGCGACCGACGAACACCTGGAGCTGCTCCGCCAGATCGCCAGCATGCTCGACCGCAGCGAAGTGCGTGAGCGCTTGCGCCAGGCGTCAAGCAGCGAGAACCTCTACCAGGTGGTTGTCGACGTACAGAGCGGCCAATAGGCCAGGGTAGGACAGCGTCATGCGCCTGATCATCGTCAGCGGTCGCTCCGGCTCGGGCAAAAGCACCGCCCTCGACGTGCTCGAGGACAACGGTTTCTACTGCATCGACAACCTGCCGGCGATCCTCCTGCCGGAACTGGCCGAGCGCGCCCTGCTGCACACCGAGCTGCTGCACCCGCAGGTCGCCGTATCGATCGACGCACGCAACCTGCCCAGCCAGCTCAAGCGCTTCCCCGAACTGCTCGCCGAAGTGCGCGCCCGTCACATCGTCTGTGACGTGCTCTATCTGGATGCCGACGAAGAGACCCTGCTCAAGCGCTTTTCCGAAACCCGCCGGCGCCACCCGCTGACCAGCGAGACGCGCTCCCTCGCCGAAGCCATCCGCGACGAAGCCGCCCTGCTCAGCCCGATCACCGACCTGGCCGACCTCAAGCTCGACACCACCCACCTGAACCTCTACCAGCTGCGCGACAGCCTCAAGCTGCGCCTGCTGAACAAGCCCGAGCCCGGCACCGCGTTCCTCATCGAGTCCTTCGGCTTCAAGCGCGGCATGCCGGTGGACGCCGACCTGGTATTCGACGTGCGCTGCCTGCCCAACCCGTACTGGAAGCCCGAGCTGCGCGAAATGTCCGGGCTGGAGCAGCCGGTCGCCGACTACCTGGCCGCCCTGCCGGATGTCGAGGAGATGTACCAGGACATCCATGCCTACCTGCACAAGTGGCTGCCCCGCTTTGCTTCCAGCAATCGTTCCTACGTGACCATCGCCATTGGCTGCACCGGCGGCCACCATCGCTCGGTGTACCTGGCCAACCGCCTCGGCGCAGCCCTCAAGCCCACACTGAAGAATCTCCAGGTTCGCCACCGCGAACTGGGTTAAGGACTGTCCGCCGTATGCCCGCCTGCGAAATCACCATCATCAACAAGCTCGGCCTGCATGCGCGGGCGGCGGCCAAGTTCGTCGGCGTGGCCGGCAGCTTCCCCTGCCAGATTCGCGCCGGGCGCTCGGCCGAGAGCCTGGTCGACGGCAAGAGCATCATGGCGGTGATGATGCTGGCCGCCGGCAAGGGCACCAGCCTGCACCTGCACGCCGAAGGCGAACAGGCGGACGAAGCGCTGAATGCGCTGATCGAACTGATCAACAACCGCTTCGACGAAGGCGAATAACTCGCCGACATGCAAAAGGGGCTGACGGGATAACCGGACAGCCCCTTTTTTCGTGGTGCCGCAGGTCAGCTGCCGGCGACCGTCATCTTCTCGATCAACACAGAACCGGTGCGGATATTGCCGCGCAGCTCCAGGTCGCATCCCACTGCGACGATCTGCCGGAACATCTCGCGCAGGTTGCCGGCAATCGTCACCTCCTGCACCGGGAACTGGATCTCGCCGTTTTCCACCCAGAAGCCGGCGGCACCGCGCGAGTAGTCGCCGGTGACCATGTTCAGCCCCTGCCCCATCAGCTCGGTCACCAGCAGGCCGCGACCCATGCGCTTGAGCAGGGCCTGCTGGTCTTCGTCGCCATGGCTGACGAACAGGTTGTGCACGCCCCCGGAGTTGGCCGTGCTGGGCAGGCCCAGCTTGCGCCCGGAGTAGGTGCCGAGGATGTAGGAAACCAGCTCGCCGCCGGCGACGAAGGGCTTGGCATAGGTGGCCAGGCCGTCGCCATCGAAGGCGGCGCTGCCCATCGCCCGCGGGATATGCGGGCGCTCGTCGAGGCTCAGCCAGTCGGGGAACAGCTGCTGGCCCAGGGCGCCTTCGAGGAACGACGACTTGCGATACAGGTTGCCACCGGAGATCGCCGCCAGGAAGCTGCCGAACAGCCCGGTGGCCAGCTCGGCGGCAAACAGCACCGGCACCTCGCAGGTCGGCACCGGCCGCGCGCCCAGCCGTGCCGCCGTGCGCCTGGCCGCATGGCGACCGATCTGCAGCGGATCGGCGAGCAGCTCGCCCTGGCGATTGACGTCGTACCAGTAGTCGCGCTGCATCTGCCCCTCGCCCTCGGCGATCATCACGCAGCTCAGGCTGTGGCGGGTGCTGGCATAACCGCCGACGAAGCCATGGCTGTTGCCATACACGCGGCAGCCCTGGTGGGTGTTGAGGGTGGTGCCGTCGGCCTTGGTAATCCGCGGATCGGCAGCGAACGCCGCCTCTTCGCAGGCCAGGGCCAGCTCGATGCCCTGCTCGGGCGCCAGGGCCCAGGGGTGGTAGAGGTCCAGCTCTGGAAACTCGCGCGCCATCAGGCCGGCGTCGGCCAGGCCGGCGCAGTCGTCCTCGGACGCGTGCCTGGCGATGGCCAGGGCCGCCGCCACGGTTTCGCGGATCGCCGCCGCCCCGGTGGCCGAAGTACTGGCCGAGCCCTTGCGCTGGCCGACATACAGGGTGATGCCGAAGCCCTCGTCACGATTGAACTCGACCGTTTCCACCTCGCGCTGGCGCACGGTGGTCGACAAGCCCTGCTCCATCGAAACCGCCACCTCGCAGGCGCTGGCGCCCTGGCGCCGTGCCTCGGCGATGATCTGCTCGACCTGCGCCTGCAACGCCGGCAATGCCTGCGGGCCAACCACTTCTGCTGCACTCATAAATCACTCCAGAAACTGCACTCTGGCAGCCCGCCGGCCAAGCCCTGTGCTTGCCGTGTGAGGCTTGCCGCTACCCTTGCTGCTATCATTGCGACGTTTCCCTCTGGACCGCCCCCATGGCTGATTCTTACGACGACGACTTCTCCGGCGAGAAGAGCAAAACCCAGATCAAGCGCGAGTTGCATGCGCTGCAGGAACTGGGGCAACGCCTGACCACCCTCAAGCCCGACATGCAGGCCAAACTGCCGCTGACCGACGGCCTGCGCAAGGCCCTGGCCGAAGCGCCGAAACATACCGCCAATGCCGCCAAGAAGCGCCATGTGCAGTTCATCGGCAAGCTGATGCGCGACCAGGACATCGAGGCGATTCTCGCCCTGATCGACCAGGTCGACAGCTCCACCCGCGAATACAACGAACGCTTCCATGCCCTCGAACGCTGGCGTGACCGCCTGATCAGCGGCGACGACACCACCCTGGAAAGCTTCGTCAGCGAATACCCGCAAGCCGACCGCCAGCAACTGCGCAGCCTGATCCGCCATGCCCAGCATGAGGCGGCGCACAACAAACCGCCGGCCGCCGCCCGCAAAGTCTTCAAATACATCCGCGAACTGGACGAGGTCCAGCGCGGCCTGCGTTAATCCTGTGTAGGTTGGATTGAGCGCTGCGAAGCCCAACGGCGAACGGCTAGGCTACGACACGGCCTGAACCTTTGCTCGTTGGGCTTCGGGGCTGCGCCCCTCAACCCAACCTACGCGCTGTTGCGACTGCCCAGCCAGATGATCAACGGCACCACCCAGGCCAGCGTGAACACCAGGCCCAGCAGCGCCACCAAGCCATCATTCCAGCGCTTCGGCTCGATACGTCCGCCCGATAGCACGCGCAACAGCCAATAGCCCTGGCCGTACAGCAGCACCTCGACCAGGATATGAAACAGGGCCTCCCACATCAGCCGCCCGTGCCGCCCACGGTAATCGCATCAATCTTCAGGGTCGGCTGGCCGACGCCCACCGGCACCGACTGGCCATCCTTGCCACAGGTGCCGACGCCGCTGTCCAGGGCCAGGTCGTTGCCGACCATCGACACCCGGCTCATCGCCTCCGGACCGTTGCCGATCAGGGTGGCGCCCTTGACCGGGGCGGTGATCCTGCCGTCCTCGATCAGGTACGCCTCACTGGTGGAGAAGACGAACTTGCCGCTGGTGATATCCACCTGGCCGCCACCCAGATTGGCGCAGTAGATGCCGTTCTTCACCGAGCGGATGATTTCTTCCGGGTCGCTCTCACCGGCCAGCATGTAGGTGTTGGTCATGCGCGGCATCGGCAGGTGCGCGTAGGATTCGCGACGGCCGTTACCGGTGCAGGCCACACCCATCAGGCGTGCGTTCAGCTTGTCCTGCATGTAGCCCTTGAGCACGCCGTTCTCGATCAGCGTGGTGCACTGGCTCGGCGTGCCTTCGTCGTCGACACTGAGCGAACCGCGGCGCCCGGCCAGGGTGCCGTCGTCGACTATGGTGCACAGGCTGGAGGCGACTTGCTCGCCGATCCGGCCGCTGTAGGCCGAGCTGCCTTTGCGGTTGAAGTCGCCTTCCAGGCCGTGGCCGACCGCCTCGTGCAGCAGCACGCCGGACCAGCCCGGGCCCAGCACCACCGGCAGGGTGCCGGCCGGCGCCGGCTGCGCCTCGAGGTTGACCAGGGCCTGGCGCAGCGCCTCGCGGGCATAGCCCATGGCGCGCTCCTCGCCGAGGCCGCCCGGCTCCAGGAAGAAGCGGTAGTCGGTACGCCCGCCACCGCCCTGGCCGCCACGCTCGCGGCGGCCATTGTGCTCGACGATCACGCTGACGTTGAAACGCACCAGCGGGCGGATGTCGGCGCCCAGGCTGCCATCGCTGGCGGCCACCAGGATGCGGTCCCAGACCCCGGCCAGGCTCACGGTGACCTGCTGGATGCGCGGATCGAGGGCACGCGTGGCGACGTCGATGCGCTTGAGCAGGTCGACCTTGGCCGCGCGATCGAGCACGTCCAGGGGATTATCCGGGGCATACAGTGCGGTCACCGGCGGGCTGCTGAATGCCTGCACGCTGCCGTGCTGGCCGGCCCGGGAGATCGAGCGGGCGGCCTGGGCGGCTTGGCCCAGCGCCGTGGCGGTGATCGCGTTGCTGTAGGCGAAGCCGGTCTTCTCGCCGGACTGGGCGCGCACGCCGACGCCCTGATCGAGGTTGAAGCTGCCTTCCTTGACGATGCCGTCCTCCAGCACCCAGGTCTCGGAAATCTGGCTCTGGAAGTACAGGTCGGCCGCATCGATGCCCGGCCCGGCCAGGTCGCCGAGGATCGCCGGCAACTGCTCGATGCTCAGGCCGCCGGGGGCCAGCAGGTGTTCGCTGACCGCTAACAACAGGTTACTCATAACTTCTCCGTAGGCGCCGGCCCTGGAACGGCCGGTGCAAAAAATCGTCGATGGCTGGCCACCGGCATGCGCTGGCGGATCGCCGCCTGCTCGGCACTGTCGCGCGCGCCCAGCAGAACCGCCTCGCCGCTCGGCTGCTCGGCCTGCACGCGGCCCCAAGGGTCGATGATCGCCGAGTGGCCGAAAGTCTCGCGCCCGCCTGGGTGGCTGCCGCCCTGCCCCGCAGCCAGCACATAGCACTGGGTCTCGATGGCCCGCGCACGCACCAGTACCTGCCAGTGCGCCGCGCCGGTCACCGCGGTAAAGGCCGCCGGCGCCGTGATCAGCTCGGCTCCAGCCGCCCGCAGCCCGCTGTACAGCTCGGGGAAGCGCAGGTCGTAGCACACCGTCAGCCCCAGGCGGCCCACCGGGGTCTCGGCGACCACCAGTCGGCTGCCGAAAGCGTAGTCGTCCGACTCGCGGTAGCGGCCGCGGCGGTCCGCCACGTCCACATCGAACAGGTGCAGCTTGTCGTAGCGCGCCACGCGCTGGCCGTGCTCGTCGAACAGCAGCGAACAGGCATGCGCCTTGGCATCCGCCTGGCCATCGGGCGGCAGTGGAATGGTGCCGGCCACTATCCATAAGCCGAGGTCGCGCGCGGCCCGGTGCAGCCAGGGCAGGATGGGGCCCTCACCGCTGGCCTCGGCACGCCCGAGCGCCGCCAGGTCGCGGCGGCCCATGGCGGCAAAGTTTTCCGGCAACACGGCAAGACGCGCACCCGCGGCGGCCGCCTGTTCGAGCAGGCGGCGGGCGGTGGCGAGGTTGGCCAGCACATCATCCTGGCTGACCATCTGAATCACGGCAAACGACATGGAAACTACCGACTGGGTGATGACTGCATGCTACCCCATGTCGGCCGCTCTGGCCGCAGAACCTGCTCGGGTTCTGCGCGGCTCAGCGGGCCTTCTCGAAGGGCTTGTCGAACGTGATGTTCGGGTTCTGCCACGGCCCCTTGACGCTGTACTGCACGCTGGCGAAGCGGGCCACCCGATCGCCCAGCAGCTTGTCGACGACGAACAGCGCGCCGCCGATTGCCGGCGCGCCGACGATAAGCGCCGCCAGCGGCAGGTTGTTGGTCACCGGCAGGGTCACCAGCAGCTTGGCGTCGATCTGGTCGCGGGCCATGTCCAGGGTGCCGTTCAGCTCCAGGCCGGTGGACGGGCCTTCCATCTTGATCGGCACCTGGGTGAGGAACACCCCGTCCCTGGCCGTCAGCCGGCCCTTGACCCGGTCGTAGCTGAGGCCTTTGCCGAGCAGGTCGGAGAAGTCCAGACGCAGGCGCCGGCTGATCGAGTTGAAGTTGAGCAGGCCGAACACCCGTAGCGCCGAGGCCGAGCCCTGCACCTCGACGAATTGGCCCTTGCGCAGGCTGGCGTCCAGGCTACCGCTGAAGCGCTTGAGGCTCATCCAGGCCGGCGAACCCGGGGTGCGCCCGTCGATATCCACACGAAAACGCTCGCTGGTGGCCGTCGGGGCGAAGTTCCAGGCCAGCAGCACGTCGGCCAGGTTCTCACCCTCGATGCGCCCCTTGAACCAGGTGCTGCTGGCGCCCGGCGCGCCTTCCCAGCCGGCATTGCCGCCGACCTGCAGGCCCTTGAGCTGCAGCGACAGCTTGTTGAACGCCACGCCCTGCGCCGTCGGCCGGGCCTGGAGCGACCAGGCGCCGAGCAGCTGCTCGCCCTGCAGGACCCGTTCGATGCGCAGGTCCAGCGCTGGAATCTGCCGGGGATCGACCGCCGCCAGGCTATCGGGCTTGTTCGGGTCGACCGGCTCGTTGGGCTTGCTCGGCGGGAAACTCAGGCGCTGCAGGTTGACCTGGATCGGCGCGCCCTGGGCATCGGGCAAGCCGATGCGGCCCTGCAGCAGGTCGCTGTCGAGGGTCAATGCCCAGGCCTGCTCGGCGCGCGTCAGCTGCGCCTGCAGGTTGTCGAGCTGCAGGCCGAAGCCGGTAAAGCGCTCGATCTGCACATCCGCACCGCGGAACGCCTGCACGCCGCTCGGATTGCCCTGCCCGCCCAGGTAGCGCTTGCCCACCGCCTGCCAGGCACTCCAGTCGAGCTGGCTGAGCCGACCCTTGACGCGCAGGCCGGGGGCGCCTGGCAAGCTGGCGGCGCCGCCGCCCAGGCGCAGTTCGCCACGCCCCTGCAACAGCTGCCCCGGCGCGGCGGCGAAGGCCAGGCTGGCCAGCTCGGCATAATCGAACCAGTAGCGCCGCTCGTTACCCTGCAGGGTCATGCGCCAGGTCGCCGAGCCACTGTCCGCCGCCGCCTTGCCGAAGGGCGCCGGCAGATCCACGGCCAGCCCCTTGAGGTCGGAACTGACGCGCAACTGGCTGTCGGCCCCCTCCAGGGTCAGGCGCAGGGCGTAGGGCAGCTCGCCGCCGAGCGGCAGCGGCTGGGTCACGCCCAGCCAGCTGCTCAGGGTCGCCAGCGGCACCCGGCCATTGGCCTCGATGCGCGTACGCTGCTTGCCGCGCGAGCCTTCGGCGATGGCCCGGCCGCGCACCGCCCGGCCGAACACCTGGGCGCGGATATCCGGGGCACTGAGGCCGTTCGCCGTGTTGAAGCGGAATGCGCCCTTGAGCTGGCTCAGTTCGAGGGTCGGATTGCTCAGGCTCAGCGTGGCGCCTTCGGTGGCGAAATCCACCTGCACCTGCGGCGGCTGGCCCTTGGCCAAGGGGATATCGAGCTTCAGCTGGCCGGCCAGCGGGCCCTCGCCGCGCCAGCCGGCGAAGGTCGCCGCCGTGCCCAGCGGCGCCTCCTGGAGGATCTTCAGGGCGTCCACCAGGCTGCTCTGCACCTGCCCCTGCAGCGCCAGCCGCGGCGCGCTGCCCGGCTTGGCCTGGGGAATCTCGACGCTGACCTGCTCGACCCGGCTATCCAGCAGGCGCCCCTCGGGCACCCGCACGCGCACGCCACTGTCTTCGATCAGCACCTCGCCGCGCGCCTCGCGCAGCGCCGGCCAGCCCGGCTGGAAGGCCAGCTCGGCGGCATGCACGCGAAAATACAGGCTGAGGCTGCGCGCCGCGGCGTCGGCACCCTTGAGCAGCGAGCCCTGGTACTGGAAATAGCCTTCGTCGACCTTGCCGGCACGGATCGCACTGTTCAGCCATTCGCTGAGCGCCGGGCTCATGCCCGGGGAACGGGTGGGCAGGTACTTGCCGGTAAAGCGCGCATCGCCCTCGCGGATGCCCACGCGCAAGTCCATGTAGTCCTCTTCGAGCGGGTCCTTGCGCAGGCGCACGAGGAAATCGCCGGCGACCTTGCCTTCCTCGCCCTGCACCTGCAGGTACGGGCTGCGCAGGGTCAGGCCGGCATCGTCGTAGTGCCAGAGCAGTTGCGCGCCGGCCGTACCGTAGCGCCACATAGCGGGAAACAACTGATCGAAGTGCAGGCCGAAGTTCTCGCTGGCCAGGCGCCCCTCGCCATCGCTGAGGTTGCCGCTGACGCTGCCGCTGGCGTTCTCCACGGCGGGGATGCCATGCCAGGGGCTGATGCCGACCTGGCTCAGGTTGGCCGAGTACTGCAGGCGCTGGGCATCGGTCAGTTGCGGGCGCAAGGCCAGCTGCAGGTTGTTCAGGATGCCCTTCGGCTGCAGGGCATGCAGGGCCTCGGCCGCCTGCTCCGGCAGCGGTGCCAGGGCGCTGACCACCTGAGCCAGCGGCCCCAGGTCGAGGCGATCGGCGCTCAGCGACCAGAGCTCCTCGCGACCCTCGCCGGCGTTCTGCCGGCGCAGGGCCAGCTGCACCTCGCCCCAGCGGGTCTCGTCCAGGGTCAGGGCCAGCGGGTCGAGCAGCAAGTCGAAGCCGCTCGGCGTGCGCTCGTAGAACGCGCTCAACAGCAGGTCCTGCAGCTGCAGCGACTTGCGCTCGGCATAGCCGCCGGCCAGTTCCGGCGCATGCAGGCGCGCCACCGCGCGCTGCACCTGGCCGTCCCGCCAGGCGAGCCAGAATTCGCCGCCGGCCTTGAGCTTTTCCAGGCGCCAGGCGCGGGTCAGCCCCGCCGGCAGCCAGCGCGCCCAGTCGCTTTGCGGCAGGCTGAGGTAGACATCGGCCTGGCTGGCCCGCCAGTCCGGCACCTGCAGACGGGCATCCAGGCGCAGGGCCAGCGGCTGGCCGTCGGGCAGCAGCAGGCGGGCGTCGATGCGCTGGCGGCTCGGCCCGTTGCGCAGGGTCAGGTTGGCATAGGTGAAGCTCAGGGGTTTCTGCTTGAAGGCTTCCAGGGTGAACTGGCTGTCCAGCAGGGAAATCGTGGCCACTCGCTGCAGGCCTTGCAGCAGTTGCTGCGGGTCGACCGGGGTCGGCGTTTCGCGAGCGGGCAGGCCCTCCACCCGCCAGGCGCCGGCCTCGTTCTGGCGCAGACTCAGCTGCAGGCCTTCGAGTTCCAGGCTGGCAATGCGCAGCTGCCGGGCCAGCAGGCTGCCGAGCACGTCCGGCTGCACCCGTACCTGATCCAGACGCACCCGGTCGGCGCCGGCGCCCAGTTGCACATCGTGCAGCAGCAGCAAGGGCGCCATGCCGCGCCAGCGCCCTTCCAGGCTGCCGATGCTCAGCGGCATGCCCAGTGCGGCCTGCGCCTTGCCTTGCACCTCGTCGCGGTATTCGGCCACCAGCGGCACCAGCTCGCGGCCCAGGCTGACATACAGCGCGGCCAGCACCAGCCCCAGGGCGCACAGCCCCAGAGCGCCGCGCAGCAGGGCAACGAACAGACGCGCCAGCCGATTCATGCCGCTAGATCCACCCTGTTCCCCGGCATGTCAGAGCAGCACCACATCGTACTGTTCCTGCGAATACATGCTTTCCACCTGGAACTTGATGGTGCGGCCGATGAAGGCCTCCAGGTCGGCGACATTGCCCGACTCCTCGTCGAGCAGGCAGTCGACCACCTGCTGGCTGGCCAGCACACGGTAACCCTCGGCCTGGTAGGCACGGGCCTCACGCAGGATCTCGCGGAAGATCTCGTAGCAGATGGTTTCCGGGGTCTTCAGCTTGCCGCGGCCCTGGCAGCAGCTGCAGGGTTCGCACAGCACCTGTTCGAGACTCTCACGGGTGCGCTTGCGGGTCATCTGCACCAAGCCCAATTCGGTGATGCCGATGATGTTGGTTTTGGCGTGGTCGCGCTCCAGCTGCTTCTCCAGGGTGCGCAGCACCTGGCGCTGGTGCTCCTCGTCCTCCATGTCGATGAAGTCGATGATGATGATCCCGCCGATGTTGCGCAGGCGCAGCTGGCGGGCAATCGCGGTGGCGGCCTCGAGGTTGGTCTTGAAGATGGTCTCTTCGAGGGTGCGGTGGCCGACGAAGGCGCCGGTGTTGACGTCGATGGTGGTCATCGCCTCGGCCGGATCGACCACCAGGTAGCCGCCGGACTTGAGCGGCACCTTGCGCTCCAGGGCCTTCTGGATCTCGTCCTCGACCCCGTACAGGTCGAAGATCGGCCGCTCGCCCGGGTAGTGCTCCAGGCGGTCGGAGATTTCCGGCATCAGCTCGGCGACGAACTGGGTGATTTTCTGGAAGGTTTCCCGCGAGTCGATGCGGATCTTCTCGATCTTCGGGTTGACCAGATCGCGCAGGGTGCGCAGCGCCAGGGACAGATCCTCGTAGATCACCGAGGGCGTCTTGGCGCTCTGCATCTGCCCGGCGATCTGCCCCCACAGGCGGCGCAGGTAACGGATGTCGGCGAGGATCTCGTCGGCGCCGGCACCTTCGGCGGCGGTGCGCAGGATAAAGCCACCGGACTCCTCGATGCCTTCGGCGGCCACGCAATCGGCGACCACCTGCTTCAGGCGCTCCCGCTCGGCCTCATCCTCGATCTTCAGCGAGATGCCGACATGGCTGGTACGCGGCATGTACACCAGGTAGCGCGAGGGGATCGACAGATGGGTGGTCAACCGCGCGCCCTTGCTGCCGATCGGGTCCTTGGTCACCTGCACGATCAGGCTCTGCCCCTCATGCACCAGGGCGCTGATGCTTTCCACCGCACTGCCTTCGCGGGTGGAGATTTCCGCGGCATGGATGAACGCGGCGCGGTCCAGGCCGATGTCGACGAAGGCCGCCTGCATGCCCGGCAGCACCCGCACCACCTTGCCCTTGTAGATGTTGCCGACTATGCCGCGGCGCTGGGTGCGCTCGACATGCACCTCCTGCAGCACACCGTTTTCCACCACCGCCACGCGCGACTCCATCGGCGTGATGTTGATCAGGATCTCTTCGCTCATGCATCCCACTCTGCGCGATGAAGCTGCCGGTCCTGAACCGCGGGCCGAAGCGGCAGCCTCTTAACTGTTGACCGGCACTGTCTGCCAGCACGGAATTGCGAATTCGTTGAGCATTTGTGCAGTTTCGCACAAGGGCAAGCCGACCACCGCCGAGTAACTGCCCTGCAGCTGGCTGACGAACACCGCCGCCAGGCCCTGGATGCCATAGCTGCCCGCCTTGTCGCAGGGCTCGCTCGTGGCCCAGTAGGCCTCGGCCTCACCGGGGCGCAACGGGCGGAAGGTCACGCGACTGGTCACCACCTGCACCGCGCTGCGCGTGCGGCTGGCCAGCGCCACGGCCGTCAGCACCTGATGCTCGCGCCCGGACAGGGCGGCCAGCATCGCCAGGGCTTCGCTGCGATCCTGCGGCTTACCGAGGATCTGCCCGTCGAGCACCACGGCGGTGTCGGCCCCCAGTACTACAGCATCGGTGTTATCGGCCAGGCTGGCCAGCCCCACGCGCGCTTTCTCCAGCGCCAGGCGCTCTACATAGCCATGCGCCGGCTCATCGGGCAATGCACTTTCATCGATGGCGGCGCCAAGCGTGACGAAGGGCACACCGATTTGCGCCAGCAACTCGCGCCGGCGGGGGGAACCGGAGGCCAGGTAGAGCGAGGCCATGCAGACTTCTCCCTGTCGAAAAATGGCGGTTGCCGGCGCACCGGCCGGCAACCGGTTCAGTAAACGCGGAAGCGTTGCTGCAGCCAGCGCAGGGTGGCGAACACCCAGGGCCAGAGCAAGGCGCTGACCAGCGCCGGGAAGACGAACTCGAGGGTCGGCTGGCGATTGCCGGTCAGGGCGTTGAGCCACAGGTGCACCAACTGGGCCAGACCGAACACCACCAGCAGCACCAGGCACTGCTGCCACATGGGGAACATGCGCAGGCGCCGCTGCAGCGACAGCACGAGGAACACGATCAGGGTCAGGACCAGGGCATTGAGCCCCAGCAGCGAGCCGCTCAGCACATCCGCCAGCAGGCCGAAGACCCAGGCCGAAACCATGCCCAGGCGATGCGGCACGGTCAGCGCCCAGTAGGACAGGAACAGGGCCAGCCACAGCGGCCGGCCGATGTCCATGAACTTGAGCATGGGCGCCACGCTGAACAGCAAGGCGAACGCCAGGCTGACCCAGATCACCCAGCCATTGGCGGAACGTGCAGCCACCATCAGTCGTTCTCCTCGGTAGCCGGTGCCGGTGCGACGGCCTCGACCGGCGCCGCTTGCGCGGCAGCGGGCGCCGGCTCGCCATCGGCCTCCTGCTGGGCCTCGGCGGCGGCGGTGGCGCGTTCTTCGGCGCTGCGCCGGTCGACATCCACCAGCAGCATGTGCCGGCTGCGGTTCAGCGCGGCAGTCGGCACGGCCCGCACGATGGCGAACGGCTGGCCGGAGTCGTGGATCACTTCGTTGACCATGGCCACCGGGTAGCCGGCCGGAAAGCGCTGGCCCATGCCCGAGCTGACCAGCAGGTCGCCGACCTTGATATCGGCAGTATCGGCGACATGGCGCAGCTCCAGGCGTTCCGGATTGCCGGTGCCGCTGGCGATGGCGCGCAGACCGTTGCGATTGACCTGTACCGGGATGCTGTGACTGGTATCGGTGAGCAGCAGCACCCGGGCCGCGTAGGGCATCACCTCGACCACCTGGCCCATCAGGCCGCGGGCATCGAGCACCGGCTGGCCGACGAAGGCGCCGTCTTTCTCGCCCTTGTCGATCAGGATGCGGTGGGTGAAGGGGTTGGGGTCGACGCCGATCAGCTCGGTGGCGATCACCTTGTCGTCCACCAGCGCGGAGGAGTTGAGCAGCTCGCGCAGGCGCACGTTCTGTTCGGTCAGCGCCGCCAGCTTCTGCACCCGGCTCTGCAGCATGAGCATTTCCGCCTTGAGCTTCTCGTTCTCGGCGGCCAGTTCGTTGCGGCTGCTGAGTTCCTGGGTCGCCGCCTCCCACAGGGTCAGCGGCAGGCGCCCGACCCAGTAGACCGGCTCGACCAGCAGGCCCATCTGCGCACGCAGCGGCTTGAGCACGGTAAAGCGCGCATCCACCACCATCAGCACGGCCGACAGCACTACCAGCACCAGCAGTCGTACGCCCAGCGATGGCCCCTTGGCAAATAGCGGTTTGATGGCAGCTCCCCTTTGAACAGACCCTTAAGCGAAACCTAGAAAACAGAAAGCCGGAAGTACGAACCTCCGGCTTCGGTTTACCCCATCAGGATCATTCCGAGGAGAGCAGATCCATGCTGTGGCGATCCATCATTTCCAGTGCACGGCCACCACCGCGCGCCACGCAGGTCAGCGGGTCTTCGGCGACGATCACCGGCAGGCCGGTTTCCTGCGACAGCAGCTTGTCCAGATCGCGCAGCAGCGCACCACCACCGGTCAGCACCAGGCCGCGCTCGGCGATGTCGGAGGCCAGCTCCGGCGGCGACTGTTCCAGGGCGCTCTTGACCGCCTGGACGATGGTCGCCAGGGATTCCTGCAGCGCTTCCAGCACTTCGTTGGAGTTCAGGGTGAAGCTGCGCGGTACGCCTTCGGCCAGGTTGCGGCCACGCACGTCGACTTCACGCACTTCGCCACCGGCGTAGGCGGTACCGATTTCCTGTTTGATGCGTTCGGCGGTGGATTCGCCGATCAGCGAGCCGTAGTTACGGCGCACGTAGGTGATGATGGCTTCATCGAAGCGATCGCCACCGACCCGCACGGATTCGGCATAGACCACGCCGTTCAGCGAGATCAGGGCGATTTCGGTGGTGCCACCGCCGATATCGACGACCATCGAGCCGCGGGCCTCTTCGACCGGCAGGCCGGCACCGATGGCAGCGGCCATCGGCTCTTCGATCAGGAACACTTCGCGGGCACCGGCACCGAGGGCCGATTCGCGGATGGCGCGGCGCTCGACCTGGGTCGATTTGCACGGCACGCAGATCAGTACGCGCGGCGACGGCTGCAGGAAGCTGTTTTCGTGAACCTTGTTGATGAAGTACTGCAGCATCTTCTCGCAGACGCTGAAGTCGGCGATCACGCCGTCCTTCATCGGACGAATGGCGGAAATGTTGCCCGGGGTACGGCCGAGCATGCGCTTGGCTTCGGTACCGACGGCAACCACGCTCTTCTGGTTGTTGGCGCTGGTACGGATGGCAACCACGGACGGCTCGTTCAGCACGATGCCGCGCTCGCGCACATAAATCAGGGTATTGGCAGTGCCCAGGTCGATCGACAGATCGCTGGAAAACATGCCACGCAGTTTCTTGAACATGGGGGGGATAACCCTAGACAGAGCGTGGTGAAAACGCTGGGTAAAAAAGTGCGGCAAACTCTATCAACGACCAGCCTTTTGGGCAAGGCGCGTGATGTGCTAAATTGCCAGCTTTTCCGGGCTTTAGGGCCCACAATTCGCGGCTTTCGACCGCAGCACGCGGTATCCGTTCCCCGCCCGTATTTCGTCTGGCCACCCGGCCTGCTCTTGGAGAATCCCGATGGCGCTTGAACGCTCCGACGTGGAAAAGATCGCCCATCTCGCCCGCCTGGGCCTGAATGAGGCGGATATTCCACGAACCACCGAGACCCTCAACAATATTCTCGGCCTGATCGACGCCATGCAGGCGGTCGATACCGACGGCATCGAGCCGCTGGCCCACCCGCTGGAAACCACCCAGCGCCTGCGGGCCGACGTGGTCACCGAGCAGAACCGGCGCGACGCCTACCAGGCCATCGCCCCGGCCGTCGAGAACGGCCTGTACCTCGTGCCGAAAGTCATCGAATAAAAGGAAAGGGTTCCCCATGCATCAACTGACCCTCGCCGAGATCGCCCAAGGCCTCGCCGGCAAGCAATTCTCCGCCGAAGAGCTGACCCGCAGCCTGCTGGCGCGCGTCAAGCAGCTCGATCCGCAGCTCAACAGCTTCATCACCGTCACCGAAGAGCTGGCCCTGAGCCAGGCGCAAGCCGCCGACACCCGCCGCGCCGCCGGCGAAAACGGCGCCCTGCTCGGCGCGCCGATCGCCCACAAGGATCTGTTCTGCACCCAGGATGTGCTGACCAGCTGTGGCTCGAAGATCCTCACCGGCTTCAAGGCCCCCTACAACGCCACCGTGGTCGAGAAACTCGCCGCCGCCGGCGCCGTGACCCTGGGCAAGCTGAACATGGACGAGTTCGCCATGGGCTCGGCCAACGAATCCAGCCACTACGGCGCGGTGAAGAACCCCTGGGACCTGTCCCGCGTACCGGGCGGCTCCTCCGGCGGCTCGGCCGCCGCCGTCGCCGCCCGTCTGATTCCGGCCGCCACCGGCACCGACACCGGCGGCTCGATCCGCCAGCCGGCGGCGCTGACCAACCTCACCGGGATCAAGCCGACCTACGGCCGCGTCTCGCGCTGGGGCATGATCGCCTACGCCTCCAGTCTCGACCAGGGCGGCCCGCTGGCGCGCACCGCCGAGGACTGCGCACTGATGCTGCAGGCCATGGCCGGTTTCGACGCCAAGGACTCGACCTGCGTCGACCAGCCGGTGGACGACTACCTGGCCGCCCTGCAGCAGCCGCTGGCCGGCCTGCGCATCGGCCTGCCCAAGGAGTACTTCGGCGCCGGTCTCGACAGCCGCATCGCCGACAAGGTGCTGGCGGTGGTCGAGGAGCTGAAGAAGCTCGGCGCCACGGTCAAGGAAATTTCCCTGCCGAATATGCAGCACGCGATTCCCGCCTACTACGTGATCGCCCCTGCCGAGGCCAGCTCCAACCTGTCGCGTTTCGACGGCGTGCGCTTCGGCTACCGCTGCGAGAATCCGGTCAACCTCGAAGACCTGTACAAGCGCTCGCGCGGCGAAGGCTTCGGCGCGGAAGTGAAGCGCCGCATCATGGTCGGCACCTACGCCCTGTCCGCCGGCTACTACGACGCCTACTACCTGAAGGCGCAGAAGATCCGCCGCCTGATCAAGAACGACTTCGTCGCCGCCTTCAATGATGTCGACGTGATCCTCGGCCCGACCACGCCGAACCTGGCCTGGAAGATCGGCGCAAAGAACAACGACCCGGTCGCCGAATACCTGGAAGACATCTACACCATCACCGCCAACCTGGCCGGCATCCCCGGCCTGTCCATGCCCGCCGGCTTCGTCGACGGCCTGCCGGTTGGCGTGCAACTGCTTGCGCCCTACTTCCAGGAAGGTCGCCTGCTGAATGTCGCCCACCAGTACCAACAGGTTTCTGACTGGCACAAACAAGCACCGACAGGCTTCTAAGAGCCTGTTCAAGGTCTAGCCGAGCGCCGCTCAGGCAAGGCGGGAACAGGCGAAAAAGCGCAGTTTACGCGCGGTAAATGAGCATTTTGAGTCTGTTTCCAACGCAGCCTGGGCAAGCGCAGGCAGACATTGAACAGGCTCGGAGGACGATACAGATGCAATGGGAAACAGTAATCGGGCTGGAAATCCACGCCCAGCTCAGCACCCAATCGAAGATCTTCTCGGCCAGCGCCACCACCTTCGGCGCCGAGCCCAACACCCAGGCCAGCCTGGTTGACCTGGGCATGCCAGGCACCCTGCCGGTGTTGAATGCCGAAGCCGTGCGCATGGCCTGCAAGTTCGGCCTGGCGATCGACGCGCACATCGCGCCGACTAACGTCTTCGCGCGCAAGAACTACTTCTACCCGGACCTGCCCAAGGGCTACCAGACCAGCCAGATGGACCACCCCATCGTCGGCAAGGGCTTTTTGGACATCACCCTGGAAGACGGCACCACCAAGCGCATCGGCATCACCCGCGCGCACCTGGAAGAGGACGCCGGCAAGAGCCTGCACGAAGACTTCCACGGCATGAGCGGCATCGACCTCAACCGTGCCGGCACGCCGCTGCTGGAAATCGTCTCCGAGCCGGACATCCGTTCGGCCAAGGAAGCGGTAGCCTACGTCAAGGCGATCCACGCCCTGGTGCGTTATCTGGGCATCTGCGACGGCAACATGGCCGAAGGCTCGCTGCGCTGCGACTGCAACGTTTCGGTACGGCCGAAAGGCCAGGCCGAGTTCGGCACCCGCGCCGAGATCAAGAACGTCAACTCGTTCCGCTTCATCGAAAAAGCCATCAACCATGAAGTGCAGCGGCAGATCGAGCTGATCGAGGACGGCGGCAAGGTGGTGCAGGAAACCCGCCTGTACGACCCGAACAAGGACCAGACGCGCTCCATGCGCAGCAAGGAAGAAGCCAACGACTACCGTTACTTCCCCTGCCCGGACCTGCTGCCGGTGGTGATCGAGCAGAGCTTCCTCGACGAAGTGCGCGCCAGCCTGCCGGAGCTGCCGGTGCAGAAGCGCGAGCGCTTCGAGGCGCAGTTCGGCCTGTCCGCCTACGACGCCACGGTGCTGGCCGCCAGCCGCGAGATGGCCGACTACTTCGAGTCAGTGAACAGCGTGTGCGGCGATGCCAAGCTGGCCGCCAACTGGGTGATGGGCGAGCTGTCCAGCCTGCTCAACAAGGACAACCTGGACATCGAGCAGTCGCCGGTTTCGGCCGAACAGCTGGGCGGCATGATCCTGCGCATCAAGGACAACACCATCAGCGGCAAGATCGCCAAGATGGTGTTCGAAGCCCTGGCCGCCGGCGAAGGCGCCACGGCCGACGAGGTGATCGAGAACAAGGGCCTCAAGCAGGTCACCGACTCGGGCGCCATCGAGTCGATGCTCGACGAAGTGCTGGCGGCCAACGCCGAGCAGGTCGAACAGTACCGCGCCGCTGACGAAGCCAAGCGCGGCAAGATGTTCGGCTTCTTCGTCGGCCAGGCCATGAAGGCCTCGAAAGGCAAGGCCAACCCGGGGCAGGTGAACGAACTGCTGAAGAAAAAGCTCGAAGGCTGAGCCGGAGCGGTTCGCCTACGCTAGCGATAACGACGCCGGGTTAGCCCGGCGTTGTTTTATGCGTCGACTGGACACCTAACGGAGCCGCCATGCGTATTGCCCTCACCCTGCTCGCCAGCCTGCTGCTCGGCGCCTGCGCCAGCCAGGACGTGGTCGACCCGCAGGGTTACCGCGCCGAAGGCCAGGCCTCCTGGTACGGCGCCAAGCACCACGGGCGCAAGACCGCCAGCGGTGAGCGCTTCGACCAGAATGCGCTGACCGCCGCCCATCGCCAGCTGCCTTTCGGCACCCGGGTAAAGGTCACCAACCTGCGCAACGGCAAGCAGGTGGCCGTGCGCATCAATGATCGCGGCCCCTACTCGCGCGGGCGCCTGATCGATGTATCGAGGGCGGCCGCCGAGCAGCTCGACATGCTGCGCCAAGGCGTGGCGCCGGTGCGCATCGAAGCCCTGGACGACTGACACAAAGCGATACACCCGGCACTGGCATCGCCGCTGCCAATGAATAAGCTATGCCGACTTTTTTCGGAGCCTGATCATGACCCTGATGACCTTCGTCTATCTGATCGCCGGCCTGGTGCTGCTGGTCGCCGGCGCCGAGGTGCTGGTACGCGGCGCCGCCAAGCTGGCCGCCCAGTTCGGCATTCCACCGCTGATCATTGGCCTCACCGTGGTCGCCTTCGGCACCAGCGCCCCGGAAACCGCGGTCAGTGTGCAAGCCGCCCTGGAAGGCAGCGGCGACCTGGCCATCGGCAACGTGGTCGGCAGCAACATCGCCAACGTGCTGTTCATCCTCGGCCTGACTGCACTGATCGCACCGCTGCTGGTGTCGCGCCAGCTGATCCGCCTGGACGTGCCAATCATGATCGGCGCCAGCCTGCTCACCTATGCCCTGGCCTATGACGGCAGCCTCAGCCGCCTGGACGGCGCCCTGCTGTTCGCCGGCGTGGTCGCCTACACCGGGTTCCTGATCGTCAGCAGCCGCCGCGAGAAGAAAGCCGAGGGCGGCGACGAGTTCGAAGACGAATACGGCCTGAACCAGCCCGCCAAGCCCTATGCCTGGGCCATCAACCTGGGACTGATCGTCGCCGGCCTGGTGCTGCTGGTCAGCGGCTCCAACTTCCTGGTCGAAGGCGCCGTGCAGATGGCCCGCGCCCTGGGCATGTCGGAGCTGGTGATCGGCCTGACCGTGGTCGCCGTCGGTACCTCGCTGCCGGAGTTGGCCACTTCGGTGATGGCAGCCATCAAGGGTGAGCGCGATATTGCCGTGGGCAATATAGTCGGCAGCAACATCTTCAACCTGCTCTGTGTGCTCGGCCTGGCCTCGCTGGTCTCGCCCAGCGCCATCCCGGTGGCGGCCAACGCCCTGGCCTTCGACTTTCCGGTGATGATCGCGGTGGCCGTGGCCTGCCTGCCGATCTTCTTCAACGGCTACTCGATCAACCGCTGGGAAGGCGCGTTGTTCATCGTCTACTATGCCATCTACACCACCTACCTGATCGTCCACAGCAGCGGCGCGCCCTGGCTCGATGCCTTCCAGCAAGCCATGCAGACCTTCGTCCTGCCGCTGACCGCCGTCACCCTGGCGGTGATCGGCGCCCGCGCCTGGCACCGCCAGCGCTAACCCCCGGAGTAGACCAATGAGCCAGGAAAAACCCAGCGGCCTGCAGGTGCGCCGCGAGGTGATGGGCGATGCCTTCGTCGACCGCGCCCTGGGCAATGCCACCGACTTCAGCCAGCCTCTGCAGGACTTCGTCAACGAGCACGCCTGGGGCGGGGTGTGGAACCGCGAGGGGCTGGATCGCAAGACCCGCAGCCTGATCACCCTGGCGGCACTGACCGCGCTGAAATGCCCGCAAGAGCTCAAAGGCCACGTGCGCGGCGCCCTGAACAACGGCTGCTCGGTCGAGGAAATCCGCGAAGCGCTGCTGCACTGTGCGGTCTACGCCGGCGTACCGGCGGCCATCGACGCCTTCCGCGCCGCCCAGGAAGTCATCGATGCCTGGCAGGCATCGTAGGTTGGGTTGAGGAGCGCAGCGACGAAGCCCAACGAGCAACACCTGGAGCCCACCGCGTTGGGCTTCGCTGCGCTCAACCGCAACCTACCCGCAACCTACCCCTTACCTGCCGGGCTTACGGATAGCTGAACCGCTTGACCAGGGTCAGCTCTCCCGGTGCGCGCATCGGTACCAGGAAGGACTCCTGCTTCTCGTTCGGCGTTCCCTCCTCGCTGATCAGGGTGATCTGCGCGGTGGTCAGGTCGACCGCGGCGTTGCCCTCGCTGTTGTAGCCGCCGCCGAAATAGTTGACGTAGACCAGGTACTGGCCCTTGAGCGGGGTCGGCGAGGCGATCATTTCCGGGCCGTAGCCGGTGGTCACGTCGACATCCAGCGCCGCGCCGTTGGCCAGCGAGCGCTCGCCGTACCAGACATGCCCGCCGTCGGGCGTCACCAGGTGCAGGTCGAGGTCGGTGTTGTCGCTGTCCCAGGACAGCAGCACGCGCAGCTTGGCCGGCGTCTCGCCGCGGCCCTGGTTGTAGAACTGCACGCGGCGGGTCTGCTGGCCATCCGGGCTGCGCACCTCGACATTGTTGCTGCCGGACGGGAACACGAACGGCCGGTCGAAACGACCGTCTTCCTGCACCTTGAGCGGCATGCTGACGCCATTGACGATCAGCCGCGCCGGCGCGCCCTCGACCTTGGCCATATTCTTGATCTGGCCGAGGATGCGCGCGGTATCGGCCTGATCCGGCGCGCTGCTGACCGAGGAGGCCGGGTAATTGACCTCCTGAATGAAATGCGCGCCATCGCCGCTGCCCTGGCGCCAGCCGGCGCGCGGGGTGTCCAGTTGGATCTCGGCAAGGGCGCCGACCGGCAAGAGGCTGGCCAGAAGCAGCGCGACGGGGTGCAGGCGAAGAGTCATGGGGTCTATTCCAGCAGCAGATGGCGGGCGAGGCCTTCGATGTAGGTTTCGTCCTGGCCGTTGGGGTGTGCCTCGAAGGCCAGGTGCAGGTATTCGTGAGTCAGGTCGAGGCGGTCCTGCAGGCTGAACAGGCCGCGCACGAAGATCCGCCGACGCTCGCGGTCGACATGCGGGTTGCCGCTCTGCAGGCGACACACGGCGAACTGCGCCACCTCGCCGTAGCCGGGTTCGCCCTCCAGGCGCGTGCGCCACTGGCGGCGCTGGCCGTGCAGCCAATCCTCGGCGGCCGGCAGCGCCTGGCAGGCGGCCAGCGGCTTGTCCCAGCGGCTCAGGCTAGCGCGCGGAAAGGCGCGGGCGAGGATGGCGTCGTAGCGCAGGCCGGCATTGGCCTGTTCGACGGCCACCTGCCAGGCCAGGCGCTCGGGACCCGGCAGGTCGGAGTGGTAGGTGACCCTGCTGCCGGCCAGCACCAGGTCGGCGGTCCAGGCGGCGATGGCGCGCGCCGCGGCCGAAGCCGGACGCGGGGCGACCCGCTGACTGGCGCTGCTGTCGCGGATCGCCAGGCACTCGCCGCGGCGTTCGGCGTTCTGCAGCAGGTAGCTGCGGATGGTCACGGCCAGGGCCTTGGCCGCCTCGACCGGCTGCGCGGCGGCTTCGCGATCGAGAACGCGGGCCACGTAGTCCTCGCGCGGCAGCTGGGCGGTGAGCTGCAGCGCATCGCCACCGCCATGCAGGAACAGCTCGCCGGCGCTCTCGATCGGCAGGCGATTGCCGTTGGCGAACAGCACCTCGTAGCGCCCGCGCAGGGCGCCGGCCGGCGCGAGCGCGCCATCGTCCAGACGGCGCACCTGGCGCAACGGGTAACGAGCGAACAGCTCGACCTCGACGCAGCCGCCCGGCTCCGCCGGCCAGGCCGTCGGCAAGGCCTGGCCCAGCGCCTCGGCATAGCCCTGCAGGAGGATCTGGCTGGTGCCCGGGCCGCCCAGCCACAGCGGCGTGCCGTCGGCCAGCCAGCCGGCGAAACCACCCTGGCGCGCCCGAGCATCGCCATCGGCCAGCCAGCTCCAGGTCTTCACCCGCAAGCGCCCGCCCAGCGCGCCGAGCACATTGCCGTCCGCCGCGCGCAGCGGCACGTCGAGCAACACCCGACGCGCCTCGGCCTGGGCCGGCAGACGCGCCAGCACCTCAAGCAGTTCGCCGACCGCCACCCGCCGCTGCGGCTGCAGGCCGTCCAGGTCGTGCAGCCAGGCCGGCGCTGCCTGCGCCTGCCAGTAGCGTTGCCACTCGCCGGCCTGCAGCCCCAGGTGCGCCGGGGCGAAATACAGGCCGCAGGACTGCGCCAGTGCCTGCTCGCGATCGATGCGCTCGCCGGGGTTGCAGCAATAGACTTCGTCGCGGTCCTGGCCGGTACAGACGTAGCCGGGGTCCGGCAGTTGCCTGTCGACCTGGTAGGCGTAGACGAACAGCTTCCACAGGCTGCCCAGCGGCGTATCCAGCTGCGCCGGCAGCGCCGTGCGCGCCAGCACCTGCTGGCGATCCAGCTGCAGCAGCTGGTTGCCCTGGGCCGTATGCAGGGCCAGCTGCACGGGCGCCGGCGCCTGCCCCGCTTGCGCGAGCAGGGGCAACAGCAGCGCCAACCAGCCGACCTTGCGCATGCCTCAGTCGACCTTCAGCGCGGCCAGGGCCGGGTTGGCCTCGACCGCCTGCTGCTGCGGGTCGTACATGCGCACATAGCGCGCCGGCGGCAGGTTGAACTGGCCCTTCTGCGAGAAGCGCACCAGGTGGCGCAACGTGACAGTGCCCTGCAGGCTGTCGACCGGCACCGCATAGAGCATCTGCCCCGCTTCGTGGCGCGCCTTCTCCAGCGGCGCGGCCTCTGCCGAACCCAGGCCGCTGACCTGAATGCCCCAGGTGGTGCGTTCGACATCGGCGCCCGGCGGCAGCGGCACTTCCAGCAGGCCGTAGCGATAGGCCTGCTGCTCGTCGCCACCGGCCAGGGTCACCTCGTCGAGGTACAGCTCGTCGCTGGACAGCGGGCCATCGCCGACCTCCTCGACGCTGAAGCTGAAGGCCTCCTCGCCCGGCACCAGGCGCAGCAGACGGCGGCTGAGCCTGACGTCCAGATTGCCGGTCGGTGCCGCGGCGCTGGTGAAACTCAGGGTCGCCGCCAGCGGGCGCGCCTGGTCGGTCGGCAGGCTCAGCGCCTGCGGCGGTTCGCTGCCCTGCCATTGCCACCAGGTTTCGCCGGTGGCGCCCTGCTGGGCCAGCCAACCGGCACCCGGCGACGGCACCACGGGCGGAGCGCTCTGCTCCACCCGACGCTGCAGCCAGGTCAGTGCCAGCGCCCGTTCCAGGGTGGCCTGTGCCGGAGTCAGGCGCTGCAGCAGGGCATTGACCTGCAGCGGGTCGAGCGGGCCGCGCGACAGGCGCACGGCATCGGCGAACGGATGGGTACTCGTCGCCACCCGCTGGCGGGCGCCGTCCAGGCCGGCGGCGAAGGCCGCCGGCAGGGCGACCTTGTGCGCCGCCGCCAGGTCCGCGGCGATCACCCGCGCCAGCGCCAGGCCGAGTTGCGAGCCCGGCGCGGCCATCACCTGGCTGCTCAGGCCATCGTCGGCCAGGGTCACGTCGTCGCCTTCACCGGCGCCGCCGAGATCGGCCAGCAGGCCCTGCAGCAGGGTGTTCAGCGGCAGCTGCATCTCGCCGGCGAACTCGAGGATTAGCGCGCGCTGCAGCAGCGGCGTGTTGCCGGCCTGCTTGGCGTAGACCTCCAGCACGCGCTGCCAGTGTTCCGGCGGCAGGCTGATGTGCAGCGCGCGGCTGGCGTGCCAGTCGGCGTAGTAGGCATAGGCGGTGAGGAAGGCATCCGCCTCGCCCTCCTCGCCCCACCAGGTGAAGCCGGCTTCCGGGCCGGCCATCTGCACCAGGCGCAGGCGGCTGTTCTGCATGATCAGGCGCAGGCGTTCGCCGATGCGCGCCTCGCCCTTGGCCAGGCTCGGGTAGGCCAGGCTCAGCGGCAGCAGACGGCTGGCGGTCTGCTCGACGCAGCCGTAGGGGTATTCCAGCAGGTCGTCGAGGGCCGCGCGGAACAGCGCCTGCGAGCTGTCGTCCAGCCGCAGGCGGATGCTGCCGGCATCGGCCGGCAGGCTCAGGGCATTGCTGCCGGCAGCGAGGCTGAGGTTCTGCGTGTGCTGGCTCTGCCAGCCGGCGCCGGCCACGCGCAGGCGGATGCCGAGGGCGTCCACCGGCTTGCCGTCCTGCACCAGCTCGGCGCTCCACTCGCCGGCCTGCAGGGCGGTCGGCGGCAACGCCAGGTAGTTGATGCCCTTCGCCAGCTCCACCTCGCGGCGCTGTTCCTGGCCGGCATAGCGGGTCACCAGTTCGGCCCTGGCCTCCTCCTCGCCCTGGTTGAAGGCGAACAGGCCCAGCTGCGGCTGATCGCCGGCACGGAACAGGCTCGGCCCGCTCCATTTCAGGTACAGCGGCTTCTCGGAACGGATGAACTGCTTCTTCTGCCCCACTTCGCCGGCCTCGTTGACCGCGCGCACGGTGATGCGCCAGCGGGTCAGCGAGTCGGGCATGCGGAAGCTGAAGCGCGCCTTGCCCTCGGCGTCGGTGACCAGGTCCGGCTGCCAGGCGGCAGTGTCGACTTCCTCGCGGCGCGGCCGCTCCAGCACCTTGACCCCGCGCTCGCTGCGGTTGGCGCGCCCTGGCGCGCTCGGGTTGCCGGGCAGGGCCACGTCGTAGCTGATAAAGGCCAGGCTGGCGCTGGTGCGCACGTTGTTGCGCCGCGGGTGGTAGAAGAACTGGTCGATGCCCGGGGCGATTTCCGGCTGCAGGGCGTAGATCATCTCGTCCACCACGCTGACGGTCAGGCGCGTGGCCGCCGGCTTGCCCTGGAACCGGGTGGCCAGCTCGACGGTCACCGTCTCGCCCGGCTGGTAGCGCTCCTTGTCGGTGCTCACGGCGATTTCCACCTGCGGCTTGGCCACCTTGATCCCGGCGTTCTGGAAGCTGTAGTCGCCGCCCTTGGTGTAGAGCACGGAGAAGGTCAGGTTGGGTGCGAAGTGCTCGCCCACCGCAATCTGCGCGCGGTACTGGGTATCGTTGAGCTTCTCCAGCTTGAGCCAGTCGCCGCCGCTGGACAGCAGCGCGGTGGCTTCGACCCGGTCGCGCTCCAGGGTCAGCAGCGCGTCGCCGACCGGTTCGGGGAAGGTGATCAGCGCCAGGGCCTCCTCGCCGGCCTGGTACTGGTCCTGGTCGAACACCACTTCGACGGTGCCGGCCACCGCCTTGACCCCGTCGCCGCTGACCGCGTGGCCGGTGGCGCCGAGGATCAGGCCGTGGTCGTCCTTGAGGGTGATGCTGTAGGTGCCGGGGCGCGCGAAGGTCAGGCTGAAGCCCTGCGCATCGTCATCCAGGCTGCCACCGTCCTGGCTCTGGTCTTCCAGGCGCACCCACTCGTAGCGGGCCGGCTTGAGCCGGGTCGGCCGCTCGCTGCGGTAGCTGAACGGCACCGCCTCGCCCGCCGCGCTGAAGCGCTGCGGCGCCTCCAGGCGGTAACGCGCGGCACCGCGCTCGATGAGGATTTCCTTGCTGACCTTGACCCGGTAGGCGGCACCGTCGCTGGCGAACACGGTGAGCAGGTAGCGGCTCGGCTTGTCCGCGGCCGGCAGTTCGAGGACGGCACGGCCCTGGTCGTCGGTGGTCAGCTCGCTGCTGGAGAGCTCGACCGGGAACTGGCCGAGGTACTGCAGTTCGTTGTCGATCATCGACAGCTGCTGGGCACGCAGGCTCAGTTGCAGGCGCGCATTCTGCACCGGCTTGCCGTCCGGGTAGAGCAGCACCAGGTTGCCGCTGACCTTCTCGCCGGTGCGGAAGTCCGGCTTGCTCAGGTCGAGGGCGATCTCGAAGTGCGGCTTGATGTAGTCGGCGACGCGGAAGGCGCTGCTGTACAGCTGGTCGCGGTAGCTGAAGCGCAGCTCGTAGCCGCCGGCCACGGCATTGTCCGGCAGCTGGAAGCGGCCCTGGGTGCCGGCCTTGCTGTCGAGCGCCAGGTCGAGGTTGTGCAGCACGCTGCCGGTGGCATCCAGCACGCTGAGCTTGAGCGGCGCGGCCTGGGCGGCCACCGAGTCGCGGGCGTTCTTGAACTCGCGGCCGACTATCTTCACCTCCACCCAGTCGCCGGGGCGGTACAGCGGCCGGTCGGTGAAGGCGTACAGCTTGGTGTCGTAGATCTCGCTGTCGTAATAGAAGTTCTCGGAGACGAACACCCCGCCTTCACCGTCCTCGCCGAGCACGTAGGAACGCTCCGGGCTGGCGTGCTGCAGGCGCAGCAGGCCCTGGGCATCGGTGCTGCCGCTGCTCATCACGCCCAGGCCGTCGCTCCACAGCACCTTGGCCCCGGCCACCGCACTGCCTTCGTGCTTGCGCGCGGTCCACACCAGCAGCTCGCCGCCGGCGATCTTGCTCACGGCCACGGTATTGGAGACGAACACCAGGGTGGTCGCGCGGAACTTGCCGACCAGCGCCTCGACCAGGTACAGCCCCGGCTTGAGCTTGCCCAGGGGGATATAGACGTTGCCCGGATTGACGCTGACGAAGGAACTGGAGGAACCGGCCAGCTCCACGCCCTTGGGCGGCTGGATCGGCTTGGCATCCCACAGCGGGTAGCGGAACTGCGCGATCAGCGGCAGACCCTTGATCGGGGCGAACTGCGGCTGGGCCTCGAACGGCGTGGGCGCCCTGATCGCGTCGCCCATCTTCAGCTCCGGCGCCTCCGCGGTGACCTGCTTGCGCGACTCGTAGGAGAACGCGCGCTGCATCACCCGCCGCGACTTGCGGTACCAGCTGTCCCACAGGTAGCTCAGGGTATTGGACAGGCCCTCGCCCTTGAACTCGCCCTCGGCCACCACCCGGTGCAGGTTCTTCTGCCGCTTGAGGAACTCCAGCGGCTGCTCGATGCGGTACACGCGCATGTCCACCCCGCCGTAGGGCTCCATGGTGTAACGGCGGTAGTCGCGCCCGGGCGCCTCCAGGCGTACCTGGGCCACTTCGTCGGTGGCGAAGCTGGAATCGGCGAGGAGGAAGAACGACTGCCCGGCCACCGGCGAGTAACCGCTGGGCTCCACGCTGTCGTCGGCCTGGGCGAGGCCCAGCGGCAACAGGCTGGCGAGCACGGCCAGCAGGGCCAGACGGGGCAGGCCCAACGCACGCGTCTTCATCGACTGAGAAAGTGCAGCCGATAGACGCCGATAAAATTGGGGTTGGATTCGTCGGGTATCCATCGGGTGTCCTTCCATGTCATGAGTTGTTGCAGGCTCACCGAGCGCATGCCGTTGTCTGTCGGGGTGGTGGTGCCAGTGTGATAGGCGATGTTGCGGCCCATCCAGATCATCAGGTGCTGGTCGTCACCCTGGTCGAAGAAGATCAGGTCGCCGGGGCGCGCCTGGTTGAGGTCGCGGCCGAGGAACTGGCTGTTGTACTGGATCAGCTTGATCGCGTTGACGTAGGGACCGACCTGGCCGCCGCCCTGCTGCCACTGCTGGGCCAGCTGGCGCTGCTCCGCGCTCAGCGCCAGTTCCGGCGGCAGGTAGCGGTTGGACAGGCCGTTGGCATGCAGCCACTTGGCGTCGTGCACCTTGAGCGCCTCGTTGGCGGCGAAGCGCACCAGGCCGGCGCAGTCCTGCTGCTGCCAGCGCGGACTGGGGCCCTGGCGCAACTGCTCCTGGGCGATACGCACGAACCAGGCACGGAACACCTGGGACTGCTGCGGATCGAGCCCCGCCGGCGCAGCCTGCAGCAACGGGCTGCACAGCAGCAGCCCGGCCAAGGCGCCGCGCAGCAGGGTTCTCACAGGGCGCGCCACTGCAGCGGAAGCCATTGCCAGGCGCTATCCGGCTCGCTGCCGGCCGGCAGGGTCAGGGCGTACTTGCCGTGCTGAGCCAGGGCGCGCAGCTTGGGCAGCAGGTTGCTCTGCGCGGCGTTGCGGAACACCGGCTCCAGGTCTTCCGGCAGGCTGTCGAGGGTTTCCCGCTCCAGCAGCGCGGCCAGCGGCTCCGGCGCCAGGTAGGCCGGCACCAGGGCGTCCCTGGGCAGCACGTCGGCCAGCGGCGGGAAGCGCTGGTCCAGGGTCTGCAGGCCCTTGTCGACCAGGCGGTCGTCCAGCGAGAACAGCAGGTGGTTGCCGTGCCGCGCCAGGCTGACGCGGAAGAAGCCTCGGCTGGCCAGCGCCTCGGGCTTGCCGGCCTGGCTGGCACGGTACTGGCCGAAGTTGGAGCCGACCTCGCGCTGCCACTGGCGCAGGGCGCCCTGCTCGCTGCTGGTGACCGGGAAGGCGCCATCCTCGGCATAGGGCTCCCAGGCGCCGATCAGCGTGCCGAACAGGCGGCCGAGCTCGGCGTCGGTCGCGGCGCTGGCCGGCGCCTTGAGCGTGCCGACCAGCAGCGGCGAGTGCAGGCGCGACTCGGCGTACCAGCACAGCCCGGCCGTGCCGCTGAGCTGGCCACTCAACTGGGCAGCCGCCTTGGCCTCGGCACCGACCTTGCCCAGCAGGCGCTCGGCCATGCCCGGCGCCACCGGCAGCGCCACACAAGCGCTGGCGCCCATGGGCATAGCCTGCCACACCGGGCTGAAATCGAAGGCGGCCGGCTGCTCCACCTCGTCCAGGGCCAGGAAGCTCTGCCAGCCCTGCGCGCCCATCTCGAAGCGCAGCCCGGCGAAGGCCGGAATGAAGCGCTGGTAGCCGAGGGAGAGGAAGTCCGCACCGAGGGTGATGCGCTGGCTCAACTGCTCGCGCGGCTCCAGGCCGAAACTGTCGGGGAACGGATGCTGGCCGGCGAGCAGGGCTTCCACGGTCTGCGCGGAAACCTGCGCCAGCAGCGGACCGCTCGGCTCGGCGACAGCTTCGTCAGCAGGCGTCGCCGTTTCCGGGTCCACGGCGGCCACCTCGGCGTCGTCATCCGCACTCACCGCCGCGGCCTGGGCCACAGCCGGCGGCTCGGGAGCGAACAGCATGTCGGCGCTGGACAGCAGCAACAGCTGATCGCCATGGGAAGCGAGCAGCACGGAGCGGTCGCTGTTGTAGCGCAGGCGGTAGAAGGGCACCGCGGCGCCATCGACGCTGAACTCGCCGGCCTGGCTCAGCTGGCTATCGTCCAGCGCCACCTTGGCCAGCGGCTCCAGGGCCTTGGCCAGGCCGCCGCGCTCGATCACCACCAGGAAGTGCCTGAGACGGCCGCCGGCATCGCGCCACAGGGCGACCTCGGCCGGCTGGTCGAGCAACTCGTCGAGCAGGTTGTCGCGCAGCTGCAGCTCGTGCTCGTAGATGATCCGCCGCAGGCTGCCGGTCAGGCCGAGGCGGTCGGCGTTGGCCTCGTAGTAGAACACCAGGTCCTCGGTCAGGCTGTCGCGCAGCAGCGGCACGCTGAGCAGGTCCTTGGGCAGGCGGCTCAGCGAGGCGCTCTCGATCAGCACGTCGGGGCGTGCCAGATCCAGGCCCAGCAGGTTCTCCTCGCCCAGCTCGCGCGCCGGCTGCTGCCCCTGCCACAGCCAGCCGAAGAGCCCGGCTGCCGCCACCGGCACGGCCACGCCCAGGGCGATCAGCAGCGGACGCAGGCGCCGGGCGGGTGGCGGGCTGGCACTGGCGACGGGTGCGGTGTTCTCGCTCATGTATGGAAACCCCGATTCATCCCTGCACAGGGAACATTCAATAGTTGAAGGACTTGATCAGCAGCAGATCGCCGATGGTGCGCAGCGGCACCACGAACGTCTCGCGCTTCTCGTTGACGGTGTTCTCGTTGAACACCAGGCTGATTTGCGAGGTGATTACCTCGTTCTGGTTGCTGCCGGCCTGGAAGTTGTAGCCCTGGCTGTTCAGGTTGCCCCAGTAGTTCACGTAGATCAGGTAGGTGCCGTGCAGCGGCGCGGTCATGCTGAACATCTCGGGGCCGGGGCCGTCGACGCTGTCGACATCCAGGCCGCCGCCATTGCTCATCACCGGATCGGCCCAGAAGGCATGCTGGCCGTCGGGGGTGACCACGTGCAGGTCGAGCTCGGCCTTGGGGTCGTCCCAGCCGAGGACGATGCGCACCCGCGCCGGGGTCTTCTGGGTATTGGCTTCATAGAACTGCACGCGGCGCAGCGGCTGACCATCGGCGCGCAGCTCGACGCTGTTGGAACCGGCGCCGAAGTTGTAGGGCCGGGCGAACCGCCCTTCGGCGTCGGTGTAGAGAGGCAGCGGGTTGCCATTGACCGCCAGCACATGGGGCTGGCGCAGGCCCTGGGTACCGGCGAGCCGGCCTTCGATCATGCTGCGATTGCGCTGCGCGCCGCGATCGATCGGCGGCGTCGGGTAGGCCACGCGCGCCTGCTCCGTACGGTCGAGCAGGCCGGAATAACGCCAGCCCGCCGCCGGCCCTTCGAGGCTGGCGGAAGGTTCTGCCAAAACCGCCGACGCCGGCAGCGTCAGGCATAGCAGCAACAACGGGGGGCGCATGATTAATCCTTTAATGGCGCTGAATCGCCAAGGCTAGCGACTGGCAAGGCGACTGACAATCGGTAGCTGCCGCAACAGTCAGGAGTTTGGTAGCCAGTCACATTCGGACGGCACCCGCAGCCCGCCTCCTGTCACGGCGCACGCTGGCGCCGCAGGGGCCTGGAACGAGCGTGACGCACCTCTCAATTCAATCGAATTCAGTTTCCCTGCCCGGCGCTGCCACAGGGCCGGCAAGCGCATAATCCGCACCGCGATTGCCACCGGCCTCACCCCCCGCGGACGCAAGGTCCGCACCTTCATGTTGCAGGGATGCATATGCTCGCTTCGCTCAAATCGGCTTGCCGCCGCATTTTCGCCGTTTTCGCCTTCGTCATCCTCGGCATCCTGCGCCTGGCGCGCTGGCTGCTGGGCGCCCTGGTGGGCAGCTGGCAGCCGCCGTTGTGGCTGCGCAAGCTGTGGCAGGGCCTGTGCGCCTGCGGCCGCTGGCTGCGCGCGCGACCCAGGCAGACGGCCGCAGCCCTGGCGCTGCTGGCCCTGCTCGGCGGTGCCGGCGCCTATGCCTGGCACTGGTACCAGAACCTGCCGGTGCCGCATACGGTGGCCTACTCGGTGAAGAAGCCGGTGCTGACCAACTACCAGCACGAGCCGATCATTATCGACAGCCTGTGGATCAACTTCGCTGAATCCGCCGCGCCGCTGGAGGCCATCGGCAAGGAGGTCAAACAAGGCATTCGTCTGCAACCGGAAGCCAAAGGCACCTGGCGCTGGGCCAGCGACCGCAGCCTGATGTTCACCCCGGCCAGCGACTGGCTGATCGACCAGGACTACAAGGTGGCCCTGGAGCCGGAAGGCCTGCTCGCCGACGGCGTGCTGCTCGGTCAGTACGAGTTCGACTTCCGTACCCAGCCGTTCAGCGCCAGCCTGGCCAGCCGCGAGCTGTACCAGGACCCGGTGGTGCCGAGCCTGAAGAAGCTGGTGGCCACCTTCAACTTCTCCCACCCGGTGGACGAAGAGTCCTTCCGCCAGGGCGTCGCGATCAACCTGGATCGTGGCCTGGAATACCGCGACAAGGATGTACCGCCGACCCCGGAAATCCGCTTCAGCAAGAACAAGCTCAGCGCCTACGTACACTCCGCACCGCTGGCCACCCCGCTGGAAAGCAGCAGCGTGAGCCTGGTCGTGGACAAGGGCATCCGGGCCCGCGACGGCGGCAACGCCAGCGACCAGCCGCTGCAGACCACCGTCAGCGTGCCGGGGCGCTATCGCCTGAGCTTCAGCGCCGGCAATGTCCAGTTCGTCGACAACGACCGTGGCGAGCTGGAACCGGTACTGATGTTCAGCAGCTCCAGCGCCGTGGCCGACGAGGCCATCGCCAGGCAGGTGCAGGCCTGGCTGCTGCCCGAGCGCGACCCGCAAGGCAACGCATACTGGGACGAGTCAGAGGTCGACGAAAAGACCCTGGCCAAGGCCGAACGCCTGCAACTGACCCACATCCCCAGCATCGAGCCACTGAACAGCCTGCACGCCTTCAAGTTCAAGGCCGCGCCGGGGCGCTTCCTTTATGTGAAGGTGGCGGCCAAGGTCGAGGCGGTCGGTGGTTACCTGGCCAAGGACCCGACCTACAGCCTGCTGCAGATGCCCAAGTACCCGCGCGCCCTGGCCTTCCTTTCCGAAGGCGCCCTGCTCAGCCTGAATGGCGAGAAGCAGCTGGGCATCCTCGGTCGCGGCGTGCCCGGCGCCCAGGTGGAAATCTCGCGCCTGCTGCCCAACCAGTTGCACCATCTGGTCGACCAGAACTATGGCAGCTTCACCCGCCCGGAGATCAGCAACGGTTACTTCGATCGCATGGTCGAACGCATGGCGGTCAAGCTGCCACTGGACGCCGGCGACCCGGCCAAGACCCAGTACAGCCATGTCGACCTGGCGCCCTACCTGAATGCCGACGGCGGCCGTCGCGGCATCTTCGTGATCAAGCTCAGCTCCGAGGATGATCCGAGCCAGGACACCTTCGACTATTACTACGACGACAACCCGACCCGCGACCTGCGCTTCGTGGTGGTCACCGACCTGGGCATCATCGCCAAACGCAGCAGCGATGGCAGCCACGACCTCTTCGTCCAGTCGCTCAGCCAGGGCGGCGCGGTGGCCGGTGCCGAAGTCGAGATCATCGGCCGCAACGGCCTGCCGGTGGCCACCGCCTACACCGACCTCAACGGCCAGGCGCATTTCGCCAAGCTCGACGAGTTGCGCCGCGAGAAGACCCCGCTGATGTACGTGGTCAACCATGGCAACGACCAGTCGTTCCTGCCGGTAGCGCGCAGCCAGCACCGCCTCGACCTGTCGCGCTTCGATATCGGCGGCCAGTACGAGGCCGGCGCGCCGGATCGTCTCGGCGCCTACCTGTTCAGCGACCGCGGCCTGTACCGCCCGGGCGAGACCGCGCACCTGGGCATGATCGTCCGCACCGCCAACTGGAGCGGCCAGCTGCAAGGCCTGCCGGTCGAGCTGGACGTGCGCGACCCGCGCGGGCAGAGCGTGCTGCGTCAGCAGCTGAAACTGTCCAGCAGCGGCTTCGAGAGCCTCGACTTCCACAGCAGCGAAGCGGCGCCGGCCGGCACCTACACCGCCAGCCTCAGCCTGATCGACGAGGAAAATCGGCGCACCGAACTGGGCAGCGTCGACTTCAAGGTGCGTGACTTCGAGCCGGACCGCATGAAGGTCAGCGCCACCCTGGCCAAGACGCCGGTCAAGGGCTGGATCGCCCCCGCGCAGGTCGAGGCCAAGGTCAAGGCCATGCACCTGTTCGGCGCGCCGGCCTCGGCGCGCCGGGTCACCGCCGAGATGACCCTGTCGCCGGCCTATGCCGCCTTCGACGGCTATGCCGACTACCGTTTCCGTCTGAACAACTCGCTCAGCGAAAGCAGCACGGAGGAACTGCCGGAAGCGCAGACCGACGACAACGGCGAAACCCTGCACGACCTCAAGCTGGATCGCTACACCGCCAGCACCTACCGCCTCAGCCTGCTGGCGCGGGTGTTCGAGGCCGAGGGCGGACGCAATGTCGCCGCCCAGAGCAGCCTGATGGTGTCGTCCGCGCCCTGGCTGGTCGGGGTCAAGAGCGTCGACGCGCTGAGCTACGTGAGCAAGGCCGCCCAGCGCGAGATCGAGTGGCTGGCCATCGGCCCGGACCTCAAGCCGCTGGCGGTGGACGGCCTGTCCACCGAGCTGGTCGAGCACCGCTACGTCTCGGTACTGGTCAAGCAGTCCAACGGCACCTACAAGTACCAGTCGCGAATCAAGAACATCCCGCTCGGTAGCCAGCCGCTGGCGATTGCCGCCGCCGGCAGCAAGCAGCGGCTCAACACCAGCGAGCCCGGCGACTACACCCTGACCCTCAAGGCCGCCGACGGCACGCCGCTGAACCAGGTCGACTACAGCGTCGCCGGCCAGGGCAACGCCAGCCGCTCGCTGGAACGCAACGCCGAACTGCAGCTGCGCCTGGACCAGGACAGCTACGCCCAGGGCGGCGAGATCGAGATCAGCATCCGCGCGCCCTACACCGGCGCCGGGTTGATCACCATCGAGCGCGACAAGGTCTACGCCCACCAGTGGTTCAAGGCCGACAGCACCAGCAGCGTGCAGCGCATCCGTCTGCCCGCCGAGCTGGAAGGCAACGCCTACGTCAACGTGCAGTTCGTCCGCGACAGCGCCTCGCCCGAGGTCTACATGAGCCCGCTGTCCTATGGCGCCGCGGCCTTGCGCATCGACCTCGACGCGCGGCGCATCCCGCTGCAACTGCAGGCCGCCGAGCATATCGAGCCGGGGCAGACACTCGACATCAACGTGCGCAGCGACCGCCCAGGCCGCGCGGTGATCTACGCGGTGGACGAAGGCATCCTGCAGGTGGCGCGCTACAAGGCGCCCGACCCGCTGGCGCAGTTCTTCCAGAAACGCGCCCTGGAAGTGGAAACCAGCCAGATCCTCGACCTGCTGCTGCCCGAGTTCAGCCGCCTGCTGCAGGCCGCAGCGGTCGGTGGTGACGGCGAAGACCTGCTCGGCGCCCACCTCAACCCGTTCAAGCGCAAGCGCAAGCCGCCGGTGGCCTACTGGTCCGGCCTGGTCGACCTGCAGCCCGGCGACAACCACTTCAGCTACCCGGTGCCGGACTACTTCAACGGCAAGCTGCACCTGTTCGCCGTAGCCGTGGACGATGCCCGCATCGGCGTGGTCGAGGGCGCTACCGAGGTACGTGGGCCGCTGGTGATCACCCCCAACGTGCCGGCCTTCGTCGCCCCGGGCGATGTGTTCAAGGTCAGCGCCGGGGTATTCAGCAACCTGGAGCAGCCGGCCACGGTCAAGGTCAGCGTGGAGACCAGCGCCGGCCTCAAGGTGCAGGCCATCAGCCAGGCCGAGCTGCAATTGGCGCCGCGCAAGGAAGGCGTGGTGGAGATCGACCTGCTGGCCCTGGAAGCCCTCGGCTCGGCCGATCTCAACTTCGTCGCCACCCTGCCCGACGGCAAGCGCGTGCAAATCGGCGAAACCACCTCGGTGCGCCCACTGGTGGAACGCCGCGTGGCGCTGACCCTGGGCCGCAGCGAGGACTCCAGCGGCGAAGTGCAGATCAGCCGCGACCTCTACCCGCAGCTGCGCAACGTGCGCTTCGGCGCCGCCGGCTCGCCGCTGGTGTGGGCCGACGGCCTGCAGAGCTACTTGGCCGACTACGGCTACAGCTGCACGGAGCAGCTGGTGTCCAAGGCCATGCCGGCGCTGGTCTGGGGCAGCTCGGCGGCTGGCGTCGACGAGGCCGCCCTGCCGGCCTTCGACAACGCGGTGCGCATCCTGCGTTCGCGGCAGAACCTGGAAGGCGGCTTCGGTCTGTGGGCGGCCAACCCGCAGGTGGTGCCGTTCGCCAGCCTGTACGCCAGCGACTTCCTGATCGAGGCCAAGGAACGCAACTACCCGGTACCGGGCGACCTGCTCAACCGCGCCAACGCCTACCTGTCGCAAGTGGCCAATGGCCCCAGCGAAGGCCTCGGCGAGCTGCGTGACCGCGCCTACGCCGCCTACCTGCTGACCCGCCAGGGCGTGGTCACCAGCGGCGCCCTGGCCGATATCCGCGAGCGCTACGAGACCTACCACAGCCAGAACTGGCAACAGGACATCGGCGCTGCGTACCTGGCCGCCAGCTACAAGCTGCTCAAGCAGGACAAGCAGGCCGACAAGCTGTTCGGCGAGCAGCAGTGGCGCACCCTGGAGAAGAACTGGAGCAGCTACGGCCTGTACTACGACCCGCTGGTGCATGACGCCGAGCACCTGCGCCTGCTCAGCAAGCACTTCCCCGGCGAGCTGGACGAAGTACCAGTGAAACTGCTCGACAGCCTCGGCGAGCGTCTCAGCGAACAGCGCTACAACTCGCTCTCCGCCGCCCTGCTGCTGCGCGCCCTGGACAGCTACGGCGAGCGCGCCGAAGTCGGTCTCAACCTCAAGGTCAGCGCCTGGCTGGGCAAGCAGGGCGAGCAGCCGCTGGAACTGAGCGGCAAGCCGCCAGTCAGCGAGGTGCCGATCGCGGCGAAGATGCTCCTGCTGCGCAAGGACAGCGACGCACCGGTGTTCTACATGCTCAGCGAAGCCGGCTACGACCGCGGCGCACCGAACAAGGTGATTGCCGACGGCCTGGAAGTGACCCACGAGTACACCGACCTGGATGGCGAGCCCGTGGATCAGGTCAAGGTCGGCGACGAGTTCTTCGTGCGCCTGCGCCTGCGCGCCAAGGACTTCGACCAGGTACAGCAGGTGGCCGTGGTCGACCTGCTGCCGGGCGGCACCGAGCCGGTGTACAACCAGCCGGCCGCGGTGACAGAAAGTGCCGACGAGGAGTCGTCCGAGGAGGAATACAGCGAGGAAGGCGAATACGCAGAACCGAGCTGGCAGCCGCCGGTCGGTGAAAGCGCACTGAGCGACTGGAACCCGGACTTCGCCGACGTGCGCGACGACCGCGTGGTGCTCTACGGCACCGTGTACCGCGACGCCGCCACCTTCGTCTACCGCGTACGCGCCACCAACGCCGGCACCTTCGGCACGCCGCCGGCCTACGCCGAAGGCATGTACGACACCAGCCAGCAGGCGCGTGGCAAGGCCGGCAAGCTGACCATCGTCAAACCCTGAACCCACGGCCCTCTCCCCAGAGGGCCGTTTTCGTTGAAACGCCATGTCACGACTGAAACGCTGCCTGTTTGGCCTCGGTCTCTTCGCCCTGCTGCTCCTGGCCCTGCGCCTGTGGCCGCACGCGCCGCTGCGCGAGGCGGCGCCGCTGTCGCGCCTGGTGCTGGCGGAGGACGGCGAGCTGCTACGCATGACCCTGGCCAGCGACGGCCAGTACCGCCTGTGGCAGCCGCTGGAGCGCATCGCCCCGGCGATGATCGACGCCCTGCTGCTCAAGGAGGACCGCCACTTCTACCGTCACCCCGGCGTCGATCCGACGGCGCTGCTGCGCGCCACCCTGGCCACCTACGGCGGCGGCATGCGCCAGGGCGGCTCGACCCTGAGCATGCAGCTGGCGCGGCGGTTGTATGGCCTCAACTCGCGGCAGATCCCCGGCAAGTTGCAGCAGATCGCCCTGGCCCTGTGGCTGGAAGCACGCCACAGCAAGCACGACATCCTGGAGGCCTACCTCAACCTGGCGCCCATGGGCGGCAATATCGAGGGAGTCGAGGCCGCCAGCCGCATCTACTTCGCCAAGTCCGCCGAGCAGCTGTCGCTCAGCGAGGCCCTGGCCCTGGCGGTGATTCCCCAGCAGCCGGGGCGCGGCCAGTTCGGCCCGTCGCAGCAGAAGGCCCGCCTGCAACTGATGGCCCAATGGCGCAGCGAGCATGCCGACGACCCGCGCAATGACGGCCTACTGCAACTGCCGCTGCAGGCACGCACCCGCCAGCAGCTGCCATTCCGCGCGCCGCACCTGAGCGAACAGCTGCTGGCCAGCCACACCGGCGCCGAGCTGCACAGTACCCTCGACCTGCGCCTGCAGACCCGCTTGGAAAAGCTCATCGAGCAGTTCGTCAGCGACCACCGCCGCCAGGGCGTGCGCAACGCGACGGCAATCCTGGTGGACAGCCGCGACCAGGCGGTGAAGGCGCTGGTCGGTTCGGCCGACTACTTCGATGCGGGCATCCACGGCCAGGTCAACGGCGTACAGTCGCGCCGCTCGCCGGGCTCGACGCTGAAGCCGCTGCTCTATGCCTTGGCCCTGGACCAGGGCCTGATCCAGCCGATGAGCATCATCAAGGACGCGCCCAGCGCCTTTGGTGACTTCCAGCCGGAGAACTTCGACGGCAAGTTCGCCGGCCCGCTGACCGCCCAGGATGCGCTGATCCGCAGCCGCAACGTGCCGGCCGTGTGGCTGGCCAGCCAACTGGATAAACCATCACTGCACGGCCTGCTGCAGCGCGCCGGCATCCAGCACCTGCGCGAGGAGGAGTTCTACGGCCTGGCCCTGGCCCTCGGCGGCGGCGAGATGACCCCGGCCGAGCTGGCCAAGCTGTACCTGCTGCTGGCCGGCGACGGCCGCCTGCGTCCACTGCGCTGGACCCGCGAAGACCGCAGCGAACCAGGCGCGCAGCTGCTGTCGCCGCAGGCCACTTTCATGGTGCGCGACATGCTCCGGCATAACCCGCGCCCGGACGGCCTGCCAGCCGATGCACGCGGGCGCAACTGGCCGGTGGCCTGGAAGACCGGCACCTCCTGGGGCTTCCACGATGCCTGGAGCGCGGGGCTGGTCGGCCCCTACGTGCTGGTGGTGTGGGTGGGCAACTTCGACGCCACGGCCAACCCGGCCTTCGTCGGCATCAAGACCGCCGCGCCGCTGTTCTTCCGCATCGCCGACGCCCTGCCGCTGGCCCTGCCCGAGGTCCAGGCGACCGTCGACCGGCCACCGCCGGGACTGACCCGGGTCGAGGTCTGCGCCGCCTCCGGCGAGCTGCCCAACCGCTGGTGCCCACAGACGCGCAAGACCTGGTACATCCCCGGCGTATCGCCGATTCGCGTGTCGGATCTGCATCGCCCGGTGCTGGTTGACCGGCTGACCGGCAAGGCCGCCTGCCCGCCGTTCGACCCGGCGACCAGCGAACTGCAGGTCTTCGAATTCTGGCCGTCCGAGCTGCAGCGCCTGTTCACCGCCGCCGGCCTGCCACGGCGCACCCCACCGGACGCCCAGCGCGACTGCCAGGTGCAGGCGGCGGTCAATCTGCAGGAAGTGCCACGCATCACCTCGCCACTGACCCAGGTGACCTACAGCCTGCGCCTGTCGCAACCGCAGGAGAGCATCGCCCTGAGCGCCAACGCCGCCAGCGATGCGCGCCGGCTGTACTGGTTCGCCGACCACACCCTGCTCGGCCAGGGCACGCCGCAAAGCGCCCTGCAATGGCGCCCCGAGCGCTCCGGGCAGTACCAGATCCGCGTCAGCGACGACCAGGGCCGCAGCGCCAGCCGCGCCTTGCGCGTGGAATTCCTGCCGTAGGTTGGGTTGAGCGCAGCGAAGCCCAACATCAGGAAGCTCAGACCAGCACGCAGCCGGAGTCAGCCTAGCCCGTTGGGCTTCGTCGCAGAGCTCCTCAACCCAACCTACATCCAGCCGCCCGCCTGGAGAATCAGCAAGCCGAGGTTGGTGCTGACCACCGCCGCCAGGGTGGTGATGACGATGATCGACGCCGCCAGTTCGTGGTTGCCGCCGCTGGCCTTGGCCATGACGAAGCTGGCCGCCGCCGTGGGGCTGGCGAAATACAGGAAGAGGATGCCCAGTTCGGCATTGCGAAAACCGCAGAAGAACGCGCCGAGGGTCGCCAGCAACGGCAGCCAGAGCATCTTCCACAGGCTGGCACTGAGGGCCAGGCCGCTGCCCTGGCGCAGCGAGGCCAGCGACAGGGTGCCGCCGATGCAGATCAGCGCCAGCGGCAGGGTCATGCTGGCGAAGTAGTCGCCGGAGGTGAGCAGCCAGGCCGGCAATTTGACCTGCCAGTAGGCGAACGGAATCGCCGCCAGCACGCCGAGGATCAGCGGGTTGCGCAGGATGCTCTTGCCGATGCTCCACACGTCGGCCTTGGCATGCGGGCTGTAGATGGCCAGGACGATGGCCGACAGGCTGTTGTACGAGAGGATCACCACCCCGCCGAGGATGCCGCCCAGCGACAGGCCGTAGTCGCCGTACAGGCTGGTGGCCAGCGCCAGGCCGACGATGCCGTTGTTGCCGCGAAAGGCGCCCTGGGTATACACGCCGCGCTCCTCGCGCGGGATGCGCAGGATCGCCCAGCCCCAGACCAGCAGAAAGCCCAGCAGCGTGGCCAGCAGGAAGTAGCCGAGCAGCGCCGGCTGCAGCGCGGTGCTCAGGTCGGCCTGCAGGATGGCGAGGAACAGCATCACCGGCATGGTGCCCTTGAACACCAGGGCCGAAGCGGTATCGATGAAGCCCGCGTCGATCCAGCCCAGGCGCTTGAGGCCCACGCCGAGGAACAGCATGGCAAACACCGGGGCGGTGACGGCGAGGGTCTGCTGGACAACGGCGAGCATGGCGGTCCCGGCTAACTAGGTAGGGGGCTAATGATACCCGCAGCGAACGGCGAAAAGCTTTCGCCAGCCTTTCAGACCCTGGGTTCCTGGCTCCAGGGCTGCAAATCCGTAGGAGCGGCTTCAGCCGTGAAACAGGTGCTCAGGCCGTGAGGTCCTTCGCGGCTAGGCCGCCCCCACTCAAGAGGAGGCTCAGCGGCGTACCGGACGTTTCTGCAGTTTGCGCTGCAAGGTGCGCCGGTGCATGCCCAGGGCGCGGGCGGTGGCGGAGATATTGCCCTCGTGCTCGGCCAGCACGCGCTGGATGTGCTCCCACTGCAGGCGGTCCACCGACATCGGGTTTTCCGGTACCAGGGTGTCCAGGTCGGCATGCTCGGAGAGCAGCGCGGTGAGCACGTCGTCGGCGTCGGCCGGCTTGCACAGGTAGTTGGTGGCGCCGCGCTTGATCGCCTCCACGGCGGTGGCGATGCTCGAATAGCCGGTGAGGATCACCACGCGCATTTCCGCATCCAGTTCCAGCAGCTTGGGCAGCAGCACCAGGCCGGAGTCGCCCTCCATCTTCAGGTCGACCACGGCGTAGTCCGGCAGGTCTTCCTTGGCCAGGGCCAGGCCTTCCTCGGCCGAGTTGGCCACGCTGACGCGCAGGCCGCGACGATCCATGGCCCGCGCCATGACGCGGGTGAAGGTGGCGTCGTCGTCCACCAGCAACAGGTGCGGTTGCTCTTCGCCGTCGATCAGGGGTTCGTCACTCATGTTCATCTCCGGGGGCCAGTCTGGGCAGGCGTAGCTCGGTCAGCGTACCGCCGTCTTCATGGTTGTACAGTTTCACCGACCCGCCGGCTCGCGTCACGCTGGCCTGGCTGAGGAACAGGCCGAGGCCGAAGCCCTTGCCCTTGGTGGTGAAGAAGGGTTTGCCGAGCTGCTCGGCAATCGCCAGCGGCACGCCGGCACCGTGGTCGCGGATGCTCAGGACGATCCACAGGTGGTCCCAGTCCAGGCGGATATCCAGCTTGTCCGGGCAGGCATCGGCGGCGTTGTTCAGCAGGTTGAGCAGGGCCTGGGTCAGGTCGGCCGGTGGCAGCAGGCGCGGCACGGCGGCCAGGCCCAGGCACTGATAGCGGTAGGTGGCTTCCGGGCGCATCAGGTGCCAGCGGTTGAGGGTCGCCTCCAGCCACTGCACGGCGCTCTGCTCGGCCACGGCCTGGCGGCGGTCGGCCTCGGCGGCGCGCACCAGGTGCTGCAGGGTTTCCTTGCACAGCTTGACCTGCTCCTGGAGCAGCGCCAGATCGTCCTGCAGGGCCGGCTTGTCGCGGTACTCCTGGCGCAGCTCCTTGAGCAGCACGCTGATGGTCGCCAGCGGCGTGCCCAGCTCGTGGGCGGCACCGGCGGCCTGGGTGGCCACGGCGAGCAGTTGCTGGTCGCGCATGCCCTCCTCGCGGCGCAGCGCCTGCAGCTCGTCCTGGCGGCGCAGGGCACCGGCCATCTTGACCACGAAGAAGGTGATGAAGGCCGCCGACAGGGCGAAGTTCAGCCACATGCCGAACAGGTGCAGGCTGATCAGCATGGTCTCGTGCTGCAGGTTGTTCAGGTGCAGCGGGTGGTACCAGATCAGCAGCGCGGTATAGCCGCTCAGCGCCAGGCCGCCGAGCACCATGGAGTAGAACCAGGGCAGGGTCGCCGCGGCGATGGTCAGCGGCACTAGGTAGTAGGAGACGAAGGGATTGGTCGAACCGCCGGAGAAATACAGCAGTACGCTGTGGATGACCAGGTCGCAGGCCAGCTGCACCGTGTATTCCAGCTCGGTCACCGGCCACGGCCCGCGCAGGCGCAGGGCGGTGAGCAGGCACAGCACCAGGGAAATGCCGAGGGTGACGCTCAGCGCCAGCCAGGGCAGCGGCAGCAGGTCGGACAGGTAGGCGATGCCCACCGAACCGGCCTGGGCGGCAAGCACCAGCAGGCGGATCAGGGTCAGGCGCCAGAGGTTCTGCCGGCTGGCGGAAAACAGTTGGACAGTCGCGTACATGGCGGCTCCGGTGAATTGCGGCGAGTATAACCACCACCCGCCCCCGCCCGCCCGCCTGCGGCAACTCGCCGCAGGTTCGGAGGCCAGGCCGGGCACCTTACACCGCCGATGCAACCTCGGTTAACCCGAGTGGTCAGAAGGCAACGTCTACCCTAGGACAATCCAGCACAAGGAGTTCCCATGCACGCGCTCAACCGCATCGCCGCCACCCTGGTGTTCGGCGTCATCGCCCTGACCAGCCTGTCGACCCAGGCCGAGGAGGCCCGCTACAACCAGGTCGCCCTGCGCGCCGAAGTCGGCCAGGAAGTGGCCCACGACCGCATGTTCGTGACCCTCTACAGCGAGGCCCAGGACAGGGACCCGGGCAAGCTGGCCGCGGCCATCACCACCACCCTGAACCAGGCCGTCGAGCAGGCGCGCCGGGTCAAGGGCGTCAAGGTCAGCCTGGGCAGCCGGCACAGCTACCCGGTATACGAGGATGAAGGCAAGAAGATCAGCGCCTGGCGCGAACGCGCCGAAGTGCGCCTGGAAAGCGCCGACTTCGCGCCCCTGGCGCAACTCAGCGCCGACCTGCTCGGCGAGCTGAAGATGGCCGAGATGAGCTTCGCCGTGGCCGACGAGACCCGGCAGAAAAGCGAAGATGCGCTGATCAAGGAAGCCGTGGCCGCCTTCAAGGCCCGCGCCCAGCTGGCCACCGCGGCGGTGGGCGGCAAGGGCTACAAGCTGGTCAGCCTCAACCTCAACAGTGGCGGCTTCCAGCCGGTGCAGCCGATGCGCGCCATGGCCATGGACAGCGGCAGCTTCAGCAAGAGCGCCCCGACGCAACAGATCGAGGCCGGCAGCAGCAAGGTGAGCATGGCTGCCGATGGGGTAATCGAGGTACAGATGCCCTGAGCCTGTGCACGAGCCGTTACCTGCGGTGACTACCCCAGGTAGCGGCCAGCCACCGCCAACCCCGCCCGACTTGCAGAATTGCGACAAGCCCTTACAGCTTCCCCACCTCTTCTACACTGATCTCGGCTTAACGTTGCTGCCCGGCATATGCCGTGCATGGTTTCGCGCAAGGCGTCCACAAGATGCCCCCTCACGATGACAACAACCACAAACCTGAGGTCAACATGCGTAAAAACGCCGTCATCCAGACACTTCTCGCCGCTGGGCTGATCGCCAGCGCGCCCTTCGCCAGCGCCGCCAGCAACCTGGTGTTCTGCTCCGAAGGCAGCCCCGCCGGCTTCGACCCCGGCCAGTACACCACCGGCACCGACTTCGATGCCGCCGCGGAAACCCTGTTCAACCGCCTGACCCAGTTCGAGCGTGGCGGCACCGCGGTAGTCCCCGGCCTGGCCGAGAAGTGGGATATCTCCGCCGACGGCCTCAGCTACACCTTCCACCTGCGTCCCGGGGTGAAGTTCCACTCGACCTCCTACTTCACCCCGAGCCGCACCTTCAACGCCGACGACGTGCTGTTTACCTTCCAGCGCATGCTCGACAAGCAGCACCCGTTCCGTAAGGCCTACCCCGCCGAATTCCCCTACTTCACCGACATGGGCATGGACGCCAACATCGCCAAGCTGGAAAAGCTCGACGACATGACGGTCAAGTTCAGCCTGAACAATGTCGACGCGGCCTTTATCCAGAACCTGGCGATGAGCTTCGCCTCGATCCAGTCCGCCGAGTATGCCGAGCAGCTGCTCAAGGCCGGCAAGGCCGCCGACATCAACCAGAAGCCGATCGGCACCGGGCCGTTCGTGTTCAAGCGCTACCAGAAGGACGCGCAGATCCGCTTCACCGGCAACCAGGACTACTGGCTGCCGGAAGACGTGAAGATCGACAACCTGATCTTCGCCATCAACACCGACGCCTCGGTGCGCATGCAGAAGCTCAAGGCCGGCGAATGCCAGATCACCCTGTTCCCGCGCCCGGCCGACCTGGCGTCGCTGAAGCAGGACCCGAACCTGGCCATGCCCGACCAGGCCGGCTTCAACCTCGGCTACATCGCCTACAACGTCACCCACAAGCCGTTCGACCAGCTGGCAGTGCGCCAGGCGCTGGACATGGCGGTGAACAAGCAGGCGATCATCGACGCCGTCTACCAGGGCGCCGGCCAGCTGGCGGTGAACGGCATGCCGCCGACCCAGTGGTCCTACGACGAGACGATCAAGGACCCGGCCTTCGACCCGAAGAAGGCCAAGGCCCTGCTCAAGGCCGCCGGCATCAAGGAAGGCACCGAGATCACCCTGTGGGCCATGCCGGTGCAGCGCCCGTACAACCCCAACGCCAAGCTGATGGCCGAAATGCTCCAGGCCGACTGGGCCAAGGTCGGCATCCAGGCCAAGATCGTCAGCTACGAATGGGGCGAGTACCTCAAGCGCGCCAAGGGCGGCGAGCATGACGCCATGCTGATCGGCTGGAGCGGCGACAACGGCGACCCGGACAACTGGCTGGGCACCCTCTACGGCTGCGATGCGGTGGACGGCAACAACTTCTCCAAGTGGTGCGACGCCTCCTACGACAAGCTGGTCCAGGCGGCCAAGCGCACCACCGACGTGGCCGAGCGCACCGCCCTGTACAAGCAGGCCCAGCACATCCTCAAGGCCCAGGTGCCGATCACCCCGATCGCCCACTCCACCGTGTACCAACCGATGCGCAAGAACGTGCAGGACTTCAAGATCAGCCCGTTCGCGCTCAACTCCTTCTACGGCGTCAGCGTCGGCAAGTAAGCGCTCGGCCGGCGTGCCCCGCACTGGCGGGGCACCCGGCCGAACCGCCATCCTGCGTCCGTCGCGGGAGTCATGCCGCCCCTCGCCAGGGCGCACGCCATACGTTCGCGCCGTCCACCCGGACGCGCACAGCCGATCGATGCGGAGTAGCAACACACCATGCTGTCCTTCATAGCCAGACGCCTGGGGCTGCTGATCCCCACCTTTTTCGGCGTCACCCTGCTGACCTTCGCCCTGATCCGCCTGATCCCCGGCGACCCGGTGGAAGTGATGATGGGCGAACGCCGGGTCGACCCGCAGATGCATGCCGAAGCCATGCACCGCCTCGGCCTGGACAAGCCGCTGCCGGCGCAGTACCTGGACTACATCGGCCAGCTGGCCCACGGCGACCTGGGCCAGTCGCTGCGCACCCGCGAGGGCGTGTGGAGCGAATTCGTCACCCTGTTCCCGGCGACCCTGGAGCTGTCCCTGGCCGCCCTGCTGTTCGCCGGCACGCTGGGCTTGATCGCCGGGGTGATCGCCGCGCTCAAGCGCGGCTCGCTGTTCGACCACGGGGTGATGGGCATCTCCCTGGCCGGCTACTCCATGCCGATCTTCTGGTGGGGCCTGCTGCTGATCATGTTCTTCTCCGTATACCTGGGCTGGACCCCGGTATCCGGGCGCATCGACCTGCTCTACGACATCACCCCGGTTACCGGTTTCATGCTGATCGATACCCTGCTCAGCGAGGAGGACGGCGCCTTCGTCGACGCCCTCCGGCACCTGATCCTGCCGGCCATCGTGCTGGGCACCATCCCCCTGGCGGTGATCGCGCGGATGACCCGCTCGGCCATGCTCGAAGTGCTGCGCGAGGACTACATCCGCACCGCCCGCGCCAAGGGCCTGAGCCCGGCGCGGGTGGTGTTCGTCCATGGCCTGCGCAACGCGCTGATCCCGGTGCTCACCGTGTTCGGCCTGCAGGTCGGCACCCTGCTGGCCGGCGCCGTGCTGACCGAAACCATCTTCTCCTGGCCGGGCATCGGCAAGTGGCTGATCGAGGCCATCGGCGCCCGCGACTACCCGGTGGTGCAGAACGGCATCCTGCTGATCGCCTGCCTGGTGATCCTGGTCAACTTCGTCGTGGATGTGCTCTACGGCCTGGTCAACCCACGTATCCGCCATCAACCGTAGGTTGGGTTGAGGGGCGGAGCCCCGAAGCCCAACGTGCGTACCGTTAGGCTTCGCTGCGCGCAACCCAACCCACCCGGATCGAGAGACACCATGAGTAACTCGACAAGCATTACCCCCGCCGACCAGGCGCTGCTCTACCCCTCGCCGCTGAAGGAATTCTGGCAGGCCTTCGCCCACAACAAGGGCGCCGTCGTCGGCCTGGCGTTCATGCTGCTGATCCTGTTCTGCGCACTGTTCGCCCCCTGGGTCGCGCCGCACGACCCCAGCGAGCAGTTCCGCGACTTCCTCCTCACCCCGCCGGTGTGGCTGGAAGGCGGCCAGACGCAGTTCCTCCTCGGCACCGACGAGCTGGGCCGCGACCTGCTGTCGCGACTGATCCATGGCGCGCGCCTGTCGCTGCTGATCGGCCTGACCTCGGTGCTGCTGTCGCTGCTGCCCGGCGTGCTGCTGGGCCTCACCGCCGGCTTCTTCCCGCGCCTGCTCGGGCCCTCGGTCATGCGCCTGATGGATGTGATGCTGGCCCTGCCCTCGCTGCTGCTGGCGGTGGCCATCGTCGCCATCCTCGGCCCCGGCCTGCTCAACACGGTGATCGCCATCGCCGTGGTCTCGCTGCCGTCCTACGTGCGCCTGACCCGCGCCGCGGTGATGGGCGAGCTGGGCCGCGACTACGTCACCGCCGCGCGCCTGGCCGGCGCCGGCACCCTGCGCCTGATGTTCGTCAGCGTGCTGCCCAACTGCATGGCACCGCTGATCGTGCAGGCCACCCTGAGTTTCTCCGCGGCCATCCTCGATGCCGCCGCCCTGGGCTTTCTCGGCCTCGGCGTGCAGCCGCCGACACCCGAGTGGGGCACCATGCTGGCCTCGGCGCGCGACTACATCGAGCGCGCCTGGTGGGTGGTGTCGCTGCCGGGGCTGACCATCCTGCTCAGCGTGCTGGCGATCAACCTGATGGGCGACGGGCTGCGCGATGCGCTCGATCCGAAACTGAAGAATGCGCAGTAAGGAACCCGCCATGAGCCTTCTCGATATCCACAACCTCAGCGTGCGCTTCGGCGGCGCCAACGCCATCCCGGTGGTCGACGGCCTCGACCTGGCCGTGGACAAGGGCGAAGTGCTGGCCATAGTCGGCGAGTCCGGCTCCGGCAAGTCGGTGACCATGCTGGCGCTGATGGGCCTGATCGACGCCCCCGGCCGGGTCACGGCCGACAGCCTGCGCTTCGACGGCCACGACATGCTCGGGCTCAAGGGCAAGCAGCGCCGCACTGTCGTCGGCAAGGACCTGGCCATGGTGTTCCAGGACCCCATGACCGCCCTCAACCCCAGCTACACCGTGGGCTTCCAGATCGAGGAAGTGCTGCGCCAGCACCTCGGCCTCAAGGGCCAGGCCGCTCGCGCCCGCGCCCTGCAGTTGCTGGAGCGGGTGGAGATTCCGGCCGCCGCCAGCCGCCTGGACGCCTACCCGCACCAGCTCTCCGGCGGCATGAGCCAGCGCGTGGCGATCGCCATGGCGATCGCCGCCGAGCCCAAGCTGCTGATCGCCGACGAGCCGACCACGGCGCTGGACGTGACCATCCAGGCGCAGATCATGAACCTGCTGCTCGACCTGCAGCGCGACCAGGGCATGGGCCTGGTGCTGATCACCCACGACCTGGCCGTGGTCGCCGAGACCGCCGACCGGGTGTGCGTGATGTACGCAGGGCAAGCGGTGGAGATCGGCAGCGTGCCGACCCTGTTCGATGCGCCGACCCACCCCTATACCGAGGCGCTGCTCAAGGCGATTCCTGAGCACAGCCTAGGCGAGCGCCGCCTGGCCACCCTGCCGGGCATCGTGCCCGGGCGCTATGACCGCCCTGCCGGCTGCCTGCTGTCACCACGCTGTCCGTACGCCCAGGAGCATTGCCGCGCGCAACGCCCGGCCCTGGAAGCCCATGCGCGCGGCGCGGTGCGCTGCTTCTACCCCCTCAACCTGAGCCCGGAGGTGGCCCGATGAGCATCGTTCTGGAGGCCCGCGAGCTGACCCGCCACTACGAGATATCCCGCGGCCTGTTCAAACCGCACGCCCTGGTGCGGGCGCTGAACGGCGTGTCCTTCAGCCTCGAAGCCGGCAAGACCCTGGCGGTGGTCGGCGAGTCCGGCTGCGGCAAGTCGACCCTGGCCCGCGCCCTGACCCTGATCGAGCAACCCAGCTCCGGTTCGCTGCAGATCGCCGGCCAGGAAGTCGCCGGCGCCGACAAGGCGCAGCGTCGGCAGCTGCGCCGCGACGTGCAGATGGTCTTTCAGAACCCCTACGCCTCGCTCAACCCGCGGCAGAAGATCGGCGACCAGCTGGCCGAACCGCTGCTGATCAACACCCCGCTGAGCCGCGGCGAACGCCGCGAGCGGGTGCAGGCGATGATGCAACAGGTCGGCCTGCGCCCCGAGCACTACCAGCGCTACCCGCACATGTTCTCCGGCGGCCAGCGTCAGCGCATCGCCCTGGCCCGGGCGATGATGCTCAATCCCAAGGTACTGGTGGCGGACGAGCCGACTTCGGCGCTGGACGTGTCGATCCAGGCCCAGGTGCTCAACCTGTTTATGGACCTGCAGGAGCAGTACGGGACCGGCTATGTGTTCATCTCGCACAACCTGGCGGTGGTGCGCCATGTCGCCGACGACGTGCTGGTGATGTACCTTGGCCGTCCGGTGGAGATGGGCCCGAGCGAGACGATCTATTCACGCCCGCTGCACCCCTACACCCAGGCGCTGCTGTCGGCCACGCCGACCATCCACCCGGACCCGCGCAAGCCGAAGATCAAGATACTCGGCGAACTGCCCAACCCGCTCGATCCGCCGGCCGGCTGCGCCTTCCACCAGCGCTGCCCGTACGCCAGCGAGCGCTGCCGCAACGAGGTGCCGCAGCTGCGCCTGCTGGAGGCGCGGCAAGTGGCCTGCCATCACGCCGAACGCATCAATGCCTGAGCCCGTCGGGTTAATCGATGGCTATGTAGCAGTTCCGTGTTGCACAGGCCATCGAGCTTGCGGGGGAGCGGATTTATCCGCGATAAACAGGCGGCTCGGCGTAGGCCCTGATCGCGAATGAATTCGCTCCCACGAACAGCCAGAGCGGCCACCCGAACGCTTGCCCCAAACAACGGCAACGCGTAACGGGTACATCGCTTAATCGACAGCCTCGACCGGCATGGCCTTGCCATCCTGGATACGGGTAAGAAAGACCGCGTCGGAGCCCTGGTGGTCGGTCGGCGAGAACTCGACCTTGAAGCCGCCGAGGTCCGCGCGGAGGAACTCCAGGGCATTGATCAGGTTCGCCCGCGTCGGCTCGGCGCCGGCCAGGCGCAGGGCCTCGACGAAGATCGCCGCGCCCATGTAGCCCTCCAGCGAGGTGTAGCCGAGGTCGGCGCCGCGCACGTCTTGCCGGTAGCGGCGAACCACTTCGCGCGAAGCGTCATGGGGCGACGGCATGACCTGGGTGATGTACACCCCGTCGCCATCCGCACCGGCCTCGGCGATGAAGTTCTCGGTGCCGATAAACGAAACCGTGAAAAAGCGCGCCTTGCTGCCCAACGCCCGGGCTTGCTTGATGGCCGCCGCCAGCTGCTTGTAGGTGCCGACAAAGAAAATGGCGTCCGGCTCTGCCCGGTGCAAGGCCTCGACGGCCGGGGCAACCTCCAGTGAATTGCGCCGGATCCGCGCCTCCGCCAGGATTTGCATCCGGCGCTTGTGCAAGGCCCCCAGCAACCCGCCTTTGACCGTCTCGCCAAAGGAGTCGTCCTGCATCAGCAGCGCGATGCGCTCGATGCCCAGGTCGCGGGTCATGCGCTCGACCATTGCCTCGGTTTCGTCGAAGTAGGAGGCGCGCACATTGAATACCCAGCGGTGCACCGGCGAACGCAGCGCCTCGGCGCCGGTAAAGGGAAACAGGTAGGGCACCTCGGCTCGCAGGACGATGGGCATGGCGGCCCTGGACGTGGGCGTGCCGACATAGCCGAGCAGGGCGAAGATGCTGCCGGAGTCGACCATCTGCTGGGTGATCGCCGCACTGCGCGCCGGCTCGTAGCCATCGTCCCGGCTGACCAGGACCAGCTGGCGCCCGTTGACCCCGCCGGCGGCATTGACCCGCTCGAAGTAGGCCTGCACGCCAGCCTTCATGCCGCTGCCCAGCCCGGCGGCCGGGCCGCTCAGGGCGTTGACCATGCCCACCCGCACCGCGCCGGCCGTCACCCCGGGCTCGGCCCGAACGGCAACGGCGCCCAGCAGCAGGCCGGCAACCAGCACCAGCCGGCAGAGCGTCCGGCGCCCCATCAGGAAAACTCCAGGATTGCGCATACGGGGTGAAGACTGGGGCCAGGCAAGACTGTGCATTCCTCTGGGGGACGGGCTTAAACCGGGGGGCGCACACGCGCGGCATCCCAGCCGACGAATTTTGTCAGTCTGGCTGAAGACGGCACAAACTGCACGAGGCGCATGCCGCTCGGCAATCTGTTGCAACGCTCTCGCCTGGCGCTCAGCCGCGGAAGAAGCGGTAGAACTGGCGCAACTGCGCCTGGGCCTCGCCGATGCCCACCGGGGTGAAGCGCAGCGCCTGCTGCGCCGGGCACTGCGCCAGGCGCCAGAGATCCAGCGGATGCAGCCAGCCGAGCAACGGATAGCCGCCCATGGTCTGGTGGTCGGCCTGCAGGATGATCGGCTGGCCATCGGGCGGCACCTGGATGGCGCCGCGGCCCACCCCCAGCGACCACTGCCGCGGCGGCGCGCGCAAGGGCTCGCCCTGCAGGCGGGCGCCCATGCGGTCGGACTGCGCGCTGAGCCGCCAGGGCTGGGCGAAAAACGCCTGCCGCTGCTCCTCGGCAAAGGCCGGCGCATCGCCGCCGACTATCACCCGCAGCAGCGGCGCAGCCCGGTAGTCGGGCCGGTAGCGCCAGGGCACGCTGGCGGCGCGGGCGAAGTGCGCGGCGGCGCAGGGCAGCAGATCGCCGGCAACCAGCTTGCCGCCCTGCCCGTCCAGGCCACCCAGGCCTTCGCGCACCTGGGTGCTGACGCTGCCCAGCACCGGCGCGGCGCGAAAGCCGCCGGCCACCGCCAGGTAGGCGCGCTGGCCACTGCGGGCAAAACCCAGGCGCAGGCATTGCCCGGCGCGCAGGGCAAAGCGCGCCCAGCCCGGCAGCGGCTGGCCATCAATGCTGGCCGGCAGCTCGGCGCCGGTCAGCGCCAGCCAGGTATCGACCTCGGCGCGCAGCTCGACATCGCCGAGGGCGACTTCCAGCAGCGGCGTGCCCCAGGGATTGCCCAGCAGGCGGTTGGCCCAGGCCGCGGCCTGCCCGTCCAGCGGCCCGCCGGGCGAGACGCCGAGGTGCTGCCAGCCGCGCCGGCCGCCATCCTGCAGCAGGCTCAGCGGCCCCGATCTGAGCACCCGCAGCCCGCTCACCGGACGAGCTCCCGGCGATAGGCGGCTGCGTCGATCGGCACGAAGCGCACCCGGTCGCCCAGTTGCAAGGGACAGGGCGGCGTGCGCCCAGCATCGAACAGGCGCCAGGGACACAGGCCGAGCAGGTGCCAGCCGCCGGGCGAGGCCTGCGGGTAGATCGCCGTCTGCCGCTCGGCGATGGCCAGGCTGCCGGCCGGCACCTCGGTGCGCGGCGTGTCCCGGCGCGGCAGCTGCAGGCGCTCGTCCAGTTCGCCCAGATAGGCGAAGCCCGGGGCGAAGCCGATGGCGCCGACCCGGTACTCGCCGGCGGCGTGCAGCTCGATCACCTGGGCAACGCTCAGCCGACAGGCCCGCGCCACCTCGGCCAGGTCCGCGCCGGCGTACCAGATCGGGATCTCGTGCCGGCGCCCCGCCTCGGTCGGCAGCGGCTCGGCCAGCCACTGTTCGAGCAGCGGGGTCAGGCGCGCGGCCAGTTGCAGGTGGTCGGTGCGCAACAGGTCGTAGTGCAGCAGCAGGCTGGTCCAGCCCGGCACCAGATCGCTCAGCAGCGGCCCCAGTTCGCCACGAATGCGTTCGGCCAGCAGGGCGAGACGCTGCGCCGACTGCGCGTCCGGCGCCTCGGCCAGCACCAGCAGCAGCGCTTCGGCGCCGGCCGGCTCGAGGCGGATCATGCGGCGTCCAGCTGGGCCCGCAAACGGCGCAACACGGCCAGCGACTCGGCGTTGTCGCCATGCACGCAGAGGCTGTCGGCGTGCAGCTGCAGGGGCCGGCCGTCGATATCGGCGAACGGCAAGCCGCGGGCGATGGCCAGCGCCTGGTCGAGGATGCGCGCGCCATCCTGGTGCACCGCCCCGGCCAGGCGCCGCGGCGCCAGCTGGCCGTCGGCCAGGTAGGCACGGTCGGCGAAGGCCTCGAACAGCAGGGGCACCCCGGCCGCCTGGGCCAGGCGCCGCTCGCGGCTGTTGTCGGCCAGGGCCAGGACCATCAGCGGCAACCCCGCACGGTAGCTGGCGCAGGCCTGCAGCACGGCAGTGAACAGGGTGTCGTCGCGCACCAGGTCGTTGTACAGCGCGCCATGCGGCTTGACGTAGGCGACCTGGGTGCCGGCCGCACGGCAGAAGGCATCCAGCGCGCCGAGCTGGTACAGCACCAGGGCCGTGACTTCTTCCGGGCTGCAGCTCAGATGGCGGCGGCCGAAGCCCTGCAGGTCGGGGTAGGACGGATGGGCGCCGATGCTGACGCCATGCTGCACCGCCAGGGCCACGCTGTGCTGCATGATCAGCGGGTCGCCGGCGTGGAAACCGCAGGCCAGGTTGGCCTGGTCGATCAGCGGCATGGCGTGCAGGTCGTTGCCCATGCGCCAGGCGCCGAAGCTCTCGCCCATGTCGCAGTTGAGGAGGATTCTGTTCATATCGGCAAGCTTAGAGCCGCCGGGCGCCGGCGCCTAGCCCGGCAGCAGGCCACAGGATGGGTTGGGCGCAGCGCTGCGCGCCGCAACCCATCCGGCGACTCAGTACACGTCGCGGCGGTACAGCCCGGCTTCCTGCAGCTGGTCGAGGCGCTCGCCGCCGAGCACCTCGCGCAGCACCCGGTCGACCCCGCCGGCCATGCCCTCCAGGCTGCCGCAGACGTAGATGGCGGCGCCTTCGGCGACCCAGCGCTGGACTTCGCCCGCCGCCTCGCGCAGGCGGTCCTGGACATAGACCTTGGCCGCCTGGTCGCGGGAGAAGGCCAGGTCGAGGCGCGCCAGGTTGCCCTGCGCCAGCCAGCCCTGCAGCTCGTCGCGGCAGTAGAAGTCGTGGGCCGCATTGCGCTCGCCGAACAGCAGCCAGTTGCGCTGCCGACCAGCCGCGATGCGCTCCTTGAGCAGGCTGCGCAGCCCGGCCAGGCCGCTGCCGTTGCCGACCAGCAGCAGCGGGCGGTCTTCCTGCGGCGCATGGAAGCCCGCATGGCGGCGCACCCGTGCCAGTAGCGGCGTACCGAGATCGGCCTCGCCGCACAGCCAGCCGGAACCGAGGCCGAGGCTGCCGTCGCTGCGCCGCTCCTGGCGCACGATCAGCTCCAGCGCGCCGTCGCTCGGCAGCGAGGCGATGGAGTAGTCGCGCGCGCCCAGGGCCGCGTCGTTGTTAGGCAGCACTTCCAGCAGGTCGCCGGCCTGCCAGTGTCCGCCCGCCGCAATCTGCAGGCGCACCAGGAAGGTCGGCGCGCCGCTGCTGCCGGGGTTCAGGCATTCGCGACCGAGCAGGCGCCACTCGCCGAACGGCTGCTCGACCGGAGCCGGCACGGCCGCGCCGGTCAGCTCGCCGAGTCGCTGCTGCCAGCTGGCCAGGGCGGCCTGGTCGCCGTTGTCCACTTCCACCGGGGCGAACAGGCTGCGCGCGCCCTGCTGGTCCAGCCAGGCGTGCAGGCGGCGGGCGAAGCCGCAGAACTGCTGGTACTGGCGATCCCCCAGGGCCAGCACGGCGTAGCTCAGCTCGCCCAGGGCCAGCTGGCTGCCGAGCAGCTTGCGCTCGAAGCCACGGGCATTGTCCGGCGCCTCGCCGTCGCCGAAGGTGCTGACCACGAACAGCGCGCGACTGGCCTGCTGCAGCGCCTGCTCATCCACCCGCGCCAGCGGCTGCACCTGCACCGGCAAGCCGGCGGCCTGCAGCTGCCCGGCGGTGCGCCAGGCCAGTTGTTCGGCCAGGCCGCTCTGGCTGGCGAAGCCGATCAGCCAGCTCTCGGCGCCGCCCTGCGCCGCCACCGCACCACGGGCGGCCCGGGTCGCGCGCTGCTTGCGCCGGCGGTCGAGGTAGAGCAGCCAGCCGGTGATGAAGAACAGCGGCATCAGACCGGTGGCCACGGCCATCAGGATGCGCCCGGGCAGGCCGAAGTACTCGCCGACATGCAGGGCATAGACGCTGGCCAGCAGCTGCGCCTTGAAGCTCTTGTCGCTGTAGCGCTCATGCTGTTTGACCTGGCCGCTGAGCGGATCGAGGCTGAGCTGGTTGAGGGCGCGCGGGTGGGCGGCCTGCTCCAGCAGATAGAACACCGTCGCCGGCGCACCGGCCACGGTTGGCAGGCGCAGGTTCCACGCCACCAGTTGCGGCCCGGCGGCTTGCTGCAGGCCGTGCCACACCGCGTCATAGTCGACCGTCGGTGGCGGCCCGGACGGTGCTTCGCCGCGCCCGCCGCGACGCTCGCCGGGCTTGCCGCCCTGCTGGCCGGCCGGGCTGTCGGAGAGCAGGCGGGTCAGGCCGTCGCGGTACCAGTCGTAGGACCAGTACAGGCCGGTCAGCGCCGCGCAGAGGTAGAACAGCAGGCACCAGGTGCCGAACACCGCGTGCAGGTCCCAGTTGAAGGCACGGCCCTTCCTCGCCCAGTCGAGGGTCAGCCAGGCGCGCCAGTTCAGCGCCTGGCGCGGCCAGCGCAGGTACAGCCCGGACAGGCAGAAGAACACCAGCGCCAGGGTGCTGGCCGCGGTGATCTGCTTGCCGGTGTCGCCCATGGCCAGGAAGCGGTGCAGCTGCAGCATCAGGCCGAAGAACGCCTGGCCGCTCGGCTCGCCGAGCAGCTCGCCGCTGTAGGGATCGAAGAAGCGCATCGGCCCGCGGCGCTCGCCGGGCGGCGGGGTGAAGAACACCCGCGCGGCACGGCCATCGCGCTGGTCGACCCACAGGCCGACGACGTTCTTGCCCTCGGCCGCCTCGATCTTCGCCACCAGCTCGGCCGGCGGCAGGATGCCCGACTCGCGCACCTCGACCCGCAGCACCTCGGGGTTGAGGGCGCCCAGGATCTCGCCCTCGAAGGCGTACAGCGCACCGCTAATCCCCATCACCGCCAGGACCAGGCCGGCCGTGATGCCGAACAACCAGTGCAGTTGGAAAACAATCTTCTTGAACACGACAAACACCTTGCTCAGCAGGCCACGCCCGGATCGGCGCACAGTTTAGATAGGAAGCATTTGCATCTGCTCGGGGTTTACCCAGCCTTTACCTTGGCGCTCGCCGTTACAGGTCGCGCACGCGCAGGAGAACCTCGGGGCTGATATCCGCCAGCTCGCGGCAACCGCACAGGGCCATGCTCGCCTCCAGCTCCTCGCGCAGCAGCTTGAGCAGGTGCGCCACCCCCAGCGCCCCGGCCGTGGCCAGGGCATGCACATAGGGCCGGCCGATCAGCACCGCATCGGCGCCCAGGGCGATGGCCTTGAGCACGTCGCTGCCGCGGCGGATGCCGCCATCGACCAGCAGCAGGGCCTCCGACCCCACGGCCTGGCGCATGGCCGGCAGCATCTTCGGCGCCGGCAACTGGCTGTCCAGCACCCGCCCGCCGTGGTTGGAGACGATCACCCCGGCGGCGCCGGCCTGCAGGGCCAGCTGGGCGTCCTGCGGATGCAGGATGCCCTTGAGCAGCACCGGCAGCGGGCTGTGCCGGCACAGCCAGGCCACCTCGGCCCAGCGCGGCGCCAGCGCCAGCAGGCCATCGAACACCGCACTCTGCCCCGGCTGCAGCTCGGGCAACGACAGCGCCTGGTCCACATTCACCGCGCGGATGCCCTCCGGCAGCTGGAAGCCGGCGCGCTGCTCGCGGTTGCGCACGCCGCTGACCGGCGCATCCACGGTCAGCACCAGCGCCCGGTAGCCGGCGGCCGCCGCGCGCTCGGCCAGCGCCAGGCTGCGCGGGCCATCGCCCTGCCAGTACAGCTGGAACCACAGCGGGCCCTGGGCCACCTCGGCAACCTCCTCCAGGCGGGTCGAGGCGAACGAGCTGAGCACCGCCGCGCCGCCCATCACCCCGGCGGCCATGGCCGTGGCCAGCTCGCCCTCGGCATGGAACAGCCGCTGGTAGGCCACCGGCGCCAACAGGATCGGGTGCTGCAGCTCGTCGCCGAGCAGGCGGCAACGGCTATGGCCACCGCGCAGGTCACGCAGCATGCGCGGCAGCAGGGCCCAGTCCTGCCAGACCTGCAGGTTGGCCTGGCAGGTCAGCTCATCGGCCGCGCCGCCCTCCAGGTAGGCCAGGGCATTCTCGTCCAGCCGCTGCCGGGCATAACGCCGGTAGTCGGCGGCCGAGACCAGGTCAGCGGCAATGGTCGTAAGCGGGGGCAAGGGCGACATGCTCACTCCACCCACTGGCGCAGCAGGTTGTGGTAGGTGCTGGTCAGGCCGAGCACTTCTTCGCTATCGCCCAACTGGCCGCGCAGCTTGAGGATGGTCATGTCCAGGTCGAACAGCATCTTGCGCTGCCAGGCATCGCGCACCAGGCTCTGGGTCCAGAGGAAGGCGGCGATGCGCGCCCCGGCCGTGACCGGCTCGACCCGGTGCAGGCTGGTGGAGGGGTAGACGATGGCATCGCCGGCGGCCAGCTTGACCTCGTGCTCGCCGTAGGTGTCCTCGACGATCAGCTCGCCGCCCTGGTACTCCTCGGGCTCGCTGAGAAACACCGTGGTCGACACGTCGGTGCGCACCTGCAGGCCACTGAAGCGGTCGCGCTGCAGGGCGTTGTCGACATGGTTGCCGTACTGCCCGCCGCCCCGGTAGCAATTGAACATCGGCGGCAGGATGTGTCGCGGCAAGGCCGCCGAGACGAACAGCGGGTGCCGCGCCAGGGCATCGGCGACGCGCTGCGACAGGCCGGCAAAGGCCGGCGAGTCGGCCGGAAACTGCAGGTTGTGCTTGAGCTGGGCGGCCTGGGCGCCAGAGGTGTGCACGCCATCGACCCAGTCGTGGGCGGCCAGCTCGGCGCGCAGCGCGGCGACCTCCTGCTTGCTCAGTACCTGCGGGATATGCAGCAACATCGAAAGGCTCCTCTCCCAACGCAAGAAGCCCGCGCAGTGGCGCAGGCTCCTTGGCGGGCTTCAGCGGGTTAGAAACTGAACTCGGTGGTCACCATCGCCGAGCGTGGCGTGCCCAGCACCGCTCGCGCGCCACTGTTGTTGAGGGTGGCGATGTACTCCTCGTCGAACAGGTTGTAGACGTTCAGGCGCAGGTTGAGGTTCTCGTTCACCCGGTAGGCGGCCATGGCATCGGCCACCCAGTACGACGGGATTTCCGCCATGTTGGTGGTGCTGCGGTCGGCGCCCTCGGCGATCAGGCGGTCCTGGTCGGAGACGTAGCGCGCGCCGCCGCCGAGGGTGAAGTCGCCCAGGGTGTAGGAGGTCCACAGGGTGGCGGTCAGGTCCGGCGACCAGCGCACGCCGGTGTTCTCGGTGATCACGCCGGCATTGCTGCGGCTGACCTGATCCAGCTGCTCGGTGTCCATGCTGGCGATACCGGCGCTGACCTGCCAGAAGTTGGTGATCTGCCCGACCATGCCCAGCTCGACGCCGGTCACGCGGATCTTGCCGTCCTGTTGGTAGCTGTCGCTCAGCGCATCATAGGACACCTGGTTGCTGTTCTCGGTGCGATAGACCGCGGCAGTCAGGTTCAGGCGCGCATCCAGCAGGTCCCACTTGGTGCCCAGCTCGACGTGCTCGGTTTCCTGCGGGTCCAGGTTCGGCTGGCTGTCGCTGTTCTCGGAAGTGGACAGGGCGAAGTTGGCGCTGCCCGGCGGAGTCAGCGAGTTGGCGTAGGACAGGTAGATGCTGCCGTTCTCGGCCGGCTTGTAGACGATGCCGGTGTTCCAGCTGGTCAGGTCGTCGGAGCTGTCCAGGTCATAGGGGGTCAGCAGGTAGTCATTGGTGGCCGGGGTGCTGGCGATCGCCACCAGCGAGGCGCCCTTGGAGTCGGTGCGGTAGTGCTCGAAGCGCACGCCGGCATTGACCGACCACTGCTCGTTGAGGTGCAGGGTATCGAAGACATAGAAGGCCGCGGTGTCGGTGGTGCCATCGCTGTACGCACCGGTCTTGTAAGGCTTGCCCATCGAGTCATGGGCATTGGGGTCGTACAGGTCGGCATTCGGCAGGGTTACCGCCACATGGGTCACCCCATCGATGACCTGCCGAGCGGTCGCGCCGGACTCGGTGCGCTGGCTTTCGCGCATGAACTCGACGCCGGTGGCCAGGGTGTTGCGCAGGCCGAAGGTGAAGAACTCGGTGCTCAGGTTGGTCTGGTTGGCGGTGATCTCGTTTTCCTGGTCGGTCAGCTGGCGCGAGCGGCTCACCGTCCAGTCGGCCGGATCGCTCGAACCGTTGACCGACAGGGTGTTGACCCCGGTGAGGATGCGGTCGGTGGTGGTCTTGCCGAAGCGCGAGGTGTTGCGCAGGGTGGTGACCTCGTTGAAGTCGTGCTCGAACTTGACGCTGAGCATGTCGGCCTCGACATCCTCGTAGTCGTCGTCGCTGCCGTAGAAGTTGTCTTCGTCGACCTTGCCACCACGATTCAGGCGGGCATCGGCATTGTAGAAACCGTCCATACCGATGGTCGGAATGCCGCCATCCGGCACATTCTCCTGGCGCACGTGCTGGCTGTAGACGTACAGGCGGGTATCGCCATCCAGGCCGAAGGCCAGGGCAGGCGCCACGGCGTAGCTGCTGTTTTCCACGTAGTCGCGGCCATCGACGCCGCCGTCGCGGCGCATCAGGTTCAGGCGCAGCGCCGAGCCCTGGTTCAGGGTCTGGTTGATGTCGGCGGTCAGCGCCGCCTTGTCCGCGGTGCCGTAGCCCAGGGTGCCGCTGATGCTGTCTTCCAGGGTCGGCAGCTTGGACACCAGGTTGATGTAGCCGGACGAAGCGCCCCGGCCGATATCGGAGCCGGCCGCGCCCTTGACCACTTCCACCTGCTCGATGTTGAACACGTCGCGGCTGACCGCGCCGAGATCACGGATGCCGTCGACGAAGGTCGAGGTCTGGGTGGAGAAGCCGCGCATCATGAAGGTGTCGCCGGCGGCGGTGTTGCCGTTCTCGCCCAGCTGCATGGTGATCCCGGGGGTGTTGCGCAGCGCCTCCATCAGGCTGCTGGCGCCCTGCTCGCGGAGCATTTCCTTCTTGATCACCTGCACGGTCTTGGGGGTGTCCAGCAGCGCCTCGGTCATCTTGTCGTTGGCGCTACGGGTGGCCTTGTAAGGCACTTCGGCGGCGGAGGTCACACTGGTGGCCGGCAGGCTCAGTTCTTCCTGCACGCTGTCGTTCTGGGCGGCAAACGCCATGGCGGGAACGGCGGCGGCGATCAGCGCGGCGAGCTGGCTGCTCTTGTGATGCTTGCAGCTACGAATGGACATGGTCTCTCCCCAATTTAAAAGATGCCCCGACTCTCTGTAATGGCTCTGTATTGGCCGTGGCGAGAGGGGGATGATCTAAAGCGGGCGAGATGATAATAATTTACATTTGCCGTAGCAATACTTACTGAAAACAATTCTCGTTAATTTTCGGAAAGCCCGGCACCGAGCCCGCCAGGCGCTGAATCGCAGGCACAAAAAACCCCGCCGATGGGCGGGGTTCTTCTGCTGACACACTGCTTACAGGTAGTAGGCCTTCAGCGGCGGGAAGCCGTTGAACTCCACCGCGCTGTAGCTGGTGGTGTAGGCGCCGGTGGACAGCCAGTACAGGCGGTCGCCGATCGACAGGTTGAGCGGCAGGCCGTACTTGTAGTTCTCGTACATGATGTCGGCGCTGTCGCAGGTCGGGCCGGCGATCACCACCTCTTCCATCTCGCCCTTCTTCTCGGTCCAGATCGGGAACTTGATCGACTCGTCCATGGTTTCGATCAGGCCGCTGAACTTGCCCACGTCCACATACACCCAGCGCTCCACGGCGGTACGCGACTTGCGCGCCACCAGCACCACTTCGCTGACCAGGATGCCGGCGTTGGCGATCAGCGAGCGGCCCGGCTCGAGGATGATTTCCGGCAGGTCGTCGCCGAAGTCTTCCTTGAGGAAGCGGATGATTTCCTCGGCGTAGGTTTCCAGGCTGTTGGTGCGGGTGATGTAGTTGGCCGGGAAGCCGCCGCCCATGTTGATCAGCTTGAGCTCGATGCCGTCTTCTTCCTTGAGGCGCTCGAAGATCACCTTGACCTTGGCGATGGCCGCGTCCCACACGGAGATGTCGCGCTGCTGGCTGCCCACGTGGAAGGACAGGCCGTAGGGCACCAGGCCCAGATCGCGGGCGAGGATCAGCAGGTCCATGGCCATGTCGGTCTGGCAGCCGAACTTGCGCGACAGCGGCCAGTCGGCGGTGGTCGAGCCTTCGGTGAGGATGCGCACATAGACCTTCGAGCCCGGCGCGGCCTTGGCGATATTGCGCAGATCCGCCTCGGAGTCGGTGGCGTACAGACGCACACCCTTCTCGTAGAAGTAGCGGATGTCCTTGGATTTCTTGATGGTGTTGCCGTAGCTGATGCGCTCCGGGCCGACGCCGGTGGCCAGCACCTTGTCCAGCTCATAGATGGAGGCGATGTCGAAGTTGGAACCCTTGTCGCGCAGCAGTTCGATGATCTCGACGGCCGGGTTGGCCTTGACCGCGTAGTACACCTTGGCGAACTCGAAACCGGCGCGCAGGTCATCGTAGGCCTGGCCGATGATCTCGGTGTCGATCACCACGAAGGGGGTTTCGTGCTTGTCGGCGAAGGCCTTCATCTTCTGGAAGGTTTCGCGCGGGTAGTAGTCTTCGACCTTGATCGGCATGCAGGGAACTCCAAATGGGTAAGGCAAGCTATGGGTGCTTAACAGGGATGATGGCTCGTCGAAGAGCCGCGAACGTCTAATCCGTTTCCCCACTTTGGTTCGCCTACTTCCCAAGGCATGTCGCCGAGGATTGCGCCCGGGCGGGCCTGCAACCTCTCGTCGTCAGTACTTGAGCCGGATGGATCGTTTCCAGCATGGACGTTCGGGCGCGAACTTTAGGACCATGGGGGCCCGAGATCAATCAAAAATTGCCGCCGTTTTACCCCCGATTGTCGCCAGACTGATTGACTGTTTTCGATCTTCAACAAAACGTCCGAAATGCTGCACAAAGCCGCGCCGCCCCTGTGCGCCAGCCGGGCGCCGCGCAGCCCGCGTTTCCCGTTATAATCGCCGCCTTTTTTGACAGACCGACTATCAGTCGACGGGTTCCCCGAGCATGACCATCCAGGCCGCAGAAGTCGCCAAACGCCGTACGTTCGCCATCATTTCCCACCCCGACGCCGGCAAGACCACCATTACCGAGAAGCTCCTGCTGATGGGCAAGGCGATTGCCGTGGCCGGTACGGTGAAGTCGCGCAAGTCCGACCGCCACGCCACCTCCGACTGGATGGAGATGGAGAAGCAGCGCGGCATCTCCATCACCACCTCGGTGATGCAGTTCCCCTACCGCGAGCACATGATCAACCTGCTCGACACCCCCGGCCACGAGGACTTCTCGGAAGACACCTACCGCACCCTGACCGCGGTGGACAGCGCGCTGATGGTGCTCGACGGCGGCAAGGGCGTGGAGCCACGCACCATCGCCCTGATGGACGTGTGCCGCCTGCGCGATACGCCCATCGTCAGCTTTATCAACAAGCTCGACCGCGACATCCGCGACCCGATCGAACTGCTCGACGAGATCGAGGCGGTGCTGAAGATCAAGGCGGCGCCCATCACCTGGCCGATCGGCTGCTACCGCGACTTCAAGGGCGTCTACCACCTCAAGGACGACTACATCATCGTCTACACCCCGGGCCACGGCCACGAGCGCACCGAGGTCAAGATCATCCAGCACCTCGACTCCGACGAGGCCCGCAGCCACCTGGGCGACGAGTACGAGCGTTTCATCGAACAACTGGAACTGGTGCAGGGCGCCTGCCACGAGTTCGACCAGGAAGAATTCCTCGCCGGCCAGCTGACCCCGGTGTTCTTCGGCACCGCGCTGGGCAACTTCGGCGTCGACCACGTGCTCGACGCGGTGGTCGACTGGGCGCCGCAACCGCTGGCGCGGGTGGCCAACGAACGCACCGTGGAACCGGTGGAGGAGAAGTTCAGCGGCTTCGTGTTCAAGATCCAGGCGAACATGGACCCCAAGCACCGCGACCGCATCGCCTTCATGCGCATCTGCTCGGGCAAGTACGAGAAGGGCATGAAGATGCGCCACGTGCGGATCAAGAAGGATCTGCGCATCGCCGACGCCCTGACCTTCTTCTCCAGTGAGCGCGAGATGCTGGAAGAGGCCTATGCCGGCGACATCATCGGCCTGCACAACCACGGCACCATCCAGATCGGCGACACCTTCAGCGAAGGCGAGGTGCTCGGCTTCACCGGCATCCCGCACTTCGCCCCGGAACTGTTCCGCCGCGTGCGCCTGAAGGACCCGCTCAAATCCAAGCAGCTGCGCCAGGGCCTGCAGGAACTGGCCGAGGAAGGCGCCACCCAGGTGTTCTTCCCCGAGCGCAACAACGACATCATCCTCGGCGCCGTCGGCGTGCTGCAGTTCGACGTGGTCGCCAGCCGCCTCAAGGAGGAATACAAGGTCGAGTGCGCCTACGAGGCGATCAACGTCTGGTCGGCACGCTGGATCGAGTGCGACGACAAGAAGAAGCTCGAGGAATTCAAGGACAAGGCCTACGAGAACCTGGCGGTCGACGGCGGTGGCCACCTCACCTACCTGGCGCCGACCCGGGTCAACCTGAGCCTGATGGAAGAGCGCTGGCCGGACGTGAAATTCCGCGCCACCCGCGAACACCACTAAGCGATCCGCAGGGTGCGCCGCGCGCACCCGGCAAGAGCCGATGGAAAGCCCCGCAATGCGGGGCTTTCGCGTTTCCGGCGGCACAGCGCAATGTGACCAGCGAGTCACGAAACTGCGTCATCCAGAAACCTTCCCTTTCTGGCCCTCCCTCTCACCATGCACCCACTGCGCAAAACCCTGCACAACGAACTGCACGCCCGGCCGTCGATCTATTTCCGCGAGCCGTCGCACGTCTACCACCTGGCCTTCGTCGATGCCGAGCAGGCCTGCGTCGAGCTGGTCAGCCAACTCGAGCGCCTGGCCAGCGAAGTGCTGCCGGCCAACGAGGTCCAGGGCCTGCTGCGCCTGGACGCGGCCACGCTCAAATGGGAGCGCCACAGCGAATTCTTCACCCTCACCCTGGTACTGCCCCGCCCCGCCGGGGGCGAGCCCTGGCCGGCGCTGCCCGAGCCGCTGGCCGGGCTGATCCAGCCGCTGCGGCCCCTGCTGATCAGTGCCGTGCAGGTGCTGGTGGAGGCCGAGCGCGACTGGGCCGGCAGCGTCAGCGGCTACGGTTTCAAGGACCCCGCCGGCTCCAGCCTGGGCGACGGCGACGCCACCGTCTGGTCGGACTTTCGCCTCGACGAGCACGGCGTCAACCGCCTGCTGCTGGTCAACCGCCGCCTCAACGCCTACCGCCTGGGGCGCATGATCCGCCGCCTGCTGGAGATCGAGACCTACCGCATGATGGCCTCGCTGGCCCTGCCGGTGGCGCAGGACGTCAGCCGCCAGCTGAAGGACTACGACCGCGAACTGGCCGCGCTGTCCGACCGCAACGCCGAAGGCAGCGACAGCGCCAAGGTGCTCTCCGCCGCCATCGCCCAGCTGTCGGCGCGCATCGTCCGCTGCACCGCGCGCACCCGCCAGCGCTTCGGCGCCACCGAGGCCTATGCGCAGATCGTCGGCGAGCGCATCGCCGAACTGCGCGAAAGCCATGTCGACGACTGCCAGCGCCTCGGTGTGTTCATCGAGCGGCGCTTCCGCCCGACCGTGCGCTACTGCGCAGCCACCGACCAGCGCCTGGTGCGCCTCGGGCAGAGCGTGGCCAACCTCGGTGACCTGCTGCAGGCGCGGGTGCAGGTCGAGGTGGAAGAACAGAACTCGGCCATCCTGCGCAGCCTGAACGCCCGCGCCGACACCCAGATCAAGATCCAGAAGGCCGTCGAAGGGCTCTCGATCATCGCCATCAGCTACTACCTGCTGAGCCTGTTCAAGCTGTCCTACGAGGGCCTGCACGGCCTCGGCCTGGCCATCCCGGTGAAAACCGCAATGCTCGCCATGGGCCCGCTGGCGCTGCTGATCCTGCTCGGCATCATGCTGCGCATCCGCCGGGCGCGGCAGCACTGACAGGCGGCAGGCGCACCCCGCGCAGGATTCGGCCCAGGGTGTAAGCTGCGACTAGACAGTCACTCGGAGTACTTCATGGCCCTCAGCGTATTCGATCTGTTCAAGATCGGCATCGGCCCCTCCAGCTCGCACACGGTCGGCCCCATGCGCGCCGCCGCGCGTTTCGTCGAAGGGCTCAGGCGCGATAACCAGCTGGCCGCCACGGTCAGCCTCAAGGTCGAGCTGTACGGCTCGCTCGGCGCCACCGGCAAGGGCCACGGCAGCGACAAGGCGGTGCTGCTCGGCCTGGAAGGCGAACAGCCGGACAGCATCGACACCTCGACCATCGAGCCGCGCCTGGCGACCATCCGCGCCAGCGGCGAGCTGAACCTGGGCGGCGAGCGGCGCATCCGCTTCGTCGAGAAGGACCACCTGGCGCTGATCCGCAAGCCGCTGGCCTACCACCCCAACGGCATGATCTTCCGCGCCTTCGACACCGCCGGCCTGCAGATCCGCGCGCGCGAGTACTACTCGGTGGGCGGCGGCTTCGTGGTCGACGAGGAAGCCGCCGGCCTCGACCGCATCGTCGAGGACCAGACCCAGCTGGCCTACCCCTTCCATAGCGCCAAGCAGTTGCTGGCCCTCTGTAGCGAACACAACCTGTCGATCAGCCAGCTGATGCTGGCCAACGAGGCGGCCTGGCGCCCGGAGGCGGAAACCCGCGCCGGGCTGCTGAACATCTGGCAGGTGATGCAGGACTGCGTCGCCGCCGGCTGCCGCAACGAGGGCATCATGCCCGGCGGCCTCAAGGTGCGCCGCCGCGCCGCCGCCCTGCAGCGCCAGCTCAGCGAGCACCCGGAAGCCAGCCTGCGCGACCCGCTGACCGTGCTGGATTGGGTCAACCTCTATGCCCTGGCGGTCAACGAGGAGAACGCCAGCGGCGGCCGGGTGGTCACCGCCCCCACCAATGGCGCGGCCGGCATAGTGCCGGCGGTGCTGCACTACTACCGGCGCTTCGTGCCCTCTGCCAGCGACGATGGCGTGGTGCGTTTCCTGCTCACCGCCGCCGCCATCGGCATCCTCTATAAGGAGAACGCCTCGATCTCCGGCGCCGAGGTCGGCTGCCAGGGCGAAGTCGGCGTGGCCTGCTCGATGGCCGCCGGCGCGCTGTGCGAGGTGCTCGGCGGCACCATCACCCAGGTGGAGAACGCCGCCGAGATCGGCATGGAGCACAACCTCGGCCTGACCTGCGACCCGGTCGGCGGGCTGGTCCAGGTGCCCTGCATCGAGCGCAATGCGATGGGCTCGATCAAGGCGATCAACGCCGCACGCATGGCCCTGCGCGGGGATGGCCAGCACTTCATTTCCCTGGACCGGGTAATCCGTACCATGAGGGATACCGGGGCGGACATGAAGAGCAAATACAAGGAGACGGCACGCGGCGGCTTGGCGGTGAATATCATCGAGTGCTGAAGCGCAGGAGCAAGATCGGCATTGGCTGCAATCGCGCACCCGGCCAATTAACCAGTCGGCTCAACCTTTTGGTTTCGCCCTGCTGGGCGACTCACTTTTTCCAGACGCGGAAAAAGTAAGCAAAAACGCTTGCCCCTGCATACGGCCCCGCCTGCGGCGGGGTTCGTTCGCTCCATCGCCGTTCCAGGGGCCCGCCGCGAAGGGCCATCCCTGGCCCATCGCGGCTCTCGCGGCATCCCTGCCGCTCAACCCCTTACACGACGATTCCGCTCACCCTCCTGAAGGGGCGTTTGGTGGTGCCTGAAAGTTCGCGTTAAGAAATAGAGCAAAGAGCCTTCAAGCAACTCGGTGCCCGATCCCCCGTCAGGAGGCCGAGTGGAGGTGGTGCGCAGGGGGACGAGCCGCAGGGATGCGGCGAGAGGCTTAAAGGGCCAGGGATGGCCCTTGTAAGCCGGCCCCCGGAGCGGCACCGGAAGGAGGGAAGTTTCGCGCAGCGAAACCCGGATGTCGGGGCGCACTTCTCTTTGGTTACTTTCTCTTGTGCGAGCAAGAGAAAGTGACTCGCCCGGGAGGGCGAAACCAGAAGTATCAACAAAACTCGATAATCAGCCCGGCCTAGAACCCCATCCCCCCAGAGTCACTGGCGCAACCGATACCCGGTCTTGAACATCCAGCTAACGATCGCCACGCACAGCAGCAGAAAGCCCACCGTCATGCCCAGGCTGACCGCCACATTGACGTCGGACACCCCGTAGAAGCTCCAGCGAAACCCGCTGATCAGGTACACCACCGGATTGAACAGGGTCACCTGCTGCCACAGCGGCGGCAGCATGCTGATCGAGTAGAAGCTGCCGCCGAGAAAGGTCAGCGGCGTGACGATCAGCGCCGGCACCACCTGCAGCTTCTCCCAGCCGTCGGCCCACACGCCGATGATGAAACCGAACAGACTGAAGGTGATCGCCGTCAGCACCAGGAACAGCGCCATGACCACGGGATGGGCGATCTCGAAATCGACGAACAGCCGCGCCGTAACCAGGATGATCAGGCCGAGGATCACCGACTTGGTGGCCGCCGCGCCGACGAAACCGATGAGGATCTCCAGGTAGGAAATCGGCGCCGAGAGCAGCTCGTAGATGGTCCCCGAATACTTCGGCATGTAGATGCCGAACGAGGCGTTGGAGATGCTCTCGGTCAGCAGCGCCAGCATGATCAGCCCGGGCACGATGAAGGCGCCGTAGCTGACGCCCTGCACCTGGGTCATGCTCGAACCGATGGCCGAACCGAACACCACGAAGTACAGCGAGGTGCTGATCACCGGGGTGGCGATGCTCTGCAGCAGGGTGCGCCAGGTGCGGTGCAATTCGAACAGGTAGATGGCCTTGATGGCATACAGGTTCATGCGCTGGCCCTCACCAGATTGACGAAGATATCTTCCAGCGAACTCTCGCTGGACTGCAGGTCCTTGAAGTCGATGCCGTGCTGGGCCAGGTCCTTGAGCAGCTCGGCGATGCCGGTGTGCTCGCGCTGGGCGTCGAAGGTGAACACCAGGGCATGGCCGGCATCGGCCAGTTCCAGGCCGTAGCTGTCCAGCTCGGCGGGCACGCTGGCCAGCGGGTGCTTGAGCTGCAGGGTCAGCTGCTTCTTGCCGAGCTTGTGCATCAGCACGTGCTTGTCCTCGATCAGGATGATCTCGCCCTTGCGGATCACCCCGATGCGGTCGGCCATTTCCTCGGCCTCCTCGATGTAGTGGGTGGTGAGGATGATGGTCACCCCGCGCTCGCGCAGGCGCCGGACCATGTTCCACATGTCGCGGCGCAGCTCCACATCCACCCCCGCGGTGGGCTCGTCGAGGAACAGGATCGACGGCTCATGGGACAGCGCCTTGGCGATCATCACCCGGCGCTTCATGCCGCCGGACAGTTCGAAGATCTTCGCCTCGCGCTTGTCCCACAACGACAGGTCCTTGAGCAGCTGCTCCAGGTACTGCGGGTCGGGCTTCTTGCCGAACAGGCCGCGACTGAAGCGGACCGTCGCCCACACCGTCTCGAACACGTCGTTGACCAGCTCCTGGGGCACCAGGCCGATCTGCGAGCGGGCCGCGCGGTAGTCGGCCTTGATGTCGTAGCCGGCCACCCGCACCCGGCCCTCGCCCGGATTGACGATGCCGCAGATGATGCTGATCAGGGTGGTCTTGCCGGCGCCGTTGGGGCCGAGCAGGGCGAAGATCTCGCCCTTGTCGATCTGCAGATTGATCTGCTTCAGCGCCGGGTGGCCGGACGCGTAGGTCTTGCTCAGGTTTTCGACCGCGATCACCGATTCCACGGCAGCTCCTTGGCAGGCAGCAAAAGGGCGATTGTAGAGCAGGAGCCGCCACAGCTGCTTGGCAAGCTTGGCGCCGGCGTCAGGTTTTTTCGCCCTCGGCCAGCGCCTTGAGGCTGGCCAGGCCCTGGTCGAAGTCCTTGCCGACCATCTTGTCCATGTTGCACAGCAGGCCCACGGCCTTGCCGACGAAGTTGTTGCTGCCGCTCATGCTCCAGCTCACCCGCGTGCCGCCGGCCTCGGCCTGGAAGTGGAACTCGGCGATGTTGTCGGCCTGGAACGGCTTGATGAACTGCAGCTCCATGCGCACCAGCGCGCCGGGCTGGCTGGCGCTGATGCGGCAGCTGCCCTCGCCCACTTCACGGTTGCCGAGCCAGCGGTAGATCGCCCCCACCCCGCTCGCCGGCCCTTCGTAGCTGACCCGCATGGCCGGGTCGCGCCTGGCCCAGGGCGACCACTGGTGCCAGCGGTGGAAGTCGTTGACCCAGGCGAACACCTGCTCCGGTGTGGCCTGGATCAGCGCCGAGCGCTCGATGCGAAACGCCGCCGGGCGCGAGGCGATGAATACCGCCAGGCCGGCGAGCAGCAGTACCAGGAAGATCAAAAGGCTCATGGTTGTCTTCGCTCCGCGTAGGGTGCGCCGTGGCACCGGCCCTTGTGCAGGCCACCGTGATCTCAGGGCTGCAGGCCGAACAGCGCCTTCCCGCTCTCGGGATCGAACGGCACCGAGAAGTGCTCGTGGGCGATCAGCCAGCGCCCGCCCTGCCGGCGGTAACCCTGGCTGACGCGCAACCAGCAGCCCTGGCTCTTGCCCTCGGCGTCGGTGCCGGCACAGTAGGCGAGGAAGTGGCCGAAGCCCAGCTCGGCGCCGGCCTCCTGTTGCAGTTCGCGCACCTCGAAGGTGGTCGGTCCCGCGCACATCTGCAGGCACATCTGCCAGTGCGCCCGGTAGGCGGCGCGGCCCTTGAATTGCAGCTGGAGGATGGCGTCGAAGGCCAGCACATCCTCGGCGTAGTGCTCGATGATGGCGTCCAGGTTCTTGGCCAGGTTGGCCGCGACCCAGCTGTCGATCAGGGTGCGCAGTTCGGTGTTGCTGCTCATGTTCTTCCCTCCTTTTGCGCTCAGGCGCAGCAGTCGTGGCGGGCAGGCGCCGCGCCCTGGTACTCGTCGTGCAGACGGGTCCACATCAGCCCCTTGCCCTCCAGGTCGGGCATGCCGCCCCAGCCCTCGCCACGGCCGAACGGCGTGAGGTCGAGGTAGTGGTAGGTGTTCATCAGCATGTCCAGGCCGCGGGCGTAGGTGGAGTAGCAGTGGTACACCCGTTCGCCGTCGCGCAGGAACACGCTGGCGCCGGGCAGCTCGCCCTTGACGTCATCCAGCTGTCCCTGGCGCTGCAGCTCGGCCCGGTCGCGGTAGTTGTACTCCACCGGCGCCTCGGCCGCGTCGAGGGTCACGTGGAAGTCGTAGTTGAAGCGGCTGCCGAACGAGGAGTACCAGGGCAGGCGCCAGCCCATGCGCCGCCTGAAGGCCTCCAGCTCCGCCAGCGGCGCCCGCGAGACCAGCACCAGATTGGTGTCGCGGGCATGCAGGTGGGCCTGATGGCCGATGTTGTCGACCAGAAAGGAACAGCCGGGGCAGCCCTCGCCTTTGTCGCGGTGATACATGAAGTGGTAGACGATCAGCTGGCGGCGGCCCTCGAACAGCTCAGCCAAGGGCACCTCGCCATCTGGCCCGTTGAAGCGGTAGTCCGCCGTGACTTCCACCATCGGCAGTTGCCGGCGCGCGGCATTCAGCGCATCGCGCTGGCGGGTCAGGGCCTTTTCCTGCTCCAGCAGGGCCACGCGCGCGGCCAGCCACTGTTCACGGCTGGCGATTTTCGGGTATTCAGGTTTCATCGCTATTCCTCCTGGTGGCCGCAGGGCGACAGCCCAGCCACAGGCCGAGACCACTGGCACTGGCGCCACCCACGACCAGGGCAGCCAGACAGAACGGGCACACGGCGTCAGCCCCCGAGCTGCAGCTGGCGCACCGGCCGTACTTCGACGCTGCCGACCCGCGCCGCGGGGATGCCGCCGGCGATCTGCAGCGCCTCGTTGAGGTCACGCGCCTCGATCAGGTAGAAGCCGGCCAGCTGCTCCTTGGTCTCGGCGAACGGCCCGTCGGTGACGCTCAGCTTGCCGCCGCGCACGCGCACCGTGGTGGCCGTGGCCACCGGTTCCAGCGGCTCGGCGGCGAGCAGCCGGCCGCTCTGCTGCACGCTCTGGAAGTAGTCGAGGCACTCGCCGTCGCGCGGGCTGTCCGGCAGGCTGTGCAGCAGCTTCTCGTCGCTGTAGATCAGACACAGGTATTTCATCGTCGTTCTCCCTGGCAGCAGAACGGGCTGCCTTACCCAGTAGTCGGGCGGTGCGCCGGCGAATCGACAGCGCCGCGAAAAAATTTCAGCCTGCCGGCAACTCGGCCAGGCGCCGTTCGAGAAATTGCCGATCCATGCCCTGCTGGCTCAGCTGCAGGGCGCGCTGGTAGGCCGCGCGCGCCGCCTCCCAGCGCCCCAGTCGGCGGTTCAGATCGGCGCACGCGGCATGCGCCAGGTGGTAGTCGGCCAGTTCGCCGCGCGCCAGCAGTGCCTCGATCAGCTGCAGGCCGGCCGCCGGGCCATCGCGCATGGCCAGGGCCACGGCGCGGTTGAGCTCGATCACCGGCGAGGGGCTGGCGCGCAGCAGCACGTCGTAGAGGCCGACGATCTGCGGCCAGTCGGTAGCGGCCATGCTCGGCGCCTCGGCGTGCACCGCGGCGATGGCCGCCTGCAGGCAGTAGGGGCCGATCTCGCCGGCGGCGAACGCCGCCTGCACCAGGGCCTCGCCCTCGGCAATCAGCGCGCGATCCCACAGCGCGCGGTCCTGCTCCTCCAGCAGCACCGGCAGGCCATCGTCCGCCGTACGCGCGGCACGCCGCGACTCGCCCAGCAGCATCAGCGCCAGCAGGCCGCGCACCTCCGGCTCGGGCAGCAGCTCCAGCAGCAGGCGACCCAGGCGAATGGCCTCGGCGGACAGGTGCTGGCGGGTCAGCTCGTCGCCGGAGCTGGCGAAGTAGCCCTCGTTGAACACCAGGTAGATGACCCGCAGCACCGCCTCCAGGCGCTCGGCCAGCTCGCCGCGCCCCGGCACTTCGTAGGGGATATGTGCGGCGCGGATCTTGCTCTTCGCCCGCACGATGCGCTGGGCGATGGTGGCCGGCGTGGCGAGGAAGGCGCGGGCGATTTCCTCGGTGCTCAGGTCGCAGACTTCGCGCAGGGTCAGCGCCACCTGGGCGTCCGCCGCCAGGGCCGGGTGGCAGCAGGTGAAGATCAGGCGCAGGCGGTCGTCTTCCAGCAACTCGCCCGCCCCCACCCCACCGGCGGCGAGCGGCTCGGGGCCGTCGTCCAGGGACTGGAAACGCGCCTGGCGGCGCAACTGGTCGATGGCCTTGAAGCGCCCGGCCGACACCAGCCAGGCCCGCGGATTGGCCGGTACGCCCTGGCTCGGCCACTGCTCCAGGGCGGCGCGGAAGGCCTCGTGCAGGGCCTCCTCGGCCAGGTCGAAATCGCCCAGCAGGCGAATCAGGGTCGCCAGCACCCGCCGCGATTCCTCGCGGTACAGGCGCTCCAGCGCCAGCTCGAATGGCTTCGCGTGTGCTTCCATCGTCTCGCCTCGTCCGTTCGCACGCTAGAGCCAAGAGCCTAACCACTGCAGCCGCATGATGCAGCCGAGACGACGGGCGGCTGGCGGCACGCCGCCATCAGCGGCGCTTGAGGTTGGAGCGCAGCTTGTAGCGGTCGCCGGGATGGATCAGCCGGGCGTAGCTGATCAGGTGCTCGTCGGACCAGGTGCGACGGATCATCGACAGGCACGGCGCGGCCGGGTCGATATCCAGCCAGGCGGCGGTCTGTGCATCCACCAGCACGGCCTCGACCACGTGCTCGACATCGCTGATCGGGCAGCTGGCCACCAGCACCTCGTTGGGCGTCTGCTGGGCAAAGTCGCTCTGCAGGTAGTGCGGCACCCAGCGCGGGTTGACGAAGCGGTCTTCCAGCTGGATCGGCACGCCGTTCTCGCGGTGCACCAGGATGCTGTGGAACACCTGGGCGCCCAGGCGCAGGCCGAGGCGCAGGGCCACCTCGTCGTCGGCCTCGATGGCTTCGCAGCGCAACACGTCGTTGCTGTAGGCATGGCCGCGGCCGCGCACTTCGGCAGCGATATTGAGCACTTCATGCAGCGAGGATTCGGCCTTGCGGTCGGTGACGAAGGTGCCGAGGCCGGCCTGGCGCACCAGGTAGCCCTGCTGCACCAGGTTGTTGATCGCCTTGTTGGCGGTCATCCGGCTGACCGAGAAATCCCGTGCCAGTTGCTCTTCCGGGGGGATCTGGTGATTGACCGGATAATCGCCGCCATGGATACGCTCCAGCAGAAACTCTTCAATCGCCTTGTAGCGCGGGGTGGTACTGCTCACAACGGCTCCTTGAGGTGATACCCGGTGCGCCGATGATAGCGAGCGCCCATGGGCGGCGCCATCTGCGCAACCCATGAGCGGCAGGGCCGCGTCAGAGCAGCATGGCGGCGATCCAGCCGGCCGCGAGCAACGGCAGGTTGAAGTGCAGGAAGGTCGGCACCACGGTGTCCCAGATATGGTCGTGCTGGCCGTCGGCGTTCAGGCCGGCGGTTGGCCCCAGGGTCGAGTCCGAGGCCGGCGAGCCGGCATCGCCCAGCGCCGCGGCGGTGCCCACCAGGGCGATGATGGCCAGCGGCGAGAAGCCGAAGCTGATGCCCAGCGGCACGTAGATGGCGGCGATGATCGGCACGGTGGAGAAGGACGAGCCGATGCCCATGGTGATCAGCAACCCCACCAGCAGCATGATCAGGGCCGCCAGGCCGCGGTTGTCGCCGATCAGTTCGACCGAGTCGCTGACCAGCGTTGGCATTTCGCCGGTGGCCGTCATCACCGCGGCGAAGCCGGCGGCGGCGATCATGATGAAGCCGACCAGGGCCATCAGGCGCATGCCCTGGGTGAACACATCGTCCTGCTCGGCCCAGCTGATCACCCCGCTGAGCGAGATCACGGCAAAGCCGATCAGGCCGCCGAACACCATCGAGCCACTCCACAGCTGCACGCCCAGGGCCAGCAGCAGGGCCAGGGCGATCAGGCCGAGCTGGCGCGCGCTCAGCGGTGTGCTGCTGGCGCTGAGGTGCTCGCCGGCCACCGCCAGCTCCTCATAGACACGCTTGCGCCGGTAGCTGTACACCGCGATGAGCAGCCCCAGCACCATGCCCAAGGCCGGGATCAGCATGGCGCGCGGGGCCATTTCGCGGCTGACGGTCAGCCCCTGGGCATTGCCGGCCTGGTTGATGTTGCCGATCAGGATGTCGTTGAGAAAGATGGTGCCGAAGCCGATCGGCAGCGACATGTAGGTCACGGTAATGGCGAAGGTGATGGCGCAGGCGGTCAGCCGGCGATCCAGCTGCAGGCGGTTCATCACGTGCAGCAGCGGCGGCACCAGAATCGGGATAAAGGCGATATGCACCGGGATGATGGTCTCGGCGGCGAAGCCGGCGAGGATCAGGCTGGCCAGCATGCCCCATTTGACCAGGGCCAGCTCGCCGGCCTTATGGTGGCTGCGTCCCAGGTGCTCGACCACCCGCGCCGACAGGCGCTGGGCAATGCCGGTGCGCGACAGCGCCACGGCGAAGGCGCCCAGGGTGGCATAGGCCAGGGCCACCCCGGCGCCGCCACCCAGGCCCTGGTTGAAGGCCTCGATGATCGCGCCGATCGGCATGCCCGCCGCCAGCCCGCCAACCACGGCCGCCACCACCAGGGCGAAGACCACGGACACCCGCAGCATCGACAGGGTGACCATGACCAGTACCGCCAATACGATTGAATTCATTGCGACTCCTCTTGTTGTTGTTTTTTGCGCCAAGAAGCCCCCGTGGCCCGTGTCGGAACACGAGCCAGGAGGGTATTGCGAGGAACGGTCAGCCCTGCGAAGGGAGCATGCCGGCCGGCAGCAGCGGGCTCAGCACGCGGCTGGCCAGCAGTTCGTTGGCCGCGGCGATATCCGGGGCAAAGAAGCGGTCTTCCACGTAGTAGGGCACCTGCTCACGCAGGGCCTGACGGGCCTGCTCCAGGGCCGGCGAGCTTTTCAGGCCCTCACGGAAGTCCAGGCCCTGGCAGGCGCCCAGCCACTCGATGGCCAGCACGCCACGGGTATTGGCGGCCATTTCCCACAGGCGCTTGCCGGCGGCCGGGGCCATGGACACGTGGTCTTCCTGGTTGGCCGAGGTCGGCAGGCTGTCGACGCTGTGCGGGTGGGCCAGGGCCTTGTTCTCGCTGGCCAGGGCCGCGGCGGTGACCTGGGCGATCATAAAGCCGGAGTTGACCCCGCCATTGGCCACCAAAAACGGGGGTAATTGCGACATATGCTTGTCCATCATCAGCGAGATGCGCCGCTCGGAGAGCGAGGCGATCTCGGCGATGGCCAGGGCGATGTTGTCGGCGGCCATGGCCACCGGCTCGGCGTGGAAGTTGCCGCCGGAGATCACGTCGCCTTCGGCGGCGAACACCAGCGGGTTGTCCGACACCGCGTTGGCCTCGACGCCGAGCACTTCGGCGGCCTGGCGCAGCTGGGTCAGGCAGGCGCCCATGACCTGCGGCTGGCAGCGCAGCGAGTAGGGGTCCTGCACCTTGTCGCAGGCCTCGTGGGAGCGCCCCACTTCGCTGCTGGCACCGAGCAGGTGACGATAGATGGCGGCGGCATCGATCTGCCCGCGTTGGCCACGGGCGGCATGGATGCGCGGATCGAACGGCGCGCGCGAGCCCAGGGCGGCTTCCACGGTCAGGCCGCCGCAGACGGTGGCGGCGGCGAACAGGTCCTCGGCCTCGAACAGCCCGCGCAGGGCGTAGGCGGTGGACACCTGGGTGCCGTTGAGCAGCGCCAGCCCTTCCTTGGCGGCCAGGGTCATCGGCTCCAGGCCGGCGATCGCCAGCGCCTCGCTGGCCGGCAGCCACTGGCCCTTGTGCCGCGCCTGGCTTTCGCCGAGCAGCACCAGGGACATATGGGCCAACGGCGCCAGGTCGCCGGAGGCACCCACCGAGCCCTTGAGCGGAATATGCGGGTAGACCTCGGCATTGATCAGGGCGATCAGCGCCTCGATCACCTTCAGGCGGATGCCGGAGCAGCCGCGGGCCAGGCTGTTGACCTTGAGCAGCATGATCAGGCGCACCATGGCGTCGTCCAGAGGCTCGCCGATGCCGGCGGCGTGGGACAGCACCAGCGAGCGCTGGAGTTTTTCCAGGTCGTCGTTGGCGATGCGGGTCGAGGCCAGCAGGCCGAAGCCGGTGTTGATGCCGTAGGCGGTGCGGCCCTCGGCGATGATGGCGTTGACGCAGGCCACGCTGGCCTCGATGCCGGCATGGGCGCGCTCATCCAGGCGCAGCTTGAGCGGGGCCTGGTAGGCGGTGCGCAGCTGGGCCAGGCTCAGTTGGCCGGGGGTCAGGGTAAACAGGCTCATGCTTGGGCTCCTTGGGTGGCAGCGATCATCGGCAGGTCGAGGCCCTGTTCGCGGGCGCAGTCGACGGCAATTGCATATCCGGCATCGGCGTGACGCATCACCCCGGTGCCCGGGTCGTTGCGCAGCACGCGGCCGAGACGGGCGCGGGCTTCGGGGCTGCCGTCGGCGACGATCACCACCCCGGAATGCTGCGAGTAGCCCATACCGACGCCACCACCATGGTGCAAAGACACCCAGGTCGCGCCGCCTGCGGTATTCAGCAGGGCGTTGAGCAGCGGCCAGTCGGATACGGCGTCGGAGCCGTCCTGCATGGCCTCGGTCTCGCGGTTGGGGCTGGAGACCGAGCCGGAGTCCAGGTGGTCGCGGCCGATCACGATCGGCGCCTTCAGCTCGCCACTGGCGACCATGTCGTTGAACGCCTGGGCCAGGCGCGCGCGGTCCTTCAGGCCGACCCAGCAGATGCGTGCCGGCAGGCCCTGGAAAGAAATACGTTCCCTGGCCATATCCAGCCAGTTGTGCAGGTGGGCATCGTCGGGGATCAGTTCCTTGACCTTGGCGTCGGTCTTGTAGATGTCTTCCGGGTCGCCGGACAGCGCCACCCAGCGGAACGGGCCGATGCCCTGGCAGAACAGCGGGCGGATATAGGCCGGGACGAAGCCGGGGAAGTCGAAGGCGTTGGCCACGCCCTCCTCCAGGGCCATCTGGCGGATGTTGTTGCCGTAGTCGAAGGTCGGTACGCCCATCTGCTGGAAGGCCAGCATGGCGCGCACATGCACGGCCATGGACTGCTTGGCGGCCTTGACCACCACGGCCTCCTCGGTCTTGCCGCGGGCCACGTACTCGTCCCAGCTCCAGCCGATCGGCAGATAGCCGTGGCGCGGGTCGTGGGCGCTGGTCTGGTCGGTGACCATGTCCGGGCGCACGCCGCGCTTGACCAGCTCCGGCAGAATCTCGGCGGCGTTGCCACACAGGGCGATGGAGATGGCCTTGCCTTCGCCACAGTACTTGTCGATGCGCGCCAGGGCGTCGTCCAGATCGGTGGCCTGCTCGTCGACATAACGGGTCTTCAGGCGGAAATCGATACGCGATTGCTGGCACTCGATGTTCAGCGAGCAGGCGCCGGCCAGGGTGGCGGCCAGGGGCTGGGCGCCACCCATGCCGCCGAGGCCCGCGGTCAGCACCCACTTGCCCTTGAGGCTGCCGCCGTAATGCTGGCGACCGGCCTCGACGAAGGTTTCATAGGTGCCCTGGACGATGCCCTGGCTGCCGATATAGATCCAGCTGCCGGCGGTCATCTGGCCGTACATGGCCAGGCCCTTGGCATCCAGCTCGTTGAAGTGCTCCCAGGTGGCCCAGTGCGGCACCAGGTTGGAGTTGGCCAGCAGCACCCGTGGCGCGTCCTTGTGGGTCTCGAACACGCCGACCGGCTTGCCGGACTGGATCAGCAGGGTCTGGTTGTCTTCCAGGCGGGTCAGCACCTCGACGATCTTGTCGTAGCACTCCCAGTTGCGCGCGGCGCGGCCGATGCCGCCATACACCACCAGCTCCTTGGGGTTCTCGGCGACTTCCGGGTCGAGGTTGTTCATCAGCATGCGCAGCGGCGCTTCGGTCAACCAGCTCTTGGCGGTCAGCTGGGTGCCACGGGCGGCGCGGATTTCGGTATCGCGGAAACGGCTCATTGCGGGCTCCTGTTGTTGTTCGGGGTCAGAGAGTCAGTAGATGGATCAGGCGCGCCGCCACCTTGGCGGTACGGCTGTCGATGTCGTGTTCGGGGTTGAGTTCGGCCAGGTCGGCCAGGCGCAGCTTGCCGCTGTCGCGGATGCCCTCCAGCAGCGGTTCGAGCAGCGCCAGGCTTACCCCGCGGGCGGCCGGGGCGCTGACGCCGGGGGCTTCGCAGGCCGGCAGCACGTCGATGTCGATGGTCAGGTAGACGGCGTCGCAGCCGGCGACAAAGGCGTCCAGCTCGGCGCCGATGGCGGCCAGGCTGGCCTCGCGGATCTCGCGGTCCTCGCGCACCAGCACCTGCAGCTCGGCGGCGCGCCGGAACAGGGCGCGGGTGTTGCTGGCGCGGCTTATCCCTAAGCAGGCATAGGCAAACGGCCAGCCACGGGCGGCACAGTCCTCGGCGATCTGGGCGAAGGGCGTGCCGGAGGAATGCACGTGCGCCGGGTCACGCAGGTCGAAATGGGCGTCGAAGTTGATGATGCCGATGCGCGGCGCCGGCTGCCCCGAGAGGTGCTCGGCGATGCCCTGCCAGCTGCCGAAGGCCACCTCATGGCCGCCGCCCAGCACGATCGGCAGGTGGCCGGCATCCAGCAGGGCGCAGACCTGTTCGCCGAGGCAGGCCTGGGCGCCTTCCAGGTCGCCATCGGCGCACAGCACATCGCCGGCGTCATAGGCCGGCTCCTGGCGATGCCAGGCCAGGTTGGCCAGGGCCTTGCGCATGGCCAGCGGCGCGCTGGCGGCGCCGACGCGGCCGTGGTTGCGGCGCACCCCTTCGTCGCAGGCGAAACCGAGTAGGGCCACGCCCGGCTGGCTGTCGCCGGCCAGCGCCTGGATACGCTGGTGCCAGCGCGGGCTGTCCGGCTCGGGGTCGATGCGCCCGTTCCAGGCGGCCATGTCGTGACGATCAGCAGGCATGGGTGAGGTCTCCCTTGAAGATGCGTTGGCGCAGGCGCCCCGGTTGCACGGCGTAGGCCAGTTCGGCGGGCTGCTGGATATCCCACAGGCACAGGTCGGCGGGCGACCCAACCTCGATCCGCCCCAGGTCGGGGCGGCCGAGGGCGCGAGCGCCATGGGCGGTCATGCCGCTCAGGGCTTCGCGCGGGGTCAAACGGAACAGAGTGCAGGCCAGGTTGAGCACCAGGGTCGGAAAGCAGATCGGTGAAGTGCCGGGGTTGGCGTCGCTGGCCACGGCCATGGGCACTTTGTGCCGGCGCAGCAGTTCGATGGGCGGCAGCTGGGTTTCGCGCAGGCAGTGGAAGGCGCCGGGCAGCAGCACCGCCACGGTGCCGGCGGCGGCCATGGCCTGCACCCCGGCCTCGTCGAGGAACTCGATATGGTCGGCGGACAGACCCTGATAACGCGCGGCCAGGGCGCTGGCACCCTGATTGGACAGCTGCTCGGCGTGCGCCTTGAGCGCCAGGCCGTGGCGCTGCGCCGCCTGGAACACCCGCTCGCACTGGGCCGGGCTGAAGGCGATGTGCTCGCAGAACACATCCACCGCATCGGCCAGGCCCTCGGCGGCGGCCGCCGGGATCATCTCGTTGCACACCAGCGCGATATAGCCGTCGCTGTCGCCGGCGAACTCCGGCGGCAGGGCATGGGCACCGAGCAGGGTGGTGAGCACCCGCACCGGGCGCAGCTGGCCCAGGCGGCGGGCCACGCGCAGCATCTTCAGCTCGTCGGCGACACTCAGGCCATAGCCGGACTTGATCTCCAGGGTGGTCACGCCATCGGCCAGCAGCGCGTCCAGGCGCGGCAGGCTGGCCTCGACCAGCTGTTCTTCGCTGGCGGCGCGGGTGGCGCGCACGGTGCTGAGGATGCCGCCACCGGCCCTGGCGATCTCGGCGTAGCTGACGCCTTCCAGGCGCTGCTCGAACTCGCCGGCGCGGTTGCCGGCGTACACCAGGTGGCTGTGGCAGTCGACTAGGCCGGGAGTCATCACCCCGCCACGGCCGCACTCGATGGCAGCCTCGGCCTGATGCTCGTCGAACTCGCCCTGCGACCACAGGCCGACCACCCGACCGTCCTCGACCAGCACCGTCATCGGCGCGGGCCGCACGCACAGGCCGTCGAACAGGGTGACATCACGCCAGAGCCGACGCAGCTGGGGAGACAGGGACATGGAAGCGCTCTCTCGTTTCAATGTATATACATTAAAAACGAAAAATCCGCCCGTCAAGCCTCTTTCGCTCGCCGCGAACTCAAGAGCACCGCACGGCAACCCGGAAAAACAGGCACAGCCCAGGGATTGCGGGGCGAGCGCGCTCGTCGCATTATGTATATACATTTGATTGGGAGACGAACGGCATGCCGATTCAGCGACTCGACCGCCACCAGGCGCGGCAGATGCCCTGGAAGAATGGCGGCGGCATCACCTGCGAGCTGGCCATCTGCCCCGCCGGCGCCAGCCTGGAGGATTTCGCCTGGCGCATCAGCTGCGCCCAGGTCGCCAGCGGCGGGCCCTTCTCCCGCTTCGCCGGGGTCGACCGCAGCCTGGCCGTGCTCGCCGGCGCCGGCCTGCAGCTGTGCCTGGACGGCTGGCCCAGGCAGCTGCGCCCCGCCGATCCGCCCCTGGCGTTTGCCGGCGAAGACCGGGTCAGCGCCGAACTGCTGGCCGGCCCGGTCGCCGACTTCAACCTGATGACCCGGCGCAGCCTGTGGCGCCACCAGTTGCAGCAACTGCGGCTGGACGGCGCGCAGACCCTGAACCACGCCGCCGATATCCTGCTGCTCTACTGCCAGACCGGCCCAGTCACCGTGCAGCTGTCGGGCGCGGCGGCGCACGGCCTGGACGAAGGCCAGGGCCTGTTGCTGGAAGGCGAACACACCGAACTGAAGCTGAGCGGCGCAGCCGGTGCCCTTCTCTATATAGGCCACCTGTACCGCCAGCCCTGAAACGACAAACCCCGCCAGAGGGCGGGGTCGGTCATCCAGCTATCAGCCTTATTCGGGCTGGGTTACCAGGGTGTTGTTGCGGTTGCTGCTCCACTGCGGCAGCAGGGTACCGATCAGCATGCCCGCCAGGCTGAACAGCAGGCCGGCCAGTTGCGGCGGCCAGAAGGCCTCGTCGGTCAGGCTGTATTCCAGGTAGATCCACGAGCTCAGGCCGAAGAAGATGGCGAACAGCGCGCCCTGGGTGGTGGCACGCTTCCAGAACAGGCCGGCGAACAGCGGCACCACGGCGGCCACCAGGGTCACCTTGTAGGCGTTGCCGACCATCTCATAGATGCTCGCGTCCGAGTACAGGGCGAAAGTCAGGGTGGCGATGGCGCAAACCACGATGGTGGCGCGCATGGCCAGGAGGAACTGCTGGTCGCTCATCACCGGCACGAAGCGCTTGAGCACGTTCTCGGTGAAGGTCACCGACGGCGCCAGCAGGGTGCCGGAAGCGGTGGACATGATCGCCGACAGCAGCGCGCCGAAGAACATGATCTGGGCGAACAGCGGAGTCTTCTCCAGGATCAGGTGCGGCAGGATCATCTGCGCGTCTTCGGCCAGCCAGCGCTGGACCATCGCCGGGTCGATCATCGAGGCGGCGTAGGCCAGGAAGATCGGCAGCATGCAGAAGCACAGGTAGAAGCCGGCACCGAACATCGAGGCGCGCGCGGCGATGTTCTCGGTCTTGGCCGACATCACCCGGGCGTACACGTCCTGCTGCGGGATCGAGCCGAGCATCATGGTCAGCGCCGCGCCGATGAAGGCGACGATGTCCTTGGCCTCGAAACCGTGGATGAAGGTGAACTTGCCTTCGCTGGCCGCATGGGCGATCACCTTGTCGGCGCCGCCGGCCATGTCACCGATCAGCCAGGTCAGGTAGACCAGGCCGACGACGATGATGATCATCTGGAAGAAGTCGGTCAGGGCCACCGACCACATGCCGCCGAACAGGGTGTACAGCAGCACGATGAAGGTGCCGAGGAACATGCCCTGGGTGGTCGTGATGGCGCCGTCGGAGATGACGTTGAACACCACGCCGAGGGCGGTCAGCTGGGCGGCGATCCAGCCCAGGTAGGAGACCACGATGACCAGGCTGATGATCAGCTCGACATTCGGCCCGAAACGCTTGCGGAAGTAGTCGCCGATGGTCAGCAGGTTCATCCGGTACAGCGGGCGGGCGATGATCAGGCCGACCAGCATCAGGCAGCCGAAGGAGCCGAACGGGTCTTCGATGATCCCGGCGAAGCCTTCCTCGATGAAGGTGGCGGGGATGCCCAGCACGGCCTCGGAGCCGAACCAGGTGGCGAAGACCATGGCGGCGACGATGGGGAAGCCCATGCTGCGACCGCCGGCGGCGAAATCGCGGGAGTTGTGTACCCGAGTGGCGGCATAGAAGCCGATACCCACGGTGACCAGCAGATAGAGCGCAACGAACCAGATCAGCATGTTTTCCCGTTCCAGAGACTTCAGCCCGCCGCATGCGTGCCCGCACCAGGGCGGCGCGGGATGGAACGACGGACTACAGGTTTTTGTTATTACCCCTCATGACGGGAGGCTGCACGCGCCCATCACGGTCGCGCAGTCTGGCAAATACGTAAAATATGTCAAACAAAAACGACGAATAGTCTGCACATAGGCCAGCCGTTCATCCGATCAAGCCGTGTAACAGACTGTAATTGCTGCAGTTGCCGGCAAGGCGCCGCAGCGGGGAGTTGCATATTTTTGACAGTCCCGCACAGGCGGCCAGGCGAGCACGGCCGCCCCAACTGACGGCCGCCGCCCGCGCCGGTATCGCCTGCTCCCGGCCAACCCCGCCCCGCGCCTTCACTGACCTGCGGCAAGGCCCCGGCGCCGGCGATATGTTCTGATGTCGTAACAGCTGGTTACGCCCGACGCATGTGAACTGCTTGAGCCGGGCGCCCGCCTCCCTGATACTGCACCGCGCTTTGCGCCGATCACCCGCATTCATCTGGGCATCCGGCAGCCGCACACCCCTTTCCGCACCAGCCATCCCAGGATGACGTCCCAGGTTCAAGGAGCCACCGCCGATGATGAAAAGGAGCGACTGGATCTGGACCTTGATCGGTTTGGCCGCAGTCGTGTTTTCCTGCTACCTGCTGTACCAGGAAATCCGGACCATCTCCCTCGACGAGCTCTCCGACAGCCTGCGGGCGATTCGCCCGCACAACTGGCTGCTGGCCGCCGGCGCGACCCTGGGCGCCTATTTCGCCCTGGCCTGGTACGACCGTATCGCCATCGCCCACCTGGGCAAGAAAATCTCCTGGTGGTTCATCACCCTGTGTTCCTTCACCACCTACGCCCTGGCCCACAACATCGGCGCCTCGGTGTTTTCCGGCGCGGTGGTGCGCTACCGCGCCTACAGCAGCAAGGGCCTCGGCGCCCATGACATCGGCCTGCTGATCTTCTTCTGCTCCTTCACCTTCGCCCTCGGCACCCTGCTGTCCGGCGGCGTCGTACTGGTCTGCCAGCCCGAACTGATCAAGCGCATCGCCGATGTCAGCCCCTGGCTGTCGGTGCTGATCGGCTCCGCGATGCTGGGTCTGGTGGCGCTCTATGTGCTCGGCTCCTGGCGTCATTTCCAGCCGTGGAAATGGGGCAAGCTGCACGTCGAATACCCACGCCTGGGCGTGGTCGCCAGGCAGTTGCTGGCCGGCCCGCTGGAGCTGGCCTGCGCCGCGGCGATCATCTATTTCGCCCTGCCGGCCGAGAGCAACCCGGGCTACCTGGTGGTGCTCGGCGTGTTCCTCGCCTCCTTCTCCCTGGCCCTGCTGTCCCACGCCCCGGGCGGCCTCGGCGTGCTGGAAGTGACCTTCCTCGCCGCCATGCCGGAACTGCCCAAGGCCGACGTGCTGGCGGCGCTCATCGTGTTCCGCGGCTTCTACCTGCTGCTGCCCTTCGCCCTGTCGCTGCTGGTGGTGATGAGCTTCGAATGGGGCCAGTGGACCAGCCGGCGCAAGCGCCACAAGTAACCCACGCGCGCCTGCGCAGCCCGTGCCAGAGCGGCTCGCACAGCGCATCAAGCGCGTCGATGGTTACTATCAGAAGGCTCAACTTCTGTATTCAGGCTCCGTGAGTAGTATGGGCTCCGTACTCACTTACGCCCCCACAAGGAGCCCAAAATGAAAAAGCACATCCTCGCCAGCCTGATCCTGGCCACCCTGACCACCAGCGCCTTCGCCCTGCCCGGCAAAGCCCAGCCGCCGCTGACCGAACTCAAGCCGGCCAGCAGCAGCGAAACCCTCGGCGAGAACGGCAGCGAGCGCAGCAAGACCCTGCGCGTGGCCGAAGACGGTGCCGAACGCAACAAGGCCTTCCGGGTCGCCGAAGGTGGCTCGGATCGCCTGATCCAGACGGACGAAGTTGCCG
>NZ_WELL01000001.1:1119968-1226074 GCF_009799935.1 Pseudomonas sp. L-22-4S-12 | reverse complement strand
AGAACGGCGCCGAACGCAGCAAAACCTTCCGCGTCGCCGAAGGCGGTGCCGAGCGTCTGCTCCAGCGCAACGAGGTCGCCGAGAACGGCGCCGAACGCAGCAAAACCTTCCGCGTCGCCGAAGGCGGTGCCGAGCGCCTGCTCCAGCGTGGCGCTGTCGCCGAGAACGGTGCCGAGCGCAACAAGGCCTTCCGCGTTGCCGAAGGCGGCTCGGATCGCCTGATCCAGCGCGACGCGGTCGCCGAAAACGGCGCCGAACGCAACAAGGCCTTCCGCGTTGCCGAAGGCGGTGCCGAGCGGCTGCTCCAGCGTGACGCGGTCGCCGAGAACGGCGCCGAACGCACCAGGGCCTTCCGCGCAGCCTGAAGCCAGCCGGCCTCGCCAGCTGATCGATAGCCGCCAGCAGTAAGGTCCCGCACGTGAAGCCGCACAACCCAGCCGAACGAGCCGGTGACTGCCCCCGCATTCACCGGCTTTTTACTGCCCGCCGGCAACCCAGGCTGGGCGCGCTGGAGCCGACTGCCTTATAGTCCCGCCATCAGGATCAGGCAGGGCAGCCATGCACACCATCGAACGGATCTACCCCAAGGATCTCGACCCGCGCAGCCGCGACGACCAGAACACCCTGCGCATCCACATGGAGCGCTACGAGTTCGCCGCCGACAACCTCAGCGGCCAGCACATCCTCGACATGGCCTGCGGCTGCGGCTACGGCACCGCCCTGCTGGCCGAGCGCAATCCGCAGCGGCAGATCACCGGAGTCGATATCGACCCCGACGCCATCGCCTATGCCCGGCAGCACTATCGCCTGCCCAACCTGCGCTACGTCTGCGCCGATGCCGAACGGTTCGCCGCCGAGCAGCCGTTCGACAGCATCGTCAGCCTGGAAACCATCGAGCACCTGCCCAGCCCCCAGCGCCTGATCGACAACTACGCCCGCCTATTGGCCGAACGAGGTCGAGTCATCGCCTCGGTGCCGATCACCCCGACCCTGGACGGCAACCCGCACCATTTGCACGACTTCAGCCGCCGCTCGTTCTTCGCCCTGTTCCGCCAACATGGCCTGCGCCCGCAGGCGCACTTCGAACAGATCCAGTGGTGGCAGTTCAAGGGACTGTTTTCCAAACGCCCGGACCAGACCAAGCGGCACCGTTCGGAAGGCGTCGGCAACGCCGTGCTGCTCTATTACCAGCGCCGCCCGCTGTACCTGTTCGCCCGCCTCGGCTCGATGCTGCGCTACGGCTTCAGCAACCGCTACCTGACCTGTTCGTTTCAGCGCTGAGCACCCGCTGTTTGTGGGGCTTATGGTTGTAGGAGCGAATTCATTCGCTATAGCAGGCAGCGGCAATCATCACCTGCTCGCGAATAAATTCGCTCCCACATCCAGGGCCATGTTCAGCCGCCGGCGACTGCGTTCTGCGGCAAACGGTACTTCCAGATCCGCCGCAGCACCGTGGCCAGCTGCGCGCTGAAGCTGCCGCAGTTGTAGACCTGGCCATAGCGCGCGGCGATCGCGCGCACTTCCACCGCCAGCGCTGCATAACGCCGCGCCGGCAGATCGGGGAACAGGTGGTGCTCGATCTGGTGGCTGAGGTTGCCGGTGAGGATGTGAAACAGCTGGCCGCCGCTCAGGTTGCTCGACCCGCGCAACTGGCGCAGGTACCAGTGGCCGCGGCTCTCGCCGACCACCGAGTCCTTGCCGAACACCGCCGCCTGCTCGGTGAAGTGGCCGCAGAAGATCACCGCAAAGGTCCACAGGTTGCGCAGCAGGTTGGCCAGGGCGTTGCCCGCCAGCACGGCCAAGGCGTTGGCGCCCAGCAGCAGGGCCAGCAGGGGGAAGAACAGGTAGTCCTTGCACCACTGGCGCAGCACCTTGGCCTTGAACTGGCGCAGCAGCGGACGCAGCTCGTCCTTGCTCATCCTGCCCTTGTAGACCTGGTCAAGACGCAGGTGCTGGATGGCGATCGAGTACTGGAACAGCAGCGCCTGCAAGGTCACCCACAGCGGTTGCCAGCGGTAGAAGGGCTTCCAGCGCTGCTCGGGGAACAGACGCACCAGGCCGTAGCCGACGTCGTCGTCCATGCCCAGCACATTGGTCCAGGTGTGGTGCACATGGTTGTGGGTGTGCCGCCAGAAATCGGCCGGGCCGGCGATGTCCCATTCGTAGCGGCGCCCGGCGAATTCCGGGTCGTTCATCCAGTCGTACTGACCGTGGATGACGTTGTGGCCCAGCTCCATGTTTTCGAGGATCTTGCCCAGCCCCAGCAGCAGCGTACCGAGCAGCCAGGTCGGCAGAAACCAGCCGAGCATCAGCAACGCCCGCCCGCTCCAGCAGCACAGCCGCACCGCACCGCGCACCCGGCGGATGTAGCGGGCATCCGCCGCGCCCAGATCGGCCAGGGTACGACTGCGCAGGGCATCCAGTTCGGCGCCAAAGGCATCCAGTTCCACGCGGCTCAGTTCGCGATCGCTACGCATAGTCGTCACCTCGGTTGGCCTGCCGCAGCGGCTGGCGAGAATTACAGATCGATGTCCACATCGCCCGCCGGCGCACTGATGCACAGGCGGATCGGCTGGCCCGGCTCGGCGAACAGCGCGCCGCTGCGCAAATCGCGCACCGTGCCGCCGAGCAGGGTGCAGGTGCAGCTGGCGCAGATGCCCTGGCGACAGCCATGGGCCGGGCGCAGGCCGGCGGCCTCGGCCTGTTCCAGCAGGCTGCGCGCGCTGTCCCCGGTGACCTGCCGGCGCGCGCGGGCAAAGCCCAGGCGCACCGCGCTGCCGGGTTCGACACTGCGCTCGGGAGCGGTAAAGGCTTCCACCTGCAGCGGCCCACGCCAGTGCCGGGCGACTGTTTCGACGAAGCCGGCCGGCCCGCAGGCCAGCACGTGGTCCGGCGCCAGCCCCTGCAGGTGCTCGCCGGTAAAGCGCCCGCGCAGTGGTTCATCGGCCGCCGGCTCGCCGGTCAGCGCCCAGCGCACGCTCAGGTTCGGATGGCGCTGCATGAGTTGCTGCAGCTCCTCGACAAACGGCCGCTGGCCCTGCTCGCGCACGTAGTGCAGCAGGCTGATCGGCGCGGCAAAGCCCCGGCTCAGGGCCTCGCGCAGCAGACCGAGCAAGGGCGTGATGCCGCTGCCCGCGGCCAGCAGCACCACCCCGGCGGAGTCCTGCGGCCAGTGCAGCTCGCCCTGGGCCTGGCCCAGCTCCAGCACGCTGCCGATAGCCAGGTGGTCGAGCAGGCGATTGGACAGGCGCCCACCCGGCTGACGGCGAATCGCCAGCTCGATGCGCCCGCCATGGCCGACGCGGGTCAGGCTGTAGCTGCGGCTGTGGCGCACGCCGTCCAGCTGCAGGTACAGCTGTACATGCTGGCCGGCGCGCCAGCCGCGCGCATTGCCGTTGCAACGCAGGCGCAGCGTCAGCATGTCTTCGGCCACCCACTCGCGCCCCTCGACGCGGGCGAACACCCGGTTCAGGCGCCAGCCTGGCTGCAGCCAGGCCAATACGGCATCCACCTCGGCCTCGCGCAACCAGCGCCGCTGCACCAGCCAGCGCAATGGCTGCAGCAGAGGACTCAGGGCACGCGACCAGCTCAGCGGGATTAGGGTCATGGCAGGGCTCCAGTGAACACTTGTACACAACAATGGCAGAGGCGCCATTTGTCAGTCAACACTCGTTCACTGGAATAGCAGGTTCGACGCCTGCGAAGCGCATTTGTTAGAGTGCGGCGCAAACCTGCCCCATAGCGAAACACCGAGTCCCCATGTCGCCACGCGCCGCACAGAAACAGCAGACCCGACATGCCCTGATGGATGCCGCCCGTGAGCTGATGGACAGCAACCGCGGCTTCGACAGCCTCAGCCTGCGCGAGGTCAGCCGGGCCGCCGGCATCGTGCCGACCGGCTTCTACCGGCACTTCCACGACATGGACGAACTGGGCCTGGCGCTGGTCGCCGAGGTCGATGCCACCTTCCGCGACACCTTGCGCGAAGTACGGCGCAACGAGTTCGAGCTGGGCGGCATCATCGAGGCCAGCACGCGGATCTTCCTCGACGCCATCAGCGCCAACCGCAACCAGTTCCTGTTTCTCGCCCGCGAGCAGTACGGCGGCTCGCAGCCGGTGCGCCAGGCCATCGGCCGGCTGCGCCAGCAGATCACCGACGACCTGGCGGCCGACCTCAAGCTGATGAGCCGCATGCCGCACCTGGACGATGCCGCGATCGACGTGGTCTCCGACCTGGTGGTGAAGACGGTCTTCGCCACCCTGCCGGAGCTGATCGACCCGCCGGCCGCCTCGCTGCCGGCCCACCTCACCCCGGAAGCCAAGATGGTTCAGCAGCTGCGCTTCATCTTCATCGGCGCCAAGCACTGGCAAGGCCTGGGCCTGGGCCTGGACAGCGCCGGGAGCTAGACGCACCAAAAGGCGGCATCCCGGCCAGCCAGGCACCAAAGCAAGGCGACATCTAGCCCCGTATTCAGGCACGCCGCCGCCAACCGCGGGGCCCCTCCGTTCTTGGCAAGCCCCTTGCTCTAGCACCAGCACATACTCAGGCCGGAAGCCCGCCATGCTGGTGATTCACCACCGCCTCGAACCCCAGCCGCACTGGGACGAAGAGCTGCACCTGACCTTCGATGCCCGCAGCAAGAGCCGCCTGCGCTGCTTCAGTGCAGCCGGTGAAGACGTCGGCCTGTTCCTCGACCGGGGCCAGCCGCCGCTGCGCGATGGCGACTGCCTGCGCGCCGAGGACGGGCGCATCGTGCGCGTCTGCGCGCGCCCGGAAGCGCTGCTGCACGTCACCTGCGCCAACGCCTTCGAACTGACCCGCGCCGCCTACCACCTGGGCAACCGCCATGTCGCCCTGCAGCTGGGCGACGGCTGGCTGCGCCTGCTCGACGACTATGTGCTCAAGGCCATGCTCGACCAGCTCGGCGCCAGCACCTGCACCCTCGAGGCGGCGTTCCAGCCGGAACATGGCGCCTATGGCGGCGGCCACCACCATTCGCACGCCGGCGACGCCGACTTCAACTACGCACCGCGCCTGCACCAGTTCGGCGTGCGCCTGTGAACAAGGCCTGGGCGCTCTTCAGGCTAGCCAGCCCGCAGCGGCCGCCTGGCCCGCTGGCTACCCCCGACGCAGGCCACGCCATGAATGAAGCCATGTACCTGTTACGCGTTGCCATGCCGCGCCGTTGTTTAGCTCAAGCGCTCGCGGTGGCTGCCCTGGCTGTTCGTGGGAGCGAATTCATTCGTGAGCAGGGCCTACGCCGAGCGGCCGGTTTATCGCGGATAAATCCGCTCCCACTCAAGCGCGATGGCCTGTGCAGCACGCTATTGGGACAGAGCCATGAATAAAGCCTGGGCACTGCTGCGTCTGGCCAGCCCGCAACTGCCGATCGGCGGCTACAGCTACTCGCAAGGCCTGGAAATGGCCGTCGAGCAAGGCCTGGTCGACAGCCAGGACAGCGCCGCGCGCTGGATCGCCGATCAGTTGCTGCTCAACCTGGCGCGCTTCGAGGCGCCGCTGCTGCTGGCCCACTGCACGGCCGCCGCAACCGGCGACTGGCCGACCCTGGGCGAGCTGGCCGAGCAACACCGCGCCAGCCGCGAGACCCGCGAGCTGGCCCTGGAAAGCCGGCAGATGGGCTACTCGCTCAGGCAGCTGCTCGACGGCCTGCCGGAACTGGACCAGGCCGCCCGCGCGTTTCTCGCCGGGCACGCCGAAATCGGCCTGGCCGCCGCCTGGGCCCTGGCCGCCCGCGCCTGGCGAATCGACGCCCAGGATGCCCTCGTCGCCTGGCTGTGGGGCTGGCTGGAAAACCAGCTGGCGGTGCTGATGAAGACCCTGCCGCTCGGCCAGCAGGCCGCCCAGCGCCTCACCTCGCAACTGCTCCCCCGGCTGGAACAGGCGCAGCGCCTGGCCAGCACACTCGAACCCGGCCACTGGGGCAGCGCCGCCTTCGGCCTGGCCCTGGCGAGCATGGCGCACGAGCGCCAGTACAGCCGTCTATTCCGCTCTTGATAAGGAAGCACCCATGAACAGCCAACCCCTGCGCGTCGGCATCGGCGGCCCGGTCGGTTCCGGCAAGACCGCCCTGACCCTGGCCCTGTGCCTGGCCCTGCGCGAGCGCTACAACATCGCCGTGGTCACCAACGACATCTACACCCAGGAAGACGCCCAGTTCCTGGTGCGCAACCAGGCTCTGGCGCCGGAGCGGATCATCGGCGTGGAAACCGGCGGCTGCCCGCACACGGCGATCCGCGAGGACGCCTCGATCAACCTGGAAGCGGTCGACCAGCTCAACCGACGCTTCCCCGGCCTCGACCTGATCATCGTCGAATCCGGTGGCGACAACCTCTCGGCCACCTTCAGCCCCGAGCTGTCGGACCTGACCCTGTACGTGATCGACGTATCCGCCGGCGACAAGCTGCCGCGCAAGGGTGGCCCCGGCATCTGCAAGTCCGACCTGCTGGTGATCAACAAGGTCGACCTGGCGCCGCTGGTCGGCGCCTCCCTGGAGGTGATGGACCGCGACGCGCGCAAGATGCGCGGCGACAAGCCCTTCGTCTTCAGCAACCAGAAGGTCGGCCAGGGGCTCGACCAGATCATCGCCTTCATCGAACGCCACGGCATGCTGACTGCCGCCTGAGTCAGCGCAAGGAGCCCGTCATGAACCTGCGTAAAAGCCTGTATGCCCTCGCCCTGTTCCTCACCCCGGCCGTGGCCTTCGCCCACCCCGGGCACGACCACGCCGGCCTGCTGGCCGGCCTGAGCCACTCGCTGCTGGGCCTCGACCACCTGCTGGCGATGCTCGCCGTCGGCCTGTGGGCCGCCCAGCAGCAGGGCGCCACGCGCTGGGCGCTGCCGCTGACCTTCGTCGCCAGCATGCTGCTGGGCGGCCTGCTCGGCTTCGCCGGCCTGCGGCTGCCGCTGCTGGAAACCGGCATCGCCGGCTCGCTGCTGGCCTTCGGCCTGCTGGTGGCCGTGGCCGCGCGCCTGCCGCAGGCCGTGGCGCTCGGCCTCACCGGCCTGTTCGCCCTGAGCCACGGCGTGGCCCATGGCCTGGAGCTGCCGGCACTGGCCAGCCCCTGGACCTATGCCGCCGGTTTCGTCGCCGCCACCGCCGCCCTGCACGCCAGCGGCTATGCCCTGGTGCGCTACCTGCCGCAAGCGGCGACGCCGCTGGTGCGCCTGGCGGGCACCGCCACGGCCGGCACCGGGGTCTGGCTGCTGGCCGGCTGAGTACCGGCCGACGATCCCGCGAGCCAAAGCCTGTTATTAACGCAGGCTGGCCGACGCGCAGCAGATCGTGGACAGGTTCCGAGGCAAGCCGGCGCTATCGCCACGATCGAGACAATCAACCGATCACCTGCGCCGGCAGCGGCTAGGCTGCAACTGTAGCCCCCAGGAGATCCGCCCATGTCGCTCAGCAGCCTGCTGCACAGCCTGTTCGCCGCCTATGCCGCCGGTGCCAGCGGCAACTGCCCGGACGAACACGCGCTGATTTGAACCGCGACCCCGCCAAGGTCTACCCTGTGCGCCATTTCGCCCACAGGAGCCTTGCATGAGCCTCAAGTCCGTCTGCGTGTTCTGCGGTGCCAGCACCGGCAGCAACCCGCTCTACCGTGAAGCCGCCGTCACCCTCGGCCGTACCCTCGCCGAGCGCGGCCTGACCCTGGTCTATGGTGGCGGGGCCGTGGGCCTGATGGGCGTGGTGGCGGACGCGGCCCTGGCGGCCGGCGGCCAGGTGATCGGCATCATCCCGCAGAGCCTGGAGCGCTCGGAAATCGGCCACAAGGGCCTGACCCGCCTGGAAGTGGTCGACGGCATGCATGCACGCAAGGCGCGCATGGCCGAACTGGCCGACGCCTTCATCGCCCTGCCCGGCGGCCTCGGCACCCTGGAGGAACTGTTCGAGGTCTGGACCTGGGGCCAGCTCGGCTACCACGGCAAGCCGCTCGGCCTGCTCGACGTCAACGCCTTCTACCGCCAGCTCAGCGGCTTCCTCGATCATCTGGTGGCCGAAGGCTTCGTCCGCGCCCCGCACCGCGGCATGCTGCAACGCAGCGAAGCGGCCGGCGAACTGCTGGATCGCCTGGCCGCCTGGCAGCCGGACGTGGCGCCGAAGTGGGCCGACAGCACGCCAAGCTGAACCCGGTCACAGACCCGCGCCTGACAGCCCGGCGGGCACGTGGTACATAGAGGGCCCTCTCAGCACGGATGCCGAAACCCATGCCCCTCCTCGCCCTGTTACTCATCGCCTGTCAGGTGTTCTGCGGTCTGCACGTGGTGCGCAGCGGCCAGGAACGCTACTGGATCTACCTGATCATCGCCCTGCCCGGCCTCGGCTGCCTGATCTATGCCCTCGGCATCATGCTCCCGGACCTGCTGCGCAGCCGGCGCGGGCGCCGCGCGGTCAACCAGCTGCAGGATCGCCTCGACCCCGAGCGCCATCTGCGCGCCCTGCGCAACGACTTGGAAATCAGCGACACCCGGGAAACCCGCATGCGCCTGGCCGACGAGCTGCTGCGCCTGGGCCAGGCCGCAGAGGCCGTCGAGCACTACCGCGCGGCCCTGCGCGGCATCCATGCCCAGGCCCCGGACATCCTCCTTGGCCTGGCCCGCGCCCAGCTGGCCAACGGCGAGGCCGCGGCCTGCCGGCTGAGCCTGGAACAGCTGCGCGAACACAACCCCGACTTCCGCAGCGCCGATGGCCACCTGCTGTATGCCCAGGCCCTGGCGCAGCTGGGCGAGACGCTCAAGGCGGAAGAGGAGTACCGCGCCCTGCTCGGCTACTTCGCCGGCCCCGAGGCGCCCCTGCATTACGCCCTGCTGCTCAAGCAGCTGGGACGCAGCCGCGAGGCGCGCGAGCTGCTGGAGCAGATCGACCGCCACGCCCGCCGCGCGCCCAAGCACTACCGCAACCTGCACCAGACCTGCCTGGCCCAGGCGCGCAGCGAGCTGCAGGAGCTGCGCAGGCCGCTCGACCAGCAGGTCTGAGCCCGTCAGGCGTTCGGCGCCTGCTGCATGATCACCCGCTGCGCCGCCATCGGCGCCGGGAAGCCGGCCTCGCCCAGGGCATCCTTGAGCACCTTGTTGCTGTCGAAATAGACCTGCCAGTAGTGGTCGTTATGGCAGTAAGGCCGCACCGCCAGCACCGGGCCGACCAGGTTGAACTCGAGGATTTCCACGTCCACCGCGGGCGTGGCCAGCACATTGTCGATGGCGCCAATGCGCTGCTTGAGCAGGGCCACCGCCGCCTTCCAGTCCGCCGCGCCGGACAGCTGGGCCTGCAGGTCGACCCGGCGGAAGGCGTTGTGCGAATAGTTCTGGATGTTGTCGCTGAAGATCTTGTTGTTGCCGACCAGAGTCAGCACGTTGTCCGGGGTGTTGATCGCCGTGGCGAACAGGCCGATCTCGGTCACCGTGCCAGTCACCCCGCCGGCACTGATGAAGTCGCCGACCTTGAACGGGCGCAGGACGATGATGAAGCCGCCGGCGGCCAGGTTGGCCAGCAACCCCGACCAGGCCATGCCGATGGCCAGGCCGACCGCGGCGATCAGCGCGGCGAAGGTGGTGGTCTGCACGCCGAAATAGCCGAGGATGCCGATCACCAGGATGATGTTGAGGGTCACGGTGATGAAGGAACCCAGGTAGCGCAGCACGGTCGGGTCGACCTTCTGCTTGCCCAGGGCCTTCTGCACCAGGCCGACGGCAAAGCCGATCAGCCAGCGGCCGATCACCCAGAAGGCGATGGCCGCGAGAATCTTCACACCGAACGCCGCGCCATACTGGGCGACCAGGTCGAGCAGTTGATTGGCCTTGGCGGTTCCGGCGCTGAGCAGGGCGTTCTCTTCCATGGCGGCATTCCTGTAGAAAGTGGCTGACCCGGAAAACGCTAGCACGCCCCGCCAGAATTACCCGCCGGCCCCCGCCAAAGCACCGAAAAGGGGCAGCGCAGACGGCTCGGCAAGGCAGATTGCCATCGTATACACTGCAGAAGCTCCCTTGTTCTGGCCTCGTCCATGACGTACCTGCGCCCGCTGCTGTTCACCCTGCTCACCGTTCTGACCCCTGCCCTGGCTCATGCCGGCAGCCAGACGTTGCGCCTGCTCGCCTGGCCCGGCTATGCCGACGCGGACCTGGTGGCCGAGTTCGAGGCCCGGCACGATGTGCAGGTCGAGGTGACCCTGGTCGGCAGCGACGACAAGCTGCGCAGCAAGCTGGCCGAAAACCAGGGCGGCAACTACGACCTGATCGCCGCCAACACCGCGGAAATCGAGTACTACATCGGCCGCCACCTGCTGCAACCGCTGCAGCCGGCGCGCATCGCCAACACCACCCGCCAGCTCTGGCGCTTTCGCGACTACCCGAAGATTCCCGGCATCATGGCCGCCGGCAAGGTCTACGCGATCCCCTACACCTACTCGGACATGGGCCTGATCTACGACCGCCAGCAGTTCGCCGAGCCGCCCACCTCCATCACCAGCATGTGGGACCCGCGCTACCGCGGCAAAGTGCTGGCCTTCAATGGCAGCAGCCACAACTTCTCCCTGGCCAGCCAGGCCCGCGGCCGCGACCCGTTCAACATCGCCGCCGAGGAATTCCCCCAGGTCGCCGAGCAGCTGATCGCCCTGCGGCGCAACGTGCTGACCTTCTATGCCCTGCCGGAGGAAGCCGTCAGCCTGTTCCGCGAGCACTCGGTGGCCCTGCTCTTCGCCAACTACGGGCGCCAGCAACTCAAGCAGCTGCGCGATGCCGGCGCCGATGTCGGCTACGTGATCCCGCGCGAAGGCGCCCTGGCCTGGCTCGACTGCTGGGCGATCAGCCGCGGCGCGCGGGACGTGGCCCTGGCCGAGGCGTGGATCGACTTCACCCTGGAGGCCCATGTCAGCCGCGCCCTGAGCGAGCGCCAGGGGCTGTCCAATACCCTGGAAGAGCCGAGCGGCACGGACAAGCCCGGCCAGCTGATCTGGCTGCGTCCGGTCGAGGACGACGCCCGCCGCGCCGCACTGTGGCAGCGCATCCTGTCCGGCGAACGACCGCCGCTGCAGGAGGCGCCATGAAGTTCGGCATCGCCCTCAAGCTGGGCGCCCTGCTGGCCCTGTTCGGCATCCTGGTTTCCGGCCTGACCGGCTACTACTCCTACCACAACAGCCGCGGCCTGCTGCTCAAGGCCGCCGAGCGCGACCTGCTGACGGCCGCCCAGGTGCTCGGGCGCAACCTGCGCAGCAGCGTCGAGGGGGCTTCCCGCGACGCCCTGCTGCTGGCCGGCGTCGCCCAGGTACGTGACCTGCCGGCCGCCGCCAGCCGGATCGAACGCGAACACGTGGACGGCGACCTGGGCGTGCTGTTCCGCTCGCTGCTCAGGGTGCACCCCGAGTACGTGCAGATCCGCCTGATCAGCGCCGCCGAGCATGGTCTCGAGCAGGTGCGGGTGGACCGCGACGGCGAGCGCCTGCTGCAGATCGACGGCACCCAGATGCAGGAGAAGGGCCACTACGCCTATGTGTTCGACACCCTGCGCCTGCAGCCCGGCGCGGTGCGCCTGTCGCCGATCGTGATCAACCACGAGCAGGGCGCGCACTCCGGCCAGGACCGGCCGACCCTGCACGTCTCCACGCCGGTGGCCGACAGCAGCGGCAAGGTGGTCGCCCTGATCGTGATCAACGTCGACCTCGCCCAGCTGTTCGCCCAGCTGCAAAGCGACCTGCCCGAACAGTACCGGGTGTACCTGAGCAATCGCTGGGGCGACCTGCTGATCCACCCGCAGCCCAGCCGCACCTTCGGCTTCGACCAGGGCCGGCGCTGGTTCATCCAGGACGAATTCCCCGAAGTCGCCAGCCTGCTGGCCGACAACGGCCGCGAGAGGCTGGTCACCCGCGGCGCCGAGCGGGCCCAGCGCGACCCGCTGGTGGCGGCCTTCGTGCGCCTGTCGGTCAGCCCGCAGAGCGCCGAGCGCTTCGTCATCCTCGGCCTCGGCCAGCCGCAGAGCCATGTCCTGGCCGAAGCCAGCGGCCTGGGGCAGCGCATCGCCCAGGTGGTCCTGCTGTTCAGCCTGCTCGCCCTGCTGGTCGCCGTGGTCGCCTCGCGCGCCATGACCAGCCCGCTGAAGCTGATGAACCAAGCCGTGCAGCTGTTCTCCCGGGAGCGGCGGATCAGCGAGCTGCCGCGCCGCCAGGACGAGCTGGGCCAGCTGGCGCATAGCTTCCGCCAGATGCAGGAGGAAATCCTCAGCCACCTCGACGAGCTGACCCGCAGCCGCAGCGCCCTCGAGCACCTGGCCCGGCACGACCCGCTGACCGGCCTGCCCAACCGCCGGGTGTTCTTCGAGCGCCTCGAACATGCCCTGGCCACCTCAAGGCGCAGCGGCAAGCAGTTGGCCGTGCTGTTCGTCGACCTCGACCACTTCAAGCAGCTCAACGACAGCCTCGGCCACAGCCTCGGCGACCACGTGCTGCAGGCGGTGGCCAACCTGCTGCGCTCGGCCACCCGCGAGAGCGACACGGTGGCGCGCCTGGGCGGCGACGAGTTCGTCATCCTGTTCGAGGTGGTCGAAGATCCCCAGCACATCGTCGCCATCCTGGAAAAACTGCACGACCGCTTCCAGCTGCCCATGCTGATCGACGGCCACGAGGTGCGGGTCCAGGCCAGCATGGGCGTCAGCCTGTTCCCGCGCGACGGCGACGACATCGAGGCCCTGGTGCAGCAGGCCGACCGTGCCATGTATGCGGCGAAGAACGCCGGGCGCAACACCTACTCGTTCACGCCGAACTGACCCGCCCCTGCCCGGCCGCTATGCTGGGGCTATTGCCAACCAACCTCTGCCGCATGGTGCTCCGGTGATTCCACTTCTGGTCTGCGACGATTCCGCCATGGCGCGCAAGCAGCTGATCCGGGCCCTGCCGCCCGAATGGCCGGTGCGCATCAGTCAGGCCAGCCAGGGCGAAGAGGCCCTGGCCGCGATTCGCCAGGGCCTCGGCCAGGTGGTGCTACTCGACCTGACCATGCCAGTGCTGGACGGCTACCAGGTACTCGCCCAGCTGCGCGCCGAAGGCCTGCAGAGCCGGGTCGTGGTGGTTTCCGGCGATGTCCAGGCGGAGGCCCTGCGCCGCGTGCAGGAACTGGGCGCGCTGGGTTTCATCAAGAAGCCGGTGGCCGCCGAGGAACTGCGCGCCACCCTGATCCGCCTGGGCCTGTTCCACCCGCCGGCCGTCCAGGCGCCGCCCCAGCCGCGCGCCGAGCCGGCGCTCAGGGTCAACTTCCGCGATGCCCTGCGCGAGGTCAGCAACGTCGCCATGGGCCGCGCCGCCGCGCTGCTGGCGCGGGTGCTGAAAGTCTTCGTGCGCCTGCCGATCCCCAACGTCAATATCTTCGAGGTCAGCGAGCTGCACATGGCCCTGCTCGACGCCCAGCGCGGCGAACGCCTGAGCGCGGTGTGCCAGGGCTTCATCGGCGATGCCATCGCCGGCGAGGCGCTGCTGCTGTTCCATGATTCGGAGACCGGCGACATCGCCCGCCTGCTCGGCTGGCAGCCACAGAACGACACGGAAACCTCGGAGATGCTGCTCGACCTGGCCAGCATCCTGATCGGCGCCTGCCTGTCCGGCATCGCCGAGCAGATCGACGTGCGCTTCTCCCAGGGCCACCCGCAGCTGCTCGGCCAGCACGCCTCCATCGAGCAGCTGATCAGCCTCAACCAGCGGCGCTGGAAGCAGACCCTGGCGGTGGAGATCAGCTACGGCCTGGAAGGCCACGCGGTGCACTTCGACCTGCTGCTGCTGTTCACCGAAGACTCGCTGCCGCGCCTGACCCAGAAAATCCACTACCTGATGGAGTAGCCATGCCGGCGCAGATCGATATCAAAGAAGTGCATTGGCTGCTCGACATCGTGCAGTGCCTGGATGTCGGGGTGATAGTGCTGGATCGCAGCTATCGCATCGAGGTGTGGAACAGCTTCATGGAGAACCACTCCGGCCTGGGCAGCGACGCGGTGCAGGGGCGCTGCCTGTTCGAGCTGTTCGGCGAAATCGACGAGCCCTGGTTGCGGCGCAAGGTGGAAAGCGTGGTGCAGCTGGGCACCCGCGCCTTCAGCCTGTGGGAGCAGCGCCCCTACCTGCTGCACTTCAAGAGCTACCGGCCGATCACCGGCCAGGCCGATTTCATGTACCAGAACGTCACCATCCTGCCGCTGGCCGCCGCGCAGGGCGAGGTCGAGCATGTCTGCGTGATGCTCTACGACATGACCGATGCGGCCATGCACAAGCTCGGCCACCAAACCACCTAAGCACGGCGCCACAGCCGCTAGGGTGCGCCGCGCGCACCACCGACCACACGGGGCCCAGGTGCGCACGGCGCACCCTACGCAAGGCTGATCAGGGCCTCTTCTTCGCCTTGCCGCCGAAGCCCGGTGCCTTGCGCACGGCCTTGACCACCGGCGCGGCCGGCTCCTCGGTTTCCAGCCACTTGCCCAGGCCGGCCTTGCCACCGACCACCTTGGGCTTCTTCGGTTTTTTCGGCTTCTTCAGCACCTGGCCGCTGGCGTCGGTCTGCGGCACCCGGTGATCCGGCTCGAAGCCCGGCTCGTCGACCCGGCGCAGGGTCTGACGGATCAGCACTTCGATGGCCGACAGCAGCTGCACTTCGTCGGCACACACCAGCGATACCGCCTGACCCGTGGCGCCGGCGCGGCCGGTGCGGCCGATGCGGTGCACATAGTCCTCGGCGACGATCGGCAGGTCGAAGTTGACCACCAGCGGCAGGTCGTCGATATCCAGGCCACGGGCCGCCACGTCGGTGGCCGCCAGCACCCGCACCTCCCCATCCTTGAAGCGCTGCAGGGCGCGCAGGCGCGACGGCTGCGGCTTGTCGCCGTGGATCGAGTCGGCGGCGATGCCTTCGGCCAGCAGCAGCTTCTCCAGTTCGTCGACGCCCTTGCGGGTCTTGACGAACACCAGCACCTGATCCCAGCGCTGGCTGCGATACAGGTGCAGAAACAGTTCGCTCTTGCGCTTCTTGTCCACCGTCACCAGCCACTGCTTGACGCTCTGCGCCGCGGCATTGCGCGGGCTGACCTCGACACTCAGCGGATCGTGCAGCAGTTCCTTGGCCATGCTGCGGATGGCCTCGGAGAAGGTCGCGGAGAACAGCAGGGTCTGGCGCTTTTTCGGCAGGGCGCAGAACACTTCGTCCAGCTCGCGGGCGAAGCCCAGGTCGAGCATGCGGTCGGCCTCGTCCAGCACCAGCGCCTGCAGCTGGTTGAACTTCACCGCGTTCTGCCGGTACAGGTCGAGCAGCCGGCCGGGGGTGGCCACCAGCAGGTCGATGCCCTTACGCAGCTTCATCATCTGCGGGTTGATGCTGACCCCGCCGTATACCGCATAGGTCCGCAGCGGCAGGTTCTGGCCGTACTGCAGGATGCTCTGGTGCACCTGCTCGGCCAGCTCGCGGGTGGGCACCAGCACCAGGGTGCGCACCGAGTTGCTCGTCACCTGGCCGCCTTCCATGGTCAATTTTTGCAGCAGCGGCAGGGCGAAACCGGCGGTCTTGCCGGTGCCGGTCTGCGCCGCGGCGAGCAGGTCGCGGCCCTTGAGCACGGCAGGGATCGCCTCCTTCTGCACCGGTGTCGGGGTGCGGTATTCGAGGCCGTCGAGGGCGCGCAGCAGGGGGTCGATCAGGCCGAGGGCGGCGAAAGTCATGGCAGGTAACCGGCAAAAGAGGAACAGGTGCGCAGTTTACCTGCTGTGCCGCTCCAGTGCCCGTAACGGCCTGTAGGTTGGGTTGAGGAGCCCAGCGACGAAGCCCAACGCAGCAAGCCCCGCAACGTTGGGCTTCGCTGCGCTCAACACCAACCTACATGCGCCGCGTCAGGCCTTGAGCAAGGCGCGCACCTTGGCCGCCGAGAGCTTCTGCAGGCCGCACAGGTAGGCATGGCTGACTTCGGCCACGCCGTAGCGCTCGCGCAGGCGGCTGGCCAGCCGCAGGGTCAGGTTGGCCGCCATTTCCGCATCGGCCAGCGCGCGGTGGGCCTGGCCGGTGTCCGGCAGGTTGGCCCAGCGGTTGAGGTTGCCCAGCTTGTGGCTGGGCGCCTCCGGCAGCAGGCGGCGGGCCAGCAGCAGCGAGCAGGCGAATTCCTGCCGGCGCGTGCGGCGCAGCAGGGCCAGCTCGGCATCCCAGAACTTCGCGTCGAACGCGGCGTTGTGCGCCAGCAGCGGCGTGGCCCCGACGAAGTCGGCCACCTCGCCCATCACCTGGGCCACCGGCGGCGCGCTGCGCACCATGGCATTGCTGATGCCGGTGAGCTGCTCGATGAACGGCGGAATCCACGCCCCGGCATTCATCAGGCTCTGGTAGCGCTCGACGATCCGCCCACCCTCGATGATCGCCACGCCGATCTCGGTCGGCCGGGCATTCTGCGCCGGCGACATGCCGGTGGTTTCAAAGTCGATTACGGCAATACGGTCCTGCATCCAGCGTCCTCAATTCTTTAGTAGCAGCGCGCCGTCTATCGGCACATAGCGGTCGGCGGCGCGGATCAGCGAGTTGGCGGTCAGCCCGGGCACGCCATACACGCAGCTGCTCACCCCGTGGGCGCTGCGCACTTTGTCCAGCAACAGGTCGAAGTCGCCATCACCGGAGGCCAGCACCACTTCGTCGACCCGCGGTGCGGCATCCAGCACGTCGATGCAGATGCCCACGTCCCAGTCGCCCTTGGCCGAGCCGTCGCTGCGCTGGATAAAGGGTTTCAGGCGCACCTCGAAGCCCAGGTTGCGCAGGATCTGCTGGAACTGGCGCTGCTTGGGATCGCCGCGGTCGATGGCATAGGCGTAGGCCTCGACTATCTGCCCGCTGGCGCTGACCTCGGCCCACAGGGCGGCATAGTTGAAGTGGCAGCCATGGGCCTGGCGCACGGTGTAGTAGAGGTTCTGCACATCGGCGAACAGGGCGATTTTCTTCACGGGGAAACCTGTAGTGAACGCGGCGGCCATTATGCGTCAGCCGGCAGCGATGCGCGTCATGTTCGCCGGCCCCGGCCATCGGCTAAAGTGAAAGCTGAAGTACTGCCGCGAACCCTGCCATGAACCCACTCAGCGTCCTGCGCGATTCATTCATCTTCTTCAGCCGCAACCTGCGCAGCATCGCGCCGCTGTGCCTGCCGCTGATCGCCGTGGAGTGCCTGCTGCGCGCCGTGGTCGCCGGCCTGGTGCCGCCGGCGCACTCACCCACCTACGAGCTGCTGGTCGGCCTGGTGGTCTACCCGCTGTACAGCGCCGCGCTGATCCTGTTCCTCGACGCCCGCAGCCAGGGCCGCCGGCCGAGCCTGCGCAACCTGCTGGCGGCCAGCGCGCTGCTGTGGCCGGGTTTCGCCGTGCTGGCCGGGCTGAGCACCCTGCTGATCATGCTGGCCGCCAGCGCCTTCGTGCTGCCGGCGCTGTGGGTGATGGTCAAGCTGGCCTTCGCCGAATACCTGCTGGTGCTGCGCGGGCTGACGCCGCTGCAGGCGATGCGCGAGAGCTTCATGCTGACCGTCGGCCACTTCTGGTCGCTGCTGGCCTGCGTGCTGCTGGTGATAGTGCCGCTGTGGCTACTCGACGACTGGACCCTGCAACTGCTCGGCGAACAGCCGGATGCCGTCGGCAGCCTGCTGCTGGACATCCTCAACGGCTTCCTCCAGCTGTTCTCCACGGTGGTGCTGTTCCGCTGCTTCATGCTCTGCACCCCGCAACCGGCAGAGGAAAGCCAGAGCAGCTAGGCTGGCAGGACTGTTTATTCCAAGAGGAAGACGCATGTCCGCAGTAAACCCGAGCATCCTGTCGCACGTCTCGATAGGCACCAACCGCTTCGAGCAGGCCGTGGCATTCTACGATCAGGTCCTGCCGACCCTCGGCTGCAAGCGCATCCTGGCCCATCCCGGCGCGGTGGCCTGGGGCCGCGAGTACCCGGAGTTCTGGGTGCAGACGCCGATCGACGGCCAGCCGGCCAGCGTCGGCAACGGCAGCCACTTCGGCTTCGTCGCCCCGGACAAGGCCTCTGTGCAGGCCTTCTACGCCGCCGCCCTGGAGGCCGGCGCCAGCCCCGACGGCCCGCCCGGGCCACGCCCGGACTACGGCGAGCCCTACTACGGCTGCTTCGTGCGTGACCTCGACGGGCACAAGATCGAGGCGGCCTACTGGGACATGGCGCAGCTCTACGAGCTGTATACCGAGCCGCACAGCCACTGAGCATCTGCCGTAGGGTCGCCCCTTCCTAGCGCCTGGAGCCCGGCTTCAACCCGGACAGCCGCGGCAGCAGCACCCGCTCGAACAGGCGCGGGAAGAAGCGCGCCAGCAAACGCGCCCGCCAGTTGACGTTGGACAGCACCAGCAGGCGCCGGCGGCGCAGGGCGCCACGGTAGATGGCCTCGGCGACATCCTGGGCGGAGGCCACCTTGCCGATCGCCAGCGGCGGTTGCTGGGCCACCGAGCCGTCGCCGACCAGGGCGTTCTTGCGCAGGTCGGTGGCGGTAAAGCCGGGACAGACCAGCATCACGTTCACCCCCGAGCCCTTGAGCTCGGCGCGCAGGGTCTCGAACAGGCCGTGCAGGGCATGCTTGCTGGCGTTGTAGGCGCTGCGGTAGAGCAGCGGGGCGAAGCCGGACAGCGAACTGAGCACGATGATCTGCCCGCGCCGCGCCACCAGGCTCGGCAGCGCGGCCTTGGTGCAGTGCACGGCGCCGAAGTAGTTGACCGCCATGACCCGCTGGAACACCGTCAGCTCGGTCTCGGCAAACGTGCTGCGGTGGGTGATGCCGGCATTGTTGATCAGCACATCGATGCCGCCGAAGCGCTCGCAGGCCTGCGCCACCGCCTGCGCCACCGCCGCCGCATCGGCCACGTCGCAGCGCAGGCCGATGGCCTCGCAGTTGAGGTTGTCGCGCAGGTGCTGCAACAGGCTGTCGAGCTCCGCCTGCTGCAGATCGAGGATCACCAGGCGCGCGCCGGCCTGGGCCAGGCGCATGGCCAGGGCGCGGCCAATGCCGGCACAGCCGCCGGTAATCAGCACCACCTTGCGTTCGAACACCTTGCTGGCGAATACCTTGCGATACATACGAGCTCCCATGGTTCTGCAATCTGCCGCCGCGCAAATGAGCCGGCGAGCAGCAACAGCTTATGCCCTACAGATCGTTATGCGTACCGTCGCACAGCGGCGGCGTATGGCTGTGCTTGCAGCCGCAGAAGAACAGGGTCTCGCTGTGTTCGGCATGCAGCTTCAGCGGCCGCAGGCCGGTGCCCTGATGCGAGCCGTCACAGAACGGCTGCTTGGCGCTGCGCCCGCAGCGGCACCAGAAGTAATCCTGCCCGGCGCAGACATCCACCGCGTAGGGGCCTCGTTGAGCGATCCGTACCTCGTCCATTGGCGCACTCCTCGGTGGCTGCGAATGCCGCGGCGCAAGCGGCTGCGGGCATGCCCGGGCGGCGCTTCTCGGGTATGCTCGGGCACTTTCAGCATAGTCCAGCCCGGCCGATGACCCTGCCCCGCCCCCTGCGCTTACTCCTGCTCGGCCTGCTCTGCAGCGCCACCGTCCTCGCGGCGCTGGTCTACAGCCTGACCTGGCACCCCGCCGCCCGCGAGCCGGCGCAGCTCGCCTGCCCGGCCGGCACCCCGCTGCTGCAACCCGGCCAGGCGCTCAAGGTGATGACCTGGAACGTGCAGTACCTGGCCGGCAAGCGCTACGTGTTCTGGCACGATCAGGCCGGCGGCCGCGACCTGCGCCCGAGCGCCACCGACCTGGCCTACAACCTCGACGAAGTGGCGCGGGTGATCCGCGACGAACAGCCCGACCTGGTGCTGCTGCAGGAACTGCACGACGGCGCCCGCGCCAGCGACTACCAGAACCAGCTGCAGCTGCTGCGCGAACGCCTCAACGACCTCTACCCGTGCAGCGCCGCGGCCTTCTACTGGCAGGCGGCGTTCGTGCCGCACCCGCAGATCATGGGCAGCGTCGGCATGCAGCTGGCCACCCTCAGCCGCGTGCGCATCGCCCGCGCCGAACGCCTGCAGCTGCCCCGCCTGCGCGGCAACCTGCTGAGCCGCCAGTTCCAGCCGCAGCACGCCCTGCTCGCCAGCTACCTGCCGCTGGCCAACGGCCAGGAACTGGTACTGCTCAACACCCAGCTGGCCGAACCCAGCGCCAGCGGCGACGACGCGGCGCGCCAGGTGGCGATGACCGGCAGCCTGCTCGACCAGCTGGAAAGCCAGCGCGCGCCCTGGCTGCTCGGCGGCGACCTCAACCTGCTGCCGCCCGGCCAGTACCAGCACCTGGCACCCCGCCAGCGCCGGCACTACCAGCAACCCAGCGAGCTGGCCCCGCTGCTGGCGCGCTACCCGAGCATCCCGAGCCCGAGCGAGACCACCCAGCCGGCCTGGTACACCCAGCAGCCCAACGATCCCGAGCTGCACACGGCCGATCGCACGGTCGACTACCTGCTGCACAGCCCGCGCCTGGTGCGCCTCGACGCGCGAGTGCGCGATGCCGACACCCGCGGCATTTCCGACCATCTCCCGCTCAGCGCCCGCCTGCTGTTGCCGCTCGACTGACCGGTCACCCCGGCGACTGGACAAAGCCCGTGCCGGCCTCCATGCTCAGGACCAATCGTCACCGCAATAACAACAAGACGGCCGCAGAGCCGCGAACTAGACAATGCCAAGATCGCTTTTAGTTGTTCTGCTGAGCTTCCTCTGCTGCGCCTTCGCGCAGGCACAAACCGGCGAAACCCTGCGCCCGGTCACCGTCGGCTATTACGAGTTCCCCCCCTATTCCTGGACCGGCCGCGACGGCCAGCCGCGCGGCAGCGTGCTGGCCCTGACCGAGCGCCTGCTGCGGCATGCCGGCTACCGTGGCGCCTACCGTTCGCTACCGGGCGCGCGCCTGTATGCCGGCCTGCAGGACGGCAGCGTGCAGCTGTGGCCGGGGGCCGGCGGCAAGGCCGAACTGGTCGGCCACACCCTGGAGGCGCGCAATCACTTCGGCGAGATCAACCTGGCCCTGTACTACCGCCCGGACACCCCGCCGCCGCAGATCCCCCGCGACCTGGCCGGGCGCGGGATCATCCTGATCAGCGGCTACAGCTACTGGAAGCAGGTCAACGACATGCTCGGCGACCCCGCCCTGGGCCTGCTCACCCACCGCACCAGCACCCACTCGGCCGCCCTGGAAATGCTCCTGCGCAAGCGCGGCGACTTCCTCATCGACTACCAGAGCCCGGTGGAGCAGGCGCGCAAGGAGCTGGGCATCGAACCGCTACCCTTCACCGTGCTGCAGCACCTGAAGCTGCGCCTGATCGCCTCGCGCCACAGCCCCGGCAGCGCCGAACTGCTGGAGAGCCTGGACCGCGCCTACGAGGAACTGCAGGCCAGCGGCGCCGACCTCGACCTGCAGTAGCCGTCACTTGCGCGGCTTGGCCCGCGCCGTCGGCTCGGCGATCAGCGGGTCGTCCGGCCAGTAGTGCTTGGGGTAACGGCCCTTGAGGTCCTTCTTCACCTCGCCGTAGGTATTGGCCCAGAAGCTGGCCAGGTCCTGGGTCACCTGCACCGGGCGGCGCGCCGGCGACAGCAGGTGCAGCTTGAGCCCCAGGCGCCCGCCGCCGATGCGCGGGGTGGCGGCCAGGCCGAACAGCTCCTGCAGGCGCACCGCCAGCACCGGCGGCTCCTCGCCGTAGTCGATGGCGATGCGCGAACCGGACGGTACCGTCAGGCTGCGCGGCGCCAGCTCGTCCAGGCGCTGCGGCAGCGGCCAGGGCAGCAGGCCGGCGAGGATGCCGGGCAGGTCCAGACCGGCGAAGTGGCTGAGCCGGCTGACCTTGCCCAGGTAGGGCAGCAACCAGTCCTCCAGGCTCGCCAGCAAGGCCGCATCGCTGACATCCGGCCAGTCGCTGGTCGGCTTCTCGGCCAGGTCGAGGCGGCGCAGCAGCGCCACCCGCGCCTGCCACTGGCGCAATTCGGCCGTCCAGGGCAGCAGTTCCAGGCCCTTGCGCCGCACCAGGCCGAGCAGGGCGCGGGCGCGCGCCGCCTCATCGAGCTCTTTCAGCGGCTCGCGGCTGAGCACCAGCTCGCCGACCTTGCGCTGGCGCTCGGCACGCAGCACGCCCTCGCGCTCGTCCCACTCCAGCTCCTCGACCTGGCTGACCTGTTCGGCCAGCACCCTGTCGAACAGCGCCGGATCGAGATCGGCCGCCAGGTAGATGCGCTCCTCGCGCTGGCCCTGGCGACTGCCGAGGTCGGCGATCACCAGCCACTCGTGTTTCATCAGCGCATCCGGCTCACCGAACTGGGCGGCGCGGCCGTTGGCCAGGCGGTAGTCGCCGCCCCCGGCACGGCGCTGGCGGGCGACCCGGTCCGGATAGGCGAAGGCCAGCAGGCAGCCGAGCCAGCGCGGATGCTCGGGATCGGCCACCGCCTCATTGCGCGGGCCTTTCAGATAAGAGCGGAACTGCCGGGCCAGCTGGCGCGCGCGCTGCACGCCGCCCTGGCTGCCGCGCGAGGCCTTGTCGGCGCCACTGAGCAGGGCGATGCGGCTGTGCAGGTCGGCGCCGGCGCCGCGCAGGATGTCGCGCTCGCCGAGCAGCGCAGCCAGGTCGCAGGCCAGATTGCCGAGGCCCAGGGCCTGACCGCGCAGCAGCAGGTGGGCGATGCGCGGATGGGCCGGCAGTTCGGCCATGGCCTGGCCGTGGGCGGTGAGCACGCCGCGCTCATCCAGGGCGCCGAGGCGGGTCAGCAGGTCGCGGGCCTGGGCGAACGGCGCGGCCGGCGGCGCGTCGAGCCAGGCCAGCTCGTGCGGCTCGACGCCCCAGCGCGCCAGCTGCAGGGCCAGCCCGGCCAGGTCGGCCGCGAGGATTTCCGCGTTGCCGTAGGCGGCCAGCTGCTCATGCTGGCTCTGCGACCACAGGCGATAGCACACCCCCGGCCCCAGGCGCCCGGCCCGGCCGGCGCGCTGGGTGGCGCTGGCGCGGGAGATGCGCTGGGTGTCCAGACGGGTCATGCCGCTGGCCGGGTCGAAGCGCGGCACCCGCGCCAGGCCGGCATCCACCACCACGCGCACGCCGTCGATGGTCAGGCTGGTCTCGGCGATATTGGTCGCCAGCACCACCTTGCGTTTGCCCGCCGGCGCCGCCTCGATGGCGGCGCGCTGGGCCGCCAGATCCAGCTCGCCGTGCAGCGGGCAGAGCAGGATCTCGTCGCGCCCGCTCAGGGCCTCGGCCAGCTGTTCATGCACCCGGCGAATCTCGGCCTGGCCGGGGAGGAACAACAGCAGGCTACCCGGTTCATCGGCCAGGGCCTGCAGCGCCGTCTGCACCACCCGCGGCTCCAGCCACTCGCCGGGCTGGAAAGGCGCGCCCCAACGGATATCCACCGGATGCATGCGCCCTTCGCTGGACACCACCGGCGCATCGCCGAGCAGGCGCGACAGGCGTTCGCCCTCCAGGGTCGCCGACATCAGCAGCACCTTCAGCGGCGGCTCGTCGCGCAGCAGCTCGCGGCCATTGAGGCACAGGGCCAGGGCCAGATCGGCGTCCAGGCTGCGTTCGTGGAACTCGTCGAAGATCACCAGGCCGACGCCGTCCAGCGCCGGGTCGTCCTGCAGGCGGCGGGCGAGGATGCCCTCGGTGACCACTTCGATGCGCGTGCGCGGGCCGACCTTGCTCTCCAGGCGGATGCGGTAGCCGACCGTTTCGCCGACCGGCTCGCCCAGCTCGCTGGCCAGGCGCTCGGCGGCGGCACGGGCGGCCAGGCGGCGCGGTTCGAGCATGAGGATGCGCTGTCCGGCCAGCCAGGGCTCGGCGAGCAGGGCCAGCGGCACGCGGGTGGTCTTGCCGGCGCCCGGCGGCGCCTCCAGCACGGCCTCATGGCTTTCGCCCAGGGCGGTGCGCAGGGCCGGCAGTACGGCATCAATGGGTAAGGGGGTCATGGCGGCTCCGCGAACAAGGCGGCGATTATAGAGGAGCCGGCCACTGAACCGGGCGCTGCCTGGCGTGGTCTGCAATGGGCCATCCAACTGCAATGGCGGGCTTGGTATAGTGCCGGCTGATTTTTCTGGAGGTGCGTATGCGCTTGAGTTCCCGTGTCATCGGTGGCGTTCTGCTCGCCAGCCTGTTCAGCCAGCTGACCGCCTGTGGCAGCATTTTCTTTCCCGATCGGCGCGGCCAGATCGAAGGCCGCATCGACCCGGTGGTGGCCGGCCTCAACGCCGTCGGCATCCTGTTCTACGTGATCCCGGGGCTGATCGCCTTCGGCGTCGACTTCGCCACCGGCGCCATCTACCTGCCCAACGACCAGTACTCGGTGGCCCCCGAGCAGCTGCAGGACGCCATCGGCGCCGACGGCCAGGTCGACCCGCTCAAGCTCAAGGCCATCATCCTGCGCGAAACCGGCCAGCAGCTGCCCCTCGACGATCCGCGCCTGATCCAGCACAGTGGCAGCAGCGCGCAACTGGCCGCCTACGGCCTGCGCCCGGAGGCCTGATGCACAACGTGCTCGCCAACCATCTGCAACGCCTGCTGGCCTATCACGGCTGGGCCTACGCCCGCCTCTGCGGACAGTTGGCGAGCCTCAGCGAGGAGCAGTACCGCGCGCCCTGCGGGCTGTTCTTCGGCAGCATCCACGGCACCCTCAACCACCTGGCGGTGGCCGACCGCCTGTGGCTGGCCCGCGCCCGCTTCGAGGTGCATCCGTTCGACCGCCTGGATGTCGAAGTGGCCAGCGAACTCGGTGCCCTGGAGAACTACCTGGAGATCGGCGTCGCCGCCTGGCGCGACCTGCTCCAAGACCTGGAAGACAGCGACCTGCTGGCGCCGATCGCCTACCGCAACCTGGGCGGCGAGCAGCAGTTGCGCCCGCTGGCGGAAATCGTCCCGCACCTGGTCAACCACGGCACCCACCACCGCGGGCAGATCAGCGCCGCGCTGACCGCCATGGGCCAGCCGGCCCCCGTGCTGGACTACCTCTACGCCCTGCCCGAGTTGCCATGAGAATCGACCCGCAACACGCCCGTCTGCTGCGCCTGGCCACCGGCACCGCGCTGGCAGTGGCCCTGCTCCTGGCCCTGGCCAAGGCCGTCGCCTGGTGGCTGAGCGGCTCGGTCAGTCTGCTCGCCGGCCTGACCGACTCGCTGCTGGACGGCGCCGCCTCGCTGCTCAACCTGATCGCGGTGAACTACGCCCTGCGCCCGGCGGATGCCGACCACCGCTACGGCCACGGCAAGGCCGAGGCCCTGGCCGGGCTCGGCCAGGCGCTGTTCATCGGCCTCAGCGCGGGGCTGGTCGGGGTGCACGGGGTCGAGCGCTTCCTCAACCCGCAGCCACTCAGCACGCCCACCCTCGGCGTGCTGGTGATGCTCGTCTCGCTGCTGCTGACCGGCGCCCTGCTGGCCTTCCAGCACCGCGTGGTGCGGATCACCGGCTCCACGGCGATCCGTGCCGACTCCCTGCACTACCGCTCGGACCTGCTGCTCAACGGCAGCATCCTGCTGGCCCTGGTGCTGGCCAGCTTCGGCTGGAGCCAGGTGGACGCGCTGTTCGGCATCGCCATCGCCTTCTTCATCCTGTGGAGCGCCGTGGGCATCGCCCGCGAGGCCTGCGCCGTGCTGATGGACCAGGAACTGGCCGCCGAACTGAGCGAGCGCATGCTCCTGCTCGCCTGCGGCGTGGACGGCGTGGTCGGCGCCCACGACCTGCGCACCCGCCGCTCCGGCATGCACTGGTTCGTCCAGCTGCACGTGGAGATTCCCGGCGAACTCAGCCTGCAGCAGGCCCATGAACTGTGCGAGCAGGTGGAAAACGCCATTCGCGGCGAATTCGCCCAGGCCGAGGTGCTGGTGCACGCCGACCCGCTGGATGTGGTCAGGCGCTGACGCCGCGCCCATCGACCTGCGCCGGCAAATTGCAGGCAAGAAAAAGGGGAGGCCATGGCCTCCCCTTTTTCTTGTCCGGCACTAGCGTTCGTGGCGCTGCTTTCCTCGCCCGCCTGGTTGGGCGGTGCGGACCCGGGAGCCTGCGCGATCCGGTAGGACCGCCGGCGCCGCGGCACCTGATTGGGCGCCGCGGGTGGACATCAACGTCCGGGCCATGAAACTGGGGAGAAGCTTAACCGCCAGGGCGCGACCAAGGATTGCGAATATTGCTCAGAAAAGCATTGCTTGCGCAATTTTTACTCATTGATAGAGTGATAAGCGCAATCTGACAACAAGGAAGCCATGAAATGAACAAGCTCGACCGCTACGACCTGCGCATCCTCGCCGAATTGCAGCGCGACGCGCGCATCTCCAACCAGGAGCTGGCCGAGCGCATCGGCCTGTCGCCCTCGCCCTGTTCGCGGCGGGTCAAGCAGCTGGAAGACGACGGCTATATCGTCCGCCAGGTGGCCCTGCTCGATCGCAAGAAGCTCGGCCTGAGCCTCACCGCCTTCGTCCTGATCGGCATGGACCGGCACACCCCGGAACGCTTCGAGCACTTCCAGGCGGTGATCCGCCAGTGCCCGCAGGTGCTCGAATGCAGCCTGGTGACCGGGATGGACGCCGACTACCAGCTCAAGGTGGTGGTGCCGGACATGGACCACTACCAGAAATTCCTCCTCGGCCAGCTGACCCGCATCGAGGGTGTGACCAGCGTGCGCTCCAGCTTCGTCCTCGATCAGGTACTGGCCAGCACCGAGCTGCCGCTCGAGCACCTGCGCGAGTGATGCGCACGGGGCCGACCAAGGTCTGCTGCCAGCTCGGCCGCAGGCGCGTATAATCGCCGCCCGCTGTCTATCCCAGCTATTACCGAAGAGGTCGCCGTGGAAACCGAAGAGTTCGAAGCCCTGATGATGTACGTCCTGGTTGGCGGGCTGATGGTGTTCATGGCCTTCATCATCTGGGACCTGGCGAAGAAGTCCAAGGCCGGCCGCCTGGGCACCGCCGTGCTGTTTCTCGGCCTCGGCCTGTGCCTGTTCGGTTTTGCCGCCAAGCCGGTGATCACCTACATCATCGAGGTAGCCCGGGGCATCGAGTAGTCCGCCCCGCGCAGCACCCCACTATTGAACGCGCTGACCGCAGCCCCGGCTGCGGCGCCGTCGTTATTCGCTGTTCAGGAGTTTCAATGAAAGCCACCGATCTGGTCATGCAGAGTTATGGACGTTGCTGCGCCAGCGCCACCTTCTTCGACGATTTCTATCGCCACTTCCTCGCCAGCTCGCCGCAGGTGCGCGACAAGTTCACCAACACCGACATGCCGGCCCAGAAGCAGCTGCTGCGCCAGGGCATCCTCAACCTGGTGATGTACGCCCGCGGCATGCCCGACACCAAGCTGCGCGCCCTCGGCGAAAGCCATGCGCGCGGCCGCCTGGACATCCGCCCGGAACTCTACGACCTGTGGCTGGACGCCCTGCTGATGGCCATCGCCGCCCACGACGGCCAGTTCAGCGAAAGCATCCGCAGCGCCTGGCGCGAGGTGCTGAACAAGGGCATCGGCGTGATCAAGTCCGGCTACTGATCGGCGTTTTTCCAGCGCCGCTCAGTCCAGCCGGGGCGGCAATTCGCGCCACTGCCCCGGCTCCAGCCCCTCCAGACTCCAGGGGCCGATGCGCACGCGCACCAGGCGCAGGGTCGGCAGGCCCACGGCGGCCGTCATGCGTCGCACCTGGCGGTTGCGCCCCTCGCGAATCACCAGCTCCAGCCAGGCCGTCGGCACGCTCTTGCGAAAGCGCACCGGCGGATGGCGCTCCCACAGCTGCGGCTCCTCCAGGCGGCGCGCCTCGGCCGGCAGGGTCGGCCCGTCGTTGAGCTGCACGCCGTCCCGCAGCTGGCGCAGCTGTTCCTCGCTCGGTTCGCCCTCCACCTGCACCCAGTAGGTCTTGGCCAGCTTGTGCCGGGGGTCGGCGATCTGCGCCTGCAGGCGGCCATCGTTGGTCAGCAGCAGCAGGCCTTCGCTGTCGCGGTCCAGGCGCCCGGCCGGGTAGACGCCGGGCACCGCGACGAAATCCTTGAGGGTGGCGCGGCCCTGCTCGTCGTTGAACTGGGTCAGCACGTCGAACGGCTTGTTCAGCATCAGCAGGCGCGGCGCGGCCGGCGGCGCCTTGGCCAGCCGCCGCGGGGCCGGTTTGCCGGCGGGGCGCGGCGGGGTGTGGGGACGAGGAGGACGCGACATGCGGATTCCAGGCTGGGGGAAAAGAGCGCCAGTTTACCCGAGGCGTAGCCCGCATCATCAGCCTGGCTGATGGACCACCCGGCGGACGCCGACAACGACTAAGCTGCTCGGGTCGACTCATCTGCCCGAAGGATTGCCCCATGAACAGTGAACTCGCCACCTTCACCGGCTGGGCCGCCACCGCCGCCGGCGCGCCCCTCGAACGCCACCAGTACGACCCGGGCCCACTGGGCGCCGAGGAGGTCGAGGTGGCCGTGGAATACTGCGGCATCTGCCACTCCGACCAGTCGATGATCGACAACGAGTGGGGCAATGCCCGCTACCCCTTCATCCCCGGCCATGAGGTGGTCGGCACCATCGTCCGCCTGGGCGAGCAGGCGCGCGGTCTCAGGCTCGGCCAGCGGGTCGGCATCGGCTGGTACAAGGGCAGCTGCATGCACTGCGGCTCGTGCATGGAAGGCTCGCACCAGCTGTGCGGCAAGGTGCAGCCGACCATTGTCGGCAGCCACGGCGGTTTCGCCGATCGCCTGCGCGCCCACTGGGCCTGGACCATCCCGCTGCCGGACGGGCTCGACCCGGCGCTGGTCGGCCCGCTGTTCTGCGCCGGCTCCACGGTATTCGCCCCGCTGTTGGAATTCGCCGTCAAGCCCACCGACCGGGTCGGCGTGGTCGGCATCGGCGGCCTCGGTCACCTGGCCCTGCGCTTTCTCAATGCCTGGGGCTGCGAGGTCACCGCCTTCACCTCCTCGCTGAACAAGCAGGAAGAAGCCAAGCGCCTGGGCGCGCACAAGGTGGTGGCGTCCACCGACAGCGCCGCGCTCAAGGCGATGGCCGGCAGCCTGGACTTCCTGCTGGTCACCGCCAGCGCCGACCTGGACTGGAACGCGCTGATCGGCACCCTGGCCGGCAAGGGCCGCCTGCACTTCGTCGGCATCGTGCCGAGCGCGATCCCGGTGCACGTGTTCAACCTGATTCCGCGCCAGCGCAGCCTGTCCGGCTCGCCGGTCGGTTCACCGGCGAGCATGGCGACCATGCTCGAATTCTGCGCCCGCCACCAGATCCTGCCGCAGGTCGAGCACTTCCCCATGAGCCAGGTGAATGCCGCCATCGACCACCTGCGTGCGGGCAAGGCGCGCTATCGGGTGGTTCTGGACGCCAGCCGATGACAAACGGGGCCACTTGGCGGCATGCTCGGCCCCACGCGCAGCCAAGTCAGCACTCCATGCCCCAGCGCATCGACACCCCCACCGCCGCCGACCTGCCCCGCCTGCTGGCGGTGTGGGAGGCGGCGGTGCGCGCCACCCACGACTTCCTCGGCGAGGACGACATCCAGTTCTACAAGCGCATGCTGTGCGAGCAGTACTTCCACCTGGTCCGCCTGGACTGCCTGCGCGACGCCTACGGTCGCGTGCTCGGCTACCTGGGCACCGCCGAAGACCGGGTGGAGATGCTCTTCGTCGACCCGCAGGTGCATGGCCGCGGCATCGGCAAGGCGCTGCTGCGCTACGCCATCGAACAGCGCGGCGCGCGCCTGGTCGACGTCAACGAACAGAACCCCCGGGCTCTGGCCTTCTACCTCAGCCAGGGCTTCCGGCAGATCGGCCGCTCGCCGCTGGACGGCGCCGACCGGCCGTTTCCGCTGCTGCATCTGCGCCTGGACGACTAGCCCCGCCGCCTGCCACGCCTTAGCGGAATGGCGGCTCGTCGAAGCTGCGCAGCTTGCGCGAGTGCAGCGAGTCGAGCTGGCAGCGCAGCAGGTCGAGGGCGGCGATGCCGATCGACAGGTGCTGGCTGACCGCGCGCTGGTAGAAGCCGCTGGCCGAGCCGGGCAGCTTCATCTCGCTGTGCAGCGGCTTGTCCGACACGCACAGCAGGGTGCCGTAGGGCACGCGCAGGCGGTAACCCTGGGCGGCGACGGTGCCGCTCTCCATGTCCACCGCCACCGCGCGGGCCAGGTTGATCAGCGGCCGCTCGTGGGCCCAGTGCAGTTCCCAGTTGCGGTCGTCGTAGGTCAGCACGGTGCCGGTGCGCAGGCGCTTCTTCAGGGTCTCGCCACGTTCGCCGGTGACGCTGGCGGCCGCTTCCTGCAGGGCCTGCTGCACCTCGGCCAGGGCCGGGATGGGGATGTGCGGCGGCAGCACCCGGTCCAGTATGCCGTCCCTGCGCATATAGGCGTGGGCCAGCACGTAGTCGCCGATGGTCTGCGATTGGCGCAGGCCGCCGCAGTGGCCGATCATCAGCCAGCAATGCGGGCGCAGCACGGCCAGGTGGTCGGTGATGTTCTTCGCATTGGACGGGCCGACGCCGATATTGACCAGGGTGATGCCGTGGCCGTCGTTGGCGATCAGGTGGTAGGCCGGCATCTGGTAGCGGTGCCAGACCACCGCGTCGGCCACCGCCTGGGCATCGTCCTCGCTGGTGCCGCGCTCGATGATCACGTTGCCCGGCAGCACCATGCGCACGAAGCGCGGATCGTCGCGCAGGCGCTCCAGGCCGTGGCGGATGAACTGGTCGACATAGCGGTGGTAGTTGGTCAGCAGGATCCACGGCTGCACGTGGCGCCAGTCGCTGCCGGTGTAGTGCTGGATGCGCTTGAGGGAGAAGTCGGTGCGCGCCGCGTCGAACAGCGCCAGCGGCAGGTCGCTGCTGTCGCCCCAGTCGAACAGGCCGTCGGCCACCGAGTCGGTGGCGGCGGACAGGTCGGTGCTGGGGAACACCCGCGCCAGCTCGGCGGCGCTCACCCCGGAGCCGGCCAGCTCGTCGCCCTGCTCGACCACGTAGGGGTAGGGAATGTTCTGCTGGCTGAGGCCGACCTCGACGGTGACGGTGAAGTCGTCCATCAGCGGGCGCAGCTGATCCAGCAGGTAGCCGCGAAACGCATCCGGATGGGTCACGCTGACCCGGTAGGTGCCGGGCAGCTGCACCTTGGCGTAGGCGCGCACGGTGCTCGGCACCTCGCCCTGGCAGTGATAGGTCAGGCGCAGTTCCGGGTAGCGGAACAGGGCGCGCTGACTGGCGCTGGGCTGAGTGCGTTCCTTGAGGTAGTTCTTCAGCGCCTGGCTCAGCGCCTCGGTGGCCTGGCGGTGCAGGGCCGCGAGGCGCTCGACGGCCTCCTCGGCAGTGGCAACGATGACGAATCCGGCGGGCGAAATAGCGGTCACGGGGCAGCTTCCTGACTGGAAATACCGCCCTATCTTGCGCCTTTGCCGCCATCGCCCGCCAGCCGGACGATGCTCCAGGCGGTAGCGGCAGCCGGCTGATTAGACCAGGTGCGGCGTGCTGCGCGCCACCAGTGCCGGAGCATCCACGCCGCGCGGCAGGGTGCCGTAGACCCGCCCGCCGCCGCCCAGGCGGCTGGCGATGAAGGCGTCGCTCACCGTGGCATTGCCGGCCTCCAGCAGCAGCTTGGCCTGCAGGGCCACGGCCACGTCCTCGGTCAGCTGGCGGGCGCGGTACTGGATGTCGCCGGTGTCGCGGAAGGCCGCCTGCAATTGCGCGATATGAGCTTTCAGCCGGGCATCGCCGTGGCCGTCGCCGAGTTCGGCGAACAGCGCGTCGAGCACGCCCGGTTCCTTGGACAGGGCGCGCAGCACGTCCAGGCACTGCACGTTGCCCGAGCCTTCCCAGGTGGAGTTGACCGGCGCCTCGCGGTACAGCCTTGGGAGGATGGTGTCCTCGACGTAGCCGGCGCCGCCCATGCATTCGGCGGCCTCGTTGATCATGGCCGGCGCGCGCTTGCAGATCCAGTACTTGCCGATGGCGGTGACCAGGCGGGCGAACTTCGCCTCCTGCTCGTCGTGCGGGCGGTCCAGGGCGCGGCCCATGCGCAGGGTCAGGGCCAGCGCCGCCTCGCTTTCCAGGGCCAGGTCGGCCAGCACGTTCTGCATCAGCGGCTGCTCGGCCAGCACGCGGCCGCCGACCTTGCGGTAGGCACAGTGGTGCGCGGCCTGGCTCAGGGCCTGGCGCATCAGGCTGCTGGAGCCGACCATGCAGTCGAAGCGGGTCAGAGCCACCATCTCGATGATGGTCGGCACGCCGCGGCCTTCCTCGCCGACCATCCAGGCCAGGGCGCCACGGAATTCCACTTCGCTGGAGGCGTTGGCCCAGTTGCCCAGCTTGTTCTTCAGCCGCTGCACATAGAACTGGTTGCGCGTGCCGTCCGGGCGGTGGCGCGGCAGCAGGAAGCAGGTCAGACCCTTGTCGGTGTAGGCCAGGGTGAGGAAGGCGTCGCACATCGGCGCCGAGCAGAACCACTTGTGCCCCACCAGCTCGTAGGCCTGGCCCGGGCCACCGGCCCCCACGGCATGGGCGCGGGTGGTGTTGGCGCGCACATCGGTGCCGCCCTGCTTCTCGGTCATCGCCATGCCGATGGTGACGCCGGCCTTCTGCTCCATCGGCACGTTGCGCGGATCGTACTGGGTGGCGAGGATCTTCGGCAGCCAGAGCGCCGCCAGGTCCGGCTGCAGCTTGAGCGCCGGCACCGCGGCGAAGGTCATGGTCAGCGGGCAGCCGCTGGCGGCTTCGGCCTGGCTGTGCAGGTAGGTCAGCCCGGCGCGGGCCACCTGGGCACCGGCGCGCGGGTCGGTCCAGGGCAGCGAAGGCAGGCCGTGTTCGATCGCCGTGCGCATCAGCTCGTGGTAGGCGGGGTGGAACTCCACCAGGTCGATGCGGTTGCCGTAGCGGTCGTGGCTCTTGAACACCGGCTTGTTCTCGTTGGCGAGGAAGCCAGCCGCCATCAGCGGCCCGCCAGCCAGGGCGCCGTAGGCATCCAGGCGGTCCTCGGCCCAGCCGCCACCGAAGCGGCGGATCCACTCCTGCAGGGGCAGATCGACGCGATAGAGGTTGGCGCCATCCAGGGGCGGCACCTGATTGAACACTTCGTGGGTTTCGGCGAACTGCTGCAGGGACATATCAGGACTCCGAGGCGCCGACGGCGCGCAGGCAGAAGGTGATCAGGGATTGGCTGACGCTGGTCAGCTCCAGGGTCGGCAGGCCGGCCGCACGGGCGGCGCGGGCCGGTGGCGAGAGCGGGCCGACCAGGGCTTCGGCGATGGCGCCGACCAGGCAGGCGGCGCTGAGGCCGAGCTGCGCCACGCGGAACTCGCCGCAGCGCACGCCCTCGGCGAGCAGCTCGATGAACAGCTCGGCATAGGCCTCGCGGAACAGCAGGCGCTGCTCGTCGACTTCCGGCTCGACCGGCTCGGCGATCAGGGCGAAGGCCAGGCGCCGGCTGTGCCAGGCGCGAGCGGCGAACTGTTCGAGGCCGGCGGCCAGGCGCTGGGTCGGCGTGCCGGGGCCGCGAAGGATCTCGCCGAGCACCGCGACCTCGATGCGGCAGGCATTGCTGAAGACTTCCGCGGCCAGTTCGCCCTTGCCGCTGAAGTGGCGGTACAGGCTGCCGGTGGCCACCCCGACATCGGCGGCCAGGGCCTGCATGGTCAATGCGCCAAAGCCGCCTTCACTGACCCGTGCCAGGGCGCAGGCGAGAATGCGCTCGCGCATTGCCTGGTCACGGTCGAGGCGGGCCGCAGTCACTCGATAGCTCATGAGCTGAATCCTTGTTCATGAATTCAGCTCAGTGAATCACGATTCAGATCTTGGGAGAAGGCGGCACTTCGGCCAAAAATGCGCCGAAAAATCCTGCTTCGCGTGGCTCAGGCGACCGGCGGCGCATCCACCTGCGCCCGGCACAGCACCCAGTCATGCAGCAGGCTCTGCAGCTCGACGAACTTCACCGGCTTGGCCAGGTAGTCGCTCATGCCGGCAGCCAGGCAGCGTTCGCGGTCGCCGCTGTGGCTGTGGGCGGTGATCGCCAGCACCGGCAGCTCGGCGCAGCCCGGCAGGGCGCGCAGGGCGCGACAGGTGGCGAAGCCGTCCATCACCGGCATCTGGCAGTCGAGCAGTACCGCGTCGACCGCCTCGCTGCGCAGGTATTCCAGCGCCTCGGCGCCGTTGTCGGCGGTGCGCACGCGGTAGCCGAGCTTGAGCAGCATGCCGCGGGTGACCAGCTGGTTGATCGCATTGTCCTCGACCACCAGCACCGTGCACTGCTCCGGACGGCGCAGGGGCTGGCCGCCGCCCGGCCGGCGCGCGGCGACCTGCTCGTGGCTCTGCACCGGCAGGTTGAGCTGCAGGTTCAGCTCGAAGACGCTGCCCTGGCCCGGCAGCGAGCGGTGCTGCAGGCTGCCGCCGAGCAGCTCGACCAGCTTGCGGCAGATCGCCAGGCCGATACCCAGCCCGCCGTACTGGCGGGTCATCGAGCCGTCCAGTTGGAGGAAGCGCTGGTACAGGTTGCCCTCGCTCGGCGTGGTGAAGCCGATGCCGCTGTCGACCACCTCGATGCGCAGCGGCATGCTCGCCGCCAGCGGCCCGGCCGCGGTGACGCGCAGGGCCACGCCGCCCTGGTGGGTGAACTTGATCGCGTTGTCGAGCAGGTAGCCGAGGCTCTGCGCCAGCTTGCCGGCATCGCCTTCGAGGGTGTCGGGCAGGCTGTCGTCGAGCTCGACGAGAAACCCCAGGCCCTTCTCCATGGCGCGCGGCGAATACTGCGCGCGCAGGCCGTCGAGCAGGCCGCGCAGGCTGAACGGTTCGCGCCGCGGGTAGAGCTTGCCGGCCTGCAGCTCGGTGAGGGCGAGGATGTCGCCCACCATGCGCATCATGTCGCGCGCCGAGCCGGCGGCGGTCTTCTGGTACTGCTCCAGCTCCACGTCCAGCTTGAGGGTCTGCATCAGCTCCAGCGAGCCGATCACCCCGTTCATCGGCGTGCGCAGCTCGTGGGTCACGGTGGCGAGAAACTCGTCCTTCAGCCGGTTGCTGGTGGCCAGCTCGCGGTTGAGGGTTTCCAGCTCGCGGCCGGCCTCCTGGAGAATGCGCGTGCGCTCCTCCTTCATCGCATTGATGCGGTCGGCCAGGGCCAGGGACAACAGGCCGACCTCCAGCGCCGAGCCGATCTGGCTGGCATACATGGTGAAGAACAGGTTGGGCAGGTAGCCCAGCACCATCAGGGTGTTGACCAGGCCGCCGAGGAGGAAGGCGCTCCAGGCGAAGATGAAGTAGCGCGCTACGCGCATGCCGCGCACCCAGGCGAGGATCGCGGCGCTGAAGATCACCACGGTGAAGCCCAGCGCCAGGTAGGTCGCCATGCGCAGCGCCAGGGCATAGCTGGCGGTGAGCGCCAGGGTCATGACCAGGGCGCCGCAGGCCATCATCAGCAGCAGGGCGCGGTCGACCCAGGGGCTGTGCTCGGCGGTATGCAGGAAGCTGCGGGCGAACTGGCAGCCGAACAGCGCCGCCGAGCCGATCAGGAACGGCGTGGCGGCGTTCGCCCACCAGGGATTGTTCGGCCAGAAGTACTCGATGCCGGCGCCGTTGACCGAGACCTGGTAGAGGCCGAAGGAGCCGATATAGAAGATGTAATAGAGGTAGCTGGTATCCCTGACGCTCAAGAAGATGAACAGGTTGTAGATCAGCATCACCAGCAGCACGCCGTAGATGATGCCGAGCACGTAGATGCGCTTGGGTTGTTCTTCCAGGTAGGCCTGCGGCGACCACAGGGTCAGCGGCGCCTGCATCGAGCCCTGGCTTTCCAGGCGCAGGTACAGGCGCTGGGTCTGCCCCGGCGGCAGGTCGAGGGCGAACAGGTAGTTGTTCTGCTTGATCTGCCGGCTGGCGAACGGCAGGGCGTCACCGGTGCGCTGGGCCAGGCGATAGCCGGCGGCGCCATCGGGCACGTAGAGGTCCAGGTGATCCAGCGGCGGGTAGGCCAGCTCCAGATACCAGGGCTGCGCCTTGCCGGGCTGGCGCGGCCGGTATTGCAGGTCGAGGCGCAACCAGAATACCGAGCGCGTGTAGCCGGCATTGAGCACCGCCCGCTGGTGCTGGCGGAAGCTGCCCTGCAGGGCCGGCGAGCTGATCTCGGCGATGCTGGCGTCGCCGCGCACATCCTCGAACACGTGCATCACCGCACCGAGCGGCAGGCGCCGGGTGTCTTCGTCGAACTCGACAGCGCCGGCCAGGGCCGGCAGCAGGCAAAGGAGCCAGAGGAAAATGCAGCGCATGCCGCTCCGCCAGAGCCCGCGACGACGCCCAGGCCCGCCGGCCCGCAGGCGCCTCCCAGGCACGCAATGATTGAGTGTGCCGCACTCTAGCAGCCCGCATACATAACTGAGAAGTCAGGTTGCAACCGCGGCAGTCGCTCGTGCGCCGCCGGCTCGATGCCACGGGCCGGGAGCACGGGTTTGGTGGTAAGCTCGCGCGCCATGAACAGACATAACTCCCGCCCCGTCGTCCTCTGTCTGTCCGGCCATGACCCCAGTGGTGGTGCCGGCCTGCAGGCGGACATCGAAGCCCTGCTCGCCCAGGGTTGCCACGCCGCTCCTGCCGTCACCGCGCTGACCGTGCAGGACACGGTCAACGTCACCGACTTCCGCGTACTCGACCGCGAATGGGTGCTGGCCCAGGCCCACGCCATCATCGCCGACCTGCCGGTAGCCGCGGTCAAGCTGGGCATGCTCGGCTCGGTGCAGATGGTCGACACCGTGGTCGAAATCATGCAGCGGCTGCCCGGCATCCCGCTGGTCTGCGACCCGGTGCTGCGCGCCGGTGGTGGCGGCTCGCTGGGCAAGGACGATGTCGGCTACGCCATGCGCGAGCGCCTGCTGCCGGTCGCCGCCATCGCCACGCCGAACCTGCCGGAAGCGCGCATCCTCGCCGAACTGCCGGACGGCAGCGCCGACCAGTGCGCCGAGAAGCTGCTGCCGTTCTGCCAGTACCTGCTGATCACCGGCGGCCATGGCGACGAAACGGAAATCCACAACCGCCTGTACGGACGCGACGGCAGCCGTCACGACTTCACCTGCGCGCGCCTGCCCGGCAGCTACCACGGTTCCGGCTGTACCCTGGCCAGCACCCTGGCCGGGCGCCTGGCCCTCGGCGAGGAAGTGGTCAGCGCCGTGCGCTCGGCCCTCGACTACACCTGGCGCACCCTGCGCGACGCCGAGCAACCGGGCCGCGGCCAGTTCGTGCCGCGCCGCCTGCCGCTGGACTTCTCCCTATGAGCAGCGGTTCGTGAGCACGCCGCTGCGCGGGCTGTATGCCATCACCGACAGCCAGCTGCTGGCCGATGGCCGGCTGCAGCCCTATGTCGAGGCGGCCCTGAAGGGCGGCACCCGCCTGCTGCAGTACCGCGACAAATCCGCCGATGCCGCCCGCCGCCTGCGCGAGGCCGAGGCACTGCGCGAGCTGTGCCTGCGCTACGGTGCCGAGCTGATCATCAACGACGATGCCGAGCTGGCCGCGCGCCTGGGCGTCGGTCTGCACCTGGGCCAGGGCGACGGCTCGCTGGCCGCCGCCCGCGCCCTGCTCGGCCGCCGGGCGATCATCGGCGCGACCTGCCACGCCCAGCTGGAACTGGCCGCCACCGCCAGTCGCGAAGGCGCCAGCTACCTGGCTTTCGGTCGCTTCTTCAACTCCAACACCAAGCCTGGCGCACCCGCCGCACCCCCTGAGCTACTGACCCAGGCACGCGCGCACTTCAATGTGCCGCTGGTCGCCATCGGCGGTATCACCCTGGGTAACGCCGGCGGCCTGATCCGCGCCGGCGCCGACCTGCTGGCCGTGGTCCACGCCCTGTTTTCCGCCCCCTCTGCCGCCGAGGTGGAGAGGCGCGCGCGCGCGTTCAGCGTGCTGTTCCCGTCCTCCTGATTCGAGAGAGCCCTGTCATGTCCCGTTCCGAAACCCTGTTCGCCAACGCCCAGAAGCACATCCCCGGCGGCGTCAACTCGCCGGTGCGCGCCTTCCGCAGCGTCGGCGGCACCCCGCTGTTCTTCAAGCATGCCGAAGGCGCCTACGTCACCGACGAAGATGACAAGCGCTACGTCGACTACGTCGGCTCCTGGGGCCCGATGATCCTCGGCCACGGCCACCCGGACGTGCTCGACGCGGTGCGCAACCAGCTGCAGCACGGCCTGTCCTACGGCGCGCCGACCGCCATGGAAACCGAGATGGCCGATCTGGTGTGCGGCATCGTGCCGTCGATGGAGATGGTGCGCATGGTCAGCTCCGGCACCGAGGCGACCATGAGCGCCATCCGCCTGGCCCGCGGCTACACCGGGCGCGACAGCATCATGAAGTTCGAAGGCTGCTACCACGGGCATTCCGACAGCCTGCTGGTGAAGGCCGGTTCCGGCCTGCTGACCCAGGGCGTGCCCAGCTCGGCCGGCGTGCCGGCGGCCTTCGCCAAACACACCCTGACCCTGCCGTTCAACGACCTCAAAGCGGTCGAGCAGATGCTCGCCGAAGTCGGCCAGGACGTCGCCTGCATCATCGTCGAGCCGGTCGCCGGCAACATGAACTGCGTGCCGCCGGCCCCGGGCTTCCTCCAGGGCCTGCGCGAGCAGTGCGACAAGTACGGCGTGGTGCTGATCTTCGACGAGGTGATGACCGGCTTCCGCGTCGCCCTCGGAGGCGCCCAGGCTTACTACGGCGTCACCCCGGACCTGTCGACCTTCGGCAAGATCATCGGCGGCGGCATGCCGGTCGGCTGCTTCGGCGGCAAGCGCGCCATCATGGAATGCATCGCCCCGCTCGGCCCGGTCTACCAGGCCGGCACCCTGTCGGGCAACCCGCTGGCCATGGCCGCCGGCCTGACCACCCTGCGCCTGATCAGCCGCCCGGGCTTCCACCAGGAACTCACCGACTACACCAGCCGCATGCTGCAAGGCCTGCAGGATCGCGCCGATGCCGCCGGCATCCCCTTCGTCACCACCCAGGCGGGCGGCATGTTCGGCCTGTACTTCAGCGGCGCCGACGACATCGTCACCTTCGACGACGTGATGGCCAGCGATGCCGAACGCTTCAAGCGCTTCTTCCACCTGATGCTGGAAGGCGGTGTGTACCTGGCCCCGAGCGCCTTCGAAGCCGGCTTCACCTCGATCGCCCACGGCGAAACCGAGCTGCAGCTGACCCTGGACGCCGCCGAGCGCGCCTTCGCCGCACTCAAGTGACGGCCGGCGGCGGGGCAACCCCGCCGCCCTTACCTGCACAAATGCCCGTAAAGACTTTGTAACGGCGCACCGGCTTATCACATAATGTGACGGCCGGCGCGTTCCGCCGGCCGGGCTTGGAGCCCGTCGGTTTCGCGAGGCACTGTAATTTCCATGAAATGCACCGGCCGCGCCCTGATTCTGGGCTGCCTGTTGCTTCTCCCTTCCCTGCCGGCCCATGCGGAAGGCGACGCCTTGCTGATCCCCGCGCTCGGCCGCTGCTCGCTGAACACCGCCCCGGAAGATCTACCGCAAGCCCTCGCCGCCTGCCAGCAGGCTGCCCAGCAGGGCGACGCGGCCGCGCAGTACGAACTGGGCGAATTCCATTACGACGGCACGCGCGCGCCGCGCGACCTGGCGCAGGCCCTGCACTGGTTCGAGCAGGCCTCGCTGCAAGGCAATGCCCAGGCCCAGCTGCGCCTGGGCAGCATGTTCTTCCGCGGCGAAGGCGTGCCGGCCAACAACGTGCAGGCCTATATCGTACTGAAGATGGCCGCGATCAACGGCTCGGACGAGGCCATGGACAGCGCCGACCAGGTCGCCGCGCAGATGAACCGCGAAGAGCTGCAGCTGGCCAGCCAGGTCCTCGGGCAGATCTTCCGCAACTACCTGCTGGAACTGCAAAACATCGACAGCAGCCCCGGCCTCACCCCGGAACAGTGATGTAGGTTGGGTTGAGGCGCGCAGCGCCGAAGCCCAACAGGCGGGGTTCGACTCAGCGCCGTGGCGGTCTGCAACTCCGCTCGTTGGGCTTCGCTGCGCTCAACCCAACCTACTTGTCCGGCATCGGCATGGGGAATGGCATCACGTTGCCGCTGCCCCTGGCTTCGCTGATCTTCGGCGTGCCCAGGCGCTCGACCTCGTCGATGCGGATGATCGCGTGCATGGGCACGAAGCTGCGCACCACGCCGTCGAACTGCGCCTTGAGCTTTTCCTCGCTGGGATCGACCACCACCTGGGTGCGCTCGCCGAAGACGAACTCCTCGACCTCCAGGAAGCCCCACAGATCGCTTTGATAGATCTGCTTGGCGTACATCTCGTACACCTGGCCCTGGTTGAGGAAAATCACCTTGTAGATAGGTTCACGCTTGCTCATGGACGACGGGAAAACACCGGGAATAAAAGGGGGTGCAAAGCATAGCATAGCCACCGGACAGGCAAGCCTAGGAAGCACGCCGTGCGCGCCCTATAATGAGCGGTTCAATCGAACCACCCGCGACGAAGACCCCATGGCCAAGAAGCTCTATATCGAAACCCACGGTTGCCAGATGAACGAGTACGACAGCTCGCGCATGGTCGATCTGCTGGGCGAACACCAGGCCCTGGAAGTCACGGAGAACCCGGCGGAAGCCGACGTGATCCTCCTCAATACCTGCTCGATCCGCGAAAAAGCCCAGGACCGGGTATTTTCCCAGCTGGGCCGCTGGCGCGAGCTGAAGCTGGAAAACCCCAACCTGGTGATCGGTGTCGGCGGCTGCGTGGCCAGCCAGGAAGGCGCCGCCATCCGCGACCGCGCGCCTTATGTCGACGTGGTGTTCGGCCCGCAGACCCTGCACCGCCTGCCGGAAATGATCGACGCCGCGCGCAGCACCAAGACCGCCCAGGTCGATATCAGCTTCCCCGAGATCGAGAAGTTCGACCGCCTGCCCGAGCCGCGCATCGACGGCCCCAGCGCCTTCGTCTCGATCATGGAAGGCTGCAGCAAGTACTGCACCTTCTGCGTGGTGCCCTACACCCGCGGCGAGGAAGTCAGCCGCCCGCTGGACGACGTGCTGGCTGAGATCATCCACCTCGCCGAGCACGGCGTGCGCGAAGTCACCCTGCTCGGGCAGAACGTCAACGGCTACCGTGGCGCAACCCGCGACGGTAGCATCGCCGACTTCGCCGAACTGCTCTACCTGGTCGCCGCCATCGACGGCATCGACCGCATCCGCTACACCACCAGCCACCCGCTGGAGTTCTCCGACGCGCTGATCCAGGCCCACGCGGAGATCCCGGAGCTGGTCAAGCACCTGCACCTGCCGGTGCAGTCCGGCTCCGACCGCATCCTCGCGGCGATGAAGCGCAACCACACCGCGCTGGAATACAAGTCGCGCATCCGCAAGCTGAAGGCGGCGGTGCCGGACATCCTGATCAGCTCGGACTTCATCGTCGGCTTCCCCGGCGAGACCGAAAAGGACTTCGAGCAGACCATGAAGCTGATCGAGGAGGTCGGCTTCGACTTCTCCTACTCCTTCGTCTACAGCTCGCGCCCCGGCACGCCGGCCGCCGACCTGCCCGACGACACCCCGGAGGAAGTCAAGAAGCAGCGCCTGGCCCTGCTCCAGCACCGCCTCAGCCAGCAGGGCTTCGAGAACAGCCGACGGATGGTCGGCAGCGTGCAGCGCATTCTGGTCAGCGACTACTCGAAGAAGGACCCGGGCATGCTCCAGGGCCGCACCGAGAGCAACCGCGTGGTCAACTTCCGCAGCAGCAACCCGGGCCTGATCGGCCAGTTCGTCGACGTGCATATCGACGACGCCCTGCCCCACTCCCTGCGCGGCAGCCTGCTCGACTAATGGCTACTCTTTCTCCGCGCGCCCATGCTTTCACCCTGGGGCGCGCAGGGTTATCCTTCGCTCATCATCCCAGCCGACTGGCGGCCAAAAAAACACTTTGAACGCGCCCATAGAACCGCATCGTTTCACCCTCGAACCCTTCGAAGCACGCCGCTTCGCCAATCTCTGCGGGCAATTCGACGAGCATCTGCGCCTGATCGAACAACGCCTGGCCATTGAAATCCGCAACCGCGGCAATCAATTCGAGCTGATCGGCGAACCGCACCACACCCACTCCGCAGAAAACCTGCTGCGCCGCCTGTACCGGGAAACCAAGGGTACCGAGCTGTCGCCGGACCTGGTGCACCTGTTCCTGCAGGAATCGGGGATCGAGGAGCTCAACAGCGACCCGCGCAGCACCGGCGGCGTCACCCTGCGCACCAAGAAGGGCGTGATCAAGCCGCGCGGCGCCAACCAGCAGCGCTACGTGAAGTCGATTCTCGACAACGACATCAACTTCGGCGTCGGCCCGGCCGGCACCGGCAAGACCTACCTGGCGGTGGCCTGCGCGGTCGACGCGCTGGAGCGCGAGCAGGTGCGACGCATCCTCCTGGTGCGCCCGGCGGTCGAGGCCGGCGAGAAGCTCGGCTTCCTCCCCGGCGACCTGGCGCAGAAGATCGACCCCTACCTGCGCCCGCTGTACGACGCCCTCTACGAGATGCTCGGCTTCGAACAGGTGGCCAAGCTGATCGAGAAGCAGGTGATCGAAATCGCCCCGCTGGCCTACATGCGCGGGCGCACGCTTAACAACAGCTTCATCATTCTCGACGAGAGTCAGAACACCACCCTCGAGCAGATGAAGATGTTCCTCACCCGTATCGGTTTCGGCTCCACCGCGGTGATCACCGGCGACATCACCCAGGTCGACCTGCCGCGCGGCACCAAATCCGGCCTGACCCACGTGATCGAAGTGCTGCGTGACGTGCCCGGCATCACCTTCACCCACTTCAAGCCCAAGGACGTGGTGCGCCATCCACTGGTGCAGCGCATCGTCGAAGCCTACGAGCGCTTCGAGGAGCGTCAGCCAGGCAAGAGCGAGTACCGGGACAGCCAGCGCGATGCTTGAACTCGACCTGCAGAATGCCTCGAGCGCCACACAACTGCCGAGCGAGGCGCAATTTCGCCGCTGGTGCGAACTGGCCCTGCGCCAGCGCACGGCCGACTCCGAGCTGACCATTCGCCTGGTCGACGAAGCCGAAGGCCGCGAGCTGAACCACAGCTTCCGGCACAAGGACTACGCCACCAATGTACTGTCCTTCCCCGCCGATGTGCCGGATGAGTTGCTGGACATCCCGCTGCTCGGCGACCTAGTGATCTGCGTGCCGGTGGTCGAGCGCGAAGCCGCCGAACAGGGCAAGACCGGCGAGGCGCACTGGGCGCACCTGGTCATCCACGGCTGCCTGCACCTGCTCGGCTACGACCACCTCGAAGACGAGGAAGCCGAGGAGATGGAAGCCCTGGAACGGCAATTGCTGGCCGAACTAGGCCACCCCGACCCGTACGCCGCCGACGAATAACTGCCAACACCCTAATAACTGCCCAACGAAGAAGGCCCTGAGACACACACCATGAGCGAAGACCGATCGAGCAACGAGCAGAAGTCCTGGCTGAACAAGCTGACCCAGGCTTTTGCTCATGAGCCGAGAAACCGCCAGGAGCTGCTGGAAGTGCTGCGTGACGCACACCAGAACAAGCTGCTCGACAGCGAAGCGCTGGCCATTGTCGAGGGCGCCATCCAGGTCGCCGACCTGCAGGTGCGCGACATCATGGTGCCGCGCTCGCAGATGGTCAGCATCAAGGCCTGCCAGACGCCCCAGGAATTCCTCCCGGCGATCATCGACTCGGCCCACTCGCGCTACCCGGTGATCGGCGAAAGCATCGACGAGGTGATCGGCATCCTGCTGGCCAAGGACCTGCTGCCGCTGATCCTGCTGAACGGCAGCAAGCCGTTCAACATCAAGGATCTGCTGCGCCCGGCCACCTTCGTGCCGGAGTCCAAGCGCCTCAACGTGCTGCTGCGCGAATTCCGCGCCAACCACAACCACATGGCCGTGGTCATCGACGAATACGGCGGCGTGGCCGGCCTGGTGACCATCGAGGACGTGCTGGAGCAGATCGTCGGCGAGATCGAAGACGAGCATGACGTCGAGGAAGACAGCTACATCAAGCCGCTGCCGTCCGGCGACTTCCTGGTCAAGGCGCTGACGCCGATCGACAACTTCAACGAAGCCTTCGACACCGGCTTCCCCGACGACGAGTTCGACACCGTCGGCGGCCTGGTGATGAGCGCCTTCGGCCACCTGCCCAAGCGCAACGAAGTCACCGAGATCGGCGAATACCGCTTCCGCGTGCTCAACGCCGACAGCCGCCGCATCCACCTGCTGCGCCTGACCCCGCTGGAGCGCTAAGCGCTTTGCCCCGCAGCCCGGGCGCAATCCGGGCTGCGCACGGGCAAAAGCGGCCCGACCGCGCCAACCCCGCCGCCACGGCCAGGCATCGCCACCCAGAACCGCCCCGCTTCCTGCCTTTTGCGGCTTCCAGTACCCTTGCCCGCCTGATTCCCCCCTGATCAAGGACGCATGATGCGCTGGATCACCCAACCCGGCTGGCCGGGCAACCTGCTGGCCATCGCCGCCGGCGCCCTCACCACCCTGGCGCTCGCCCCCTTCGATATCTGGCCGCTGGCCGTCGTCTCGATCGCCCTGTTCTACGTCGGCCTGCGCGACCTCAAGCCGCGCCAGGCCCTGCTGCGCGGCTGGAGCTATGGCTTCGGCCTGTTCCTCAGCGGCACCAGCTGGGTCTACGTCAGCATCCACGACTATGGCGCCGCCTCGCCGCCACTGGCCGCAGCGCTGACCCTGGGCTTCGTCGGCGGCCTCGGCCTGCTGTTCGCTCTCAGCGGCTGGCTGTGGGCGCGCTGGCTGCGCCGCAACGACGCGCCACTGGCCGACGCCCTAGCCTTCGCCGCCCTGTGGCTGGCCCAGGAAGCGTTCCGCAGCTGGTTCCTCACCGGCTTCCCCTGGCTGTATGCCGGCTACAGCCAGCTGCACGGCCCGCTGGCCGGGCTGGCTCCGGTCGGTGGCCTGTGGCTGCTGTCCCTGAGCCTGGCCCTGAGCGCCGCGCTGCTGGTCAACCTGTCGCGCCTGCGCGGCAGCAAGGTGCATCTGGCCACGGCCCTGGCCCTGCTGCTGGCGCCGTGGGTGACCGGCCTGGCCCTGCAGGGACACAACTGGACCCAGCCCAAGGGCGCGCCGCTGAAAGTCGCGGTGATGCAGGGCAATGTCGAACAGAACCTCAAGTGGGACCCGGCCCAGCTGCGCGTCCAACTGGAGCTGTACCGCGACCTGACCCTGGGCAGCCAGCCGGCCGACCTGATCGTCTGGCCGGAAACCGCCGTGCCGGTGCTCAAGGAGTTCGCCGAAGGCTACCTGCAGTTCATCGGCCGCGTCGCCCAGGAGCGCCAGGCCGCGCTGATCACCGGCGTGCCGATCCGCCAGGCCAACGAACTAGGCGAGAAGCGCTACTACAACGGCATCACCGTGGTCGGCGAGGGCGAGGGCACCTACCTCAAGCAGAAGCTGGTGCCGTTCGGCGAGTACGTACCGTTGCAGGAAGTGCTGCGCGGGCTGATCGCCTTCTTCGACCTGCCGATGTCCGACTTCGCCCGCGGCCCGGCCGACCAGCAACTGCTGCAAGCCCAGGGCCTACAGATCGCGCCGTTCATCTGCTACGAGGTGGTCTACCCGGAATTCGCCGCCGGCCTGGCCGCACGCAGCGACCTGTTGCTGACCATCAGCAACGACACCTGGTTCGGCACCTCGATCGGCCCCCTGCAACACCTGCAGATGGCGCAGATGCGCGCCCTCGAAGCCGGACGCTGGATGATCCGCGCCACCAACAACGGCGTCACCGCGCTGATCGACCCGCAGGGGCGCATCACCACGCAGATCCCGCAGTTCCAGAAGGCCGTGCTGTATGGCGAAGTGCAGGCCATGCAGGGCCTGACGCCCTACCTGGTCTGGCGCGCCTGGCCGCTGGCTGCACTCTGCGCCCTGCTGCTGGGCTGGGCGATCTGGGCACGCCGACGCGAACCAAACGACCAGGTCATGAGCCTGGCGTAGGTTGCGGTTGAGCGCAGCGCAGCCCAACACCCTGCACGTTGGGCTTCAGGGCTGCGCCCTTCAACCCAACCTACCGATACAGCAACGGATAGACCGCCAGCCCCAGCGCCTCGTTGAGCAGCCGGGTGCTCTGCCAGAAAGCCTTGCCTTCCGGCAGCCAGCCGCCCAGCGGGCGCGCGTTGGCCACGCCGAGAAAGCCCAGCGGCGCCGCCACCACCTGCAGCCCGGCCCGCTCGAAACACCAGCGCGAACGCGGCATGTGCGCCGCCTGGGTCACCAGCACCACCCGCCTGATACCCTGCTCGCGCAACAATTGCGCCGTGTTTTGGGCATTTTCCCAGGTGGTGCGGCTACGCTCCTCGCGCCAGCGGGTCGCCACGCCGAAATCACGCTGCAGCACCTCGGCCATCAACCCGGCTTCGCTGGGCGGCTCGCCATAATGCAGGCCGCCGCTGATCAATACGGGCAAGCCGGAGGCGCGATGCAGGCGCGCGGCATAGCGCAAGCGCTCCAGCGCCGTGGCGCTGGGCTGGTCGCCACCCCAGGCCGGATCGGCCTCCTCGCGCCCGGAGCCGAGCACCACTATCACCTCGCCGCGCTGCGCCAGCGCCGCCCACTGCGCCTCGGCCAGGGCCGGCTCGCGCTCCAGGGCACGCGCGGCATATTCGACCACCACCGGCAGGCTCATCAGCCACAAGCCACCGACACCCAGCACCAGCAGCACCACGGCCAGACGCGGACGGGCCGCCGCGCACAGCCAGGCCAGCACGATCAGCAGCAACAGGCCGCCAGGGGGAAGAAGCAATTGTTTGAGAATAAAGCGCAGTTCCATGGGCACCTCCAAGTGCCCGCGCAGCCTAGCAGAGGCGCGCCGCAATCAGTGTGCGTGCCCGGTGCGAAACAGCTTGGAGCCACAGGTACTGCAGGGCAGCACGCCCTCGCCGCGCAACCACTCGGCGGATGCCCCGCACAGCGCGCAGCATAGTTGCTGGCGCCGCTTGAGCAGCGGCCTTAGCCTGGCCTGGGCGCGCAGCGCGGTCTTGCTCGTGCCCGGCGGACGCAGAACCTTGGCCGGGCGGGACGCCGGCATCTGCTCGATCTGCGCCAGCTCCTCGGCGGCCGCATGCCAGCCCCGCAACCAGTTGAGGTCACGATCCAGGTAGGCGCGGATCAGCTCAAGCTCTGCCGGCGTCAAGCCACGCAACTCCAGTTCGACCGGCGCCATATCGCGCAGGCGAGTGGCGGTTTCCGCCTCATCCAGAGCCAGGGCAAGACGCTGCAGCAGGCGCTCATAAAGCCCGCTTCCTGCCTCAGCACGCCGCAACTCTGCCATCCATCACCTCGCCCGGACGCCACCAACCCGCCCCTTACAGCCAAGCTTAGCGCCAGCCCCGCGCCAGACCGCGCGCCGCGACAAACGGCGGCGCGCAATCTGGGTTTCCCTAGGCCGCCGGGGGTCATGTATGCTACCGCGTTTCCTGTAAGCCCCCTTTTTGCCAGCCAAGTAGCCATGCACGAACAGTATTCGCCCCGTGATATCGAAGCCGCCGCGCAGTCCCACTGGGACGCGCAGAAATCCTTTGTCGTGAGTGAGCAGCCGGGCAAGGAAACCTTCTATTGCCTGTCGATGTTCCCCTACCCCAGCGGCAAGCTGCACATGGGGCACGTGCGCAACTACACCATCGGTGACGTGATCGCCCGCTACCAGCGCATGCAGGGCAAGAACGTGCTGCAGCCGATGGGCTGGGACGCCTTCGGCATGCCGGCGGAAAACGCCGCGATGAAGAACAAGGTCGCGCCGGCCAAGTGGACCTACGAAAACATCGACTACATGAAGACCCAGCTGAAATCGCTGGGCCTGGCCATCGACTGGACCCGCGAAGTCACCACCTGCAAGCCGGACTACTACCGCTGGGAACAGTGGCTGTTCACCAAGCTGTTCGAGAAGGGCGTGATCTACCGCAAGAACGGTACCGTCAACTGGGACCCGGTCGACCAGACCGTGCTGGCCAACGAGCAGGTCATCGACGGACGCGGCTGGCGTTCCGGCGCGCTGATCGAGAAGCGCGAAATCCCCATGTACTACTTCAAGATCACCGCCTACGCGGAAGAGCTGCTGAGTAGCCTGGACGAACTGGATGGCTGGCCGGAACAGGTCAAGACCATGCAGCGCAACTGGATCGGCAAGAGCTTCGGCGCCGACGTGGTGTTCGATTACGACCAGGCCAGCATCGGCATCGACGGCCAGCTCAAGGTCTACACCACCCGTCCGGACACCCTGATGGGCGCCACCTACGTCGCCGTCGCCGCCGAGCACCCGCTGTCGCAGCGCGCCGCCGAGAGCAATCCGGCCATCGCCGCCTTTATCGCCGAATGCAAGGCCGGCTCCGTGGCCGAGGCCGATATGGCCACCATGGAGAAGAAGGGCCTGGCCACCGGCCAGTTCGTCATCCACCCGCTGACCGGCGACAAGCTGCCGGTGTTCGTCGCCAACTACGTGCTATGGGGCTACGGTGAAGGCGCGGTAATGGCTGTGCCGGCGCACGATGAGCGCGACTTCGAGTTCGCCAGCAAGTACGACCTGCCGATCAAGCAGGTCTACGCCGGCGCAGGCAAGGACTACGACACCGCTCAATGGCAGGACTGGTACGGCGACAAGAGCGGCCTGACCACCGTCAACTCCGGCAAGTACGACAACCTCGATTTCAACGGGGCCTTCGACGCTATCGTCGCCGACCTCGAAGCCTGCGCCCACGGCGCACGCAAGACCCAGTTCCGCCTGCGCGACTGGGGCATCAGCCGCCAGCGCTACTGGGGCTGCCCGATCCCGATCATCCATTGCGACGCCTGTGGCGACGTACCGGTGCCGGAAGACCAGCTGCCGGTGGTGCTGCCGGAAGACGTGGTGCCGGATGGCGCCGGTTCGCCGCTGGCGCGCATGCCGGAGTTCTACAGCTGCACCTGCCCGAAATGCGGCGCGGCGGCCAAGCGCGAAACCGACACCATGGACACCTTCGTGGAAAGTTCCTGGTACTACGCGCGCTACGCCTCGCCGCAATACAGCGGCGGCATGGTCGACCCGCAAGCAGCCAACCACTGGCTGCCGGTCGACCAGTACATCGGCGGCATCGAACACGCCATCCTGCACCTGCTGTATGCGCGCTTCTTCCACAAGCTGATGCGCGACGAGGGCCTGGTGTCGTCGAACGAGCCGTTCAAGAACCTGCTGACCCAGGGCATGGTGGTCGCCGAGACCTACTACCGCACCCTGGATAACGGCGGCAAGGACTGGTTCAACCCGGCCGATGTCGAGCTGGAGCGTGACGCCAAGGCCAAAGTCATCAGTGCCAAGCTGAAATCCGACGGCCTGCCGGTGGAAATCGGCGGCACCGAGAAGATGTCCAAGTCGAAGAACAACGGCGTCGACCCGCAGTCGATGATCGATGCCTACGGCGCCGACACCTGCCGCCTGTTCATGATGTTCGCCTCGCCGCCCGACATGAGCCTGGAATGGTCCGACTCCGGCGTCGAGGGTGCCAACCGCTTCCTGCGTCGCGTCTGGCGCCTGGCCCACAGCCATGTCAGCGGCGGCCTGCCGAGCGCCCTGGGCAAGCATGCCCTGAGCGACGAGCAGAAGGCCGTGCGCCGCGCCATCCACCTGGCCATCAAGCAGGCCAGCAACGATATCGGCCTGCACCACAAGTTCAACACCGCCATCGCCCAGGTGATGACCCTGATGAACGTGCTGGAAAAGGCACCGAGCGAGACCACCCTGGATCGCAGCCTGATGCACGAAGGCCTGCAGACCGTGGCCCTGCTGCTGGCGCCGATCACCCCGCATATCAGCCACGAGATCTGGCGCAGCCTGGGCCACAACGGCGCGATCATCGACGCCCAGTGGCCGCAGGTGGACGAATCGGCCCTGGTGCAGGACAGCCTGACCCTGGTGATCCAGGTCAACGGCAAGCTGCGCGGGCAGATCGAAGTGCCGGCCAGCGCCAGCCGCGAGGAAGTCGAAGCCGCCGCCCGCGCCAACGAGAACGTACTGCGCTTCACCGAAGGCGTGACCATTCGCAAGGTCATCGTCGTACCGGGCAAGCTGGTCAACATCGTTGCCAACTGATTAAGCTCGGCGCCATGCCCGCATGGCGCCGTGACTCTCCAAGGGGATAGAGAATGATGAAACGGAATCTGATGGTAATCGGCCTGGCTGTTCTGCTCAGCGCCTGCGGCTTCCAGCTGCGCGGCACCGGCACTGCCGACTTCGCCCTCAAGGAAGTCGACCTGCAGGCGCGCAACGCCTACGGCGACACGGTCAAGCAAGTGCGCCAGGTTCTGGAAAACAGCGGCGTCAAGGTCCACACCGGTGCGCCCTACACGCTGAGCCTGGCCAACGAGAAGGAAAGCAAGCGCACCGCCAGCTATACCAGCAACGCGCGTAGCGCCGAGTACGAGCTGACCACCACCCTGGACTACGAGATCCGCGGCGAGAAGAACCTGCTGCTGCTCAACGACCAGCTGGAAGTGCAGACCACCTACGTCCACGACGAGAACAACCTGATCGGTTCCGACCAGGAGTCCGGCCAGCTGCGCCAGGAAATGCGCCGCGAACTGGTGCAGCAGATGGTCCTGCGCCTGCAGCTGATCACCCCGGCCCAGCTCGAGCAGCTGCAGCAGGAAGCCGAAGCCCGCGCCCAGGCCGAAGCCGAAGCGACCGCCGCGGCGCGCCGCGCCGAGCAGGAAGCGGCGCCGCTGCAGTCGCCGATCCAGCTGCCGATCAGCCAGTAAACAGACAAGGGCCGGGTAACCGGCCCTTTTCGCAAGTGATGAAGCCCGACCCGCGATGAAACTCGGCTTTCGATGAAACTGAATCCCGCCCAACTCGGCAAACACCTGCAAGGCAGCCTGGCCCCGGTCTACGTGATCAGCGGTGACGAACCACTGCTGTGCCAGGAAGCCGCCGACGCCATCCGCGCCGCCACCCGCGCCCAGGGTTTCAGCGAGCGCGAGGTGTTCCACGCCGAAGCCAACTTCGACTGGGGCCTGCTCTACGAAGCCGGCGCCAGCCTGTCGCTGTTCGCCGAGAAGCGCGTGATCGAGCTGCGCATCGCCAACGGCAAGCCCGGCGACAAGGGCACCGCGGCCATCCTCGAATACCTCGGCCGGCCGCCGGAAGACACCCTGTTGCTGATCAGCCTGCCCAAACTCGACGGCAGCACGCAGAAGACCAAGTGGGCCAAGGCCCTGATCGAGGGGCCCAACAGCCAGTTCCTGCAGATCTGGCCGGTGGAGGCCAGTCAGCTGCCGCAGTGGATTCGCCAGCGCCTGGCCCAGGCCGGCATGAGTGCCACCCAGGAAGCCCTGGAACTGATCGCCGCGCGGGTGGAAGGCAACCTGCTGGCCGCCGCCCAGGAAATCGAGAAACTCAAGCTGCTCGCCGACGGCAACCAGATCGACATCGCCACCGTGCAGGCCGCAGTGGCCGACAGCGCCCGCTACGACGTGTTCGGCCTGATCGAGGCGGTGCTCGGCGGCGATGCCGCCCATGCCCTGCGCATGCTCGAAGGGCTGCGCGGCGAGGGCCAGGAAGCGCTGTTCATCCTGGTCATGCTGGCCCGCGAACTGCGCCAGCTGGCCGGCCTGGCCCAGCAGATCGGCCAGGGCGTGCCTCAGGACAAAGCCTTCGCCGCCGCCCGCCCGCCGATCTGGGACAAGCGCCGCCCGCTGGTCAGCAAGGCCCTGCAACGCCACTCGGCGGCGCGCTGGAACCAACTGCTGATCGATGCCCAGCGCATCGACGCCCAGGTCAAGGGCCAGGCCCCCGGCGACGCCTGGAGCAGCCTGGGCCGCCTGGTGCTGCTGATGGCCGGCCAGCGCCTGCCCCTCAGCGAATAAGCCGGGCCTTTCTCGGCCACGCAACATCAGCCACCTACTGGACATTTTTTGACCAACGGCGCATCCTCCGCGCGCTCGCATCCCGCGGGCCTCAACGAGGACATGCCATGGCCAAGAATGCCAAGCGGCCGAACAAGGCCAAATCCCTAGTCGCCCAACCCCTGTTCCGCTGCCGCCAGGAACAGGCGAAGAAAGGCAAAGGCAGCTACCGCCGCGAAGCCTCCCAGCAAAACTGGGAGGCTTCGTGCTTTAGGGCGGCGTGAAATGTTAAGGTCGCGCCTTGTTCGCCAAGACCCGAGATTCGCGCAATGCCCCATGTCGCCAATGGCCGCCGGTACTTCCTGTTCATCGCCGCCACCCTCCTCGGCGCCTGCGCCGAAACCCCGCCCCAGGCCAGCCAGACACCGCTAGCCAGCCCAGCCTCCCAGGTTGCGAGCGCCCCCGCCGCGCCGGTCGCCACCGCAGTAGAACCGACCCCGGCGCTCAGCTTTGCCGACTGGCAGCAGAACTTTCGCGACAAGGCCCTGCGGGCCGGCATCCAGGCCGGGCTGTTCGACCAGGCCTTCAGCGGCATAAGCCCCGACATGAGCGTGGTCCGCGCCGACCGCAGCCAGCCCGAATTCACCCGCCCGGTGTGGGAATACATCGAAGGTGCCACCTCGCCGATCCGTCTGCGCAAGGGCCAGGCCCTGCTCGCCGAACGCGCAGACACCCTGGCCGCCATCGAGCAGCGCTATGGCGTCGATCGCGAGACCCTGGTGGCGATCTGGGGCATGGAAAGCAGCTTCGGCCAGTTCATGGGCGAGCAGTCGGTGATCCGCTCGCTGGCCACCCTGGCCTACGAGGGGCGGCGCCCGCAGTTCGCCGAAGAGCAACTGCTGGCGGCCCTGCAGATCCTGCAGAGCGGCGATATCCAGCCCGGGCGCATGCTCGGTTCCTGGGCCGGGGCCATGGGCCAGACCCAGTTCATCCCCACCACCTACCTGACCCACGCCGTGGACTTCGACGGCGACGGCCGCCGCGACATCTGGAACTCCAGCGCCGATGCCCTGGCCTCGGCCGCCCACTACCTGCAGGCCTCCGGCTGGCAGTTCGGCCAGCCCTGGGGCATGGAAGTCGCCCTGCCCAGTGGCTTCGACTATGCCCTGGCCGACGAAGCCGTGCGCATGCCGGTGAGCGCCTGGATCGAACGCGGCGCCAAGGTGCCCGCCGTGGCGGTGCGACCCGACGCCCAGGCCTACCTGCTGCTGCCCGCCGGCCATCGCGGCCCGGCCTTCCTGGTGCTGGAGAACTTCCGCGCCATCCTCAGGTACAACAACTCCTCGTCCTATGCCCTGGCCGTGGCTCTGCTCGGCCAGCGCTTCAATGGCAGAGGGCAGATCCTTGCCGACTGGCCGCGCAGCGACCGCCCGCTGGGCCGCAGCGAGCGTATCGAGCTGCAGGAAGGTCTTGCAGCCAAAGGCTACAACCCGGGACCGGCGGACGGCATCATCGGCGCCAACACGCGCAAGGCGATTCGCGCCTTCCAGCAGAGCCAGGGCCTGCCGGCCGACGGCTACCCGACGCCGGCGCTGCTGCAGCGCTTGCGCTAACCAGCGCGCCGAAATCCGCAGGGGGCGCCGCACCAGAATCCCGCACGGGCCCGTGGTGCGCGCAGCGCACCCTACGCCATCGGCATCCAGCCACAGGCCAGCTGGACAGCTCGCGCTGGCTAGTCAGCAGCCGGCATGGCCCACAGATGGGCCGCCACCAACGCACGCCAGGGCGAGAATGGCGCCAGCCAGTCGCGAGTGAAGGGCTGACTGAGTTTGTCCGCGCTGCCGAGCAGGCGCTGCAGCTGGCGACGCACTGCCGCGTCGCCATGCAGCGAGCCATCCAGGCGGGCGAAGCCACGCAGCAGGGCGTAATCCACCGTCCACGGACCGATGCCACGCAGAGCCAGCAAACGCTCGGCGATGGCCTCGGCCGGCTCATCGGCCAGCCACTCATCCAGCGGCAGATTGCCGGCCACTATCTGGCGGCTGAGCAGGAGCAGGGCCTGGGTCTTGGCCTGGGAGAAACCGGCGGCGCGCAACTGCGCTTCCTCCAGGCCGGCCACCGCCTGGGCATCCGGATAGCAGAGCAGGCCGCTGGAGTGGCGTCGGCCGGCCAGCTGGATCAGCTTTCGGCGCAGGGAAATCGCCACCGTCAGGCTGATCTGTTGGCCGCTGATGGCCCAGCTCAACGCCTCGAAGGGGGTGCTCGACTGCGGCACGCGCAGGCCCGGAGTGGCGGCGAGCAGCACACCTAGCTGCGGATGCCGGCGGTAGAGCCGCTCGAACTGCTCGACCGGCTGGGTCAGACCCAGCATATGCTCGACCAGGGCCCGCAGCTGCATGGAATCACCGAGCGCCGCCCCATCGACATCCAGCGTCACCCTGGCGCGCCCCTGCCGGAAGCGAATCGCCAGCAGGGCCGACCGCCCCTGCCAGAGGATGCCCTTGTCCAGGCCATCGTCCGCGACCCGTTCGGCCACGGCCTGCGTATCACGCCGATGAAAGGCCAGCAGATCGGCCTGGCGATAGTCGGCAGGCAGGGGCAGTTCGAGTACGGTTCGCGACATAGAGCGCTCGCAGAGGGCGTCAGGCCAGGCATTGGCCCGAGATTACACGGTGGAAACAGACCTGGCCTTGCGCCGACAGGCGCCGGCAGCCGCCTGAGGTCGTCTATGTTAGACTGCGCATCGGCCAAAAGCCCGCTACCGAAGCCTCCTACCGGAGCCGAGATCTCGATGTCCGACACAGCCCCGCCCAAGCCCGTATCCAGCGGCGAAAAATTCCGCAATTCCCAAGGGATCACTGCGATCAAGGATGGCCAGAAGCGTCGCGCTTCGGCCGAGCCGCAGACCGTCGAACCCAAGCCGAGCTGGCTGCGGGTCAAGGTGCCGAGCGGCAGCCGCTTCGAGGCGGTCAAGCGCAACGTCGGCGAGCATCGCCTGAGCACCGTCTGCCAGGAATCCCACTGCCCGAACATGGGCGAATGCTGGTCCAACGGCACCGCCACCATCATGCTGATGGGCTCGGTCTGCACCCGTGCCTGCCGCTTCTGTGCGGTCGACACCGGCAACCCGAATGGCTGGCTGGACCAGGAAGAGCCGCAGAACACCGCCAAGTCGGTGGAGCTGATGGCCCTGCGCTACATCGTCCTGACCTCGGTGGACCGCGATGATCTGCCCGATGGCGGCGCCGCTCACTACGCGGCCTGCGTGCAAGCGATCAAGGCCAATACGCCGCAGGTGGTGGTGGAGGCCCTGACGCCGGACTTCGATGGCGATCACGAGGCCATCGCCCGTGTGGTGGACTCCGGCCTGGAGGTCTTCGCGCAGAACGTCGAGACGGTCAAGCGCCTGACCCATGAGGTGCGTGATCCCCGCGCCGGTTACGAGAAGACCTTGGGCGTGCTGGAGCACGCCAAGCGCCACCGCCCCACGATCATTACCAAGACCAGCCTGATGCTGGGCCTGGGCGAGACCGACGAAGAAGTCCTGGAAACCATGGATGACCTGCGTGCCATCGGCGTGGACATCCTCACCCTCGGCCAATACCTGCAACCCACCCGCAACCACCTGCCGGTCAAGCGCTGGGTCAGCCCCGAGGAGTTCAACCGCTTGCGCGACATCGGTCTGGAAAAAGGCTTCATGGAAGTCGCCGCCGGCCCACTGGTACGCTCCAGCTACCGTGCCGACCGGGTGTTCGAGAAGAACAACCTGGGCCTGGCCGCACCTGTCCAGGTGCCCGGCCAGCCGCAGAACGACAGCCTGATTCCGACGCTCAACCTGAACTGATAGCGGACACCGGGAGGTCGCGGGCTATCGCCTCGACCTTCAGCACGCGTCAGGCAACGTACCCCAGGCGCTCGCGCAGGGCGCGCTCCAGACGTTGCGCCACCTCGTCGAGCGCGGGCGGGGTGTCGAGCAGGTCCCGGAGCTGAACCATCTGCAAGCCGGCATAACCGCAAGGGTTGATGCGCCGGAACGGCGACATGTCCATATCGACATTCAGTGCCAGGCCATGGAACGAGCAGCCATTGCGCACCCGCAGGCCCAGCGAAGCGATCTTCTCACCCTTGACGTAGACACCCGGGGCATCGGCCTTCGGCGCCGCCTCGACGCCATAGCTGGCCAGCACATCGACCAGCGCTCGCTCCATGGCGGTGACCAGCTCGCGCACCCCCAAGCCCTGGCGCCGCAGATTCAGCATCAGGTAGGCCACCAGTTGGCCGGGGCCGTGGTAAGTGACCTGACCACCGCGCTCGACCTGCACCACCGGAATATCGCCAGGGGCCAACAGATGCTCCGGCTTGCCGGCCTGCCCCTGGGTGAATACCTGCGGGTGCTGCAGCAGCCAGATTTCGTCGGGGGTCGACGCATCGCGCTCGGCGGTGAAGCTGCGCATGGCTTCCAGGGTCGGCAGGTACTCCACCAACCCCAGGTGACGCACGACGAGCGCTGCCACTAGAGCACCATGTGTACGCGGCCGGTGGCTTTGAGGTCGACGTGGATCGCCTGCAGCTGCTCCACCCCGGTGGCGGTGATCAGCACCTGCACGGAGAGGAAGCGGCCGTTGCGGCTGTCGCGCACCACCAGACTGGTGGCGTCGAAGCCCGGCGCATGGCGCTGCATCACTTCGATCACCAGGTCGGTGAAGCCGTCGCCCGCTTCGCCGATCACCTTGATCGGGTAGCGCTCGCAGGGGAATTCGATTTTCGGGGCTTGGATATCGGTATCGGTCATGGCTTCGGCAGGCTTTTGGCCTGTAGGCAAGAGCAGGCCCCAGGTACGGGGCCTTGCACGGATGGGGCACGCGACGGTGCATGCCCTCTTAATAAGCCCGGCCGAGGATTTTTCAAGGCCTGCTGGCAGTTTGCGGACGCCCGGTAGGGGCGTCCATGCGACCTCAGTTGAACAGGCCGTAGAAGAACAAGCGGATGCCATCCCACAGGCGGCGGAAGAAGCCACCCTCTTCGACCGCTTCGAGGGCGATCAGATTGGCGCTGTGTACCACCTTGTCACCCAGCTTGACCTCGACCTTGCCGATCACGTCGCCCTGCTTGAGCGGCGCCACCAGCTGCGGCTCGACGGTCATGCTGGCCTGCAGCTGCTTGATCTGGCCCTTGGGCAGGGTCATGGTCAGGTCTTCGGCCAGGCCGGCCTTGACCTGGCGCGTGGCGCCCTTCCAGACCTGGGCCTGGCTCAGCTCCTGGCCCTTCTTGTAGAAGGTCTGGGTCTCGAAGAAGCGGAAGCCGTAGGTCAGCAGCTTCTGGGTTTCCGCGGCGCGGGCCGACTCGCTGACGGTGCCGAACACCGCGGTGATCATCCGCGCGCCGTCACGCACGGCAGAAGCCACCAGGCAGTAGCCGGCTTCCTCGGTGTGGCCGGTTTTCAGGCCGTCGACGGTCTTGTCGCGGTACAGCAGCAGGTTGCGGTTGCCCTGCTTGATGTTGTTCCAGAAGAAGTCCTTCTGCGAGTAGATCGCGTAGTGCTCGGCGTCCTCGTTGATGATCGCGCGCGCCAGGATGGCCATGTCGTGGGCACTGGAGTAGTGCTCCGGGTGCGGCAGGCCGGTGGCGTTCATGAAGTGCGAGTTCTTCATGCCCAGGCGCTCGGCGGTCTCGTTCATCATGTCGGCGAAGGCATCCTCGCTGCCAGCGATGTACTCGGCCAGGGCGATGCTGGCGTCGTTGCCGGACTGGATGATGATGCCGTGCAGCAGGTCGTCCACCTTCACCTGGCTGTTCAGCGGCAGGAACATGGTGGAACCACCGGATGCCGCGCCACCGGTACGCCAGGCGTGCTCGCTGACGGGTACCAGGTCGTCCTCGCCGATCTTGCCCTTGCGGATCTCTAGGGTGGCGATGTAGGCGGTCATCAGCTTGGTCAGGCTGGCCGGCGGCAGGCGCTGGTCACTGTTGTTCTCCACCAGGACATTGCCGCTGGCGCCATCCATCAGCACATAGGACTTGGCCGCCAGCTGCGGCGGCGACGGGATCGCCTGGTCCTGGGCGGCCTGGGTGAGCGGCGCGCCGAGCAGCAGGGTGAACAGGGAAAGGCATCGGGCAAAGCGGGAGATATTCATCCGTCTCTCTGAAATAGCTATTCAACAATGGCACAGGCAACGCCAGGGCTGCCTGCATTCACCGCCTGCCCGCAACGGCGGGCGGCGGACGAAGAAGGTTCAGTCGGCCCGTACCAGGGTCGGCTGACCGAGGTTGGCCAGGCGCACGCTGTCCTGCAGCTGCTGCGCCTCACCCGGCGTTCCGATCGGCCCCAGGCGTACCCGGTGCAGAATCTGCTGGTTGCGCACCACCGAGCTGATAAAGGCCTTGGCAGGCACCGTCTCGCTCAGCTTCGCCTTGAGGAGCTCCGCAGCGTCCGGATTGGCGAAGGCGGCCACCTGGAGATACAGGCCAGAGGCTGCGACTGAATCGTTTTTTTTTGCGTCGATCTGCACCGGCAGCACGGCCGCGGCGTGCTGCTGGGCCGGTGGCGTGTACTGCTCGATCGGCTGGCTGACCGGCTGGGCCACGGCCACCGGCTGCGCGGCCGCGGGTTCGGCCATCTTCGGCTGGGCCAGCACCATCGGCACCGGGCGGCCCTGCTGGGCCCACCATTCGTGCGGATCGATACCCTCGACCTTGACCCGCGCGGTGCCGCTTTCGGCATAGCCGAGCTTCTTCGCCGCGGCGAAGGACAGGTCGATGATGCGGTCGGAGTAGAACGGGCCGCGGTCGTTGACCCGCAGGATCACCGTGCGGCCGTTGTCCAGGTTGGTCACCCGCACGTAGCTTGGCAGCGGCAGGGTCTTGTGCGCGGCGGTCATGCCGTACAGGTCATAGGCCTCGCCGTTGGCGGTGGCCTGCCCGTGGAACTTGGTGCCATACCACGACGCGGTACCGGTGGCGTGGTAGCGCCGGGCATCGTTGATCGGGTAGTAGGTCTTGCCCAGCACCGTGTAGGGGTTGGCCTTGAGGCGGCCGTAATGCGGCATCGGCACCGCATCGGGGATGCGCGACACGTCGACATCCCACCAGGGCGCGCCGTCGCGGTGCGGGCGGTTGTAGTCGCCCGGCCCCGACACCTGGCCGCCGGCGGGCACCGGCGGGGTCGGCTTGCTGGTGGTGCAGCTGGCCAGGGCCAGCCCCAGGACGGCGAAGGCCAGGCTGCGGCGGGCGAACGGCAGAACGCGCCTCATCGGCCGCTCCGCTTGGCCAGCAGCGCCTCGGACAGCTGATGCACGGCCATGGCATACATGCTGCTGCGGTTGTAGCGGGTGATCACGTAGAAGTTGGGCAGGCCCATCCAGTATTCCTCACCCTCGGCGCCGTCGAAGCGAAAGGCGGTGACCGGGATATCGTCGCGCAGCACGTCGGCGCTGGTCCAGCCGAGGGCACGCAGCTCGCCGACGTTCTTCAGCGGGTCGAGGCCGACGGTCAGGCCGCTGTCGGCCTGCTCGCCCTTGACCTGGGCGCGGCTGACCACCGGCTCGCCGCTGACCCAGCCATGGCGCTTGAAGTAACTGGCAACGCTGCCGATCGCATCCACCGGATTGCTCCAGATATTGATGTGGTTGTCGCCGTCGAAGTCCACCGCATAGGCGCGGAAGCTGCTCGGCATGAATTGCGGCAGGCCCATGGCCCCGGCGTAGGAGCCCTTCAGGGTCAGCGGGTCGACCTGCTCCTCGCGGCTCAGCAGCAGCAGCTCCTTGAGCTGCTGGCAGAAGAACTGCGCGCGCGGCGGATAATCGAAGCACAGTGTGGACAACGCATCGAGGCCGCGCCAGCTGCCGGTGTTGCCGCCGTAGAAGGTTTCCACGCCGATGATCGCCACGATCACCTGGGCCGGCACCCCGTACTCCTGCTCGGCGCGGGCCAGGGCCTCGGCGTTCTGGTTCCAGAAGTCCACGCCCTTGCTGATCCGCGCATCGGTGATGAAGATCGGCCGGTAGTCCTTCCACGGCTTGACCTTCTCCGCCGGGCGCGAGATGGCGTCGAGAATCGCCTGCTTGCGCTCGGCCTCGCGGAACAGGGCCACCAGCTGCTCGCCGGCAAAGCCGTGGTCGCGGGTCATCTCGGCGATGAACTCGGCCACCTGCGGCGAACCGTCGTAGTCGCCGGCCAGCGCCGTGCCGCTCAGACCGAAGGCTGCGGCCAGGCCGATCCAATGAGTGCTGCGCATCAGCCAGCCGCGCCATGCCTGTTTCAAATTATTCACTCTTATCAAACCTGTGCGATCCATTTGCGATGGGTCTGGATCGCCATCAAAACCCCAAAACCTGACAACAGCGTCACCAAATGGGTTCCGCCGTAACTGATGAAGGGCAGTGGCACCCCCACCACCGGCAGCAGCCCGCTGACCATGCCGATGTTAACGAATACGTAGACGAAGAAGGTCATCGTCAGGCTACCGGCCAGCAACTTGCCGAACAGAGTCTGCGCCTGCGCGGTGATCATCAGGCCGCGCCCGATCAGCAGCAGGTAGACCAGCAGCAGGATACACACTCCGACCAGGCCGAACTCTTCGCTCAGGACGGCAATGATAAAGTCCGTGTGGCTTTCCGGCAAAAAATCCAGATGCGACTGGGTGCCGAGCAGCCAGCCCTTGCCCAGCACGCCGCCGGAACCGATGGCCGCCTTGGACTGGATGATGTTCCAGCCGGTGCCCAGCGGGTCGCTTTCCGGGTCGAGGAAGGTCAGCACGCGCTGCTTCTGGTATTCGCGCAGGGCGAAGAACCACATGCCCACGGCGATCGGCACGATGGCCGCCAGCGCACCGAGAATCCAGCGCCACTGCAGGCCGGCCATGAACAGCACGAAGCCCCCGGAAGCCAGGATCAGCAGGCCGGTGCCGAGATCCGGCTGCTTCGCGATCAGCACGAAGGGGATGACGATCAGCGCCAGGCTGATGGCGATGTGCTTGAGCTTGGGCGGCAGGTTGTGCCGCGCCAGGTACCAGGCGATGGTCGCCGGCATGATGATCTTCATGAATTCCGAGGGCTGGAAGCGGATCACCCCGGGAATGTTGATCCAGCGCGTGGCCCCCATGGCCGTGTGGCCCATCACCTCCACCACCAGCAGCAGGCCGACCCCGACCACATAGGCCAGTGGCACCCAGCGCGCCATGAAGCGCGGCTCGAACTGGGCGATGACGATCATGCCGACCAGACCCAGGCCGAAGGAGCTGGCCTGCTTGATCAGCAGATCCCAGTTCTTGCCGCTGGCCGAATACAGCACGAACAGGCTGCCGGCGGCCAAGACCAGGAGGATCAGCAGCAGCCAGCCGTCGATATGCAGGCGCTGCAGCAGGGTGGCGCGGCGCTTGAACACGTCTTCCTGGGACAGGGTGCGGTCGAAGTTACTGTTCATCGGCTGACGCTCGCGGATTCGACGACCGGCTCCGGGGCACGGAACTCCGGCTTGAGCTGGCCGTCTTCGCCGAGCAGCCAGGCATCCATCACCTGCTTGACCACCGGTGCGGCCACGCCGGAGCCGGACTCGCCGTTCTCCACCATCACCGCCACGGCGATCTTCGGGTCGTTGGCCGGGGCGAAGGCGACGAACAGGGCGTGGTCGCGATGACGCTCGGCCACCTTGGAACGGTCGTATTTCTCGCCCTGCTTGATCGCCACCACCTGCGCCGTGCCGCTCTTGCCGGCGATCCGGTAGAGCGCCGAGTCGCCGACCTTGCGCGCGGTGCCGCGCGGACCGTGCATCACCTGCTCCATGCCGAAGCGGCCGTAGTCCCAGAACTTGGGGTCGCGCAGGACGATATCGGCCGGGGTCTCCACGGCATCGATGACCTCCTCGTCCATCAGCTGCTGCGAGGTCTTGCCCTCGGCCGTGCGCAACAGGTGCGGGCGAATCCACTTGCCGCGGGTGGCCATCAGGGTCACCGCCTGGGCCAGTTGCAGCGGTGTGGTCTGCATGTAGCCCTGGCCGATGCCGAGGATCAGCGTCTCGCCCGGGTACCAGGGCTGGCGGTAGCGCGCACGCTTCCACTCGCGCGACGGCATCAGCCCGGGCGCCTCTTCGAACATGTCCAGGGAGACCTTCTGCCCCAGGCCGAAGCGGCTCATGTAGTCGTGCATGCGGTCCACGCCCATCTTGTGCGCCAGGTCGTAAAAATAGGTGTCATTGGAGCGCATGATGGCGTATTCCAGGTTCACCGCACCGTCGCCGCTACGGTTCCAGTTGCGGTATTTGTGGCTGTGGCCGGGCAACTGGTAGAAGCCGGGGTCGTACACCCGGGTCTGCGGGGTGACCACGCCGGCATCCAGGCCGGATACCGCGACCATCGGCTTGATCGTCGACCCCGGCGGGTAGAGGCCACGCAGCACGCGGTTGTACAGCGGCCGGTCGATGGAGTCGCGCAGTTCGGCATAGGCCTTGAAGCCGATGCCGGTGACGAAGGGGTTGGGGTCGAAGCTCGGCTGACTGACCATCGCCAGCACCTCGCCGCTGCTCGGCTCGATCGCCACCACCGCGCCGCGGCGCCCGCCCAGGGCCTGCTCGGCGGCCTGCTGCAGCTTCACATCGAGGCTCAGCACCAGATCGGCGCCCGGCTTCGGGTCGGTGCGCTTGAGTACGCGCAACACCCGGCCACGGGCATTGGTCTCGACTTCTTCGTAGCCCACCTCGCCATGCAGCAGGTCCTCGTAGAACCGTTCGATGCCGGTCTTGCCGATATGGTGGGTGCCGCTGTAGTTGACCGGATCGAGCTCTTTCAGCTCTTTCTCGTTGATCCGCCCGACGTAGCCGACCGAGTGGGCGAAGTGCTCCTTCTGCGGGTAGTGACGCACCAGCTGGGCGACCACGTCGACGCCAGGCAGGCGGAACTGGTTGACCGCGATCCGCGCGATCTGCTCCTCGGACAGCTCGAACAGGATCGGTACCGGCTCGAACGGCCGGCGCCCCTGGCGCATGCGCTTCTCGAACAGGGCGCGATCATCCGCCGTCAGCTCCAGCGCCTCGACCACCACATCCAGCACCTGCTGCCAGTCGCCGGCCCGTTCGCGGGTCACGGTGAGACTGAAGCTGGGGCGGTTGTCGGCGATGATCACCCCGTTGCGGTCGAAGATCAGCCCGCGGGTCGGCGGAATCGGCTGCACGTGGATGCGGTTGTTCTCCGCCAGGGTGCTGTGGTGCTCGTACTGGATCACCTGCAGGTAATACAGACGTGCAATCAGCATGCAGGTCAGCAGCAACACGGCCACGGCACCGACCACCACGCGCCGGCGTACCAGACGGGCGTCCTTTTCGTGGTCCTTGAGGCGGATCGGTTGCGGCATCTGCGACTACTTGAGTGGGCGGCGTTTTATGGGGCGCTGGCTACTTGTGATACGGGTGGCCGGACAACAGGGTCCAGGCGCGGTAGATCTGCTCGCCGATCAGGATGCGCACCAGCGGGTGCGGCAGGGTCAGCGGCGACAGCGACCAGCGCTGCTCGCTGCGCGCGCAGACCTCCGGCGCCAGCCCCTCGGGGCCGCCGACCATCAGGTTGACGGTGCGCGCGTCCAGGCGCCAGCGTTCCAGCTCGGCGGCCAGCTGCTCGGTGCTCCATGGCTTGCCATGGACCTCCAGGGTGACGATGCGTTCCCCCGCCTGCACCTTGCCCAGCATGGCCTCGCCTTCCTGGCGGATCATCCGCGCCACGTCGGCATTCTTGCCGCGGGTGGTCAGCGGAATCTCGACCAGGTCGAGGGCCAGCTCCGGCGGCAGACGCTTGGCATATTCCTGCCAGCCATCCTCCACCCAGCGCGGCATGCGCGAACCGACGGCGATCAGCTTGATACGCACGTCAGCGGCTTATTCCGGCTGGTCCAGATGGTGGGCGCGGCTCTGCTCGGCACCCTGCCACAGACGTTCCAGATCATAGAACTGGCGGGTGGCGACCTGCATCACGTGCACCACCACGTCGCCGAGGTCGAGCAGGGCCCACTCGCCGCCGTCCAGGCCTTCGCTGCCGATCGGGCGCACGCCCTGCTCCTTGACCTTGTCCAGCACTTCGTTGGCCATCGACTTGACGTGACGGCTGGAGGTACCGCTGGCGATCACCATGAAGTCGGTGACGCTGGTCTTGCCGCGCACATCGATGGTGGTGATGTCCTGGGCCTTCATGTCTTCCAGGGCCGCGATGGCGACCTTGACCAGTTGTTCGTTTTGCATCGTTACCTCATGAATCGGTTTACCCGCGGTACAGCCCGTGGGTTTGGATATAGGCCAGCACGGCGTCGGGTACCAGAAACCGTACCGAACGCCCCTCTGCCAGCAAATGGCGAATCTGCGTGGCCGACACCGCCAGCGGTGTCTGCCAGACAAAAGCAATCTGTCCGCCCGGCCCGACCAGGCCCTGCGGATCACTCACACTGCGCGCCGCGAGCAAATCGCGCAGCGCTTCCGGCGCCTCGCTGTCGGCATCCGGCCGCTGCAGCACGAGGATATGGCAGTGCTGCAGCAGTTCCTGCCAGCGATGCCAGGTCGGCAACCCGCAGAAGGCATCCCAGCCCAGCAGGAGAAACAGTTGATCGTCCGCCGCCAGCTCACCCCGCAGCGACTCCAGGGTGTCGATCATGTAGGACGGCTTGGCCCGCCGCAGCTCGCGATCGTCCACCGTCAGCCGCGGCTCGCCGATCACCGCCAGCTCGACCATGGCCAGGCGCTGTTCGGCGCTGACCTGCGGCATCTCGCGGTGCGGCGGTCGGGCACTGGGGATCAGCCGCAGCTCGTCCAGCGCCAGCTGCTCGGCCACTTCCAGGGCGCCGCGCAGATGGGCGATGTGCACCGGGTTGAAGGTGCCGCCGAGCAAGCCGATCCGGCGCGCCATCAGGTGCGGATGTGCCCGTCGCCGAACACCACGTACTTCTCGCTGGTCAGGCCTTCCAGGCCGACCGGACCACGGGCGTGCAGCTTGTCGGTGGAGATGCCGATCTCCGCGCCCAGGCCGTACTCGAAGCCGTCGGCGAAACGGGTCGAGGCATTGACCATCACCGAGGCAGAATCCACCTCGGTGAGGAAGCGCCGGGCATCACTGAAGTTCTCGGTGATGATCGCGTCGGTGTGCTGCGAGCCGTACTTATTGATGTGCTCGATGGCCGCATCCAGCGAATCGACGATGCGAATGGCCAGGATCGGCGCGTTGTATTCGGCGAACCAGTCTTCCTCAGTCGCTTCCAGCACGTCGCCGCCGAGCAGGGCACGGGTCGCGGCGTCGCCGCGCAGCTCGACGCCCTTGCCGCGGTAGATGGCGGCCAGCGGCGGCAGCACCTGGTCGGCGATGGCCGCATGCACCAGCAGGGTCTCCATGGCATTGCACGGCGAGTAGCGCTGGGTCTTGGCGTTGTCGGCGACACGGATGGCCTTGTCCAGGTCGGCGGCGACGTCGATATAGACGTGGCAGACGCCGTCCAGGTGCTTGATCACCGGCACCTTGGCGTCGCGACTGATGCGTTCGATCAGGCCCTTGCCGCCGCGCGGCACGATGACATCGACGAACTCCGGCATGCTGATCAGCGCGCCGACGGCGGCGCGGTCGGTGGTTTCCACCACCTGCACGGCACTGGCCGGCAGGCCGGCTTCGCCCAGGCCGAGCTGAATGCAGCGGGCAATCGCCTGGTTGGAATGAATCGCCTCTGAGCCGCCGCGCAGGATGGTGGCGTTGCCCGACTTCAGGCACAGGCTGGCGGCGTCGATGGTCACGTTCGGCCGCGACTCGTAGATGATGCCGATCACGCCCAGCGGTACGCGCATCTTGCCCACCTGGATACCGGACGGCATGTAACGCATGCCCTGGATCTCGCCGATCGGGTCCGGCAGGGTGGCGACCTGGCGCAGGCCTTCGATCATGCTGTCGATCACGGCCGGGGTCAGCGCCAGGCGGTCGACCATGGCCGGCTCCAGGCCACTGGCACGGGCGGCGGCCAGGTCCAGTTCATTGGCGGAGGTCAGTTCGCCGCGCGCGGCGTCGAGGGCATTGGCGGCGGCCTGCAGGGCGCGATTCTTCTGCGCGGTGCTGGCGCGGGCGAGCACCCGCGAGGCATCGCGCGCGGCGCGGCCCAGGCGGGTCATGTAGTCGAGCACGGACTCGGTCATGGTCTCGGAATGTCTGGCAGTTGGAAAAAGGGGCTGATTATAGCGATAGCGCGACCCCAAGCCCAGCGGCGTCGGGCGGATGGTCACTGGAGCCGGCAGTCGAAGGCGGAACTTGTTGTTATGATCGCGCCCGCATTCCACCTGCAAGCGCCGCCCATGTCCGCTATCGACTCGCCACTGCCCTGGCCGGAAGCCCGCCCGCTGCCCGCCGCGTTCTTCGACCGCGACGCGCAGACCGTCGCCTGCGACCTGCTGGGCAAGGTCATCCGCCATTGCCACCAGGGCCACTGGCTGGCCGCGCGAATCATCGAGACCGAGGCCTACTACGCCGCCGAGAAGGGCAGCCATGCCTCGCTCGGCTACACCGAGAAGCGCCGCGCGCTGTTTCTCGATGGTGGGCACATCTACATGTACTACGCCCGCGGCGGCGACTCGCTGAACTTCAGCGCCCAGGGCCCGGGCAATGCCGTACTGATCAAGTCCGCCGCACCCTGGCTCGACCCGCGCTGCGCGCCCGACGCCCTGGCGCGCATGCAGGCCAACAACCCCGCCGCCGACGGCAGCCCGCGCCCGGCACACAAGCTGTGCGCCGGGCAGACCCTGCTGTGCCGCAGCCTCGGCCTGAAAGTGCCGGACTGGGACGCCCGCTGCTTCGACCCGCTGCGCCTGTTCGTCGAGGATGTCGGCGAAATGCCCGGCCAGATCATTCAGACTACCCGCCTGGGCATCCCCAGCGGGCGCGACGAACACCTGCTCTACCGCTTCGTCGACGCCGCCTTCGCCCGCCAGTGCACACGCAACCCGCTGCGCCGCGGCCAGCGCGAAGGCCAGGATTATCACGTGCTACCACCACAGGAGCTGTACCCATGAGCCAATGGTTCGACACCATGACTCTCTGGCTGGAGACCAACCCGGAATGGTTGGGCCTGACCATCTTCATCATCGCCTGCCTGGAGTGCCTGGCCGTGGCCGGCATCCTGATTCCCGGCACCGTGGTGCTGTTCACCCTGGCCATGCTCGCCGGCAGCGGCGCCCTGAGCCTGTGGGAGACCCTGCTGCTGGCCTACACCGGCGGCCTGCTCGGCGACGCGATTTCCTATGGCCTGGGCCGGCGCTTCCACCAGGGCATCCGCCGCCTGCCGGTGCTGCGCGACCACCCCGAATGGCTGGGCGGCGCGGAGAACTACTTCAAGCGCTATGGCGTCGCCAGCCTGCTGGTCGGCCGCTACATCGGCCCGCTGCGGCCGATGCTGCCGCTGGTGGCCGGCATGCTCGACATGCCGTTCGTGCGTTTCGTCCTGGTCAGCATGCTGGCCGCCGCCGGCTGGGCGGTGGCCTACATGCTGCCGGGCTGGGCCACCGGCGCCGCCCTGCGCCTGCCGCTGCCGGAGGGTTTCTGGAGCGCCGCCGGCATCGTCGCCGCGGCCATCGCCCTGATGCTGCTGGTGGTGATGCAGAGCAGCCTGCGCGAACAGCGCTGGGCCACTGGCGTGGCGGCCGGCTGCAGCGGCGCCCTGCTGGCTGCCCTGCTACTGGGCGTGCCGTACCTGAGCACCCTGGACCAGGGCCTGATGGCTCTGGTTCAGGAGCAGCGCAGCAGCACCCTGGACAGCCTCGCCCTGCTGATCACCGGCCTCGGCAACTTCGCCACCCAGGCCGCGGCCGGCGCGCTGCTGACCGCCCTGCTGCTGCTCAGCCGGCGCTTCGACGCCGCCTTGCTGGTGGCCGGCTGCATGCTGTTCACCGCCCTGGCCAACACCGGCCTCAAGTACCTGTTCGCCCGTGCCCGCCCGGATGTGCTGCTGCAGCCGCTGGACACCTTCAGCCTGCCCAGCGGGCACAGCTCGGCGGCCTTCGCCTTCTTCCTCGCCCTGGGCCTCCTCGCCGGGCGCGGCACCCCGGCGCGCACGCGCCTGACCTGGCTGCTGCTGGCCAGCCTGCCGGCCCTGGCGATCGCCCTGTCGCGGGTCTACCTGGGGGTGCACTGGCCCACTGACATCCTCGCCGGCGCCCTGCTGGCCGGCAGCGTCTGCGCCGCCTGGCTGGCCTTCCTGCAGCGGCGCCAGACCCTGGCGCCGCTGAGCCCGCGCGTGTGGCTGCTGATCCTGCCGGCGAGCCTGGCCCTGCTCGGCGCCGTCAGCGCCTGGGCCCTGCCGGAAGCGCTGCAGCAGTATCGCTATTGAGGCGCCTCTGGCGGAGCCTGCACACCTAGACTGAGTTGCGCACAGCGAAGCCCAAGTCAAGCCGATCTCGTTGGGCTTCGGCACTACGCACCTCAACCCAACCTACGCGATCATCTCGCCCTGCAGGCGGTCGAGCAGGTGCTGGATCTGCGCCAGGCGCTGCGCCGGATCGGCCTCGCGCAGCGCCTGCAGCTTCTCCTCGACGCTGAACGGCAGCAGGTAGGCCAGCTGATTGGCCAGGGCCTGCTGCCCGGCGACCGCGCCGCCCATGCCCAGCCCGGCAACCAGCGGGTGCTCGACCAGAGCATTGAGCAGCGCGGCCAGGTCGGCATGCTCGGCCCGCAGCGGCGCGTCCGCCTGCTCATCCTGCCAGCGCACCTCGGCCAGGGTCAGCTGGTCGGCCTGCACCATGCTGCGCTCGACCAGGAAACGCCGGCCACCCTCGACCCGGATGCCCAGCAGGCCGTTGGGGCGCTGCTGAAAATCGCGAATCAGCGCCTCGCAGCCGACCTCGGCATGCCGCCCGGCGGCCGCGCCGACCTCCTGCCCCTCCAGGATGCCGACCACGCCGAAGCCTTCGCCGCGGCGCATGCAGGCGCTGACCATATCCAGGTAGCGCGCCTCGAAAATCTGCAGATCGAGCAGGCAACCGGGAAACAGCACGGTGTTGAGCGGGAACAGCGGGAAGTTCATGCAACCCTCCTCAGGCGATCAGGGCGACAACCAGCGGCAGGGCAATGGCCGTGACCACCCCCATCAGGCTCATGGCCAGGGCGGCGAAGGCCCCGCTCTCTTCACTTTCCTGCAGCGCCCGCGCCGTGCCCACCGCATGGGCGGTGAGGCCGAGGGCCATGCCCTGCGCCGCCGGATGGTGCACGCCGATCAGGCGCAGCAGCTCCGGCCCGCAGATCGCCCCGAGCACCCCGGTGATCAGCACGAATACCGCGGCCAGCGCCGCCACGCCGCCGATCTGCTCGGCCACCAGCATGGCGATCGGCGAGGTCACCGACTTCGGCGCCAGGGTCATCAGCATCATGTGGTCGGCGCCGAACAGCCAGGCCAGCGCCACCCCCAGTACGGTGGCGAACACGCCGGCCAGCGCCAGGGTGATCAGCACCGGCCAGAACAGCTGGCGGATGCGCCGCAGGTTGAGATACAGGGGCACGGCCAGGGCCACGGTGGTCGGCCCGAGCAGCACGCTGAGGAGGAAGGTGCTGTTGCGGTATTCGGCGTAGCTCAGGCCGCACAGCAGCAGCACGCCGATCAGTATGGTCATGGACAGCAGCACCGGCTGCAGGAACACCCAGCGGGTCCTTTCATAGGCGGCCAGGGACAGCTGATAAGCCGCCAGGGTGATGCCGACGCCGAACAGCGGATGATGGATCACCGCCTGCACGGCGGCCTGCCAGTCGAGGCTCATGACCGCTCCTCGCGCCGATTCTGCCGCTCGATCAGCTTCTGCATCAGCCAGCCGGCGAACAGCAGCGACAGCAGCAACGAAAGGCCCAGCGCCCCGGCCAGCGCCCAGAAATCGGCGGCGATCTGTTCGGCATAGACCATCACCCCCACCGCCGGCGGCACCAGCAGCAGCGGCAGGTAGCGCAGCAGGCCGGCCGCCGCCTCGCTCAGCGGCTCGCCCACTTCGCCACGCAGCAGCAGAAACACGAACAGCAGCAGCAGGCCGATGATCGGCCCCGGCAGCATGCCGAGAAACAGGGAATTGAGGGCGGTGCCGAGCAACTGGAACAGCACCAGCCAGGTCAGGCCGCGTAGCAGCATGGGAGTCTCCGGCGGGTTTGCGGCGCCCATTATAGGCATGCCGAAGGGGACGCCATAAACCGCGACTTTCGGCTTGACCCGCCCGCCGACTCATGCTGATCTAGGACCAGCAAGGTTCACCACCAAAAACAATAAACTTCTTGCATCCTCAAGGAGGATCTATGCCGTTTGTACCCGTATCACAACTCAAAGACTACGTAGGCAAAGAGCTCGGACGCTCGCAATGGCTGACCATCGATCAGAACCGCATCAACCAGTTCGCCGAATGCACCGGCGATCACCAGTTCATCCACGTCGACCCGGTCAAGGCCAAGCACACACCCTTCGGCGGCACCATCGCCCACGGCTTTCTCTCCCTGTCGCTGATCCCGATGCTGATGGAAAGCCTGATGATCATGCCCGAGGGCCTGAAGATGGCGGTCAACTATGGCCTCGACAGCGTGCGCTTCATCCAGCCGGTCAAGGTCGACTCGCGCGTGCGCCTGGCACTGAGCATCGTCGAGGTCACCGAGAAACGCCCCGGCCAGTGGCTGATCAAGGCCCAGGCCAGCCTGGAGATCGAGGGCGAGGAAAAACCCGCCTATATCGCCGAGCCGCTGACCCTGTGCTTCGTCTGACCTTTGACCTACTGCGCTCGGCGATGCGGCGTTGAAAGCAAGCTCGGAATGCTCATTTACAGACGAAAACTCCGCCTCCTCGCCTGCTTTCGCCTTGCCTCACCTTCGCTCGTAACGGTCAAAATCTAAATTGCAACGGGGCGCGCAAGCGCCCCGTTTGCATTGGAGCGGCAGCAACCCTGCGGCATACTCGGAGCATGCCCCGACCCGGATGTCCACCATGCCCCGCCTTCTCGCGCCACTGACCCTTGCCCTGCTGCTCACCGCCTGCGGCGACGGCGAGCCGCTGCTGCCGCCCGACGCGGTGCTGCCCGACGGCGGCCGCTATCGCGGCGAGGTGGTCGACGGCCTGCTGCAGGGCGAGGGGCGCATCGACTATGCCAACGGCAGCTGGTACGCCGGCAATTTCAAGGACGGCCAGAGCGATGGCCAGGGCGAATGGCAAGGGGCCGGCGGCGAACACTATGTCGGCCAGTTCCGCCAGGGCCTGTTCGATGGCCAGGGCAGCCTCACCTACAGCGACGGCAGCACCTACCGGGGCGGCTTCAAACAAGGCCGCCTGCATGGCGAAGGCCACCTGCAGCAGGGCGAAGTGAGCTACCGCGGCGAGTTCCGCGACGACCGCTACCATGGCCTGGGCAGCCTCGAATGGCCAGGCGGCAATCGCTACCAAGGCCGCTTCGTGCGCGGTGAGCTGAATGGCCCCGGCACCCGCAGCGAGAACGGCAATCAGTACAGCGGCACCTTCGACAACGGCGTGCTGCATGGCCAGGGCAGCTACACGGGCGCCGAGGGCGAACACTACAGCGGCGGCTTCCGTAACGACCTGTTCCACGGCAAGGGGCGCTTCCAGAACGCCGAGGGCGATGCCTGGCTGGGCAACTTCGTGGACGGCTCGCTGGAGGGCAAGGGCGAATTCAGCGGCGCCGATGGCCGCCATTACCTCGGCGACTTCCGCCAGTGGCGCTTCCACGGCCAGGGCGAGCTGACCCTGGCCGACGGTAGCGTCTACCGCGGCCAGTTCGCCAACAACGACTATGCCGGCGACGGCACCCTGGCGCTCGCCGACGGCAGCCGGCGCAGCGGCACCTGGCAAGGCGGCCAGCTGATCCGCGACAGCCACGGCGCGACCCAGCCCGACGCGCTGGAGCTGGGCCTGCTGGCACAGGGCCGACTGCTCGAGCAGGCCATCGCCGCCGTGCCCGCCTCGACCCCGGCCACCGAGCTGTACAGCCTGACCCTGGCCGGCGACGGCAAGCAGAGCGTGTTCCTGCGCGAGGCCGACTACGTCAGCCAGCTGCTCGGCGAGCGCTTCAACGCCCGCGGCGGCATCCGCCTGAGCAACCACCGCGACCACCTGGCCGACCGCCCGCTGGCCACCCGCGAGAGCCTGACCCGCGCCGTGCGCGCCCTGGCCGAACGCAGCGGCCCGGAAGACCTGGTGTTCATCTACCTGACCAGCCACGGTTCGCCCGACCACCAGCTGAGCCTGGACCAGCCGCGCCTGCAGCTGGACGACCTGCCGGCCGACGAACTGGCCGCCCTGCTGCAGCCCCTGCGCGAGCGGCACAAGGTGGTGGTGATCTCGGCCTGCTACTCCGGCGGCTTCATTGCGCCACTCAAGGACGGTAAGACCCTGGTGATGACGGCCACCCGCGCCGACCGGGTGTCGTTCGGCTGCGCCGAGGAAAACGACTTCACCTACTTCGGCCGCGCCCTGTTCGCCGAGGCCTTCGCCGAGACCGACGACCTGCAGCGAGCCTTCGAGCTGGCCAAGGCGAAGGTCGCCGAGCGCGAGCAGGCCGAAGAGTTCGAGCCATCGGAACCGCAGCTATGGGCGCCGCCCGCCGTGCTCGCCCACTGGAAGGCGATGCGCGCCAGCCAGGCCCGGCTGGCCCTGGAGAACGCCAGCGCAAATAAAGAGCAGTAAAGCGGCATAGCACGCACACAGGGATGAGCAAAAACTTCTAAGCTGGCAGTATCAGCGGAGTAACCAGCATGTACCTGACGCCCCAGCACATCCTGCTCGCCGGAGCCACCGGCCTCACCGGCGAGCACCTGCTCGACCGCCTGCTCAGCGAGCCGACCATCTGCCGCGTGCTGGCGCCCAGCCGCCGCCCGCTGGCCGAGCACCCGCACCTGGACAACCCGGTGGGCGAGCTGCTCGAGCTGCTGCCGCAGCTGCAGGGCCGGGTCGACGTGGCCTTCTGCTGCCTGGGCAGCACCATCAAGCAGGCCGGCTCGCAGGAGGCCTTCCGCGCCGTCGACCGCGACCTGGTCGTGGCCTTCGCCCGGCGCGCCCGCGAACTCGGCGCGCGCCACCTGCTGGTGATCAGCGCCCTGGGCGCCGACGCCGGCTCCACGGTGTTCTACAACCGCATCAAGGGCGAAATGGAGCAGGCGCTGATCGCCCAGGACTGGCCGCAACTGACCCTGGCGCGGCCGTCGCTGCTGCTCGGCACCCGCGCCGAGTTTCGCCTCGGCGAACAGCTGGCCGCCCCCTTCCTGCGCTGGCTGCCCGGCAAGTACCGCGGCATTGAGGCCGCCGTGCTGGCCCGCGCGCTGTGGCGCCTGGCCCTGGAAGAGGGCCGCGGCGTACGCATCGTCGAGTCCGACGAGCTGCGCCGGCTCGGCCGCTAGCGCAGCCGAACGCGAGCGACCACCAGTCCGCCGCGCTGTTCACACCCCGTCCGGCGCTTTAAACTCGGCCTCCCCGGCATGTTCGCGGCTCGCTGCCGCGACCTGCCCGCCGTGGCGCACGCGCCACAGCCCACCCACTGCCAGACACCGGAGAACACATGCGCGAAGTCGTGATTGTTGCTGCCACCCGTACCGCCATCGGCGCCTTCCAGGGCGCGCTCAGCGCGATTCCCGCCGTCGAGCTGGGCGCCACGGTCATCCGTAGCCTGCTGGCACAGAGCGGCGTCAGCGCCGAACTGATCGACGAAGTGATCCTCGGCCAGGTGCTCACCGCCGGTGCCGGGCAGAACCCGGCGCGGCAGAGCGTGATCAAGGCCGGGCTGCCGCAGAGCGTGCCGGCCTTCACCATCAACAAGGTCTGCGGCTCGGGCCTCAAGGCCGTGCAGCTGGGCTACCAGGCCATCGCCTGCGGCGACGCCGAGGTGATCATCGCCGGCGGCCAGGAAAACATGAGCCTGTCGCCCTATGTCCTGCCGCAAGCCCGCACCGGCCTGCGCATGGGCCACGGCAAGGTCGTCGACACCATGATCCAGGACGGCCTGTGGGATGCCTTCAACGACTACCACATGGGCATCACCGCGGAGAACCTGGCCGCCAAATACCAGATCAGCCGCGAGCAGCAGGACGCCTTCTCCGCCACCTCGCAGCAGCGCGCCAGTGCCGCCATCGAGGCCGGGCGTTTCGACGGCGAGATCACCCCGGTGCTGATCCCCCAGCGCAAGGGTGAGCCAGTGGCTTTCGCCCGCGACGAACAACCGCGCGCCGGCACCACCGCCGAAGCCCTGGGCAAGCTCAAGCCGGCCTTCCAGAAGGACGGCAGCGTCACCGCCGGCAACGCCTCCTCGCTCAACGACGGCGCCGCCGCCGTGCTGCTGATGAGCGCCGCGAAAGCCGCCGAACTGAAGCTGCCGGTGCTGGCGCGCATCGCCGCCGCCGCCGGCTCCGGGGTCGACCCGGCGATCATGGGCATCGGCCCGGTGTCCGCCACCCGCCGCGCCCTGGGCAAGGCCGGCTGGAGCGTCGCGGACCTGGATCTGGTCGAAGCCAACGAAGCCTTTGCCGCCCAGGCCCTGGCGGTGGCCAAGGAGCTGGGCTGGAGCCTGGACAAGGTCAACGTCAACGGCGGCGCCATCGCCCTCGGCCACCCGATCGGCGCCTCCGGCTGCCGCGTGCTGGTCAGCCTGCTGCACGAGATGCAGCGCCGCGACGCCAAGAAAGGCCTGGCCACCCTGTGCATCGGTGGCGGTCAGGGCGTGGCCCTGGCGGTCGAGCGCGCTTAAGCGGCAGTCGACACACTTGCGCGCTCAGGCGCGCAAGGCTTTGCGTAGGGTGCGCAGCCCCACACCGGCTTGCCGGTGCGCACGGCGCACCCTACACAATAAACAGAAAGATCGCTGCGCCGGCGCAATGCCGGCGCGGCTTCAATTGCCACCCGTGACGCTGAGCCCGATACCCAACTCGGCAGCCACGGCCATCGGCAGCAGCAGGGTGTCCAGCAGGGCACTGACCGGCAGGTCGAGCCCGGCATATTTCGGCGCCTCGGCACCGAAGCGATCCAGCGGGCAGCAACCACCGTGCAGCACATACCAGTCCAGGCGCGTCCCCGAGTAGATGATCGGCGCCCCCGGCTTGGCCGCATCCAGGGTGCGTACGCTGGCGCAGCCGGACAGCAGCCCGGCCAGCAGCGCCAGGCTCAATCCCGAGAATTTAATCATCGCTGCCCAGATGGTGCTCGCCCCAACGCGGCAGCATGTCCTGGGGGATGTTCAGCAGGTTGAGGATGCGCGCAACGACGAAGTCGACCAGGTCGTCGACAGTCTGCGGCTGGTGGTAGAAGCCGGGCGAGGCCGGCAGGATGACCGCGCCGAGGTTGGACAGCTTGAGCATGTTCTCCAGGTGGATGCTGGAGTACGGCGCCTCGCGCGGTACCAGGATCAGCTGGCGGCGCTCCTTCAGGGCCACGTCGGCGGCGCGCTCGATCAGGTTGTTGCAGGCCCCCGTGGCGATGGCCGAGAGGGTGCCGGTGCTGCAGGGAACCACCACCATGGCCGCCGGCGCGCCGGAACCGGAAGCCACCGGGGCCATCCAGTCTTCCTTGCCGTACACGCGGATCTGCCCGGACGCGGCGCCGGTGTACTCGCTGAGGAACGCCTGCATGGCCTGGGGTTTGGCCGGCAGGGTCACGTCGGTCTCGGTGGCCATCACCAGCTGCGCGGCCCTGGAGATCAGGAAGTGCACTTCGCGCTCTTCCTGCACCAGGCAGTCGAGCAGGCGCAGGCCGTACTGGGCGCCGGAAGCGCCAGTCATGGCTAGGGTGATGCGTTCCGGACCGGACATAAATTCACTCTCACTGCTGTTGCGCTTGGTTATGCCGCGTTGAAAACCTGCTCAAAATGCTCATTTACTCGCAGTAAACTGCGCTTTCTCGCAGGTTTTCGCCTTGCCTAACCTGCGCTCACGCCGCACTCAGAGCGAACTTTTCGCCTTCTATTCTTCCAAGGCCTTGGCCAGCTTGCCATGCAGGCCGCCGAAGCCGCCGTTGCTCATCACCACCACCTGGGTGCCCGGCGCGGCGTGGGCCTTGACCCCGGCGATGATCGCCTCCAGCGAGTCGCAGACCTCGGTCGGCACGCTGGACGACGCCACCGTGGCGGCCAGGTCCCAGCCCAGGTTGGCCGGCGCGTACCAGTAGACCCGATCGGCCTGCGCCACGGAGGCCGGCAGGCCGTCGCGGTGAGCGCCGAGTTTCATCGAGTTGGAACGCGGTTCGATCACCGCGATCAGCGGCGCATCGCCGATCTGCTTGCGCAGGCCGTCCAGCGTGGTGGCGATCGCCGTCGGGTGATGGGCGAAGTCGTCATAGATGGTCACGCCGTTGACCTCGGCAACCTTCTCCATGCGCCGCTTGACACTCTTGAAGCCGGACAGGCCGGCAATGCCCAGTTCCGGCACTACGCCAACATGCCGCGCCGCAGCCAGGGTGGCCAGGGCGTTGGCGACGTTGTGCTGGCCCGTCAGCGCCCACTCGACCACGCCCATCAGGGCCTCGTCGAACCACACCTCGAAGCGCGAGCCGTCGGCGCTGAGCAGCCTGGCCTGCCACTGGCCGCCGTCGCCGGTGGTCTGCACCGGGGTCCAGCAGCCCATGCCGATGACCCGCTGCAGGGCCTGCTCACTGGCCGGATGGATGATCAGCCCCTCGCCCGGCACGGTGCGCACCAGGTGGTGGAACTGTCGCTCGATGGCCGCCAGGTCCGGGAAGATGTCCGCGTGATCGAATTCCAGGTTGTTCAGGATCGCCGTGCGCGGGCGGTAGTGGACGAACTTGCTGCGCTTGTCGAAGAAGGCGCTGTCGTACTCGTCGGCCTCGACCACGAAGAACGGCGTGCCGCCCAGGCGCGCGGACACCCCGAAGTTCTGCGGCACGCCGCCGATCAGGAAGCCCGGGGCCATGCCGGCATGCTCCAGCACCCAGGCCAGCATGCTGCTGGTGGTGGTCTTGCCGTGGGTGCCGGCGGCAGCCAGCACCCAGCGCCCCTGCAGCACATGGTCGGCCAGCCACTGCGGACCGGACACGTAAGGCAGGCCCTGATTCAGCACATACTCCACCGCCGGGTTGCCGCGGCTCAGGGCGTTGCCGACCACCACCAGGTCCGGCGCCGGCTGCAGGTGGGCAGGCTCATAGCCTTGCATCAGCTCGATGCCCTGGGCCTCGAGCTGGGTACTCATCGGCGGGTAGACGTTGGCATCGGAACCGGTGACGCGATGGCCCAGCTCCTTGGCCAGAACCGCCAGGGAACCCATGAAAGTGCCGCAGATACCGAGAATGTGAATATGCATCGATGACCTCGAAAAACGGGCCGCGCCAGCCCGGAAAAATCTCGCGCAGGTTAGCACAGCGGCTCTGCCGCTGGCCCGGGCAGTCATAGACCCGTGGCAGGCGAAATGATCCCGCGCCCCCGGATAAAAGTGCCGAGTCCGTTGCACTCAATATGGCCAGGTGCCCGGCACCAGGCAAAAACCAAGAGCGCCGCCGGCGGCACGATCAGCGCTTGATCGACGCAGATGAAATCAAACGCTTGCTTGGATTGCGCTTTCCAGTCGCATTAGGCAGGATCAAGCCTGACCACTGGCACAGCATCTGCATTGCCAGCCACGCCACTCCATAACCGCCGAGGCCCGCTATGCGCATCGTCCAAGCCACCCTGGAGCATCTGGACCTGCTGACCCCGCTGTTCATCAAGTACCGTGAGTTCTATGGCGAGCTGCCGCTGCCGGACTCGTCGCGCAAGTTCCTGGAGAACCGCCTCAAGCGCAAGGAATCGGTGATCTACCTGGCCCTGGCCGACGACGAGGACAAGGCGCTCGGCTACTGCCAGCTGTTCCCCAGCTTCTCCTCGCTGTCGCTCAAGCGCGTGTGGATCCTCAACGACATCTTCGTCGCCGAGGACGCACGGCGCATGCTGGTCGCCGACCGCCTGCTGCAGACCGCCAAGCAGATGGCCAAGAGCACCAATGCGGTGCGCATGCGCGTGGCCTCCAGCGTCAACTTCGAGACCGCGCACAAGACCTACGAATCGATCGGTTTCCGCGAGGACACCGAATTCAAGAACTTCGTCCTGCCCCTCGACCAGGACTGAACGCCCCGACCGCGACGGCACCCCCCCGGTGCGCCGTCGCCCCTCCCCTGCGCCAACCTGGCGCGCCCCGCCGCCGCTTCCTGCCCGTATAATCGTCGGCTTTCAGCGCACGCCCGTGAGCCCCATGGAATTCAACCCGATCGCCCCGTTACTGCGCCTCGATGCCGAACTGGAGTCGCCGGCCAACCCCTGCGGCACCCGGATCTACACCACTCTGTTCGGGGTCGGCAGCCAGTGCGCCCCGGGCCACTGCTGCGGCCACCGGCACAGCAGCCGGCACGCGGTCTGAGCATGGGCCTGCTGCGTCGCTGGTGGCGCCGGCGCCTGCTGCGCCGCCACCCGCTCGCCGACGGCGACTGGCAGGCCGTGCTGCGGCAGCTGCCGCTGCTCGACGGCCTCGACCCGCAGGAACTGCAACGCCTGCGCGAACGCTGCGTGCTGTTCCTGCATGACAAGCACCTCACCGCCCTGCCCGGCGTCGACCTCGACCCGCACGGGCGTCTGCTGCTCGCCGCCCAGGCCCAGCTGCCGCTGCTGCACCTGGCCGAACTCGACTGGTACCAAGGCTTCCACGAGATCGTCCTGTACCCCGACGACTTCGTCAGCCCGCAGCGCCACCGCGACGCCAGCGGCGTGGTCCACGAATGGGAGGCCGAGCACAGCGGCGAAGCCTGGCACCGCGGCCCGGTGATCCTGGCCTGGCCTGGGGTGCAGGCCAGCGGCGGCTGGGACGGCTACAACCTGGTGATCCATGAGCTGGCGCACAAGCTGGACATGCTCAACGGCGACGCCAACGGCCTGCCGCCGCTGCACAGCCAGATGCGCATCGAGGACTGGGCCACTGCCATGCAGGACGCCTACGCGCGGATGAACGCCATTCTCGACGCCAACCCGCACGCCGAGACGGCCATCGACCCCTATGCCGCGGAAAACCCGGCGGAGTTCTTTGCCGTCACCAGCGAATACTTCTTCAGCGCCCCGGACCTGCTGGCAGCCGCCTTCCCCGCCGTCTACGCCCAGCTCCGCGCCTTCTACCGCCAGGACCCTCTGCAACGTCTACAACGCCTGCAGGCAGAACATCCGGATTACCGGGACACGACCAAAGGCTGAGCAGGAGGGCGTAGTAACGCCCGCCGAATGTGCCTATAATCCGCCCACTTTTTTGGCCCAACCCTGGGGTGTCCACCATGAGCTACAGCAAAGTCCCGGCCGGCAAAGACGTGCCGAACGACATCTACGTCGCCATCGAGATTCCGGCCAACCACGCGCCGATCAAATACGAAATCGATCACGACACCGACTGCCTGTTCGTCGACCGTTTCATGGCGACCCCGATGTTCTACCCGGCCAACTATGGCTTCATCCCGCACACCCTGGCCGACGACGGCGACCCCCTCGACGTGCTGGTCGTGACCCCCTATCCGGTCGCCCCGGGCTCGGTCATCCGCTGCCGTCCGGTGGGTGTGCTGAACATGACCGACGAAGCCGGCGGCGACGCCAAGCTGATCGCCGTGCCGCACGACAAGCTGAGCCAGCTGTACGTCGACATCAAGGAATACACCGACCTGCCGGCCCTGCTGCTGGAGCAGATCAAGCACTTCTTCGAGAACTACAAGGATCTCGAGAAGGGCAAGTGGGTCAAGGTCGAAGGCTGGGGCAATGCCGACGCAGCCCGCGAAGCAATTCTGAAGGCGGTTGCGGCTTACCAAAAATAAGCCAAACCCACCCCCGAAAGGCCGGCCACAAGCCGGCCTTTTTATTGTCTGCAAAAATCTCCTGACGCCTCACGCCCCGGCAATCACGGCAGACGCGGCCACCCCACATTGGCCGTCCGGTTTTCAGGCTGCCCCAGGCTTGCCAGTCAGCCCCTCCAGCACTTGAGCCGATTCACGCCCGGCAACGGCTCGCTGTCGCCACTGCGCAGGCGTCATGCCGGTCCAGCGCTTGAATGCCCGCCAGAAAATGCTCGGCTCGGCAAATCCCAGGCTGTGGCCGATATCGGCCAACCCCAGGTCGCCCGAGGAAACCGCCAGCAGCGCGGCATCACGACGGGCCTGATCCAGGAGCGTGGAGAAATCGAGATGGTCTTGCTGCAGGCGCCGCGCCAGGGTTTTCGGGCTGAGGCCCAGTGCCTGGGCGGCCATGGCTCGAGTCGGGGGCTGGCCGGGCAACCTTGAACGGATCCACGCGCTCAGCTCTTGAGCCAGGTCGTCGGGCTTCGACAGGGCGGCCAGGCGCGCCGACACATATTGACGGTGCAGGTTGACCAGCGGCGCCTCGGCCTGGGCCAGGGGCGTGTCCAACGCGGCATTGTCGATCAGGATGCCGCTGAACGCCTGGTCGAACTCGACCGGGCAGCGAAACACGCAGTGATAGTCGTCGAGCGGCCCAAGAGGCGACTGACTGAACTGCACCTTGAGCGGCAGCAGCTGATTGCCCGTCAGTCTGTGACCCAGGGCGACCACCGCGGCCAACACCGCTTCAATCTGATGCGGGCTGAACGGCAATTGCCCCTGACAGGGGTGGTAAATCAGCCAGGTGGCGTTGTTGCCTGGAATCATTTGCACTCGGCCGCCGTCACTGATTAGCCGCTGGTAGCGCTGCACCAGCGCTATCGACTCCCGTAGCGATGGCGCCGACTGCAGAAGATAACTCACCACGTTGAAGCTGGCGGGGCCTACCTGCGAGCCGGCCTTCAGGCCGAAACCGGGATCCCCGGTGAGTCGGGCCGCCGCCCGCCACAGGCGGGTAATGTGATCCACCGGCCAGCGCTCGTGATCAAGCTCATCGGCACAGATCCCCGCCGCCCGCAGCAGCGCCTCCTGGGTGACCCCCAGGCGTTGCGCCGCAGCGAACACGGTGTTGACCCAGCTCATCGAAACGCCGGCCTCTAAAGTCAATGCGACTGTCCTCCAAAGTCAACCGACTCGGAGAATATGCGGATAAGGTTTTCCGCTACAAGACAGCCTTGCTAGGGGAGCACATCAGTGATGAGCCAAACGCTGCAGTCCGATCTGGTCGTGGTGGGAGGCGGGCTCGCCGGTATCGTCACCGCTCTGGAAGCCCTGCGCGCGGGCAAGCGCGTCACCCTGGTCGACCGTGACTCGCCGGAACGCTTGGGTGGTCTGGCGCTGTGGGCTTTTGGCGGCATGGCGCTGGTGGATACGCCACTGCAAGCGCGGATGAACATCCCGGACAGCCCGCAAATAGCGCTGCGCGACTGGCTGCGCTTTGGCGAGCTGGCGCCGGACGACGCTTACCCCCTGCAGTGGGCAAGGTACTACGTGGAGCACTCCCGTCGAGAGGTCTATGACTGGCTGAGCGCAGAAGGCGTGAAGTTTCTGCCGGCAGTGAACTGGGTCGAGCGCGGCCTGAATGGCGATGGCAACAGCCTGCCGCGCTACCACGTCATCTGGGGCACGGCGCGTGAAATGACCCGCCGCCTGATCGCGGCGCTGCAGGTCGCCGGTAGCGGTGGCCGACTGAACCTGCTGCATCGAGTCCGCGTGACCGGGCTGGACTATCAAGCCGGCAAGATATCCGGGGTTATCGGGCAGCACGAGGACGGCCCCCGCGAAATCCGCCTGCAGGCTCCCGTGGTCGTGCTGGCCATGGGCGGCATCAACGGCAGCCACGCCGAGACCCGCGCCAACTGGCCCACGGACAGGCCGATGCCACAGGCCATGCTCAACGGAGCCCATCCCTACGCCGACGGCAAGCTGCATCATTTGGTGGCCGACACCCTCGGCGGGCGGATCACTCACGCGGGCGAGATGTGGAATTACGCGGCCGGGTTCCCGCACCCCTATCCACACTTCGCCGGCCATGGCTTGTCCGCCATCCCCTGCAAATCGGCGCTGTGGCTGGACCACAGCGGCCGGCGCATTGGCCCGCAACCCCTGGTCACCGGCTTCGATACCCACTGGCTGTGCCAGCGCGTAGCCGAGCAAGAAAAGCCCTGGACCTGGCAACTGCTGAACTGGCGCATCGCCGCCAAGGAATTTGCCATCTCCGGCGCGGAACACAATCAGCGCATCCGCGACAAACAGCTGCCAGGCTTTCTCTGGGAAACCCTTACCGGCAACCACCGCCTGGTGCGCCAGATGCAACGCGAAAGCCGGTACTTCCTGGTCGACGACAGCCTCGCCGGGCTGGCCGCGAAGATGAACGCCCTGACCTGCTCGCTGGACATCGACCCGGCGGTGCTGCAGGCCACGGCGGACGCCTTCGACGCCAACTTCCGTGGCGGCAAGCGGCTGCAAAACGACGAGCAGATCCGGCGCATTCTGCACGCCCGGCAATGGGGCCCCGACCGCCTGCGCACCTGCAAACCGGCCCCCCTGCAGATGCCGGGCGCCGGCCCGTTGATCGCCATCCAGACGCAACTGATCTCGCGCAAAAGCCTCGGCGGCCTGCGCACCGACCTGCAAAGCCGCGTCCTCGATCAAAGCGACCGTCCGCTCGAAGGCCTGTATTGCGTTGGCGAAGCCGCCGGATTCGGCGGCGGCGGCGCCAACGGCAAACGCTCGCTCGAAGGCACCTTCCTGCCAGCCTGCATTCTCACCGCGCGCGCCGCAGCACGCTCGATAAACGCCGGCTGATCTCTACCAACAATAAGGAGCCCACACATGCCCAACGGTGCCCAAGCCTTGATGAAGACGCTGGTCGATGGCGGAATCGAAGTCTGCTTCAGCAACCCCGGAACCAGCGAGATGCACTTCGTCGCCGCACTCGACAGCGAGCCGCGCATGCGCGCCGTGCTCGCCCTGTTCGAAGGGGTGGCCACCGGTGCCGCCGACGGTTATGCCCGCATGGCCGACAAACCGGCCGCCACCTTGCTGCATTTGGGCTGCGGCCTCGGCAACGGCCTGGCCAACCTGCACAATGCGCGCAAGGGCAAGGTCCCGGTGGTCAACATCGTCGGCGACCATGCCACCTACCATGTCAAATACGACGCCCAGCTGCAGTCCGATATCGAAACGGTCGCCCGCAACGTGTCGCCGAACTTCGTGCGAACCCCCGCTCGCACCGAAGACCTGTGCCGCGACGCGGCCGAAGCCATTCGTGTCGCCCGCGGCTACCCGGGGCAGGTCGCCACGCTGATCCTGCCGGCCGACGTGTCGTGGGGCGAGGGCGGCGTGCCTTGCCAAGTCCCGGCCGCGGAACAGCCGCCCGTGGCCGGCGATGACACGGTGGCCGCCCTGGCCCAGGTCATCCGTTCGGGCCGCAACGTGGCTCTGCTGCTGGGCGGCCGCGCGCTGCGCGAAGCCGACCTGCTCGCGGCGGGGCGCATTGCCGCGCATAGCGGCGTCAAACTGCTGGCCGAGGTTTTCCCGACTCGCATGGAGCGGGGCGCAGGGCTGCCCGCGGTCGAGCGCATCGCCTACATGGCCGAAATGGCTGGGGTTCAGTTGGCAGAGATCGAGGAGCTCATCCTGGTGGATGCCAAGGCGCCCGTTTCCTTCTTCGCCTACCCGGGCAAGAAAAGCTATCTGGTGCCCGACACGTGCCGGGTACACACCCTGGCCGGCGCGGATCAGGACACCACGGCCAGCCTGGAAAAACTGGTCGCCGCCCTGGGTGCCGGCGCGACACCGGCAGAGCTGCAGCCGGCGCAGCGCCCGTCCAGACCGCGGGGCAAGCTGACGGCGGCGAAGGTCTGCAAGGCCGTCGGTCACACCCTGCAGGAAGGCACGATTCTGATCGATGAGGCCATCACCTCGGGCCTCATGTTGAACCTGATGACCAGCGGCGCCCCCCGCCACGACCTGCTCACCCTCACCGGCGGCGCCATCGGCCAAGGCTTGCCGAACGCCATCGGCGCCGCCATCGCCTGCCCCGCACGCCCGGTTCTGGCACTGATCGGCGACGGCACCGCGATGTATACCATCCAGTCGCTCTGGACCATGGCCCGCGAGCAGCTCAACGTCACCTCGATCATTTTCAACAATGCCTCGTATTCCGTGCTCAATGTCGAACTGGAACGGGTCGGCGCCGCGGGGGCCGGGCCCAAGGCCAGGTCGCAACTCGACTTGCGCGGCCCAGTGCTGAACTTTGCCCAGCTCGCCCAGGGCATGGGCGTGCATGGCGTTCGGGTGAGCACCGCCGAGGAGCTGCTCAAGGCACTGGAGTACGCCCAGTCGCACCCCGGCCCGCACCTGATTGAAGCGCTGGTCCCGGAGTCGCTCAGCGGCGCCAAACGCAAGCTGTTGCCGTACTTGCTGCGCGCCCTGCCCAGCCTGCCCCAGCCGGTCGCCAGTGCCCTGAAGCGCAAACTGGCACCCTGATCAGCCGACCGCGCCGTGCAACTCGCCCAGGGGCAGCACGGTGACGCTGACTTCCGGGTCGTGGCTGCCGCCGCCGAGGATCACCCCGCGCAGCGGCGACACGTCGGCGAAGTCGCGACCCCAGCCGAGGGTGATGTGCTCCAGCGCCGGCAGCAGGTTGTTGGTCGGGTCGAAGTCCACCCAGCCCTGGCGCGGGCAGTACACCGAGACCCAGGCGTGCGAGGCGTCGGCGCCGATCAGCCGCGGCTGGCCGGGCGGCGGCTGGGTCAGCAGGTAGCCGCTGACGTAGCGCGCCGCCAGGCCGCGCGAGCGCAGACAGGCGAGCATCAGGTGGGCGAAGTCCTGGCACACCCCGCGGCGCGCCTCCAGCACCTTGAGCAACGGGGTCGCCACCTGGGTGGCGGCGGCATCGAAGGTGAATTCGGCGAAGATCTTCTGCATCAGCGCGGCCGCCGCCAGCAGCAGCGGCCGCCCGGGCACGAAGCAGTCGGCGGCGTACTCGCCGAACACCTGCTTGAGGTGCACATAGGGCGACTCGAAGCGGTAGCGGGTCGCTTCCAGCAGTGCCGGGGCGAGCGGCTGGCCGCTGTAGCCGAGGGCGGCGCAGGCCTGCTCCCAGGGCGGCGAGTCGGCCAGAGCGAAACGCGGCCGGGCCAGCACCTCGACGCGCAGGCGCGCGCAGACCTTCAGCTCGTCGTGGGGGCGCTCGAAGGCCAGGCGGGTCAGCGGATTGCCGTACACATCGAGGCCATCCTGGCGCTTGCTCGGCTGCGGGCTGACCAGCAGCTGGCGCTCCGTGCAGCGCTGCCACGCGCAGTCTCTCGGCCACAGATGCGCCAGCTGCTGGGCCAGGGACACCGGCGCCGAGTAGCGGTAATGGGTGTCGTGGAGGATCTGGTAGTGGGCGCTGCTCGGGCTCATGAGGACTGGGTCCGCTGGCTGGCGTCGACATGCACGAAGAAGCGCAGGCCGAGCTGGTCGGAAACCTGGCCGGCGCCGGCGACTATCTGCAGCAGCAGGTCGGCCAAACCGCCGAGCACCGCGCGAATGCCGGCGCTGCCGAACAGCGGGTTCTCCAGACTGGCCAGGTTGAAGGCAGCGAGCTGCTGCTCCAGCTCGCCCAGGCGGCTGACGGCGACGAATTCGAAACGCTCGTCCAGCCCCGCCAGGGCCCGCACCAGCATGCGCAACTGGAACAGCACGGCGTGCGGGTTCTGCTCGTCGAGCAGAAGCAGGTCGAGCACCGGGATCAGCTGCGCGCTGGCCAGGTAGCGGGTGCGGTAGGTGATGCTGCTGTTGCCCAGCTCCAGCAGCCACTCCAGCGCCGACTGGTCGTGCACCGCGCGGCTGCGGAGGAACTCGGCGATGCTCTCGGCGAGGAACTGCAGGCGCTCGATGCAACGGCCGAGCATGAGGAAGCGCCAGCCGTCGTCGCGGGTCATGTCGTCGAGGGCGAAGCCGGACAGCGCCGCCAGCGACATCAGCAGGCGGTTGAGAAATTCCAGCAGCTCGCCCAGATCGGCCTGCTGCGCCTCCAGGGCCTGGGCCTCGCGCTGCAGTTCGATCAGCGCCTGCCAGTTCTCCCGCGACAGCTTGCCGCGCACGCTGCCGGCGGCCCACTGCAAACGCTGCAGGTTGGCACGCAGGCTGGCCGGCCAGTCTGCGCCGAGCACGGCCTGCAGCAGGCGCTCCTCCAGCGAGCCTTCGCTGGCATCGGGCAGCAGGCCGAGGCTCTCGCCCAGGGCCAGGGCGGTCTGCAGGGCCTGCGGATCGTCGTCATCGTCGACGTAACGGGCCAGCATGATCCGCAGCAGGCGGGCGCCATCCTCGCAGCGCGAGCTGTAGCGGCCGAACCAGAACAGGTTTTCCACCACCCTTGACGGCAGGTAGGGGTCGCTGCGCACCAGGTCGGCCACGCCCAGCGGCCGTAGCCACTGCCAGGGCTCGCCGCCGGCATGCCGCTCGCCGAGCACCCAGGTGTCCTTGCTCGCCCCGCCGCGCTGCATCGACACCACTTCGGCGTCGGCCTCGGCCGCCACCCGGGTCAGGCCGCCGGGCAGCACCCGGTAGCCGTCGGCGCTGGCCACGGCGAACACGCGCATGCCGATCGCGCGCGGCGCCAGCCTGCCCTCCTCGGCCTGCCACACCGGCGCCTGCGACAGCTGCGCCAGGGCCTGGGCCACGTAGGCATAGGGCCGCGCCTTGAGGCGTTCGGCCAGGGCGGCGCGCTGCACCTGATCCAGATCGCGCCCCAGTACCGGGGCGAAGCTCTGCGAGGGGAAGCTGGGGCGCACCAGCAGCTCGTCGAGCTTTTCCAGGGCCTCGTCCAGCACCGGCGGCTCGCCGCACCACCAGCTGGCGATGGACGGCAGCAGCAGTTCCTCGCCCAGCAGCTGCTCGCTGATCGCCGGCAGGAAGCCGGGCAGCCCGGGCGACTCCAGCACGCCGCTGCCCAGGGCATTGGCCACCAGCACATTGCCCTGGCGCACCGCTTCGAGCAGGCCGGGCACGCCGAGGGCCGAGTCGGTGCGCAGCTCCAGCGGGTCGCAGAAGTCGTCGTCCAGCCGGCGCAGCAGCGCATGCACGCGGCGCAGGCCGGCCAGGGTCTTTAGGTAGACACAGGCGTCGCGCACGGTCAGGTCGCTGCCTTCGACCAGCGGGTAGCCGAGCTGGCGGGCCAGGTATAAATGTTCGAAATAGCTTTCGTTGAAGCGCCCCGGGGTCAGCAGCACCACCAGCGGCGTTTCACCACCGGCTACCGGCGCCTGGCGCGCCAGTGTGTCCTGCAGGGTGCGGAAGAAGCCGGCCAGGTACTGCACGCGCAGGTCGCGGTACAGCTCGGGAAAGGCGCGCGAGACGATCTGCCGGTTCTCCAGGGCATAGCCGGCGCCGGAGGGCGCCTGGGTGCGGTCGGCGGTGACCCACCAGCGCCCGTCCGGCGCCCGCGCCAGGTCCACCGCGTACAGGTGCAGGAAGGTGCCGCCCGGCGGCTGCACACCCTGGCACGGCCAGAGGAAGTTGTTGTGGCCGAACACCAGCTCGGCCGGCAGCAGGCCCTCGGCGATCAGCTGCTGCGGGCCGTACAGGTCGGCCAGCACGCCGTTCAGCAGGGTCGCGCGCTGGGCCACGCCGGCGGCGATGGTCTGCCACTCCTCGGCGGGGATCACGTTGGGCAGCAGGTCCAGCTCCCACGGGCGGTCGGCACCGTCCGGGGCGGCGTAGACGTTGTAGGTCACGCCGTTTTCCTGGATCTGCCGGCTCAGCAGGGCCTGGCGCTGCTGCAGCTGCGCCGGGCTGCTGCGCTGCAACTGCTCGAACAGCCGGCGCCAGTGCGGGCGCACCTGGCCCGCCGCGTCGAGCAGTTCGTGGTAGGCGCCGTCGGGCGACGGGTAATCGGCAAGCAGGTCAGGCATGGTTGGCTCAATCAGTGACGCAGGAGCCGCACGCGGGCTCCTGCAGCCGCTCCGGACGGGATCAGCTGCGGCGCAGGTCCAGGGTCATCGGCAGTTCATTATTGTTGACCGGCGGCCGCGGCGACAGCGGGCCCGGCGTGTGGCCGTGGCGGAAGAAGCGCGCCAGGCGCCGGCTCTCGGCCTCGTAGGCATTCACCGGCAGGCTGTCGTAGTTGCGCCCGCCGGGATGGGCGACATGGTACTGGCAGCCGCCCAGCGAGCGCTGCATCCAGCTATCGACCAGGTCGAACACCAGCGGCGCGTGCACGCCGATGGTCGGCTGCAGGCAGTTCGGTGGCTGCCAGGCGCGGTAGCGCACGCCGCCAACGAACTCGCCGACCTTGCCGGTGGCACGCAGCGGCACCGGCACGCCGTTGCAGGTCAGCACATAGCGGTCCGGCGCCAGGCCATCGAGGCGCACCTGCAGGCGCTCCAGCGAGGAATCCACGTAGCGCACGGTGCCGCCCGGCGCGCCCTCCTCGCCCAGCACATGCCAGGGCTCCAGGGCCTGGCGCAGTTCCAGCTCGATGCCCTTGACCTGGTAGTCGCCGACCTTGGGAAAGCGGAACTCGAAGTGCGGCGCGAACCACTCGGCGCGCACCGGATAACCGAAGGCATTCAGCTCGTGCAGCACATCGTGGAAGTCCTGCTCGACGAAGTGCGGCAACAGGAAGCGGTCGTGCAGCTCGGTACCCCAGCGCGCCAGCCGGGCCGGGCGGTAGGGTTCGACCCAGAAGCGCGCGAGCAGGCCGCGCAGCAGCACCTGCTGGGCCAGGCTCATGCGCGCATGGGGCGGCATCTCGAAGGCACGCAGTTCGAGCAGGCCGAGGCGCCCGGAGCTAGAGTCCGGCGAGTACAGCTTGTCGATGCAGAACTCGGCGCGGTGGGTGTTGCCGCTGACATCCACCAGCAGGTTGCGCAGCAGGCGGTCGACCAGCCAGGGCGGGCAGTCGCGTCCCGGCTCGGGTATCTGGGCGAAGGCGATCTCCAGCTCGTAGAGGGCATCGTTGCGCGCCTCGTCGACGCGCGGCGCCTGGGAGGTCGGGCCGATAAACAGGCCGCTGAACAGGTAGGACAGCGACGGGTGGTTGTGCCAGTAGCTGATCAGGCTGCGCAGCAGGTCCGGCCGGCGCAGGAACGGCGAGTCCGCCGGGGTGGCGCCACCGAGGACGAAGTGGTTGCCGCCGCCGGTGCCGGTGTGGCGGCCGTCGAGCATAAATTTCTCGCTGGACAGGCGGGTCTGCCGCGCCGCCTCGTAGAGAAACTCGGTGCGTTCGACCAGCTCGTACCAGCTGGCCGCCGGATGGATATTCACCTCGATCACACCGGGGTCCGGGGTGATGCGGAAATAGCTCAGGCGTGGATCGCTGGGCGGCTCGTAGCCTTCCAGCAGCACCGGGCAGCGCAGCTCGGCGGCGGTGGCCTCGATGGCGGCGACCAGCTCCAGGTAATGCTCCAGCTCGGCCAGCGGCGGCATAAACAGGTACAGCCGGCCATCGCGCGGTTCGGCACACAGCGCGGTACGCACCACCTCCCGTGCCGACTCGAACGGCTCCGGCGCTCGCTGCGCCTGGATCTTCTGCCGGCTGTTGGGGAACAGCGGCTGATGCAGCGCTTGCTGGATCTGCTGGCGGCGCGGCAGCGGGGCGAGCGTCTGGTTGGGATCCTGCGGCTGCACGTAGGGGTAGTCGAACTCGCTGACCCAGGGCTGCGAGTCCAGCGGCAGGCGGTAGCCCAGCGGCGAGTCGCCGGGAATCAGCCGGCAGTGTTCATCACGGAGGAACCAGGGGCCGCTGTGCCAATGCGCACCGTCCTCGCTGCGCGCCAGCGGCAGGATATGCCCGACCACTTCGCCGACACCGCGGCTGAATACCTTGCGCAGGCGCTCGCGCTCCAGCGGGTCGGCCAGGCGCGGGTCGTCCGGGGTGACGTTGGCCGGCAGGCGGCGCTCACGCCACAGGTAATAGAGCCAATCCTCGTAGGCTGGGAAGACGTGCTCGGCGCAGAGGCCCAGGTGCCCGGCGAGCGTGGCCAGGAAGCGCCCGGCCAGGCGCGCGTCGGCACCGTAGTAGCGGCTCTCGTCGGCATACAGCGCCGCATCCTGCCAGATCGGTTCGCCGTCCTTGCGCCAGTAGCAGTTGAGCGACCAGCGCGGCAGCTGCTCGCCCGGGTACCACTTGCCCTGGCCGAAGTGCACCAGGGCCTTGGGCGCGTAATGCTGGCGCAGGCGGTGGAACAGCTCGCCGGCCAGGCGCCGCTTGTTCGGCCCCTGGGCGGCGGTGTTCCACTCCTCGTCGTCGGGAAAGTCGAGGGCGACGAAGGTCGGCTCGCCGCCCATGGTCAGGCGCACGTCATGGGCGTCGAGGTCGGCATCGATCTGCGCGCCGACCTCGACGATCGCCTGCCACTGTTCCTCGCTGTACGGTTTGGTGACCCGCGGCGCCTCCCAGATGCGTTCGACGTGCATCTCGTGTTCAAACTCGCACTCGCATTCGTCCACCGCCCCGCTGATCGGCGCCGCCGAGGACGGCTCCGGGCTGCAGGCCAGGGGAATGTGGCCTTCGCCGGCGAACAGCCCGGAAGTCGGATCGAGGCCGATCCAGCCGGCGCCGGGCAGGTACACCTCGCACCAGGCGTGCAGGTCGGTGAAGTCCACTTCGCTGCCACTGGGGCCGTCGAGGGCCTTCACGTCGGCAGTGAGCTGGATCAGGTAGCCGGAGACGAAGCGCGCGGCCAGGCCCAGATGACGCAGCAGCTGCACCAGCAACCAGGCCGAGTCGCGGCAGGAGCCGGAGGCCTTCTCCAGGGTCTGCTCGGGGCTCTGCACGCCCGGTTCCAGGCGGATCAGGTAGCCGATATCGGTGGCCAGTTTCTGGTTCAGCGCCACCAGGAAATCCACGCTGGCGGTGGGCTTGCGCTCGATCCCGGCCAGGTAGTCGGCGAACAGCGCGCCGGCCGGCAGCTTGACCAGGTAGGGCGCCAGCTCGCGCTGCTCGCCGGCGGTGTAGGCAAAGGGAATCTGCTCGGCGTAGGGCTCGAGGAAGAAGTCGAAGGGGTTGAACACCGCCATCTCGGCGACCAGGTCGACGGCGATCTTCAGTTCGTCGGTCTTGTCCGGGAACACCAGGCGCGCCAGGTAGTTGCCCTGGGGGTCCTGCTGCCAGTTGATGAAGTGCTCGCCCGGCTCGACGCTCAGGGCGTAGGACAGAACGCGCGTGCGGCTGTGCGGCGCCGGACGCAGGCGGACGATCTGCGGGCCGAGGTTGACCGGCCGATCGTAGCGGTAGTGGGTGACGTGGTGCAGTGCGACATGAATCGACACGGCGGGTCTCCTGCAAGCCAGGGCGATACCTGGAAGGGGCAAGAGTTGTGCCATCCGTCCGATTGACCCGGATCAACGAGCGCCGGCGCAGAGCCTGCAATATGCGCCACTACAACAAGAGACCGGGAGTAGTACATGACCTTCATGCCATGGACCGAAGAGCTGCAGGTGGGGATCCGCGAGATCGACGAGCAGCACCGCTGGCTGGTGGACCAGACCAATGCCCTGCACGACGCCCTGCAGGGCTCGGCGCGGGCGGAGCACGTCGGCGAACTGCTGGAAGGGCTGATGGATTACGTGATGAACCACTTCATCGTCGAAGAAAACCTGTTCATCCGCCTCAAATACCCGCAGACCGACGCGCACCAGGCCCAGCACAACCTGTTCAGCGGCCAGGTGATGTCCCTGCTGGGCCGCCACGATGCCGGCGAGGAGGTGGGGGTCGAGGCGCTGGTGCTGCTCAAGGACTGGCTGATCCACCATATCCTCAAGGTCGACAAGGCCTATGTGGAGTACTTCCGGGCCCACGGCCTGGCCTGAGAGCCGGCCGACAATCTGCTGGGCATCGCGCCATAGCGCATTAAAACGGGCCTCGCGGGATCGCAGACAGATACCGAACACCCGGCGCCACGCACCATAAGGGCGCAGCGCCGGGCGCAACGACGCCTCAGCGCGGTGCGACGGGGCGCTTGAGCGGCTTCTTCTTGCCCTTCTTCTCGTCGGCGCGTTCCTTGGCCGCAGCCTTGTTGCGCGCCAGCGCGGCGGCCTTGGCCTCCTCGCGCTTGTCCCACGGCTTGCCGCCATCGCTGGCGCGCGGCGGCAGGCCGCTGTGCTGGGTGAGCAGGGCCTTGCCGACCTTCTTGCTGCCGGCCGGGGTGGAGTTCTTGCGGCGCGCGCTCTGGTAGCTGTCGGTGGCCGGCTGGTAGGCCGGGATCAGGTGCTGCTTGCCGTTGCCGATCAGGTCGCTGCGGCCCATGCGCTCCAGCGCCTCGCGCAGCATCGGCCAGCCTTTCGGATCGTGGTAGCGCAGGAAGGCCTTGTGCAGGCGACGCTGGGCCTCGCTCTTGACGATCTCCACGCCATCGCTCTTGTAGGTGACCTTGCGCAGCGGGTTCTTGCCCGAGTGGTACATGGCGGTGGCGGTGGCCATCGGCGACGGGTAGAAGGCCTGCACCTGGTCGGCGCGGAAGTCATTGCGCTTGAGCCACAGGGCGAGGTTCATCATGTCCTCGTCCGTCGTACCAGGATGGGCAGCGATAAAGTACGGGATCAGGTACTGCTCCTTGCCCGCCTCCTTCGAGTACTTCTCGAACATGCGCTTGAACTTGTCGTAGCTGCCGATGCCCGGCTTCATCATCTTGGTCAGCGGGCCTTCCTCGGTGTGCTCCGGGGCAATCTTCAGGTAACCGCCGACGTGATGGGTGACCAGCTCCTTGACGTACTCCGGCGACTCCACGGCGAGGTCATAGCGCAGACCGGAGGCGATCAGGATCTTCTTCACCCCGGGCAGGGCGCGGGCCTTGCGGTACAGCTCGATCAAGGAGCTGTGGTCGGTATTCAGGTTCTCGCAGATGCCGGGGAACACGCAGGACGGCTTGCGGCAGTGGCGCTCGATCTCCGGGTCCTTGCAGGCCAGGCGATACATGTTGGCGGTCGGCCCGCCGAGGTCGGAAACCACGCCGGTGAAGCCCGGCACCTTCTTCATCTCCTCGATCTCGGACAGGATCGACTCGTGGGAGCGGCTCTGGATGATCCGCCCCTCGTGCTCGGTGATCGAGCAGAAGGTGCAGCCGCCGAAGCAGCCACGCATGATGTTGACCGAGAAGCGGATCATCTCGTAGGCCGGGATCTTCGCCTTGCCGTAGGCCGGGTGCGGCACCCGCGCGTAGGGCATGCCGAACACGTAGTCCATCTCTTCGGTGGTCATCGGGATGGGCGGCGGGTTGAACCACACGTCCACCTCGCCGTGGCGCTGCACCAGGGCGCGGGCGTTGCCCGGGTTGGTTTCCAGGTGCAGCACGCGGTTGGCGTGGGCATACAGCACGGCATCGCCGCGCACCTTCTCGAAGGACGGCAGGCGGATCACCGTCTTGTCGCGCTCCAGGCGCGGGTGCGGCAGCAGCTGCACCACCTTGGCCTCGTTGGGGTCTTCGAGCGCGCCCTTTTCCTGCTCGATGGCGCAGGCGGCGGTGTCCTGGGTGTTGACGTAGGGGTTGATGATCTTGTCGATCTTGCCCGGCCGGTCGATACGGGTGGAGTCGACTTCCAGCCAGCCCTCGGGAGTGTCGCGGCGGATGAAGGCGGTGCCACGAATATCGTTGATCGTCTCGATCTTCTCGCCGGCGGCGATGCGCTGGGCCACCTCGACGATGGCGCGCTCGGCGTTGCCGTACAGCAGGATGTCGGCGCAGGCGTCGATCAGGATCGAGTGGCGGACCTTGTCCTGCCAGTAGTCATAGTGGGCGATGCGGCGCAAGGATGCCTCGATGCCGCCGAGGACGATCGGCACGTGCCTGTAGGCTTCCTTGCAGCGCTGGCTGTAGACCAGGCTGGCGCGGTCCGGGCGGGCGCCGGCCAGGCCACCGGGGGTATAGGCGTCGTCCGAGCGGATCTTCTTGTCCGCGGTGTAGCGGTTGATCATCGAGTCCATGTTGCCGGCGGCGACGCCGAAGAACAGGTTGGGCTCGCCGAGCTTCATGAAGTCGTCTTTCGACTGCCAGTTGGGCTGGGCGATGATGCCGACGCGAAAGCCCTGGGCTTCCAGCAGGCGACCGATGATGGCCATGCCGAAGGACGGATGGTCCACATAGGCGTCGCCGGTGACGATGATGATGTCGCAGGAATCCCAGCCGAGTTGATCCATCTCTTCCCGGCTCATCGGCAGGAAGGGTGCGGGCCCGAAACATTCGGCCCAGTACTTCGGATAGTCGAACAACGGCTTGGCGGCGTGCATCGGGATGACCAGCAGGGATTTTCAGGGGCGCGGAATATAGCACAAAAAATGTACAGAGTCCGACCCCCGCGCTCAGTCAAAGCCTGCACGCGCCAGCCCGCGGGCGCCGCGCGGTTTTGTGATCACGAACACCTTGTGCCTATACTCCGGAAAAAGACTTTCACTGCCTGCCCCAGGGCCGGCTCAAGGAGCGGAAACGGTGCGACGCACAGTCTTGCAAGTCCTGCTGTGGACGTGCGTTGCCAGCCTTTGCGGCAGGCTGATGGCCGCTCCGATCGTGCTGCAAAGCGGCAGCAGCGGGCAGACGCTGAACCCGCACATCGAACTGCTGGAGGATGTCGGCGGCCGGCTGAGCATCGACGACCTGACCACCCCTGCCGTGCAGCAGCGCTTCGTGCCCGCCGCCGGACGCGCCAGCGTCGGCCAGAGCGGCAACCCCTGGTGGATCAAGGTCAGCCTGCAGCGCGCCAGCACCGCCCCGGCCCAGTGGTGGCTGGAAGTCGGCGCGGTCACCCAGCTGGACACCCAGCTCTACCTGCCCGCCGGCGAACTGGGCTGGAGCCGCCGCCAGGCCGGCGAACGGGTCAGTTTCGCCGCGGGGCGCGACCATCCTTACCGACGCACGCTGTTCAAGCTGCCGGAACTGGGCGAGGCGCCGCTGACCTTCTACCTGCGCAGCTACGACCCGGCCGGCAACTCCTTCCCGCTGCGGGCCTGGCAGCTCGACGACCTGAGCAGCCTGGCCACCGAGGAGAACCTCGCCCTGGGCCTGGTCTACGGCATCATCCTGGCGCTGCTGCTGTACAACCTGTTCATCTTCTTCAGCCTGCGCGACGCCGCCTACTTCTGGTATGTGCTGACCACCGCCGGCGCCCTGCTGATGATCCTCAGCATGAGCGGCCACGGCTTCCAGTACCTGTGGCCGGAGCATCCCGTGCCCTTCTGGCTGGACCGCGTCACCCTGCCCTCGCTCTGGGGCTTCTGCGCCTGCCGCTTTACCCAGACCCTGCTGCAGACCCGCAGCCATGTGCGCTGGGCCCACCACCTGCTGAGCTTCGCCTGCGCCTGCTACGTGATCGCCGTTGGCCTTGAAGCCCTCGGCCAGCGCAATCTGGCCGCCTGGATCATCGCCCTGCTGTCGCTGACCAGCATCCCGGCGGCCCTCGGCGCGGCCCTGCTGCGCTGGCGCCAGGGCTATTACCCGGCCCTGCTCTATTTGCTCGGCTACGGCCTGATCCTCGGCAGCATCAGCCTGGCCCTGATGCGCGCCACCGGCCTGGTGCAGCCGGCCACCTGGAACGCCTACGTGTTCCCGCTCTCGGTGGCGGCCGAGTCGATCCTGTTCTCCTTCGCCCTGGCCTACCGCATCCAGATGCTCAAGCAGGAAAAGGCCCAGGCCCTGGTACAGGCCGACCGCGAGAAGACCGCGCGCCTGGCGCAGATGCAGGCCAGCGCCGACGAGCTGCAGGCCGCGGTCGACCTGCGCACCGCCGAACTGGCCGAGGCCAACCAGCGCCTCTGTCAGCGCGAGCAGGAGCTGCAGCACGCGGCCTTCCATGACCCGCTGACCGAGCTGCCGAACCGCCGCTACCTGATCGAACGGGTCGAGACCGCCCTGGCCGACGCCCAGCGCCGCCAGGAGACGGTGGCCCTGATGCTGGTCGACCTGGACCACTTCAAGCCGATCAACGACAGCTACGGCCACGACGCCGGCGACCTGATGCTGCGCAGCATCGGCCATCGCCTGCGCGAGCATGTGCGCACCAACGACATGGTCGCGCGCCTGGGTGGCGACGAGTTCGCCGTACTGATCTGCGGGCCGCAGGCGCAGGCCCAGGCCGAGGAAATCGCCGCCCGCCTGCTCGAGGAGCTGGCCAAGCCGGTGCTCTACGGCGCCAGCCGGCTGGCGGTGACCATCAGCATCGGCGCGGCGCTCTATCCGCAGCACGCCGTGCAGTTCGCCGGGCTCTACAAGTCCGCCGACGAGGCCCTGTACCGCGCCAAGCAGCAGGGCCGCTCGGGCTTCGTCATGCAGAGCGACAGCCTGAGCCCCCAGGCCTGCCTGCAGCTGGACGTGCTCAAGATCGCCAGCGGCCTCGGCGAAGCGCCGCAGAGCAAGGGCTGATCAGCCACGGTAGCGCCGCGGCACCCGCGCGGTAACCTTGGTCAGCAGCTCGTAGCCGATGGTGCCGGCGGCCTGGGCCACCTCGTCGATCGGCAGCTGCGCGCCCCACAACTGCACCGCGGCACCGACCTGCACGTCGGGCAGGTCGGTGAGATCCACCGCCAGCATATCCATCGACACCCGCCCGACCAGCGCCGCACGCCGGCCCTCGACCAGCAGCGGGGTGCCGCTGGGCGCGTGGCGCGGATAACCGTCGGCATAGCCGCAGCTGACCGTGCCGATGCGCGACGGCCGTGTGGCGACCCAGCTGGCGCCGTAACCGACGCTCTCGCCCGGCGCCACCTCGCGCACGGCGATCAGCTCGGCATCCAGGCTCATCACCGGCTTGAGGCCCAGCTCGGCGGCGCTCAGCTCGGCAAACGGCGAGGAACCGTAGAGCATGATGCCGGGGCGCAGCCAGTCCATGTGCGCCGCCGGAATGGTCAGCAGGGCCGCCGAGTTGGCCAGGCTGCGCTGGTCGAAATCCAGGTCGAGCAGGCCGAGGAAGGCCTCCACCTGCTGCTCGATCAGCGGATGACCGCGCTCGTCGGCACAGGCGAAGTGGCTGATCAGGTTCAGCTCGGCCACCTGCGCCGCGCCGCGCAGGCACCCGTGCACTTCGCGCAGCCGCGCCGGCGTCATGCCCAGGCGGTGCATGCCGCTATCGAGCTTGAGCCAGACGTTCAGCGGGCGCGGCAGCTGGGCGGCGAGCAGCGCGGCGAGCTGCTCCTCGCCCTGCACCACCAGGTCCAGGCGCAGCTGCGCGGCCATCGGCAGCTCCTCGGCGGCGAAGCAGCCCTCCAGCAGCAGGATGCGCGCCTCGCCCTGCATGGCCCGCACCTCGGCGGCCTCCTCCAGGCTGGCCACGGCAAAGCCGTCGGCCTCGCCATGCAGGGCGGTGACCACCTCGCGCACGCCGTGCCCGTAGGCATTGGCCTTGACCACCGCGAATGCCTGGCGCCCCGGCGCACAGCGCTTGGCCACCGCGTAGTTATAGGCAATGGCTGACAGATCGATGGTGGCAACTAGAGGACGCATGACAGGGCTCCACGGCAAGCTAAAGCCAAGCATCTTAACCCGCAGTTCCCGAGCTGTAAGCGCCAGCTAGTCCAGCCAAACCCACGCACCTGCAGTACTGCGCTTAGCGACTCAAATTTAATCGCATCGAGGCAAAAGCTACTGACAATAAGCTGTCAGTAGCACTCCCCTAGAGTGGGTTCCACAGGCTAAAACGCGCCGTCAGATACTGCCGTTGCCTGTCGCACCTGACCTTCAAGGAGAGAGAAAATGAATGCGATCAATTGGTTCGAACTATTTGTCAGCAACTTCGAGCGTGCCCGTGGCTTCTATGAGCGCGCCCTGGCAACGCCGCTGGAGGTAATGGAAGGCGTGGGCGGCCGCATGGCACTGTTCCCCCACGCACAGGAAAGCGGTGTCGGTGGTTGCCTGAGCGAGTCAGCCGAGCAACAGAGTGGTATTGGCGGCACCCGAATCTACCTGAACGTCGAGGGACAACTGGATGCCGTAGTGAACCGGGTGCCCTCGGCAGGGGGCGTGATCATCCACAGCAAGATGTCCATCGCGCCGCATGGCTTTATCGCTGTGATAAAAGACAGCGAAGGTAATGAAGTGGGCCTGCACAGCATGTCCTGAACCCAGCATCCGGGCGGGCATCAGCACGCCCGGCAATCCAGAACGAGAGCACCTGAGGCAACATGAGGCGCGCCGACCGTCTATTTCAGATCGTGCAGTTTCTGCGCAGCCGTCGCCTGACCACCGCCCAGTGGCTGGCCGAGCACCTGCAAGTATCGGTGCGCACTATTTATCGCGACATCCAGGACCTCTCCCTTTCCGGAGTTCCCTTGGAAGGTGAAGCCGGTGTCGGCTACGTGCTGCGCCAACCGATGGATTTGCCACCCTTGATGTTCGAGCGCGAGGAGATAGAAGCGTTGCTTGTGGGCGCGCGCATGGTCAAAGCCTGGGCGGATCCACAACTGCAGCGGGCTGCCGAATCGGCACTGGCGAAGATCCACAGCGTGCTACCCAACGAGCTGCGCGATGAGCTCAATCGCAACCAGCTGTTTGCCCCCGAAACCAATCCGTATCCGGTGCACTGGCTCGGCCAGCTGCGCCAGGCCATTCGCCAGCGTCACAAGCTGCTGATCAATTACCGCGATGAGCGCGGAGAAACCAGCCTACGGTGCATCTGGCCGCTAGGGCTGTTCTTCTGGGGGCAAACCTGGACCTTGTGCAGCTGGTGTGAGCTACGCAACGACTTTCGCAACTTCCGCATCGACCGAGTGGAGCAGCTGCAGGACCGCGCGGAAACCTTTGCACAGGTTGAAGGCCAACGCCTGGAGGACTACCTCAAACCGTATCTGGGTGAGCAGGCTAATGCACCGCTGTACAAGAGCTGAACGCCTGAAGATCGCGACTTAGAGAAAGCAGATTACTCGTCGTCGAACTGGTAGCTGCCCGGCGCCAGGTTCTCGAAACGCGAGTACTTGCCGAGGAAGGCCAGGCGCGCGGTACCCAGCGGGCCGTTACGCTGCTTGCCGATGATGACTTCGGCGACGCCCTTGTACTCGGTCTCCGGGTGGTAGACCTCGTCGCGGTAGACGAACAGGATGATGTCGGCGTCCTGCTCGATCGCCCCGGATTCGCGCAGGTCGGAGTTGATCGGGCGCTTGTTGGGGCGCTGTTCCAGGCCGCGGTTGAGCTGCGACAGGGCGATCACCGGGCAGTTGAATTCCTTGGCCAGGCCCTTGAGCGAGCGGGAGATCTCGGAGATCTCGTTGACCCGGTTGTCGCCGCTGGAGCCGGGAATCTGCATCAGCTGCAGGTAGTCGACCATGATCAGGCCGATCTCACCGTGCTCGCGAGCCAGGCGCCGGGTACGCGCACGCATTTCCGAGGGGCTGATGCCGGCCGTGTCGTCGATGAACAGCTTGCGGTCGTTGAGCAGGTTGACCGCACTGGTCAGGCGCGGCCAGTCGTCGTCGTCCAGGCGGCCGGAGCGCACCTTGGTCTGGTCGATGCGCCCCAGCGAGGCGAGCATACGAATGACGATGGACTCCGAGGGCATTTCCAGCGAGTAGACCAGGATCGCCTTGTCGCTGCGCATCAGGGCGTTTTCCACCAGGTTCATGGCGAAGGTGGTCTTACCCATGGACGGACGGCCGGCGACGATGATCATGTCGGCCGGCTGCAGGCCGCTGGTCAGGTTGTCCAGGTCGGTGAAGCCGGTGGACAGGCCGGTGATCGCGTCGCCGGCGTTGAACAGGCTGTCGATGCGGTCGATGGCCTTGACCAGAATGTCGTTGATGCCCACCGGGCCACCGGTCTTCGGCCGCGCCTCGGCGATCTGGAAGATCAGGCGCTCGGCCTCGTCGAGGATTTCCTCGCCGGTGCGGCCTTGCGGGGCATAGGCGCTGTCGGCGATCTCCGAGCTGATGCCGATCAGCTGGCGCAGGGTGGCGCGCTCGCGAATGATCTGCGCATAGGCCTTGATGTTGGCCACCGACGGGGTGTTCTTGGCCAGCTCGCCGAGGTAGGCCAGGCCGCCAACCTGCGACAGCTGGCCTTCCTTGTCCAGCTGCTCGGACAGGGTCACCACGTCGAACGGCGAGTTGCGCTCGGCCAACTTGTAGATGGCGCGAAAAATCAGGCGGTGGTCATGCCGGTAGAAATCGCCGTCGGAGACCTGGTCGAGCACCCGCTCCCAAGCGTTGTTGTCCAGCATCAGGCCGCCCAGCACGGCCTGTTCGGCCTCGATGGAATGCGGCGGCACCTTGAGTGCGGCGGTTTCCAGGTCGTACTGCTGGGGGACGCTGATGTCGTTCATGGCACCTGAGATTCCAAAGCGCGGAGGCTTTTACAAACGCATGTTTTGCAAAAGGCTCTATCTGAAAAAACAACGGGCACGACACCGCTAATGCAATGTCGCGCCCGATTGTCAGCAGGCCGGCGCCGGAGCGCAAGCCCGCAAGTCGGCTGACTTAGGCAGCTACGACCACAACCTTGACGGTTGCTTCAACGTCGGTGTGCAGGTGCACAGCTACGTCGAATTCGCCGATGTGGCGAATGGTGCCGTTCGGCAGACGCACTTCAGACTTGGCCACTTCAACGCCGGAGGCGGTCAGGGCGTCAGCGATGTCGTGGGTACCGATCGAGCCGAACAGCTTGCCTTCGTCGCCAGCGCTGGCAGTGATGGTCACTTCCAGTTCGGCCAGTTGGGCAGCGCGAGCTTCGGCAGAAGCCTTCTTCTCGGCAGCAGCTTTTTCCAGCTCGGCGCGACGCGCTTCGAACGCAGCAACGTTCTCGGCGGTAGCGGCAGTGGCCTTGCCTTGCGGCAGCAGGTAGTTACGGCCGTAACCGGCTTTAACGTTGACCTTATCGCCCAGGTTGCCCAGGTTGGCGATTTTTTCCAGCAGGATAACTTCCATTTGGGTCTTACCTCTTAACTTTTAACCTTCACCGTTCGCGGGGCCGGCGCCATTGTTGCGCGCTTGGCGACCACGAAAATCGATCAGACTGTCGACGATGGCCATGGCCACCAGCAACGGATAAACCAGCTGCATGAACAGCAGCAGCGAGACGTACAGGCCCACCAGCCAGAACCGGGAAAGTCCCAGTCCGTGCAGCAGCGCCAAGCCGGCAAACGCCAGCGGGACGCTGCACAACGGCGTCAGCATGGCCAGCTCCACTCCGAGATTCGGACCGAGGAGCATGGCCGCGAGCAAGCCGAAGGCCAGCACCGGCGGCAGTCGCAGAACGCGAAACTCGCGCCCGAAACCACCGGGGTTGTACAACGCTGCCTGCCAGTAACGCCCAAGCATCAGGCACAGCAGACTGACGATCTGCAGCAATGCGGCCATCAAACCGGTGAGTACCGGGGCAATCAGCGACTCCAGGCGCGCTCGCTCGTCTACCGGCAACTGCTGGTAGACCCCATCGAGCATCTGCGGCATCAGCTTATTCAGCTCCGCCGCCAAACCTGCGATGGGTTCGCGGAACACCGCCCCCAGAACCACACTGAACACCAGACCCAGCGCCAGGCTGCCAAGCAGCACGCGAACCCAGGACTGACCGGCGCGCAACATCAACGCCAGCCCCAGCGAACCGAGCAGCACCAGCAGGGTGCGCGGTTCACCGAAATACCACCAGACCAATGCCGGCAGCATCGCCCAGGCCAGGATGCCGATGGCATCCCCCAGACCCCGCCGCAGCAGCACCAGGCAGCTGGCGGCGGCACTCAACCAGAACAACAGCGGCAACGCCGCGGAACCGACCACCACCAGGGTGGCCTGCATGCGGCCGCGCATGATGAACTCAGCCAAGGCGCGCATGCGGTTTATCCCTTACTACTTAGTCGACGATCCGTTATCAACGGCCGTGGCTGTCGGTGTAGGGCAGCAGGGCCAGGAAGCGGGCGCGCTTGATAGCGGTAGCCAGCTGACGCTGATAACGAGCCTTGGTACCGGTGATACGGCTAGGAACGATTTTGCCGGTTTCCGAGATGTAGGCTTTCAGGGTGTTGAGATCTTTGAAATCGATCTCTTTCACGTCTTCAGCGGTGAAACGGCAGAATTTACGACGACGGAAGAAACGTGCCATGAGATTGGCTCCTCAATAGATCCGTGGATTACTCGTCAGCGTTGTCGCTGTCGCTGCTATCGCTGTCATCGCCTTCGGCGGAGTCAGCGTTCTCAGGACGGTCACGACGCTCACGGCGCTCGCTGCGGTTTTCTTCGGCCTTGAGCATCTCGGACTGGCCGGTAACGGCTTCGTCGCGACGGATGACCAGGTTACGGATCACGGCATCGTTGTAACGGAAGTTGTCTTCCAGCTCGGCCAGGGCCTTGCCGCTGCACTCTACGTTCAGCATGACGTAGTGGGCCTTGTGGACGTTGTTGATGGCGTAAGCCAGCTGACGACGACCCCAGTCTTCCAGACGATGCACTTTGCCGCCGTCTTCTTCGATCAGCTTGGTGTAACGCTCAACCATGCCGCCGACTTGCTCGCTCTGGTCCGGGTGAACCAGAAAGATGATTTCGTAATGACGCATAAATGCTCCTTACGGGTTGTAGCCTGCCACTGGATGCGGTCAGGCAAGGAGTGAATATCACTTGTTGGTCTTGCCGGGCGGAGGGCGCGCAAACGCCTGCCGTCACGGCAAGGGGCGACATTCTAGAGAAGCCCCCCGCCAGGCGCAAGGCAGACTGGCGATTATTTGTACAGCCCGATCTGACTCGGAAGAACTCCACCCAACGCAAACCGGCGCCTCACGGCGCCGGCTTTCTGGGCACGGAACGCACGGCAAACTAGCGCTTGGCCTGGCGCTGGCGCACCGCCTCGAACAGGCAGACGCCGGTGGCGACCGACACGTTGAGGCTGCTGACGCTGCCGGACATCGGCAGCTTGACCAGGTAATCGCAGTGATCGCGAGTCAGACGGCGCATACCCTTGCCTTCCGCGCCCATGATCAGCACGGTCGGCCCGGTCAGGTCCTGCTGGTACAGCTCCTGCTCGGCCTCGCCGGCGGTGCCGACCAGCCACAGGCCGCGCTGCTGGAGCTTTTCCAGGGTGCGCGCCAGGTTGGTCACGGCGACCAGCGGAATCACTTCGGCAGCCCCGCAGGCGACCTTGCGCACGGTGGCGTTGAGGGTTGCCGACTTGTCCTTGGGCACTATCACCGCCAGCGCGCCGGCGGCATCGGCGGTACGCAGGCAGGCGCCGAGGTTGTGCGGATCGGTCACGCCGTCCAGCACCAGCAGCAGCGGCGGCCCTTCGCGACGGTCGAGCAGCTCTTCGAGCATGGCCTCGCCCCACACCTGACTGGGACTGACTTCCGCCACCACGCCCTGGTGCACGCCCTCGGCCCACTCGTCGAGCTCGCGACGATCCTTGTGCCCGACCGCCACGCGATTCTGCCCGGCCAACTCGACCAGGGTCTGCACCCGCGGGTCATGCCGGCTTTCCGCCAGCCACAGCTGCTTGACCCGTTTCGGATGGTGACGCAGCAGCGCTTCCACGGCATGCACGCCGTAGACCTTCTCCAGCTGACTCATGACTTGGCCTTGCGTTTGCGCGGCTTGCCGGCCGTGCTCGGCGCATCGGCTTTCGGCGCACCCTTGCGATGGCTGGAAGCCGGCTTCTTCGCCGCCCCGTCGCCACCGCGACCGCCCGCCGGCTTGCTGCCAGCCTTGGCCCCGGAGAGCAGGGCCTTCTTCAGGTCGCGGCTCTTCTGCACATCGGTATTGCCGACACCGGCCGACTCGCTCTTGCCACGCCGGGAGCCGCGCTCGGCAGGCGCCTTATCGGCACCCTCGCCGCGCACACCACTGCGCTTGCGCCCGACCGGCGCATTGACCGCCCCCTCGGACAGCTCGAAGTCGATCTTGCGCTCGTCGAGATCGACGCGCATGACCTTGACCTGCACGCTATCGCCGAGGCGGAAGCTGCGCCCGCTGCGCTCGCCGGCCAGGCGGTGATGCACGGGATCGAAGTGGTAGTAGTCGCCCGGCAGCGCGGTGACATGCACCAGGCCTTCGACATAGATGTCCTTCAGCTCGACGAACAGGCCGAAACCGGTCACCGCCGTGATCACGCCCTCGAAGATCTCGCCGACGCGGTCCTTCATGAACTCGCACTTGAGCCAGTTGACCACGTCACGGGTGGCCTCGTCGGCGCGCCGCTCGGTCATTGAGCACTGCTCGCCGAGCTGCTCCAGGGCCGGCTCGTCGTACGGGTAGATGCGCGCACGCGGCATGCTGGTCGCACCAGCGCGGCGCACATGCGGGGTATCCAGCTTGGAACGCACCACGCTGCGAATGGCGCGATGCACCAGCAGGTCCGGATAGCGACGGATCGGCGAGGTGAAGTGGGTGTAGGCCTCGTAGTTCAGGCCGAAGTGGCCGTTATTGTCGGCGCTGTACACCGCCTGGCTCAGCGAGCGCAGCATCACGGTCTGGATCAGGTGGAAGTCCGGACGCCCCTGGATGCTGGCCAGCAGCTTCTGGTAATCCTTCGGCGACGGCCCTTCCTTGCCCTTGTGCAGGGCCAGGCCCAGCTCGGTGAGGAAAGCCTTGAGCTTCTCCAGACGCTCCGGCGGCGGACCGTCGTGCACGCGATACAGCGAGGGAATCTCATGCTTCTGCATGAACTGCGCGGTGGCGACGTTGGCCGCCAGCATGCATTCCTCGATCAACTTGTGCGCGTCGTTGCGCTGGGTCGGGCGGATCTCCGCGATCTTGCGCCCGGCACCGAAGATGATGCGGGTTTCCTGGGTCTCGAAATCGATGGCACCGCGCTCGTGACGGGCGGCCAGCAGCACCTGGTACAGGGAATACAGCTGCTTGAGGTGCGGCAGGACTTCCTTGTACTCCGTGCGCAGGGCCTTGCCCTCGCCGCTTTTCGGCTGCTCCAGCATGGCGCTGACCTTGTTGTAGGTCAGGCGCGCATGGGAGTGGATCACCGCCTCATAGAACTGATAGTCGACCAGCTTGCCGGCCTTGGACATGGTCATTTCGCAGACCATGGCCAGACGATCGACATGCGGATTCAGCGAGCACAGGCCGTTGGACAGCTCCTCCGGCAGCATCGGCACGACCCGCTCGGGGAAGTACACCGAGTTGCCGCGCTTGGTCGCTTCTTCATCCAGCGCCGAGCCGACCTTGACGTAGTGCGACACGTCGGCGATGGCGACATAGAGCTTCCAGCCGCCAGAAAACAGCTTCCAGCGACTGCTGTTCTTCTCGCAGTACACGGCATCGTCGAAGTCGCGGGCATCTTCGCCGTCGATGGTGACGAATGGCAGGTGGCGCAGGTCGATGCGCTTCTCCTTGTCCGCCTCTTCCACCTCGGGCTTGAGCTTGTGCGCCTCCTTGATCACCGCCTCCGGCCAGACATGCGGGATGTCGTAACTGCGCAGCGCCACATCGATTTCCATGCCCGGCGCCATGTAGTCGCCAACCACTTCGACGATATCGCCCTGCGGCTGGAAGCGCGCAGTCGGCCAGTGGGTGATCTTGATCGCGACGAACTGGCCGATCCTGGCATTGCCATGGCGACCCGGAGTGACCAGCACTTCCTGCTGGATCTTCGGGTTGTCGGATTCGACATAGCCGATACCGGCCTCTTCGAAGTAGCGGCCGACGATGGTCTCGTGGGCACGCTCGATCACCTCGACGATCGCGCCTTCGCGACGACCGCGGCGATCCAGCCCGGAAACCCGTGCCAGGGCACGATCGCCGTCGAACACCAGGCGCATCTGCGAAGGACTGAGGAACAGATCGTCGCTGCCGTCGTCCGGCACCAGGAAGCCGAAGCCGTCGCGGTGACCGCTGACGCGCCCGCGGATCAGGTCGAGCTTGTCCACCGGCGCATAGGTACCGCGGCGGGTATAGATAAGCTGGCCATCTCGCTCCATGGCGCGCAAACGGCGGCGCAGGGCTTCCAGCTGCTCATCGGTGGTCAGCCCAAACTCTTCCACCAGCTCCTCGCGGGCAGCGGGCGAACCGCGCTCGGACAGGTGCTGCAGGATCAGTTCACGACTGGGGATGGGGTTTTCGTATTTTTCCGCCTCGCGAGCGGCCTCGGGATCGAGAGTTTGCCAATCGGCCATTAAATGAAATTACCTTTACGCATATATAGAGGTGTGTGCCATGTGCCTATTGAAGCGCGAAATAGCCTCGGGGGTCAGCTTTTCAATCGACAATAATTTTTTTGCGATCAGGGGTTTACAAGGAAAAACCTCACCCGTATTATTCGCGCCCACAACGTTGCTGAGACGTTGTACCACGGAAACGCTGAGCAATCATCGTTTCTTGTGCCCAGGTGGCGGAATTGGTAGACGCACTAGGTTCAGGTCCTAGCGGTGGCAACACCGTGGAAGTTCGAGTCTTCTCCTGGGCACCACTCTTCAGAGATCAAGCCGCTGGCTTGGTTTCGCTGTAAGCGGAGCAGCAATGTCCGAATCGGGAAACCGGTTGAACGCTGCAAAAAGTCGGTGAGCAATCATCGCAATGTGCCCAGGTGGCGGAATTGGTAGACGCACTAGGTTCAGGTCCTAGCGGTGGCA
>NZ_WELL01000001.1:692442-1119868 GCF_009799935.1 Pseudomonas sp. L-22-4S-12 | reverse complement strand
ACACCGTGGAAGTTCGAGTCTTCTCCTGGGCACCACTCTTCAAAACAAAACCGAGCCACTGGCTCGGTTTTGTCTTTTCTGGCTTCTGAAAACCCGTCACGCGGCGAGCTCACATGAGCTCGCCCTTGCACGATCAGACCTTGAACTGAGCGAAGCTGGCCTTGAGCTGATTGACCAGGATCTCCAGCTCGCGACCGCTGGCCGCCGTCGCGCTGACCTCATGCGCCGCACGCTGCGCCTCACTGTGAATCACCTCGACCCGCCCGCGCACCGCACTAGCTCCATCGGCCTGATGCGCCGCCGCTCGACTGGCACTATCGATGGCGCCATGCACCTCATCCACCGACACCTGCACCGACCGCTGTAGCTGGGCGCTGTCACGCAGCGCCTGCAAGCCTTCGGCCGCCTGCTCGCCAGCCTGGCCAATCACCGCCACCGCCTCGCGCGCACCTTCCTGCAGCGCCGTGATATGCGCCTGGATGTCGCCGGTAGACTGCTGAGTCTTGCTGGCCAGGGCGCGCACCTCGTCGGCCACCACGGCAAAACCGCGCCCGCTCTCGCCGGCACGTGCCGCCTCGATGGCCGCGTTCAGCGCCAGCAGGTTGGTCTGCTCGGCGATCGAACGGATCACCGTCAGCACCACCTCGATCTGCTCGCTCTGCTGCGCCAAACGCTCGATCACCGCCGAACCGTTATCCACCCGCGCCACCAGCGCCTCGATCAGGCCACCGACACGCTGGGCAATCGCGGCATTTTCATGCGCCGCCTGGCGAATCGCCCCCACGCGCTGCTGCGCCTCGTGCATTGCCTGGCTTTCCGCCTGAGCGGCGCCGGCCATCTCCTCCAGCGCCTGCAGGCTGCCCGCCACCTCATCGCGCTGGCGAGAGGACGCCGCCTCGGCCGACGCGCTGCGCTGGGCCAGACTGCGAATTTCCTCGCCGGTACGCTGCGCCACCTCGCCCGCCTCGCGCACGATGGGCTGCAACTTGGCGATGAAGCGATTGACCGCCTCGGCCATATCCCCCACCTCGTCGCGACTATCCAGCTGCACCCGCCGAGTCAGGTCGCCCTCGCCCGCCGCCAGATCGCGCAACGCCGCGATCAGCAGCTGCAAGCGGCTGAGCACGCGCCAACCGAGGACAAATGCGACCACCACGATCACCAGCAAACCGACCACCAGCAAGCCCACGGCGATCCGCCAGCGCAACCCCTCGGTCGCCGCGCGCACGGTCTCGCTGCCGTTGCGCGCCATGTCCTGGGTCGCCTCCTCCGCCAGCTTGAGGCGCTGCTGCAGGGCCTGGGCGCTTTCCTGCGCCGCCCCGGCCAGGCTGCTGTCCACCAGCGCCCCGGCATTGCCGACCAGCGCCGCGAAACGCCCATCGAGGGCGACCAGCTCCTTCTCCACCGCATCCAGGGAAATGCCCAGCTGGATCTTGCCGATGGGCTCGCCCATCGGACTGATCGCGACCTCGACCATGTGCACCCGCGGATCACGCGAGGCCGCATCGACCAGCCGCTCCAGAGGCGTCTTGCCCTGACCGGCGGCCACCAGCCCACGCACCTGCTCGTTGCTGCGATTGAAGTTGCGGGTCAGGCGCTGCCCCTGGGCGTCGTAGTAGACCGCGAACAGCACCGCCGGATCGCGCTGGGCGATCCGCGTGAAGGCAGTCAGCGCCGGCGCATCGTTGTCCCAGATCGCCTTGGGGGCGACGCCGGCCAGCAACTGCGCCAGCGAATTGCCGGACTGCTTGAGGTTTTCCTCGAGCACCTGGCGCAGCTGCGCCTGCTCGCCCTTCAGTTGGGCGGAAAGGCCATCACCCAGACGCTGCCGGGTATTGCTGGAAAGCGCGGCCATGCCGTCGCGCATCTCCTGCTCGGCCTTGCCCAGCTCACCGGCCAGGCGTTCGCTTTCGCCACCGAGACGCCGACTCAGATCGGCGACCAGGCCATCGACACTGGCATGGGTCAGCCATACGGCCAGGCCGACCTGCACCAGCATGGCGACACTCAAGGCAATGAAGACCGGCCGCAACAGGCGACTGCGCAACAACGAGAATAGAACGGACACTGCTCAACTCCTTCCGTCGGAACAACCCATATACCTTCATCGGCGGCGGGCCGAAAAGCTGTAACCCAAAGCAAGGTATAGGCCAGGCCGCGGGTTTTCGCGCCAAACAAAAAGGCCGCTCGAAAGCGGCCTCTTGTCACTCAGCACGAGTTCAGATCAAGCGAACGGGTGACGCAGCACGATGGTTTCGTTGCGATCCGGGCCGGTGGAGACGATATCGATCGGCGCACCGACCAGCTCCTCCACACGCTTGATGTAGGCACGCGCCGCCGCCGGCAACTCGTCGAGGCTCTTGGCGCCCAGGGTGGACTCGCTCCAGCCCGGCATTTCCTCGTACACCGGCTGCAGACCGATGTAGCTGTCGGCGTCGGTCGGCGCATCGACCAGCAGCTTGCCCTCGGCATCCTTGTAACCGGTGCAGATCAGGATGGTTTCCAGGCCATCGAGCACGTCCAGCTTGGTCAGGCACAGGCCGGAGATGCTGTTGATCTCGATGGCGCGACGCAGGATCACGGCATCGAACCAGCCGCAGCGACGGGCACGGCCGGTGGTGGAGCCGAACTCGTGGCCACGCTTGGCCAGGAAGGCGCCCGTCTCGTCGAACAGCTCGGTGGGGAACGGACCGGAACCGACACGGGTGGTGTAGGCCTTGGTGATACCGAGGATGTAGTCCAGATACAGCGGACCGAAACCGGAACCGGTGGCGGTACCGCCGGCGGTGGTGTTGGAGCTGGTGACGTAGGGGTAGGTGCCGTGGTCGATATCCAGCAGCGAACCCTGGGCCCCCTCGAACATGATGTCCTTGTCGGCGCGCCGCAGGTCATGCAGGGTGGCGGTCACATCGGCCATCATCGGACGCAGCAGCTCGGCGTAGGCCATGCACTCGTCGAGGGTGGCCTGGAAATCCACCGCCGGCTCTTTGTAGTAATTGGTCAGGACGAAGTTGTGGTAGTCGAGCAGCTCGCCCAGCTTGGAAGCGAAGCGCTCGCGATGGAACAGGTCGCCGACGCGCAGGCCGCGGCGGGCCACCTTGTCTTCGTAGGCCGGGCCGATGCCGCGACCGGTGGTGCCGATCTTGGCATCGCCACGGGCCTTTTCCCGGGCCTGATCGAGGGCCACGTGGTAGGACAGGATCAGCGGGCAGGACGGACTGATGCGCAGGCGCTCACGCACCGGCACACCCTTCTCTTCCAGCTTGGTGATCTCGCGCATCAGGGCGTCGGGAGCAACCACCACGCCGTTGCCGATCAGGCACTGCACGCCTTCGCGCAGGATGCCGGACGGAATCAGGTGCAGCACGGTCTTCTCGCCGTCGATGACCAGGGTATGGCCGGCGTTGTGGCCGCCCTGGTAGCGCACGACGGCAGCCACCTGCTCGGTCAGCAGATCGACGATCTTGCCCTTGCCCTCATCACCCCACTGGGTGCCCAGGACCACGACATTCTTACCCATAACACTTGTCCTCTATTCGAAAAGCTCGGTGCCGGCCACGGCCGACGGAAAATCACTCAGGACGCCAGGGGCGCCACCTGCCAACGGCCATCGCGCAACTGCAGCTGGCGGTCGCAGCCCGCCTCGACGGCAGCGCCCGACTCCTGACCCGGCAATGCCTGCACCACGCGCACCCCGTCGCGCCGCAGACGCTGCACGGCCTGCCACAGGTAGACATCATGGTGGTCCGGCGCCCAGACGCCAGCCGCCGGCTCGGCGACCTGCATGTCGCCCAGGGTCACCAAGGTCTTAAGGTCGGTGGAGAAGCCGGTGGCCGGCCGCGCGCGACCGAAATCGGCGCCGATGTCGTCATAGCGACCGCCCTGGGCGATCGACTGCCCCATGCCAGGAACGAACGCGGCGAACACCGCGCCGGTGTGGTAACGATAGCCACGCAGCTCGCCCAGATCGAAATACAGCGGCAGCTCGGGATAGCGCAGCTCCAGCTCGTCGGCAATCGCCACCAGCTCGTCGAGCGCGGCATGCACCTCGGCCGGCGCCTCGACCAGGCAGGCCTGGGCCAGCTCCAGCACTTCGCGACCGCCGCACAGCTCGGCCAGCGCACGCAGCATGGAGGCCAGCTCGGCCGGCAAGCCGGCAGTCAGCGCCGCCACTTCATCCACGGCCTTGCGCTGCAGGGCGTCGAACAGCTGCCGCTCGACCTCGCCGGACAGCTCGGCGGCACGCGCCAGGCCGCGGTAGATGCCGACATGACCGAGGTCCATGTGCACACCCGGCACGCGGGCCAGCTCGAGCATGTCGAGCATCAGGCTGATGACTTCCACATCGCTGGCCGGACTGGCGTCGCCATACAGCTCGGCGCCCAGCTGGATCGGGCTGCGCGAGGTGGACAAGGCCCGCGGCTGCGCATGCAGCACGCTGCCGGCATAGCACAGGCGGCTCGGCCCTTCGCGGCGCAGGGTGTGCGCATCGATGCGCGCCACCTGCGGCGTGATGTCGGCACGAAAGCCCATCAGCCGGCCGGATTGCGGATCGGTCACCTTGAAGGTGCGCAGATCCAGATCCTGGCCAGCTCCGGTGAGCAGGGATTCGAGGTATTCGATGTGCGGGGTCACGACGAATTCGTAACCCCAGCGCTGGAACAGGTCCAGCACCTGGCGGCGTGCCGCCTCGATGCGCGCCGCTTCCGGCGGCAGTACTTCTTCGATGCCATCTGGCAGCAGCCAGCGGTCTACCGTTGCCATTTCGCCATTCCCCTCTCGGTCCGGGCGGCAGCCTTCAGTGAAGCAAATACAGGAGGGCGGTTCCCAGCAGCATGCTGGCAAGCCCCATCAGGCGCAGCCGACCATCAGACAGCTGCGTCAACTGCGTAAGCGCCGTGCGCCAACGCCGCGGATAGAGGAAGGGCAAGACGCCTTCCAGCACCAACATCAGACACAACGCGATGCCGAATTCCTGCCACATGATTCCCGCAGACGCAAAAAAGCCGGGCTTTTTACCCGGCTGGCTCATGATAACACGTTTTCCGAAACGGTCACCCCGGCAGGCCGAATGGCCGCGCCGGGGATACGCCGGTCAGGGCTTGGAGCGCTCCATGTAACGGAAGAACTCGCTATCCGGATCCAGCACCAGCACGTCGCTCTTGCTGGAGAAGCTGTCACGGTAGGCACCCAGGCTACGGTAGAACGCGTAGAACTCCTGGTCCTGGCCGTAGGCCGCCGCATAGATGGACGCTGCCTTGGCATCGCCATCACCGCGCACTTCCTCCGACTCGCGATAGGCTTCGGCCAGCAGCACGCGCTTCTGCCGGTCGGCATCGGCACGAATGCCCTCGGCCAGCTCCTTGCCCTTGGCGCGATGCTCGCGTGCCTCGCGCTCACGCTCGGAAGCCATGCGATCGAACACGCTGCGGTACACCTCTTTCGGCAGGTCGATGGCCTTGACGCGCACGTCGACCACCTCGATGCCCAACTCCTTCTGCGCCATGCCGTTGAGCGACTTGGTGATGGCGGCCATCAGCGCATCGCGCTCACCGGAAACCACCTCATGCAGGGAGCGGGTACCGAACTGGTTGGACAGCGCGGAGACCAGACGCTGCGACAGGCGATCGTCGGCGATCTGCTTCATCCCGGAAGTCGCGGTATAGAAACGCTCGGCATCCGCCACCCGCCACTTGGCGTAGGCGTCGACCATGACCGCTTTCTTTTCCAGGGTCAGCACGCGCTGGATCGGCGATTCCAGGGTCAGCAGGCGGCCGTCGAACTTGCGCACCTGATTGACCATCGGGATCTTCACGTGCAGGCCGGGCTGCACATCGGCCACCTGGATCTTACCGAACTGCAGGAGCACGGCCTTTTCCATCTGGGTGACGATATAGAAGCTGTTCCAGGCAACGACCGCCAGGACCACACCGGCGATCAGGGCAAACAGAGATTTATTGCTCATCAGCGGCTCTCCCGCGTACGCAGATCGCGACGCTCCAGATCATTGATGATCCGCGTGGTCGTTTCACTGCCGGCCGGCTGTGCGGCACTGGCAGCGCCAGCCGCGCCACGGCTGTCGATCATCTTGTCCAGCGGCAGGTACAGCAGATTGCTCTGCCCGTCCTTACCGGTCACCAGCACCTTGCTGGTATTGCGGTAGACCTCCTGCATGGTGTCCAGATACAGGCGCTGCCGGGTGATTTCCGGGGCCTTGCGGTATTCCGCGACCAGCTTGGTGAAGCGATCCGCCTCACCCTGGGCGCGCGACACCACTTCGTCACGGTAACCGTTGGCATCTTCGATGATGCGCTGGGACTGACCACGCGCCTCAGGCACCACGCCGTTGGCATAGGTTTCCGCCTGGTTCTTCTCGCGCTGCTCGTCTTCACGGGCACGAATCACGTCGTCGAAGGCATCCTTGACCTCGGCCGGGGCCGTGGCGCGCTGGATGTTGACCTGGGTGACGGTGATGCCGGTGCCGTAGGTGTCGAGGAAGGTCTGCAGGCGTTTGTTCACTTCCAGCGACATCTGCTCGCGACCGAGGGTGATCACCTCATCCATCGAAGTGGAGCCGGCGACATGCCTTAGGGCACTCTCGGTGGCATGCTGCAGGCTGATTTCCGGCTGATCGACGTTCAGCACGAAGTATTCCAGGTTGCTGATCTTGTACTGCACGGTCAGCGGCACCTCGACGATGTTCTCGTCTTCGGTGAGCATCTGCCCCTGCACGGAGAACGTCCGCTCGCGCGTCACGTTTTCCTGGAATTTCTTGTCGATCGGCGGGAAGTAGATGTTAAGACCCTGGCCGACCGTCTCGTGGTACTTGCCGAGACGCAGGATGACCGCCTGCTCCTGGGCATCGACGATGTAGATCGCGTTCCACAGCCAAACCGCAAACAGCAGTGCTACGCCGATGCCCAGCAGGCCGAAGCCGCCGCCCTCGCCGCCACTGCGTTTCTTGCCGCCACCGAAGATCCCGTTGAGGCTCTCCTGCAGCTTGCGGAAGGCCTCATCGAGATCCGGCGGGCCCTGGCGCCCACCGCCTTTGCGGCCGCCCCAGGGATCCTGATTGTTCGAATTGCCACCCGGCTCATTCCAAGCCATAGCGCTCTCCATCTGATAAAGCAAAGACGCGCCCGCGGCGCGCCGCCCAATGCTACAGAATGCCCGCCTGCCGCCGCAAAAACGATGGCACAGGCTTTATTGCAAAGTGTGTTGCGCGAGAAACTCCTGCGGCTCCCAGCCGGCACGACTGACCAGGCGATTCAACTCGACCCGCGGTAGGCGGATGGCCAGCAGAGTATCGCCGTTTTCATCGTGGGTCTCGCTCTGCACCGCGTTCAGGGCAAAGAACTGCGCACGCAGCCGCCCCAGACGCTGCGGCAGGCGCAGGGTGCCAACGAACAGATCCTCGCCGAGCAGCTCGGCAATCGCCTGACGCAGCAGCTCCAGGCCGGCGCCGTCGCGCGCCGACAGCCAGACGCGCACCGGCTTGCCGTCGCCATCGCGCTGAATCTGCGGTTCGACGTGCTCCAGCAGGTCGATCTTGTTGTACACCTCGAGCATCGGCAGCTCGTTGGCACCGATCTCGCCGAGCACGGCCATGACCTGTTCGATCTGCTGATCGCGCTCCGGCTCATAGGCATCAATCACATGCAGCAACAGGTCGGAGTTGCTCGACTCTTCGAGGGTGGCGCGAAACGCCTCCACCAGCTTGTGCGGCAGGTGGCGAATGAAGCCCACGGTGTCGGCCAGCACCACCGGGCCCAGATCGTCCAGCTCGAGACGACGCAGGGTCGGATCGAGGGTGGCGAACAGCTGGTCGGCGGCATACACCTCGGAAGTGGTCAGCGCGTTGAACAGGGTGGACTTGCCGGCGTTGGTATAGCCGACCAGGGAAACCGATGGGATATCCGCACGCTTGCGCCCGCGCCGCGCCTGCTCGCGCTGGCTGCGGACCTTCTCCAGGCGTTGCTTGATCTGGCGGATGCGCACCCGCAGCAGGCGCCGGTCGGTCTCCAGCTGGGTTTCCCCGGGGCCGCGCAGACCGATGCCGCCCTTCTGCCGTTCGAGGTGGGTCCAGCCACGCACCAGGCGCGTGCTCATGTGGTCGAGCTGAGCCAGTTCGACCTGCAACTTGCCTTCATGGGTGCGCGCGCGCTGGGCGAAGATATCGAGAATCAGACCGGTACGGTCGATCACCCGGCATTCGAAGGCACGTTCGAGGTTACGCTCCTGACTGGGGGTCAGGGTGTGGTTGAAGATGACCAGATCGACCTCTTCGGCCTTGACCAGGTCGCGCAACTCCTCGACCTTGCCGCTGCCGACTAGGTACTTGGCCGTCGGCTGATGGCGCGGCACGTTGACGAAGGCCGCCACGTCCGCACCCGCAGAAAGCGCCAGCTCGCGAAATTCCTGCGGATCTTCGCGCGCCTCGGGATTCTGGCCATCCAGGTGAACGAGAACGGCCCGCTCACCACCACCGTGGCGCTCAAAAAACAAGGTGGACTCCCGTCAAGCGTTGCCCGGCTCGACCTGCTCGCCTTCGGTCGCGCTAGGCAGGCGCACCGGACGGCTCGGCACCACGGTGGAAATGGCGTGTTTGTAGACCATCTGGCTGACGGTGTTCTTCAGCAGAATGACGAATTGATCGAAGGATTCGATCTGGCCCTGCAGCTTGATGCCGTTCACCAGATAGATGGAAACCGGTACGCGTTCCTTACGCAAGGTATTCAGGTAAGGGTCTTGTAGCGAATGCCCTTTTGACATATGCCGCACTCCTGTAGGGGTCAAAATGTAGTAAAGCAAAAATGGCTTATGCCGTATCGCGCTCAATAAGCAAGGATAGACGGCCGCCGAAAAGGTCTCACGTCAATATGGAGACCGCTTTCAGGTATTTCAAGGCACAAAAAAGATTGTCATCGGCCAGACTGTCCAGCCAATGCAGATCTGCCCAACTGCGCAACCAGGTGAACTGCCGCTTGGCCAGTTGGCGCGTGGCGATGATCCCCCGCTCCGTCACCTCCTCGCGACTCAGCTTGCCGTCCAGGTAATCCCACACCTGGCGGTAACCGACCGCGCGAATCGACGGCAAGCCTGCGTGCAAATCGCCCCGCAAGCGCAATGCTTCGACCTCTTCGATGAAGCCGTGTTCCAGCATATGCCGAAAACGCAGCGCTATCCGCTCGTGCAACACGTGCCGCTGCACCGGCGCAATGGCCAGCTGCGCCACAGTATAAGGCAAATGCGCCATGCCAGGGGCGTCTAAACCGCGATTTTCCGCGGCCTGGCGCTGCCTGTGCGCAGTCATGCTCAAGCCACTCACGCGGTGGACTTCCAGTGCCCGGATCAGGCGCTGCGGGTCATTGGGATGAATGCGCGCCGCCGACTCCGGATCGACCTGGGCCAGCTCGCGATGCAGGGCCTGCCAGCCCTCGACGGCGGCGCGCGCCTCCAGCTCGGCGCGCACCACCGGGTCGGCGCCGGGCATGTCGGCCAAGCCCTCCAGCAGCGCCTTGAAATACAGCATGGTGCCGCCCACCAGCAGCGGAATCCGGCCGCGCGCACTGATCTCGGCCATCGCCGCCAGGGCATCGGCGCGGAATTCGGCGGCGGAATAGCTCTCGGCCGGGTCACGGATATCGATCAGGCGGTGCGGATAGCGCGCCAGCGTCGCCTGGTCCGGCTTGGCCGTGCCGATGTCCATGCCGCGATAGATCAGCGCCGAATCGACGCTGATCAGCTCGCAAGGCAATGCATCGGCCAGGGCCAGGGCCAGGTCGGTCTTGCCGGCGGCGGTCGGCCCCATCAGGAAGATGGCGGGAGGCAGGCGTTCGGACATCGGGGAAAGGCGCTCCAGGCGCAGGCGGCAACGCCTCAGCGACCGCGAAGAAAGAGCTTGTCGAGATCGTCCATGCCCAGCTGGGTCCAGGTCGGACGCCCATGGTTGCACTGGCCGCTGCGCTCGGTGTGCTCCATGTCGCGCAGCAGGCCGTTCATCTCGGGCAGGGTCAGGCGCCGGTTGGCCCGCACCGCACCGTGGCAGGCCATGGTCGCCAGCAGCTCGTTGAGATGGGCCTGAATGCGGTCGCTGGTGCCGTATTCGAGCAGGTCGGCGAGCACATCGCGCACCAGCTGGGTGGCCTCGGCCTGCTTGAGCAGGGCAGGGATCTGGCGGATCGCCAGGCTTTCCTCGCCCAGGCGCTGCAGCTCGAAGCCCAGGCGCTGGAACCAGGCGGCATGCTCCTCGGCGCAATCGGCCTCGCGCTGGCTCAGGGCGATGGACTCCGGCACCAGCAACGGCTGGCCACGCAGCCCCTCGCTGGCCATGGCGGTTTTCAGCCGCTCGTAGGTGATCCGCTCGTGGGCCGCGTGCATGTCCACCAGGACCATGCCCTGGGCATTCTCGGCGAGGATGTACACGCCCTTGAGCTGGGCCAGGGCATAGCCCAGCGGCGGAATGTCGCCCTGGGGCTGCGGCAGGCCGGCCGGCAGCGCTTCGGGCAACGGCGCGAAATACTCGCGATAGGCACCCTGCGCCTCGGCGGCCGGCAGCGCCGCCTCGGGACGCGACGCCTGGTAGCCGGCACCGGGCGAACGCCACAGCGACGCCGGCGCCGCCGGCTGCTCCAGCATATTGGCCGCCAGGCCCATCTCGCCCTGCGGGCCGAACTCACCGGCCGCCTGACCGCTCGGACGCACCATCTGGCTCACCGCCGCGGGCGCCGCCAGCTGGTCTTCCGGGCGCACCTCGCCCAAGGCGCGGTGCAGGGTGCCGTAGAGGAAGTCATGCACCATGCGGCTGTCGCGAAAGCGCACTTCATGCTTGGTCGGGTGCACGTTGACGTCGACCACCGTCGGGTCGATCTCGAGGAACAGCACGAAGGTCGGATGGCGACCATTGAACAGCACGTCGCGGTAGGCCTGGCGCACCGCGTGGGCGACCAGCTTGTCGCGCACCATGCGCCCGTTGACGTAGAAATACTGCAGGTCGGCCTGGCTGCGCGAGAAGGTCGGCAAGCCGACCCAGCCCCACAGGCGCAGGCCGCTGCGCTCGATCTCGATCGGCAGCGCCTGCTCGAGGAACGCCGGGCCGCACACGCTGGCCACGCGCCGGGCACGACTGATCGCGTCCGCCGCCTCATGCAGGGCGAACACCGTCTTGGCGTTGTGGCGCAGGTGGAAGGCCACGTCGAAACGGGCCAGGGCCAGGCGCTTGATTACCTCCTGCAGGTGATCGAATTCGGTTTTCTCGGCGCGCAGGAACTTGCGCCGCGCCGGGGTATTGAAGAACAGGTCGCGCACTTCCACCGAGGTCCCGACCGGGTGCGCCGCCGGCTGCACCCGCGCCTCCATGTCGCGCCCCTCAGTTTCCACCTGCCAGGCCTGCTCGGCGTCGGCAGTGCGCGAGGTCATGGTCAGGCGCGCCACCGAGCTGATCGAAGCCAGCGCCTCGCCGCGGAAGCCCAGGCTGATCACGCTTTCCAGGTCTTCCAGTTCGCGGATCTTGCTGGTGGCATGGCGGGCCAGGGCCAGCGGCAGGTCATCGGCGGGAATGCCGCCGCCGTCGTCGCGTACCCGCAGCAGCTTGATGCCGCCCTGCTCCACCTCGACGTCGATGCGCTTGGCGCCGGCGTCCAGGCTGTTCTCCAGCAGCTCCTTGATCACCGACGCCGGGCGTTCGACCACCTCGCCGGCGGCAATCTGGTTGGCCAGCCGCGGGCTGAGCAGCTGGATGCGCGCCCCGCCGCTCACGGCTGGGCCGCCAGCGCGGTCGCCGGGATGCGCAGGGTCTGGCCGACCTTGATCACGTCCGAACGCAGCGAGTTGGCGTTGCGCAGTGCGGCCAGGCCGACCTGGTAGCGCTGGGCGATCAGCGCCAGGCTTTCGCCGGACGTCACCACGTGTTCGCGCGGCCCCGGGGCGATCTTGCCGGTGTCACGCAGCCAGGCGATGTAGGTGCCGGGCGGTGGGTTCTGCTGGAAGAACTGCCGCACCCCGGTGGTGATCGAGCGCGCCAGGGCCTGCTGATGACCGCGACTGGACAGCTTGCGCGCCTCGTTGGGGTTGGAGATGAAGCCGGTTTCGACCAGGATCGACGGAATATCCGGCGACTTCAGCACCATGAAGCCGGCCTGCTCGACCCGGCGCTTGTGCAGCGGGGTGATGCTGCCCATGTGGCTGAGCACCTTCTGCCCGACGTTGAGGCTGGAGGACAGCGAGGCGGTCATCGACAGGTCGAGCAGCACCCCGGCGAGCATGCGGTCCTTGTCGTCGAGGCTGACGTTGCCGGCGCCACCGATCAGGTCCGACTGGTTTTCGCTGTCGGCCAGCCAGCGCGCGGTTTCCGAGGTGGCGCCGCGATCCGACAGGGCGAACACCGAGGCGCCGAAAGCCGAGGCCCGCGGTGCGGCATCGGCATGGATGGAGACGAACAGGTCGGCACCCTTCTTGCGCGCAATCTCGGTGCGCTTGCGCAGCGGAATGAAGTAGTCGCCGGTGCGCACCAGCTCGCCGCGGAAACCCTTCTCGGCATTGATCTGCCGCTGCAGCTCCTTGGCGATGGCCAGGGTCACGTTCTTCTCGAACACGCTCTTGTTCGGTCCGAGCGCCCCCGGGTCTTCGCCGCCATGGCCGGCGTCGATGGCCACCACGATCTCGCGCTTGCCGCTGGGCATCGGCGGCAGCTTGGCCGGCGCCGTGCTGGGCACCTCGGCAACCGGCACCCGCGCTGGCGGCGGGTTGGCGCCGCCTGCGGGATTTTGCGGGGCTGGCGTGCTGACGTTGTTGCCGCTGGGCGGCGCGGCGGGTGCGACCGCGGCCGAGCCGGCAGGCGCCGATTCCTGATCGAACAGGTCGACGACCAGGCGATGGCCGTACTGCTGATTGGGCGCCAGGCTGAAGCTTTTCGGCGCAACCGTCGCCGACAGGTCGAGCACCAGGCGCAGGTCGGTCGGCGAACGCTGGGCCGAGCGCACCGCGGTGATCGGCGTGTTGCCGAGCGACAGCTGATCCAAACGGCCGACCATCTGCGCGCCGTTGATATCGATGACGATGCGGTTCGGTGCCGCCAGGGTGAACACGCTGTGCTGCACCGGGCCGGACAGGTCGAAGACCAGGCGGGTGTTATCCGGCGCGCGCCACAGGCGCACGCTGCGCACTTCCGTCGCGGCCAGCACGTCGGCTGCCAGCGCCGCCAACACCATCCCTACCCCGCTGAACAGCGCACGAATGCGCATAGCCTTCCCCATTTTTATATACAGACTCTTATAAGGCGGCAGATAAGGCAGCACACCACGCCTCGGCGCGGGCACTGTGCGGTTGCAACAGCAACGCACGGCCAGCTTCATGCGGGGTAATGGTAATGTCCAGGTCAGCCTTTGGCAAAACGCCGGCACCGCGCTGCGGCCACTCGATCAGGCACAGGGCGTCCGCGGCGAAATAGTCGCGAATGCCGAGAAACTCCAGCTCTTCCGGGTCGGCCAGGCGATACAGGTCGAAGTGGAAGATCCGCGTATCGCCCAGCTCATAGGGCTCGACCAGGGTGAAGGTCGGACTCTTCACCGCCCCCTGATGGCCGAAGCCGCGCACGATGCCGCGCGACAGGGTGGTCTTGCCGGCCCCCAGATCGCCATGCAGACAGATGATGCCGTGCCCCGCGGTCAGCGCCGCCAGGCGCGCGCCGAGGGCCAGCATGGCCTCCTCGCCAGCGGCGTACAGGGTTACTGCAGGCATGGGCAATGCTCCTCAAGCAACTGACGAATGGTCGGCAGCAGGTCGCCGGCCGCCAGCCCGCGACCGCCGGCGCCGAGCTGCTGCCCGGCACTGGCGTGCAGCCAGACCGCCAGCGCGGCGGCCTCGAAGGCGGCCAGGCCCTGGGCCCGCAGCGCGCCGACCAGCCCGGCCAGCACATCGCCAAAGCCGGCACCGGCCATGGCCGGATGCCCGCGATCGCACAGCAGCAGACGACCGTCGGGGGCGGCGACCAGGCTGCCGGCGCCCTTGAGCACCACCACCGCGGAGTACTTCGCGGCCAGGGCCCGGGCCGCCGCCGGCCGATCGGCCTGCACCGCGGCCGTACTGCAGCCGAGCAGGCGCGCCGCCTCGCCGGGATGCGGGGTGAGCACGCTATCGACGGGCAGCGTCACGGCAGCGCTGGCCAGCAGGTTCAGCGCATCGGCATCCCACACCTGCGGCCGCGGGCTGGCCGCCAGCGCACTGAGCAGGCTGCGACCCCAGGCCTGCTGACCGAGACCGGGGCCGGCCACCAGCACGTCGGCCTGCTCGCACAGCCCCGGCAACTGGTAGGTCGAGTCGGTGGCCACGCACATGATTTCCGGGCGCCGCGCCAGGGAAGCCGGCACGTGCTCGCCACGGGTCGCCAGCGACACCAGGCCGGCGCCGGCGCGCAGGGCGCTCTCGGCCGAGAGCAGGGCGGCGCCGCCGAAACCGCGATCGCCGCCGACCACCAGCACATGGCCGAAACTGCCCTTGTGCGCAGTGCGCGAGCGCGGCGCCAGCCGTGGCAGGGCCGCACCCGCCAGGCGCAGGGCCTGGCAGGGCTGCGCGGCGACCAGCTGCGGGTCGGCGCGCAGGTCATCGAACACCAACTGGCCGACCCAGTCGGCGGCATCGCCGGTGAACAGGCCGAGCTTGAGGCCGATGAAGCTGACGGTGAGGTCGGCGCGCACCGCCAGCTCCTCGACCAGTCCGCTGTCGGCATTCAGCCCGGAGGGGACATCCACCGCCAGCACGGGTAGGCCGCTGGCATTGATCTGGGCGATGGCCGCCGCATACGGCTCGCGCAAGGCACCGCGAAAGCCGGTACCGAGCAGGGCATCGACCAGCACCCCCTGCAGCTCGGCGTCGGCCCGCCAGGCTTCTATCGCCACCCCGGCCGCGCGCGCCGCGGCGCAGGCCTGCGCCGCGGCGCCGGCCAGCTGCTGCGGTGCGCCGACCGCCAGCACGCGCACCGCCCAGTCGGCCTGCTGCGCCAGGGCGGCGAGCAGATAGCCGTCGCCGGCGTTGTTGCCGGCCCCGCTCAGCACCGTTACGGCGGCAGCCTGCGGCCAGCGCCGGCGCAGCGCGCGCCAGGCCGCATGGGCGGCGCGCTGCATCAGTTCGAAGCCGGGCGTTCCGCCGGCGATCAGCCGCGCATCCAGCTCGCGGACCTGGGCGGCGCTGTACAACGGCAGGGGTAATAGGGTTTCGGCAAACGACATGGTTCGGTGATTCCGGCGAGGTCTGGCAGAATTATACCCTCCTCGCCTCCGGTTTCCCGCCTGCCATGTCCGCCACCGCTCTCGACCTCATGCACCTCGCCCAGTCCATCAAGGACTGGGGCCGCGAGCTGGGCTTCCAGCAGGTCGGCATCGCCGACGTGCAACTGGGCGAGCACGAGGGGCACCTGCAACGCTGGCTCGACGCCGGCTACCAGGGCGAGATGGACTACATGGCCGCCCACGGCAGCAAGCGCTCGCACCCGGAGCAACTGGTGCCTGGCACCCTGCGCGTGGTGTCGCTGCGCATGGACTACCTGCCCGGCGATACCCGCATGAGCGCCTGCCTGGCCCAGCCGGAAACCGCCTACGTGTCGCGCTACGCGCTGGGCCGCGACTACCACAAGCTGATCCGCAAGCGCCTGCAGCAGCTGGCCGAGCGCATCCAGCAGGCCATCGGCCCGTTCGGCCACCGCGCCTTCGTCGACAGCGCCCCGGTGCTGGAGAAGGCCATCGCCGAGCAGGCCGGACTCGGCTGGATCGGCAAGAACACCCTGATCCTCAACCGCAAGGCCGGCAGCTGGTTCTTTCTCGGCGAGCTGTTCGTCGACCTGGCGCTGCCGGTGGATGCGCCGCATGCCACGGAGCACTGCGGGCGCTGCACGGCCTGCCTGGATATCTGCCCGACCGCCGCCTTCGTCGCCCCCTACGTGCTGGATGCGCGGCGCTGCATTTCCTACCTGACCATCGAGTACAAGGGCAGCATCCCCGTCGAACTGCGCCCGCTGATCGGCAACCGGGTGTTCGGCTGCGACGACTGCCAGCTGGTCTGCCCGTGGAACCGCTTCGCCAAGCCGACCGCGCAGAACGACTTCCAGCCGCGCCACGGACTGGACAATGCCGCCCTGAGCGCGCTGTTCCGCTGGAGCGAGGAGGAATTCCTCAGCCGCACCGAGGGCTCGCCGCTGCGCCGCGCCGGCTACGAGCGCTGGCTGCGCAACCTGGCCGTCGGCCTGGGCAATGCGCCCTCGAGCATTGCGGTGCTGGAGGCGCTCGCGGCGCGCCGCGACGATCCGTCGGAGCTAGTGCGCGAGCATGTGCTGTGGGCCTTGCAGCGCCATGGCCTGGCATAGCGGCGGCCGAACGCTCGACCTGCGTGAAAAGGCCCGCACGCGGCGGGCCTGGCGATGCGTCAGACCTTGAGGAAGTGCTCGCGGTAATGGCGCAGTTCGGCGATCGACTCGCGGATATCGTCCAGCGCCTGGTGGGTGCCCTGCTTCTGGAAGGAGTCCCTGACCGCCGGCGCCCACAGGCCGGCGAGGATCTTCAGGGTCGTCACGTCCAGGTAGCGGTAGTGGAAGTAGGCCTCCAGCTCCGGCATGTACTTGTAGAGGAAGCGCCGGTCCTGGGCAATGCTGTTGCCGCAGATCGGCGACTTGCCTTTCGGCACCCACTGCTCGAGGAAGGCGATGGTCTGCGCCTGCGCCTCGACCGGGCCGATCTTGCTTTCGCGCACGCGCTGGGTCAGACCGCTCTCGCCGTGGGTGCGGGTGTTCCACTCGTCCATCCCGGCCAGCAGCTCATCGCTCTGGTGCACGGCGATTACCGGGCCCTCGGCAAGGATGTTCAGGTCGCTGTCGGTGACGATGGTGGCCATCTCGATGATGACGTCGCGCTCCGGCTCCAGCCCGGTCATTTCCAGGTCGATCCAGATCAGGTTGTTGGGGTTCTGCGGCATGACGGTTACTCCTCTCTGCAAGCCGGCAGTTTAGCCCGTCACAGCCGCCAGATCAGCAAACGCGAAGCGCGCCAGTCCGCCACCTCGACCACCTCATGGGCCGGCACCTGCGGCACCTCGAAGCTGTTGCTGATGAGCAGGGCGCCGGGGCGCATTTGCGCCCGCGCCTGCTGCCACAGACGCGCCATCGGCGCCGGCGAGAGGAAACAGTAGACCACGTCGTAGTCGCCCAGCGCCTCGCGCCACAGGCTGCGGTAGCGCACCCGGCAGTTGCGGTAGGGCAGGCAGCGCAGCCAGGCGCAGAGAAACACCAGCGGCGCGGTTTCCACCCCGTGCAGACGCGCCTGCGGGTAATCGCGCGCCAGCTGCACCAGGGTGCCGCCGAGCCCGCAGCCGAGGTCGACGAAACGGAAATCCGCCGCCTGCCCGGCCAGCAGCCGGCTCAGGCGCTGCCGCGTCGGCGCCCCGCTCAGGTACAGCGGCACCTGCTCGCGCAAGCTGTTCCAGTTGCTCAGCAACAGCAGCAGGAAAGCCCCGAGAAACCACCAGGCCGGCAGCTCGCGCGCCTGCAGCGCCAGCAGGGCCGGGACGAAGGCGAAGTTCAACGCCAGCCACCAGCGGCGCAAACCCAGGCAGTGGCCGAGCGCCGCGGCCAGAGCGCCCTGCAGCAGCGCCGCCGGCCACAGCGGCATGCGCCAGCCGGCCAGCTGCTGCAGCAACACCAGCAGCAGCGCCACCCCCAGCACGGCCAGCAGCTGGGCCAGCAAGGCACGCAGGGCCGGGTAACGGCCGGGCAGTAGATCGAACATGGGACATCCGGCAACCGAGGAAGAACGCCAGTTGTACCAGCTCCGGCGGCGCCACAGCCAGCCCGCGGCCCCCGTGCTAAACTCGCGGCCGTTTCACTAACCCCGGAAAGGTCATGGCCAAACGCCAACTCACCCGTCGCCAGAGCTGGCGCATCGACAAGGTTCAGGAAGAGCGTGCGGCGCGCGCCGCCAAGCGCGAATCGCGCATGCTCGAAGAGCTCGAGGGCGGCGATCTCGGCCCCGAGCAGACCGGCCTGGTCATCGCCCACTTCGGCGTACAGGTCGAGGTCGAAGCCCTGGAGGGCGAACAGGCCGGCCAGGTCTGCCGCTGCCACCTGCGCGCCAACCTGCCGGCGCTGGTCACCGGCGACCGCGTGGTCTGGCGGGCCGGCAACCAGGGCATCGGGGTGATCGTCGCGCAGCTGCCGCGCTCGTCGGAACTCTGTCGCCCGGACATGCGCGGCCAGCTCAAGCCGGTGGCGGCCAACGTCGACCTGATCGTCATCGTCTTCGCCCCGCTGCCGCATGCCCACGCCAACCTGATCGACCGCTACCTGATCGCCGCCGAGCACGCCGGCATCCAGCCGCAGCTGCTGCTGAACAAGGCCGACCTGGTCGACGCGGAAAATGCCGCGCACCTCAATGGCCTGCTCGCCACCTACCGCCAGCTCGGCTACCCGCTGCTGGAAGTATCGGCCCACGAAGGCGGCGGAATGGATGAACTGCGCAAGCGCCTGGACGGCCACGTCAGCGTGTTCGTCGGCCAGTCCGGGGTCGGCAAGTCGTCGCTGGTCAACAGCCTGCTGCCCGGCGTCGACACCCGCGTCGGCCCGTTGTCGGAAGTCACCGGCAAGGGCACCCACACCACCACCACCGCGCGGCTGTTCCACTTCCCCGGCGGCGGCGAGCTGATCGACTCCCCCGGCATTCGCGAATTCGGCCTCGGCCATGTCAGCCGCGACGACGTCGAGGCCGGCTTCATCGAGTTCCGCGACCTGCTCGGCACCTGTCGCTTCCGCGACTGCAAGCACGACCGCGAGCCCGGCTGCGCCCTGCTCAGGGCCCTCGAGGATGGCCGCATACAGCCGCAGCGCATGGCCAGCTACCGGCACATCATTGCCAGCCTGCCCGAGGCGGAATACTGAGCCCCGCCCCGGTAGAAACGACAAGGCCGCGATCATCGCGGCCTTTTTCATCGTGCAGTCCCGCACGCGACGCGAGCCGCCTACTCCCTGGGCTCGTCGAACTGCAGCGCGCCATCCTCGAAGATGTTCAGCTTCTGGCGCAGCTCCGGCGGCTGCACCGGGGCATCGGCCGCCGGCACCGGGTCGGCCGGCGTGGCGCCCTCGGCAGGCCGCGCGTCACCCTGCTGCTCCTGCTCGCCCTCGATGGCGCGCTGCGCCTTCTTGGTCAGCACGGTGATGTCGATGCGCCGGTTCACCGGGTTGAGCGGGTCCTGACGATCGAACAGCGCCGACGAGGCGTAACCGACCACCCGCGCCACGCGCTCGTCCGGGTAGCCCCCGGCGACCAAGGCCCGCCGCGCGGCATTGGCACGGTTGGCGGACAGCTCCCAGTTGCCGAACTCGCCATCGGCGGCAAACGGCTTGGCATCGGTATGGCCGCTGACGCTGATCTTGTTCGGCACTTCCTTGATGGTCTCGGCGAGGATCAGCAGGATGTCCTCGAAATAGGGCTGCAGGCGGGCGCTGCCGAGGTCGAACATCGGCCGGTTCTCGGCATCCATGATCTGGATGCGCAGGCCATCCTGGGTGATCTCGAAGAGGATCTGGTCCTTGAACTTCTGCAGCTGCGGATTCTCGTCGACCTTGGTCTGCAGCTCCTGCAGGAGCATTTCCAGGCGCTCGCGCTCGACCTGCTCGGCGAGCTCTTCGGCCTGGCTGGCGCTGACTTCCTGCTGCGCCTCGGTCTGCGCGTCGATCGCCGCCTCCTGGGCATCCGGGGCGTCTTTCACCTCGGGATTGAGGGTGCGGTCCGGGGCCGGCGTCGGCGTGCCGCCGAGGTCGATCACATGGGGGCTGGCACTCTCGGTGAAGCCGATGGGGTCCTGGAAGTAACCGGAGATGGCCTTCTTCTGCTCGGGGGTGGCCGAACTCATCAGCCACATCACCAGGAAGAACGCCATCATCGCCGTGGCGAAGTCGGCGAAGGCGATTTTCCAGGCGCCGCCATGGTGACCGCCAGCGGTCTTCTTGACCCGCTTGACGATGATTGGCTGGTTGTTTTCCATGGCCCTTAGTTACCGCGCATGGCCTGCTCGAGCTCGCTGAAGCTCGGCCGGTGCGCGGGAAACAGCACCTTGCGCCCGAACTCCACAGCCAGCGTCGGCGGCATGCCGGAAGCGGAAGCCACCAGCGTGGCCTTGATCGCCTCGTACAGGTTCAGTTCTTCCTTGGCATCGTGTTCCAGGGCACCGGAGAGCGGGCCGAAGAAGCCGTAGGAGGCGAGGATGCCGAGGAAGGTCCCGACCAGGGCGGTACCGACCTTCTCGCCGATCTGCGCGTTGTCCGCGGAGGCGAGGATCGACATGGTGATCACGATGCCCAGCACCGCCGCGACGATACCCATGGCCGGCATGCCGTCGGCCACCTTGGCCACCGCATGGGCCGGGTGTTCCAGCTCTTCCTTGAGGCCGTTGAGCTCCATGTCGAAGAGGTTCTCCAGCTCGTGCGGCGCCATGTTGCCGGACGACATGATGCGCAGGTAATCGCAGATGAAGGCGGTCATCCCCGCATCCTTGAGCACCGAGGGGTACTTGCTGAAGATCGGGCTGGCGTTGGGGTCTTCGACATCCGCCTCGATGGCCATCATGCCTTCGCGGCGACTCTTGTTGAGAATTTCGTAGAGCAGCTTCAGCACCTCCAGGTAGAAGGTGTGGGTGAAGCGCGAGCTGAACATCTTCAACGACTTCTTGAAGACGGTCATGAAGGTGCTGCCCGGGTTGGCCTGCAGGAAGGCGCCCAGGGCGGCGCCGCCGATGATCATCACCTCGAAGGGGTGGATCAGCGCCATGAACTTGCCGCCGGACAGGATGAAGCCGCCGAGCACGCTGCCGAATACGACCAAGATGCCGAGGATTTTTGCCATGGGAGATGAGCTTGAAGAGTCAGTCGGAAGGGTTATGCAAAACAACCCTTCTATTTATCGGAAGTATTGCGCCAGACTATAGGCAGTAAAGGCGAAAAGCCAGTTTGGCTCAATCTGCATGCCCACTTCCAAAGCCGCTCCACGCACCCTCGACGCCTGGCTCAAGCAGCTGGACGCCATTCGCCTGCCGGTTGCCGCCGACCAGCACGAACGCGTACGCCGCACCCTGGTCGACAGCCGCCGCTCGCTGCGCGAGATCGCCGAGCAGATGCAGCACAGCCCGGCCATCGCCCTGCTGCTGCTGCGCGAAGCCAATCGCAGCAGCAACAGCTTCAGCGAGCCGGCGGAGAGCCTGGAGATGGCACTCAACCGCCTCGGCCTGAGCCGCGCCGAGACCCTGCTGAACCAGATGCCGGTGGTCGACGAGGCGCAGATCCCCCTGGCCCTGCGCCAGCTGCTGCTGATCAGCCAGCACGCCTCGCAGCAGGCCAACGGCCTGTTCGCCAACCGCCTGGCCCGCCTGTGGCAGGAGATCCACTGGGGCAGCCTGCTGTTCCTCGCCCCGCTGTGGCCACTGGTCATGGCCTACCCGCAGCTGTTCGAGGCCTGGGAGCGGCGGGTGCTGGGCCAGGGCGAGCCGGCCAGCCGGGTCGAGCGCGAACTGCTCGGCGCGCCCCTGCTGCAGCTGTGTCTGGCCCTGGCCCGCCACTGGCGCCTGCCGGAATGGATAGTCCAGGGCTACCGCCTGCTGGTCGCGGACCGCCGCCTGCTGGTCAAGGCCCTGCATATCGCCCACGACAACGAACACCCCCTGCACCAGCAGCAGTTGCTCGATGCCGACCCGCACCTGCGCCGCTGGCTGACCCTGCCGGGCAACAGCATCCTGCTGGCCAACGGCCTGGCGCTCTCCGCCCACCACAACTGGAGCTGCCAGCACCACCTGCGCTGGCAGCGTCTGACCGGGCTGTACCTGCACGTGGCCCTCGGCGAGCTGCAGCCGCTGGTGCACCAGCAGGCCGTACACAGCGCCCACCAGCATGCCCAGCCCGGCCTCTGGCACCCCGCCGAGGCCCTGCTCTGGCCCTGGGACGGCTGCCGCCTGCAGCACCGGCCCCCGCCCGCGGCAGTCAAGGGCGAGCTGGAACTGTGGAAGGAGCATTGCGCACGCCTGCTGGCCAACCCGTCCGGCTTCGCCAACGTGCTGCAGCTGACCGATTGCGCACGCGGCGCCCTGCAGGCCGCCGGCATGCAGCGCATCCTGGTGCTGCTGGCCGACCGCACGCAGAGCCGGCTGATGACCCAGCAGGCCGCCGGCCTGCCGGCGGAAGCCGCCCAGCTGCGCCTCGACCCGGCGCACAGCCAGGTACTCCAGCGCCTGCTCAGCCAGCCCGGGCAACTGCGCCTGAGCCCGGCCAATATCGCCCAGTTCTCCGCCCTGCTGCCGGGCAGCCTGAAGGCCCTGTTCAGCGGCGAGCACCTGCTGCTGCGCTCGCTGGCCAGCAACGGCCGGGTGGTGATGCTGCTGGTGGCCGACCAGCAGGGCGCCCCGATCAGCGACAGCCAGCTGCAGGTGTTCGCCAAGACCGCCCAGTGCATCGAGCGTGCCCTGGCCAGCTTTGCCCGCCGCGGCACCTAGGGTCTGTTGCCGTTTCGTTCGCGAACCGCGAACAGACCCTGGTCTTCCGCTACAATCGCGCCTTTTCCCCGTTGCCGGAGGCTTCCCATGTCCGCCTTCTCCACCCTGCCGCTGGTCATCGAACCGGCCGAGCTGGCCGCGCGCCTGCAGGCCGCCGAGTTGATCCTGGTCGACCTGAGCAGTGCCGCGCGCTATGCCCAGGGGCATATTCCCGGCGCCCACTGGGTCGACAGCAAGCGCACCCAGCTGGGCCTGCCACCGGCGCCCGGCCTGCTGCCGGAGCGGGCGCAGCTGGAAGCCCTGTTCGGCGAACTGGGCCATCGCCCGGACGCGGTCTACGTGGTCTACGACGACGAGGGCGGCGGCTGGGCCGGGCGCTTCATCTGGCTGCTCGACGTGATCGGCCACCGCCACTACCACTACCTCAACGGCGGCCTGCAGGCCTGGCTCGGCGAAGGCCGCGAACTCAGCCAGGCCCAGCCGGCCGCCGGCACCGCGCAGGTCAGCCTGACCCTGCACGACGCGCCCACCGCCAGCCGCGAATACCTGCAGAGCCGCCTGGGCGCCAGCGACCTGGCGATCTGGGACGCGCGCTCGCCCGCCGAATTCAGCGGCGAGAAAGTCCTGGCCGCCAAGGGCGGGCATATTCCGGGGGCCGTCAACTTCGAGTGGACCGCCGGCATGGACGCCCAGCGCGACCTGCGCATCCGCACCGACCTGGCCGCGGTACTCGCCCGACTGGGCATCACCCCGGACAAGGAACTGATCACCCACTGCCAGACCCACCGCCGCTCGGGCTTCACCTACCTGGCGGCCAAGGCCCTCGGCTACCCGCGGGTCAAGGCCTACGCCGGCTCCTGGTCCGAGTGGGGCAACCATCCCGACACCCCGGTCGAGTCTTAACCGATTCAAGGAATCTTCATGAAACAGCGCCTGTTCATCCTCAGCCAGTACCTGCTGCCGCACCACCTGCTGTCGCGCCTGATCGGCTGCGCCGCCGAATGCCGCGCCGCCTGGTTCAAGGACCGCCTGATCGGCTGGTTCGCCAAGCAGTACCAGGTCAACATGAGCGAGGCCCAGGTCGAAGACCTGACGGCCTACGAGCACTTCAACGCCTTCTTCACCCGCGCCCTGAAAGACGGCGCGCGCCAGCTGGACGCCAGCCCCGGCGCCATCCTCAGCCCCGCCGACGGCGCGGTCAGCCAGCTCGGGCCGATCGAGCAGGGCCGCTGCTTCCAGGCCAAGGGCCACAGCTTCAGCGTGCTGGAGCTGCTGGGCGGCGACGTCGAGCGCGCCAGCCCGTTCATGGGCGGCGACTTCGCCACCATCTACCTGTCGCCCAAGGACTACCACCGCGTGCACATGCCGCTGGCAGGAACGCTGCGCGAGATGGTCTACGTGCCGGGCCGGCTGTTCTCGGTCAACCAGACCACCGCGGAGAACGTCCCCGAGCTGTTCGCCCGCAACGAGCGGGTGGTCTGCCTGTTCGACACCGAGCGCGGGCCGATGGCCGTGGTGCTGGTCGGCGCGATGATAGTCGCCAGCATCGAGACGGTCTGGGCCGGCCTGGTCACCCCGCCCAAGCGCGAGCTGAAAACCACCCGCTACGACGAGGCCGCGCGCGCGCCGATCGAGCTGGACAAGGGCGGCGAACTGGGCCGCTTCAAGCTGGGCTCGACCGCCATCGTGCTGTTCGGCCCGCAGCAGGTGCAGTGGGCCGAGGGCCTGGTCGCCGGCAGCCCGGTACGCATGGGCCAGGCCCTGGCCATGCCGCGCAACGCCTGAGGCATGGCCCAGCAACAGACACCGGGCAGCCCCACGCACTACCTGCTGCGCCTGCTGGGCTGGGGCAATGACGCCACCAGCCACCTGGAGAAGTTCCTCGCCGGCCTCGGCGCCTTTGCCGGCATCGGCCTGATCTATGCCGTGACCCACTGGCTGCTGCCCAGCGACGCGGCCTTCTGGGTCATCGCCTCGATGGGCGCCAGCGCCGTGCTGCTGTTCGCCGTGCCGCACGGCGCGCTCTCGCAGCCCTGGGCGGTCATCGGCGGGCACGGGCTGTCGGCGCTGATCGGCGTCGCCTGCCAGCAGCTCTGGCCGCAGGCCGCCTTCACCCCGGCCCTGGCGGTGGCCCTGGCCATCCTGGTGATGCAGTACGCGCGCTGCATCCACCCGCCCGGCGGCGCCACCGCGCTCAGCGCGGTGATCGGCGGCAGCGCCATCCACGACCTCGGCTTCGCCTTCGTCATCAGCCCGGTGCTGCTGAATGTCGCCGTGATCCTGCTGGTCGCCGTGCTGTTCAACTGCCTGTTCCCCTGGCGCCGCTACCCGGCCGCCCTGGCCCGCCAGCCGCTGCCGCCCAGCGTCCCGGGCGGGCTCAGCGCCGAAGACTTCTACCACGCCCTGCGCCAGGTCGATTCCTACCTGGACATCCGCTTCGACGACCTGCTGGAAATCGTCCAGCTGGCCCAGCAGCATGCCCAGGCCCAGCTCCTGCAGGGCGGCGACATCCTCCTCGGTGCCTGCTACAGCAACACCCGGCCGGGCAACACCTGGGCGGTGCGCCAGGTGATCGATGCCGGCAAGCCGGGCCGCGGCCTGCGCGACCAGGTGATCTACAAGGTGGTCGCCGGCGCCGGCATGGGCAATACCGGCGTCTGCCGGCGCCAGGACATGGCGGCCTGGGCCACCAGCGCGGTGCTGCGCGTCGGCGATGGCTGGGTACGCGTCAGCCCGGCCGAATCGGCCAGCGCCGCCGGACTCTCCCCGCCCGGGAACGGCCAGGCGTAACGCCGGTCACAACTAACGCGCCGGCCACCGGCGCCTGGCTGCAGGGCCGGTGCGATGCTGTTAGAGTTGCGCGGAACCTGGACAGAACGGCCTGGCGCAGCACTCGCTGCATGAGCCCGCGGACAACATCGAGCATGGATAAACAGAGCCCCCATCTGCACTTGCGCGTCCCCGTACCGGACCAGCCGGGCCTGTCGCTGTTCGAGCCCACGCCACGCGAGCTCAAGCGCTGGCTCGCCGGCCTGCCCAAGGCCAACATCGGCGAAACGGCCCGCCAGCTGTACCAGAGCCTGACCGAGCTCAACCAGCTGATCACCCCGGCGGACAACCGTCTGCACCTGCTCGAACTGCTGCGCCCCGAGGTGCACTTCGTCTGTCGCCATCTGGAGCGGCACTTCCTCAACCAGTCCATCGTGCTCGACGAACGCCCGCGCAAGGTCGCCAACCTCTGCCAGGCGCTGCAGAATCACCTGGCCATCGGCTACAAGCTGGTCATCACCCAGGAGCTCGCGCACTTCAGCAAGGAGCGCGCGCCGCTGCTCACCGCCGCCCTGCAGCGCGCCAGCCACAGCCTGCTCGGCCCCTTGGTGCGCGCCAGCCAGCTGTACTGCCCGGTGCCGGAAGGCCTGTGGCTGGAACTCCACCAGTTGCAGCGCATCGCCCGCCAGTACGCCCTGCAGCACGTGCAGGTGCGCGATGCGCTGGCGCACAACGGCAAGAGCCTGAGCCAGGAACAGACCTACCTGGCCGCCCTGCTGCTGGGTTGTGCCCGCTGCAACCAGTTGCGCCAGAACAGCATCGCCCGCCTGGCCGAGGCACTGGAAGACTGGACGCCGCTGGTCAGCCTGCAGGCTGCCGAGCAGCCGCACAGCCTGTTCGTCATCGCCCCCCAGCAGGATGGCCCGCCGCGCTACAAGTCCCTGCTCAAGGACCACGAGCTGCACAACCTGCTGGGCCTGGACCCGCACCGCCTGGTCGACGCCATCAAGGAACACCTGTTGCTGCCCGCCGACAGCCACGAGGCGCAGCGCCTGCCCGTGCCGGAAGGCATGAGCCCGGACCTGCTGCAGCACCTCAGCGCGGCCTGGGGCGAAATCTCCGAGCGCACCTTCCAGCGCAGCCAGGGCAAGGGCAGCCTGACCCTGTGCATCGGCATGAGTGCGGTGCACTTCTTCGTCGGCGGGCAGCAGAGCTTCAACGAGCTGCTCAGACGCCCCGAAGAACCGAAAACCGCACAGTTCAACCTCCACGCGCAGCACAAGGCGGATATCTGGACCACCGCCTTCGATGCCCAGCCGACCAGCAACTGGGAACGCGGCCTGAGCATGGAAGACATCCAGTACAAGGCCACCAGCGCCAAGGTCGGCACGGAGCCAGACGGCAAGAGCGAGAGCTACCCGCTGTTCGAGCTGAGCATCGTCAACCACAGCCCCGGCGGTTACTGCCTGAGCTGGGCCAGGGAAGTCCCGGGGCAGATGCAGGCCGGCGAACTGCTCGGCATCCAGGATCTGCCGGGGCAAGGCTGGAGCGTGGCCGTGGTGCGCTGGATCCGCCAGGTGCGCGGCGGCGGCACGCAGATGGGCATCGAGCTGATCGCACCGCAGGCACAGGCCTGCGGCCTGCAGCTGGTGCGCAAGAGCGAGCAGAGCAGCCAGTACCTGCGCGCCCTGCTGCTACCGGCGATCGCCGCCATTTCCCGCCCGGCGACGCTGCTCGCACCGCGCCTGCCGTTCCAGGTCGGCAACAAGGTCAGCATCAACCTGCACGGCCAGGAATTGCGCGCCATACTCAGCCGGCGACCAACCAGCACCGGCAGCTTCAGCCAGTTCGAATACCGCCTGCTGGAGCAGCACAGCCCGGCTGCCGGGACGCCGGTCACAGCTCAAGGACGCGCCACGCCGAGCGGGGAGGAAGATTTTGACTCGCTCTGGAAGTCGCTGTAGATTCCAAGACCCCACATTTTGTCGCCCTTTTTCGCCCCTTCTTCGGCGCATTCCTAGCAAATACCATGGCCATCGAAAAAAAAACCATCCGCCTGCTGATTCTTGAAGACTCGCAGAACGAGGCCGAGCGACTCGTCAGTCTGTTCCGCAATGCCGGGCGCGCCACCCGCGTGCACCGCATCACCTCGAGCGACAACCTGGCCGAAGCCCTGCAACAGAGCTGGGACCTGCTGATCACCGCCCCCACCAGCGAACACCTCGAGCCCAGCGAAGCGATTACCGCGATTCGCCGCCAGGCCAAGGACATCCCGATCATCCTGCTGGTGGCCGGCAACGACTCCGAAGACATCACCGAGGCCCTGCAACTCGGCGCCCAGGACGCCATCCCGCAGGGCGAGGACGAGCGCCTGATCCTGGTGGCCAACCGCGAGCTGGCCAACCTGGAAGAACGCCGCGCGCGGCGAGTCGCCGAGGTGGCCCTGCGCGAAGCGGAGAAGCGCTGCCAGCTGCTGCTGGAAAGCTCGGTGGATGCCATCACCTACGTGCACGACGGCATGCACATCTACGCCAACCGCGCCTACCTGCAGCTGTTCGCCTACGAGGATGCCGACGAGCTGGAAGGCATGCCGATGATCGACCTGATCGCCGCGCAGGACCAGGGCGCCTTCAAGGACTTCCTCAAGAACTACAGCAGCGACGGCAGCGCCGAGCTGGCCTGCACCGGGATCAAGGCCAACGGCAAGGGCTTCCAGGCGCGCATGAGCTTCTCCCCCGCCACTTACGACGGCGAGCCCTGCATCCAGGTGGTGATCCGTGCCGAGAGCGGCAACGCCGAGCTGGAAGAGAAGCTGCGCGAGATCAGCAGCCAGGACCTGGTCACCGGCCTGTTCAACCGCACCCACTTCCTCGGCCTGATGGACGCCGCCGCCGAGCGTGCGGTGAATGCCGGCGTGCCGTCGAGCCTGGCCTACATCCGCATCGACCGCTATACCGCGATGGTCGGCGAAGTCGGCCTGGCGGGCATCGACCTGCTGCTCACCGACCTGGGCAACCTGCTGCGCCACCACTTCGCCGCCGACGCCCAGCTGGCGCGCTTCGCCGATGACGTGTTCAGCGTGCTGCTGCCCGGCCTGGCGCCGGAGCAGACCCAGGAGCAACTCGGCAGCCTGCTGAAGAAGGTCGAGGGGCATCTGTTCGACGTCAACGGCCGCACGGTGCAGACCACCCTGTCGATCGGCGTCGCCGGGCTCAACGAGAAGACCGCCCGCGCCCAGGACGTGGTCGACCGCGCCCACCGCTGCGCCGACGAACTCGGCGACGGCAACGCAGTCAAGCTGTACAATCCGGCCGACGAACTGGCCGCGGCGGCCAGCCGCGGCAGCCTGGTGGCGATGGTCCAGCAGGCCCTGGAAAACAACAGTTTCCGCCTGCTGTTCCAGCCGGTCATCAGCCTGCGCGGCGACAGCGACGAACACTACGAGGTGCTGCTGCGCCTGCTCAGTCCGCAAGGCCAGGAAGTACCCCCGGCCGAATTCCTCGCCGCCGCCAGGGACGCCGGGCTGGCCGAGAAGATCGACCGCTGGGTGATCCTCAACTCGATCAAGCTGCTCGCCGAGCACCGCAGCAAGGGCCACAGCACCCGCCTGTTCGTGCACCTGTCGACCAGCAGCCTGCAGGACCAGACCCTGCTGCCCTGGCTCAGCGTGGCGCTCAAGGCCGCCCGCCTGCCATCGGACACCCTGGTCTTCCAGATCAGCGAACCCGATGCGATCGCCTACCTGAAGCAGGCCAAGGCCCTGACCCAGGGCCTCGCCGAGCTGCACTGCAAGGTGGCCCTGGGCCAGTTCGGCTGCGCGCTGAACCCGTTCAACACCTTCAAGTACCTCAACGTCGACTTCGTCAAGGTCGACGGCTCGTTCACCCAGGACCTGTCCCAGGCCGAGAACCAGGAGGCCCTGAAAACCCTGCTGGCCAGCCTGCACGCCCAGGCCAAGCTGACCATCGTGCCCTTCGTCGAGAGCGCCAGCGTGCTGGCGACCCTCTGGCAGGCCGGGGTCAACTACATCCAGGGCCACTACCTGCAGGGCCCCAGCCAGTCGATGGACTACGACTTCTCGGCCGGCGACGAGTAAGGCATGGCAGGCGCGGCCGGGCGATTGCCCGGCCACGCCCATTGATCCCGGTCACCTCCCCGCCACAACGGCCGCCTAGACTGTACGCTCCACTCGCGCGCACAGGACTCCCGCCATGGCCATGATGAAAGCCGCCGTTTTCGTAGCCCCCGGACGCATCGAGCTGCAGGACAAGCCGATCCCGGAAGTGGGCCCCGACGATGCCCTGGTGCGCATCACCACTACCACCATCTGCGGCACCGACGTGCACATCCTCAAGGGCGAATACCCGGTCGCCAAGGGCCTGACCATCGGCCACGAACCGGTGGGCATCATCGAGAAACTCGGGCGCAACGTGCGCGGCTACCAGGAGGGCCAGCGGGTGATCGCCGGCGCCATCTGCCCGAACTTCTCCTCCTACGCCAGCCAGGACGGGCTGTCCTCCCAGGACGGCGGCTGCAGCTGCCACGGCTACAAGCCCATGGGCGGCTGGCGCTTCGGCAACAGCATCGACGGCACCCAGGCCGAATACGTGCTGGTGCCAGACGCCCAGGCCAACCTGGCACCGGTACCGGATGCGCTGAGCGACGAGCAGGTGCTGATGTGCCCGGACATCATGTCCACCGGTTTCGCCGGCGCCGAAGCGGCCAAGATCAAGATCGGCGATATCGTGGTGGTCTTCGCCCAGGGCCCGATCGGCCTGTGCGCCACTGCCGGCGCCAAGCTGCGCGGCGCCAGCACCATCATCGCGGTGGACGGCGTCGACTCGCGCCTGGCGATCGCCCGGCAGATGGGCGCGGATGTCACCCTCAACTTCCGCAACGTCGATGTGGTCGAGGAAATCCTCAAGCTCACCGGTGGCCGCGGCGTGGATGCCGCCATCGAGGCCCTGGGCCTGCAAGCCACTTTCGAGAGCGCCCTGCGCGTGCTCAAGCCGGGCGGCACCCTGTCCAGCCTGGGCGTGTACTCCAGCGACCTGGTCATTCCGCTGGGCGCCTTCCATGCCGGCCTCGGCGACCACAAGATCGTCACCTCGCTCTGCCCCGGCGGCAAGGAGCGCATGCGCCGCCTGCTCAACGTGGTGGCCTCGGGGCGCGTCGATCTCGGCCCGCTGGTGACCCACCAGTACGCGCTGGACGACATCGAGGCCGCCTATGAGTTGTTCGCCAACCAGCGCGACGGCGTCTTGAAAATCGCCATCAAACCCTGAGCCGGATGCCGGGGGCCCAGGCTCCCGGCCAGGTCACTCGTGGCCGTCGCGGTCGCGGAAACCGAGCAGGTAGAGGATGCCATCCAGGCCCAGGGTGGAGATCGCCTGCTTGGCCGACTGCTTGACCAGCGGCTTGGCGCGGAAGGCCACGCCGAGGCCGGCCAAGCCGAGCATCGGCAGGTCGTTGGCGCCGTCGCCGACGGCGATGGTCTGCTCCAGGCGCAAGCCTTCCTTGGCCGCCAGCTCGCGCAGCAGGTCGGCCTTGCGCTGGGCGTCGACGATCGGCTCGACCACCTGGCCGGTGACCTTGCCATCGACGATCTGCAGTTCGTTGGCGAACACGTAGTCGATGCCCAGCTTGGCCTGCAACTGCTTGGCGAAGTAGGTGAAACCGCCGGAGAGGATGGCGGTCTTGTAGCCCAGGCGCTTGAGCTCGGCGAACAGCACTTCGGCGCCTTCGGTCAGGCGCAGCGTGGCGCCGACTTCGGCCAGCACGCTTTCCGGCAGGCCCTGCAGCAGGGCCATGCGCTCCTTGAAACTGGCACGAAAATCCAGCTCGCCGCGCATCGCCCGCTCGGTGATCTCGGAAACCTGCGCACCGACGCCGGCGGCCTTGGCCAGCTCGTCGATCACCTCGGCCTCGATCAGCGTCGAATCCATGTCGAACACTGCCAGGCGGCGGTTGCGGCGGAACAGCGAATCGCGCTGGAAAGCGATATCGACGTCCAGTTCCTGAGCCACGCTGAGGAACTCGGCGCGCAGCGCGGCGACATCGGCCGGCTCGCCGCGTACGGAGAACTCGATGCAGCCCTTGCCCTGGTTGGCCGGGGTATCCAGCGGCATGCGCCCGGACAGGCGATCGATATGGTCGATGTTCAGGCCGTACTTGGCGGTGATCGAGCTAACCCGCTGCAGCTGTTCGGCGGTGACCTTGCGCGTCAGCAGGGTGACGATATAGCGCGGTTTGCCCTGGCCACCGACCCACTGCTGGTAGTCGGACTCGGAAACCGGGGTAAAACGCACCTGCTGATCCAGCTTGTAGGCGGTGAACAGCACATCCTTGAGCACCGAGGAGGCCTGTTCGGTATCCGGAATCTCGACCAGGATGCCGAACGACAGGGTGTCGTGGATCACCGCCTGGCCGATGTCGAGGATATTCACCCCGCCCTGCGCCAGCACGCCGGTGATGGCCGCAGTCAGCCCGGGACGATCTTCCCCGGTGATGTTGATCAGGACGATTTCGCGCAAGGCGTTCACTCCCAGCTTGGCAGATGATCCGCACGGGGCCGGCGGCCCCATGAAAAGGCGCACATTCTAACCAGTTTCAGCGCTGCCGGGGCATGCACGGCGCTTTGCCCGCCTGGGGGTGGTGGTTATACTGCGCGGCAATTCCATTCAAGAAGAGCCGCGCTCTGTGAACCGGCCAGCCCAGGTCAAACCCGACAATTTCTTCCTGCTGCTGTTTCACGCCCTGCGCCAGCGGCGCGTGCCTCTGGCCCTGCGCATCGCCAGCCACAGCCTGCTGCTGGTGGCCCTGGCCCTGGTGATCTACGCCTGGGTGATGGGCATGCAGTTCAAGCAGGCCATGCAGCAGCAGGCCGACGCCCTCGGCCAGAGCCTGACCGTGCAGACCGCCGCCTCGGCCACCGAGCTGCTGGTGTCCAACGACATCCTCAGCCTCAACGTGCTGCTCAGCAACCTGGCGAAGAACCCGCTGGTGGCCCATGCGGCCATCTACAGCGTGGACAACCGCATCCTCGCCGAAGCCGGCTCGCGTCCGACCCAGGGCCTGCTGGGCGACACCGAAGGTCTCTACTCGACGCCGATCACCTTCCAGGAAGTGATCGCCGGGCAGCTGCGCATCAGCCTGGACATGCAGCAGTTCCAGCAGCCGATGACCATCAGCCTGCAGAGCATGGGCCTGCTCAGCCTGATCCTGCTGGCCCTGGCGCTGTCGCTGAGCCTGCGTCTGGGCCGCTACATCTCCACCCCGCTGCTGCAACTGCGCCTGTGGCTGCGTGACCCGGACGACCCGGCGCCCGGCGCCGGCCGCCAGGACGAGATCGGCGACCTCGCCCGCCAGCTGCAGGCCCGCCTGGTGCCGGAAAGACCAGCGGTGGTGGCGCCCGCCGCCGCTGACGACTTCGCCGACGAGCAGGCGTTCTACGTCGACGAGCACGCCGAGCCCGAGTTCCGCGCAACCGACCTCCACGAACCGGACTTCGACGAGCAGGCCGGCGACTACCTCGAACAGGGCGAGCCGCAGCAGCTGGCCGAGGACGATCCCTTCGCCGACCTGCGCCCGGTCGAGGACAGCACACCGCCGGAGGCCGCCGCCGCAGACTTCGCCGAGACGCCGGCCAGTGCGCCGGTGCTCAGCGCCGTGCTGGCCATCCAGCTCGGCGCCCAGGAGCAGCTGCGCCATCTGCCGCGCTCGCGCCTGCTGGAACTGCTGCAGCGCTACCGCGACTGCCTGGAACAGGCCGCCGCGCTGTACCAGGGCAAGCTGTACACCCTCAACGACGGCAGCAGCCTGATGCTGTTCAGCAGCGCCCACAGCGGCGAGGACTACCTGACCCACGCCCTGTGCTGCGGCGAACTGATGCGCGCCCTCGGCCATGCCCTGCAGATCGAGGTCGCGGACAGCGGCATCACCCTGCAACTGCAGCTGGGCCTGACCTGCAGCGACCAGGAAATCATCCCCAGCCAGGCCGAACTGCTGCTCAGCGAAGCGGCCCAGGACGCCCTGGCCCTGTCCCAGCACAGCCGCAACCTGCTGCTGGTGCAGCGGGCGATCGGCGATGACCCGCTGCTGCGCCAACGCGCACGCATCCGCCCGATCGCCAGCCCGGAAGGCGCCAGCTGCGTCGAGCGCCTGCTCGAACCCTACCCCTCGCTGCTGGAACGCCAGCTGACCCGCATGCACGAGCACCGCGGCCAGCCGTGACCACCCTGATCACCCACCCGCTGCCGCTGCTGGCCGTCGGGCTGGCCCTCGGGGCACGGGTGATTCCGCCGCGCCTGTTGCTGGCCGGCCTGTTCTGTACCCTGCTGCCGGATGCCGACGTGCTGGCGTTCAAGCTGGGCATCGCCTATAGCGACGCGTTCGGCCACCGCGGCTTCAGTCATTCCCTGCTGTTTGCCGGCCTCAGCGGAGTGCTAGGCGCACTGTGCTGCCGCCTGCTCGGCTGCGGCCCGCTCAAGGCCGGCGCCTGGATCGCCCTGGCAAGCGCCTCGCACAGCCTGCTGGATGCGGCCACCGACGGCGGCCTGGGCGTCGCCTGGCTGTGGCCATGGAGCGAACAGCGCTTCTTCCTGCCCTGGCGGCCGATCGAGGTGTCGCCGTTCGTGCGCGGCTTCTTCAGCACCCGCGGCCTGGCCGTGCTGGCCAGCGAGGCGCGCTGGGTCTGGCTGCCCTGCCTGGCCCTGGCGCTGGGCGGCATCGCCCTGCGCGCGTGGCTGGCCTCAGGCCGGCGCGTGCGGCAAGAGGCGCTCTAGGCCGTCGAGCAGGCGGCCCAGCGCGCCCTGGTTGGCGCGCAATACGCCCAGCCCGCCCGCGGCCATCTGCGCGGCCCGCTCGGGCTCGGCGAACAGCTGCTGCAGGGCGCCCAGCAACTCCCCGGCATCGCGCACCTGCAGCAGATCGCCGGCGGCCCGCAGCTGGCTGGCGATCTCGAGGAAATTGAACAGGTGCGGCCCGCTCAGCAGGGGCTTGCCCAGGGCGGCCGGCTCCAGCAGGTTGTGCCCGCCGTTCTCGACCAGGCTGCCGCCGACAAAGGCCAGGTCGGCCAGGGCATAGAGGAACAGCAGCTCGCCGAGGGTATCGCCGAGCAGCACGCGGGTCTGCGCCGACACCGCTTCCTGGCGTGAACGCCGCGCCGTGGCGAAACCTTCGCCCTGGCACAGCTCGAACACCGCGGCGAAGCGCTCCGGATGGCGCGGCACCAAGATCAGCAGCGCCGCGGGGAAGCGCGCCAGCAGCTGGCGATGGGCCGCGAGGATGATCTCGTCCTCGCCGGCATGGGTGCTGGCGGCGATCCACACCGGCCGCGCCTGCGCACCCCATTCGCCGCGCAACTGACTGGCGCGCTGCTGCAGCGCGGCATCCACCTGCAGGTCGAACTTGATCGAGCCGGTCACCGCGACGCAGCCCGGGCGCGCGCCGAGCTGGCGGAAGCGCTCGGCCTCGGCCTCGGTCTGCGCAGCGATCAGGCTCAGTTCGGCGAGCATCGGCGCGGTCAGCCCGGCAAAGCGGGCATAGCCACGCGCCGAACGCGCGGACAGCCGCGCATTGGCCAGCACCACCGGCACGCCCTGCTTGGCGCACTGGTGGATATGGTTCGGCCACAGCTCGGTTTCCATGATCAGAGCCAGTTGCGGCTGCACCCGGCGGAAAAAGCGCGCGCAGGCCCAGGGCAGGTCATAGGGCAGGTAGCAGTGCTGGATTCGGTCGCCGAACAGCGCCTGGATCCGCTCCGAGCCGGTCGGCGTCATGCTGGTGACGGTGATCGGCAGGTGCGGGTAGCGCAGCAGCAGCTCGCGGATCAGCGGTGCGGCGGCGATGCTTTCGCCCAGCGACACGGCATGCACCCAGATGCCGCCGCGGCGCAGGGGGGGCAGGCCCAGGGCGAAGCGTTCGCCGATACGCCGTGCGTAGGCCGGCGCCCGCCAGGCCCGCCACAGCAGACGCAGACAGATAATCGGCAGGGCCAGGTGCAGCAGCAGGGTATAGAGGGTTCTGTTCATGGGCGCGCAGCTTAGCAAAGGCGCGTGGCGCAATGCGCGCCAACCTGCCGGCCTGCGCTCGGCGCCATGGATCGCGGGGCCGCCGGCAGACAGCCGAGGGGGTTATACTGCGCGCCTGTTTTTTCAGCGAGCCGTTGCGCATGTCCCAAGCTCTCAGCACCGATGTCCTGATCGTTGGCGGCGGTATCGCCGGCCTCTGGCTCAATGCCCGCCTGCGCCAGCTGGGCTACGCCACCCTGCTGGTGGAAAACGCCAGCCTCGGCGGCGGGCAGAGCGTGAAGTCTCAGGGCATCATCCACGGCGGTGCCAAGTACGCCCTGCACGGTGCGCTGACCGGCGCCTCGGAGGCCATCGCCGACATGCCGCGGCGCTGGCGCGAGGCCCTGGCCGGCAACGGCGAGCTGGACCTCTGCGGCGTACGCCTGCTGTCCGAGGCCCACTACCTGTGGTCGCCGGGCAGCCTGGCCGGCAACCTGACCAGTTTCTTCGCCAGCAAGGCGGTGCGCGGGCGGGTCGACCAGGTCAAGGGCGAGCAACTGCCGCCGGCGCTGCAGCATGCGAAATTCAAGGGCAAGGTCTATCGCCTGGCCGAGCTGGTGCTCGACGTGCCCAGCCTGATCGCGCGGATGGCCACGCTCGCTGGCGACAGCCTGCTGGCCGGCCGCGAGATCGCCCCGCTGCGCGAGAACGACGAACTGGCCGGCCTGCTGGTGGATGGCCGCGAGATCCGCGCCCAGCGCGTGGTACTCAGCGCTGGCGCTGGCAATGCCGCCCTGCTCGCCGCCCTCGGCGTCGGCCAGCCGGCCCAGCAGCTGCGCCCGCTGCACATGGTGCTGGTCAAGGGCCCGAGCCTGAAGCCGCTGTACGCCCACTGCCTGGGTGGCGGGCCGAAACCGCGGGTCACCGTGACCAGCCATCCGGCGGCCGACGGCCAGTGGGTCTGGTACCTCGGTGGCGATATCGCCGAGGCCGACGGCGTGGCCCGCGACACAGCCGCACAGATCAGCGCCGCGCAGAAGGAACTGGGCGACCTGCTGCCGTGGATCGACCTGGCCGACGCACGCTGGGCCACCCTGCGCGTCGACCGCGCCGAGCCGGCGCAATCCGGCCTGGTGCGCCCGGACAATGCCTTCCTCGCCGACCAGGGCAGGCTGCTGGTCGGCTGGCCGACCAAGCTGGCCCTGGCCCCGGACTTCAGCGACCGGGTACTGGCCGCCCTGAGCCGCGACGGCATCCGCCCCAGCGCGCAAGCACCGCTGCCCGAGCTGCCGCGCCCCGCCCTGGCCCGCCCGGTGTGGGAGGAGCTGCTGCCATGAGCCTGCACGACCTGCATCGCCCACTGGGCGCGACCGGCCTGCGGGTTTCGCCGCTGGGCCTGGGCACGGTCAAGCTCGGCCGCGACCAGGGGGTGAAGTACCCCAACGGCTTCACCATTCCCGACGACGCCGCGGCGCGCAACCTGCTGGCCCAGGCCCGCGCGCTGGGCATCAACCTGATCGACACCGCGCCGGCCTACGGCGTCAGCGAACAGCGCCTCGGTCCGCTGCTGCGCGGCCAGCGCCAGGACTGGGTGATCGTCAGCAAGGTCGGCGAGGAGTTCGAGGCCGGCCAGTCGCACTACGACTTCACCCCGGCCCATGCCCGCCTGTCCCTGGAACGCAGCCTCAAGCGCCTGGAAACCGACTGCATCGACCTGCTGCTGGTGCACTCGGACGGCCGCGACCTGGCCATCCTGCGGGACAGCGGCCTCTACGAGGCGCTGGCCGGCTTCAAGCGCGAAGGCAAGATCCGCGCCTTCGGCCTCTCCGGCAAGACCGTCGAGGGCGGCCTGCTGGCCCTCGAACGGGGCGACTGCGCGATGGTCACCTACAACCTCGCCGAGCAGGGCGAGAAGCCGGTGCTCGACTATGCCGCCGCCCAGGGCAAGGGCATCCTGATCAAGAAAGCGCTGGCCAGCGGCCATGCCTGCCTGGCCGCCGGCCAGGACCCGGTGCGCGCCAGCTTCGAGTTGCTGTTCGCCCACCCGGCGGTGAGCAGCGCCATCGTCGGCACCATCAACCCGCAGCACCTGGCGGCGAACGTGGCCACCGCCGCCGCGGTGATCCGCGACTACACTGCACCGCTCCGATAAATCGCTGCCAGCCGGCAGTGCGCACCGCCCGCCGCCGCAGGAGCCGACATGCCGAGACTATTGGCCCGCAAAGACCCTGGCGCCTTCCAGACCCTGCCGCTGCAGGTCAGCGCCAGCGCGGACGGCCTGCACTATCGCAGCCAGGGCCTGCCGCTGAACTTCACGCAGATGCAGGAGCGCCGCCGCCCGATCGAGGTGGCCGACTGTCGGCAGTTCGCCGTGGAGCTGGCCAACCTCGGCGTCTCGGTGCGCCTGACTCTCAACTGGCAGGGCCGTGACTACTGGCTGCTGGTGCGCCAGCGCCGCCCGGATCGCGGCGACGTGGTGCTCAAACTGATTTCCGGCTACGTGCCGGCCCACGAGCTGAACCTGCCGCTGCTGACCGCCATCCAGGAAGTCGCCGAAGAGTGCCTGATCGAAACCGCCGATGGCTGGCTGGGCGGGCGCTTCGGCGATACCTGGCTGCCGACGCCCTACCAGCCCAGCCTGCGCTACCGCGAACGCAGCCACTTCCGCCTCGCCCCGCTGAGCGGCGCGGCACGTCCGGTGCAATGCGCCAACCTGACGCTGCTGGAGCGGCCGCAGGCCTACGTGCACCTGCCCACGGCCTCGCTGCAGCTGGTCTACGACCTGCGCCTGGAGCTGCCCCGGGACTGCCGCCAGCCCAGCCTGTTCCACGTCGACGAATGCCTGGAGGACGGCGCGCTGGTCGCCCGCCTGGAACGCCGCCGCCCCGATCTCTACCTGCTGCCACTGCACCAGGGCCGGCCGAGCGGCGAACTGTTCACCCTCCGGCGCGGCGAACTGCAGCCGACCAGCTGCCGCGGGCTGTGGCTATCGGAGAGTTTTGCCGAACAGGAAGGCTGGCTGGTGCGTGACGAGCGCATCGCATGGAAGGACTGGCAGGCGCTGCTGGGCGTGACAGAAAAACCACCCGGCCGGCGCTTCGCGCTTTCGGCTGAAGCCCTGTAGGTTGGGTTGAGCGCAGCGAAGCCCAACGGCAAACAAGCAGGTCACGACGCGGCCTGAGCCCTCACCCGCTGGGCTTCGGCGCTGTGCGCCTCAACCCAACCTACTTGCTGCGGATCTTCTCGACGATCGCGGTGGTCGAGCTGTTCTCGACCAACCCCAGCACCCGCACTTCGCCGCCATAGGCACGGACGATATCGGCACCGACCACGCCCTCGATGCCGTAGTCGCCGCCCTTGACCAGCACATCCGGCTTGATCGCGCGCAGCAGGTTTTCCGGGGTGTCCTCACTGAAGCTCACCACCCAGTCCACCGCACCGAGGCCGGCCAGCACGGCCATGCGCCGGTCGACCGCGTTGATCGGCCGGCCCGGGCCCTTCAGGCGACTGACCGAGGCATCGTCATTGACCGCCAGCACCAGGCGATCGCCCTGGGCGCGGGCCTGCTCCAGGTAGGTCACGTGACCGGCGTGGAGGATGTCGAAGCAGCCGTTGGTGAAGACGATCTTCTCGCCATGGGCGCGGGCATCCTCGATCACCACCAGCAGTTGCTCCAGGCTGACCACGCCGCGCTCGGAGCCCTGTTCGCGCTGCACCGCCCGGCGCAGTTCCGGCGCGCTGATGGCCGCGGTGCCCAGCTTGCCGACCACGATGCCGGCGGCCAGGTTGGCCAGCGCCACCGCTTGCGGCAGCTCCTCGCCGGCGGCCAGGCTGGCGGCCAGGGTGGAGATCACCGTGTCGCCGGCACCGGTGACGTCGAACACTTCGCGGGCACGGGCCGGCAGGTGCAGCGGCGCATGCTCGGGGCGCAGCAGGGTCATGCCGTGTTCGCCACGGGTGACCAGCAGCGCGCCCAGCTCCAGTTCCTGCATCAGCTTGGCGCCGCGACTGACCAGCTCGGCTTCGTCGGCGCAATGGCCGACGATGGCCTCGAATTCGCTGAGGTTCGGCGTGATCAGGCTGGCCCCGCGATAGATGGAGAAGTCCTTGCCCTTGGGGTCGGCCAGCACCGGAATGCCCTTGGCCCGCGCCAGCTGGACCAGGGCCTGGTGGTTCTGCAGCGCGCCCTTGCCGTAGTCGGACAGCACCAGCACCTTGACCCCGTCCAGCAGCGCGTCGACGTCGGCGGCCAGGGCCTCGGCATCGGTATGGAAGGGCTCCTCGAAGTCCATGCGCAGCAGCTGCTGGTGGCGGCTCATGACGCGCAGCTTGACGATGGTCGGCTGGTCGTCGATGCGCTGGAAATGCGCCTGCACGCCGGCGGCATGCAGGCTGTCGGTGAGGCTGTGGGCCGCCTCGTCGCGCCCGGTCACGCCGACCAGCAGGGCCGGGGCGCCGAGGGCGGCGATGTTCAGCGCGACGTTGGCCGCGCCGCCCGGGCGATCCTCGATCTGCTCGACCTTGACCACCGGCACCGGCGCCTCCGGGGATATCCGCGAAGTGCCGCCGTGCCAGTAACGGTCGAGCATGACATCGCCCACCACCAGAACGGGGGCTTGATCGTAACGGGGCATGGACAACTTCATGGGGACTCCGGAGCGGCAAAATCGCCGCAGATCATAACATGTGGGCGCAAACAGCCCGGCCAGCTGCGGACTTCGCGCAGCCCCGCCCTGCGGCACCTGCCGCAGGGCGGCATCCGCTCAAACTTCCTGAGCGACTGCCAGCTCGCCAGGCTCTTCGAAATGCCGGGCATGCAGGCGGGCGTAGTAGCCATTCATGGCCAACAGCTCGGCATGGGTGCCGCGCTCGACGATCTGCCCCTGATCCATCACCAGGATCAGGTCGGCCTTCTCGATGGTGCTCAGGCGGTGGGCGATCACCAGGGTCGTACGGCCCTTCATCACCTCATCCAGCGCGCCCTGGATATGCCGCTCGGACTCGGTATCCAGGGCCGAGGTCGCCTCATCGAGGATCAGCAGCGGTGCATTCTTCAGCAGCGCACGGGCAATCGCCAGGCGCTGGCGCTGGCCACCGGAGAGCAGCACGCCATTCTCGCCGACCAGGGTGTCGTAACCCTGCGGCAGCTTCTCGATGAACTCTGCGGCAAAGGCGGCTTCGGCAGCCTTGCGCACGGCCTCCTGCGGGGCCCCGGCCAGGTCGCCGTAGGCGATGTTGTTGCTCACGCTGTCGTTGAACAGGGTGACGTGCTGGGTCACCAGGGCAATGTGCCGGCGCAGGTTGCGCAGGCCGTACTGTTCGACATCCAGGCCATCCAGCAGGATCTGCCCGTGTTCGTGGTGATAGAAGCGCGGGATCAAGCTGGCCAGGGTCGACTTGCCGCTGCCGGAACGACCGACCAGGGCGACCATCTGCCCCGGCTCGGCGACGAAGGAGATGTTGTTCAGCACCGGTTTCTCGGCACCTGGGTACTGGAAGGTCAGGTCACGCACCTCGAGACGGCCGCTGACCCGCTCGCGCTGCTCGGTACCGCGGTCGACTTCCTGCTCTTCGTCGAGCTGCTCGAAGATGCTCTCGGCACCCGCCACCCCACGCTGGATGGTCGAACTGACTTCGGACAGCTGGCGAATCGGCTTGGGCAGCAGCCCCGCCAGGGTGATGTAGGCCACCAGGTCGCCCGCCGAGGCATCGCCACGCATGTACAGGACCATAAACATCAGCACTGCCATGGCGCTGTAGATCACCAGTTGCAGCATGGGCGTATACACCGCGCCGGTCTTGACCATGCGCAGCTGCTTGCGGCGGTTGTCATCGGTCACCGCCAGGAAGCGTGCCCGCTCGTATTCCTCGCCACCGAAGCTGCGCACCACGCGATAGCCCTGGATGGTTTCCGACGCGACGTGGGTGACGTCGCCCATGGCCACCTGGATCTTCTTGCTCTGCTTGCGGAATTTACGGCTGGCGCTGGTGACCATCAGCCCGATCACCGGAAGAATGGCCAGCATGACCAGGGTCAGCTTCCAGTTCATCCACAGCAGGGACGCGAACAGGAAGATGACCGTCATGCCTTCGCGCACCACCACCTTGATCGCATCGGTGGCCGCCCCGGTGACCATGGTGACGTTGTAGGTGATGCGAGAAATCAGATGGCCCGAGTTGTGGTTGTCGAGGTAGCGGTTGGGCAAGGTCAGGAGATTGTTGAACAGGGTGACGCGCAAATCGTGCACCAACCCCAGCGAGACCCGCGCCAGGAAATAGTTACCCAGGAAAGAACCGATACCCTGCCACAGGGCGATCAGCACGATCAGCAGTGGCACGACCTGAACCAGCTTCAGCTGGACGAGAAAAGGCACGTCCTGCAGATACGGCACGGCGGCAAAGAAGCTGGCATCCGGATTGGCCAATCCATCGACGAAATACTTCAGGATGTAGCCGAACATGGGCTGGGTAGACGCAAAAATCAGAAAGCCGAGGAGACTGATCGCGAATAGCCCGGAATAGGGCAGGACATATTTCAGCAACCGCAAGTAAACCTTGAGACCGGATTGCTGGGTAGAATTGGCCATTCGGCACGCCTCGTACGACGACTAGAGAGACAAGATGCGGATTGTAACAGCGAACGAATTACAAGATTGGCTAAGCCAGGGCGAGGTGCTGGAAAAAGACAGTCACGGGGTGAAGGTGGTTCGCCTGGCCGATGGCAAGATCCTGAAAATATTCCGCAGCCGCCGCCATCCGCTGCTCGCCAGGCTACGCCCCGACGCCCGCCGCTTCAGCGAACATGCCAGCCGCCTGCAGAGCCTGGGCATCCAGACTCCGCAGATCCTCGAGCTCGGCTGGATAGAACGCAACAAAGCCGTCAGCGCCTGCATCTACCAGCCCCTGGAAGGCCAGCCGCTGGACAAGCTATTCCGCGATTCCCGCCGGCAATTCGATGCGCTGCTGCCGCAACTGGCGGCCTATATCCACGGCCTGCATCAACGTGGCATCTATTTCCGCTCCCTGCACCTGGGCAATATCCTGCGCACCCCGGATGGCAGCTTCGGCCTCATCGACTTCCTCGACCTGCGCTTCAAGGGGCGCCCGCTGGGGCGCATGCTGGTGCGGCGCAACTTCCGCCATCTGCACAGCTACCTGCAGCGGCGCAAGGTAGCGCTGTTTCCCTGGAATGAGCTGCTGGCCGCCTACGAGCTGGCGAGCAAGCGATCCAACTGATCCAGACCGAGCTTGGGCACGATCCGCGCAGGCAAGCGGCTGTGCGGTGACAGGTTGAACACCTGGAAGTCCGGTTTGATCACCCTCTCAGCCAGCAGCTCGAAGCAGGGCAGGATGTAATCGTCGTAGTCGCCATCGAGGCGACTGCGCACCGCATCGCCGCCCTGCTCGTAGAAGCGGCCCTTGCTCGAATCGAGATCCATGCCGACCAGGAAAACCTGGCGGAACCCCAGGTGGTAGGCCATCTGGACTCCGGCGTAAGGGATGGTCCTGCTGCTGAAATACCCCTTCTCCAGATTGCGGCTGAAGCCGATGCGATTGGGTTTCTGACGGAACCAGGAAAACCCGCACTCGAAGTCCGGATCACGCCGCGCCATTCGAGCAAACGCCCGGTCGCCCAGCGCCTCACCCCCTTCCGGCGGACGATTTACCCGTTCGAAGTCGTATACCGAACGGCCATCCAGCGCGTGAGGCTCGCGTTCCAGCAACGTCTCGATCACGCGCGGACTCAGGGCCAGATTTTCGGCCAGCGCGGCGGCTTGCAGCAGCAGCGGTAAACGATTGCGCACGAAACTGCTGTCATCGCAGAGATAAAAATACGGGGCGATAGCCGCCTCGGCGAAGCAGCTGATCGAACCGTTCATGGCCAGCATGGGGTAACTGGCATAGCGCTGCAGCGGGAAGTCTTTGACCGACGGCCCCGAGGCGATGATAAAGACCGCACCCTGCCGGGTGCTGCGCAACGCGGCAAAGGAACGCAGAGGCGCATGGGTTGCTGGCGACATCATTTTCCTGTTCTTTCTTGAAGGCTGGATGCTGGATTAAGGCCACCGGCCGGCTGCCGCGAGGCAAGCACCAGGCTCAGGGCGATCGGCAGCCAGGTAATCAACCAGTCGGCATTGGGCTTGAGCCACAGGCCGATGCCATCGGTTAGCAGGGCCACGCTGGAGAATACCCAAAGCGCCAGCAGCGCCCGCCCCAGGGGTTCCGCTCGGTTCTGCCAGCCACGCCAGGCGACGCAGCCCCAGAGCAGGGCAAACAGCAGCAGCCCGGGCAAGCCCAGGCGGATGGCCAAGTCCAGGTACATATTGTGTGGATGCTTGAACACCAGCCCGGTGCCTGGTACCGCGATTTCGTAGGTATTGAAACCGAGCCCCAACAGCCAGCTCTCCCCCAGGTGGCGCATGCCGCCGGCAAACAGTTCGGGCCGGTATGACCCCCCTCGCTGCAACAGGATCTCCGGCGCCAGCAGGGCCGCCAGCAGGCCTCCAGCCAATAGCGTTACAGCAGCCCAGGCACTGAAACGCCGCGGCCTAACAAAAGCCATGACCAGCAACGTGGCAAACAATGCCAACCACACCCCGCGGGTCTGGCTAAAGCCCAGAAAGGCCAGGTAGCCGAGCCCGCTTACCAGCCAAAGCACCGACCAAAGTGCACCTCGTGGCCGCTGGAAGAGAAAGACGCCCATAACGGCCAAAGCGCCCACCGCATGGGCGGCCATGATCGCTGTATCCCAAAGACCTATGGCAATCAAGCGCTGCCCCTGCGGATGGGGAGAGGACCACCGGAAATACAGCACGGACACCAGTGCACCCAGGCCACCGAGCAGAGCCGCAGCGCGGAGCAGCCCTTCGAACGACCACTGGCCACGGGCAGCCAACAGCACACCGAGCTGGGATAGCAGGATATACACGGGCAGTTTGGCATCGCGGCCCAGGTCCTCACCGCCCTGCGCCAACAGCACTACCAGGGTCCACAGGGACAGCGCCACGAACAGCAGCAGCTCCGGCAGCCTTAGCCACACACAGAAATCGCGTCGCCCCAGGGCCAGCAGCGCCGGCAGCCATAGCAGGGCAATCAGGGCCTGGTGATAGAGCTTGTTGCTGGGCAGCACCCAGGCCCCGCAGAGCAGCACCAGCAACCCCAGCGAGGCCCAGCGCGACAATCGCGGCAACGCCAGCAGCTCGGCCGGCCGCACGTTATCGCCCCAGCCGCTGCATCCGGCTCGCTACCCGCTGCAACTGCGCCACATCGGCATTCAACCAGCCACCCTCGACACAGTATTCGCCAGCCATGTAGCGCAGAAAGTTCTCGCGGATGCGCTCATCCAGCGACCAGTCGGGGAATGCACGAACCCGAGCCATCAGCTCGTCGGCGGAGTCCGCATGGGTGACCAGCCCCGGGATATTGAAGAACGCCTGCCCGAGGGTCAGCACCGGCTTGCCGAGCAGGATGCTTTCCAGCCCCACGGTCGAGTTCAGCGTGATGACGAACTGGCTCGCCTGGATCAGCGCCTGGGTATTGTTGCCATTGGCGAACAGCAGCCGCTCATTGCTGCGCGCATGCAGCTCCGGATAGGACTCTCGGCTGGCGGGGTGCTCCTTGAACACCACCGTCATGCCGGTCTCGGCCGCCAGGCGCTCACCCAGGGCGAATAGCTGACGCATATCCGCGACCCAGGGGGAGAACAGCCGCACCTGGGTGTCGCGGTCATCCTGGAACGGGATGAAGACGAAACGCTCGGGCAGCGCGATCACCGGCAGCCCGGTATTGCGCGGTTTGCGCGGCACCAGCGCCAGCTCTGCGCTGGCGGCGCCCTCCGGCGCCTGGTAGTCGCGGAAGAAGGCGGCATCGCGCGGCACCGAGTTGCGGTAGTTGACGCCCTTGGTATCCAGTGTCGTGGTGTTCGGCAGCAGGCCATTCTCGAAGAAGAACGTCTGGCAGTCCTGCGGCAGCAGCGCCAACAGCAGCTGGCAATAGCGGTGCGAGCCGTTCCACATCGCCACATTGACGGGCTTTTCACGCAGCAGCAAAGCCTGTACGCGCAGAGCCAACCAGGCCAGTTCCAGACGCAGCAACAGCTTGTACAGCCCGCCCTCGTACTTGCGCTTGACCCGCCGCTCGTGGCACTTCTCCTCAATCAACTGCGCCCAGTTGATGCGCTTGATCACATGCGGCAATTGCCAGGGCCTTGGCCAGGGCATCTGGGCGGGAACCACCACCTTGCCCTCGAGTGTCGTTTCATCGAGCAGGCGCTGGAAATACAGGCGTTGATGCTTGGCCAGGGCGAAGAATAAAACCTTGTTCATCTCTTGATCTCGATAGCTTCAATTCACTCGGGGCCTACACCCCGAGCCGCCGTCAGGCTATTGGGGGCGCCCTTGCGACGAGCGCGCGGCCAGCACAGCCGCGGCAATTTCAACAAACATCTGCTGCGCTTGCTTGCGACTTCCTTGCACAAAGTCAGCCACCGCCAGGCGCTCGGCATCGTCGAAGGCGATCCGCGCACGCGCCGCCAGCGCCGAGGCATAGTCCGGGTAGACACGGCCTTGCAACTGGCAGGCCTCAAGCAGGGCTTCGATCTTGTGGGTATTCGAGCCGATCGCGAAAAACGGCGTGCCCGTCAGCAGGCAAAGCGTGACGCAATGGAAACGGCCGGTGATGACGCCCTGGCTACCGGCCAGACGCTCCAGAAAAGCGAAATCACTGGTCGCACAGTACTTCCAGCGCAGCAGCTTGATCTGCTTGCGCTCGATTGTCCGCCCCAGCGTTGCTTGCTGCGCCTGGCGGCGCGCCCGCCAGGCCTTGAAACGGCTGCGCAGACTCTTCCAGATGTAGGCCGGAAAGCCCTTGCCGGTTTGGATTAACGGCAGCGCCTGGATACTCAGGTAGCCCAGCGCAGGATCCGCCACCTGCTGCAGCGCCGCCCAGGCTTCCTGAGTGCGCTCCTCATAGAAGCTGCCATTGACCAAATAGCCCTGGCGTTGCGCCTGCGAGGGCGGCGGGATCATGCTCAGGGTCAGATCGGGCACCACTCGGCTGGTGATCCCGGCAGCTGCCAGTTCTTCCTGGCTGCGATGATCGCGCAGGTAGATCCCGCTAAAGGCCCGGGCCGGTTCGATCAGTTTGGCATTGCGCTGCCAGACACTATTGATCAGGAAGCACGGCACCCCGTGCTCGCGGCAGAACGGCGCCAGCGCCACCAGCATCTGCGCCGCGCGTGCATCATCGTGCAGCGTGCCTTCGCCATTGATCAGGCACAGATCGGCACCGGCGATGTCCTTCTGCAAGCGCAGATCGTCGCGCCAATCGTGGCGCATCGGACAGGCCCTGACGATGTGAATTCCCGCCGCCGCCGCGAGCTCATAGATCTGCTTGACGACGATCTGACAGCCGTGATGCTTGTTGTGCGACGTGTCGTTGAAGAGGATGGCCTTCAGCATGCTCGGTTACTGCTCGACAGTGGAGGTGAGTGCGACGGACACGCCCGATGGGCAGCGGCCTTCCAGAAGGCTGGTGAGCGCCTGGATATTCCAGGCGAGCCCTGCGCAGCCATGGGCGAGATGGAACTCGGCAAAAGCGGCACTGCGCGCCAAGGCCGCCGCATGATCCTGCTCAATGCTGCTGACTGCCTCTTGCAGGCTTTCGAGGGTCGCAACACAGGGACCCAGAAAGCGTTCCTGGGCGAAGATATCTGCATCATCGCTGGCATTCACATAGAGCAGCGGGCGCCGCGCCAAGGCGGCTTCGATCACCGCATTGGACATGATGTTGACCACCACCGACGCGCGCGCCAAGGCCTCGGCCAGACCACACTCGCGCGGCAGCACCTCGATGTTATCCAGCACCGAAGCCTCATGCTGCCAGAACGGTACCTGGCTGCGCGGATGCGCCTTGACCAACACCTGGTAGTCGGGATTTCGTGCAGCCCAATCGCGCAACAGCCGATAGGTGCGCTGGTAGCCCGCTTCCTTTTCCTTGTCCGGCCCGACACCCAGCACCAGCAGCACCCGCCGCGCCGGATCGGCCGCCGGCAGGTCGAAGGCCGTGTCGATCATGTGCGAGCCGGCCAGCAACGCGGTCGAGCTGCCGAAACGCAACTCACGCGCCTGCAGGGCGTCCAGCGAGCTTTGCCCGAACAGGAAGTAATAGTCGTAGTCGTTCATGCCCAACCGCCGCGAGCTCTCCACCGTGGTGGCATGCGCCAGGTGCACCAGCAGAGCTTGCCGAGCGTTCAGCGCCAGGCGCAGGAACGGCGAATACAGGCTGCCATTGCGATCATTCAGCACGATCTTCGGCGTGTAATGCTCGACCAGCCACTCGGCATGCGCCGCATAGCCGAAATAGCGCAGCGGCACAGGTTGGGGTGGCCGCCGCAGGAGACGCTCGCGCAGAATGCTTGGCGCCTCGGGCAGGGCCGTTTCAATCAGGACGTAGCCACGGCTGCGCAACGCCTCAATCAGCAGCTTCTTGCGCTGGAAGGCAATGACCTTGGGCGCCGACTGCAGAAGCAAGAAGTCGCAAGGCTGGCTACCCGTCCGTGATGCCAGGCGAAAGCGCGCCAGCAAACCGAACAGCGTGTCGCCCAGCGCCTCGCGCAGGAAGCGTAATGCGCTGCCGAGCCAGCCATGCCGCTCGCGCAGCAGCAACCAGCGATAGCGATCCAGGGCTACCGCCTTGCTGGCCCACTGCATCCCTACGGCATCAATACTCATGCTGGCCTCAGCGCAGCCAGTTGCGGCAGCGCCCAGAAGCACTGGCGCACCGCCGCATCGGAAAACACCTCACGCAAGCGCTGCGCCATGCGCTGCTGCAGTGCTAGGTCGGCAGGCTCCTGCGCCTGCAGCACCAGGGCCTGGGCCAGCGCCGCAGCATCACCCAGGGGGAACAGCCGGCCACAGCCGAGCACCACCTCGCGGCCGCCGCCACAATCACTGCCGATCAGCGGCACACCGGCGGCCATGGCCTCCAGCAACACCATGCCGAACGGCTCGTGATCGGAGCTCAGGGCGAACACATCGAAGGCCTTGAAGTAGTTGCGCCCGTTGGCCACCTGGCCGAGAAAGCGCACTGACTCGCTCACGCCCAACTCGTCAGCGAGGCACTTGAGCGCGGCCTCCAGCCGGCCACTGCCCATGATCGCCAGCAGGCTGCCGGGGGGCAGCGCGGGCAGGGCCTGGGCAAAGCCGCGGATCAGGGTGGCCTGGTCCTTGTCCGGATGCAGGCGGCCGACATTGCCGACCACCCAGGCATCCTGCGGCAGGGCCAGGGCCTCGCGGGCCACCGCGCGGCTGCACTGGGCGGCCTGCACGGCGGCGATATCGATGCGGTTGTACAGGGTCTCGATGCGCTCGGCCGGCCAGCCCGGCAAGCAGGCGCGCATGTCGTCGCGTACCGCATCGGATACACCAAGCAGGCTCAGGCGCCGCCGAAAAAAATTGACGAACCACTGGCGCGAACGCCGCCGGTACACGCCAAAGGCATGCTGCACGCCGAGCACCGGCAGGTCACTGCCGAGCAGGGCGATATAGATCGGTTTGAAGCGATGGGCGATGCACAGCTTGAAGTCGCGCGAGGCGGCGATGCGTTTGAGGTCGCGGATCGCCTTAAGCTTGAGGCCACGCACCTCGCGACTGGAGTAATCTAGGAAAATCACCTCGTCGGAAGCCGAGCCTTGCTCGACTTCCGTACTCGGCTTGCCCGTCAGATAGACCGTACAAACTTTGTACGGCGTACCGTCGAATAGCGCAGCGTACTGCCGCGCACAGTCGAGGAAGGGGCCGTCATAGCCGTGGCAGAACTGCAGCACCCAGGCCTGACCAGTCCCCGCAACCTCAGATGTTGTCATACCAGTCCTTGCCGTCCTTGACCACGAGGATGTCTTCCATGATCAGGTACTGCAGGTCGGAGCCGTAGAACATGTTCAGCGCGTCGGTCGGTGAGCAGATCATCGGCTCGCCGCGGCGGTTGAGTGAGGTGTTCAGCGACACGCCGTTGCCGGTGAGTTTCTCCAGCTCCAGCATCATGTCGTAGTAGCGCGGGTTGTATTCGCGCTTGAGCACCTGGGCGCGCGAGGTGCCGTCTTCGTGCACCACTTCGCCGACGCGGCTCTTCCACTCGTCATTGACCTCGAAGGTGAAGGTCATGAACGGACTCGGGTGATCGACCTTGAGCATCTGCGGGCCGACGGTGTCGAGCATCGACGGGCAGAACGGCCTCCAGCGCTCACGGAACTTGATCTGCTCGTTGATGCGGTCGGCCACACCGGCCACGCTCGGGCAGCCGATGATCGAGCGACCGCCGAGGGCGCGCGGGCCGAACTCCATGCGGCCCTGGAACCAGGCCACTGGATTGGCGTCGACCATGATTTTGGCGATGCGCTGCGGCATGTTATCGATCTGCTTGAACACCGGCTTGCTCGGGTGACGGGCACAGGCGGCAATCACGTCCTCGTTGGAGTACGAAGGGCCGAGGTAGACGTGCTCCATCTTCTCCACCGGCACGCCGCGCTGGTGCGAAACGTAGGCGGCGGCGCCGACCGAAGTACCGGCGTCGCCGGAGGCCGGCTGGACGAACAGTTCCTGCACTTCCGGGCGGGCGATGATCTTCTGGTTCAGCTTGACGTTCAGCGCGCAGCCGCCGGCGAAGGCGATCTTGCCGGTTTCCTTGATGATGTCACCGAGGTAGTAATCCATCATTTCCAGCGCCAGTTTCTCGAACAGCGCCTGCATGCTGGCGGCGTAGTGGATGTAGGGATCGTCGGCGATGTCGCCCTGGCGCTTCGGCCCCAGCCACTCGATCAGCTTGGGCGAGAAGTAGTAGCCCTTGCCGTTTTCCTTGTAGCGACGGAAGCCGATGACGTTGGCGTAGTCGGTGCTGATGATCAGCTCGCCGTTCTCGAACTTGGCCAGGCGCGAGAAGTCGTACTTGGCCGCGTCGCCATAGGGCGCCATGCCCATCACCTTGAACTCGCCGTCGAGCATCTCGAAGCCGAGGAACTCGGTGATCGCGCCGTACAGGCCCCCGAGCGAATCCGGGTCGTAGAATTCCTTGATCTTGTGGATCTTGCCGTTCTCGCCGTAACCGAAGAAGGTGGTGGCGTACTCACCCTTGCCGTCGATGCCGAGGATCGCCGTCTTCTCGCTGAAACCGGAGCAGTGGTAGGCACTGGCGGCGTGGGCCAGGTGGTGCTCGACGGGCTCGATCTTGATCTTCTTCAGGTCGAAGCCAAGCTGCTGCAGGCACCACTGGATGTGCTTGTAGTAGCGCTTGTAGCGGCGGTTGCCCATGAGGATGGCGTCAAGAGCGCGATCCGGCGCGTACCAGTAGCGCTTGGCGTACTGCCAGCGGGCCTTCTCGAAGATGCTGATCGGCGCGAAGGGAATGGCCACCACGTCGACGTCACCGGGCTTGATCCCGGCCTGCTCCAGGCAGAACTTGGCCGACTCGTAGGGCATGCGATTCTTCGCGTGCTTGTCGCGCACGAAGCGCTCTTCTTCCGCCGCCGCGATCAGCTTGCCGTCGATGTACAGGGCAGCGGAAGGATCGTGACTGAGGGCGCCGGACAGGCCAAGAATCGTCAGTGCCACAGAGAAAACCTCTATTCAGGGCAGGTGCCGGGCACCTGCGGTAAACGTTCGTCGAGCAGCTGGTACAGCGCTGAATCAGCCGGCCAGTTGCGCAGAAAGCGGGCGCGATCGCGGGCGTAGGCCCTGGCGAAGCTGCGCCTGTTGCGGTGCTGCTGCATGGCATCCAGATCGATCAGTGACCAGCATGCCCGCGCCTCATCCCAAAACAGGTTAGTGCCCTTGAAATCCCCGTGACTGATGCGCTCGCGCAGCAGGGCGGCGAACAGGCGATCCAGCGCCAGCAGATCAGCTTCCGGGGGCGATCCTTCGTGGAACGCCTTGAAACGCGTGATTATATCCTGCCCGCCACAGTATTCGGTAATCAGGTAGGCGCGCCCGCGCAACCAGCACCAGCGCCGCTCCAGCACAGCCAACGGACGCGGGGTGGCGATGCCCAGCAGTTCCAGGCGGTGGCCTTCGCACCAGCTGTGCCAGGCGCGACTGGGGCGCCAGCAGCGCTTGAGCCAGTGGGCGAAGCCCTTGATGTTGTAGCGTTTGACCACCAGTTCGCGCCCGCCCTGGCGCACCTGGGCCACCGTGGCGGAACCGCCCAGCTTCAGGGCCAGCCCCTCGGCGAGCACCGCCTCGGGCTGAGCGAGCAGCGGCGCCAGATCGTCGGCACAGTCACGGCGTACCACGCGCAAGCCGAATGCGCCGATCCGGGCGCTGAACAGGCTGCAATCGCGGGCGATCTTCTGCATGTAGTCGCGCAGGCGCCAGCGCCGCACCTTGCCCACTTCGGCCAGCAGCGCCTCCAACGGCAGGGCGTGCTCGCCATTGGCCAACAGGTAGTGCACCAGCAACTCCTCGATGAAGGGCGCAAGCTCCGCCGGCAACTGAGCGAAGAACATGCCCAGATTGGCCAGTACCCGCGCCCGCGACAGCGGCTGGCCGGCGACTTCGACCTGCACCCCGCCACCATCGATGATCGCCACGCCGCCGGCATGGCGCAGCAGGTTGTCCAGGTGCAGGTCGGACTGCCACAGCCCCTTGGCGTGCATCTGCGCGATCGCGCTCAGGGCCTCGCCCAGCACGGCCTGCTGCGCCTCGCTCAGCAGCGGCTGATCTGCCACTGCCCGCCAGGCGTCCCACAAGCTCTCGGCGCCGTCCAGGTAGTCGAACAGCAGCCAGCCGCCCTCGCCCGCCTGCCAGCCCTGGGCCAGCAGTTCGGGCGTGTGCAAGCCCTGCTCAGCGAGCAGGCGCGCGCCTTGCAGCTCACGCTGGAAGTGCCGCTCAGCCTTGCCACCGACCAGCAGCTTGGCCAGTACCGGGCGCCCGCGCCACAGGGCGAGGCCGACGTAGCGCTGATCCGGCAGCACGCGCAACAGGCGTTGCAGCTCCAGCACCTCGCCGGCCAGCTCGATGCGCAGCGGCAGCACCGGCTGGCGGCCGGCCTGGGCCAATTGGGCAAGCCGCATCAGCGCACCTCCTTGCGCCGACGGCGGGCACCCAGGCGCTGCCACCAGCCCTCCAAGTCACCCGCCGCGCCCAGGTAAGCTACCAGCAGCTCGCGCACCTCGGCCTCGCTCCAGACACCGGCGCGCCGCAGCAGCGGTTCCAGATCCTTGATCCGGTCGCGCCGGCCGAACAGCAGCGGGCGGGTCTTTTCCAGATCGATCAGCTGCGCGGCGAAGCCCTCGCCGTCCGCCTTGAGGAAGATATGCTTGGGATAGAAGCAGCCGTGCATCTGACCCGCCTCGTGCAGGCGCCGAGCCAGCCCGCCGCAGGCGCGCAGAATGGCCTGGCGAGTCGGCGCAGGCACGCCCGCCCAGCCTTGCAGCCAGTGGTCGAGATCCTGCCAGCCGTCCAGCGCACGGGTCAGCAGGATGGCGCGCCGCTCACCGGGCATGCGCCGCGCGGCGAAGAAGGCCGCCTGCAACGCGGGAATGCGCAGGCGGCGATACGCCTGGATATTGCGGAACTCGCGGGCGAAGGTCGGCTCGCCACAGGGGTGCCGCAGGCTGCGGGTCAGGTGGTTGCTCTGGCGCTTGAGGTAGAAGGCCGCCTCGCCCAGTTCCAGGCGATACACGCTGCTCCAGCCGCCGCGCTCGGTATTGGGCTCATCCACCGCCTCCAGCTGCAGCGCCCACAGCGCCTCGAAACTGGCCAGGCCGTGGCCTTCGAGAACGGCACGATCCTCGGCCGCGATAAAGTCACTCATTCCCGCCCCTCGAAGAATTTGACGATGCGCCGCACCTCGCGCTTGTCCGCCTCGCCCAAGCGCTCGCAGCCGCGGTATTGCCGGTAGAAACGCAGGCGCTGGGTACGGCTCAGCTGGTACTTGGCCACCTTGTCCAGGCAGGCCAGGTCCTTGACGATGCGGTAGCTGAGCAGCGGCCCCCACCAGAACGCCCCGGTCGGGCAGTCGATGAAGAACAGTTCGGCCCGGTCGTTGACCAGCAGGTTGCGCCACTTCAAATCGTTATGGGTGAAGTGGTGGTCATGCAGGGTGCGGGTCGCGCGGGCCAATTGCACACTGACCTGCTCGACCCAGGCGCGATCGGCCAGGCGGGCATCCTTGCGTCGCGCCAGCAGCGCCAGGTCCTGGGTGTCGGGCAGCTCGCGGGTGATCAGCGCACCCCGCACGAAGGCTCCCGCCTTGCGCTCCAGGCCGCAGGCCACGATGGGCGCCGTGGGGATGCCCCACTTGGCAAAATGCCTGAGGTTCTGCCACTCGGCCTTGACCCGCGGTCGGCCGAGAAAGCGCCGCAGGCCCTTGCCCGCGCCCCAGTAGCGCTTGACGTAGTAGCGCACGCCGGCGCGCTCGACCAGGATCACCTCCGACAGCGGATCGGAGGTCAGGCGCTGCCCCTGCAGGGCAAAGACCGCCGCCAGCGAGCCGAACTCACCCTGCAAGGCGGCATAGTCGGACTCCAGCTGCCAGCCTGCCATCAGCGCGCCTCGCCCTGTGCCACTGCCTCGCCTGCCGGCGCATAGACGCCCAGCGCCTCGACGATCCGCCAAACTGGCACGAAGGGGCGCCAGATGTAGTCGCCGAACCACTTGATGCGCAGCAGCGGGGTCAGTACCCGGTTCTGCCCATTGAAGCCGGGGCGCCAGACGAAGCGCTCATGCCTGCGCGTGATGGTGAAGGTGCGCAGCCCGAGCAGCGAGGCCAGATGGCCGCCACCCGAGTCGTTGCTGATGACACAGGCCGCCCCCAGCAGGTGGCTGATCAGGCCCTTGGTATCGGCAAATGAATACACCGGGAAAGCGGGAAAGCGGGCCTGGATCTGCGCTTCCTCGCGCGGCAGGCAGACGAACTCGACCCGCCAGCCGCGCCTGGCGAGGCGCTGCGCCAACCGGCGGAAGCCGCCCATGGAGTAATTCTTGCTGGCATGCGGCGTGGTCGGAAATATCACCACTCGCCCGCTCGCCGGCGCCGCGGCCTCTACCGCCGTGAGCATGCTGGCGCAAGCGTCCGGAGCGATGCCGAACACCGCCTGCGCATAGCGATCGATCCACTGCACCATGTTCAGCCCGGCCTTGGTGTCCAGGCACAGGGCGGTACTCGCGCCGCGGAAGCAGCGCTCGCCGACCATCACCTCGCGCCCCTGCAGGGCCAGGCTCGGCGGCAACTTCTTGGCCGTGACGAAGGCGATATTGCGCAGAGCGAGGCAATGCTCGCGCGCCGTGGTTTCGGCCGGCAAGTGGTTGAAATGGGAGACCACCAGATCATGGCGCGCAGCCAGTGCGGGCAACCCGCCCGTCGCCAGCGGCTCGATCTGCAGCCAGTCGAAAAACGCCCGGGCCGAATACAGGGTGTCGGAGAAAAAATCGACCACGGCCCCTTCCCGATGAAACAGCCAGGCCAGGCGCAAATAGAGCGTGGCATCGCCCAGCGCCCTGGGCGGAACGATCGCAACACGTATGCCTTGAAACTTCATGGTTGCCCCTCAACTCCAGCCTGCAGATGCCAACCCGCCGCCGAGCCGGCTCACAGCGCGCCACCGTAGCGCAGCCGGCGGTCATACAGCTTGTCCGCCTTGCGCTGCAACCAGGCCAGCAGTTGCGCCTCGTCACGCAGGATCTGGCGCAGCGGCTGCGCACCTTTGAGCGCGGCGAAATAGTCGCGCAGGAAGCGCAACTTGTCGCCCCGGGTCAGACCGATATCCATGATCGAGAAATACAGCGCCGCCAGGTCCTTGTTGCGCCAGCGCAGGGGCACGGCGCGGCGCACCTGGGCGCGGTGCAGGTCGATCACCGACAGGCGAAAATCGTCCGCCGTCACCGGCTTGTCGGTGTGCAGCAGGAAGTGGCAGATGTAGCAGTCGCGGTGGTTGACCCCGGCGCGGTGCATGCTGCCAACCATCCGCGCCACCTCGGCGATCAGCGCGCGCTTGAGGCGCGGTTCGGGCGGCTGCTGGGCCCAGTTGAGGCTGAGCTGCTCCAGGTCGGTGGTCGGCGCCAGCTCCTCGGTGACGATGAAGGAATGCTGCGTCGCCGGGTTGGCGCCACGCTCGCCATAGGCGACGGCGGTCATGGTCGGCACGCCGACCTCGGTCAGGCGGGCGATCGCCTGCCACTCCTGGGCCGCGCCGAGCACCGGCAGCTTGGCCGTGAGCAGGTTCTTGGCGATCTCGCCCCAGCCGATGCCGCGGTGGATCTTGACGAAGTAGCCGCGCCCGGCGACTTCGGTGCGCAGGGTGCGGCGGCCTTCCAGCTCGCGGTAGACCTTACCCTGCAGGGCCTCGACCGCGGCGAAGGCGTCCTGCCCGGCCCACAGCGACTCGAACGGTTCGGTGAGGATCAGTTTCATGCCCGCTCCGCCAGGATCACGTCGGCCGCGTGCTGCGGCATGGAATACAGGTCGGCCGTGTCGGCGAAGGCCAGGCCATTGGCACTCCATTTCGCCCGCGCCTCGGCGTCGGTCAGCATCTCGGCGAGCAGTGCGTTGAGTCGCTCCTGCTGGAATGGGCTGGTCAGCACGCGCCCGGCATCGGCCTCGGCGATGTAGTGGGCATAGCCGCAGACATCGCTGACCAGCACCGGTAGGCCGGAAACCAGGGCTTCCAGCAGTACGGTGCCGGTGTTCTCGTTGTAGGCCGGGTGGATCAGCAGGTCGGCGCCGAGCAGGAAGCGCGGGATATCGCTGCGCCCCTTGAGGATCTGCACCTGCTCGGACACGCCCAGCGCCTTGGCCTGCAGCTGGAACGAGCGCGGATCGTCCTGGCCGATGGCGATCAGGCGGGTGCGCTGCTTCAGCTCGCGCGGCAACGCGGCCAGGGCCTTGAGGCTGCGGTCCAGCCCCTTGGTCTTGAAGCCGGAGCCGATCTGCACCAGCAGCAGGTCGTCGTCCGCCAGCTTGAACTCGCGGCGGAACTCGGCGCGGATCTCAAAGGCATTGGCCGGCGCGCGGCGGTCGGCTGCGATGCCCGGCGGCAGCAGATGGAAGCGCTCGACCGGCGTGGCGTAGTGCTTGATGAACAGCGGCTGCTGCACCTCGGAAATCATCAGGATCTCGGTCTTCGACTCGGGCGCAAACACTGCCCGCTCGTAGTCGGCGAAGTGCTTGTAGCGCCCCCAGCGCTTGTAGAGCGGGTTGCGCAGGGTCTGCGCCTTGTCCTCGTAGCAGCCGTCGGCGGCGTAGTAGACGTCCAGACCCGGCATCTTGTTGAAGCCGACCAGCCGGTCCACCGGATCACGGGCCAGATCGGCGGCCAGCCAGGCGCTGAACTTCTCGTTGCGGTGATGGTTGAACAGGGCCTTGATCGGCGCCACCCGCACATCGAAGCCGGCGGGCACCTCGCCCTCCCAGATCGGCGTGTAGACGCGGATGGCATGGCCGCGCGCCTGGCACTCCAGGGCGATGCGCAGGAAGTCGCGCTGCAGGCCGCCATAGGGGAAATACTTGTAGAGCACGAAAGCCAGTTGCATCACACCGTCTCCTGCTGCGCCAGGAGCAAGGCGTTCAGCTCGTTACCCACACGCTCGGCATCCAGCCCGTCGAAGCAGGGCTTGTGGCGATCACCGCTGCCGGCGTTCGGCCCGCTGGCGCACAGGTGCACCTGGCCGCGGCCGTAGGCGCCGACCCGGCCCGGCAGGGTCGGGCCGTACAGGGAAATGCAGGGTACATCCAGCGCCGCGGCCAGATGCCCGAGGCCGGTATCCACCGCCACGCAGGCCGTGGCGCCGGCGATCACCTTGGCCACTCCGGCCAGGTTCAACTTGGGCAGCACCGAGGCACCTTCGATGCCGGCGGCGATGCGCTCGGCGCGAGCCTTCTCCGCCTCGTTGCCCCAGGGCAAGCGGATCGCCCAGCCCTGTTCGCTCATGCGCCGGGCCAGGGCGCGCCAGTCGGCTTCCGGCCAGTGCTTGCTGGCCCAGGTGGTGCCATGCAGGAACAGCAGGTAGGGCTGCGGGCCCGGTGCGGCCATGGCCGCGCGGTCCAGGCCGTAGTCGCCGATGCCGGTCGGCAGCGCATAGCCGAGGGCCTGGGCGAACAGCTGGCGGGTGCGTTCCAGGGCGTGCTGGTCCTTGGCCACCGCGTACAGGCGGTCGTAGAAGCGACAGGCGATCGGCTCGCGCGCCGAGTCGCGGTCCAGGCCGGCCACCGGCGCCTTGACGTAACGGGTCAGCCAGGCGCTCTTCAGCAGGCCCTGGGCGTCGAGCACCAGGTCATAGTCGGTCTCGCGCAGGCGCGCCTTGAAGCGGCACCAGTCGCCGTTCTTTAGGGTCTGCCAGAGGTTCTTGCGCCAGCGGCGGATCGCCACCGGGATCACCTGGGCCACGGCCGGGTGCCAGGCGGGGATCTCGGCGAAGCCCTCCTCCACCACCCAGTCGAACTGGATGCCGGGGATGGCGCGCGCCGCATCGGTAAGCGCCGGCAGGGTGTGGATCACGTCGCCCAGCGACGAGGTCTTGATTAGCAGTACCCGCAAACTATTCGACCTCGACCGGATCGGCGACCAGGCGATCCAGCGCCTCGATCACCGGGCGCGGCTTGAGTTCGCGCAGGCAGTTGTAGTGGCCGTAGCGGCAGGTGCGCTCGAAGCACGGGCTGCAATCCAGGCCCAGGCGGACGATTTCCACCTGGTCGGCCAGCGGCGGGGTGAACTGCGCCGAGGTGGAGCCGTAGACGCCCACCAGCGGACGATTCAGCGCGGCCGCCACGTGCATCAGGCCGGAGTCGTTGGAGACCACGGCGCCGGCGGCGGACATCAGGTCGATGGCCTCGGCCAGCGAGGTTTCCCCGGCCAGGTTGGCCACTTCCTCGCGCAGGCCGGGAATCAGGCGATTGCGGATGTCCTCGCCGACGGCATGGTCGTTCTTCGAGCCGAACAGCCACACCTGCCAACCGGCGCGAATCTTCAGCTCGGCGACCTTGGCATAGTGCTCGGCCGGCCAGCGCTTGGCCTCGCCGAACTCGGCGCCGGGGCACAGCGCCAACACCGGGCGGTCCAGGCTCAAGCCGAACTTGGCCAGGGCCGCGGCGCGGCTGGCCTCGTCGATCTGCAGGCGCGGCTGCGGATAGGGCTTGGGAATCTCTGCTCCGTTTTCGTAAGCCAGCGCCATAAAGCGCTCGATCATCAGCGGGTAGCGTTCCTTGTCCAGCGTGCGGATGTCGTTGAGCAGGCCGTAGCGCATCTCGCCCTTCCAGCCGGTACGCCGCGGAATGTCGGCGAAGAACGGCACCAGGGCGGACTTCAGCGAGTTGGGCAGCAGGATCGCCTGATCGTACTGGCCGGCCAGGGACTTGCCGATGCGCCGGCGGCTGGCGATATCCAGCACGCCGTGGCCGAGCGGGAAGCTCAGCGCCGCGCGCACTTCGGGCATGCGCTCGAGGATCGGCCGGCTCCATTCGGGCGCCAGCACGTCTATCTCGCAGTCGGGGTGACGCCGTTTGAGGCAGACGAACAAGGTCTGCGCCATCACCATGTCACCGACCCAGCTGGGCCCAACGATCAGTATTTTCATGCGTGTTCCAGAAATGCACAGGGAGGCACAACGCCTCCCTGTCATGACCTAATGGAGCTTATTTGACCAGGGTGCGCCACTCGGGGTGGGCATCGGTCTGGCCGGTGACCAGGTCAAAATAGGCCTTCTGCAGCTTCTCGGTGACCGGGCCGCGGCTGCCGATACCGATGGTGCGCCCATCCACTTCGCGGATCGGCGTGACTTCGGCGGCGGTGCCGGTGAAGAAGGCCTCGTCGGCGATGTACACCTCGTCGCGGGTGATGCGTTTCTCGACCACCGGGATGCCCAGCTCGCCGGCCAGGGTGAGGATGGTGCTGCGGGTGATGCCGTTCAGGCAGGAGGTCACTTCCGGGGTGTACAGCACGCCGTTCTTGACCAGGAAGATGTTCTCGCCCGAGCCCTCGGCCACGTAGCCTTCCGGGTCCAGCAGCATGGCCTCGTCGGCGCCGCCGGAGATGGCTTCCTGCAGGGCCAGCATCGAGTTGATGTAGTTACCGTTGGCCTTGGCGCGGGTCATCGCGATGTTGACGTGGTGGCGGGTGAAGGAGCTGGTGCGCACCTTGATCCCGCTCTGCAGCGCCTCGTCGCCCATGTAGGCGCCCCAGTGCCAGGCCGCGACTATCACCTGGGTCTTCAGGCCGGTGGCGCGCAGGCCCATGGCTTCCGATCCGTAGAACACCATCGGGCGGACGTAGGCGCTTTCCAGGTTGTTCTCGCGCACGGCGGCGCGGGTGGCCTCGTTGATCTCGTCTTTGCTGAACGGGATCTTCATGCCCATGATGTGCGCCGAGTCGAACAGGCGGTCGGTGTGCGCCTGCAGGCGGAAGATCGCCGTGCCCTGCGGGGTGTTGTAGGCGCGCACGCCTTCGAACACGCCCATGCCGTAGTGCAGGGTGTGGGTCAGCACATGGGTGGTGGCGCTGCGCCATTCCACCAGCTTGCCGTCATACCAGATCACGCCATCACGGTCGGCCATCGACATATTGCCTGCTCCTCGAGTGTTCGCTTGGTTCATCGGTTGCACTGCCGGTGGCGCGCCGCGAACGGCGGCCGCCGACGGATTTGTTCGGCGCCTCAGCGCAGGCCCAGCTCGCCCCAGATGCGCATCACCCCGCGGCGCTCGGCCGCGAACTGCTCGCCGCCGACCGTGCCCGGCTGCTTCTGCAGGGCCTGGCGGTGTGCCGCGGCGCGGTAGGCCTTGTAGGCATCCTGCAGCAGGGCGACGTCTTCGGCGGGGATCAGGCCGGCATCACGCAGGCCGTCGAGAATGCGCATATTGTCGGTGAAACGCAGCAACTGCGGGTGTTCTCGCGACCACGCCAGGGCCGCGTATTGCACCATAAATTCAATATCGACGATACCTCCGGCGTCCTGCTTCAGATCGAAGGAAGTCGCCGCATCGAAGGCATTGGCCGCGGTGCCGGCAGCGGTGGCCGGGCTACCGAGGTTGTCGCGCATCTTCGCGCGCATCTCGCTGACTTCGCCGCGCAGGGTCGCCAGGTCACGCGGGCGGCAGAGCACCGCGGCACGCACCCGCTCGAAGGCGGCACCCACCCGCGGGCAGCCGACCAGCACGCGGGCGCGCACCAGCGCCTGGTGCTCCCAGGTCCAGGCCTCGCTCTCCTGGTAGCGCTGGAAGGCACCGAGCGAGCTGACCAGCAGGCCCGAGGCACCGGACGGGCGCAGGCGCATGTCCACCTCGTACAGTTGCCCCGAGGTGGTCTGGGTGGTCAGCAGGTGAATGATGCGCTGGCCCAGGCGGGCGAAGAACTGCGCGCCGTCGATCGGCTTGGCGCCGTCGGTCTCGGCCTGGGAGTCGCCGTCGTGGATGAACACCAGATCCAGGTCGGAACCATGGCCCAGCTCGATGCCGCCGACCTTGCCGTAGCCGACTATGACGAAATCCGGGTCGCACTGGCTGCCGTCGACGCGTTTCGGCGCTCCGTGCTTGGCCACCGTGTGGCGCCAGGCCAGGGCCAGCACCTGTTCGAGGATGGCCTCGGCCAACCAGGTCAGGTAGTCGCTGACCTTCATCAGCGGCAAGGTGCCGGCGATCTCCGAGGCGGCCACGCGCAGGCGGTGGGCCAGCTTGAAGTGGCGCAGGGCCTCCATCTGCTGCTCCAGGTCGTCCTCGGGGATGCGCGTCAGGCGCTCGCGCAGCTCGGCGGACAGCTCCTCGCCCTGGGGCGGGCTGAACAGCCGGCCCTCGTTGAGCAGCTCGTCGAGCAGCAGCGGGAAGCGGCTGATCTGCTCGGCGATCCACGGGCTGGCCGCACACAGATTGAGCAGGCGCTGCAGCGCCGAAGGGTTCTCGGTGAGCAGCACCAGGTAGGCCGAGCGCCGCGCCACCGCCTCGACCAGCGGCAGCACGCGCTCCAGCACCAGATCGGGGTTGGCGTGCTCCACCGCCTGGGCCAGCAGACGTGGAATAAAGGCATCCAGGCGCTCGCGACCGAGACGCTGCATGGTGCGCACCTGCGAGCCGCCGCGCAGGTCGACCAGGCGCTTGAGCGCCGCCGCCGGCTCGCCGAAGCCGGCCTCGGCCAGCTGGCGGCAGGCCGTTTCCTCGTCCAGCGCCTCTTCCCACAGCGGCAGCCATTCGCCACCGATGCCCACCTCGGCCTCGGCGCCCCCCTCCTCGTCCGGGTCGGCGATGACCTGGCGGAAGTGCCACTCGATACGCCCGCGCCAAACCATCAGCTGCTCGTGGAACGCGGCCCAGGAGTCGAAGCCCATGATGCAGGCGACCCGCAGGCGGTCCTGCTCGTTGTCCGGCAGCATCTGCGTCTGCCGGTCGGCGATGGCCTGCAGGGCGTGCTCGACATAGCGCAGGAATTCGTAGCCCTGGCGCATCTCGGCCACCACCGCCGGCGGCAGGTAGCCCTGCCCCTCCAGGGTGGCCAGCACCTTGAGCAGCGGCCGCTGCTGCAGACTGAGGTCGCGACCGCCGTGGATCAGCTGGAAGGCCTGGGCGATGAACTCGATCTCGCGGATGCCGCCGGAGCCCAGCTTGATGTTGTCGGCCATGCCCTTGCGCCGCACTTCCTGCTGGATCAGCAGTTTCATCGCGCGCAGCGCCTCGATGGCGGAGAAGTCCAGGTAACGCCGGTAGACGAACGGCCGCAGCAGCTCCAGCAGCTGCCGGCCGGACTCCTGGTCGCCGCCGACCACCCGCGCCTTGATCATCGCGTAGCGTTCCCAGTCGCGACCCTGATCCTGGTAGTACTGTTCCAGGGCATTGAAGCTGAGCACCAGGGCGCCGGACGAGCCATAGGGGCGCAGGCGCATGTCGACGCGGAACACGAAGCCCTCGACGGTGGTGGAATCCAGCACCTTGATCAGGCGCTGCCCAAGGCGAATGAAGAACTCCTGGTTGTCCAGCGAGCGCTTGACCCCCTCGGTCTCGCCGCCCTCGGCGTAGCCGAAGATCAGGTCGATATCCGAGGACAGGTTCAGTTCATGGGCACCCAGCTTGCCCATGCCCAGCACCACCAGGTGCTGGGGCAGGCCACTGCGCCGGCCGATCGGCGTGCCGAACTGGGCGCAGTGCTGCGGGTAGAGCCACTGGTAGGCCAGGTCGATGCAGGCATCGGCCAGATCGGACAGATCGCGGCAGGTCTCGCCCAGATCGGCCAGGCGATTGACGTCGCGCCAGATGATGCGCAGCTGCTGGCGATTGCGGAAACGCCGCAGGCGCCGGGCCAGCTCGTCTTCATCGGCGCAGTCGAGCAGGCAGGCCTGCAGCTGGCCGCGCAGCTCACCCGGCGCCAGCGCGCGCTCCAGCTCGCCGCTGCCGGCCAGCTCCGGCAGCAGCGAACCATCGCGCTGCACCTGCTGATAGACGAAGTCGCTGAGGGCGCACGCGCGCTGCCAGGCGGCCTCGCGCGCGGCGGGCCAGCCCGCGGGCTGCAGGGCACTGGCGCGATGGGCGAGGGACTGAAGCGGGGCCGGCAAGGCGGCCAATGACGGCAGGCTCATGGTCTATCCTTGGGAGCGGAACGCGACACTCGGCGATGGCCGGCGCCGCCTTCCGGCGGTCGAATACTTGTAGTTTTACTACTAAAGATTGTGTCTCCAGCACTGCGCGAGCCGTCGATTTGTAGTAAAACTACAGACAGCCGGTCTAACCCCGGCAACAACGACTTTAACGTAGCCCGCCCAAAAAGCGTGCACGAGCCCAGGCTTCCGATTCTGGAAGCCTTTCCGCCCTGGAGCAAGCCATGCAAGACCTTGATCCCGTCGAAACCCAGGAGTGGCTGGACGCCCTGGAATCCGTTCTCGACCAAGAGGGCGAGAAACGCGCCCACTACCTGCTGACCCGCATGGGTGAACTGGCCACCCGCAGCGGTACCCAGCTGCCGTATGCGATCACCACGCCCTACCGCAACACCATCCCGGTCGGCCATGAGGCACGCATGCCCGGCGACCTGTTCATGGAGCGGCGGATCCGCTCGCTGGTGCGCTGGAACGCGCTGGCCATGGTGATGCGCACCAACCTGAAAGACCCGGACCTGGGCGGCCACATCTCCAGCTTCGCCTCCAGCGCCACCCTGTACGACATCGGCTTCAACTACTTCTTCCAGGCCCCGACCGAGGAACACGGCGGCGACCTGATCTTCTTCCAGGGCCACGCCTCACCGGGCGTGTATGCCCGCGCCTTCATGGAAGGGCGGATCAGCGAAGAACAGATGAACAACTTCCGCCAGGAAGTGGACGGCAAGGGCCTGTCCTCCTACCCGCACCCCTGGCTAATGCCGGACTTCTGGCAGTTCCCCACCGTGTCCATGGGTCTGGGTCCGATCCAGGCGATCTACCAGGCGCGCTTCATGAAGTACCTGGAAAGCCGCGGCTTCATCCCCGCCGGCAAGCAGAAGGTCTGGTGCTTCATGGGCGACGGCGAGTGCGACGAGCCGGAATCCCTCGGCGCCATCTCCCTGGCCGGCCGCGAGAAGCTGGACAACCTGATCTTCGTGATCAACTGCAACCTGCAGCGCCTCGACGGCCCGGTGCGCGGCAACGGCAAGATCATCCAGGAACTCGAAGGCGTGTTCCGCGGCGCCGAGTGGAACGTCAACAAGGTCATCTGGGGCCGCTTCTGGGACCCGCTGCTGGCCAAGGACGTCGACGGCATCCTGCAACGGCGGATGGACGAGGTGGTCGACGGCGACTACCAGAACTATAAGGCCAAAGACGGCGCCTTCGTCCGTGAGCACTTCTTCAACAGCCCCGAGCTGAAGGAGATGGTCAAGGACCTCTCCGACCAGGAAATCTGGAACCTCAACCGTGGCGGCCACGACCCCTACAAGATGTATGCGGCCTACCACCAGGCGGTCAACCACCAGGGCCAGCCGACCGTGGTGCTGGCCAAGACCATCAAGGGCTATGGCACCGGCGCCGGTGAAGCGAAGAACACCGCGCACAACACCAAGAAAGTCGATGTCGACAGCCTGAAGAAATTCCGCGACCGCTTCGACATCCCGGTCAAGGACGACGAGCTGGAACACCTGCCCTTCGTCAAACCCGAGCCGGGCAGCGCCGAAGCGCGCTACCTGCAGGAACGCCGCGACAAGCTCGGCGGCTTTGTGCCGCAGCGCCGCGCACAGAGCTTCAGCCTGCCCACCCCGCCGCTGGAAACCCTCAAGGCCCTCCTCGACGGCACCGGCGACCGCGACATCTCCACCACCATGGCCTTCGTGCGCATCCTCTCGCAGCTGGTCAAGGACAAGGACCTGGGCCAGCGCATCGTGCCCATCGTGCCGGACGAGGCCCGCACCTTCGGCATGGAAGGCATGTTCCGCCAGCTCGGCATCTACTCCTCGGTCGGCCAGCTTTACGAGCCGGTCGACAAGGACCAGGTGATGTTCTACCGCGAGGACAAGAAGGGCCAGATCCTTGAGGAAGGCATCAACGAGGCCGGCGCCATGTCCAGCTGGATCGCCGCCGGCACCTCGTACTCCACGCACAACCAGCCGATGCTGCCGTTCTACATCTTCTATTCGATGTTCGGCTTCCAGCGCATCGGCGACCTGGCCTGGGCCGCCGGCGACAGCCGCGCCCGAGGCTTTTTGATCGGCGGCACCGCCGGGCGCACCACGCTCAACGGCGAAGGCCTGCAGCACGAGGACGGCCACAGCCACATCCTCGCCTCGACCATCCCCAACTGCCGCACCTTCGACCCGACCTACGCCTACGAGCTGGCGGTGATCATCCGTCACGGCATCAAGGCGATGACCGAAGAGCAGCAGAACGTCTTCTACTACATCACCGTGATGAACGAGGCCTACGCCCAGCCGGCCATGCCGGAAGGGGTCGAGGACGGCATCATCAGGGGCATGTACCTGCTCGAAGAGGACAAGAAGGAAGCCGCCCACCACGTGCAGTTGCTGGGCAGCGGCACCATCCTGCGCGAAGTGCGCGAGGCGGCGAAGATCCTGCGCGACGAGTTCAACATCGGCGCCGACGTGTGGAGCGTGCCGAGCTTCAACGAGCTGCGCCGCGACGGCCTGGCCGTGGAACGCTGGAACCGCCTGCACCCGGGGCAGAAGCCGCAGCAGAGCTATGTCGAGCAGTGTCTGAGCGGACGCAAGGGCCCGGTGGTGGCCAGCACCGACTACATGAAGCTGTTCGCCGAGCAGATTCGCCAGTGGGTACCGAGCAAGGAATACAAGGTGCTCGGCACCGACGGCTTCGGCCGCAGCGACTCGCGGCAGAAGCTGCGCCACTTCTTCGAGGTGGACCGTTACTGGGTCGCGCTGACCGCCCTGGAGGCCCTCGCCGAGCGCGGCGAGATCGACGCCAAGGTGGTGGCCGAGGCCATCGTCAAGTTCGGGCTCAACCCCGACAAAGCCAACCCGCTGGATTGCTGAGGAGCTGAGCGATGAGTGAATTGATTCGCGTGCCCGACCTCGGCGGTGAAGGCGAGGTCATTGAACTGCTGGTCAAGGTCGGCGACCGTGTCGAGGCCGAGCAGAGCATCCTGACCCTGGAGTCCGACAAGGCCTCCATGGAAGTCCCCGTGCCCAAGGCCGGGGTGATCAAGGAGCTGAAAGTCAAACTGGGCGACCGCCTCAAGGAAGGCGATGAGCTGCTGGTGCTGGAGGTCGAGGGCGCTGCCCCGGCCGCAGAACCTGCTGCGGCCGCTGCTGCGGTCGAAGCGCCCAAGGCCGCCGAACCGGCCCCCGCGCCTGCCGCCGCTCCCGCAGCGGCTCCGGCCGCCACCAGCGTGCAGGACGTGCATGTGCCGGACATCGGCACGACCGGCAAGGTCAAGGTCATCGAAGTCATGGTCAAGGCCGGTGACAGCATCGAAGCCGACCAGTCGCTGATCACCCTGGAGTCGGACAAGGCCAGCATGGAGATCCCCGCGCCGGCTGCCGGCGTGGTGGAGGACGTGGTGGTCAAGCTGGACGCCGAAGTCGGCACCGGCGACCTGATCCTCAAGCTGCGCGTGGCAGGAGGCACTGCGTCAGCATCCGCCCCGCAAGGGGCCGCTGCTGCAGCGCCAGCCCCGGCACCTGCTGCCTCGGCGCCGGTACACACCACTCCGGCCGGCGCCGCGCCGGCCGTGGTGGCGGAAGTCGGCGCCATCGCCGCGCTGTCCGCCGCGGCAGCCGCGGTCACCGCACCTGTGCGTGACGGCAGCAAGGTTCACGCCGGCCCCGCCGTGCGCCTGATCGCCCGCGAGTTCGGCGTCGACCTGGCCGCCATCAGCGGCAGCGGGCCGAAAGGCCGCATCCTCAAGGAAGACGTGCAGGCCTATGTACAGGCCATGCTGAAGAAGGCCAAGGAAGCGCCGGCCGGTGCCAGCGGCGGCATGGGCATCCCGCCGATTCCGGAAGTCGACTTCAGCAAGTTCGGCGCCATCGAAGAAGTGCCGATGACCCGCCTGATGCAGGTCGGCGCCGCCAACCTGCACCGCAGCTGGCTCAACGTGCCGCACGTGACCCAGTTCGACAACGCCGACATCTCCGAGCTGGAAGCCTTCCGGGTTGCCCAGAAAGCGGCCGCGGAGAAGGCCGGGGTCAAGCTGACCGTGCTGCCGCTGCTGCTCAAGGCCTGCGCCTACCTGCTGCGTGAACTGCCGGACTTCAACAGCTCGCTGGCACCCAGCGGCAAGGCGCTGATCCGCAAGAAGTACGTGCATATCGGCTTCGCCGTGGACACCCCGGACGGCCTGCTGGTGCCGGTGATCCGCGACGTCGACCAGAAGAGCCTGCTGCAGCTGGCCGCCGAGGCCGCCGAACTGGCGGAGAAGGCGCGCACCAAAAAGCTCTCGGTGGATGCCATGCAGGGCGCCTGCTTCACCATCTCCAGCCTCGGCCATATCGGCGGCACCGGCTTCACGCCGATCGTCAACGCGCCGGAAGTGGCGATCCTCGGGGTGAGCAAGGCGACCATGCAGCCGGTGTGGGACGGCAAGGCGTTCCAGCCGCGCCTGACCCTGCCGCTGTCGCTGTCCTACGATCACCGGGTGATCAACGGCGCCGCCGCCGCGCGCTTCACCAAGCGCCTCGGCGAAGTGCTCGGCGATATCCGCACCATGCTCCTGTAACAGCGTGACCCAAGCCGCCATGCCCTGCCGGGCATGGCGGCTTTTTTGTGCCCGCACGATTTGCCCGGCGGCGCGACAATCGCCCAGGCCGGTCATCCACCCAGGCAGGCCTCGCGTCAGCGACGCCTGGCAGGATCGCCAGCAGGCTCTAAGGTTTAATGACCAGCCCACGCAGTGTGGAGGGAGCATGGAGATTCGCATCGTCGCCATCGAGAGTCAGCCTCCGGTATGGCGGGTCTACCTCAACAGCTCGTTCATCGTCTGCCACAGCGCGGCCGCGGCCCGGGACACCGCGCACCGGGCCCTGGCCAGCAGCCGGCCATCCTGGCGCCAGCTGCTCGGCCGGCCGCGGAATCGATGGGGCACCGACCGCACGCCCTTCATCGTGCTCTAGCAGGCTGTTGAAAAACTACCTGCGTTGCCGATGCGTCGTTAAAAACACAAGGCCCGGAGTGCCGGGCCTTGGTGGCAGAGCACTCAGCTCTTCTGCAGATTGCGGATCAGAAAGCTGATCGCCTTGGCCAGTTCGGCCGCGCCGTCATGGTCACGCAGCACCCGCAGCCACGGGCTGCCATCGGCCGGGTTCTGCAGCACGCAGACGATGCCGCTGGCCGGGCATTCGTAGCGGATGTAGGGATCGAGACCGAACACCGACAGACGCTGGTTGCTCACGGTCAGCCCGGTGCCCTTCTCCGCTCGCGACTCCTGGCGCACCAGCAGTTCGCCCGGGGCGGAAACGCTCAGCTGATAGCGCAGGTCGCTGCGCTGCGCCTGGCCCACCTGGTAGGCGGCGCGCAGGGCGTAGGTGTCGAGCAGGGCGTTGCTGTGGGCCAGCAGCGCCTTGCGCTCGTCGCTGGTCAGATACAGGCGCTTGAGCTCGCTCAGGTAACGTCCCTGCTCGTCGCCACCCAGCTGAGCCTCGGCCGCCGTCACCGCCGTGGAGCTGGCGGCGCCACCCAGGCTCAGCACCAGCAATAACCCGCTCAGTCTTCTTGTCAGTCCCAGCCGCATAATGCACCCTTGCCGAACTTGATTGATGACACAGGCTCCTGGCCTGAACCCCGGCAGCATACTGGAAGCCAACCGCTTGATGAAAAGCCATCCCGATGCTGCCAGCCGTAAGGCAGCCGAGGTTGTGACGCAGTTGCCAGTGCCCTCGCGGCTCGGCATGCTGCGCTTCGAGCGTTTGAACGAACCGAGCTGGACCCTGCTCTACCTCGACCCGGCCTGCGAACGCCAGCTCGGCGTGGCCGCCAGCGAGCTGTGTAGCCTGCTCGACTCGCCCTTCGCCAGCCTGATGGAGCCGCAGGCGCGCTACCACCTGCATGACCAGATCCAGCAGCAACTGACCAGCCTGCCGCACTACTCGGTGCACTACAGCCTGCACACGCCGCACGGCCCGCTCAACCTGCTGGAAATCGGCGAGGTCTTCCAGCAGCACAACCATGCCTTGCTGCGCGGCTACCTGATGGTCACCGCCGAGGCCGGCGCGCCGCAGCACGCAGAGCGCCAGGCCCAGCTGGAGGCGCAGAACAGCCGCCTGCAAAGTTCCCTGGAACTCTACCAGCGCGCGCAGGAAGACCACCTGCAACACCTGGTGCGCTCGCGCGCCCAGCAGAGCCTGATCGTGCGCCTGGCGCGGCATCGCTACAACGCGCTGGCGCCGCTCAAGGAAGCCGCCGAGCTGATCACCCAGGCCGCCTGCGAAACCTATGACGTGGCCCGCGCCAGCATCTGGCAGCTGCGCGGCAGCCTCCTGGAGCCGGTGGCCCTGTACCGCCGCGACCTCGGCCGCCACGAGCTGCCCGCCAGCATCGATGCCAGCCAGTTCCCGAACTACCTGGAAGCCCTGCACGGCGGCCGCGCCATCGACGCGCACAATGCCCTGCGCGACCCGCGCACCGCCGAACTGGCGCACAGCCATCTGAAGGCGCTGGACATCGGCGCCCTGCTCGACGCCAGCATCCGCCTGGGCGGCGAAGTGGTCGGCGTGCTGTGCCTGGAGCACGTCGGCACCACCCGGGTGTGGCAGGCCGACGAAATCGCCTTCGCCGGCGAGCTGGCCGACCAGTTCGCCCAGGTCATGAGCACCCAGCAGCGCCGCGATGCCACCAGCGCCCTGCACCTGTTCCAGCGCGCCGTCGAGCAGAGCGCCAGCGCCTTCCTGCTGGTCGACCGCGACGGCCGGGTGGAATACGTCAACCCCAGCTTCACCTCGATCACCCAGTACGGGGGCGACGAGGTCCAGGGCCGGCTCATCGCCGAGCTGCCGGCGCTGGAGAACCTCGGCGACCTGCTGTTCGACGCCCGGTCCAGCCTGGCCGAGCGCAACAGCTGGCAGGGCGAATTCCGCAGCCGGCGCAAGAATTTCGAGCCGTACTGGGGCCAGCTGTCGATCTCCAAGGTGTACAACGACGACGGTGAGCTGACCCACTACATCGGCATCTACGAAGACATCACCCAGAGCAAGCTGGCCCAGCAGCGCATCGAGCGCCTGGCCTATAACGACAACCTCACCGGCCTGGGCAACCGCCCCTACTTCATCCGCGGCCTGGAGGAGCGCTTCGCGCGCGGCAACGGCCAGCCGTTCTGTTTGCTGCTGGTGGACATCGACAACTTCAAGCGGATCAACGACAGCCTCGGCCACCAGACCGGCGACAAGCTGCTGCTCAGCCTGGCCCGGCGCCTGCGCAACAGCCTGGCGCAGGACACCAGCCTGGCGCGCTTCGCCAGCAACGAATTCGCCGTGCTGCTCGATGGCGCCGACGAGCAGCAGGGCCTGCGCCTGGCCGCCGAACTGCTGCAGATCCTCGACAAGCCGCTGTTCGTCGACAACCAGCTGATCAACATCACCGGCTCGCTCGGCCTGGCCTGCGCCCCCGGCCACGGCGACGATCCGCACAGCCTGATGAAGCACGCCGGCCTGGCCCTGCACAAGGCCAAGGCCAACGGCAAGCACCAGGTGCAGGTGTTCACCGAGGCGCTGAACGCCGAGGCGCACTACAAGCTGTTCGTCGAGAACAACCTGCGCCGCGCCCTGACCCAGAACGAGCTGGAGGTCTACTACCAGCCCAAGCTGTGCCTGAAGAGCGGCCAGCTCATCGGCCTGGAGGCCCTGCTGCGCTGGCAGCACCCGGAGAAGGGCATGATCAGCCCCGACCAGTTCATCGGAGTGGCCGAGGAAACCGGCCTGATCATCCCCATCGGCAAGTGGGTGGCGCGCCAGGCCTGCCGCGCCAGCCTGGAGCTGGCAGCGCTCGGCATGGGCCAGGTGCAGGTGGCGATCAACCTGTCGCCCAAGCAGTTCACCGACCCCGACCTGGTCGGCTCGATCGCCGCCATCCTCGACGAGGAGCAGCTGCCGCCGCATCTGCTGGAGCTGGAGCTGACCGAGAGCCTGCTGCTCGAAGGCAGCGCCGACACCCGCGAGCAGATCGCCCGCCTCAAGGCCCTCGGCCTGACCCTGGCAATGGACGACTTCGGCACCGGCTACTCCTCGCTGAGCTACCTGAAGAAGTTCCCGATCGACGTGATCAAGATCGACCGCAGCTTCATCAAGGACATCCCGGACAACCAGGACGACATGGAAATCACCGCCGCGGTGATCGCCATGGCCCACAACCTGCGCCTCAAGGTGGTCGCCGAGGGCGTCGAGACCGCCGCCCAGCTGGCCTTCCTGCGCCGCCAGCACTGCGACGTCGGCCAGGGCTTCCTGTTCGACCGGCCGATCCCCGGCCGCGAGCTGATCGACAGCCTGCGCCGCTACCCCTGCCGCAGCGGCGCAGACTGAGCCGCGCGCGGCAACCCTCGCCACGTCCATCAGCCAACCGCGGCAGCCCGCCGTCACGGGGTAGACTGTAGCCATCACCTGTTGCCCCGAGACTCCCGCCATGGTCCTGCGCTCGCAAATCCTCGCCCACAAGCTCGAACTGCCGACAGCCGAACAGGCCCTGCCCGGCCGTGCCACGCCCATGCCGGTGCCGGCCCAGCACCATGTCAACGGCAACCCGCTCAAGCCGCCCTTCCCCGCCGGCCTGCAGCAGGCGGTGTTCGCCCTCGGCTGCTTCTGGGGCGCCGAGCGGCGTTTCTGGCAGCAGCCCGGAGTGTGGAGCACGGCGGTGGGCTACGCCGGCGGCCATACGCCGAACCCGAGCTACGAGGAAGTCTGCTCCGGCCTGACCGGGCACACCGAAGTGGTGCTGGTGGTGTTCGACCCGCGACAGACCAGCTACGAGGCCCTGCTCAAGGTGTTCTGGGAGGCGCACAACCCGACCCAGGGCATGCGCCAGGGCAACGATGTCGGCACCCAGTACCGCTCGGCCATCTACTGCAGCGATGCGGCCCAGCTGCAGGCCGCGCAGGTCAGCCAGGCGATGTTCCAGGGCCAGCTGGAAAAGGCCGGCTTCGGCCCGATCACCACCGAAATCGCCGCCGCGCCGCCCTTCTACTATGCCGAGGGTTACCACCAGCAGTACCTGGCGAAGAACCCCGGCGGTTATTGCGGGCTGGGTGGCACGGGCGTGTGCCTGCCCGGCTGAGAACCTGTCTACGATCTCTTGATCGTCGGCCATGCTGCGTTGAAATTGGACTCGGGCTGCTCATTTACAGCTCGTAAACTCCGCGCCCTCGCCCAATTGATTCGCTGGCGCTTACCCTTCGGGCCAGCCTGCGGCTGTTACTCCCGTTGGTCGTTGCGCCTTGCCTGGCTCTAGCTCAAAAGACCCTAAACAGGTTCTGAGAAACGCTTACACTCACGGGCTGCCCGCCCGCGCAGGGCGGGCCACTCATTCCAGCCAGGAGTCCGTGCCCACGGCCAGCCATGCACAAGCCGCGCTTTTCCGATATCCACGAGATCCCGCCAAAGGCCTTCAGCCCGGGCGCCCTGGCCCTGCAGATCGGCCCCTGGCTGCTGATCGGCGCGGCGCTCTGGGGCGGTCTGCCGCTGTGGATCGCCCTGCCCTGTGGCGCCATCCTCAGCCTCGGCCTGCTACCGGCGCTGGCCACCGCGACCCACTGGCCGGCGCTGATGCAGCCGCGCCCGGCCATCGCCAGCCCACCCGACTGGCTGGCGCCGCTGGCCGCCGAGCTGGGCGCCCATAGCGCCACGCAGGCGCAGCAGCTCGCACAGCTGCAGCACCAGCTGCACGCCCATGCGGCCGCCCAGCAGCAGCCGTGGCGCATCCTGGCCGAACAACTGGCCGAGCAGTGCGCCCAGGCCGCGCGGGTGCTGGCGCCCGTCCAGACGACCGAGCGCGAGACGCGGGGCGATCTGCAGGGCAGCCACGCCGCCCTCGCCACGCTGAGCGCCAGCCTGCAGCAAAGCCGCGAGCAGGCCGACGAGCTGGCCGGCCACATGCGCCGGATCAGCGGCCAGGCCGAGGCCATCCTGCGCGCCAGCGACGACATGGACTCGATTGCCAAGCAGACCAACCTGCTGGCCCTGAATGCCGCCATCGAGGCGGCGCGGGCCGGTGACAGCGGGCGCGGCTTCGCCGTGGTCGCCGACGAGGTGCGCGCCCTGTCCAGCCGCTCGGCCGACTTCTCCCAGGAGATCCGCCGCACCGTGGTCGGCATGCGCGACGACCTGCAGCGGGCCGACCAGCACGCCAGCAGCCTGGCCCAGGCCGATCAGTCGACTCTTGCAGAAGCCCAACAACGGATTGCCGGGCACCTGACGGCGCAGGCCCAGCAATACGCCCAGGCCCTGGGCGCCGCCGCCCAGCTGGAGGCCCTGCTGCAGGCTGCGGAAACCCAGGCCAACGCCATCCACCCGGCGCCACTGGCCTCCAGCGCGGTGAGCGACCTGCAGCAACACTGTCAGGCACTCGGGCAACTGGCCGGGCAGCTGCAACAGCGGGCCATGGACGTCGGCTAAGCGCCGCTTCAGCGCCGCACGCCGGGCAGGCTCACGCCCGGGGCCTGCCCGGCATGGCGCACCCGACCGGGCTTTGCGCCTACTTCTCTTCCACCAGCCAGTCCAGGCGCCAGTCGCCCTGGCTCTGCGCCAGCTTGCCGGCCAGCCAGGGCAGCAGCTGTTTCAGCTCCTCTTCCAGGCCCCAGGGCGGGTTGGCGATGGCCAGGCCGGAGCCAGACAGGCGACTGGCGTCGTCGGGGGCATGCACGAACAGCTCGACGCGCAGCAGCTTGGGCGCGCTGGACTTGCCCAGCGCCTGATAGAAGCGCTTGAGCTGGCGCTCGTCCTTGATCGGGTACCAGATGGCGACCACGGTCTGGCGCATGCGACCGATGGCCTCGTCCAGCGCGGTCACGCAGCGCTCCAGCTCGTCGGCCTGCTCGAATGGCGGGTCGATCAGCAGCAGGGCGCGCTTTTCCGCCACCGGCAGCAGGGCACGCGGCACGTGCCAGCCCTCGCCCAGGTGCACGGCCACGCGGCGGTCGCCCTTCATGTTGTCCTTGAGCAGCTGGCCGTCCTGCGGGTGCTTCTCGTTGAGCAGCACGCGGTCCTGCATGCGCGTCAGCTGGCGCGCCAGCTCCGGCGAGCCGGGGTAGTAGCGCAGCTGGTCGTCCGGGTTGAGTGCGTGCAGCACGCCGAAGTAGTCGGCGCACAGCTCGGGCAGATCGGGCGCCTGCCACAGGCGGGCGATGCCCTCCAGCCATTCGCCGGTGCGGCTGGCCTGATCGCCCTGGAGGTCGTAGAGGCCGACCCCGGCGTGGCTGTCGAGGCAGACGAACGGCGCCTCCTTGCGCGACAGCAGGGCGATGAGGCGGCTCAGGGTGATGTGCTTGAGCACGTCGGCGTGGTTGCCGGCGTGGAAGGCGTGACGGTAGTTCATGGCAATTTCCTCGCGAGGCGCGGATTGTAGCCCGAAGGGACGACGCGAGCAGGTTCTGGCGAGTCATCAGGCACATGAATCTTGCTAGGCACCCTCTATTCACGACCTTAGACTTCAAGAAGATCCCACCGGAGACGAGTTCCATGTCCGAGACCCTGCTCAGTTCCCGCAACCTGGCCTTCGAACTCTACGAAGTGCTGGACGCCGAAGCCCTGACCCAGCGCGAGCGCTTCGCCGAGCACAACCGCGAAACTTTCGATGCGGCGATTGCCACCGCCCGCGGCATTGCCGAAGAGCTGTTCGCCCCGCACAACCGCAAGAACGACGAGCACGAGCCGCAGTACGTGGACGGCGCCGCCGTGCTGATCCCGGAAGTGGCACCGGCCCTGCGTGCCTTCCACGAGGCCGGCTTCCTCAACGCCACCCGCGACTTCGAGCACGGCGGCATGCAGCTGCCCAACCTGCTGTCGCAGGCCTGCTTCGCCCACTTCCAGGCGGCCAACATCGCCACCAGTTCCTATTCGATGCTGACCATGGGCGTGGCCAACCTGATCGAGGCCTTCGGCAGCGACGAGCAGAAGAGCAAATACCTGCAGCCGATCATCGACGGTCGCTTCTTCGGCACCATGGGCCTGACCGAGCCGCATGCCGGTTCCTCGCTGTCGGACATCCGCAGCAAGGCCGAGCCCCACACCGACGGCAGCTACCGGATCAAGGGCAACAAGATCTTCATCTCCGGTGGCGACCAGCCGATCTCCGAGAACATCGTGCACATGGTGCTGGCCAAGCTGCCGGACGCGCCGCCCGGAGTGAAGGGCATCAGCCTGTTTCTGGTGCCCAAGTTCCTGGTCAACGACGACGGCTCGCTGGGTGCGCGCAACGACGTGACCCTGGCCGGCCTGTTCCACAAGATGGGCTGGCGCGGCACCACCTCCACGGCGCTGAACTTCGGCGATAACGGTGAGTGCGTCGGCTACCTGGTGGGCAAGCCGCACCACGGCCTGAGCTACATGTTCCAGATGATGAACGAGGCGCGCATCGGCGTCGGCATGGGCGCCATCATGCTCGGCTATGCCGGCTACCTGTACTCGCTGGACTACGCGCGCAACCGCCCGCAGGGCCGCCAGCCGGATGGCAAGGACCCGAGCAGCCCGCAGATTTCCATCATCGAGCACGCCGATGTGCGGCGCATGCTGCTGACCCAGAAGGCCTATGTGGAAGGCGCCTTCGACCTCGGCCTGTACGCCGCGCGGCTGTTCGACGACACCCAGACCCTGGCGACCGAGGAGCAGCGCAAGACCGCCCTGGAGCTGCTCGACCTGCTCACGCCGATCGTCAAATCCTGGCCGTCGGAGTTCTGCCTGAAGGCCAACGAGCTGGCCATCCAGGTGCTCGGCGGCCACGGCTACACCCGCGAATACCCGGTGGAGCAGTACTACCGCGACAATCGCCTGAATCCGATCCACGAAGGCACCCACGGCATCCAGTCGCTCGACCTGCTCGGGCGCAAGGTCTCGATGAACGGTGGCGCGGCGCTCAAGCAGCTGCTCAAGCTGATCCACGGCACCTGCCAGCGCGCCACCGAGCATGAATCGCTCAACGCCCTGCGCCAGCCGCTGGAACAGCTGCTGGCCCGCCTGCAAACGGTGACCCTGGCCCTGCTCGGCGACCTGATGGCCGGCAAGGTCAACCAGAGCCTGGCCAACTCGGCGCTGTACCTCAAGGTGTTCGGCCACACGGTGATCGGCTGGCGTTGGCTGGAACAGGCGATCCGCGCCGAGCAAGGCCTGGCGCGCGGCAACGCCGCCGATGCCGACTTCTATCGGGGCAAGCTGCAGGCCGCACGCTACTTCCTGACCTGGGAAGTGCCGGGCTGCCACCACGACCTGGCCATCCTCGAAGCGCGCGACGACACCTGCCTGGGCATGCACGACGCCTGGTTCTAAGCGCCAGTACGAATCCGTAGATACCGTCTTGCCTAACCCTGAGCAAGGGCCAGCTGAGGGTCAAATGGCTGAGCCGATTTCAATACGCCGTAAACGATATGCAGCAGCTTGCGCATGGCTGCGCAGACGATTTGTTTGCCAGCCTTGCCGCGGGCTCTCAGGCGCTTCGCCAGGGCATTGATCGCTATGTTGTAGGTCATTGAGACAACCGCCGGGATGTAAAGACCGGCACGGAGCCGAGCTGAGCCCGTGCGGGAAATACGCACCTGCCCTTTGTGTGTGCCCGCATCCTGCAATTTAGGGTTCAGTCCGGCAAAGGCGGTGATCGCCCGAGCACTCTCGAAGTGCAGCGGATCACCCAGCTCCGCCAAAAGCAGGGCGGCCGTCCGCTCGCCAATACCGTCGATGCTGGTCAGCAGATCGCGCCTACCTCGCAGGTCTGGATCATCATCGATCTGTTTGCGGATGGCGTTCAGCGTCTCGGCAATCTGTTCTTCGACACGCTGCAGCACCGAACGAATCGAATCCTTGACGCTGGCAGCGGCCACCTCCAGGCGATTGCGCTCCATCTGCTCGATCTCGTTGAGATCCTGCAGACGACGCATCAGGGCACGTAAGCGGCGAATCGCGATGGGCTCGGGTTGCCAGGCGCGCAGCTCATTTCTGTGGCCTTCGGGGTAGGAACACGATCTACGCCGCAGGCTCGCGGCCTAAGGGTGCGCTCGGTTTCGATACCCTCCCCCGATGATCAGTCGGGGTGTACTACCCCTTCGCAGGAAGGGAGGGAGTAGTTCTTGGGTCAGCCTTGGCGCCCGGCCTCCCGCCCAATCCTCGTCTGCGCAGCCGCGCGCCTCCATCCCCCGTCCCACCAAGCCAGCCATCGACACTGGCGCAGGTCGGAAAACCGTCAGACGGCGTCAAGCGCTCCCGACATGCTTCGGTGATTTCTCGCGCAACCGTTATCACAAACAGCGAAATCCCCCAAACCATCCCCCCTATACTCGGCTCGCCACAAGAGCTGCCAAACCTTCCGGCGGAACGCTTCCCCCTAGGCCTCCGCCACGAAAGCTTGCCCTTGCCGGCACAAGGATCGTCTGCATGCAGCCAGCTGCCGCCACCCCGGCAGTGCCCCCCGGAGCATGACGGGACCGACGAGGGCGACGCCTTATCCGGGCGCGCTGCTCCCCGGCCACGCACCATCTAACCCGCAGGGAATACCCCTACTGCGGTACACAACAACAAGAGGAACCCCCTGGATGGAATCCCTGAACAATCTAGTCAATGGTCTCAACGGTCTGGTCTGGGGTCCGCCCATGCTGGTCCTCATTCTCGGCACGGGCCTGTTCCTGATGCTGAGCCTCAAGTTCATGCCGCTGGCCAGAATCGTCTCCGCCTTCCGCCTGCTCTGGCAGGGCCGCAAGAAGGACGACGACGGCTCCGGCGAGATCAGCCCCTTCCAGGCGCTGATGACCTGCCTGGCCGCCACCGTCGGCACCGGCAACATCGCCGGCGTCGCCACCGCCATCTTCCTCGGCGGCCCCGGCGCGATCTTCTGGATGTGGTGCACCGCCCTGGTCGGCATGGCCACCAAGTACTGCGAGGTGGTACTTGCCGTGCACTACCGCGAGAAGGACGAGCGCGGCGAGCATGTCGGCGGGCCGATGTACGCGATCAAGAACGGCCTGGGCAAGAAGTGGGCGTGGATGGGCGGCGCCTTCGCCCTGTTCGGCGGCCTGGCCGGCTTCGGCATCGGCAACATGGTGCAGGTCAACAGCATGGCCGACGCCCTCAGCGGCTCCTTCGGCGTGCCGGACTGGGTCACCGGCGTGGTCACCATGGTGGTCACCGGCGTGGTCATCCTCGGCGGCATCAAGCGCATCGGCAAGGTCGCCGAGGCCCTGGTGCCGGCCATGTGCGTGGGCTACATCATCGCCGCGCTGAGCGTGCTGGCCCTCAACTATGAGGCCATCCCCGGCGCCTTCGCGCTGATCTTCGAGCACGCCTTCAACCCGGCCGCGGCCACCGGTGGCTTCGCCGGCGCCGCAGTCATGGCAGCGATCCGCTTCGGCGTGGCGCGCGGCATCTTCTCCAACGAGGCGGGCCTGGGTACCGCCGGCATCGCCCAGGCGGCCGGCACCACCCACAGCTCGGTGCGCTCCGGCCTGATCGGCATGCTCGGCACCTTCATCGACACCATCCTGGTGTGCAGCATGACCGCCCTGGTGATCCTCACCACCGGCGTATGGACCAGCGGCGCCAGCGGCGCGGCGCTGTCCAGCGCGGCCTTCGAAGCCGCCCTGCCCGGCGTCGGCCAATACCTGCTGGCCCTGGCCCTGATGGTGTTCAGCTACACCACCATCCTCGGCTGGAGCTACTACGGCGAGCGCTGCTGGGAGTACCTGGTCGGCACCAAGGCGATCCTGCCGTTCCGCATCCTCTGGGTGCTGGCCATCCCCTTCGGTGCCATCGCCCAGCTGGACTTCGCCTGGCTGGTCGCCGACACCCTCAACGGCCTGATGGCGATCCCCAACCTGATCGCCCTGATCCTGCTCAGCCCGGTGGTGGTCAAGCTGACCCGCGAGTACTTCGCCAAGCCGGCGAGCGCACGCGGCGGCGTCCCACAGAGCAACTGAGCCCCTGGCGGCGGCCAGCCGCCGGCACCTGACGCCTCTCGCATGCCCCCGATGCCCCATCGGGGGCATGCTCATTTCTGGGGCAGGACTTCAGCGACGCCCCATGACCGCTGCGGCAAACATGCCGGCAACGCCCAGCAACATGCCGCTTGCAGCCGTCAAGAGCGACCCTTCGTCCCGCCATGCCAGGCATGTCAAAGACTGGTACGGAACGTGCTGATTGAATGGCAACTGAACGATGCGGAGCCACCTTGCCGTGTACGCCCCGGGTGGCGGCACTGGTCTGCCGACCAGCGCCCCTTCTGGCTGTACCGCACAGCAACAATCCGTGATGACAAGCTAGCGAGCCGTGACCGGCGCTGTCCCGCGCCGTTCCCGCTGCGTAGAGGTGCACCATGCTCAACCCCGTCTTCCGTCTCGAAACACCCGCCAGCCTTGGCCTCAAGGCCATCGCCTGCACCCTGCACGGCCTCGACAACCGGCACTATTCGCCCCGATAGTCGAGATACAAGGGTGCGCCGTGCGCACCACACGCCCCGCACAACCCCTGGTGAGCGCGGCGCACCCTACGGCCTGGCAAACCCCGCCAGCAGCGCCTAAGCGCCTGATTTATCTAGCAAGAATAGCCCCGCCCAGGCGGGGCTATTCTTTTGACAGCCCGGCAAAGCCACGGGTTAGAATCCGGCATGCCCCCTGCATAGCAGCGGCGCCCCCGCCCATTCGCCCGGAGTACGCCTTGGACGCCAGCACCATCAACAGCCTGTTTCTGATCGGCGCGCTGCTGGTGGCCATGAGCATCCTGGTCAGCGCCTTCGGCTCGCGCTTCGGCATCCCGATTCTGGTGATCTTCCTCGCGGTCGGCATGCTCGCCGGCACCGACGGCCCGGGCGGCATCGTCTTCAACAACTATTCGCAGGCCTACCTGGTCGGCAACCTGGCGCTGGCCATCATCCTCCTCGATGGCGGCATGCGTACCCGCGTGTCGAGCTTTCGCGTGGCCCTGTGGCCGTCGCTGTCGCTGGCCACCCTCGGCGTGCTGGTCACCGCCGGACTGACCGGCCTGGCTGCCGCCTGGCTGTTCCAGCTGAGCTGGCTGGAAGGCCTGCTGATCGGCGCCATCGTCGGTTCCACCGATGCCGCCGCGGTGTTTTCCTTGCTCGGCGGGCGCGGGCTCAACGAGCGGGTCAGCGCCACCCTGGAGATCGAGTCCGGCAGCAACGACCCGATGGCGGTGTTCCTCACCGTGACCCTGATCGAGATGCTCGCCAGCGGCGAGTCCGGCTTCAGCGCAAGCTTCATCGTGCACCTGGTCCAGCAGTTCGGCATCGGCGGCCTGCTTGGCTTCGGTGGTGGCTGGCTCCTGCTGCAGGTGATCAACCGCATGAGCCTGGCCAACGGCCTGTATCCGCTGCTGGTGGTCAGCGGCGGGATCATGATCTTCGCCATCACCAACGCCGTCGGCGGCAGCGGCATCCTGGCCATCTACCTGTGCGGCCTGCTGCTGGGCAACCGGCCGATCCGTTCGCGCCACGGCATCCTGCACATCCTCGACGGCCTCACCTGGCTGGCGCAGATCGGCATGTTCCTGGTCCTCGGCCTGCTGGTCACCCCCCATGAACTGCTGCCGATCGCCCTGCCCGCCCTCGGCCTGGCGCTGTGGATGATCCTGTTCGCCCGACCGCTGTCGGTGTTCCTCGGTCTGCTGCCGTTCCGCGCCTTCCATGACCGCGAAAAGGCCTTCATCGCCTGGGTCGGCCTGCGCGGCGCGGTGCCGATCATTCTCGCCGTGTTCCCGCTGATGGCTGGCCTGGCCAATGCCCAGCTGTTCTTCAACGTGGCCTTCTTCATCGTCCTGGTCTCGCTGGTACTGCAAGGCACCAGCCTGCCGTGGGCGGCCAAGCTGCTGAAAGTCACGGTACCGCCGGACCCGGCGCCGATCTCCCGCGCCGGCCTGGAGACCCACCCGACCAGCGAGTGGGAGCTGTTCATCTACCGCCTGGGCGCGGAGAAATGGTGCATCGGCGCGCCGCTGCGCGACCTGAAGATGCCCGAAGGCACGCGCATCGCCGCACTGTTCCGCGGCCGCGAACTGCTGCACACCTCCGGCAGTACCAAGCTGGAGGCCGGCGACGTGCTCTGCGTGGTCGGCCACGAGCATGACCTGCCGACCCTGGGCAAGCTGTTCATCGAGGCGCCGACGCGGACCCAGGACCTGCGCTTCTTCGGCGACTTCATCCTCGAGGGCGACGCCCAGCTCAGCGCCGTGGCGGCCCTCTACGGCCTGAAACTGGAAGGCGCCGAAGGCCAGCTGCACCTGGGCCGCTTCATCGCCCACCAGATCGGCGGCCAGCCGGTGGTCGGCGACCAGGTGGAATGGAACGGCCTGACCTGGACCGTGGCCGTGATGGAAGGGAACAAGGTGCGCAAAGTCGGCGTCAGATTCCCCGAAGGCCAGGGTAAGCCCGGCCCAGGACTATTCCTGTAAGAACCTGTCTACGATCTCTTGATCGTCGGCCATGCTGCGTTGAAGTTGGGCTCGGGCTGCTCATTTACAGCTCGTAAACTCCGCGCCCTCGCCCAACTTCGCCTTGCCTGGCTCTAGCTCAAAAGATCGTTAACAGGTTCTAAGCACTTGACCGGCAATCGGCAGCCACGCACGCCACGCGACTGCCGGCCTGGCATATCATTAGCCGCATCATTTCCCGAGCCGCCCGAAGCGACCATGTCCGTATTACGCCCCTACCTCGCCGCCGCCCTGCTGGGTTTCTGCCTCCTGTCCGCCGGCCCTGTCGCCGCCGAAGCACCGACCCGCGCAGCCGTACAGAAGAGCCTGGACGGCCTGGCCGAGCGCAAGCTGCCGGAAGCCGAACAGAAGGCCCTGCAGCAGACCCTGGAGCAGACCCTGGCATTCCTCGCCAGCCAGGCCGACAGCGAGCAGCGCCTGACGGACCTCAAGCGCCAGCTCAGTGATGCGCCGCGCCTGATCGGCGAAGCCCAGCGCGAATTCACCCGGCTCAAGGCCAGCCCGCTCAAGCCGGTAGGCGAGCGCCATGGCAAGTCCAGCGCCGCCCAGCTGGAGACCCTGCTCGCCGAACGCACCAGCCAGCTGTCCACCTGGCAGCAGGAGCTGGCCGAGGCCAACAGCATGCTGATCACCGCGCAGACCCGCCCGGAGCGTGCCCAGGCCGAGATCAGCAGCAACCAGACCCGTGTGCTCAAGATCAACAACCTGCTCAAGGTCGGCAAGGATGCCGGCAAGCCGATCGGCGCCGAACAGCGCGACCAGCTCAACGCCGAACTGCTGGCGCTGACCGCCCTGACCGAGCTGCGCCGCCAGGAACTGGCCGGCAACAGCCTGCTGCAGGATCTCGGCAACAGCCGCCACGACCTGCTCACCGAGCGCATCCGTCGCCTGGAGCAGGAAAGCCTCGACCTGCAGTCGCTGATCAACGATAAGCGCCGCGAGAGCAGCGAGCAGACCGTCGCCGAGCTGTCGCGCGAAGCCGAGAAGGCCACCCCGGACAGCCTGCTGGCCAAGGAAAGCGCGGAAAACCTCAAGCTCTCCGACTACCTGCTGCGCGCCACCGACCGCCTCAACGAACTGACCCGCCTCAACCTGCAGGCCAAGCAGCAGCTGGACAGCGTCAGCCAGGCCGACCAGGCCCTGGAAGAGCAGATCGACGTGCTCAGGGGCAGCCTGTTGCTGGCCAAGATCCTCTACCAGCAGAAGCAGGCCCTGCCGCAACTGCAGCTGGACAAGAACCTGGCCGACCAGATCGCCGACATCCGCCTGTACCAGTTCGAGCTGAACCAGAAACGCGACGCCCTGAGCAACCTCGCGGAGCATGTCGACAAGCTGCTGGCCTCGCAGCCGCCAGAGCAGGTCACCGCCGAGCTGCGCCAGACCCTGCTGGAACTGGTCACCACCCGCAGCGGGCTGCTTGACCGGCTGAACCGCGAGCTGAATGCCCTGCTCAACGAATCGATCACCCTGCAGCTCAACCAGAAACAGCTACAGGCCACCGCCAGCACCCTGAGCAACACCCTCGAAGAACAGATGTTCTGGATTCCCAGCAACAAACCGCTGGACCTGGCCTGGTTGCAGCAGGTACCGACCCTGCTGGAGCGCCAGCTCAACGCCGTGCCCTGGGGTGCCGGGGTGCGCGAGCTGGGCGCCGGCCTGGTCGACCGGCCCTGGCTGTTCATTCCGCTGCTGCTGCTGATCGGCGCCCTGATCTGGCGGCGCAGCTGGCTGTACGAAAAACTCCGCGGCCTGCACCAGGACATCGGCCACTACAAGCACGACAGCCAGCTGCACACGCCCATGGCGATCTTCATCAACATCCTGCTGGCCCTGCCGGTCACCCTGTTCCTCACCCTGTGCGGCGTGGCCCTGCTGATCGATGCGCGCGGACAGAACGCCAACCTGGGCACCGCCCTGCTGGAAATGGCCCAGGCCTGGCTGGTGTTCTACACCCTCTATCGCATCCTCGCCCCGCATGGCGTCGGCGAACTGCATTTCCGCTGGGAGCGGCCACGGGTGGCCTTCCTCAACACCCAGGTACGCCGCCTTGGCCTGGTGGTCATGGCCCTGGTCAGCGTGGTGGCGGTGGCCGAGCATCAGCCGGCGGCACTGGCCGAGGACGTCATCGGCATCGGCGTGGTACTCAGCTGCTACGCCCTGATGGCCTGGCTGCTCGGCCGCCTGCTGCTGGCCGGGCCGATGCATGAGCGCTCCACGGCATTTCGCGTGCTGGTCGGCGTGGGCTTCACCGCCCTGCCGATCGGCCTGTTCGCCGCCGTGTGCTTCGGCTACTACTACACCGCGCTGAAACTCACCGACCGCCTGATCGACACCCTCTACCTGCTGGTGCTGTGGTTCGTTCTGGAGGCCACCTTCGAGCGCGGCATGGCCGTGGCAGCCCGGCGACTGGCCTATTCCCGGGTCCTGAGCAAGCGCCAGGCGCAACCCAAGGAAGGCCTGGAAGGCAGCGAGGCGGTGGTCGAGGAACCGACCCTGGACATCGAGCAGATCAACCAGCAGTCCATGCGCCTGATCCGCCTGGCCCTGCTCAGCGGCTTCGTGCTCTGCCTGTACTGGGTGTGGGCCGACCTGCTCAGCGTGTTCACCTACCTGGACAACATCACCCTCTACGAATACAGCAGCGGCAGCGGCGATGCCGCGACCATGGTGCCGCTCAGCCTGCTCGACCTGCTCGGCGGCCTGATCATCGTCGCCATCACCGTGGCCCTGGCCAGCAACCTGCCCGGTCTGCTGGAAGTGCTGGTGCTGTCGCGCCTGTCGCTGGCCCAGGGCAGCGCCTACGCCACCACCACCCTGCTGTCGTACGCGATCAGCGGCATCGGCTTCGTCATGACCCTGTCGGTGCTCGGCGTCAGCTGGGACAAGCTGCAGTGGCTGGTGGCCGCCCTCTCGGTCGGTATCGGCTTCGGCATGCAGGAGATCTTCGCCAACTTCATCTCCGGCCTGATCATCCTGTTCGAACGCCCGGCGCGCATCGGCGACGTGGTGACCATCGGCAACCTGTCCGGCACGGTGAGCAAGATCCGCATCCGCGCCACCACCATCACCGATTTCGACCGCAAGGAAATCATCGTCCCGAACAAGACCTTCGTCACCGACCAGCTGGTCAACTGGTCGCTCAACGACACCATCACCCGGGTCATCATCAAGATCGGCGTGGCCTACGAGACCGACCTGCCGCTGGCACGCAAGCTGATGATGCAGGCCGCCATCGAGAACCCGCGGGTGCTGCGCGAGCCCGAGCCGCTGCTGTACTTCCTGACCATCAGCGCCAGCACCTTCGACTACGAGCTGCGCTTCCACGTGCGCGAGCTGGGCGACCGCAACGCCGCCACCGACGAGATCCTCACCCGCATCGCCCTGAGCTTCCGCGAGCACAAGGTGGAGATGGCCTTCAACCAGGTCGAGGTGATGATCAAGAACCTGCACGGCCAGGAACTCAACCTGACCACCGGGCAGATGGTAGCCGGCACCGCGGCCGCAGATAGCCAGCAGAAACCCCTGCCGCCCGCCGCGCCGGCCGTCGACCCGCAGTAGTCCGCACCGACCGGGAGGGCCGGCTGGACGCCCCGCGACAAAACCGAGCAAAATACTCGGAATTGTCGCGGAGCCCTGCAGTGAAAGCCCTCACCGACCTCGTTTTCGATAACCGCTACGCCCGCCTGGGTGACGCCTTCTCCAGCCACGTGCTGCCCGAGCCGATCGAGGCGCCGCGCCTGGTGGTGGCCAGCCCGGCGGCCATGGCCCTGCTCGACCTCGACCCGGCCGAGGCCGACTCCGAGCTGTTCGCCCAGGTCTTCGCCGGGCACAAGCTGTGGAGCGACGCCGAGCCGCGCGCCATGGTCTATTCCGGACACCAGTTCGGCAGCTACAACCCGCGCCTGGGCGACGGCCGCGGCCTGCTCCTGGGCGAGGTGGTCAACGCCGCCGGCGAGCACTGGGACCTGCATCTGAAAGGCGCCGGGCAGACACCCTGGTCGCGCATGGGCGACGGCCGCGCGGTGCTGCGCAGCTCGATCCGCGAATTCCTCGCCAGCGAATACCTGCATGCCCTGGGCATCCCCACCAGCCGCGCGCTGTGCGTGACCGGCTCGAGCACCCCGGTGTGGCGCGAGAAGCGCGAAAGCGCGGCGATGGTCCTGCGCCTGGCGCAGAGCCATGTGCGCTTCGGCCACTTCGAGTACTTCTACTACACCCAGCAGCACGAGCGCCTGCGTGAGCTGGCCGAGCACGTGCTGGCCTGCCACTTCCCCGAGTGCCAGGCGCAGCCCGAGCCCTTCGCCGCGCTGTTCCGCGAAGTGGTGGAGCGCAACGCCGCGCTGATCGCCCAGTGGCAGGCCTACGGCTTCTGCCACGGGGTGATGAACAGCGACAACATGTCGATCCTCGGCATCACCTTCGACTACGGCCCCTACGCCTTCCTCGACGACTTCGACGCCAACCATATCTGCAACCACTCCGACGACAGCGGCCGCTACAGCTTCAGCAACCAGGTACCGATCGCCCAGTGGAACCTGGCCGCCCTCGGCCAGGCGCTGACGCCCCTGGTCGAGGTCGAGCAGCTGCGCGAAAGCCTGGCCCTGTTCCTGCCGTTGTACCAGGCGCACTACCTCGACCTGATGCGTCGCAGGCTGGGCCTGAGCACTGCCGAGGACGACGACGAGGAGCTGATCCAGCAGCTGTTGCAGCTGATGCAGCAGGGCGGCGCGGTGGACTACCACCAGTTCTTCCGCCGCCTGGGCGAGCAGGCGCCCGACGCGGCCGTGGCCGAGTTGCGCGATGACTTCCTCGACCGCGCCGCCTTCGACGCCTGGGCCAGCGCCTATTGCGCCCGCAGCGCCCGCGAGAACGGCAGCCAGGAAGAGCGGCGCACGCGCATGCACGCGGTCAACCCGCTGTATGTGCTGCGCAACTACCTGGCGCAGCAGGCCATCGAAGCCGCCGAGGCCGGCGACTACGCCCCGGTGCGCGAGCTGCACGCGGTACTCGCCCGCCCCTTCGAGGAGCAGCCGGGCATGGCCCGCTACGCCGAACGTCCGCCGGAATGGGGCAAGCACCTGGAAATCAGCTGCTCGTCCTGATGCCAGCCCGCACGAATATGGCCTATCGATTAAACCGAATAAGCATATAAACCTATCCAAACATTCTTAGACTATCTAAGCGAAGGCCATTATCTTTTCGCCCCTGTGCGGCCGCCTAGCGCGTGCCCGATACCTCGTACGAGATTCGCACGCTAAAGGAAGCCCATGTCCTGGGACTCGCTACCCCTGCTTTTCGTCGCCGCCCTGCTGGTCTGGGTGCTGGTTGCCTTCGTCCGCGAGAAGTGGAGTCCGGATATCGTCGCGGCCATTGCCGTGGCCGCGCTGCTGGTCACCCAACTGCTGACCCCGGCGGAAGTGCTCAGCGTGCTGAGCAACTCGGCGCCGGTGACCATCGCCTGCATGTTCGTGCTGTCCGCCGCGCTGGAGCGCACCGGCTGCATCGACGCCCTGGGCAACTGGCTCGGCGACCTGGTCGGCACCAGCCCGATTCGCGTGCTTACCGGGCTGACCGTTACCGCCCTGGTGATTTCCGCCGGCCTGAACAACACCCCGGTGGTGGCCATCCTCACCCCGGTGGCAATCTCCCTGGCCCGCCGCGCCGGCACCCTGCCGTCCAAGCTGCTGATCCCGCTGTCCTACGCCACCATCCTCGGCGGCACCCTGACCATGATCGGCACCTCGACCAACATCCTGGTCGACGGCGTGGCACGCAAGGCCGGCCTGGAACCCTTCGGCATCTTCGAAATCACCGGCGCCGGGCTGATCCTCGCTGCCGCCGGCATGGCCTACCTGCTGACCATCGGCCGCCACCTGCTGCCCGAGCGCGAGACCCTGTCCAAGCAGCTGCGCCCGGACCTGGATCGCACCTTCATGAGCGAGCTGCTGGTGCCGCACGACTCGCCGATGATCGGCAAGACCCTGGCCGAGGCCAACCTCAACGGCGGCAGCGGCCTGCAGGTACTGAAGATCTTCCGCGATCAGGAAGAAATTACCGAACCGGGCCATGACACCCTGCTGGCCGCCGGCGACCAGCTGGTGATCCACGGCCAGGTCAAGGACGTGGTCGAGCTGCGCGGCAGCGGCCACCTGAGCTTCAGTCGCAGCGAAGCCTTCGAAACCATCTCCAGCCACGACGTGGTGCTGGCCGAGGCCATAGTCGGGCGCAACTCGCGCTACAGCCACCGCCCCATGCGCGACCTCGACCTGACCGCGCGCTACGGCATCGCCGTGCTGGCCGTGCACCGCCAGGACGAGAACGTTTCCGGCAACCTCGACGAGTTCCAGTTGCAGTTCGGCGACGTGATGCTGGTCGAAGGCACCCCGGCACAGATCAAGCGCTTCGCCGACAACGGCGAGCTGATCAGCCTGAACACCGTGCAGGAACGCTCCTTCCGTCGTGAAAAGGCGCCCATCGCCATCATCGCCACCCTGGCCGTGATGCTGCTGGCCGCCTTCGGCGTGATGCCCATCGAAGGCCTGGCGATCATCGGTGCGGTGGTCGTGCTGGCGACCCGCTGCCTGGATGTGGAAGACGCATACAAGGCGGTGGACTGGAAGATTCTCAGCCTGATCTTCGGCATGCTGGCCATCAGCATCGCCATGGACAAGGTCGGCCTGGTCAAGCTGATGGTGGAGAACGTCATGGGCTGGCTACCCTGGGCCGGGCCGCTGCTGATGCTGAGTTTCATCTACCTGTTCACCTCGATCCTCACCGAAGTGCTGTCGAACAACGCGGTGGCGGTACTGGTCACCCCCATTGCCATCGGCATGGCCCAGCACCTGGGCGTCGACCCGCGCGCCTTCGTGGTCGCGGTGATGTTCGCCGCCAGCGCCAGCTTCGCCACGCCCATCGGCTACCAGACCAACACCTTTGTGTATAACGCCGGCGGTTATCGCTTCACCGACTTCATGAGGGTCGGCATTCCGCTCAACCTGATTCTCTGGGTGGTGGCCAGCTTCGTCATTCCCTGGTTCTGGCCGCTGGTACCGGCGTAGCGGCATAAGCTCAGCACCTATCGTTCCAAAGCAAAGCCCGTTTCATTGCTCCAGCGCATTGACCGGGCCTTGGCGTTTTCTCCATGCTGCGAACCTTCCAATCTGCCCCGAAGGAGCGCATGCATGAAACTGGAAACCCTGGCCATCCACGCCGGTTACAGCCCTGACCCGACCACCAAGGCGGTGGCGGTACCGATCTACCAGACCAGCTCCTTCGCCTTCGACGACACCCAGCACGGCGCCGACCTGTTCGACCTGAAGGTCGCCGGCAACATCTACTCGCGCATCATGAACCCGACCAATGCCGTGCTCGAAGAGCGCGTGGCGGCGCTGGAAGGCGGGGTCGGCGCGCTGGCCGTGGCCTCCGGCATGGCGGCCATCACCTACGCGATCCAGACTCTGGCCGAGGCCGGCGACAACATCGTCTCGGTGGCCAAGCTGTATGGTGGCACCTACAACCTGCTGGCCCACACCCTGCCGCGCTTCGGCATCCAGACCCGCTTCGCCGCCCACGACGACATCGCCGCCCTGGAAGCGCTGATCGACGACAAGACCAAGGCAGTGTTCTGCGAATCCATCGGCAACCCGGCCGGCAACATCGTCGATATCCAGGCCCTGGCGGATGCCGCACACCGCCACGGCGTGCCGCTGATCGTCGACAACACCGTGGCCACGCCGATCCTCTGCCGCCCGTTCGAGCACGGCGCCGACATCGTCGTGCACTCGCTGACCAAGTACATCGGCGGCCACGGCACCAGCATCGGCGGCATAGTCGTCGACTCCGGCAAGTTCCCCTGGGCCGACAACAAGGCGCGCTTCCCGCTGCTCAACACCCCGGACCCGTCCTACCACGGCGTGACTTACACCGAGGCCTTCGGCCCGGCGGCCTTCATCGGTCGCTGCCGCGTGGTGCCGCTGCGCAACACCGGTGCGGCGCTGTCGCCGTTCAACGCCTTCCTTATCCTGCAAGGCCTGGAGACCCTGGCCTTGCGCATGGAACGGCACTGCGAGAACGCCCTCAAGGTGGCGCACTACCTGCAGAACCACCCGCAGGTGGCCTGGGTGAAATACGCCGGCCTGCCCGATCATCCCGAGCATGAGCTGGCCGTGCGCTACATGGGCGGCAAGCCGGCCTCGATCCTCTCCTTCGGCATAGTCGGCGGCTTTGATGCCGGCGCGCGCTTCATCGACGCGCTCAAGCTGGTGGTGCGCCTGGTCAATATCGGCGACGCCAAGTCGCTGGCCTGCCACCCGGCCTCGACCACCCACCGCCAGCTGAATGACGAGGAACTGCAGCGCGCCGGCGTGCCGCGTGACATGGTGCGCCTGTCGATCGGCATCGAGCACAGCGACGATATCCTCGCCGACCTGGCCCAGGCGCTGGAGGCGGCCCGCCAGTAACCCGACGTGCCCTGTAGGAGCGGCTTCAGCCGCGATGCGTTCGAGGCATCGCGGCTGAAGCCGCTGCCACGGCAGCCGTGTACCCCAGGCTTGTATTCCCTCCCAGGCGCCTCAATCTAACAGGCAATAAGGAGAGCCCCATGAGCCACCCCCTGCTGATCCCCTGCCCGCACTGCAACGGCCTCAACCGCATTCCCGGCGAACGCCTGGGCGATGCGCCGCGCTGCGGCCGGTGCAAGGCCGAAGTGCTGCCGAACAAGCCCTTCGCGCTGACCCAGGCCAACTTCGCCGCGCAGAACAAGGGCGACCTGCCGCTGCTGATCGATATCTGGGCCAGCTGGTGCGGTCCATGCCGCAGCTTCGCGCCGATCTTCGAGCAGGCCGCCGGCCAGCTGCAGGGGCGCTGCCGCCTGGCCAAGCTGGACAGCGAAGCCAACCCGCAGCTGTCCGCCGAAATGGGCATCCGCTCGATCCCGACCCTGATCCTGCTCAAGGGCGGCGTCGAAGTGGCCCGCCAGAGCGGTGCCCTGCCCCTGCCGCAACTGCTCGGCTGGTTACACCAGCACGGCATCTGAGCGAGCCGGTTCCCAGGGTGCGCCGTGCGCAGCGGATGCCGCGCGCCTGAGCGGATCGGTCAGCCCCGACGAGCGCGCCTGTCATTGCCGCTCGCCCGGCAACCGCTAGGCTGGACGGCATCGCCCACGAGGAATGCCGCCCATGCCACTGCCCGTCGAAATGGCCCGCCTGTTCACCGAAGAAAAGATCGCCTTCGTCAAACGTTGCGGCCTCAAGGCCGAAGTCCTCGAACCGGGCCGCGTGCGCCTGCGCATGCCGCTGGAGGGCAACCAGAACCATATCGGCAGCATGTACGCCGGCGCCCTGTTCACCCTGGCGGAAATCCCCGGCGGCGCGCTGTTCCTCACCAGCTTCGATGCCCAGCGCTTCTACCCCATCGTCAAGGAGCTGAACCTGAGCTTCCGCCGCCCGGCCGCCAGCGACATCCTGGTCGAGGCCTGCCTGGACGCCGCCGAGATCGCCCGCATCGAGGACGAGGCCGAGCGCGTGGGAAAGGCCGAGTATCGCCTCGATCTGCAACTGCGCGATGCCGGCGGCGAAGTGGTGGCGCAGAGCTGCGCGCTGTATCAATTACGCAAGCACTGACGCACGGAACTTGCCGCGGATCAAAAGCCGGTCTATCAATGGGGGTCACACTAAAAACCCACCAGAGGTTGCAGCGCGTCGCGGCAGTTCGCGGCGCAGAGGGGATTCCACATGATCAAGCACATCCTTATCGCCCATGACTTGCGCAGCACTGCCGACCTCGCCCTGCGCCGCGCCGCGCAGCTGGCGCGCCAGCACAATGCCCGCCTGACCTTGCTCCACGTGCTCGACAGCCGCCTCGGCCAGGCCGAGCAGGACCGCGTCCACCAGGCCCTGGACAACAGCCTGACCCAGTTCGCCCCGCCCGGCAGCGAGCTCAAGCTGTGCCAGGGCAAGCCCGCCGAGGCCGTGCTGGAGCAGGTGCAGCAGCTCGGCGCCGACCTGCTGGTGCTCGGCGCCCACCACCAGCGCCACGAATTCTTCTCCGGCACCACCCTCGACCGTATCGCCCGGCGCTGCCCGGTGCCGCTGCTGCTGGTGGCCCGCGACGAGGCCCAGCCCTACCGCGAGGCGGTCGCCGCCCTGGACTTCTCCCTGTGCGCCTGCACCGCCCTCAACCGCGCCTGCCGCCTGCTGCCGGCCGAAGCCAACATCCACGCCCTGCATGTGTTCGAGCCGCAGAAGAACCAGGCCGACAGCGCCACTCAACTGGCGACCCAGCACGCCCTGATCGACCAGCTGATCGCCGACGAATCCCAGCAGCTGCCGCCCGGCAGCCCGACCCTGTCCCACGAGATCAAGCAGGGCGGCATCCTGCGCGGCCTGCAGGAATGCATCGGCAGCCGCCAGCCGCAACTGCTGGTACTCGGCTGCCACGGCCGCGGCGCGCTGTCCCAGGCCCTGCTCGGCAGCCTGGCCCAGCACTTTTTGCACAAGGCGCCCTGCGACGTGTTTGTGGTGCGTTGAGCGCCGTGAGGTTTGCTGCGGGCAGATTGGCTCCTACCATTCGCGGCTGAAGCCGCTCCTACGGGAGCGGCTTGCACAAATAACCGCCACCAAGCGCCCCCGCCTGACGCGTTTTGCGTAGGAGCGGCTTCAGCCGCGAAGCTCCGCCGCCGTAACCCACAAAGAAAAAGGCGCCCTCGGGCGCCTTTCTTGTATCTGCAGGAGATCAGCTTTCCAGCAGCTTGTGCAGCTCGACGAACTGCTGGGTCAGCTTGTGGCTGCGGTCCAGGTGGATCAGCGGGATGCAGGCCTGGTGCGACTCGCGCATGCGCACTGAGCTCATCAGGTTGACCGGCAGCACCGGCAGGCCCTCGGCAATCAGCTCGTCGAGCAGCTGCTGCGGCAGGGTGGCGCGCGGCTGGAACTGGTTGACCACGATGCCTTCGACTTCCAGGCCTTCGTTATGGTCCTCGCGCAGTTCCTCGATCTCGCGCAGCAAGCCGTACAGGGCCTGGCGCGAGAAGCTGTCGCAGTCGAAGGGGATCAACACGCGGTCGGCGGCGATCAGCGCGGAGACGGTGTAGAAGTTCAGCGCCGGCGGGGTATCCAGGTAGATCCGCTCGTAGTCCTCGCCCAGCTCCTCCAGCAGTTTGCGCAGCTTGTTGATCTTGTGCTTCTGCTCCAGCTTGGGCTGCAGGTCGGCCAGCTCGGCGGTGGCGGTGACCACATGCAGGTTGTCGAACGGCGTTTCGTAGATATCCACCGAGCCCTTCTTGGCGAACGGCCCGGACGACAGGCTGCCCTTGAAGAACTCGGCGATGCCCATGGGAATGTCGTCGCCGGTCAGCCCGGTCAGGTAGTGGGTCGAGTTGGCCTGGGCGTCCAGGTCGATCAGCAGGGTGCGATAGCCCTCCGCCGCGCTCACCGCTGCCAGGTTGCAGGCGATGCTCGACTTGCCCACACCGCCCTTCTGGTTGAACACCACTCGCCGCATGACACACCTCCCTGAGCCCGAATGGGGTCGATTCTATGCAAAGCGCCGAACAAGGGCGAGGAATTCGGCAAAAAGCGCAAGAGGTGTGCCCCGGGCAACTGTGTCAAAATTTGCGCAGTCAGCGCGCTGACGGGATAATAGCGGCACCTCGCCATGACTTTTGCCGCAGTTCGCCTGCCGGCAGGGGTGTCGCTGTAGACAAGGAAGCCCAGAAGGGGCCGGGAAGAGAGCTCCGCGTGACACATTTCAATATCGCCAGCTGGCGCGCCTGGGCTCCCGGGCTGGACGCCGACGAAGACTGCCAGGCCTGGCTGCAAGCCCCCTGGCGCCTGGCCGACAACGGCGAGCAACCCGACGTCAGCTTTCTCCCGGCCATGCAGCGCCGCCGCCTGAGCCGCCTGGCGCGCATACTGTTCCACGTCGCCTGGCCCATCGCCGAAGCCCGTGGCCCGCTGCCACTGGTGTTCGTCAGCCGGCATGGGGAAACCCCGCGCACCCTGAACATCCTCGCCGATCTGGCGCGCAACGAGCCGCTATCGCCGACCCAGTTCAGCCTTTCGGTGCACAACGCGATCATCGGCCTGTGGTCGATCCTGCGCGCCGACAGCAGCGAAATGAGCGCCCTAGCCGGCGAAGCCGACGGCCTCGAACAGGGCCTGCTGGAAGCCGCCAGCCTGCTCGGCGACGGCGCGCCCGCCGTGCTGCTGGTGGTCGCCGAGGAAACCCCGCCGGCGCTGTACGCCCCCTTTATCGACGACGTGCCGCTTTCCTACGCCGTCGCCCTGCTGCTCACCCCCGGCAACGACTGGCAGCTGAGCCTGCTGCCCGGCAGCGGGCCGCGCGCCGAGTGGCCGCATGCCCTAGAGCTGGCGCGCGCCCTGCACAGCGGCCAGCGCACGCTGCAGCATCATTGCAAGAACCGTCACTGGAGCTGGTCATGCAACAAGGCCTGAGCCAGCGCAGCGCCCCCTACGCCTGGCGCCTGATCGCCACCGCCCTCAGCTTCAGCCTGTTCGGCATCGGTGGCGTGCTGCTGCGCGTACTGGTGTTCCCGGCGCTCGGCCTGCTGCCCGGCGACGCCCTGACCCGGCGCACCCGCGCCCGTGCCGTTGTCAGCTGGACCTTCTACAAGTTCGTCCGTTTCATGTACCACAGCGGCGTGCTGACCTACGAAGTCGAGGGCAGCGAACGCCTCGGCCGCCCCGGGCAGATGGTGATCGCCAACCATCCCTCGCTGATCGACGTGGTGGTGCTGATCGCCTTCATCCGCGACGCCAACTGCGTGGTCAAGCAGAGCCTGTGGGACAACCCGAGCATGCGCGGGCCGATCCGCGCCGCCGGCTTCATCAGCAACAGCGGCAGCCTGGACATGCTCGACGAGGCCGCCGGCGCGCTGCAGCAGGGCCAGACCCTGATCGTCTTCCCCGAAGGCACGCGTACCACGCCGGGGCACAATCCCGAATTCCACCGCGGCGCCGCCGCCATTGCCGTGCGCGGCGCGCGCCTGGTGACCCCAGTGGTGATCAGCGTCAGCCCGACCACCCTGACCAAGGCCGAGCCCTGGTACAGCATTCCGTCGCGCCGTTTTCACTTTCGCCTGCGCGTGGGCGAGGATATCGACCCGCGGCAGTTCACCGCGCAGGCCCCGCTGCCCATCGCCTCGCGCAAACTCAACGACCATCTGCACCAACACTTTATGAAGGAGCTCGCAACAGATGAGCGATCTGCAAACTGAGATCAAGAACCTGATCATCGAAGCCCTCGGCCTCGAAGACATGGTGGCCGAAGACATCGCCGCCGACCTGGCCCTGTTCGGCGACGGCCTGGGTCTGGATTCGGTGGACGCCCTCGAACTGGGCCTGGCGATCCAGAAACGTTTCGGCATCAAGATCGACGCCGAAGCCAAGGACACCCGCCAACATTTCGCCAACGTGGCCAGCCTGGCTGCCTTCGTTGCCGCGAAACAGGCCGCCTGAGGACGCCGCGATGCAAAGCCGTGAAGAGATTTTCGTCACCCTGCAGGAGGCCCTGGTCGAGCTGTTCGAACTGGACGCCGAGCGCGTGACCCTGGACGCCAACCTGTACCAGGACCTGGAAATCGACAGCATCGACGCCGTCGACCTGATCGACCATATCAAGCGCCAGACCGGCAAGAAGATCGCCGCCGAAGAGTTCAAGGCCGTGCGCACCGTCGGCGACGTGGTCGAGGCCGTGTACCAGGTGGTCAACGCCGCGCCGGCGCAAGACTGAACATGAGCAAGTTGCTTGGCCTGCTGCTGGTGGTGGCGGGGCTGCTCTATCCGTTTGCCGTGTATTTCGGCATGGAGCACCTGTCGCCGCGCGTGTTTGCCCTGTTGCTCGGCGGCCTGTGGCTGGCGCGCGCCCTGGTGCAACGCGGCAAGCCGGGCAACCGCTGGATGGCCGGCGTGGCCCTGGGCTTCTGCCTGCTGCTCGGCCTGGCCGGCGAAGCGGAGCTGCTGCGCTGGTACCCGGTACTGCTCAACGGCCTGCTGCTGGCGCTGTTCGGCCTCAGCCTGAAGTTCGGCCCGCCGCTGATCGAGCGCCTGGCGCGCCTCAGCGAACCCGACCTGCCCGACGTGGCGGTGCGCTACACGCGCAGCGTGACCCAGGTCTGGGCGCTGTTCTTTCTGGCCAACGGCCTGGTGGTGGTCGCCCTCAACCTGTGGGCACCGCTGAGCTGGTGGACCCTGTATACCGGGCTGATCGCCTACGGCCTGATGGGCCTGCTGTTTGCCGGTGAGTGGCTGGTGCGCCAGCGTGTAAGGAGACAGGCATGAGCTGGTTGCCCCTTGGCAATCTATTGCTGGAGGCTCAGCCGAGCCGTCCGGTAACGCCGGATATGACGCATGCCGCCCTGCGCCAGCGCGCCCTGGCCCTGGCCGGCGCCCTGCAGGCACGTGGCGTACGCCGCCTGGCCCTGCATATCGAGGATGCCGGCGAGCTGGCCATCGCCCTGCTCGGCGCCTGGCGCGCCGGCGTGCAGGTGCTGCTTCCCGCCGATGCGCAGGCGCAGACCCGCGAGCGCCTGGGCGCCCAGGTCGAGCTGTGGCTGGACAGCCTGGACGACGCAGCGCTGAACGGCGAACCACTGCCCGCTGCCGCCCTCGATCTCGACCAGTGCCGCCTGACCCTGTGCACCTCCGGCTCCAGCGGCGAGCCCAAGCTGATCGACAAATCCCTGCGCCAGCTGGCCAACGAGGTGGACGCCCTGGAACAGCTGTGGGGCGCCGAGCTTGTCGGTGCCAGCATTCTCGGCAGCGTGGCCGCCCAGCACATCTATGGCCTGCTGTTCCGCGTGCTCTGGCCGCTGTGCGCCGGCCGCCCGTTCCTGCGCCGCGCCCAGCCGTTCCCCGAGGATCTGCAACGGGAAAGCCTGCAGCACCCGGCTTTTGTCTGGATCGCCAGCCCGGCTTTGCTCAAACGCATGGGTGACAACCTCGACTGGCCGGCCCTGGGCCGGGTGCGCCGGGTATTTTCCTCCGGCGGCGCCCTGCCGGCCGACACCGCCGCCGAGCTGCACGGCCTGCTCGGCCAGTGGCCGACGGAAATCTACGGCAGCTCGGAAACCGGCGGCATCGCCTGGCGCCAGGACGGCGAATACTGGACGCCGTTCGCCGGCGTCGAGCTGGGACAAAATGCCGACGGCGCGCTCAACCTGAGCTCGCCCTACCTGCCGGCCGGGCAGCGCGAACAGACCGCCGACGCGGTGGAGATCGGCGCCGATGGACGCTTCGTCCTGCGCGGGCGGCTGGACCGCATCGTCAAGCTGGAAGAAAAACGCATCTCCCTGCCCATGCTGGAACAGGCCCTGCTCAGCCACGAGTGGGTCGCCGACGCGCGCCTGGGCGTGATCCAGCAGGGCCGCGCCTACCTCGGCGCACTGGTCGCCCTCAGCCCGAGCGGCCTGCACGCCCTGCGCAACCAGGGGCGCAAGACCCTGATCGAAACCCTGCGCCAGCACCTGGCCGGGCATTGCGAAGCGCTGGCCCTGCCACGCCGCTGGCGCCTGCTCGCCGAGCTGCCCTACAGCAGCCAGGGCAAACTGGCCCAGGCCGATGTCGAACAGCTGCTGGCCAGCGAACGGCCGACCCGCGTGGCGCCGCGCTCGGCCGTCGAGCAGGACGGCGAGTGGCAGCTGGAACTGGACATACCGCCGGATCTGGCGCACTTCACCGGCCACTTTCCGCAGACCCCGGTGCTGCCCGGCGTGGTGCAGGTCGACTGGGCCCAGCAGCTGGCCCGCGAGCTGATTGCCGACCTGCCGCCGCGCTTCTGCGGCATGGAAGTGCTGAAGTTCCAGCAGCTGGTCCGCCCCGGCGACCGCCTGCAACTGAGCCTGCGCTTCGACGCCGAGCGCGGCAAACTGTACTTCGCCTATCGCAACGGCGAGGCGGCCTGCTCCTCGGGGCGCATCCTGCTGGCGGCCGCGCAATGAGCAGGGTGCATGCCGGCTTGCGTAGGTTGGTGCTGAGCCTGCGAAGCCCAACGACCAACGCAGCACATGTTGGGCTTCGTTCCTCAGCACCAACCTACACGCCATCTACGCCAGGCCTTGGCGCGGAGCCTGGCCATGCATAAGCCCTGCGCCCTCATCCCGGTGTACAACCACGAACACGCACTGCCCGTGGTGGTCGCCGCCCTGCGCGACGCCGGCCTGCCCTGCGTGCTGGTCGACGATGCCTCCAGCCCCGCCTGCGCTGCCGTAATCGACCGGCTGGCCGAACAGGCCGACACCTTCCTGGTGCGCCTGGTGGTCAACCAGGGCAAGGGCGGCGCGGTGATGGCCGGTCTGCGTGAAGCGCAGCGTCTGGGCTTCAGCCACGCGCTGCAGGTCGACGCCGATGGCCAGCACGACCTCAGCGATGTCTCCGATTTTCTCGCCGAATCCCGTGTCCACCCGCAGGCGCTGATCTGCGGCTACCCGGTGTACGACGACAGCGTGCCGAAGAGCCGCCTGTACGCACGCTACCTGACCCACGTCTGGGTGTGGATCAACAGCCTGTCGCTGGCGATCCGCGACTCCATGTGCGGCTTCCGCGTCTACCCGTTGCCCGCCACCCTGGCGCTGATCGACAGCTGCCGGCTGGGCAAGCGCATGGATTTCGACACCGAGATCCTGGTGCGCCTGGCCTGGCGCAATCAGCCGATGCGCTGGCTGCCGACCCAGGTGCACTACCCGCTGGACGGCCTCTCGCACTTCCGTCTGTGGCTGGACAACGCGCTGATCTCGAAGATGCACGCCAAGCTGTTCTTCGGCATGTTGCTGCGCGCCCCAATGATCCTCTGGCGACGGTGGCAGGCATGAGCCAGCAACCGGCAGCCCACTGGGCCGGCCAGCGCGAACGCGGCAGCTACGCGCTGATGAAGCTCACCGCGGTGCTGGCGCGCCTGCTCGGCCGGCGCCTGATCAGCCCGCTGATCTACGCCATCGTCCTGTATTTCTTCGTCTTCGGCGCCCAGGCGCGGCGCAGCATCTGGCAGTACCAGGCCAACCTCGCCGCCTGGAGCGGCCGCGACGAGCTACGCCCGAGCCGGCGCCGGGTGTTCCGCCAGTTCATGAGCTTCGCCGACACCCTGCTGGACAAGCTCGACGTGTGGAACGGCAAGCTCGGCCTGGAGCAGATCACCCTGGTCGACCCGCACGACCTGCGCGGCCAGCTGCATCGCCAGGAACGCGGGCAGATGCTGGTCGGCGCGCACCTGGGCAACCTCGAGGTCTGCCGCGCCCTGGCCGAACTCGGCGAGCACGTGCAGATGAACGTGCTGGTGCACACCAAGCACGCCGAACAGTTCAACCGCCTGCTCGGCGAGGCCGGCGCCAGTCACCTGCGGCTGATCCAGGTCAGCGAACTGGACCCGGCGATCATGCTGCAATTGTCCGAGCGCCTGGAGCGCGGCGAGTGGCTGGCGATCGCCGGCGACCGCGTGCCGCTGCACGGCGGGCGCAACGTCAGCGTGGACTTCCTCGGCCAGCCCGCCGCCTTCCCGCAAGGTCCGTGGCTGCTGGCCGGGCTGCTGCATTGTTCGGTCAACCTGCTCAACTGCCTGAAGATCGACGGCCGCTACCAGGTGATCATCGAGCCGTTCGCCGAGCGCATCGAGTGGAAGCGCAGCGAGCGCGAGGCGGTGATCCGCCAGTGGGTACAACGCTATGCCGAGCGCCTGGGCGAACGCTGCCTGAACGCTCCCCTGCAATGGTTCAACTTTTATCCGTTCTGGAATGCACATGACGACACATCAGCCTGACCCGGTGATCTTCGGCGAAGCCCACCTGTCCATCGAGCAGGTCGTGGCCCTGTCCCAGCGCCAGGCCCGCGCGCAGCTGCAGGACGACGCCGCCTACCGCGAGAAGATCGCCAAGGGCGCGCGCTTTCTCGACACCCTGCTGGACAAGGAAGGCGTGATCTACGGCGTCACCACCGGCTACGGCGACTCCTGCGTGGTGGCCGTGCCGCTGCACCAGGTCGAGGCCCTGCCCAAGCACCTGTTTACCTTCCACGGTTGCGGCCTGGGCAAGCTGCTCGATCCGGCCAGCACCCGCGCCGTGCTGGCCGCGCGCCTGCAGTCGCTGTGCTATGGCATCTCCGGCGTGCGCGTGGAGCTGCTGGAGCGCTTGCAGGCATTCCTCGATCACGATGTGCTGCCGCTGATCCCGGAAGAAGGCTCGGTCGGCGCCAGCGGCGACCTGACGCCACTGTCCTACGTCGCCGCCACCCTCAGCGGCGAACGGGAAGTGCTGTACCAGGGCGAACGCCGCAGCGCCGCCGAGGTGCACAACGAACTGGGCTGGACGCCGCTGACCCTGCGCCCCAAGGAAGCCCTGGCGCTGATGAACGGCACTGCGGTGATGACCGCCCTGGCCTGCCTGGCCTATTCGCGCGCCGACTACCTGCTCAAGCTGGCCACGCGCATCACCGCACTCAACGTGGTGGCGCTGGAAGGCAACCCGGAGCACTTCGACGAGCGCCTGTTCGCCGCCAAGCCGCACCCGGGGCAGATGCAGGTCGCCGCCTGGCTGCGCCAGGACCTCGCCATCGACGCGCCGACCGCGCCGCTGCACCGCCTGCAGGACCGCTACTCGCTGCGCTGCGCGCCCCATGTGCTCGGCGTGCTGGCCGACAGCCTGGGCCTGCTCCGGCAGTTCATCGAGACCGAACTGAACAGCGCCAACGACAACCCGCTGATCGATGCCGAAGCCGAGCGCGTGCTGCATGGCGGGCACTTCTACGGCGGGCATATCGCCTTCGCCATGGACAGCCTGAAGAACCTGGTGGGCAACGTCGCCGACCTGCTCGACCGCCAGCTCGCCCTGCTGGTCGACGTGCGCTACAACCACGGCCTGCCGAGCAACCTGTCCGGTGCACCGAGCGTCACCGCGATGATCAACCACGGCTTCAAGGCCGTGCAGATCGGCACCAGCGCCTGGACCGCCGAAGCGCTGAAAAACACCATGCCGGCCAGCGTATTCTCGCGTTCCACCGAGTGCCACAACCAGGACAAGGTGAGCATGGGCACCATCGCCGCCCGCGATGCCCTGCGCAGCCTGGAACTGAGCGAACAGGTCGCCGCCGCCACCCTGTTGGCCGCCAATCAGGGCGTCTGGCTGCGCCAGCGCGATGGCAAGATCGATATCCCCGCACCCGTTGCCGCCATGCGCGAGCAGCTGGCCGCCGACTTCCACCCGGTGATCGAGGATCGCGCTCTGGAAGGCGAACTGCGCCTGTGCCTGGAGCGCATCCGCGCCCAGCACTGGAGGCTGTATGCATAAGCCGCGAACCACCCCTGTAGGAGCCAGCTTGCTGGCGATGCCCTTGTGCCAGCCCGGATCGCCAGCAAGCTGGCTCCTACAACAGCGCAATGCGCCTGGAGTCACTGCCCATGCGTAAGGAAGGTGTGCTGCAGGCCCAGATCGAACTGGCCGTTCCCTTCTTCGACGTCGACATGCTGGAAGTGGTCTGGCATGGCCACTACGTCAAATACTTCGAAGAAGCGCGCTGCGCCTTGCTCGACAAGCTCGACCACAACTACCGGCAGATGCGCGACGCCGGCTACGCCTGGCCGGTGATCGACCTGCAGCTGCGCTATATCCGCGGCGCCCAGTTCGGCCAAAAGATCGTGGTGCGCGCCGATCTGGTCGAGTGGGAGAACCGCCTGAAGATCCACTACCTGATCACTGACGCCGCCACGGGTGAACGCATGACTCGCGGCAGCAGCGTGCAGGTGGCGGTGGAGATCGCCACACGGGAGATGCTGCTGGCTTCACCCCGCGTGTTTGTCGAGGCGGTGGAGAGGGCTATTGCGTGAGTGTTTCTAGCCCGGCTGGCTTTCTAAATTTGCTGAACGCTCTGTTTCCGCCCACTGAGCAGCGCTTAGCCGATTTCCTGCGCTCGCTGACGGTTTTGTTTCGCCCCGCCGGGCGAGTTACTTTCTCTTTGCGCGCGCAAAGAGAAAGTAACCAAAGAGAAAGCGCGCCCCACATCCGGGTCTCGCTACGCTCGACTTCCCTCGCTCCATCCGTGCTCCAAGGGCCCGCCGCGAAGGGCCATCCCTGGCCCATCGCGGCTCTCGCGGCATCCATGCCGCTCAACCCCTTACGCACGGATTCCACTCGGCCTCCTGAGGGGACCCCGTTTCCCGGCCCGACCCACGGGAATCACATCACAGGCAGTAGCTGGCTTGAGGTTTTCCCCCATCGTGTAGCCCGGATGAAATCCGGGAACGACACCCAGCCGGACTCCCTTCCCCGGATTTCATCCGGGCTACGACGTCTCAACCTGCACGGCCTACCCCCTCTCCCATTTATGGGAGAGGGTTGGGGAGAGGGGCAGAGCTCGCTCTTACAGACCGCGAAAGAGCCTCTCACACCCGATGAAACATCAAGCGCGCCAACTCCCCGTCAGGAGGCCGAGTGCAGGCGCTGCGCAGGGGGGCGCTCGGCAGGACGCCGAGCGAGTCACGATGGGACAGGGATGTCCCTTCGTGACGGCCCCCGGAGCAGTGCCGGAGCGAGGGCAGTCGAGCGCAGCGAGACCCGGATGTCGGGGGGCCCTTCTTTTTGGTTACTTTTTCTTGGGCAAGCAAGAAAAAGTGACGCGCCCGGGGGGGCGCAACCAAAAGCCAAGGCCAGCACAGCAATCAGCCAAACACTAAAAGCCCTGTGCCTGCTCCTTGCAGCGCAGACCGCCCACGCCTTCGACCTAACCGAACTGGGCGCCCAACTGGCCAAACCCGCCGTAGTCCGCGGCCCGTTCATCCAAGAAAAGCACCTGCGCGCCCTGCCCCAGCCGCTGACCAGCCATGGCGAGTTCGTCCTCAGCCGCGACGCCGGCCTGCTCTGGCAGCTGCGCAGCCCGCTGACCCAGGACTACCGCATCGACGCCAACGGCATCGCCCGCCGCACACCACAAGGCTGGCAACTGCAGCCCGGCCAGGACGTCGCCGCCCAGCAGAGCCGGCTGTTCCTCGCCGTGCTCAAGGGCGACCACTCGGGCCTGGAGCGCGACTTCGAGCTGCAACTGAGCGGCAGCAGCGCGGCCTGGCAACTGACCCTGATCCCCCACTCGCTGCTGCTCAAGCAGATATTCAGCAGCATCCGCATCGACGGCGGCGCCCTGGTCGAGCGCATCGAACTGCACGAGACCCAGGGTGACCGCACGCTCATGCACATGCCGCAGAGCAAGGCGGGCGATGCCCTCAGCGCGCAGGAGCGAGATGCCTTTGCCCGCTAAGTCCTTCACCGCCCAGCGCAGCCTGCCGCGCCTGTTCAGCGTCGCCCTGCTGGCACTGCTGGTCCTGGCCGCCTGGCAGTGGCGCAACGGCCCGCCGGTGGCGGCGAGCATGCTCGCCCTGCTGCCCAAGGGCGCCGGTGACGAGCTGGTGCAACAGGCCGAGCGGCGCATGCAGGAGCCGCTGAATCGCGACCTGCTGTTGCTGGTCGGCCATCCGCAGCGCCAGCAGGCGATTGCCCTGGTGCAGCGGCTCGGCCAGCAGTGGCAGGCCAGCCAGCGCTTCGAGCGGGTGCAATGGAGCCTGGACAGCGACCTGGCCGTGCTGCGCCAGCAACTGCGCGCCAGCCGCCTGGCCCTGTTGCCGGCGGCGGATCGCCAGTTGCTGATCGAGCAGCCGGAGGTCTTTATCCAGCAACGCAGCGCTCAATTATTCGACACCTTCGCCGGCTTCAACCTGTTGCCGCCCGAGCAGGACTGGCTGGGTATCGGCAGCCGCGCCCAGCAGGCGCTGAACCCGAACAGCCGCATTCAGGCCGACCTCGGCAGCGGCGCCCTGCTGCTGGAAGAACCGGGCATGACCTGGGCCCTGCTGCGCGTGCGCACCCTCGGCAGCGCCTTCGACATGCAAGCACCACCGGCGATTGCCGCCAGCGTGGCGGCGGCGCGGGCCGAGGTGACGGCCGCCGGCGGTCAACTGCTGGCCGCCGGCGGCGTGCTGTATGCCGCCGCCGGCCAGGCCACGGCCACCCGCGAAGTCAGCTGGATCGGCGGTGGCGCCACCCTCGGCACCCTGCTGCTGTTGCTGCTGGCGTTCCGCCGCCCGCGCGTGCTGGTCAGCCTGCTGCCGATCGGCGTCGCCCTGCTGGCCGGCTGCACCGCCTGCGTATTGGTGTTCGGCCAGATCAACGTGCTGACCCTGGTACTCGGCGCCAGCCTGATCGGCGTGGCCGCCGACTACCCGCAGCACTACCTGAGCAAGAGCTGGGGCAGCGCTGACTGGACCAGCTGGGGCGCCCTGCGCGCCACCCTGCCGGGGCTGACCCTGAGCCTGGGCACCAACCTAGTCGGTTACCTGGCGCTGGCCTTCACCCCGTTCCCGGCGCTGACCCAGATCGCCCTGTTCTCCGCCGCCGGGCTGATCGGCGCCTACCTGTGCTCGGTGTGCCTGCTGCCGGCCTGGCTCAATGGCCTGCGCCTGCGTCCGCCGCCCAGTCTGCTCGGTTTCAGCAGCGCCCTGCTGGCCCTGCGCGCGCGCCTGCTGGGCCGCGTCGGCAGCCTGCCGCTGCTGGCCCTGTTGCTGCTGTTCTGCGCCGGCGGCCTGTGGCAATTGCACACGCAGAACGATATCCGCCAGTGGCTGGGCCAGGAGCCGCAACTGCTCGCCGAGGCCAAACGCATCGCCGAGCTGACCGGGCAGCAACCCACCAGCCAGTTCTTCCTGGTGCGCGCGCCCGACGAAGCGCAGCTGCTCGAACGCCAGGCCGCTCTCGCCCAGCGCCTCGACCAGGCCGTGGCCGCCGGCCAGTTGCGCGGTTACCGCGCGCTCAGCCAACTGGTTGCCGCCGACAGCCAGCGCCAACCGCTGCGCGACGCCCTGCAACGTCTGCCGCAGCACTGGCAGCCGCTGCTGGCCATGGGCATTCCAGCCGCCGCGCTGCAGGCCGAGCTGAACGAACTGACCGACGGCGCGCAGCCCACCCTCGACCAGGCCCTGGCCGGCCCGCTGGGCGAAGCCTGGCGGGCGCTATGGCTGGGCAGCAACGGCGAGGGCGTGGCCGGCCTGGTCAGCCTGCAGGGCCAGGCCGACAGCGCCCTGCTGCACAGCCTCGGCGCGGACCTGCCCGGTGTGCAGCTGGTCGACCGCCTCGGCGAGCTGAACGGCCTGTTCAGTGCCACCCAACTCAGCGCCGCGCAGCTCAAGCTGGTCGCCAGCGCGGCGATCCTCTTGCTGCTGTGCATTCCCTTCGGCCTGGCCGGCGCCCTGCGCGTGGTCTGCCTGCCGCTGCTGGCGGCCCTCGCCGCCCTGGCCGGGCTCGGCTGGCTGGGCCAGCCGCTGACCCTGTTCAGCCTGTTCGGCCTGCTGCTGATCACCGCCATCGGCGTGGACTACGCCATCCTCATGCGCGAGAACATCGGCGGCGCCGCGGTCAGCCTGCTCGGCACCCTGCTCTCGGCGCTGACCAGCTGGCTGTCGTTCGGCCTGCTGCTGGTCAGCGACACCCCGGCCATCGCCAACTTCGGCCTGGCGATCAGCCTCGGCCTGCTGTTCTGCTTCATCCTCGCGCCGTGGGCCGGCACCCGTGAGCCCCAGGCCAAGGCGGTGCCGGCATGAGCATCGCGCTGTTCTGGCTCGGCCTGCTCGGCCTGTTCGCCGCCGCCACCTGGCTGGGCAGCCGCCTGCGCCTGATTCCGATTGTCAGCCAGTTGCTGCTGGCCACCCTCGGCCTGCCGCTGCTGATGCAGTGGAGCGCGCCCCTGGGTTTCGGCGCCAGCGAGCTGCTCGCCGCCGACTGGCTCAAGCCGCTGTACGGCGTGGCCTTCACCCTGCTGCTGGGGCATATCCTCAGCGATGTGATCGACCTCGACCTACAGGCCGACAGTGTGAAGATCGCCTTGCCGAGCTTCTTCCTGCCGTTCTTCTGCGGCCTGGCCTGTGCGCTGTGGCTGCTGCCGGCGCAGAGCCTGCTGGGCAGCATCGCCGTCGGCCTGCTGTTCGCCCTGACCGCCATCCCGGTGCTGTTCCTCTACCTGCAGCACCTGCGCTACCCCGCCCCACGCATCCGCCAGTTGCTGCAGGCGGCGATTCTCATGGACCTGCTGTGCTGGTTGATCTTCGGCCTGGCCCAGGGCAGCAGCGCGCCGGCCACCCTGCTCTGGCCGCTGCTGGCTGCCAGCCTGCCGCTGCTGTTCAAGCTGCTGCCGTGCCGTTCGGCGCGCTTCAACGGTCTGTGTTTCCTGGTGCTGCTGCTGGTCATGCAACAGCTCAAACTGAATGCCCTAGTGTTCGGCATCGCCTACCTGCTGTGCAGCGCCGCGCTGCGTGTACCGCTGCGCCTGCCGCTGCCGAGCAGCGTGTTCGCCGCCCTGCAGACCTGGCTGGCGGTGCCGCTGATCCTGGCTTACGGTCTGCTGCAGATCGACTGGCAGAATGCCTGGCTGGGCTATTCCTGGCTGCAGTTCGGCGCGCTGTTGCTGCTGCCGATCACCAGCAAGCTGCTGGGCAACTGGCTGGGCCTGAGCTGGGCGGCCGGGCGCCTGGCACCGAGCCCCGGGCAGTGGCGCGAGAGCGTGCTGCTGAACACCCGCGGCCTGACCGAAATCGTTTTCCTCAACCTGCTGCTGCATCAGCAGGTGATCAGCACCCAGCTGTACTTTGCCCTGATGCTGATGGGCCTGATCTCCACCTTGCTGCCGGCCTTCACCGGCGCCTACCCTCGTCCTGCCACCACGACCCATGAGGCAAGAAGCCACTATGAACACTCCTGAACTCGAACAACGCCAGGTCGTGGTAATCGGCGCCGGCCCCTCCGGTGCCATCGCCGCCGCCCTGCTCAAGCGCAACGGCCACGACGTACTGGTGCTGGAGCGCCAGCGTTTCCCGCGCTTCTCCATCGGCGAAAGCCTGCTGTCGCACTGCCTGGACTTCGTCGAGGAAGCCGGGATGCTCGAGGCGGTGCAGGCCGCCGGCTTCCAGACCAAGCACGGCGCGGCCTTCGCCTGGGGCGAGCGCTACACCGAGTTCGACTTCCGCGACAAATTCACTCCGGGCAAAGGCTCCACCTACCAGGTGCTGCGCGCCAGCTTCGACAAGGTGCTGGCCGATGACGCCGAGCGTCAGGGCGTGGAGATCCGCTACGAGGAAGAGATCACTGCCGTCGACTTCAGCGGCGCCTGCCCGCGCCTGACCGTGCGCCGCCTGGCCGATGGCGTCGAGTATCAGGTCGAGTGCGCCTTCGTCCTCGATGGCAGCGGCTACGGCCGCGTGCTGCCGCGCCTGCTCGACCTCGACACCCCGTCCAACATGCCGATGCGCCGCGCGCTGTTCACCCATGTCGAGGACCGCATCGCCGCCGACGCCGGCTTCGACCGCGAGAAGATCCTCATCACCACCCACCCGACCCTGCGCGACGTGTGGTTCTGGACCATCCCGTTCAGCAACGGCCGCTGCTCGCTGGGCGTGGTCGCCGAGGCCGGGCGCTACGAGGGCTACCCCGAGGACATGGAGGCCTGCCTACGCCAGTTCGTCGCGGAAACGCCGTCGCTTGGCAACGTCCTGCAAAACGCCGTGTGGGACACCCCGGTGCGCGAGCTGAAAGGCTACTCGGCCAACGTCAAGAGCCTGCACGGCCCAGGCTTCGCCCTGCTGGGCAACGCCGCCGAATTCCTCGACCCGGTGTTTTCCTCCGGGGTGACAATCGCCATGCGCTCGGCGAGCATGGCCGCCGGCCTGCTACACCGCCAGCTGAGCGGCGAGGCAGTGGACTGGGAGCAGGACTTCGCCATCCCGCTGAAGCGCGGCGTCGACACCTTCCGCGCCTATGTCGAAGGCTGGTACGACGGCAGCTTCCAGGACGTGATCTATTACGAGAAGGCCCAGCCGGAAATCCGCCGGATGATCTGCTCGATCCTCGCCGGCTACGCCTGGGACCTGAACAATCCCTATGTCGCCGAGCCCAAGCGCCGCCTCGGCGTGCTCGCCGAAATCTGTGCGATGAACTGAGCCGAACATGCCGTTGCTGCGCTGCTCCTTCGTCCTCCTGCTCGGCCTGCTGCTCGGCGCCTGCGCCAGCCGCACGCCGTTGCCGGAATTCGCGCCGAGCCTGAGCCTGCCGCTGTCGCTGCATATCCAGCGCGCGCAGGCCGGAACCAGTGCCGACTGGCTGCTGGTGGTGCAGGCAGAGGGCACCGCGCTGCGCTGGTCGCTGTTCGACCCGCTCGGCGTGCCGCTGGCGCGCCAGCTGCTGGACAATGGCCAATGGCGCAATGACGGCCTGCTGCCACCGAATGCCGAGGCCCGCGAGCTGTTCGCCGCCCTGCTGTTCGCTTTGACGCCCAGCGCCGAGCTGGCGCAGCGCTATCCGCAAGGCGACTGGCAACTGGCTGCTGCTGACCAGCGCCGACTCAAGCCGGACTGGCGGATCGACTACCGCACGCCGCTGCACTTCAGCCTGAACACCCCGCCCGACCTGCACTACCAGGTCGCGCCGCTGCAACCGGAAGAAAGCCCTTGATGCCCAGTTACCTCAACGCCCTCGGCCTGCTCTGCGCCCTCGGCCAGGGCAAGCAAGCCGTGGCCCGCGCACTGTTCGCCGGCGATGCCAGCGGCATGCGCGCCGAGCCCGGCTGGGTCGCCGAACGCGAGCTGACCGTCGGCGCCGTGCGTGGCGAACTGCCCGCACTGCCCGACCTGGCGCTGCCGCCGAGCCGCAACAACCAGCTGCTGCTGGCCGCCGCCCTGCAGATCGAAGCGCCGCTGCGTGAAGCCATCGCCCGCTATGGCGCCAGCCGCGTCGGCGTGGTGCTCGGCACCAGCACCTCGGGCATCGCCGAAGCCAGCCAGAGCATCGCCCAGTACTACAACCAGGGCGCGCTGCCGGCGCACTACCACTACGCCCAGCAGGAACTGGTCGCCCCGGCCAGCTTCCTCGCCGCCTGGCTGGGCCTGGACGGTCCGTGCTACAGCATCTCCACCGCCTGCACCTCCAGCGCCCGCGCCCTGCTCAGCGCCCATCGTCTGCTGCAACAGGGGCTGTGCGATGCGGTGATCGGCGGCGGCGTGGACAGCCTGTGTCGGCTGACCCTGAACGGCTTCTCGGCGCTCGAAGCGGTATCCGCCGAGCCGTGCAACCCGTTCTCGCGCAACCGCCACGGCATCAATATCGGCGAGGGTGCGGCGCTGTTCTTGATGACTAAAGAGCCTATGACTAAAGAGCCGGCCCCGATCGCCTTCTTCGGCGGCGGCGCCAGCTCCGACGCCCACCATATTTCCGCGCCGCACCCGCAGGGCCTCGGTGCCCAGGCGGCGATGCACCAGGCGCTGCAAAGTGCCGGTTTGGTTGCCAGCGAGATCGACTACCTCAACCTGCATGGCACCGCCACCACGCACAACGACGCCATGGAAAGCCTGGCCACAGCGGCGATCTTCCCCGCCGGGGTGCCCTGCTCCTCGAGCAAGCCGCTGACCGGCCATACCCTCGGCGCCGCCGGGGCGCTGGAAGCGGCGTTCTGCTGGCTGAGCCTGAGCGAGTACAACCCCGACGCGCTGTTGCCGCCGCACCTGTGGGACGGCCAGGGCGAACCGGAGCTGCCGGCCCTGCAGCTGGTCACGCCCGGCACGCGCTTGGGCAAAACCGGCGGGCGGCGGCTGATGAGCAACTCCTTCGCCTTCGGCGGCAGCAATGTCAGTCTGATCCTGGGGGACGCGCCATGAGCCGCTGGCCGATCGCCGAGCTGATCCCGCATGCCGGCAACATGATCCTCATCGACGAAGTGCTGCGCTTCGGCGACGACGACGTGGAAACCCGCCTCACCGTGCGCCCCGGCGGCCTGTTCAACCAGGCCGATGGCAGCCTGCCGGCCTGGGTCGGCATCGAGCTGATGGCGCAGAGCGTAGCCGCCTACGCCGGCTGCCAGGCCCGCCAGGCCGGCCTGCCGGTGGAGCTGGGCTTCCTGCTCGGCACGCGCAAGTACGAGTGCAACGTCGAGTGTTTCCCGCTCGGTGCCGAGCTGCATATCCAGGCCACCCGCACCCTGCAGGACGACAACGGCATGGGTGTGTTCGAATGCCGCCTGAGCGGCCCCGGCATCGAGGTATTCGCCCGCCTCAACGTATTCCGCCCACCGCAGGTGGCCAGTTATCTTCAGGAAGAACTCCAGGATCATCAGTCATGAGCGAAACCATTCTGGTCACCGGCTCCAGTCGCGGCATCGGCAAAGCCATCGCCCTGCGCCTGGCGCGTTCCGGCTACGACCTCGTGCTGCACTGCCGCTCGCGCCGCGATGAAGCCGAGGCGGTGCAAAGGCAGATCGCCGAGCTGGGTCAGCAGGCTCGCATCCTGCAGTTCGACGTATCCGATCGCGCCGCCTGCCGCGCGGCCCTCGAGGCCGATGTCGAGCAGCACGGCGCCTACTACGGCGTGGTGTGCAACGCCGGGCTGACCCGCGACGGCGCCTTCCCGGCGCTCTCCGAAGACGACTGGGACCAGGTGCTGCGCACCAACCTGGACGGTTTCTACAATGTCCTGCACCCGCTGTGCATGCCGATGATCCGCCGCCGCAAGGCCGGGCGCATCGTCTGCATCACCTCGGTCTCCGGGCTGATCGGCAACCGTGGCCAGGTCAACTACAGCGCCTCCAAGGCCGGCGTGATCGGCGCGGCCAAGGCCCTGGCCATCGAGCTGGGCAAGCGCAAGATTACGGTCAACTGCGTGGCGCCGGGGCTGATCGATACCGAGATCCTCGACGAGCAGGTGCCGGTGGAGGAAATCCTCAAGATGGTGCCGGCGGCGCGCATGGGTACCCCGGAAGAAGTCGCCGGTGCGGTGAATTTCCTGATGTCCGAGGAGGCGGCGTACATTACCCGCCAGGTCCTCGCGGTGAATGGTGGGTTGTGCTGATGAAACGAGTGGTAGTTACCGGCATGGCCGGCATCACCTCGCTGGGTAGCGACTGGGCGAGCATCGAAGCCAACTTCCGGGCCGGCAAGAGCGGCATTCGCTACATGGCGGAGTGGGACCGCTTCGGCGAGTTGAACACCCGCCTCGGCGGCCCGGTGGACGACTTCGTCCAGCCCAAGCGCTGGACGCGCAAGCAGACGCGCAGCATGGGCCGGGTGTCCAAACTGGCGGTGTACGCCGCCGAGCGCGCGCTGGAGCACGCCGGCCTGCTCGGTGACGAGCGCATCCAGGACGGCCGTATGGGCGTGGCCTGCGGCTCGTCCACCGGCAGCACCGACGAGATCAAGGCGTTCGGCAATATGCTGCTCAACTCCGTCGCAGACGGCCTCAACGCCAACTCCTATATCCGCATGATGCCGCACACCACGGCAGCCAATATCAGCATCTTCTTCGGCCTCAAGGGCCGTTTGATTCCCACCTCCAGCGCCTGCACCAGCGGCAGCCAGGGTATCGGCTACGCCTACGAGGCGATCAAGTTCGGTCGCCTGCCGATGATGCTGGCCGGCGGCGCCGAGGAGCTGTGCCCGACCGAGGCCATGGTGTTCGACGCGCTGTACGCCACCAGCCTAAAGAACGACACCCCGCACCTGTCGCCGCGCCCCTACGACAGCGGCCGCGACGGCCTGGTGATCGGCGAAGGCGCCGGCATCCTGGTGCTGGAAGAGCTGGAACACGCGCTGGCGCGTGGCGCCACCATCCATGCCGAGATCGTCGGCTTCGGCTGCAACTCCGACGGCATCCACGCGACCAAACCGGAACAGGCGACCATGCGTGGCGCGATGGAACTGGCCCTGGCCGATGCCGGCCTGCCGCCGAGTGCCATCGGCTACGTCAACGGCCACGGCACCGCCACCGAGCAAGGAGACATCGCCGAGAGCCAGGCCACCCACAGCCTGTTCGGCGCGCAGATGCCGATCAGCTCGCAGAAGAGCTTCTTCGGTCACACCCTGGGTGCCTGCGGGGCGCTGGAGTCCTGGTTCAGCATCGAGATGATGAATGCCGACCGCTACGCGCCAACCCTCAACCTCGACCAGATCGACCCGGCCTGCGCCGAACTGGACTACCTGCGCGGCGAATTCCGCCAGATGAGCAACCAGTACGTGATGAACAACAACTTCGCCTTTGGCGGGGTGAATACCTCGCTGATCTTCAAGCGCTGGAACTGAAGCCATCGACAGGGAGTCGTGCATGACCCGCCACCTCAGAGTTCTCCTCATCGCCCTGGCCCTGTTCGGCCTGGCCGCCTGCACCTCCAAGCCGCTGCTGCAGCCCGAGGCGAAGCTGCCGGCCGACCGCGAGCTCAGCCAGCTGCAGCAGGCCATAGTCAGCGCCCTGGAGGCCCGCCACTGGCAGGTGCAACGGGTCGAACCGACGCGAGTCCTGGCCTTGATCGATGTGCGCCAGCGCCACCGCGCCTGGGTCAGCATCGACTACAGTCCCTCCGGCTTCCGGATCCGCTACCGCGACAGCCTGGGCCTGGACTACGAGGACGGCGAAATTCATCGCAACTACAATCGCTGGGTCAACAACCTGCGCGCCGAGATCCTGTACCAGCTGAACCTGCCGAAAACCCTGTGAGTCACTTATCGTCAAGGAGACGACTATGCAAATGAAGAACTGGACCCTGGCCGCCCTGCTGTGTGCCGCCACCCTGCCGAGCGTCAGCCAGGCCCGCGACACCACCCTGTTCCCGGACTTCCAGGCCGCCGTGCAGGAAGCCACCGCCGCCGGGCGCCTGGATGGCAGCGTGAAGTTCTACCTGGCCGGCACCCAGCCTGCCGGCAAGGTCAGCGTCGTGCGCTCGGGCGTGACCACCAGCAAGAAGACCAACGCCTTCAACAAGAGCGACGAAGGCGCCTGCTCCTGGGCCCTGCAGTCGGCGCTGATCGCCTTCCAGAACGCCGCCAAGGCCGCCGGCGCCAACGCCGTGGTCAACCTGGCCAGCAACTACAAGAACATCGAGTACAAGAACGCGCAGAACTACGAATGCCACGCCGGCGCGATCATGGCCGGTGTTGCGCTCAAGGGTGACCTGGCGACCGTCAAGTAAGCCCCGCGGTGGCTCACTCGGCCACCCCGCCCCAGCCCGCATCACCCGGCACGGCCGAGCGTGACGCGGGCTTCGTTTTAGCCGGCAACGCCCAGGCGTTGCCACTGGCGCAGTGGCCGTTCGACGGCATGTCAGGCGATCATCCAAGGAAGCTGACCATGCCCGCCCCGCCCCTGTTCCGCCCCCGCCTTCTCCTGCTGCTGGGCCTGATCGGCCTGAGCAGTGCCTGCACGGTGATCCGCGTCGAACCGCTGAAAACCGCCCCCGTCGACGCGCTGTGCATTGAGGAAAATCCGCAGGTGCGGGTCGACGACTTCCTCGGCGTGCTGGAGCGCGGCTTCGCCCGCCACGGCATCAACACCCGGCGCACCCAGCCGGCCGGCGCCGACGACTGCCCGCTGCTACTGACCTACACCGCCAAGCGTTCCTGGTCGGTGGTGACCTATCTGTCGCTGGCCGAGCTGAATATCCGCGACCCACAGGGCCAGCTGCGCGCCAGTGCCTATTACCGCTTCCGCGGTCGCGGCCTGCTGGCGGTGAAGAAGTGGCAGAGCACGGAAACCAAGATGACTCCGGTGATCGACCAGTTGCTGGCCGAAGTCCCCAGCTCCGCGCAGTAACAAGAAAGGGCCGCAATAGCGGCCCTTTCTTATTGGCTGACGAGCAGCAGGCTCTCAGCCGTGGTACTGCGCGGACAGTTCGTGCACCGCCTCGAAGAAGGCGCCGGCATGGGCCGGGTCGACTTCCGGGGTGATGCCGTGGCCAAGGTTGAACACCTGGCCGCTGCCGTGGCCATAGCTGGCGAGGATGCGCGCCACCTCGGCACGGATCGCCGCCGGGTTGGCATACAGCACGCTCGGGTCCATGTTGCCCTGCAGGGCCACCTTGGCGCCGACGCGGGCGCGGGCGCTGCCGATATCGCAGGTCCAGTCCAGGCCCAGGGCCTCGGCGCCGGTCTCGGCCATGGACTCCAGCCACAGGCCGCCACCCTTGGTGAACAGGATCACCGGCACGCGGCGGCCGTCATGCTCGCGGATCAGGCCGTCGACGATCTTCTTCATATAGGCCAGGGAGAACTCCTGATAAGCCGCCGCCGACAGGCTGCCGCCCCAGGAGTCGAAGATCTGCACGGCCTGGGCGCCGGCCTTGATCTGGCCGTTGAGATAGGCGGTGACCGAAAGGGCCAGCTTGTCGAGCAGCGCGTGCATGGCCTGCGGGTTGTCGTAGAGCATGGCCTTGGACTTGCGGAAGTCCTTCGACGAGCCGCCCTCGACCATGTAGGTGGCCAGGGTCCAGGGGCTGCCGGAGAAGCCGATCAGCGGCACGCGGCCGTTCAGCTCGCGACGGATGGTGCGCACGGCGTCCATCACGTAGCCCAGGTCCTGTTCCGCATCGGGAATCGGCAGGGCCTCGATGTCGGCCATGGAACTGATCACCTTCTGGAAGCGCGGGCCTTCGCCGGTCTCGAAGTACAGGCCCTGGCCCATGGCGTCGGGGATGGTGAGGATGTCGGAGAACAGGATGGCCGCGTCCAGCTGCGGGTAGCGGTCCAGCGGCTGGATGGTGACCTCGCAAGCCAGCTCCGGGTTCTTCATCAGGTTCACGAAGTTGCCGGCCTTGGCGCGGGTGGCGCGGTACTCCGGCAGGTAACGACCGGCCTGGCGCATCATCCACACCGGGGTGACGTCGACGGGCTGCTTGAGCAGGGCACGGAGGAAACGGTCGTTCTTCAGAGCGGACATCGGCAGGATTCCTGGAAAAATCGGCAGGGAAACTTCACGGTGCAGAGTATGCGGATGCCGGACAGCGGCGTCCCCCTACTTCGGGCGGGCTCCCAGGTCACAGGGGCGCCGCGCACCGTGGCGCAGAAAAAGTGTGGGCATTTTCGCAGAGCGCAAAACAAAAGGCACGGCGAGTGCCGTGCCTTTTGTCTGTCGCGACGATTTGCCGCGTCGTAGGTTGGGTTGAGAAGCACCGCGACGAAGCCCAACGGACAGCGACTGTCGCAACACCTGTGCCGAGCTCGTCTGCGCCATTGGGCTTCGCGAGCTCAACCCCACCTACACGCCGAGGTAATCCAAAATCCCTTCGGCGGCATTGCGGCCTTCGAAGATCGCCGTCACCACCAGGTCGGAACCGCGGACCATGTCGCCACCGGCGAAGATCTTCGGGTTGCTGGTCTGGTGCTTGAACTGGCTCTGCTCCGGCGCCACCACGCGGCCCTGGCTGTCGGTTGCGATCTGGAAGTCGCTGAACCAGGCCGCCGGGCTCGGACGGAAACCGAAGGCGATCAGCACGGCGTCGGCCGGGATGATTTCCTCGGAACCGGGGATCGGCTCGGGGCTGCGGCGGCCACGGGCGTCCGGTTCGCCGAGACGGGTCTCGACCACCTTGACGCCTTCCACCTTGTCCTCGCCGACGATGGCGATGGGTTGGCGGTTGAAGAGGAACTTCACGCCCTCTTCCTTGGCATTCTTCACTTCCTTGCGCGAACCCGGCATGTTTTCTTCGTCACGACGGTAGGCACAGGTGACCGACTTGGCGCCCTGGCGGATGGAGGTGCGGTTGCAGTCCATCGCCGTGTCGCCACCGCCGAGCACCACCACGCGCTTGCCCTTCATGTCGATAAAGTCTTCCGCACTCTTTTCAAAGCCGAGGTTGCGGTTGACGTTGGCGATCAGGAAGTCGAGGGCATCGCTGACACCCGGCAGGTCTTCACCGGGGAAGCCACCCTTCATGTAGGTGTAGGTGCCCATGCCCATGAACACGGCATCGTATTCGGCCAGCAGCTGGTCGAGGGTGATGTCCTTGCCGATTTCGGTGTTCAGGCGGAACTCCACGCCCATGCCGGTGAAGACTTCACGGCGGCGGCTGAGCACGCTCTTCTCCAGCTTGAACTCGGGGATGCCGAAGGTCAGCAGGCCGCCGATTTCCGGGTTCTTGTCGAACACCACTGGGGTCACGCCGTTGCGTACCAGCACGTCGGCGCAGCCGAGGCCGGCCGGGCCGGCACCGATCACCGCGACGCGCTTGCCGGTCGGCTTGACCTTGGACATGTCCGGGCGCCAGCCCATGGCAAAGGCGGTGTCGGTGATGTACTTCTCCACCGAACCGATAGTCACCGCGCCGAAGCCGTCGTTGAGGGTGCAGGCGCCCTCGCACAGGCGGTCCTGCGGGCACACGCGGCCGCAGACTTCCGGCAGGGTGTTGGTCTGGTGGCTCAGCTCGGCGGCGGCCAGGATGTTGCCTTCGGAAACCAGCTTCAACCAGTTGGGAATGAAATTGTGCACCGGGCACTTCCACTCGCAATAGGGGTTGCCGCAACCCAGACAACGGTGTGCCTGGTCGGCGGCCTGGGCCGGCTTGAAGGCTTCGTAGATCTCCACGAATTCCTTCTTGCGCTGGCGCAGGAGCTTCTTCTTCGGATCCTTGCGCCCGACTTCGATGAACTGGAAGTCGTTGTTCAGACGTTCAGTCATTTCAAAACCTCATCAACTACTTCAGGCGCAATTACTGCGGGTTAGCACGGGTGCTGCTGAGCAGCGAGCCCAGGCTTGCCGCTTTCGGTTTGACCAGCCAGAACTTGCGCAGGTAGTCGTCCAGGTTTTCCAGCAGGTTGCTGCCCCACTCGCTGCCGGTCTCCGCCACATACTCGGCCAGCACGCCCTGCAGGTGACTGCGGTAGGCTTCCATGGCTTCGTTGTTGATGCGTTGGATTTCCACCAGCTCATGGTTGACGCGGTCGACGAAGGTATTGTCCTGGTCGAGCACGTAGGCGAAGCCGCCGGTCATGCCGGAACCGAAGTTCACCCCGGTCTTGCCCAGCACGCAGACGAAGCCGCCGGTCATGTATTCGCAGCAATGGTCGCCGGTGCCTTCCACCACGGCGTGGGCGCCGGAGTTGCGCACGGCGAAACGCTCGCCCGCGGTGCCGACGGCGAACAGCTTGCCGCCGGTCGCGCCGTACAGGCAGGTGTTGCCGATGATGGCAGACTCCTGGGTCTTGAACGGGCTGCCCTTGGGCGGAACGATGACCAGCTTGCCACCGGTCATGCCCTTGCCGACGTAGTCGTTGGCGTCGCCTTCCAGGTACATGTTCAGGCCGCCGGCGTTCCACACGCCGAAGCTCTGCCCGGCGGTGCCCTTGAAGCGGAAGGTGATCGGCGCGTCCTTCATGCCCTGGTTGCCGTGGGCCTTGGCAATCTCGCCGGAAATCCGCGCGCCGATCGAGCGGTCGCAGTTGCAGATATCCAGTTCGAACTCGCCGCCGCTCTTGCCGGCAATCGCACCCTTGGCCACCTCGACCATCTTCTCGGCCAGCAGGCCCTGGTCGAACGGCGGGTTGCGGTCGACTTCGCAGAACTGCGGCTTGTCAGCCGGCACGTGATCGCTGCCCAGCAGCGGCGACAGGTCCAGGTGCTGTTGCTTGGCGGTTTCCCCCGGCAGCATCGCGAGCAGGTCGGTACGCCCGATCAGCTCGCCCAGGCTCGGTACGCCCAGCTTGGCCAGCCACTCGCGGGTGTCCTCGGCGACGAAGGTGAAGTAGTTCACCACCATCTCGACGGTGCCGATGAAGTGGTCCTTGCGCAGCTTGTCGTTCTGGGTGGCGACGCCGGTGGCGCAGTTGTTCAGGTGGCAGATGCGCAGGTACTTGCAGCCCAGCGCGACCATCGGCCCGGTGCCGAAGCCGAAGCTCTCGGCGCCGAGGATGGCGGCCTTGATCACGTCGAGGCCGGTCTTCAGGCCGCCGTCGGTCTGCACCCGCACCTTGCCGCGCAGGTCGTTGCCGCGCAGGGTCTGGTGAGTTTCGGCCAGGCCGAGTTCCCACGGACTGCCGGCGTACTTGATCGAGCTCAGCGGCGAAGCGCCGGTGCCGCCGTCGTAGCCGGAGATGGTGATCAGGTCGGCATAGGCCTTGGCCACACCGGCGGCGATAGTGCCGACACCGGCTTCCGCCACCAGCTTGACCGAGACCAGCGCCTGCGGGTTGACCTGCTTGAGGTCGAAAATCAGCTGCGACAGGTCTTCGATCGAGTAGATGTCGTGGTGCGGCGGCGGCGAGATCAGGGTCACGCCGGGTACCGCATAGCGCAGGCGGGCGATCAGGCCATTGACCTTGCCGCCGGGCAACTGGCCGCCCTCACCGGGCTTGGCGCCCTGGGCCACCTTGATCTGCAGCACTTCGGCGTTGACCAGGTATTCCGGGGTCACGCCGAAACGGCCGGTGGCCACCTGCTTGATCTTCGAGCTGCGCACGGTGCCGTAGCGGGCCGGGTCTTCGCCGCCCTCGCCGGAGTTGGAACGACCACCGATGCGGTTCATCGCCTCGGCGATGGCTTCGTGGGCTTCCGGCGACAGCGCGCCGAGGGAGATCCCGGCGGCATCGAAGCGTTTGAAGATCGCCTGCAGCGGCTCGACCTGATCGAGCGCCAGCGGCTGCTCGGCCAGTTTGACCTGCAGCAGGTCGCGCAGCATCGACACCGGACGGGTGTCGACCAGCGCCGCGTATTCCTTGTACTTCTCGTAGTTGCCCTGCTGCACGGCGGCCTGCAGGGTGTTGACCACGTCCGGGTTGTAGGCGTGGTACTCGCCGCCGTAGACGAACTTGAGCAGGCCGCCCTGCTGGATGGCCTTGCGGTTGTTCCAGGCCTCATTGGCCAGCAGCTTCTGCTCGGCCTCGATATCGACGAAGCGCGCGCCCTTCAGGCGGCTGGCCACACCACGGAAGCTCAGCTCGACCACTTCCTCGGCCAGACCGACGGCTTCGAACAGCTGCGCGCCGCGATAGGAGGCGACGGTGGAGATACCCATCTTCGACAGGATCTTCAGCAGACCCTTGGAGATGCCCTTGCGGTAGTGCTTGAACACTTCGTCCAGGTCGCCGAGCACTTCGCCGGTGCGGATCAGATCGGCCAGCACTTCGTAGGCCAGGTACGGGTACACCGCCGAGGCGCCGAAACCGAGCAGCACGGCGAAGTGGTGCGGGTCGCGGGCGGTGGCGGTTTCGACCAGGATGTTGCTGTCGCAACGCAGGCCGGTCTCGGTCAGGCGATGGTGCACGGCGCCGACGGCCAGCGAGGCGTGGGCCGGCAGCTTGCCCGGGGCGATGTGCCGGTCGCTCAGCACCAGTTGGGTCTTGCCGGCACGCACAGCTTCCTCGGCCTGGTCGGCGATGTTGCGTACCGCGGCCTCGAGTCCAATGCTCTCGTCATAGTTGAGATCGATGACGTGGCGTTCGAAGCCCGGCTCGTTGAGGGCCATCAGCGAGCGCCACTTGGCCGGCGAGATCACCGGCGAGCTGAGGATCACGCGGATCGCATGCTCAGGCGACTCCTGGAAGATGTTGCGCTCGGCGCCGAGGCAGATCTCCAGGGACATGACTATGGCTTCGCGCAGCGGGTCGATCGGCGGGTTGGTGACCTGGGCGAACTGCTGGCGGAAATAGTCGTAGGTCGAGCGCACGCGCTGCGACAGCACGGCCATCGGCGTGTCATCGCCCATCGAACCGACCGCTTCCTGGCCCTGTTCGGCGAGCGGCCGCAGCACCTGGTCACGCTCCTCGAAGGTGACCTGGAACATCTTCATGTATTGCTTGAGCTGGTCGGCATCGTAGCTGGCCACGCCCTGGTCGTCGGCCAGGGTCGCCTGGATGCGCACGGCATTCTGGCGCAGCCACTGCTTATAGGGGTGGCGCGACTTCAGGCGGTTGTCGATGTCGTCGGTGCTCAGCACCTGGCCGGTCTCGGTATCCACCGCGAGGATCTGCCCCGGGCCGACGCGGCCCTTGGCCAGCACGTCTTCCGGCTGGTAGTTCCACACGCCGATTTCCGAGGCGAGGGTGATGTAGCCGTTCTTGGTGGTAACCCAGCGCGCCGGGCGCAGGCCGTTGCGGTCGAGCAGGCAGACCGCATAGCGCCCGTCGGTCAGCACCACGCCGGCCGGGCCGTCCCACGGCTCCATGTGCATGGAGTTGTACTCATAGAACGCGCGCAGGTCGGCGTCCATGGTTTCCATGTTCTGCCAGGCCGGCGGGATGATCATGCGCACGCCGCGGAACAGGTCGATGCCGCCGGTGACCATCAGCTCGAGCATGTTGTCCATGCTCGAGGAGTCGGAGCCGACGCGGTTGACCAGCGGGCCGAGCTCTTCCAGATCCGGGATCAGCTCGTTGGCAAACTTGGTGCGCCGGGCCTGGGCCCAGTTGCGGTTGCCGGTGATGGTGTTGATCTCGCCGTTGTGGGCGAGGAAGCGGAACGGCTGCGCCAGCGGCCATTTCGGCAGGGTGTTGGTGGAGAAGCGCTGGTGGAATACGCAAATGGCGGTCTGCAGGCGCTCGTCACCCAGATCCGGGTAGAACTGCTGCAGGTCGGCCGGCATCATCAGGCCTTTGTAGATGATGGTCTTGGGCGAAAAGCTGCAGATGTAGTGGTCGGTGTCGGCGGCGTTGGCCACCGAGGAGCGGCGACGAGCACTGAACAGCTTGATGGCGAAGTCCTGGTCGGACAGGCCTTCGCCGCCGACGAACACCTGCTCGATCTGCGGCAGGCGCTCCAGGGCCAGGCGCCCGAGCACGCTGGTGTCGACCGGCACCTTGCGCCAGCCAACCAGGGTCAGACCGGCAGCGAGGATCTCGCGGTTCATGTTCGCGCGCGCGGCTTCGGCCTTGGCCGGGTCCTGGTTGAAGAACACCATGCCCACGGCGTACTGCTGCGGCAGCTCGACGCCGAAATGCTGCACGGACATGGCGCGCAGGAACAGATCCGGCTTCTGGATCAGCAGACCACAACCGTCACCGGTCTTGCCGTCGGCGTTGATACCGCCGCGGTGGGTCATACAGGTCAGGGCTTCAATGGCAGTCTGCAGCAAGTTGTGACTCGCCTCGCCCTGCATATGGGCGATCAAGCCGAAGCCGCAGTTATCCTTGAACTCATCAGGATGGTACAGACCTGCTTTCATAGGGACTCTCACCAGGCTGCCTTTATAGGCAAATTGCTTTCTAATTCATCGACCTACCTGCCACGCGCGCAGGGGAAAACCCCAGCATGGCGCAGGCAAAGGGCAGACATTGTACATACGCACCCCCGGCGTCACAAATCCTCGTGACGGGGGGATGAATTCTTATGTCGCGCAAACGAAAGGCGGCGACCGGTCGTTCGTGTTAGTACCGGCCAGTCACCGAACCAAGCGCAAACCACGGACCACTAACGGGCCTGCACGGCCTCTTGCTGGATACTGGCAAAACTACGCGGCCAGGGCTTGCCCGCCTGCACGCTGGCCGGCAGCGACTTGATCGCCGCCTGCGCCGCAGCCCGGCTGGAAAACTTGCCGTAGGTCACCACATACAGCGGCTGGCCCTGGTGCATTTTCTTGAAGTAGCGGTACTCGGCGCCGTTCTTGCTGACAAAGGCCTGCGCCCCCCCCTCCGAGCGGGTACCGAGAATCTGCAGGGCAAACTGGCTGCCCGGCTGCGCACCATACCAACCCGCACTCGCGGAGCCCGTCTTGGCCACGGCGACGGCAGCCGGCTTGGGCTGGGGCGCGACCGGCTTGGCCACCGGCACCGGCTTCGGCGCGGCAGCAGGGGCAGGGGCCGACGCAACAACAGGCGCCACCGGCGCTGCAGGCGCAGCGACTGGCTGCACAGGTACCGCGGCCGGCGCAACGGCAGCCGGGGAAGCACTCGGCACGGCAACCGGCGCTACCGGTTGCGCGGGCGGCAATGCCGCCAGACTTTCCGCCTCGCCACCCTCTTCGCCTTCCGCCATTCCGGAAGCCTGCGCCAGCGGCTCGCGAATGACCGGCTGCGCCTCGCCCACCAGTGGCAGCGGCAGGGGCTGACTGGTGCCGGCGAACTCGATGGATGCACCGCCCTCGGGCTTGGCTGCCGACTCCGCCGCCGCACCATCCGCTAGCGCCGCTACCGGCGCTCCGGCCTCGGGCAGCACCTGCGCCGGCGACTCCTGCGCCAGGCGCTCCTGCCGCCCCTGCATGAACCACGCGGCACCGAGCCCGATCGCCACCACCACCAGGGCCAGCAGGTGCTTGCGCGGCAAGCCCAGCAGGCCCGCCGAACTGCTCGCGGCATTGCGCTGGGCCAGCATCGCCTCGATCAGCACATCGCGCGCCACCTGGTTGATCCGCCCCGGCCAACCGCCGGAAGTGAGGTAGATATCGGTCACCTGATCATCCGAGAGCAGCTCGATACCCTGCCCCGCACCATCCAGGCGCTGAGCCAGGTATTCCCGCGTCTCGTCCTCGCTATAGGGCTGCAGCTCGATGGCGTGAAAACGCTCTTCGCCGTCGGCCAGGGCCTCGAGCCGCGAGATCAGCGCGGTTTCGGCAAACAGGAACACATGCGGACGCGCCTCGCCAGAACCCGCCGCCAGGGCGAACAAGCCCTCCAGCGTGGCATCTGCCAGCTGCTCGGCATCATCCACCAGCAGGTAGACCTCCTGACCGGTCAGCGCCAGCTGCGCCACCTGCGCGAGAATGCTGCGCACATCGAACTGCTGCATCCCCAGGCCTTGGGCGATCTGGCGGAACAACCCAGCCGCATCGCCGGCGCCGCGAGCCGACACCACCACGCTCTGCACCGCCTGCTTGTTGGTGCTGGCGACCAGCGCCTGGCGCAGCAGCGTCTTGCCGCTGCCGATCGGCCCACTGACCACCAGCAGCAATTGGCTGTAGCGCGCCAGGTGATGCAACTGCCCCAGCACCGGCTTGCGCTGCGCCGGGAAAAAGCGGAAGCCCGGCACGCGCGCGGCGAAGGGATCATGGCTGAACTGGTAATGGCCGAGGTAGGCCTCATCGGCATGCAAACTGGTCATGGAACTCTCGTTATGATTCAAGTCGAGCCGCCAGGGCGCGGTAATCCGCAGCCAGAGTGGCATCCAGCACTTCGCGCGGGAATTCATCGGTCACCACCGCATCGCCCATCCGGCGCAACAGCACCAGACGCAAGCGACCGTCGAGGACTTTCTTATCCACCGCCATATGTTCGAGGAAATCATCCGCCGTCATCTCGACGGGCGGCACGACTGGCAGGCCAGCCTTGATCAGCAGGCGCAGACCGCGGTCGCGCTCGGACGCGGAAATCCAACCCAGGCGAGTAGACATCTCGAGCGCCATGGCCGTTCCCGCGGCGACGGCCTCACCATGCAACCAGACGCCATAGCCCATGTGCGTCTCGATGGCATGCCCGAAGGTATGCCCGAGGTTGAGCGTGGCCCGCACCCCCGACTCGCGCTCATCGGCACCGACCACACGCGCCTTGGCCGCACAGGAACGCTCGATTGCCTCGATCAAGGCCCGGCCATCCAGAGCCCGCAAGGCCTCGACATGCGCCTCGAGCCAACCCAGAAAAGCCTCGTCGCAAATCAAACCGTACTTGATGACCTCGGCCAGCCCGGCGGACAGCTCGCGGGCCGGCAGGGTAGCCAGCACCGAGGTGTCGATCACCACGGCCTTCGGCTGATAAAAGGCACCGACCATGTTTTTGCCCAGCGGATGGTTGATGCCGGTCTTGCCGCCAACCGAAGAGTCGACCTGGGACAGCAGCGTGGTCGGCACCTGGATGAAGTCGACACCGCGCTGATAGCACGCCGCCGCAAAGCCGGCCATATCCCCGACCACGCCACCGCCCAAGGCGATAATCGTGGTGCGCCGGTCATGACGCGCCTGCAGCAGGCCATCGAAGATCAGCTGCAAGGTCTGCCAATTCTTGTGGGACTCGCCATCCGGCAAGATAACCGAGGTCAGCTCACAACCAGCCAGACTGGCTTCGAGTGCCTTCAGATAGAGCGGCGCCACGGTTTCATTGGTGACAATGGCAACCTGCCGGCCAGCAAGGTGCTGCTTGAACAGCTCCGCACGAGCCAACAGCCCCTCACCTATGTAGATGGGATAACTGCGCTCACCTAGATCGACTGTAAGAGTCCGCATGACGCCCCCTGATGAAAGGGCAATAGGATAGCGCAGTTAGGCCCTGGCTTTAACGGGGAGGAAGCGCATCGAGACGATCAATGATTTCCTGCACCACCATGCGTGGCGGGCGCTCATCGGTCTCGATGATCACATCAGCGATCTCTCGGTACAGGGGGTCGCGAATCTGCATAAGATTTGCGAGCACCTTGGCCGGATCGGAATTGCGCAGCAGCGGGCGATTACGGTCACGCGAGGTGCGATCCAGCTGCTGCTCTACCGAGGCATGCAGGTAGATCACCCGGCCACCGGCACGAAGCGCCTGGCGATTCTCCGGCCGCAGCACTACACCGCCGCCGGTTGCAATCACTACACCACCGAGCTCACAGAGTTCCGCGATCATCGACTGCTCGCGCTCACGAAAGCCTTGCTCGCCCTCGACATCGAAGATCCAAGGAATGTCAGCACCGGTGCGCTGCTCGATCTCCTTGTCGGAGTCCTTGAACTGCAACTTCAACTCTTTTGCCAACAGCCGCCCGATGGTGCTCTTCCCAGCCCCCATCGGGCCTACCAGGATCAAATTCCTCACAACATCAACGGCCCACAGCGATGGCTTGGTTGTTCATGATGCGCGGAGTGATGAATACCAGCAGTTCATTCTTGCTTTCCTGGACAATATCGCGACGGAAAAGGCGACCAAGGAACGGCATGTCACCGAGAAGAGGCACCTTCTCTACTGCCTTACTTTGGGTGTTAGAGAATACGCCACCGATGACGATAGTCTCACCGTCACTCACCAGAACCTTAGCGTTCACCTCATTCTTTCTAATCGGCGGAACACCCAGCACCGCGTTCTCGTAGTCAGGCTCGTCTTTATTAACCTTGACTTCCATGATGATACGGTTGTCAGGTGTGATTTGCGGGGTAACCTCCAAGGCAAGAGCTGCCTCCTTGAACGAGACGGTTGTCGCGCCACTGGAACTTGACTCCTGATAGGGAACTTCGGAGCCCTTGAGGATTTTGGCCGTTTCCTTATCGGAAGTTACAACCTTGGGCTGTGAAATCACCTCGCCATTACCGGTCTTCTCCATGGCAGACAGCTGCAGATCAAGGATCACATTATCCGTCAAGAAACCGATGCCGATACCCGAAGTGCTGTTTGCAACCCCCATATCGACGAAAGGCACATTCATGGTCGCATCTTGCGAAGTGTAAGTCCCGGCAGTTTTGGTGCCTGGCAACAGGAGCTTGCCATCATCATCAAACCCCCTCGCACCATCCTTGCCGTAGAAACTCCAGTTGTTGTCACCCAGGAATGCACCGCCCCAGCGTACACCTAGACTCTTGTCAAAACCGACACTGGCCTCAACAATTCGCGCCTCAATCATCACTTGACGAACCGGTATATCCAGCTGCGCAACGATGCGGCGCAATTCATCCAGGTTTTCCTGGGTTTGAAAAGCGATGATACTGTTGGTGCGATCATCAACAGTGACAGAACCCCGCTCAGCCTTATCTCCGGACTCCAGCCCCGCAACAGATTGAAACAGCGCAGCGATATCTGAAGCCTTGGCATAGTTAACCTGAATCAACTCCCTGCGCAGAGGCGCAAGCTCGGCTATTTGATTCTTGGCTTCCAGCTCCTGACGCTCGCGAGCAGCAATCTCATCTGCCGGAGCGACCAATAGCACATTGCCCACCTTGCGCTTATCAAGCCCACGGGTCTTGAGCACCAGATCCAGCGCCTGATCCCAAGGCACATTTTGCAGGCGCAGGGTTATATTGCCCTGAACGGTATCACTGGCCACCAGATTGAGGTCAGTGAAATCAGCAATCAGCTGAAGAACCGAGCGGACATCAATATCCTGAAAATTCAGAGACAGCTTCTCACCCGAGTAAGCAAAGCGCTCAGCCTTACGCTTCTCCACATCATCCTGGGTTAGCGGCTTGACACTGACAGTCAGCTTATTGTCTGCCTGGAAAACCAAATAGTCATACAAGCCAGACGGCTCGATGGAAATATTGGCCTTGTCGCCCTCCGAGACAGCACTGACGAACTGAACGGGCGTTGCAAAATCCTTGACATCCAGACGCACCTTCAACGCATCAGGAATCTGGGTCTTAGCAAACGTCAAGCGAATCTTACCGCCTTGCTCTTGAATATCAGGACTAACTGCGGCATCAGACAGCTCAATAACGACATTACCCTCGCCGAGCTCGCCGCGCTGAAAATCAACACCCTTAATTTCCCGACCAACTGACGGTAAGGAGCGAACAGGCTGAGCAACAATAGAAGAAGAAGGTGCGGCAGCACTTGCAGATGCCTCGCCCACTACCACGTATATGTTATTACCGTCAGCACGAGTACTGTAAGGCATTAACGTGGATAAATTCACAATCAAACGAGTGCGGTCCTTCGCCTCCACCACAGTCACACTGCGAGCATTACCAACCCCCAGTTCGCGATTCTTGGTACCCAGCTTATTGGCCACTCCCGGCAGATCGAGGGCAATTCGGGCAGGCTGCTCAATCGTATAGCCGCGCGGAGCAACTACAGGCTCATCAAATGTCAGCTTTAATTCAACTTTATCACCTGGCAGCGAGGCCACATCCAAGCCTTGCAAATTTGCAGCAAGCAGACTGGGCGCAAAAATAGCGACAGCAAGCGAGACACCAAGACGAGAGAAATAGCCGTTCATCAGCTTGCCCCATTGTGCAGATATATAGTTATTTTCCATGCTCGAAATCGCCATTTAAGAGCGCTCCTTGAGAGACAGAGATCGAGGTCGCTCAAGCCACCCCCCCTCACCGTCGGGAACAATTTCAATCACATCCACTTTAGCCTCATCAATCACAGTGACTCGGCCATGGTTGCGCCCGAGGTAGTCCCCCGCCTTGACGCGATGTACACCGCCCGCCCCACGAATCAGCGCATACACTGAGCCTTGGTTCGCAAGCGTTCCGACCATTTCAAAAGTTTCTATGTTGAAACCTTCAAGAAATTGGCGAACACGCGTCTCGTCGGGCTTTACATCTTTCGAGCCTTTTTGCTGGCTTGCCAGGTCAATCTTGACAGGCGGCTGGAACGGGTTTCGAAGAGCAGCAGCGCCATAGGTAAAAGCCTCATATGGCTGGAACTTTGGCAAGGGTTCGATAGAGCCTTTCGGGCGGGCGCGCTCTTGATCCATAAAAGCTTGCAGATCAGAAAAATCATCGCCACCGACGCATCCAGTAAGAGCCAGTGCACACATTAGAAATAGCAGGCGAGCCACTGTCATTTCTTCAGCTCCTGGTCGTTATACCGGTAAGTCTTAGCAAGAACTCGCATCCGCAACTTGGAAATGCTGCCCTCCTCACTCGGTTTGATCTCGAAGTCATGCAGCGTGACAATTCGCGGCAGACTGGCAACGCCACTGACGAATGACGCCAAATCGTGATAGCCGCCGACTACAGACATCTGAATCGGCAACTCGATATAGAACTGCTGAACAACCTCCGGCTGCAGCTTGATCTCTTCGAACTCCAAACCACTGCCCAGACCGGTTCGAGTAATGTCCTCCAGCAACCCCGGCACCTCAGTATCGCTAGGCAACTGACGCAGCAAAGCACCGAAGGACTCTTCCATCTCCTTCATTTGAGCCTTGTACGCATCCAGATTGGCAGCCTGAAAAGCCTTACTTGAGAATTGCTGTTTAAGGGTTTCCTCTTCAGAACGCTTCCCATCCAACTGGGTTTGCAGATCTTTAAGATAAAAGTTGTAGCCAAGCGCCATCGCCGCGATCAGCAACAGCATGCAAGCAATAGCTTTTACCGCCGCAGGCCAAGAACCCAGATTGTTCAGATCAAGCTCTGACAGATCTACTTTGCGCAAGGACTCCAGAGACTCAGTAAGGCTCATTATTTTTTACCCCCTGCTTTTACTGGAGCTTTTTTCTTAGTGCCTTTCTCTACGACCGCCTCTTCCTCTGCCTCTTCTCCAGGGCGAGTCTGCTTGACCGTAAGCTTGAAAACGTTGGCTTGATCAACTGCCCCCGCAGTAACAGCCTTAACTTCAGTCAAATTGGGCTCTTTCAACCAGTCCGAGGAGTCGAGATTACGCATCAGGTTGGATACCCGATTATTCGACTCCGCCGCACCGGTGATGGCGATGGACTTGCCGGTCATCTTCAGCTCCGAGAAATACACCCCATCCGGCAGCGTACGAACGAACTGATCGAAGATACGCCCAATGATCGGCCGGTTACCCTGCAGATCCTGAATGATCTTCATCCGCTCGAGCAGTTGCGCTCGCCGGGTTTTCAGCTCGCTGATTTCCTTAATTCGTGCATCCAGCACGGCAATTTCCTTGCGCACGAACTCATTGCGTGCCGTCTGCTGCTCGATGGCGCCATTCAGGTACTGACCGCCGAGGAATACCAAGCCGGCAGAAATCACGAGCACACCGGCAAGGGCGACCAGAAAGCGCTGCTTGCGCTCTTCGCGCAGCTGTTCGCGCCAGGGAAGAAGGTTGATCCGTGCCATCAGTCAAAACTCCTCATCGCCAGACCACAGGCAATCATCAACGAAGGCGCATCGCTTGCCAGCGCACCAGCATTGACCTTGCCACCCAGCGCCATATCGGCGAACGGGTTGGCCACCAGGGTTGGAGTACCGATTTTTTGCTGGATCAGCCGATCAAGATCGGGGATGGACGCAGTCCCCCCGGCCAGAAGGATGTAATCGACATCGTTGAACTGCCCAGCCGCGAAGAAGAACTGCAGCGAGCGCGAGACCTGCTGCACCACCGCCTCCTTGAAAGGCTGCAGCACTTCGCTCTCGTAATCGTCGGGCAGACCACCCTGCTTCTTGGCCAGCCCGGCCTCCTCGACCGACAGGCCATAGCGGCGCTGGATCTCTTCGGTCAACTGGCGGCCACCGAACATCTGCTCGCGGGTGTAGATGGTGCGACCGTTATGCAGGACGCTGAGGGTCGTCATGGTCGCGCCGATGTCGACTATCGCGACGGTCAGTTCGTCGTGGCCGCTACCCAACTGGGCAGCGAGCAGACCATAGGCGCGTTCCAAGGCGTAAGCCTCGACATCCACCACCTTAGCCGTCAGCCCCGACAACGCCAGGGCCGCTTCGCGCACCTCGACGTTCTCTTTGCGGCAGGCCGCCAGCAGCACCTCAACCCGGTCGGCGTTGCGCGCCGAAACACCCTGCACTTCGAAGTCGATGGCAACCTCTTCGAGCGGGTAAGGGATGTACTGGTCCGCCTCGATCTTCAACTGGTTTTCCAGCTCGTCGTCGTTGAGGCCGGCCTCCATCTCGATCGTCTTGGTGATCACCGCGGAACCGGCGACTGCAACGGCAGCCGACCGCGTGCCGGTCTTGGCCTTGGCCAGTACGCGCGACAGCGCCTGACCAACGCCTTCCAGCTCGGCGATGTTCTTTTCGACAACAGCATTTGGCGGGAGCGGCTCGACAGCGTAGGCCTCTACTTTGTAGCGGCTTCCCGAGCGACTCAATTCGAGGAGCTTGACCGAGGTCGAACTGATGTCGATCCCCAGAAGCGTGTTCGCTTTCTTATTGAAGAGCCCTAGCACGACCGATTTCCTATCTGCATCCGAGACTTACGGACTATTTATGTTTTTCCACATTAAATAACAGTCTTGACAGAAGCGCAAATGGCTACCCGGCAAAAAAACCGCTTATAATGTGAACAGTTTTTCTCTTTTCACACTGCCCCACGCTTAACTCATTCTTTTATCTGGAAATCCAAGAGTCCTAATGCGTCTGCTGAAGTTTTTCTGGTGGTCTTGCGTCGCCGTTTTTTGTGGGCTAGCCCTCAGTTTCAGCGGGGCCTTCCTCTACCTTAGCCCTGGCCTGCCCTCGGTCGAGTCGCTGCGCAGCATCCAGCTGCAGATTCCCCTGCGCGTCTACAGCAGCGATAACAAGCTGATCGCCGAGTTTGGCGAGATGCGCCGCTCCCCCATTCGCTTCGATGACATCCCCCAGGATTTCATCCACGCCCTGCTGGCGGCAGAAGACGACAATTTCGCCAACCATTATGGCGTCGACTTTACCAGCCTGATGCGTGCTGCCACTCAGTTATTGTCAAGCGGGCACATCCAGACCGGCGGCAGCACCATCACCATGCAGGTAGCGAAGAACTTCTTCCTTACCAACGAGCGCAGCTTTTCACGCAAGATCAGCGAGATACTCCTCGCTTTGCAGATAGAACGCGAGCTCAGCAAGAACGAAATTCTCGAGCTCTACGTCAACAAGATCTACCTGGGCAACCGCGCCTACGGCATCGAGGCCGCCGCCCAGGTTTACTACGGCAAATCGATCCGCGACACCAGCCTGGCGCAGATGGCAATGATCGCCGGCCTACCCAAGGCCCCCTCGCGCTACAACCCACTGATCAACCCGCAGCGCAGCATGGAGCGCCGCGACTGGATCCTCGGCCGCATGCTGAAACTGGGCACCATCGACCAGGCCCGCTATGACGCCGCCATCGCCGAACCGGTGGACGCGCGCCACCATGTGCAACCGCCGGAACTGAATGCGCCCTACATCGCCGAAATGGCCCGCGCCGAAATGGTCGGCCGCTATGGCAGCGACGCCTACACCGAAGGCTTCCGCGTCACTACCACCGTGCCCGCCGCGCTGCAGGAGGCCGCCAACCAGTCCCTGCATGACGGCCTGATCAGCTATGACCAGCGCCATGGCTACCGCGGCCCGGAAACTCGCCTGCCCGGCCTAACCCGCGAAGCCTGGCTGCAGGAACTGAGCAAGCAGAAAAGCATTGGCGGCCTGGAGCCGGTGATCGTCAGCCAGGTCGAGAAGAGCGGCATTCTGGTGCTCAAGCGCAATGGCGAGGAAGAGCCGGTGGCCTGGGACAGCATGAAATGGGCCCGCCCCTTCCTCAACACCAATAGCCTCGGGCCACGCCCGCAGAAACCGGAAGACGTGGTGCAGATCGGCGACCTGGTTCGGGTCGAGCGCGAGACGAAGAACAACAGCCTGCTGTTCCGCCAGATTCCGGCCGCGCAGAGCGCCCTGGTCTCGCTGGATCCACAGAGCGGCGCCATCCGCGCCCTGGTCGGCGGCTTCTCCTTCGAGCAGAGCAATTACAACCGCGCCGCCCAGGCCAAGCGCCAGCCCGGCTCGAGCTTCAAGCCCTTCATCTATAGCGCCGCACTGGACAGCGGCTTCACCGCCGCCAGCCTGGTCAACGATGCGCCCATCGTGTTCCAGGAAGCGGGCATGGATGAAGCCTGGCGACCGAAGAACGACAACAACACCTTCCTCGGCCCGATCCGCCTGCGCGAGGCCCTGTACAAGTCGCGCAACCTGGTGTCGATCCGCCTGCTGCAGACCATCGGCATCGACTTCGCCCTCAACTACATCAGCAACTTCGGCTTCAACAAGCAGGACCTGCCGCGCAACCTGTCGCTGGCCCTCGGCACGGCCAACCTGACCCCGCTGGAGATCGCCACCGGCTGGACGGCCTTCGCCAACGGCGGCTACAAGATCCAGCCATACCTGATCGAACGCATCGACAGCCGCGAGGGCAAGCCGCTGTTCATCGCCAACCCGGCACGCACCGCCAGCAGCGCGGCGAACCTGGAAGAGCAGCACGCCATGCCGCTCTCGCCGGAGGCGAACACCGCCCCGGTCAAGCCGGTGATTGCCGAGCAGATCATCGACGAGCGCACCGCCTACATCCTCACCAACATGCTGCAGGACGTGATCAAGCGCGGCACCGGGCGCCGCGCCCTGGCCATGGGCCGCGGCGACCTGGCGGGCAAGACCGGCACCACCAACGAGTCCAAGGACAGTTGGTTCTCCGGCTACAACGCCGACTACGTGACCACCGTCTGGTCCGGCTTCGACCAGCCGGAAAGCCTGGGTCGCCACGAGTACGGCGGCACCGTGGCCCTGCCGATCTGGATGAGCTACATGAGCGCGGCGCTGAAGGACAAGCCGGAGCACCTGCCGCCCGAGCCGGCCGGCCTGCTCACCCTGCGCGTCGATCCGCTCAGCGGCCGCGCCGCCTCGCCAGGCGCCCCGGACGCCTACTTCGAGCTGTTCAAGAGCGAAGACTCGCCGCCCCCGACCAGCGAGCTGGATGGCCTGGCCATTCCCGGCAGCCCACTGCCGCAGGATGAAGCCGCCCCCATCGATCTGTTCTAAGCGCTTGCGCTCGGCCACGCCGAGCCCACACCTCAAATGCCGCCCACAAAAAAGCCCCGCAACTGCGGGGCTTTTTTGTGGGCCTGCGACTCAGCCGTTGAACACGTCATCCACCGACTTCAGCGGGTAGTTCTTCGGGTAAGGCAGGGTCGCCACGCCGCTCTCGATCGCCGCCTTGGCCACGGCATCGGAGATCACGGTAATCAGACGCGCATCCATCGGCTTCGGAATGATGTATTCGCGACCGAAGGACAGCGCGATGCCACCGTAGGCGTCGCAGACTTCCTGCGGCACCGGCAGCTTGGCCAGGTCACGCAGGGCCAGCGCGGCAGCGATCTTCATCTCTTCGTTGATGCGGGTTGCACGCACATCCAGCGCACCGCGGAAGATGAAGGGGAAGCCGAGCACGTTGTTGACTTGGTTCGGGTAGTCCGAACGACCGGTGGCCATGATCACGTCGTTGCGGGCGGCGTGGGCCACTTCCGGCGCGATTTCCGGGTCCGGGTTAGAGCAGGCGAACACGATCGGGTTCGGCGCCATGCGCTTGAGGTCTTCCGCGCTCAGCAGGTTGGCGCCGGACAGGCCAACGAACACGTCGGCGCCGTCGAGGGCGTCGGACAGCGTGCGCTTGTCGGTCTCGTGGGCGAACACCGCCTTGTACTGGTTGAGGTCGTCGCGACCGGCATGGATCACGCCCTTGCGGTCGTTCATGAAGATGTTCTCGACCTTGGCGCCCATGCTCACCAGCAGCTTCATGCAGGAGATCGCAGCGGCGCCGGCGCCGAGGCAGACGATCTTGGCCTCCGGCAGGCTCTTGCCGGCGATTTCAAGGGCGTTGAGCATGCCGGCTGCGGTGACGATGGCGGTGCCGTGCTGGTCATCGTGGAACACCGGGATGTCGCACTGCTCGATCAGCGTACGCTCGATCTCGAAGCACTCCGGTGCCTTGATGTCTTCCAGATTGATCCCGCCGAAGGTGATGGAGATACGGCGCACGGTGTCGATGAAGGCCTGCGGGCTCTCGGACTCGACTTCGATATCGAACACGTCGATACCGGCGAAGCGCTTGAACAGCACGCCCTTGCCTTCCATCACCGGCTTGGAGGCCAGCGGGCCGAGGTTGCCCAGGCCGAGAATAGCGGTACCGTCGGAAATCACTGCCACCAGGTTGCCCTTGCCGGTATAGCGATAGGCCAGTTCGGCATCGCGGGCAATCTCGCGCACCGGCTCAGCCACACCCGGGCTGTAGGCCAGGGACAGGTCGCGGGCAGTGGCAGTGGGCTTGGTCAGTTCCACGCTCAGTTTTCCCGGACGGGGCTGGGCGTGGTACTCGAGAGCGGCAGTTTTCAAATCGGACATGTTGGCTATTCCCGCTTTTGCTGTGAAACGCAGGCGAGCGAGCATACGCAAGATGGCTGACGCCGACAAGGCCGCTCTACGCGGGCTGCGGCGCCCTAGCGCACCATCTTCAGCCAGGCCTTGGGGCGTGGCTGTCCGCCCGGGTACAGGCCGTTGAGCAGGCGCAGGCGCGTCAGCGGATCGCCCTCGACACTCATCTGCCCGCTCAACGCCTCCAGCCCCTGGCCGGGTTTGAGCTGCACCAGGCGCAGGCGGCGCGGCTCGGTCAGTTCGCGCTCCTGCGCCTGCAGCGGACGGAAACTGCGGATCACCTCGAGAAACTGCGCATCCTGGCTTTCCAGTGAACCATGGCCCTTGACCGCGGCCACGAAGAGAAACGCCTGCTTCTCACGCATGATCACCGCCACCCGCTTGGCCGCCGAACCCGGCACCACGCCAGTGGCGACCTCCAGCCCGGCCTGGCGGAAACTGTCCTGCTGCACCAGCTGCTGGCGACCGGCACGGCGAGCAAGGTATTCCTGGGCCGTCGCCTGCTGCGCCAGCGGCTCGAGACTCATGACCACGAACGCCTGCTGATCGGGGGCATGCACGATCACCGCGTCGGCCCGGTTGATCAGCTCCCAGCCCGGCGGAAAGGCCAGGGTGAAGTCCAGCCCGCCATGGTAGAAGCGCTGACCGCGGCGCACGCCGGCAGCGGCCGAGTCGCCGAAAGGCATCCCCTCGATCTGGCGCAGATAGACATCCCGGCCGACCTCGCCCTGGCCGCTGGCCAGCGGGCTGGCGGCAGCCACCACCTGACGCAGGCGGGTATCGTTGTCCGGGTGGGTGTCGAACAGGCCGTGGTAGCCGGACGGCGGCACCTCCTGCCCCTTGGCCTGGGCCTGGTCGCGGGCGAAGTCCTCCTGGGCCTTGAGCACCTTGACCACCTCGATCATCGCCTGCGGGTCATAGCCGCTGCGCGCCAGGTATTGCGCGCCGAGGCCGTCGGCCTCCAGCTCCATGTCGCGCCCGTAACCGCTGACGAAGGCGCCGCCCAGGACATTGGTCAGATCGCCCGCCACGCCGACTCCGGTGCCCACCGCCACCGCCTGGCCGAGGATGTTCCAGGCCGTGGACTGGCTCTGCTGGCGCACGCTGTGGCGAGCGGTGACGTGACCGACCTCGTGCCCGAGCACCGCCGCCAGCTCGGCTTCCGAGCCGAGGTAGGCCATCAGCCCGCGGTGGATATAGATATGCCCGCCCGGCAGGGCGAAGGCATTGATGTCCGGGCTGTCGATGACCGTGAAGCGGTATTGCAGCTGGCTGCGATGGCCATACCGGGCGACCCGCTCGCCGACCTGCTGCACATAGGTCTGCAGCTTTTCATCGGGGTAGCGCGGGTACTGCTTGAGGATTTCCTGGCTGTAGCGCTGACCCAGCTCGATTTCCTGGCGCTCGCTCATCATCACGAAATCGGTGCGCCCGGTCGCCGGATTGACCGCGCAGCCGACCAGCTGCCACAGCACGACCAGCAACAACGCGCAACGCACAATCATGGCAACACCTCGAGCATGGCCGCATGGGTAAGGGGCAGCATCCAGCGCGCCTGCTGCGCATTTGCACCGCCGCGGCGCGCCCGGTCAACCACCCAGCCGCGCGCCTCCACCTCGCGCCCGACCAGCCCCTGCAGCGCGACGAGATCGAAATGCCCCAGAAGTTTAGGCTCTATCCGCAGCACCAGCGGCCCCTGCAGCTCCAGCCACAAGCCGCCGCGATTGCGCTGCACCCGCTCGACGCGCCCGCGCACCAGGGCGAAGCCACCGTGTTCGAGCGCCTGCGCCGCCACCACCGGACTGCTGCGCCACAGGCCCAGGCGGCCGCTGCGGGCCTGCCGCTCGGCCTGGCGCTGACAGGCGACCAGCCCGCCAGCCGGCTCGAACGCCACCTGATAGGCCAGCCCCTCGGCAAGCAACTGCGCCTCCAGGTTGCGCCCGGCAGCATCGTAGACGTGCGCTAGAGTGCGTCCATAGTGATCGCGCGCCGGCTCGCCCGGACGCAGGCCGACGCGCCCGCCACTGGCCTCGACCAGCAATTGCAGACGCCGGCGCGCCGCCTCGGCGAACGGTTGCGCGGCCTGGCCGTTGCGCGCCCGCTCGGGCGCATTGAGGCCGATCAGGCGCACGCTGCGGCCGTCGGCCAGGCGCAGGGTATCGCCATCCACCACCCGTTCGACCTTGAGCTGCGGCAAGGCCGGCGACAGCGGGCAGAAGGCCCAGGCCGGCACCAGCAGAAACGCGGAAACGAAAAAGGCGCCCACCAGGGACGCCTTTTTCAGCAGCGCGGCACAACCCATGAGGTCGCCCGTGGCAGCTCGGATACTTACTTGGAACCGAACACGCCGAAACGCTGGTTGAAGCGATCGATACGGCCGCCGGTGTCCAGCACTTTCTGCTTACCGGTGTAGAACGGGTGGCACTCGGAGCAAACGTCCAGGCTCAGCGGCTTGCACAGAGTCGAACGGGTCTTGATCACGTTGCCGCAGCTGCAGGTTGCGCTGACTTCTTCGTACTGGGGATGGATATCGGCTTTCATCGCACTTTCCTCGGTTGGTGTGCCGCCACCAGGCTTGCTGCCGGGTACCGCACGGAAATAGGCCGCGGATCATACCAGAGCCCGCCAGCCGCGCAAGCCACCCGTCGCTCAGGGCGACGCGCGGCCGTGTTAGCATCGCCGCGTCCATTGGGAGCCTGTTGTGCCCGACACCATTCTACGCCTCGCCCTGCCCTCGCCGCTGCGCCGCCTGTTCGACTACCGCGCCCCCGCCGGCGTGCCGCGCAGCGCCCTGCAGCCGGGCATGCGCCTGCGCGTGCCATTCGGCCGCCGCGAGATGATCGGCGTGCTGATCGAGGTGGTCGAGCACAGCGAAGTGCCCCTGGACAAGCTCAAGCCGGCCCTGCAGCTGCTCGACCGCCGCACGCCGCTGCCCGCGCCGCTGTTCAGGCTGTGCCTGTGGACGGCGCAGTACTACCAGCACAGCCTCGGCGACACCCTCAGCTGGGCCCTGCCGGTGCTGCTGCGCCAGGGCGAAGCGGCCGAGGCGCGCCAGGAGCGCTTCTGGCACGCCAGCGCGGGAGCCGACCTCGACGACCCGCGCCTGACCCGCGCGCCGCGCCAGCGCGAGGCGCTGCGCACCCTGGCCCAGCACCCCCACGGCGTGGCGCACAGCCTGCTGAGCAAGCTGCAACTGAACAAGGACAGCCTCGACCTGCTGCTGGAGAAGGGCCTGGTGCAGGTCGAGATCCGCCGCAACGCCGCGCCGGCCCGTCACGGCAGCTGGCTGGCGCAACCGGAGCTGCCACTGAACGCCGAACAGCGCGCCGCCTTCCACAGCGTGCAGGCGGGCATGCACGGCTTCCATGCCTTCCTTCTCTACGGCGTCACCGGCAGCGGCAAGACCGAGGTCTACCTGCAGCTGATCCGCCACTGCCTGGAGGCCGGCAAGCAGGCGCTGGTGCTGATCCCGGAGATCAACCTCGGCCCGCAGACCCTGGAGCGCTTCGCCCGCCGCTTCAACGCGCGCATCGCCCTGCTGCACTCCGGGGTCAACGACCGCGAGCGCCTGGACGCCTGGCTGGCGGCGCGCGACGGCGAGGCCGACATCGTCATCGGCACCCGCTCCGCGCTGTTCACCCCGCTGAAGAACCCCGGCCTGATCATCATCGACGAGGAGCACGACGCCTCCTATAAGCAACAGGAAGGCCTGCGCTACCACGCCCGCGACCTGGCCCTGGTGCGCGCCCGCCAGGAAAACCTGCCGATCGTCCTCGGCTCGGCCACGCCCTCCCTGGAAAGCCTGCACAACGCCCACGCCGGCCGCTACGCCCTGCTCAAGCTGACCCAGCGCGCCGGCGGCGCCCAGCCGCCGCGTTTCCTGCGCCTGGACGTGAAGAGCCTGCCGCTCGACTCCGGCATTTCCGGCCCGCTGCAGCAGGCCATCGGCCAGACCCTGGCGGCCGGCCAGCAGGTGCTGGTGTTCCTCAACCGCCGCGGCTTCGCCCCGACCCTGCTCTGTCACGACTGCGGCTGGATCAGCCAGTGCCCGCGCTGCGACGCGCGCATGACCCTGCACCAGCGCTCCGGCGAGCTGCGCTGCCACCACTGCGGGCATGTCGAACGGCCGCCACGGCAGTGCCCGGACTGCGCCAAGGTCGACCTGCGCCCGGTCGGCGCCGGCACCGAGCGCGCCGAGGAGCGCCTGGGCATCCTCTTCCCGGACTTCCCGGTACTGCGCGTCGACCGCGACAGCACCGCACGCAAGGGCGCCATGGACCGCCTGCTCCACACCGTGCAGCGCGGCGAGCCGTGCCTGCTGGTCGGCACGCAGATGCTCGCCAAGGGCCACCACTTCCCGCGCGTGACCCTGGTGGCCATCCTCGACGCCGACGGCGGCCTGTTCTCCGCGGATTTTCGCGCCAGCGAGCGCATGGCCCAGCTGATCGTCCAGGTCGCCGGGCGCGCCGGGCGCGCCGAGGAGCCGGGCAAGGTGATCATCCAGACCCACCTGGCCGACCACCCGCTGCTGGTCCAGCTCACCGAGCAGGGCTACCAGGCCTTCGCCGAGCAGGCCTTGAGCGAGCGCCGCGGTGCCGGCCTGCCGCCGTTCGCCCACCTCGCCCTGCTGCGCGCCGAGGCGCACAAGCCGGGCCAGGCCGAGGCCTTCCTCGACGAGGCCTGCAGCTACGCCGAACAGCTGCAGCAGGAACTGCAGCTGCCAGCCATCGAGCTGCTCGGCCCGGTCCCCGCGCCGATGGAGCGCCGCGCCGGCCGCCATCGCGCCCAGCTGCTGCTGCAGGCCGGCAGCCGCGTGCCGCTGCACAAACTACTGGGCGCCTGGCTGCCGATCCTCGAAGCCATGCCGGGCGGCCGCGCGGTGCGCTGGTCGCTGGATGTCGACCCCATCGACCTGTTCTGAACGTCCCATTGCAGAGGGCTGCACGCAGCTTTTGCCAACCGCCTGGAGCGTGCGACTTGAAGCCGCGCCCCCCGGCCACGGATAATGCCCAGTTTTCGACCCGCCACGGCCGACCGAGCAGACCATGAAAGACACTATCCGCCATCTGATCCAGCAAGCCCTGACCCGCCTCACCGCCGAGGGCGTGCTGCCCGAGGGCCTGAGCCCGGCGATCCAGGTGGAGAACACCAAGGACAAGAGCAACGGCGACTTCGCCAGCAACATCGCCATGATGCTGGCCAAGCCGGCCGGCATGAAGCCGCGCGAGCTGGCCGAGAAGCTGGTCGCCGCCCTGCCGGCCGACGCCCAGGTGAGCAAGGTCGACATCGCCGGCCCCGGTTTCCTCAATTTCTTCCAGAACAGCGACGCCCTGGCCCAGCGCCTGGAAGCGGCCCTGGCCGACGCCAGGCTCGGCGTGCGCAAGGCCGGCCCGGCGCAGCGCGTGGTGGTCGACCTGTCCGCACCCAACCTGGCCAAGGAGATGCACGTCGGCCACCTGCGCTCGACCATCATCGGCGACGGCGTGGCGCGCGTGCTGGAGTTCCTCGGCGACAGCGTGATCCGGCAGAACCACGTCGGCGACTGGGGCACCCAGTTCGGCATGCTGCTGGCCTATATGCAGGAAAACCCGGCAGCCGCCGAAAGCGAGCTGGCCGACCTGGAAAACTTCTACCGCGCGGCGAAGAAGCGCTTCGACGAGTCGTCCGAATTCGCCGAGCGCGCCCGCCAACTGGTAGTCCAGCTGCAGGCCGGCGACGCCGAGTGCCTGCGCCTGTGGCACCGCTTCAACGACATTTCCCTGAGCCACTGCCAGGCCCTGTACGACCGCCTCGGCGTCAAGCTGACGATGGCCGACGTCAAGGGCGAGAGCGCCTACAACGACGACCTGGCCAACGTCATCGCCGACCTCAAGGCCAAGGGCCTGCTCAGCGAAAGCGAAGGCGCCCAGTGCGTGTTCATGGACGAGTTCAAGAACGCCGAAGGCAACCCGCTGCCGCTGATCGTGCAGAAGGCCGGCGGCGGCTACCTGTACGCCACCACCGACCTGGCCGCCACCCGCTACCGCGCCAACGTACTGAAGGCCGATCGCGCCCTGTACTTCGTCGACCAGCGCCAGGCCCTGCACTTCCAGATGGTCTTCGCCTGCGCGCGCCTGGCCGGCTTCGTCCCCGCCAGCATGCAACTGGAGCACATGGGCTTCGGCACCATGAACGGCGCCGACGGCCGCCCGTTCAAGACCCGCGACGGCGGCACGGTGAAGCTGGTCGACCTGATCAACGAGGCCGAAGAGCGCGCCTACAGCCTGGTCAAGGCCAAGAACCCCGAGCTGGACGAGGCCGAGCTGCGTGGAATCGCCCGCGCCGTGGGTGTCGGCGCAGTGAAATACGCCGACCTGTCCAAGCACCGCACCAGCGACTACAGCTTCAACTTCGAGCTGATGCTGAGCTTCGAGGGCAACACCGCGCCCTACCTGCTGTACGCCTACACCCGCGTGGCCAGCGTGTTCCGCAAGCTGGGCAAGGACATCAGCGAGATCGGCGGGCAGATCGCGCTGGTCGCCGAACAGGAGCAGGCCCTGGGTGGCAAGCTGGCGCAGTTCGCCGATGTACTGGGCGGCATTGCCGACAAGGGCACCCCGCACCTGCTGTGCGCCTACCTGTACGACCTGGCCGGGCTGTTCTCCAGCTTCTACGAGAACTGCCCGATCCTCAGTGCCGAGGACGAGGCCGTGCGCAACAGCCGCCTGCGCCTGGCCGCGCTGACCGGGCGCACCCTCAAGCAGGGCCTGGAACTGCTCGGCCTGGACACCCTGGAGCGCATGTAAGTGGCGGCAGCGAAGAAGAAGCCGGCGCCCAAGCGCGGCGCCAGCCGCTACCAGGCACCGGCGAAGAAGCCGGTGCCCGGCTGGGTGTGGCTGGCCTGCGGCCTGGTGATCGGCGGCTTCATGGTGTTCCTGTTCAGCCTCGAACCGGGCCGCGACGGCATCAAGCGCGACAAGCCCGAGCAGGCGCGCCCGCGCGCGGCGCAGGCCGACGAACCGGCCAAGGCGCCATCCGGCAAGCCGGAGGCCGCCAAGCCCAAGTACGACTTCTACACCCTGCTGCCGGAGTCGGAGGTGATAGTGCCGCCGGAGGCTCTGCCGACCGAAAAACAAGCCGCCGAAAGCAAGCCGGTCAGCCCGGAAGAGGCGGCGAAGATCGATGCGGCCCGCGCCGAGGCCCTGCTCAATGGCCAGACCCCGCCGCCACCGCCGGTGGTGGCCAAGGCTCCGGCCACTACCCTGTTCTTCCTCCAGGCCGGCTCGTTCCGCAAGCAGGACGATGCCGACAAGGTCCGCGCACAGATCATCCTGCTCGGCCAGAACGTGCAGGTGGAGTCCGGCACGGTGCGCGAGGAAACCTGGTACCGCGTGCTGGTCGGCCCCTACGCCAACCGCGAGCAACTGGCCAGCGCGCAGAAGCAGCTGGCTGGCAGCGGCTTCAGCAACCTGCTGTTACAGCAACGCCAGTCGCGCTGATCGCCAATTTGTGACCGCCCGGTTGAAAAGCCGGGCCAGCCACCCCATCTGATTCTCCATTCGGGCAACTTCGCCCCGCTGCGTGGAGACTCTCCCCTTGACCACCATCGTTTCAGTGCGCCGCAACGGCAAAGTCGTCATGGGCGGCGACGGCCAGGTATCGCTCGGCAATACCGTGATGAAAGGCAACGCCAAGAAGGTCCGCCGCCTGTATCACGGCCAGGTGCTGGCCGGCTTCGCCGGCGCCACCGCCGACGCCTTCACCCTGTTCGAGCGTTTCGAGGGGCAGCTTGAAAAACATCAGGGCCACCTGGTCCGCGCCGCCGTCGAGCTGGCCAAGGACTGGCGCACCGACCGTTCGCTGAGCCGCCTGGAAGCCATGCTGGCGGTGGCCAACAAGGACGCCTCGCTGATCATCACCGGCAACGGTGACGTGGTCGAACCCGAGCACGGCCTGATCGCCATGGGCTCCGGCGGCGGCTTCGCCCAGGCCGCGGCCATGGCCCTGCTGCAGAAAACCGATCTATCCGCCCGTGAGATCACCGAAACCGCGTTGAACATTGCCGGCTCCATCTGTGTCTTCACCAATCAAAACCTGACTATCGAGGAAGAAGACTGCGCCGAATAAGCGCGGCTTCCGGAGCCCACCCCATGCCCATGACGCCCCGCGAGATCGTTTCCGAACTCAACCGCCACATCATCGGCCAGGACGACGCCAAGCGCGCCGTGGCCATCGCCCTGCGCAACCGCTGGCGGCGCATGCAGCTGCCCGCCGAGCTGCGCCAGGAAGTGACGCCGAAGAACATCCTGATGATCGGCCCCACCGGTGTCGGCAAGACCGAGATCGCCCGCCGCCTGGCCAAGCTGGCCAACGCGCCGTTCCTCAAGGTCGAGGCAACCAAGTTCACCGAGGTCGGCTATGTCGGCCGCGACGTCGAGTCGATCATCCGCGACCTGGCCGATGCCGCGCTGAAGATGCTGCGCGAGCAGGAAGTGCAGAAGATGGGCATGCGCGCCGAAGACGCCGCCGAGGAGCGCATCCTCGACGCCCTGCTGCCGCCGGCGCGTACCGGCTTCAACGAGGACCCGACGCCGAGCCACGACTCCAACACCCGCCAGCTGTTCCGCAAGCGCCTGCGCGAAGGCCAGCTGGACGACAAGGAGATCGAGATCGAAGTGGCCGAGCAACCGGCCGGCGTCGAGATCATGACCCCGCCGGGCATGGAGGAGATGACCAACCAGCTGCAGAGCCTGTTCTCCGGCCTGTCCAAGGGCAAGAAGAAGAACCGCAAGCTCAAGGTCAAGGACGCCCTCAAGCTGGTGCGCGACGAGGAAGCCGCGCGCCTGGTCAACGAGGAGGAGCTCAAGGCCAAGGCCCTGGAAGCGGTGGAACAGCACGGCATCGTGTTCATCGACGAAATCGACAAGGTGGCCAAGCGCGGCAATGTCGGCGGCGCCGACGTGTCCCGCGAGGGCGTGCAGCGCGACCTGTTGCCGCTGATCGAGGGCTGCACGGTCAACACCAAGCTGGGCATGGTCAAGACCGACCACATCCTGTTCATCGCCTCCGGCGCCTTCCACCTGTCCAAGCCCAGCGACCTGGTGCCCGAGCTGCAGGGTCGCCTGCCGATCCGCGTCGAACTCAAGGCCCTGTCGCCGCAGGACTTCGAGCGCATCCTCACCGAGCCGCACGCGGCGCTGACCGAGCAGTACTGCGCACTGCTGCAGACCGAAGGGCTGCGGATCGAGTTTCTCCCGGACGGCATCCAGCGCATCGCCGAGATCGCCTGGCAGGTCAACGAGAAGACCGAGAACATCGGCGCGCGGCGCCTGCACACCCTGCTCGAACGCCTGCTCGAGGAAGTCTCTTTCAGCGCCGGCGACCTGGCCGCCCAGCATGACGAGCAGCCGATCCGCATCGACGCCGCCTACGTCAACAGCCACCTCGGCGAGCTGGCCCAGGACGAAGACCTGTCGCGCTATATCCTCTGATGGCAGCAGGTGGATAATGCCAAGCGTTATCCACCCGTTTCCCGGAAGCCCATCCATGCGCATGCCCAGCTCGATCAAACTGCACAAGGCCTCCAAGACCCTGGAGCTGCATTACGGCGAGCAGCGCTACAGCCTCAGCGCCGAATTCCTCCGCGTGCACTCGCCCTCGGCCGAGGTGCAGGGCCACGGCAACCCCATCCTGCAAACCGGCAAGCTCGGCGTCGGCCTCAGCCGCCTGGAACCGGCCGGCAATTACGCACTGAAACTGTGCTTCGACGACGGCCATGACAGCGGATTGTTCACCTGGGACTACCTCTATCAGCTGGCCACCCGCCACGACGAACTCTGGGCCGACTACCTCGCCGCGCTGGCCACAGCCGGAAAATCCCGCGACCCGAACGAATCTATCGTCAAGCTGATGCTCTAGGGGCGGTCCCCGTTTCGTTCGCGAACCGCGTTGCTGCGCAAAATCACGCCAGGCTAGGCGTGGGACGCAGGCAATGGTCATTCCCTTGGCAAGTCCCGCAACGACGCATGGCGCGATTTTGCGCGCAACCCGCAGGGACGGACCCGTTTTTGTGCGGAACGTCGTTACTCGACGGCTCATTTGGACAACCAAACCTCGCGTCTCGCGCCTAGCTCCGCGCAAAAACGGGTTCCGTCGCGGCCGTGAACGAAACGGGGACCGCCCCTGGATCGGCCCCGCGCAATATTGTCTTAACGGTTAGGGCGCACTTTCTAAAGTGCCTGGGCATACTGCCGCGCGCAATCCCATCAGGATCGGCGAACTTGCGCAAAAGTAGAAACTCGGGTAACCAAGGAACTGGCAGGTTCCGTGCATTTGGCATAGCCAGATGTTGAGCAAGCGCGGAAAACTTCCGCACCCGGTAACCCGAGCAGTACCAGCCCCTCGCCCTGTGTCAGCGTGCAGGTATTCGTCTCAGGACAATGGAGCGTCGTAGATGAGCAACAAGAACAACGAAGATTTGAAGCAGCAGGCATCGGAAAGCACCCTCGGCTTGAACCCGGTGATCGGCCTGCGTGGCAAGGACATCCTGACCTCCGCCCGCATGGTCCTCGGCCAGGCCCTCAAGCAACCGTTCCACAGCGCCAAACACGTCACTCACTTCGCCTTCGAGCTGAAAAATGTTCTGCTCGGCCAGTCGGAACTGACCCCCGAGGAAGGCGACCGTCGTTTCGCCGACCCGGCCTGGAGCCAGAACCCGCTGTACCGCCGCTACCTGCAGACCTACCTGGCCTGGCGCAAGGAACTGCACGAGTGGATCGAGGACAGCCACCTCAGCGAACAGGACACCAGCCGCGGCCACTTCGTCATCAACCTGATGACCGAAGCCATGGCACCGACCAACAGCATGGCCAACCCGGCCGCGGTCAAACGCTTCTTCGAAACCGGCGGCAAGAGCCTGCTCGACGGCCTCGCCCACCTGGCCAAGGACATCGTGCACAACGGTGGCATGCCCAGCCAGGTCAACATGGATGCCTTCGAGGTCGGCAAGAACCTCGCCACCACCGACGGCGCCGTGGTGTTCCGCAATGACCTGCTGGAACTGATCCAGTACAAGCCGATCACCGAGCAGGTGCAGGAACGCCCACTGCTGGTGGTGCCGCCGCAGATCAACAAGTACTACGTGTTCGACCTGTCGCAGGAAAAGAGCGTCGCCCGCTTCCTCCTGCGCAACGGCATCCAGACCTTCGTGGTCAGCTGGCGCAACCCGACCAAGGCCCAGCGCGAGTGGGGCCTGTCGACCTACATCGAGGCGCTCAAGGAAGCCATCGAGGTGATCCTGACGATCACCGGCAGCAAGGACGTCAACATGCTCGGCGCCTGCTCCGGCGGCCTGACCACCGCCTCCCTGCTCGGCCACTACGCCGCCCTCGGCGAGCACAAGGTGCACGCCCTGACCCTGCTGGTCAGCGTACTGGACACCAAGCTCGACACCCAGGTCGCCCTGTTCGCCGACGAGAAGAGCCTGGAAGTGGCCAAGCGCCGTTCCTACCAGAGCGGCGTGCTGGAAGGCAGCGACATGGCCAAGGTGTTCGCCTGGATGCGCCCCAACGACCTGATCTGGAACTACTGGGTCAACAACTACCTGCTCGGCAACGAGCCGCCGGTGTTCGACATCCTCTACTGGAACAACGACACCACCCGCCTGCCGGCCGCCCTGCATGGCGAGTTCATCGAGATGTTCAAGACCAACCCGCTGACCCGCGCCGGCGCGCTGGAAGTCTGCGGCACGCCGATCGACCTCAAGCAGGTCACCTGCGACTTCTTCTGCGTGGCCGGCACCACCGACCACATCACCCCGTGGGACTCCTGCTACAAGTCGGCCCACCTGTTCGGCGGCAAGTGCGAGTTCGTGCTGTCCAACAGCGGGCACATCCAGAGCATCCTCAACCCGCCGGGCAACCCCAAGGCACGCTACATGACCAACAGCGAGATGCCGCTGGACCCGCGCGCCTGGCAGGCGACGGCGACCAAGCACGCCGACTCCTGGTGGCTGCACTGGCAGAACTGGCTGGCCGAGCGTTCGGGCAAGCTGAAGAAGTCGCCGACCAGCCTCGGCAACAAGGCCCATCCGGCCGGCGAGGCGGCGCCCGGCACCTACGTGCACGAGCGCTAGACACACGACAACAACATCACCTGTATCACTGCACCTTGCGCAGTACTGCCGACGACACCTGGAAGTGCCGTCCGCTGCCCCGGCCGGTAAGGCCGGGGCAGTGCCTGCCCACCCAGCCGGTGGGTCACTGGAGAGCCGCGCTGGATATCGGCTCGCCACGGATCAAACCATAGGGCTTAGCGCATGCCGCAACCTTTCGCATTCCGTACCATCGAACTGGACGGCCAGACCATCCGCACCGCAGTCCGCCCCGGTAACAGCAAGCTCACGCCGCTGCTGATATTCAACGGCATCGGCGCCAACCTCGAGCTGGTGATGCCGTTCGTCCAGGCCCTCGACCCGGAGCTGGAAGTGATCGCCTTCGACGTCCCCGGCGTCGGTGGCTCCTCCACCCCCAGCGCCCCGTACCGCTTCCCCGGCCTGGCCAAGCTGGCCGCGCGCATGCTCGACTACCTGGACTACGGCCAGGTCAATGCCATCGGCGTGTCCTGGGGCGGCGCGCTGGCCCAGCAGTTCGCCCACGACTACCCCGAGCGCTGCAAGAAGCTGGTGCTGGCCGCCACCTCGGCCGGCGCGGTGATGGTGCCGGGCAAGCCCAAGGTGCTCTGGCGCATGGCCAGCCCGCGCCGTTACATCCAGCCGTCCTACGGCGTGCATATCGCCCCGGACATCTATGGCGGCGCCTTCCGCCGCGACCCCAAGCTGGCCCTGGCGCACGCCAGCAAGGTCCGCTCCGGCGGCAAGATGGGTTACTACTGGCAGCTGTTCGCCGGCCTCGGCTGGACCAGCATCCACTGGCTGCATCGGATCAAGCAGCCTACGCTGGTACTGGCCGGCGACGATGACCCGCTCATCCCGCTGGTCAACATGCGCCTGCTGGCCTGGCGCATCCCCAACTCGGAGTTCCACGTCATCGACGATGGCCACCTGTTCCTGGTGACCCGCGCCGAGGCCGTGGCGCCGATCATCATGAAGTTTCTCGAGGAAGAGCGGCATCGCGCGGTGATGCATCCGCAACCCGTGCCCATTCGCGGTCACTGACCGCACAACTGTAGTGCTGCGCCGGCAGACTTGCCCTTACCCAGGGCCCTGCCGGAGTAAAAGGAATTCTTGCGCGGCAGTCTGGAATGCGTTCCGGCGCGCCTTGGTACAAGCCTTGCTGTCATCTATCCATGACGGTTTGACGATGGAGCCTGCCCCATGCCTGAAAAGACTGCCCCGGAATCCTTGCCGGTACCCGCCGACTACATGAACGCGCAAAGCGCGATGATCGGCCTGCGCGGCCGCGACCTGTTCTCCACCCTGCGCACCCTGGCGTTCCAGGGCCTGCGCCAGCCGGTGCACAGTTCACGCCACCTGTTCGCCTTCGGCAAACAGCTGGGCCGGGTGATGCTGGGCGACACCCCGCACCAGCCCAACCCGCAGGACGCCCGCTTCAGCGACCCGACCTGGCGCCTCAACCCCTTCTACAAACGCAGCCTGCAGGCCTACCTGGCCTGGCAGAAGCAGCTCAAGGCATGGATCGACGAGAGCGACCTGTCGCCAGACGACCGCACCCGCGCGCACTTCCTGTTCTCCCTGCTCAACGACGCCATTGCTCCCTCCAACAGCCTGCTCAACCCGCAGGCGCTCAAGGAGCTGTTCAATACCGGCGGCAGCAGCGTATTGCGCGGCGCCCGCCACCTGTTCGACGACCTGCTGCACAACAGCGGGTTGCCCAGCCAGGTCAACAAGCAGGCCTTCGAGGTCGGCCGCAACCTGGCCACCGCCGCCGGCGCCGTGGTGTTCCGCAGCGAGATGCTGGAACTGATCCACTACAAGCCGATGAGCGAAAAGCAGTACGCCACCCCGCTGCTGATCGCCCCGCCGCAGATCAACAAGTTCTACATCTTCGACCTCAGCCCGGAGAAGAGCTTCATCCAGTACTGCCTGAAGAACGACCTGCAGACCTTCGTCATCAGCTGGCGCAACCCGGATGCGCGGCATCGCGAGTGGGGCCTGTCGAGCTACGTGCAGGCCCTCGAGGAGGCCGTCGACGTGTGCCGCGCCATCACCGGCAGCAAGGAGGTCAACCTGATGGGCGCCTGCGCCGGCGGCCTGACCATCGCCGCCCTGCAGGGCCATCTGCAGGCCAAGAAGCAGCTGCGCAAGATCGGCTGCGCCACCTATCTGGTCAGCCTGCTGGACAGCCAGGTGGACAGCCCGGCGATGCTGTTCGCCGATGAGCAGACGCTCGAGTCGGCCAAGCGCCGCTCCTACCAGAGCGGCGTGCTGGACGGTCGCGACATGGCCCGGGTGTTCGCCTGGATGCGCCCCAACGACCTGATCTGGAACTACTGGGTCAACAACTACCTGCTCGGCAAGGAGCCGCCGGCCTTCGACATCCTCTACTGGAACAACGACAACACTCGCCTGCCGGCCGCCCTGCACGGCGACCTGCTTGACCTGTTCAAGCACAACCCGCTGACTCGCGCCGGAGCCATGGAGATCTGCGGCACGCCGATCGACCTGAGCAAGGTCACCCTCGACAGCTTCAGCGTGGCCGGAATCAACGACCACATCACCCCCTGGGACTCGGTGTACCGCTCGGCCCTGCTGCTGGGCGGCGACAGCCGCTTCGTGCTGTCCAACAGCGGGCATATCCAGAGCATCCTCAACCCACCGGGCAACCCCAAGGCCACCTACCTGGACAACGGCAAGCTCAGCGGCGATCACCGCGCCTGGTACTACGACGCGAAGAAACAGGAAGGCAGCTGGTGGCCCGAATGGCTGGCCTGGACCCAGCAACGCTCCGGCGAGCGCCGCGAGACCGTGCTGAACATCGGCAACAGCAAGTATCCGGCCATGGAGGCGGCGCCCGGCACCTATGTGCACGTCCGCTGAAGAGCGACTAAAACGACTGGCCGGGGCGCGCCCGGCCGGTTATGGTCGGAGCTCCCGCGGCCACAGAACACTCATGGAATGAAGACTCGCGATCGCATTCTCGAATGCGCCCTGAACCTGTTCAACCGGGAGGGCGAGCCGAATGTCTCGACCCTCGAAATCGCCAATGAAATGGGCATCAGCCCGGGCAACCTGTACTACCACTTCCACGGCAAGGAGCCGCTGATCCTCGAGCTGTTCGAGCGTTTCCAGAGCGACCTGGCGCCGCTGCTCGACCCGCCCCTGGATGCCGAGCTGGGCGCCGAGGATTACTGGCTGTTCCTGCACCTGATCGTCGAGCGCCTGGCGCAGTACCGCTTCCTGTTCCAGGACCTGTCCAACCTGGCCGGGCGCCTGCCCAAGCTGGGCCGCGGCATCCGCCAGTGGCTCAACCTGCTCAAGCGCACCCTGGCCACCCTGCTGGCCCGGCTCAAGGCCGAAGGCCAGCTGCAGAGCGGAACCCAGTCGCTCGGCCAACTGGTCGAACAGATCACCCTGACCCTGCTGTTCTCCCTCGACTACCAGCGCATCGTCGGTGCCGATGGCGAAGTGCGCCTGGTGGTCTACCAGATCATGATGCTGGTCGCCCCCCACCTCACCCCCGGTTCACGCCACGCCGCCGAACAGCTGGCGCAGCGCTACCTGGAAGCCTGAAACGCAAACGCCCGGCACTGGGCCGGGCGCTTGTGGTACTGAGCGAAAACTCAGGACGGGGTAGCAGGCGCTACCGGAGCAGCGACCGGAGCCGCAGTGACAGCAGGCGCGGCAGCCGGAGCAGCAGCGGCCGGCTTGGCGGCAACCGGCTTGGCTGCGGCTTTCGGTGCAGCCGGCTTCTTCACCACGGCCGGCTTGGCCGCCGGCTTCGCAACAGGCTTGGCTGTGGCCTTGGCGACCGGCTTGGCAGCGGGTTTGGCCGCTGGCTTGGCGGCAGCTTTGGCAACCGGCTTGGCAGCAGCCTTGACCGCCGGCTTGGCAGCCGGTTTAGCGGCAGGCTTGGCGACCGACTTCACCGACACACCGGTGAGCTTCTCGATCTGCTTGGTCAGGGTGTCGACCTTGGTCTGCAGCGCCTTCACTTCGTTGCGGCTCGGCACGCCGAGGCGGGAGATCGCGCTGTTCAGACGCTTGTCGAAAGCCTCTTCCAGCTCGTTCCACTTGCCCAGGGCCTTGTCCTTGACTTCGTCGACTTTCGACTTGGCCGTGTCAACAGTCGAACCGACGGTGGTCTTCACCGCGCCCAGCTGCTTGTCGACTTCGGTCTTGGCTTGCTTCTCGGCTTTCTCGCCATCCTTGACCAGACCGTCGAACAGCTTGGTGCCGTCCTTGCTGACCTTGGAATAGGCGCCGAGACCGGCCAGCCAGATCTGCCGCGAATACTTCTCGACTTCGCCGATCCAGGAACTGGTTTCCTTCTTCGCCGCTGGCTTCTTAGCTGCCGGTTTTGCAGCGGTAGTTTTTTTAACAGCCATCCTGCTCTCCTTATTGGGTACGCGCGACACGTTCAAGCAATGCATTCAACTCGTCCAGCTTAGCAGAGAGTGCCTCAACGTCTTGCTTGGACGGAATACCCAGACGATTCAGTGCGCTGGCAACGCGGCTGTCGAAGGCTTTCTCGACCTTGTCGAGCTGCACTTCGACTTTCTCTTTAACGCCGAACACGCTGCTCTTGACGCTTTCCAGCTGGCTGCTGATCTGGCTGTTGGCCGCATCGACCTGCTCGGTCACCAGCTTCTTGCCCTGCTTCTCGACGCCTTCACCGGCCTTGACCAGTTCCTTGAAGTAACCAGCACCTTCCTGGCCGGCCTTGACGTAGGCACCCAGGCCTGCCAGCCAGACCTTGTGGGCATAGGCCTTCACGTCGGTCAGCACGGTGGCTTTGCTTTCGACTTCGACAGCGACTTTCTTCTTAACGGCGGCTTTAGTGGCCATGGGGCACCTCACGCTCAAGTGATGGAAAGTTGGTCCTTTCGCAGGACTTGAGCTCAAGGTAGGGAGAAAAATTAGAAATCACATACTAGGTGGCGAAATAGCTGCGCCACGTCAGCCTTCACGCCTGCAAATGCTTGTCCAGGGTGTCTTCGATTTCGCGCTTGATGGTGCCGCCCAAGGCCGACAGCAGCAGGCCGAGGTTGAGTTTGACCCGTACCTGGTCGGCACTCACTTCGATAGTGCCGTCGGCGCCGCTGCGCTTGAACTCCAGGGTATCGCCGGCCCAGCGGTATTTCACGTCGTATTCGCGCGCCAGGCGCTCGGCGAGCATCTCGGCCTTTTCGCGAGCGGCTTCGCGGCCAAGGGAATGGGAACGTTCGACGGTGATACGGGCCATGCACAACTCCGACAGCGACCTGGTGTCGCACGACTATACCGCGCCGCCTGGCGCCAAGACAAAGGCCGGCCACGGGTTTAGAATGGCCGCCACTTTGATTCCGGTGACCGCGACATGAACGATCCGCGCAAGGCCCACGACAGCGAACCGACCACCCACTTCGGCTTTCAGGACGTCCCGGAAAGCCAGAAGGCCGAGAAGGTCGCCGAGGTGTTCCACTCGGTAGCCGCCAAATATGACCTGATGAACGACGTGCTGTCCGGCGGCATGCACCGCCTGTGGAAGCGCTTCACCATCGAACTGTCCGGCGTACGCCCGGGCAATCGCGTGCTGGATATCGCCGGCGGTACCGGCGACCTGGCGCGCAAGTTCTCCAGCCTGGTCGGCCCGACCGGCGAAGTGGTGCTGGCCGACATCAACGAGTCGATGCTCAAGATCGGCCGTGACCGCCTGCTCGACAAGGGCGTGGCCGGCAACGTGGTGTTCGTCCAGGCCGACGCGGAGAAGCTGCCGTTCCCGGACAACCACTTCGACGTGGTCACCATCGCCTTCGGCCTGCGCAACGTCACCCACAAGGAAGACGCCCTGCGTTCCATGCTGCGCGTGCTCAAGCCGGGCGGCCGCCTGCTGGTGCTGGAGTTCTCCAAGCCCTCCAGCCCGCTGCTGGCCAAGGCCTACGACGCCTACTCGTTCGCCTTCATGCCGCTGGCCGGCAAGCTGATCACCAACGACGCCGACAGCTACCGCTACCTGGCCGAATCGATCCGCATGCACCCGGATCAGGACACCCTCAAGGCGATGATGGTCGAGGCCGGTTTCGAGCGCGTCACCTACCACAACATGACCGGCGGCATCGTCGCCCTGCACCGCGGCATCAAGCCCTGATGTTGTTGACCGGGCTCCTGGCTGGCGTCGAACACGGCCTCAACCGCGTGCTGGCCATGGACAGCACCGCGTTGCCGCGTCTGGCCCGGCTGGACGGCAAGGTCATCGCCATCGACTGCCAGAGCCCGGCGCTGCAGCTGTTCCTCCTGCCCAGCGGCGAGGGCCTGCAACTGGCCAGCCAGTGGAGCGCTGCCGACTGCACCCTGCGCGCCCCGGCCGCCAGCCTGCTGCGCCTGGCCCTGGCCAGGGACAAGACCAGCGTGCTGCACCGCCCGGAAGTCGAGCTGGATGGCGACAGCGCCGCCCTGCTGGAACTGACCAACATTCTCCAGGACCTCGAACTGGACTGGGAATACGAGCTGTCGCGCTGGCTCGGCCCGGTCGGCAGCCAGCTGCTCGGTGGCCATCTGCGCAGCCGGGCGAACTGGGCCGGCCACAGCCTGGACAGCCTGCGCCACAACCTCGCCGACTACCTCAGTGAAGAATCGCGCCACCTGGTCGGCCAGCGCGAGGCCGATGCGCGCTTCGCCGAACTCGACCAGCTCAAGCTCGCCCTCGACCGCCTCGACGCGCGGATCGAGCACCTCGCCCGCAAGGTAAAACCCTCCGAATGAAGCTGCTTGCCGCCCGCCGCCTGCTGCGCATCCTGCGCGTGGTGATTCGCTACCGCCTCGACGACCAGCTGCTGCACCTGCCGCTGCCCACCTGGATGCGCGTGCTGCGCTTCGCCCTGCCCTGGCGCTGGCTGCCGCGTCGCGCCTCAACCCTGAGTCGTGGCGAGGCCCTGCGCCTAGCCCTGGAAGACCTCGGGCCGATCTTCATCAAGTTCGGCCAGCTGCTCTCCACCCGCCGCGACCTGCTGCCGCCGGACATGGCCGACGAGCTGGCCAAGCTGCAGGACCAGGTTCCGCCCTTCCCCGCCGCCGAATCGGTGGCGCGCATCGAGCAGCAGCTCGGCGCCAAGGTTGGCGAAGTGTTCGCCCGTTTCGAAGTGGAACCGCTGGCCTCGGCCTCGGTGGCCCAGGTGCATGCCGCGCAGCTGAAGAGCGGCGAGGAAGTGGTGGTCAAGGTGATCCGCCCCGGGCTCAAGCCGATCATCCGCTCGGACCTGGCCTGGCTGTTCCTCGCCGCCCGCCTCGCCGAGAAGGCCTCGGCCGATGCCCGCCGCCTGCGCCCGGTGGAAGTGGTCAGCGACTACGAGAAGACCATCTACGACGAACTCGACCTGCTGCGCGAGGCGGCCAACGCCAGCCAGCTGCGGCGCAACTTCGACGGCTCCGAGCTGCTCTACGTGCCGCAGGTGTACTGGGACTGGTGCCGGCCGAAAGTACTGGTGATGGAGCGCATCTACGGCGTGCCGGTGACCGACATGGCCACCCTGGCCGACCAGCGCACCAACATGAAACTGCTGGCCGAACGCGGCGTGGAAATCTTCTTCACCCAGGTGTTCCGCGACAGTTTCTTCCATGCCGACATGCACCCCGGCAACATCTTCGTCAGCACCCGCACGCCGTGGAGTCCGCAGTACATCGCCATCGACTGCGGCATCGTCGGCAGCCTCACCCCCGAGGACCAGGACTACCTGGCGCGCAACCTGATCGCCTTCTTCAAGCGCGACTACCGCCGCGTGGCGCAGCTGCACATCGACTCCGGCTGGGTGCCGGCCGAGACCCGCGTCAACGATTTCGAGGCGGCGATCCGCACCGTCTGCGAGCCGATCTTCGAGAAGCCGCTGAAAGACATCTCCTTCGGTCAACTGCTGCTGCGTCTGTTCCAGACCGCACGTCGCTTCAACATGGAAGTACAGCCGCAGCTGGTGCTGTTGCAGAAGACCCTGCTCAACATCGAGGGCCTGGGCCGCCAGCTGTACCCGGACCTGGACTTGTGGAGCACCGCGCAGCCCTTCCTCGAACGCTGGATGCGTGAACGCATAAGCCCGCTGCACCTGCTGCGCAATCTGCAGCAGCAGGCCGAGCAGGTGCCGCACCTGTCGCAGATGGCCCGCGACACCCTGGAGCGCCTCAACCAGCAGCCTGCTGCCGCCACTGTGGTGGCCGCACCAACGCACGCCTGGCCACTGCGCCTGATCGGCGCAGCACTGATCGCCGGCGGCGTCAGCCAGGGCCTGAGCCTGGCCGTCGCCAGCTGGGCGGCCTGGCTCAGCCTGAGCGCCGGCCTGCTGCTGATCCTGCGCCGATAGCCAGTGCCGGCCACGGCTGGCACACTAACCGAGCGCCAATTGTGTGCAGCACCTGCACCAACAGCGCCCAGCATTTACCGGCTGCGCCCAGCGCAGCCTGAGACAAGCCCGCACGGGCGGAATAGCGATGACTGACTGGCTCGACGAAATCACCTGGAACGAAGACGGCCTGGTCCCGGCCATCGCCCAGGATTACAAGACCGGGCGCGTGCTGATGATGGCCTGGATGAACCGCGAGGCCCTGGCCCTGACCGCCGCCGAGCAGCGTGCCATCTACTGGTCACGTTCGCGTGGCAAGCTGTGGCGCAAGGGCGAGGAGTCCGGCCATGTGCAGAAGCTCCACGAGCTGCGCCTGGACTGCGATGCCGACGTGATCATCCTGATGGTCGAACAGCTCGGCGGAATTGCCTGCCATACCGGGCGCGAAAGTTGCTTCTACCGGGTGTGGCAAGATGGCGCTTGGCACAGCGTCGATCCGGTATTGAAAGACCCGCACGCCATCTACCATACGGAACACAAGCATGAGTGACACCCTCACCCGCCTGGCCGAGGTGCTGGAGGCGCGCAAAGGCGCGGCGCCGGACAGCTCCTACGTGGCCAGCCTGTATCACAAGGGCCTCAACAAGATTCTGGAGAAGGTCGGCGAAGAGTCGATCGAAACCATTCTTGCGGCCAAGGACGCAGCCATCAACGGCGATTGCAGCGACCTGATCTACGAAACCGCGGACCTCTGGTTCCACAGCCTGGTCATGCTCGCCGCCCTCGGCCAGCACCCGCAGGCCGTGCTGGACGAGCTGGATCGGCGTTTCGGCCTGTCCGGGCATGCCGAGAAAGCGGCGCGTCCCACATCCGACTGATCATTTGCGAGGACTGATTACATGGGCATTTTCGACTGGAAACACTGGGTCGTCATTCTGATCGTGGTGGTACTGGTGTTCGGCACCAAGCGCCTGAAGAACCTCGGCTCCGACCTGGGCGAGACCATCAAGGGCTTCCGCAAGGCGATGAACACCGAAGAAGACAAGCCCGCCGAGCCGCAGCCGCAACAACCGGCCCCGTCCGCCGGCGAGCAGCTGCACAAGCCGCAGACCATCGACGCCCAGGCCCAGCGGGTCGAAGAGCCTGCGCGCAAGGACTGACCCCAGGCCATGTTCGATATCGGCTTTTCCGAACTGCTGCTGGTCGGCCTGGTGGCGCTGATCGTCTTCGGCCCCGAGCGACTGCCCGGCGCCGCGCGCACCGCTGGCCTGTGGATCGGCCGGCTGAAGCGCAGCTTCGGCGCGATCAAGGCCGAGGTGGAGCGCGAGATCGGCGCCGACGAAGTGCGCCGCCAGCTGCATAACGAGCAGATCCTGCAGATGGAGCGCGAGCTCAAGCAGTCGATCCTGCCGCCGGCCAGCGCCCCCGCCGACACCCCGGCCGGCGAGCCGCCTGCCGCTGCCGCGGCGAACCCCGCCAGCAGTGCCCCCGCCCAGCCTTCGGAGCCTTCGCGCCTGCCATGAGTCAAAGCCAAACCGAAGCGGATGCCGAGATGCCCCTGGTGGCGCACCTCACCGAGTTGCGCACCCGCCTGCTGCGCTGCGTGATCGCGATCTTCGTGGTGTTCGCCTGCCTGTTCTACTTCGCCCAGGACATCTACACCCTCGTCTCGGCGCCGCTGCGCGCCTACCTGCCGGAAGGCGCGACGATGATCGCCACCGGCGTCGCCTCGCCGTTCCTCACCCCGTTCAAGCTGACCGCCTGGTGCGCGCTGTTCCTCGCCGTGCCGATCATCCTGCACCAGGTCTGGGGCTTCATCGCGCCGGGGCTGTACAAGCACGAGAAGCGCATCGCCATGCCCCTGCTGGTCTCCAGCATCCTGCTGTTCTACGGCGGCATGGCCTTCGCCTACTTCCTGGTATTCCCGATCATCTTCCACTTCTTCGCCAGCGTGACTCCGGAAGGGGTGGCGATGATGACCGACATCAACGAGTACCTGGACTTCGTCCTGACCCTGTTCTTCGCCTTCGGCGTGGCCTTCGAGATCCCGGTGGCGACCTTCCTGGTGATCTGGGTCGGCGTGGTCGATATCGCCACCCTGAAGAAGAGCCGCCCCTACGTGATCGTCGGCTGCTTCGTGGTCGGCATGATCCTCACCCCGCCGGACATCTTCTCGCAGACCCTGCTGGCCGTGCCGATGTGGATGCTGTTCGAGGTCGGCCTGCTGTTCGGCGGCCTGGTGCGCAAGCGCAGCGAACATGAGCCGGACGACGACTCCGGCGACCAGCCGCCCGCGCCGCTGCCGTGAACCTGCTGCTGCTGGAAGACGCCGACTTCGTCGCGGCGGATCGCGTCGTCCTCGCCGGGCGCCGCCTCAAGCACCTGCAGGAAGTGCACCGCGCCGCCGTCGGCGACAGTCTGCGGGTCGGCCGCCTCGGCGGCCTGATGGGCAGCGGCACCCTACTGCAGCTGACCGAGCAACACGCCGAGCTGCAGGTCAGCCTGGACCAGCCGCCGCCAGCCAAGCTGCCACTGACCCTGCTGCTGGCCCTGCCGCGGCCGAAGATGCTCAAGCGCGTGCTGCAGACGGTCAGCGCCATGGGCGTGCCGCGCCTGGTGCTGCTCAACAGCTATCGGGTGGAAAAGAGCTTCTGGCAGACCCCCTTCCTCGAACCCGAGGCCATTCGCGAGCAGCTGATTCTCGGCCTGGAACAGGCGCGCGACACGCTGCTGCCCGAAGTGATCATCGAGAAACGCTTCAAGCCCTTCGTCGAGGATCGCCTGCCGGCCATCGTCGCCGAAAGCCTCGGCCTGGTCGGCCACCCCGGTGACTTCCCCGCCTGCCCGCGGGCGGTCGAGCAGCCGGTGACCCTGGCCATAGGCCCGGAAGGCGGCTGGATCCCCTACGAAGTCGACAAGCTGCGCGAAGCCGGCCTTACCCCAGTGCAGCTGGGCGAGCGCATCCTGCGCGTGGAAACGGCAGTACCGGCCTTGCTCGCACGGTTGTTCTGAGCCATCGCACGGCATAGGCTGGGGCCATCCCAGCCTTGCCGAGGAGCTCAGCATGCGCCCCCTGACCATCGACCTGGATAGCCTGGCCGCCGCGTTCGTCAGCAGCGCCGGCGACTTTCGCCTCGACCTGCTCAGCGGCCGGATCCTCGACATCCCGCCCGCCGGCACCGATCCGCAGATCGAACAGCTGCTGGAAGAGGAGCCCGAGCGCCTGCTGGCGGTGGACAGCCTGACGCCGGGAGAGATCCTCGCGCTGATGGCCGAGTTCCTCCCGGAAATCGAACAACCAGCCGCCTACACCGCCCTGCAGGCCGCCCTGGACAGCCGCAAGCCGCTGCGCAGCTTCCACAACGCGCTCAAGCAGTTCCCCGACGTGCAATCCGCCTGGCAGGCGTTCGAGGCCGAGCGCCTGCGTGAACTGGCCCTGGATTGGCTGGCGGAAAATCAGCTAGAGCTGCGCGCATAGGCCGCATTTAGAGCAATGCTCGGCTCAGCTTTCCAGCAGAAAGGTCACCGGCCCATCGTTGACCAGATGCACCTGCATGTCGGCACCGAAGCGCCCGGTAGCCACCTGCGGGTGCTGCTGGCGGGCCAGCTCGACCAGCTGCTCGAACAGCTCGGCGCCCAGCGCCGGCGGCGCCGCGCAGGAGAAGCTCGGGCGCAGGCCGCTTTTGGTATCGGCGGCGAGGGTGAACTGCGAGACCAGCAGCAGGCCGCCCTGCACATCCTTGAGCGACAGGTTCATCTTGCCTTCGCCATCGCCGAACACCCGGTAATTGAGCAGCTTGTGCAGCAGCTTGGCGACACTGGCCGGGTTGTCCTGCGGCTCGACGCCGACCAGCGCGAGCAGGCCCTGGTCGATGGCGCCGACGATCTCCCCGGCCACTTCGACGCGAGCACCGCGCACGCGCTGGATCAGCGCCTTCATGCTTCTTCGAGCGGCAGGTCGAGCAGGCGCCGGGCCATCTGGTCGGCGGCGCGCACCAGGGCATCGGTGATGCCGACTTCGGCGGCGGCATGGCCGGCATCGCGGATGATCTGCAGCTCGCTGTTGGGCCAGGCCTGGTGCAGCGCCCAGGCGTTGTCCAACGGGCAGATCAGGTCGTAGCGGCCGTGCACTATCACCCCCGGCAGGTGGGCGATCTTCGGCATGTCACGGAGCAACTGATCGGGGGCGAGGAAGGCGTTGTTGACGAAGTAGTGACACTCGATGCGGGCGATCGACAGGGCGCGGTGCGGCTCGCTGAAGCGATCGACCACCTGCGGGTTGGGGCGCAGGGTGGCGGTGCGCCCTTCCCAGGTCGACCAGGCCTTGGCCGCGTGCATCTGGGCGATCTGGTCGGGGCCGGTGAGGCGATTGTAGAAGGCCTGCATCAGCGCGCCACGCTCCTCCGGCGGGATCGGCGCCAGGTAGTCCTCCCAGTAGTCCGGGAACAGGCGGCTGGCGCCTTCCTGGTAGAACCAGTGGAAGTCCTGCGGGCGGCACAGGAAGATGCCGCGCAGGATCAGCCCGTGCACCCGCTCCGGATGGGCCTGGGCGTAGGCCAGGGCCAGGGTCGAGCCCCAGGAGCCGCCGAACAGCACCCACTTGTCGATGCCCAGGTGCTCGCGGATGCGCTCCATGTCGGCCACCAGCTCCTGGGTGGTGTTGTGCTCCAGGCTGGCATGCGGGGTGGAGCGGCCGCAGCCGCGCTGGTCGAAGGTGACGATGCGGTACAGGTTGGGATCGAAGTAGCGGCGGCTGGCCGCATCACAGCCGGCCCCCGGGCCGCCGTGGATGAACACCACCGGCAGGCCGTCCGGAGTACCGCTTTCGTCCACATAGAGGACGTGCGGTTCCTGCACCGCCAGCTCGTGGCGGGCAAAGGGTTTAATCTCCGGATACAAAGTCTGCATGCTGCACTCCCGAATTTGTGCGAAAGAGACTGCCCGGTGGCGGCATAGGTGCCGTCCATCCCGTGCAGGCTCGGAGGCCCCTTTTGATCAGGCGCCAATCGTCTACCGTGCCGGCCATCATAACCATGAAAGCGGAGTTGAGCATGCCCACCAGGTTATTTGCCCTGTCTTTCCTCGTCCTCCTCAGCCTGCTCGGCGGCTGCACCCAGAGCGACCCGCAAGCCGCGCTGGAAGCGGCCGTGCAGCAGCTGCAGGACAATCTGGAGGCGAAAGACACCGGCGCCGTGCTGGAGCAACTACAGCCGCAGTTCAGCGCCCAGCAGCAGTACGACCGGGCCTGGGCCCAGCGCACCATGGCCCTGCTGTTCCTGCGCCACAAGCAGGTCAAGGTGCTGGCCCTGAGCCAGAGCAGCCGCATCGACCCGACCTACAGCAGCAAGGGCCATACCGAGGCGCAAATCGCCATGACCGGCGCCGAGGGCCTGATCCCGGACAGCGCCCGCCATTACAGCGTCAAGCTGGAGTGGTGGCTGGAAGACGGCGAGTGGCGCCTGGCCAAGCTCGACTGGGAATAGGCACCCTACGGCAGAGGAACCTTCAGAACAGGTAGGGCACGAACATCTTGCTGCGCGCCATATAGGCGCGGTACGCATCGCCGAAGTAGGCCAGGCATTCCGCCTCGTCGCGCCGCGCCGCCAGGTACAGCAGCAGACTGGCCAAGAGGGCCAGGGGCAAGGTCAGGCCATTGAGCTGTTTGCAGGCGATGCCCCAGGTCAGCAGCAGCAGCGAGCAGAACAGCGGGTGGCGGATGAAGCGGTAGATGCCGCCGGTGACCAGTTGCGAAGTGCGCTCGAAGGCATACAACTCGTCGTCGACCCGCTGCTCGCTCGGCCGGCCATCGCGGCGCAGCTGGAAGATGCCCAGTCCCAGCACCAGCAGCGAAGTGAACAGCAACAGCCAGGACAGCTTCTGGTGCAGGGCGTAGCGGTCCTCGAACCAGACCGGCGCATTCAGTACCAGCAGCGCCAGCATCACCTCCCAGGCGAAGAAGCGGTAGAAACCATGGGACTGCGGACGACGCAGCACTCGCCAGGAAATCCCGATCAGGGCTGCCGAGCCCAGGGCAAAGGCCAACCACTGCTGCCACATCATCCTTGCACTCCTTCTTCAATATGCCGCGCAGGCTACAGGCCAGGCGCTGCGCCTGCTGCAGGCCCTCTGTTACACTGCGCGGCCACCTGTTTCGACCGCCCGCAATGGACCGCACCCAACTGCACGCCCTGCTGCCCCATCAAGGCCCCGCCCTCTGGCTGGACGGCCTGCTGGCGCACGACGCCCAGCGTATCGAAGGGCTCAGCGCCTGGCAGCATCTGGCCGCCTTCGGCGCCGATGCCTCGCCCTGCCTGCTGTTCGAGGCGGCAGCGCAATTATGCGCGGCGCATGGTGCCCTATACGGCGCCGATAGTGCCATCGAAATGGCCCTGGTCGGCAAGCTCTCGCAGCTGCAGTTGCACCATGAGCCGAGCCAGCGCCAGGGCGCGCTGCGAGTCGCCGCCAGCCAGGAGGCCCTGAGCCCGGCCGGCGCGCTGTACGCCTTCACCATCCATAGCGACGAGCGCCTGCTGCTCGACGGCAAACTGCTGCTGGTGCTGGTCCGTGCTTGAGCTGCGCGACCTCGGTTTCCGCTACCCGGGCAGCGAACGGACGGCGCTGCATGGTATCAACCTGCAGCTGCAAGCCGGCCAGTGCCTGGGCCTGCTCGGCAGCAACGGGGCCGGCAAGACCACCCTGCTCTCGCTGCTCAGCGGCGTGCTGCCGCTGCAACAGGGCGAGCTGCGCTGGAGCGCCACCCCGCGCCTGGGCCTGGTACCGCAGCAACTGGCCTTCTACGCCGGGCTCAAGGTGCGCGAGAACCTCGAACTGTTCGCCGACCTCTATCGCCTGCGCGGCGACGAGCGCCGCCAGCGCCTCGACCAGTGCATCGCCACCTGCGCCCTAGAAGACAAGTTGTCACGCCGCGCCGAAGGCCTGTCCGGCGGCGAGCAGCGCCGCCTGAACTTCGCCATTGGCCTGCTGCAACCGGCCGATCTGTACCTGTTCGATGAGGCCACGGTGGGCGTCGACGCGGCCAACCGCCAGGCCCTGCTCGGCGCCATCGAACAGCTGAGCGGCGCCGGCAAGACGGTGATCTACACCAGCCACTACCTGGAAGAAGTCGAACGGGTCGCCCAGCGCATTCTCCTACTGCACGAAGGTCAGGTGCGCCTGGATCTGGACAAGCGCCAGCTGCTCGGCGACGACCACGGCCTGCTGCTGGAATGGCCGGACGCCGCGCCGGCGGGCCTGCAGGAGCTGCTCGCGCGCCTGCAGTTGACGGTCGAGGTGCTGCCCGGCGGACTGCGCATTCCCCAGCTGGATGGCCAGCAGCTGCTGCAGATCAGCCAGTTCATCGCCGCGCAGAAACAGCTGCCCAACCTGCTGCGCTTCGGTCGGCCGTCGCTGGAGCAGCTCTACCTGCGCCTCAACGGAGGCCGGCTATGAGGCTGCAGGCCCTGGTGCGCAAGGAAGTCCGCCTGCTGCTGCGCGACCCCCACGCCCTGGCCGTGCTGTTCATCATGCCGGCGCTGTTCCTGGTGCTGATGGCCGGCGCCATGTCCAGCTATCTGCAGGACCGCCCGCCGGCCCTGCGCCTGGTGCTCGACATCCCCAGCGCCAGCGATTCCAGCCAGTTCTTCCAGGCGGCCCTGCAGGCGCAGTTGCCCGGTAGCGAGCTGCAGGCCGAGAGCAGCGAACCCCTGGCCCATGTGCGCCTGAGCGCCGAGTTCGCCGCCACCCTGCTGGACAGCCCGCACCAGGGCCCCAGCCTGAGTTTCCCCGCGCAGTTCGACAAACTGGCGCGCCAGCGCCTGCACAGCGCGGTGAGCATCGCCCTGGCACAGACCCGCCTGCAGGCCTTCCTCGTCGACAGCGGCATGCTCGACCCGGCACTGAGCCTGGACGAGCGCCTGCAACAGGTGCAGCAACGCACCCAGAGCCAGATCGACGAGCAGGAACAGTTGGCCAGCGGCGACCTCAGCGGCCGCGCCAATGCCAGCCAGCTGAGCGTACCGGCCTGGCTGATCTTCGGCATGTTCTTTATCACCCTGCCGATGGCCGGCGGCTTCCAGCGCGAACAGCAGAGCGGCACCCTGCTGCGTTTCCGCTGCCTGGGGCTGAGCCTCGGCACCCTGGCCCTGAGCAAGCTGCTGCCCTACTTCGCCCTCAACCTGCTGCAGTTCGCCCTGCTCCTGGCCTTGGGCGTGTACGGCCTGCCCGCCATCGGCCTGCAGGCCCTGAGCCTGCCCGGCAGCGCCGGCGCCTATGCCCTGCTGGCCGTCAGCGTGGCCCTGGCCACCTGCAGCCTCGGCCTGCTGCTGGCCGCCCTGGCGCGCAGCAGCGAGCAGGCGCTGCTGCTCGGCGGCGGGCTGAACATCCTGCTCGCCGCCATCGGCGGGATCATGGTGCCGAAAAGCGTGATGCCGGCGGCCATGGCCCAGCTGGCCGAAGTTTCCCCGATGAGCTGGGCGCTGGACGCCTTCCTCACCCTGCTGGTGGGCCACGGCTCATCGGCCGACATCGCCCCCTACTGCGCGCGCCTGCTGCTGTTTGCAGCGGTGTGCGGGCTGGCCGGGCTGCTCCTGTTCCGCCACCGAGTGCAGCACACGCAATGGACCACAGACTACTAGAACAACAACTCAAGCAACTGCTGATTCGTGAGTGCGACAAGGAAGACGACATCGACTGGCAGAGCATCGCCGACGACGAGCCGCTGTTCGGCACCAAGAGCCGCATCGCGATGGACAGCCTGGACGCCCTGCAGGTGTCGCTGGCCCTGCAGCAGCACTACGGCGTGCGCATCGAAGGGGCCAAGGACGGTCGCAAGATCCTCGGCAGCATCGCCAGCATCGCCGACTACATCCGTAGCAGCGCAAAGTGATTCCGGTCTACCTGCAACGCGGCGTGTTGCACAGCTGCCTGGGCGACGACCTGGCCAGCGCCGCCCACGCCCTCGGCCAGGGCACGCTGCCGCCGGCCGGGCAGTTCCTCCTGCATGAGCAACGGCAGCCGCGGCCCTACCTGCACGCCGGCCCCAGCGCGGACGACCTCAGCCTGCGCCTTGATCACCTGCTCGATGAGCTTCTCGGCGCCGACGCCCAGGATCTGGACGACTGCCTGCTGATCATCGCCAGCACCAGCCTGGATATCACCGAGCTGGAAAGCCGCGCCAGCGCCGAGCAGGGCTTTCGCCCGGAGCATTCGACGCCGCTCGATTTGCTGGCCGAACGACTGCGCCAGCGCCGCGACTTTGCCGAGGCCTTCACCCTCAACACCGCCTGCACCAGCGCGGCCAACGGCCTGCTGTATGGCGCCCGCCTGCTCGCCGCTGGCGCTTACCAACGGGTGGTGCTGCTGGCCTTCGAGACGCCCAGCGCCCTGGCCATGCAGGGCTTCGGCGCGCTGGAGCTGACCAGCGCCAGCGGCCAGTACCGGCCGTTCCACCCCGAGCGCGACGGCCTGATCCTCGGCGAATGCTACGCCGCCAGCCTGCTCGGCCTGCAACCCGGCCCGGCCCCCTTGGCGCGCCTGCTCGGCGGCTACAGCGCCTGCGACACCAGCAGCCTGACCACCACCTGTGAAGACGGCAGCCACATCGACGCGGTGATGCAGCAGGCCCTGCGCAGCGCCGGGCGCAGCGCCGCCGAGGTGGCTCTGGTCAAGCTGCACGGCACCGCCACCGGCGCCAACGACCACGCGGAGAGCAACGGCATGCGCCGCCTGTTCGGCGCACAACTGCCGGCGCTGTGCGTGCTCAAGCCCTGGCTCGGCCATACCCTCGGCGCCTGCGGCCTGAGTGAAACCCTGCTGCTGGCCCAGCGCCTGCAACAGGGCGCCCTGCCCGGTCTCGATTACGCAAACGAAGCGCTGTTGCTCCTGCCGGCTCAGCCCCTCGATGTGGCGACGGATGCCTTGCTGCTGGCCAACTTCTTCGGTTTCGGCGGCAATAATGCCAGCCTGGTGCTGCAAGGCTGCAGCGCAGGAGCACGGCCATGAGAGTGATAGCCGCCAGCGAGATCCACGGCCGCGCCGCCACCAGCGACAAGGAGCTGAAGGCCGCACTGAGCCAGTGGCTGGACAGCCCGCCCCGGCGTATCGACCGTCTGATCTTCCAGGCCCTGCTCGGCGCCGCCGCGCTGAAGGCACAGGTGCGTAGCGACTGCGGCCTGTACCTGGCCTCGCGCCACCCGGCGCGACCGACCATGGGCGCGCTACTGGATGCCGTGTGCGTGCAGCACAAGCAGCCAAAACCCTTCGAATTCGTCAACAGCGTGAGCAATGCCGCCGGCTTCCACGTCGCCCAGCAGCTGGGCCTGGAAGGGCCGAACCTGTTTATCGGCGCCGGATCGCGCGTATGGCCGCAGCTGCAGGCACTGGCTGGGCTGGACTTGCAGGATGGGCTGATCGGCCAGGCGCTGTTGCTGCTGGTCGAGGAAAGCGAGGATTTCCGAGTGCAAGGGGTGTTGCTGGAAGGCAATCAGCCAGGCACGCCAGCCGCGGATTTCGCCGCATTGACGGCCGGCATCGAGGTGCGGCGCCTCGACCTGTAGATACTGTTATTCAGCACAAGCTTTTTGCAGGAGCCAGGGGGACGCCTAGTCCTTGCTGGCGATCAGCGGGACGCTGTCTGCGTATCGCCAGCAAGCTGGCTCCTACAGGATCAGGCGGTGGATGACGCTCTTTTCATCCATCATCTGCCCCGCTCGGTGGATCGATCAGGCGCGCCCTGGTTGTAGCCCTCTCCCTAACCCTCTCCCGTAAACGGGAGAGGGGAGCCATCAGCCTTTGCGCTTGGCCCAGGCACCCAGTTCTTTCATCAATACCCGCTCCTGCCCGGCAATGCCGCGCAGCATTTCGGCTATCGGGCGGAAGTCCGGCGCCTCGCCCTTGTTGCGGCTGGCGCGCACGCAGGCCGAGGCGAACTGGCGCCAGTCGTCGCCGATGGCGGTGAGCTGGGCCGAAGCCTGCTGCAGCGGGGCCGCGCCGATCAACTCGCCGGCCTCCTGCAGGAAGCTGGCGTACATGAAACGGAAGCCGGCGCCGCCGGTGCCGATCTCTTCCTGCATACGCACGATATGGGTCAGGTACAGGCGGTTGTACTTGGCCTGCGCCGGGTCGAGCTGCTCGATCTGCTTGGCCAGGTGCTGGATGCCACGAATGCCGATCCACGGCAGCGGCATGCCGTCGAGGATGCGCGTGGTCGACAGCACGCTCTGGCGTACCAACTGCTCCCAGTCCTGCTCCAGCGGCACCTCGTCGAGCCAGTACATCAGGCCCTTGGCCGCCAGCGCGCCCTTGGCGAAGCGGGCTTTCTGCAGGTCGGCGCTGGCGCAGCGCACCGGCTCCTCGAACACCGGATCGCTGATCAGGTACTCGTCGCCATCCCGGCCGTAGGCCAGCAGGTTGTGCGCGTTGAAGTGGAAGCGCATCTCCGGCGGGAAGTACGGCAGCCAGAACACCGAGCTCTGCAGGCCAGCCAGGCGCCCGCTGTCCAGCAGCGCATCCAGTTCGCGGCGGCCCTGCTCGGGGTTGCCGAAGGTGCGGCTGTGCAGGCGTGCGCCAAGGCGTTTGCTGAGGGTCTTGATCAGGTGCTTGGGCGGCATGCGGTAGGCAATCAGCGGCATACCGCTGAGCTTGACGATCGGCAGGTAGGCGAAGGCCAGACCCGAGGCCAGACCGAACGCCATCGGCTCACTCATCGGCAGGCCGGCATGGCTCAGCAGACTGGCCATCACCCCGCTCTCGCAGTGGGCGCTCTGGCGGTGCTGGAAATGCGGTTCGAAGCGGGTCATGCCGGGGCCTTCTGGTAAGCGATCAATTGCGCGACGGGCAAGCCGAACGCATCGGCGTAGCGAGCCAGGATGGCGGCGCTCAGATTGCGGTAGATGGCCGGGCGAAAATGCCGGCGAATGCGCCATTGCCACAGCCCGGTGATCTGCGCCAGCGCCGGCTCATCCAGGCGGTAGCGGTACATCAGGCATTTCAGCGGCGACAGCTCGCCGCGCTGCCAGGCGGCTTCGGCCTCTGCTTCCTGCTCCTGCAGCTCGGCCACGGCGAGCTGGGTGGCATAGGCCTCCGGCTCCCAGCCATCGCTCTGCGCGCGCTGGTAATGGCCGCTGGCGTCCACCGCGTAGACCAGCTTGCTGTGGCCACCGTAGGTGGAGCTGTGGTCCTGGGGCACTTCGTCGAGCTTCATGGGCTAAACCACCGTCAGATGCATAAAGGCACTGGAAAAACGCCCGCTTTCGGGCACATAGCAGAGCAAGCGCTGACCGCTGCGCAGACTACCGCCGTTGAACAGTTCTTCGAGGATGATGAAGATCGACGCCGCGCCGGTGTTGCCCTTGCTGGTCAGGTTGGTGAACCAGCGCTCCTGCGGGATCGGCAGGTCGGCATTGGCCAGGCCCACGGCCAGCGGCTCGCGGAAGAACTCCGAGCTGTAGTGCGGCAGGAAGTAGTCGATCTCCTCCACGCGCAGCTCGCGGCGCGCCATGATGCGCTTGAGGGTTTCTTCCACCGTGTATTTGACGATGTTGTCGTTGAGCAGTTTGACGTCCTGCTTGATCGCCATCACCGAGCGGCGGTTACGCTCTTCGGCATCAAAGCGGCTCCAGCCGGTCAGCTGGCCATCCCCCATCTCGGCGCCGGCGTACATGCACGGCGGCATCTGGTCGGCAAAGGAGAGGATGTCGATCCAGTCGATGCGCAGGCTCGGCCCACTGGCATTCGGCTGGCCCTGCAGCAGCACCGCGCCGGCGCCGTCGGAGAGCATCCAGCGCAGAAAGTCCTTCTCGAAGGCGATCTCCGGGTGGTGTTCAAGCTCGTCGACGCGGCTTTCGTATTCGGCGTTGAAGTTGCGCGCGTGCATCAGGCTGGAGGCGACCTCCGAGCCGCAGGCCACGGCGTTGCGGCTCTCGCCGCTGGCCACACTGAGCCAGGCGTACTTCAGCGCGGTCATGCCGCACAGGCAGATGCCGGCGGTGGAGACCACCTCGCACGGCGGGTTGCCCAGCTCGCCCTGAACCATCACCGCATGGTTGGGCATGACCTGATCCGGCGAGGAGCTGCTGGCCACCAGGCAATCCAGATCGGCCAACTCGAAGCCGCCACCCAGCAGGCCACGCACGGCGGCGGCGCTGAGCTGGGCATTGCTCAGGCTCGGCTCGCCGCTGACGGGGTCGATCACATAGTGGCGCTGCTGGATGCCGTTGCGCCGCAGCACCAGCTTGCGCGCCCGCGACGGCTGGCCGCCGACCAGGCCCAGGCGCGCTTCCATCTGCTCGTTGTCCACTGGGGCGTGGGGCAGACAGGCGCTGATGCGGTTGATGAACACGGGTTGTACCACGGGCATTCCTCGGGTCACTTCACTCGCCGGACGGGCCGGCAAAGTAGGCCTTCTCACGCTGGATGCGCGCCTTGAACAACGGCGCCAGCAACTTCTTCAACAGGGCACTGAGCGGCACCACGGTGACGATCAGGCACAACAGGAAAACGATATAGATCACCAGCCCCACGCCACGCCGCCGACTCTGCTGCGGGCCGAGGGCGGCGAGCAGGCGGCTCCACAGCTGGAAGCTGCGGTTGCCGACCTTCTCGCTGGCGATCAGCTTCTCGTCGATCTTCACCGCGCCCAGGCCCTTGAGCATCGGTTGCTCGATCGGTAGTCCGTCGGCGCTCAGGCGCGTGGCCATGGCCGCGCCGAAACGGCTGGCCGCGGCGATCTCGGCCGGATCTATGCCGGCACGCGGCACCCAGCTATAAGCCTTCTGCCGACCGGTGAACAGCCACAGCGGGGTGGCCAGGAAGCTTGCCGCAGTGCCGCAGGCGTCGGTCAGGGCGATGTTATCCACCAACCGCGCACCCAGTTCGGCGAGCCGCAGCTTGACCTTCTCCTGGGCCATCAGCCACATGTTGCGGCAACCGATCAGGGTCACCACCGGGGTGTCCTTGAGCAGGCGCGCGGCCTCGGGCGAGGCGAGGAAGCTGGTCAACGGCAGCGACGGCGAGAGAAACCACACCTGGTAGGCAAGGATCACCAGGTCGTAACGTTTGCCGGCATCCACCGCCAGCGGCAGCAGTGGTTGCGGGCGCTGCAGCACGGTTTCCGGGAAGATGCGGAAGAAACCGAGGAACGGCCAGGGAAAGGGAAACGGCTGCGCCGGCTGCAGAGCGAGGAAGTCCACCTGGATATCGCTGCACGCCTGCAACGGCGCGCACACCGACTCCACCAGCCGATCGAGCTGGCCGGTTTGCGAAAAATGGACCACCAAAACCTGGCGCATTCCGAGCTAATTCCCTGCAAAATGCGCAAGATTATGCCACAGCGAATTCTTCAAACCGTAACCAGGGCCGGCTATCAAGGTCTGTTAGGCCTGCTGTTCGTCAGCTCGCCAGCCTGGGCCGGTGACATTCTGGTCAGCCTAGAAGGCAAACAGGCCAATGGCGCCGTGCACCTGGCGCTGGTCTTCGCCGACCGCCCTGCGTGGCAGGAACCGCCGCTACGCCTGATCCAGGGCGAGGAGTCGCTCTTGCGCCTGCGCAACCTGCCGCCCGGGCGCTTCGCCATCCAGCTGTTTCAGGACAGCAACGGCAACGGCCGTCTCGACCTCAGCCCCCGTGGCATACCGCTGGAGCCGGTGGGGTTTTCGAACAACCCCGCCCTGCTCAATGGCAAACCCAAGCCGCTGGATTGCCTGATCGTGCATGGAGCGGCGGACAGTCAGCTGACGGTCCGGCTGCAGGCGCCGCGGGGCAAGCCTTAGAAACGCTTAGGCCTCGACGTCGACGGCAATGGTGGATAAGTGGAGCGTTATCCACACGGCCTGATCCTGTAGGAGCCAGCTTGCTGGCGATAGGCAGACAGCGTCCCGCTGATCGCCAGCAAGGACTAGGCGTCCCCCTGGCTCCTGCAAAAAGCTTGTGCTGAATAACAGTATCTAAAAGCAGGCACAGAGAAGCGCCCCTCTCCCCAGCCCTCTCCCGTAAACGGGAGAGGGGGCAGAAGCGCGGATATCTGCCTATCGCCGCTTCACTGATGCAAGAAAGATCATTACAGGCCCTGTTACTGGCCGATCTTGTCATCCGCCACGCGCCAGATCAGCTCGCTGGTGTCATAGCCGCGCGCTTGGGCCTGCTGCAGCATCTCGGAACGTGTCTCCAGGGAAATCTGCGCGTCACGCGTCAACAGCCAGAGGTACTCGCGATTGGGATTGCCGACCAGCGCGGTGCGGTAATCGCTATCCAAGTAGAGCACCCAGTAATCGCCCTTGGCCACGCCAGGGAACAGGTTGCTGAACCAGTTATCGAAGCTGACCCACAGCTTGTCCGTCTGCCCGGCCACCTGCGGGGTCGCCTGGCCTTTGGCTTCGATCCACTCACCGTCGAGGGTACGACAGCGGTTGAGCACGCCAACCGCGCCATCGTCCTGCAACTGATAATGCGCCTCGGATTGCGCGCAGTTGCGCTGGAAGAACATCGGCAAGCGCGCCTGCTCGTACCAGGTGCCCTGGTAGCGTTGCAGATCGACTGAACCGGCGGTCTGCGGCGCCTCGCTGCTGGCACCCGGGCCGGCGCAACCGATCAGGCCCAGCAGAACCACAGGGAGCCCCAGGCCATACCATTTGCGCGCCATCACTTCAGGCCCTGGCCGGAAAACATCATGACCTTGTCGCCAGCGTACTGCACGCTGATGAAGACCTTCTCATCGCCCCAGTTGCAGCTGGTGATACCGATGGCGCCGGAGCACTCGGTGGGGCTACCGAGCAGACTTTCCACTTCGGCCTTGGGCATGCCGGCCTTGAGCTTGGCGTAGTTTTCCTGATTCACCTTGCTGCACGCGGCGAGCAGGACACAGGCGGACAGCAGGGCAAGATTGCGCAGCGACATGGGAGACTCCTGAGGTTCTTGAACTGCGGGAGAGCTTGGCACAGTCAGCCCGCTTGTGCGCCATTGGACGTCAGAAGCGTGAGCCGGGTTCCTGCAGGAAGGTCATTTCGTCCGGCGTCGAGATACGTGCGAGGATCGCGTTGCGATGCGGAAAGCGGCCGAAACGGGCGATTACATGCTGGTGGCGCACGGCATAGTCGAGGTATCCGCCAAACAGCTCGCGCTCGATGGCCGGCACCTGCTCACGCAGGGCGCGGAAACGCTCGACGGCCAGGTTCTGCGTGACCAGATCCTCGGCATGTTCCAGCACCAGATAGACGAATACCTGGCGAATCGCCGCGAGCTGCCGCTCCAGGCCTTGGGCCAGCCCCCAGCGCACCAGTTGCTGGGCGCGGGCATCGCCGGCAAAGGCCTGTGGCGTAGCGCGATGGATCATCCGTGGCAGCTGGTCGAGCAGCAGGATCAGCGCCAGCCAGCCCTCGGCCTGCTCGGTCCAGTCCTGCAGTCCGCCGGCCAGGGCCTGGGCACTCAGCTCACCGAAGCGCTCACGCGCCTCGGCATCCTGACTGGCCTGGTAGCCGAACCAGAGTTTGCTGCGCTGGGCAGCCACCGCGCTGGCGGCTTCGGCGTCACCGAACCACCAGTCGAGCAAGGGCTGCCAGGCCGCCACGCGTCAGGCCTGGTGGTAGGCCGTGGCGCGCTCGACTTCTTCCTTGGACCCTAGGAAGACCGCCACGCGCTGGTGCAGGGACTCCGGCTGGATGTCGAGAATGCGCTGGGTGCCGTTGGTGGCAGCGCCGCCAGCCTGCTCGATCAGCATCGACATCGGGTTGGCTTCGTACATCAGGCGCAGCTTGCCCGGCTTCTCCGGCTCACGGGCGTCGCGCGGGTACATGAACAGACCGCCACGGGTGAGGATGCGGTGCACGTCGGCCACCATCGAGGCGATCCAGCGCATGTTGTAGTTCTTGCCCAGCGGGCCTTCCTTGCCGGCCAGCAGCTCGGAGACGTAGCGCTGCACCGGGGCTTCCCAGTGACGCTGGTTGGACATGTTGATGGCGAACTCGGCGGTGCTTTCCGGCACGCGGATGTTCTCGTGGGTGAGCACGAAGCTGCCCATTTCGCGATCCAGGGTGAAGCCCATCACGCCATCGCCGAGGGTCAGCATCAGCATGGTCTGCGGGCCGTAGATGGCGTAACCGGCGGCGACTTGCTGGGTGCCCGGCTGGAGGAAGGCCTCTTCGCCAAGATCACCGCTTTCGCCATTGCGATCTGGGCAACGCAGCACGGAGAAGATGGTGCCGACCGAAACGTTGACGTCGATGTTGCTGGAGCCGTCGAGCGGGTCGAACACCAGTAGATAGGCGCCTTTCGGGTACTGGCCAGGAATCTGGTAGGCATTGTCCATTTCTTCGGACGCCATGCCGGCCAGGTGGCCGCCCCACTCGTTGGCTTCGAGGAGAATTTCGTTGGAGATTACGTCGAGCTTCTTCTGCACTTCACCCTGCACGTTCTCGGTGCCCATGCTGCCGAGTACGCCACCGAGGGCGCCCTTGGACACGGCGTGGCTGATTTCCTTGCACGCACGTGCGACCACTTCGATGAGGAAACGCAGATCAGCCGGGGTGTTGTGGCTGCGGGTCTGTTCGATCAGATAGCGGCTGAGGGTGACGCGCGACATGGGAGAGGCTCCGGGAGGGAAGTCAAAATCGCGCGCAGTTTAACCGGTCGGAGGCGGCGGCGTCTCACCGCCGCCCGACCGTTCGTTACAAATCCCAGGACAGGGACAGGTTGATCCCCTGCTGGTCGTCGTCATCGCTGTTGCGATAGGTGTAGCTACCGCGCAGCGCCAGGCCTTCGACCAGCTGGTGGCTGACGCCCAGGGTGGCGCGGGTGGTCTTGTCGGTCGGCACGTAGCCTTCCAGGGTGTACTCGATGCCCGGCAGGCTGTTCAGCGACATGCTGACTTCGCTGACGTCGTCCTCGTACTCGCGCTCCAGCGCCACTTCACCGAACAGGCGGGTCTGCTGGCTGAGGTCGAACAGGCCCTGCAGACCCACGCCCAGACGCTTGGAGTCGCGCTCCTGGTCGTCGTAGCTGAGCGCCGTGGAGAGCTGGCCGTCTTCCCCGTAGCCATCGACTTCGACCCGCGCGTAGTCGGCACTGACGAAGGGGCTCAGGTGCCACTGGCTGTCCGCGCTCGGGGCGATGTCGTAGCCGAGCCGGCCGGTGAAGGCCCACAGATCCCCCTCGGTATCGCCCTTCTCGGCGCGGGTGGTCGGGCCCAGGTCGAGCTGGCGCTTGAGGTCGTCGTAGTCCAGGTAGCCGGCACTGGCTGCCAGCTCGCCCCACCAGCGGTTCTGCTGATACTGGGCAAAGGCGGTGGCCAGGTAACTGTTCAGATCGTAGTCGGAGTCGGCCTCACCGGCCTCCAGGCTCTGCTCGTAGAAGCCTGCGGCCAGGCCGACCCGCCAGGCCTCGGTGAGGCGATAGCTGCCACCGAAGTTGAGGTTGTAGCCATTGCCATCGGCGGAACTGTCGTAGACGTCGTAGTCGAGGCGCTGGCCGCCGGCATTGGTGAAGGCACGCCACTGGCCGACCGCCTGCCAGGCTTCCCAGTCGGCCTGCCACTGGGCGCGCAGCTGGTCCTGGTGCGAGCGCAGGTTGCCATGGGCCATTTCCGGCAGCAGGGTGATTTCCCAGGGCGCCGCCAGCAGCGAGTAGGCGTAGTCGGCGAAGAGCATCTGCCCCGCGATCGTTGGGTGCACGCCATCGTCGAACAGCAGCCGGGTTGGGTCCGGCGTGCTGCCATTCATCCCGTAGACCGGGTTGGGGACGGCGCAATCGTCAAAGCAGCTAGCCACCAGGTCCTGATCGGCGGCCAAGCCATAACGCCCTGGGTCTTGCAGGACCTCATGCACCAGCAGCGGCACATTGAGCGGGATGATCTCCACATCGATGGCCTGCAACTGGCTGACCAGTTCCTGGTTGAAATCGCTCACCAGCCCGGAAATGGTGCCGGGCAGGGAGGGAATGATGCCGCCCAGGTTAGTCGCAAACGGCGTGCGCCCCACGTCCGGCAGCAGCGACACCATGATGTAGCGCGCACCCGCCCCTTCCAGCGCCCGGACGCCATCGACCAGGCGCGTTGCCGCCTGCTGGGCCTGCAACGTCGCCACATCCGGCGCCGCAAGAGGGTTGATCAGCCCGTCGAGAAAATCGTTGCCACCGCCATTCACATAGAACAGGGTATTGGCATCCACCCGCCGGCCACTGCTGGCCAGCTCCGCGAGATAGCCGGGACGCTGGCGCAAGTTGGTGCCATCACTCAGCTCAACGACCGAGCCCTCGCCAGTGCCGACAATGGAGTCGGTGATCTGCGACGTGGTGTTGCCCCCCACCGCGTAGTTGCTGCCGTCGGGCAGCCCCAGCGACTGGTTAACCGGGGAAGTGGAGCCGCTCATGCTGCCAAAGCCCAGTTTGCCATTGAGGATCTGGGTGGCATTGAGGCCATAGGACTCGCCACTGCCGGGCTGGTAGGTGGGACCGGTACGGTTGGTGAAGCGGACGGTCGAGCCGGCCGGGCCGTCCGGGTCGGCAAACTGCCCGGCATCGCTCAGGCTGTCGCCGAACACCACCAGGGTCGAATAGGGGGATGCCTGCAGGGAGAACGAGGTACTGGCCAGCAGGCAAGCCGCCGCCAAAGGAGTCAGAACGCGCTTCATCGGGATGTCCTTATGATTGTTATTGGACCGCGTGGCACCGACCGACTCTAGCGTGATTCGCGTCTCAATTCACCAGGGGCCCCGGCAAAAAAACGCAAAGACCGCCAATCGCAGGGGTTGGCGGCCTGATTCTGGCTATTGGCCGCCAATTGCCGGTTTACGCAACAGACTGAAGGCCATCCCGCCCAGCAGGGCGACCCCGGCCAGCAGCACCGCCCACAACCCCATGCGTTTCCAGTCGGCCTGGCTCCGCGCCTGCTGCGCCACCGCCTCGACGGCGGCCGGCACGCGCTGTGGCGCCTTGGCCAGGCCGAGGCTGGCCAGCCGCGCCGGCTCGTAGCCGGGAATCAGCGTGCCGAGCGACAAGGCTGCCGACTGCGCGCCCGGCCTGCCGATGGCCAGCCGGTAGGGCGCCGAACCGCGGGCGAGGAACACCACCTGAGTGCTGCGCAGCGCCACCTGCAGGTGTGGCGCATCCGGGCCCAGGCCACCGCCGCGCTGGTCGACCTGCAGGCGCAGCTGCTGTACCGGCGTGCCGTACAGCTCGATCTCGTCCTGGCGCACTTCCCGGCCATCCTGCGGCAGGCGATAGAGCAGGCCGCGCGCCAGCGCTTGCCATTCCAGCTTGCCGTCGCGGCGACTGGCCAGGCTGACCGGGGCCAGGGTATTGGCCTGCGGCAGGCTGAAGCGCACCCGCTGCAGCGGCAGCGACAGCGGCAACGTCCAGCTGTACTCGCCCGGCTTGTCGCTCTGCGCCGCCAGCGGCGCCGACCAGGCCAGCGGCGGCGCCTGCTCGCTGTTGCGGATGCTGATCAGGTTGGCCGCCAGCAGGGTCGGCGCCTGCTGCGGCGCCTGCCAGAGCAGGCGCAGGTAGCGCGCCTTACGCCCGGGCAGCTCGACCTCGCGCTGGTCGATGCGCTCGTTGGCGAAGCTCAGTCGGGCGATGCTGCCCTCGCCCCAGGCGCTCCAGTGCTGCAGGTCGTCGCTGGCCTCGATGGAGAAACGCTGGAAGCCGTCGCTGTCGCTGCTCCAGTCCAGCTGCAGGCGATGCAGCGGCAGGTCCACGGCGCTGGCGTCGAGCAGCCAGCCGCGGCGTACCTGGGTGGCACTGCCCGCCTCCTCCGGCGCCACTTCGACCAGGGTGCCGCTGGTGCTGCGCTGCACGCGGATGGCCGGCGCCCCCGGCGCCGCGACCTCGCCCAGCAGCGGGAACCACTTCACCGCCGCCTGCTGGCGCTGCTCGCTGGACTGCCCGTCGCCCAGGGTCAAGGCGTAGGCCAGGGCCTCGCCCTCGGCATTGAACACCCGCAGATCGCGCAGGTCGGCATGCCGGGCGGCAAAGTGCAGGGCCAGCGGCAGCTCCAGGCGATACCAGGGCCCCTCGCCTTCGAGGGTGAGCGGTACGCGGGTGGCGTAGTCCTCCGCCTGTTCCTTGGCCACGGCCCAGGGGGCCAGCAACAGCGCCGCCAGCAGCGGGCCGCAGATCGACAACTTGTTCATGCTTTCACCTGTGCGGATGCGTCATCCGCCTTGCGTGGCGGCAACGGCGCGAAATAGCCGACGATCAGCAGCAACACGCCGACGCCGATAAAGGAAATGATGCGTTCCAGGCCGCCGCGGTTGCCCAGCTCGACGAAGAACAGCTTGGCCACCACCACGCCGATCAGCGCGGCACCGACCAGCCACAGCTCGCGCCGCGCGCGCAGGTGGCCGACGATCATCAGCGGCAGGGCGATCAGGGTCCAGACGATGGACAGCCCGGCCTGCACCAGCATCGAGTCGAGCAGCGGCTGCGGCGCGTAAGGCACCCCGCCCCAGTGGTGGGCGGCACGGAACACCGTGGCGGTGAACAGGGCGAACAGCGAGATGCCGGCCAGCAGCTGCGCCGCGCGCTCCACCCGGGGCGCCGCAACGCCCAGCTGCGGCAGGCCGCGGCGCAGCCACTGGTGCACGCCGAGCAGGGCGAACAGCAGGCCCAGCTCCAGCGGGTTGAGCAGCGGCAGATAGGGCAGCGGCTCGGCACTGCCGTCGCTGGCCAGATTGGCCAGCCAGAACCAGCCGAGCAGCAGCGCGGCCAGCGGCGCCGCCGCCCACAGCCGGTACTCGCGCGGATAAGCCGCCACCGGCCACGGCCACTGCCGCGGCGCCGCCATCAGCAGGAGGAAGGTGCTCGGCAGCAACGCCCAGCCCAGCCAGCGCCAGGCGTTGTACTGCTCGGACAGCAGCATCAGTACATAGCGCAACTCCAGCGCCAGCACCCCGAGGATCAGCCAGCAGCCCAGCACATGGGCGGCACTCAGGGCGCCACTCGGCAACAGGCCGGCCAGGCGGCGCAGCGACAGCAGGTGCACGGCGCACAGCAGCCCCCAGGCCAGCCAGCCGAAATCCGCCGCCGGGTGATAGCTGCGCTCGCCGATGTGCAGCAGGATCGCGCCGGCCACCGGCACCAGCAGGGTGCACAGCAGGGCCAGGGCACGCCAGCGCAGGCGCGCCGCCAGCCAGCCCCACAGCGCCACGCTCAGCGCCGCCGCCAGCAACAGCAGCGCGCCCTGCAACCCGGGCGCGACGAAGCGCACGATCTCCGCCGCCAGGGCCAGCGTCCACCAGCCCGCGCCCCAGGCCAGCAGCAGCTGCGCCAGCCGTTGCAGGCTCAGGCTGCCCAGTGCGCCGGCCTGCTGGCACAGCAGTACGTGACGCAGGCGCCAGGCGCCGATCTGCGCAGCGATGGCCAGCACCAGCGGCGTCCAGAAGCCGGCGTGGGCCAGCGGACGCAGCCCCTCGCTGGGCAATTGGCCGAGCAGCAGCGGGCTGGCGGCGAGGAAGGCGATGCCGCCGACCACCTGCAGCAGCAGACCGAAGAAGAAGCTGGCGCGCAGCTGCAGGTGCAGGCTGAGCCAGATGATCAGCAGGCCGCTGCCCGCCCACACCGCGCTGGCGCTGGGCCAGGGCAGGACGAACAGCACAGCCAGGTTGATGAACAGCAGGCCGACCAGCAGCACCAGGGACAGGCCGCGCAGCAGGCGGCGATCCTGGCTGACCAGCTTGTCGCGTGCGGCGATCAGCATGCCGGCCACCAGCGCCAGGCCGATCAGCGAACAGACCAGCAGGCCGCGCCAGCCGGAACCGAGTACGCCGGCCTGGCCCGAGCCAGCGCCCTGCAGCTGACCGAGGAAGACCAGGCCGCCGAGCAGCTGCACGGCGAAGGCGCCGAACAGGAAGGTGCGCGACTGCAGACGCAGACCGACCCACAGGGTCGCCAGGCCGGCCAGCGCCCAACTGATCGCAGTGCCCTCGGCGGCGAAGCACAGCGGCGCGATCAGATAGAGGAACAGCAAACCGCCCACGGCCAGCAGCGGCAGGCCGCGGCGCTCCCAGGCCTTGCTGGCATCCGCCGGGGCCTGGCGCAATTGCCAGAAGCTGAACAGCAGCGCCGCGCCGAGCATCAGCGCGCCCAGCGGGGCACCGTCCAGCAGGGTGGCGGCGCCGATGTCCAGCCCGCCGAGGAAGGCCAGCGCCGCCCCCGCCTGCAGCAACAGGGCGAAGGCACGCGCCAGCGGCCGCCCCTGGCGCAGGCCCAGCCAGAAGATCCCCGCCCCCTCCACCGCCCAGGCCGCCGACGTCCAGCGCGCATCCAGGCCCAGGGGAATGGCCAGGGTGGCGAAGACTACGCCGAGGGCCAGGCAGGTTTCCACCAGCAGCAGGGTGCGCCCCGGCGCGCGGCCGTTGAACGCCCGAGCCAGCAGCAGGTAGAACAGGCCCAGGCCCAGGGCGCTGAAGGCCGTGGCGAATTCGATGTGCCGCACCAAGGCGTACTGCAGGCCGAAGCCGATCAGCGGCGTGCCGAACAGCACGCTGCTGTCGACGTAGTCGGCCTTGTCCCGCGCCCAGCGCAGCAGCTCGCCACGCTCCTGCGGCGCCGACTCGGCCTCGCGCAGCTTGCGCCGGGCGAACAGCAGGCCGATGGCCACGTACATCAGGAAGAACAGGATCAGGAACGGCTCGCTGCTCCACAGCAATTCCGGCTGGTACGAGCGCAGCCCCCAGGCGAAGCCGATGCCGAAGGTACCGAGGAAGCCGACCAGATTGAGCAGGCGCCAGGCCTTGAACCAGGCGATGGCGAAGATGCCGCCGTTGAGCAGGATGAAGTAGGAGAACAGCGCCACATGGTTGCCGCTGCCGGTGGACGTCAGGATCGGCGCGGCGAAGCCGCCCAGCGCCGCGGCCAACGCCAGGCCCCGAGCGTTCTGCGCCACCGCCAGGATCGCCGAAAATACGGTGACCAGCACCAGCAGGCCGAGGGCCAGCTTGGGATCGAGCAGCGGATGCAGGCGCATGGCGGCGAAGGTGGTCAGGTACAGCACGGCGACGCCCGTACCCTGCAGGATCAGGCCGTAACTGCCGACCCGTTCGCGCAGCCACCAGCCCAGCCCCAGCAGGGCGATGGCACTGGCGGCGACGCCGGCATAGCGCATCTCGGCCGGTACCACCATGCCTTCGGTGGCATAGCGCAGGAGGAAGGCCAGGCCGAGGAACAGCAGCACCACGCCGACCCGCAGCACGGTATTGCCGCCCAGCAGCCAGGCCTGGGCCAGGTCGATGGCACGCTCGATGGGCGAAGGTTCGCGCGGCGTGGGCGGCGCCACCCGTTCGGCCGGACGGACCGGGTGGAGCGGCTCTGCCCGCCAGCCGGCCGTGGGTTCGCGGGGCGATTCGGGCAGGGCATCCAGCTCCGGCAGCTCGAAGACCAGCTCGCCAGCCGGCTCGGCCTGGGCCGGTGCGGCGACAACCACAGGTGCGGCAGGCAGATCCGGCGCGGGTGGAGCCGCCACGGGTTGCCCCTGCGCCACGGGCGGCGCCTGTTCCGGCGTAGCCGTCGCCTCGAGCTTGAGCAAGCGCTCGTACATCGCCGTGGTGCCGCGCTCGAAGCGCTCGGCAAAGCCCTGCAGCTCCCGGCGCAAGGTGGCGTTATCCGCCTCCAGGCGGTGCAGGCGCAGGGCCTGACCCACCGCCAGGCCGACCACCCCACCGAGCAGGGCGCTCGTCACCGACTCTCCGGCCAGCGCACCGAGCAGCAGACCGACCAGCATGAAAATCCATTGCATGCATTAATTCCCTGAGCAAAAACCATGGGCCACGGATGCCGGCCCCACAGCGGCGGTTCGAGTATATCGGCCAGCCGGGCCGACCTTATACAGACGAATGCTGCCCGGCTCACAGGCACAGGCAAATCCCGGCGCCGGGAAAAAACCCAGGCAGAAAAAAACCCCGCCGAGGCGGGGCTTTTTCACTGCAGACAAGAATCGGATCGAGGATCTCGCGAGCTAGAGCCAGGCTAGGCGAGATCGGGTGAAGAAGCGCAGTTCACATCAGGTGAATGAGCATGACTCGCTTTTCTCGCCCCTTCGGGGCCGCCCTATGGGCGTTAGCCGCAAGCTGCTTCTGAACCCGGTCTCAACGACGCCTGGCCGACGCGCAGCAGATCGTCGGCCGATTCTCAGAACTGAGCAGCATCCAGCAGATACAGCGACTCGCTGCCGGCCTTGACCGACGCGGTCAGCGAGTGGATGCGCGGCAGCAGGCGGGCGAAGAAGAAGCGCGCGGTGCCCAGCTTGCTCACGTAGAACTCCTCGTCGCCCTGCTTGGCCAGTGCGGCACGGGCCATCAGCGCCCAGACGTAGGCGTAGGCGGTGTAGCCGAACACCTGCAGGTACTCGACCGACGCGGCGCCGATCTCGTTCGGGTTGCTCTTGGCCTGGGCGATGACCCAGGCGGTCAGCTCGTCGAGGTTGGCGATGGCGGCTTGCAGCGGCTCGGTGAACTCGGCCAGCGAGGCATCGGCGCTGCCGATAAAGGCTTTGATCTCGTCGGCAAAGTGCTTGTAGAAGCTGCCGCCGCTACCGACGATCTTGCGCCCCATCAGATCCAGCGACTGGATGCCGTTGGTGCCTTCGTAGATCTGGGTGATGCGGCAGTCGCGGATCAGCTGCTCCTGGCCCCACTCGCGGACGAAGCCGTGGCCGCCGAAGATCTGCTGGCCGTGAATGGTGGTTTCCAGACCCATGTCGGTCAGGAAGGCCTTGGCCACCGGCGTCAGCAGGGCAACCAGTTCTTCGGCGCGCTTGCGGGTGGCGGTGTCTTCGCTGTACTTGGCGGTGTCCAGCTGCATGGCGACGTAGCTGGAGAAGGCGCGGCCGCCCTCGTTCAGCGCCTTCATGGTCAGCAGCATGCGACGCACGTCCGGGTGCACGATGATCGGGTCGGCGGCCTTGTCCTTGTTCACCGGGCCGGTCGGCGCGCGGCTCTGGATGCGGTCACGGGCGTACTCGACGGCGCTCTGGTAGGAACGCTCGCCCAGGGCCAGGCCCTGGATGCCGACGCCCAGACGCTCGTAGTTCATCATGGTGAACATGGCGTTGAGGCCCTTGTTCGGCTCGTCGACGATCCAGCCGGTGGCGCCATCGAAGTTCATCACGCAGGTGGCCGAGGCCTTGATGCCCATCTTGTGCTCGATCGAGCCGCAGGACAGCGAGTTCTTCTCGCCCAGCGAGCCGTCGGCGTTGACCATGACCTTGGGTACCAGGAACAGCGAGATGCCTTTCGGGCCGGCCGGGGCGTCCGGCAGCTTGGCCAGCACCAGGTGGACGATGTTCTCGGTCAGGTCGTGCTCGCCACCGGTGATGAAGATCTTGGTGCCGGAAATCTTGTAGCTGCCGTTGGCCTGCGGTTCGGCCTTGGTGCGGATGATGCCCAGGTCGGTACCGGCATGCGGCTCGGTCAGGCACATGGAACCGGCCCAGACGCCGGCGTACATGTTCGGCAGGTACTGCTGCTTCAGCTCTTCGCTGGCGTGGTTGAGGATCGACAGGCAGGCGCCGGCGGTCAGCATCGGGTACAGGCCGAACGACAGGTTGGCCGAGTTGACCATTTCCTCGACCTGGGCGCCGATCACTTTCGGCATGCCCATACCGCCGAATTCCGGCGAGCCGCCCACGCCAACCCAGCCGCCGTCGGCGTAGGTCTGGTAGGCCTCGGGGAAACCGGCCGGGGTTTTCACCACGCCGTTGGTCCAGGAGCAGCCTTCTTCGTCGCCACTGCGGTTCAGCGGGGCGATCACGCCACCGGTGACCTTGCCGGCTTCTTCGAGGATGGCGGCGGCGGTGTCTTCGTCGACGACTTCGGCCAGGCCTGGCAGCTGAGCCCAGAGTTTGGAAACCTCGAAGACTTCATTGAGAACGAAGCGCATGTCGCGCAGGGGAGCTTTGTAATCAGCCATGGAGCAATCCTCGGAGGGGCCAACGGGGCGGTTTGCGGACCGCTTTTACGGGAAGCCTCGAGTTTATATGAACAACAAGGAAGGGACAAAGAGTCATCACGTGACTATTAGTAAAAATTAAGTCACGCAAAAATCTTCGTTCGAATCACCGGCCGCGAGCACTCAGGCCTCGACGGCCGCCTCCTTGAGCGCTCCCCGCCGGTTCTGCCCATGCGCCATCACGCAGTTGCGCCCGGCGCGCTTGGCACCGTACAGCGCCTGGTCGGCCTCGCGAATCACTTCATCGGCGCCGCGATGGCGGACTTCACGCTCGGCCATGCCGATGCTGATGGTCACCGACACGCTGCTGGCCGAGGCCGCGCGCCGGCGCTGGCGCCCCTGCTTGTCGTCCTGCGGCCGGCTGCGCGTGTCGCGCAGCTGCAGGCTGTAGCCTTGCACCGCCTGGCGTACCGCTTCGAGGTGCGGCCGGCAGTCTTCCAGGCTCTTGCCAGGAAACACCAGGGTGAATTCCTCGCCGCCGTAGCGATAGGCCCTGCCGCCCCCGCCGATCTTGCGCAGCTGGCTGGCCACCAGCTTGAGCACCTGGTCGCCGACATCGTGGCCATGGGTGTCGTTGAAGGCCTTGAAGTGGTCGACATCGGCCATGGCCAGCACGTAGGTGCGCCCCAGGCGCTCCAGCCGGTCATTCAGCGCGCGGCGCCCGGGCAACCCGGTGAGTTCGTCGCGAAAGGCCATCTGGTAGGCCTCGTGCGCCACCGCGGCGACCAGCATGAGCATCACCAGGCTGCTCATCACCTGCAGGGCGTGAGGCTGGCTGAAGGTCTTCGGCAACATCCACAGCAGGCCGAACAGGCCGCACAGGGCGGCGGCATGCAGCGGTCTGGGCTGGCGCAGGTACTGCACCAGCAACAGCACCACGGCCAGGGCAAACAACGGGTAGGCCAGCTGCACCAGGCTCATCCACTGACCATGCAGCAGCGGCCAATGGACTTCCGCCAGCCAGCCCAGCAGGGCCTGGGGAAAGCGCCGGGCCAGGGCCACGGCCACCCCGCCCACCGCTAGCAGCACGGCGGCGCGTGCCACCAGGTCCTGCAGCAGGTGGCTGCGCTCGCGCCAGGCGGCGAACAGGCCGTAGAGCAACGGCAGCAGCAGGCTGCACAGGTGGAACACCAGGGCGGCGTCCTCGCGCACCTTGCCGTGCTGGCGGAAATGGTCGGTCTGGGTATCCAGCAGGAAGTAGGCGAGGTAGACCACCACCAGCAGCGACAGCTCGCGCTGGCGCTTGTAGACCACGCAGAAGGCGCCGCCGAGCAGCAACAGCAAGGTCGGCAGGACATTGAACAGCGACAGGAAGAACTCGTTGAGCACCGCCAGCTGCGCGCTCAGCGCGCCGCCGAGCAACAGCAGCAGGGGCAGCAGGAAGTGACTGAAACGAACGGCGGCCAGACGAAACACGGCAATCTCCAGTGCGCGCGGCACTGCAACGGGATGCGTCATTCTGCCTGCGCGCGAGGATTGCGGCAGCAGCCCAGCACGCATTTTGCGATGCGCGCCGAGCCCTGGAGACGGACTGTTTGCAGTCGTGGCGGTAAACCCAAGGCGAAAAAAAACCGCGACCCGAGGGCTGCGGTTTTTCTGACCTGAGGTCGGAAGGGCGTAGAGCCTGTTTTGGGTCTTTTGAGCTAGAGCCAGGCAAGGCGCAACGACCAGCGGGAGTAACAGCCGCAGGCTGGCCCGAAGGGTGAGCGCTAGCGAATAAATTGGGCGAGGACGCGGAATTTACAAGATGTAAATGAGCAGTCCGAGCCCAATTTCAACGCAGCATGGCCGACGATCAAGAGATCCGAGACAGGTTCTTAGTAGCCCAGGTCGAAGTGGGCTTCATCCATTTCCATCAGGTTGCCGGCGCCGGACAGCATGGCTTCGACGTGCGCGCGGGTACGCGGCAGGATACGGGCGAAGTAGAAGCGCGCGGTCTGCAGCTTGGCCTTGTAGAAGGCCTCGTCGGCAGTACCGGCAGCCAGCTTCTCGGCAGCCAGACGCGCCATGTCGGCCCAGAAGTAGGCCAGGCAGGCGTAACCGGAGTACATCAGGTAGTCCACCGAGGCGGCACCGACTTCTTCGCGGTCCTTCATCGCGGCCATGCCCACTTTCATGGTCAGGTCGCCCCACTCCTTGTTCAGCTTGGCCAGCGGCTCGACCAGGCCCTTGATGGCCTCGTTGGCTTCGTTGGTCTGGCAGAACTTGTGCACGATCTTGGTGAAGCCTTTCAGCGCTTCGCCCTGGGTCATCAGCACTTTACGACCCAGCAGGTCGAGGGCCTGAACACCGGTGGTGCCTTCGTACAGCATGGAGATACGGCTGTCGCGAACGTTCTGCTCCATGCCCCACTCGGCGATGAAGCCGTGGCCGCCATAGATCTGTACGCCGTGGTTGGCCGCTTCGAAGCCGACTTCGGTCATGAACGCCTTGGCGATCGGAGTGAGGAAGGCCAGCATCGCGTCGGCGGCTTTCTTCTCTTCTTCGTTCTGGCTGTACTTGACGATGTCGACCTGCTTGGCGGTGAAGTACACCATCGCGCGGTTGCCTTCGGCGAAGGCCTTCATGGTCAGCAGCATGCGACGCACGTCCGGGTGGACGATGATCGGGTCGGCGGCTTTTTCCGGCGCTTTCGGGCCGGTCAGGGAACGCATCTGCAGACGCTCGCGAGCGTACTTCAGGCCGCCCTGGAAGCCGATTTCGGCGTGGGCCAGACCTTGCAGAGCAGTGCCCAGGCGGGCCGTGTTCATGAAGGTGAACATGCAGTTCAGGCCTTTGTTCGCCGGGCCGATCAGGAAGCCGGTGGCGCCGTCGAAGTTCATCACGCAGGTGGCGTTGCCGTGGATGCCCATCTTGTGTTCGAGCGAGCCGCAGGAAACGGCGTTGCGCGAACCCACGGAACCGTCGGCGTTGACGTTGAACTTCGGCACGATGAACAGGGAGATGCCTTTGGTGCCTTGCGGCGCGTCGGGCAGGCGGGCCAGCACGATGTGGACGATGTTGTCCGACATGTCGTGTTCGCCAGCGGAGATGAAGATCTTGGTGCCGGACACCTTGTAGGAGCCGTCAGCCTGCGGCTCGGCCTTGGTGCGCAGCATGCCCAGGTCGGTACCGCAGTGCGGTTCGGTCAGGCACATGGTGCCGGTCCACTCGCCGGATACCAGCTTGGTCAGGTAGGTGTGCTTCTGCTCGTCGGTGCCGTGCTCGGACAGGGTGTTCATCGCACCGTGCGACAGACCCGGGTACATGCCCCAGGACCAGTTGGACTCGCCAACCATTTCGCTGACGGCCAGACCCAGGGATTCCGGCAGGCCTTGGCCGCCGTGCGCCACGTCATGGGCCAGGGAAGGCCAGCCGCCTTCGACGAACTGCTTGTAGGCTTCCTTGAAGCCGGTCGGGGTCTTCACGCCTTCCGGGGACCAGGTGCAACCTTCCAGGTCACCCACGCGGTTGAGGGGGGCGATTACCTGCTCGCAGAACTTGGCGCCTTCTTCCAGAATGGCGTCAACCATGTCCGGGGTGGCGTCTTGGCAGCCAGGCAGGCTCTGATAGTGCGCTTCGTAGCCGAGCAGTTCGTCGCGAACGAAGCGGATATCACGCAAGGGGGCCTTGTACTCAGGCATAGCGGTAAACCTCTACGGTGGATTCCTTGATTTTGTTTGACCGGATCAATCACGGTCGCTTGTGGGATTTCTCCCAGAGCCCGGCAGCCATGAGCTGGCGCAGCAATCAAACAGGCGTTTGAAACATACGTTTACGCCCCACCCTTGTCAAGCACCCGCCAGCACCGTTCAGGCCAGCAGATCGACCGTCGCGGCCGGCTCCTGCAACCGGGCCAGATTACGGTACAGCTCAAGACTAGGTGCAGATGGCAGAGGCTGCTGCGTGGCTGGCGCTGCTTCGCCCTCGGCCGCTTCGGCTGCCTTGCGCTGCTCGGCACTCAGGCGGCGCTCCTCGCGGGCGGCGAGCGCCTCCTCGCGGCGCATCTCGGCCAGTTCGGTGCGCGCCTGGCTGGCCTGGGCCTGGGCCTGAGCCGCCACGCGGCGGTCCTGGGCGGACGGCTCGGCCGGGGCCAGCGCGGCACGCTGCACCACGTCCATCTTGCGCAGGGTGGCTTGCGGGTCGCCGGGGATCGGGCTGACGTCGATGCCCACTTCGCCACCGACCGCGTAGGTCTTGCCGTCCGGGCCGCGCTGGTAGGTGTAGCTCGGCGCCCCGGCGTAGGCGCCGCCGACCGCGGCATGCGCCTGCTCGTGACTGCGCACCTCGCGGTCGCGGCTGGCCAGGCTGGCGATCTGCTGCTGTTCCTCGCGCAACTGCTCGGCCTCGGCAGCCGGGCGTTCGGCAGCCCTGCCTGGGGACGGCTCATCCCCTTCGCGCAGCGAAGCCTGGCCGGCAGCGGCCTGGGCGGGGGTGGCGGGTGCCTGCCCGGCACGGATCAGCTCGGGAGAGGACGGTCCGGCGGAGTCACCGGACAAAAAGGGTCTGGCCGGCAGGGAAGACGGCAAAGGCGCGACATGGGGCATGGCGCTGCCGATCTGCATGCAAGCCCTCCTCACTCCCGGCGCGGGGTGAGACTAGATGCGCCTGCTCAGGCGCGGGTATCGATCAGGGTGCCGAGCACTTCATCGGCGGTTTCGACCACCCTGGCCCCCGCCTGCGCTTCGACCTTGCCCAGGTTCAGGGCGACCAGGTTCTCGGCCAAGTCGGCCTGGACGCTGCGCTCGCTGCCGGGTGTCGGCGCCGCCTGCTGGGCCTGGGGCAGCGTGACGCCGGCGATGCCGGCAGCCGCTTGGTCGACCCGGCGCTGGCCCGTCTGGATGGCGCTGAGCCCGGAGCTGAAGGCGCTGGTGGAGATTTCCATACCGCAGTTCCCCTTGGGGATGGACACATGACGTCAAGTGAAGCAGAAAATGTTCATTTTCTGTACACGAAAAAGGCGCTGGCCGACCAGCTGCCTATAGCGGCAGGCCCAGCGGCGCCAGGTGCAGGTGCGCCGCCACCGCCGCCGGGCTTGCCTGCGGCAGGCGCGGCACCCGCCCCAGACACGGCGCCGGCAGGCGTTCGGCGAGGGTCGCGAGGTTCTCTTCCAGGCGCGCGGTCTGCGGGTCGAGGATATTCGCCACCCAGCCGGCCAGGACCAGGCCATCGCGCAGGATCGCCTCGGCCGTCAGCAGCGCATGACTGATGCAGCCCAGGCGCACGCCGACCACCAGGATCACCGGCAGCCCTAGGGCGACGGGCAGGTCGGACAGGCTGGCCGACCCCGTCAGCGGCACCCGCCAGCCACCGGCGCCTTCGACCAGGGTGAAGGCGGCGCCCTGGTCGAGGATATGGCGCACCGGCCCGAGCAGGGCGTCGACACTCAGCTCGATGCCTGCCTCGCGCGCCGCCAGGTGCGGGGCGATGGGTGGGGCGAAGGCCAGCGGATTGACCTCGGCATAACTCAGCGCCAGCGTGCATTCGCCGAGCAGGGCCAGGGCATCGCCGTTGCGCAGCCCCGCGGCCGTCGCCTCGCAGCCGGAGGCCACCGGCTTGGCCGCCGCCGTGCTCAGGCCCGCCTGGCGCGCCGCATGCAGCAGGCCGGCGGCGATGGTGGTCTTGCCGGCGTCGGTATCGGTGCCGGTGACGAAGAACGCCATGCCCATCTCAGGCCTCCTTGCGCAGCACGCCGTAGACCACCTGGTAGGTGGCCGGCAGGCCCTGGGGCTGGCGGAAGCCTTCGTAGGCCGCGACCAGGGCGCGAATGCGTGCCCGCCCGGTCAGGCCGCCGGGGCGCCCGGGGTTGAGGTTGTGCGCACCGAGTGCCTTGAGCTCGTCGGTCAGCTGGCGCAGATCGCCGAAATGCAGGCAGTGCGCCTGGCGCTCCAGGGTCAGCAGGCGCAGGCCACTGGCCGCGCACAGCTGCTGGTACTCGGCGAAGCGGCGGAAATGGTTGACGTGGACGAAGCCGTCCACCGCCTGCCAGCTGTCGCGCAACTCCTGCAGGGTGCCGACGCACAGGCTGGTGAAGGCCAGCACGCCGCCGGGCCGCAGCGCCCGGTGCGCCTCGGCCAGCACCGCGGCGAAATCCGCGCACCACTGCACGGCCAGGCTGGAATAGATCAGGTCGAGGCTGCTGTCGCGCAGCGGCAGGCGCTCGGCATCGCCGACGATGTAGCGCTGCGCGCCGCCGAGCGGACGGGCGTGGCGCAGCATGCCTTCGGCCAGGTCCACGGCCACCCCTTCGGCCGCCGGGAAGCGCGCCGCCAGCACCCGGCTGAAATGCCCGGTGCCGCTGCCCAGGTCGAGCCAGCGCTGCGGCGCCAGCGCCGCCGGCAGGCGCGCCAGCAGCTCGATGCCGACCGCGCGCTGCAGGGCGGCGACGCTGTCGTAACTCTCTGCCGCGCGGGAGAAGGAGGCGGCGACCCGGCGCTTGTCCGGCAGGCCGCTCTGTTCGTGCCAGTCAGTCATCACCGGCCTCGCTGAGGAACGCCAGGATCGCCGCCGCCACTTCATGGGGCCGCTCCAGCACGAAGGCGTGGCTGACATCTTCGATCAGGCCGACCTCGATATCCGGCTGCAGCGCCAGCAGATCGCCGGCCACCTCGGCCGGCACCAGCGCATCGGCGCCGGCCAGCAGGTGCAGCTGCGGCCCGGCGAAACGCTGGATGGCGCTGCGCCCGTCGAAATTGCCGAGCACTTCGAGGCCGGCCAGCAGTACCTCGGGCGCCAGCTGCGGCGCCGCGGCCTGCAGCTGGCGGGCCAGGTCGCGGGCGGTGGCGGCGCCCTGGCTGCAGAGCAGACTGAAGCGCTTGCGGGTGGCGCGCGGGTCCTGCCGGCAGGCGTCGACGAAGGCATTGAAGGTCGCCTCGGGCATGCCGTGCGGCCAGTCGGCGCCGGCGACGAAACAGGGGTTGCTGGCCAGGGTCAGCAGGCCGCGGCAACGCTCGCCACGCAGCGCCGCCAGTTCGCTGGCGAGCATGCCGCCCAGCGACCAGCCACCCAGCCAGGTGTGTTCGGGCAGGCGCTCGTCCAGCTCCAGCAGCCAGTCGCGCGGCTCGCCGCTGGCCAGCTCGGGCAGCGGCTCGATGTCCACCCGCAGTTGCGGGGCCAGGCCGCGCAGGGCCTCGACCAGCACCTCCAGGGGCAGGCCGCCGAGGCCCCAGCCGGGCAGCAGGATCAGTTGTTCACGCATGGTCTTGTACCTGCGGCCAGCACTCGGCCAGCGCCTCGAGCAGTTGTTCCAGCTGCGCCTCGCTGTGCGCGGCGGACAGGGTCACCCGTAGCCGCGCGCTGCCGGCCGGCACGGTGGGTGGGCGGATGGCGCCGACCAGCAGACCGCGCTCTTTCAACAGGGCGGAGAGTTGCAACGCGCGCTCGCTGTCGCCGACCAGGATCGGCTGGATCGGCGTCGGGCTGTCCATCAGGTGCAGGCCGATCTCGCTGGCGCCCTGGCGGAAGCGCGCGATCAACCGGTTCAGGTGTTCGCGGCGCCAGCCTTCCGTGCGCAGCAGTTCGAGGCTCTTCAGCGTGGCGCAGGCCACTGCCGGTGGCTGGCTGGTGGTGTAGATGTAGGGCCGGGCGAACTGGATCAGGGTTTCGATCAGCTCCTCGCTGCCGGCAACAAAGGCCCCGGCGGTGCCGAAGGCCTTGCCCAGGGTACCGACCAGCACCTGCACATCGTCCAGGCCCAGACCGAAATGCTCGACTATGCCGCCGCCGGTGGCGCCCAGCGGGCCGAAGCCGTGGGCGTCATCGACCATCATCCAGGCCTGTTTCTGCTTCGCCGCGGCGCACAGCGCCGGCAGGTCGGCGAGGTCGCCGTCCATGCTGAACACCCCGTCGCTGACCACCAGGGTGTTGCCCGTGGCCTTGTCCAGACGGCTGGCCAGGCTGGCCGCGTCGTTGTGCAGGTAACGGGAGAAACGCGCCCCGGACAGCAGCCCGGCATCCAGCAGAGAGGCGTGGTTGATGCGGTCTTCCAGCACCGTGTCGCCCTGCCCGACCAGGGCGGTGACCGCCGCCAGGTTGGCCATATAGCCGGTGGAGAACAGCAGCGCGCGCGGGCGCCCGGTGAACGCGGCCAGCGCTTCTTCCAGCTCGTGGTGCGGGGTGCTGTGGCCGATCACCAGGTGCGAGGCGCCGCCACCGACGCCCCACTGCTGCGCGCCCTGCTGCATCGCCCGAATCACCTCGGGATGATTGGCCAGGCCCAGGTAGTCGTTGGAGCAGAAGGCCAGCAGCTGGCGGCCGTCGACCCGTACCAGCGGCCCCTGCGGGCTGTCCAGCAAGGGGCGCTGACGGAACAGATGGGCGGCGCGGCGCTCGGCGAGGCGAGCGGATAGATCGAAAGGCATGGCAATCATCCGTAGGAGCGAGATCTGCTCGCGAAAGGGCCGCCAGGGGTGCCGTTCGCGAGCAGAGCTCGCTCCCACATAAAAAGAATCAGGCCGAAGTGGCGTCGTAGAACAGCTTGGAGTCGCGCTGCTCGACCAGGGCCTGCTCGATGGCCGCCTGGTGCACTTCGTCGGCGTGTTCCTCGCGCTCTTCCGGCTTGATACCCAGGCGCTTGAACAGCTGCATGTCCTTGTCCGCCTGCGGGTTCTTGGTGGTCAGCAGCTTCTCGCCGTAGAAGATCGAGTTGGCGCCGGCCATAAAGGCCAGGGCCTGCATCTGCTCGTTCATCGCCTCGCGCCCGGCGGACAGGCGCACGTGGGACTTCGGCATCATGATCCGCGCCACGGCCAGCATGCGGATGAAGTCGAACGGATCGACGTCCTGCTCCTCGGCCAGCGGCGTGCCCTTGACCTTGACCAGCATGTTGATCGGCACGCTTTCCGGGTGTTCCGGCAGGTTGGCCAGCTGGATCAGCAGGCCGGCGCGGTCGTCCAGCGACTCGCCCATGCCGAGGATGCCGCCGGAGCAGATCTTCATCCCGGACTCACGCACATAGGCCAGGGTCTGCAGGCGTTCCGAGTAGGTTCTCGTGGTGATGATATTGCCGTAGAACTCCGGCGAGGTATCCAGGTTGTGGTTGTAGTAGTCGAGACCGGCCTCGGCCAAGGCGCGGGTCTGCTCCTGGTCGAGCTTGCCGAGGGTCATGCAGGTTTCCAGGCCGAGCTTCTTCACGCCTTCGACCATCTTCAGCACGTAGGGCATGTCCTTGGCCGACGGATGCTTCCACGCCGCGCCCATGCAGAAGCGGGTGGAGCCGATGGCCTTGGCTTCGGCGGCCGCCTCCAGCACCTTCTGCACTTCCATCAGCTTTTCCTTGTCCAGGCCGGTGTTGTAGTGGCCGGACTGCGGGCAGTACTTGCAGTCTTCCGGGCAGGCGCCGGTCTTGATCGACAGCAGGGTCGAGACCTGCACGCGGTTAGGGTCGAAATGCGCGCGGTGCACGGTCTGGGCCTGGAACAGCAGGTCGTTGAACGGCTGCTGGAACAGGGCCTTGACCTCGGCGAGGCTCCAGTCGTGGCGGGTGACGGAAGAAATGCTGGCACTCATCGGGGGTATTCCTTATTCGTTGGCTGCTAGGCTGGTCGCAACACGGCTGTTCGGCATCGTCAGGGAAGGACCATGCGCTGTCAACCACACCAGGACAACCAGGTTTACATCTGGACAAAAAACAAACAAATCTGCCTGCTCTGCGATGAAACGGCCGACACCGAGCACAGCCTGTGCAGCGCCTGCGAGGGCGAGCTGCCCTGGCTCGGCGGGCATTGCCAGGTCTGCGCCCTGCCGCTGCTGGCCACCGGGCTGGTCTGCGGTGAATGCCTCAAGCGCCCGCCGCCCTTCGCCCGGGTCGAGGCGCCGTGGCGCTACGCCTTCCCGGTCGACAGCCTGATCACTCGCTTCAAGCATCGCAGCCAGTGGCCAGTGGGACGCCTGCTGGCCGGCCTGCTGTCACATCATCTGCTGCATGCCTATGGCGAAGGCCTGCCGCGCCCCGACGCGCTGCTGGCCGTGCCCCTGAGCCGCCAGCGCCTGCGTCAGCGCGGCTTCAACCAGGCCGGGATGCTCGCCGACTGGCTCAGCGCCAGCCTGGCCATTCCCACGGCCAGCCACTGGCTGCTGCGCCCGCAGGACACCGCGCACCAGCAGGACCTGGATGCCGCGGCGCGCAAGCGCAACCTGCGCCGCGCCTTCGCCCTCGGCGAGCGGGCCGCGGTGCAGGGCCGGCACCTGGCGCTGGTCGACGACGTGCTGACCACCGGCGCCACCGCCGCCGCCATCGCCCGCCTGCTGCACCAGGCCGGCGCGGCGCGGGTGGACATCTACTGCCTGGCGCGCACGCCCAAGCCCGGCGACTGACCCGCGCGGAGTAGGCTGGCGGATAGCCGGCCGCCCCGGTTGTCCGCTACTCTCGGCCTCCTCGCTTTCTGGCCCGGATCAGCCACATGCGCCTGCCGCTCGTCTTCCCGCTCCTTGTCCTGCTCGCCAGCACCAGCCTGGCAGCTGCCGAACCCGTGCGCATCGCCGTGGCCGCCAACCTGCTGCCGGTGATGGAGCAGATCGCCACGCAATACCAGCAACAGGGCGGCAACCCGGTGCAGGTGATCGGCGGCTCCAGTGGCGCCTTCTTCGAGCAGATCCGCCGCGGCGCGCCCTTCGACCTGTTCTATTCGGCCGATGCCGAGCGCCCGGAGCAGCTGGCCGCCGCGGGCACCGGCAGCGCCGTGCGCACCTATGCCTGCGGCCGCCTGGCACTCTGGACGCCCAAGACCGCGCCCAGGCTGGACGCCCTGCCCGCCGGCAAGATCGCCCTCGCCCAACCGGCCACCGCGCCCTACGGCAAGGCGGCGCAACAGGCCCTGCAACGCAGCGGCCAGTGGCCGCACCTGCAGGCGCGGCTGGTCTACGGCCAGGACATCGGCCAGGCCTTCCAGTTCGTCAATAGCGGGCACGCCCCCGGCGGCTTCGTCGCCCTCAGCCAGCTGACCGCGGCCGGGATTCCGGCCGCCCAGTACCGCCTGGTCGACGCCGCCCTCTACGAGCCGCTGGTGCAGAAGCGGGTGCTGCTGGCCAAGGGCGAGCGCCAGGCGGGCGCCGAGGCCTTCCTGGCGTTCTTCGACGCCCAGCACGCCACCCTGAAATCCGCGGGCTATGCCCTGCCCGGCGAGGCCGACTGTGCTGCTGAGTGACAACGACTGGCAGGCCCTGGCGATCACCCTGCGCCTGGCGGCGGTGTCCACCGCCCTGCTGCTGCTGATCGGTGTGCCGCTGGCGGCCTGGCGCGTGCGCCGGCAGACGCGCCTGCGCCAGGTGCTGGACGCCGTGCTGGCCTTGCCGCTGGTGCTGCCACCGACCGTGCTGGGCTTCTACCTGCTGGTGCTGTTCGCCCCGCAGACCCAGCTCGGCGCCGGCTGGCAGTGGCTCACCGGGCACGGCCTGGCCTTCAGTTTCAGCGGCCTGGTGCTGGGCTCGGTGATCTACTCGCTGCCTTTCGTGGTGCAGCCGCTGACCGTGGCCTTCCGCGAGATTCCGGCGAGCCTACTGGAGGCCGCGGCCAGCCTCGGCGCCAATCGCTGGGAGCGCCTGCGCTGGGTGGTCATGCCGCTGCTGCGCCGCGGCCTGCTGGTCGCCGCGACGCTCGGCTTCGCCCACACCCTCGGCGAATTCGGCGTGGTGATGATGCTCGGCGGCAGCATCCCCGGCGAAACCCAGGTGGTCTCCATCGCCCTGTTCCAGCACGTCGAAGCGCTGCGCTACGCCGAGGCCCATCGCCTGGCGGCCTGCCTGCTGAGCCTGTCGTTCCTCCTCCTGCTGCTGGTCTACGGCCTCGGCGACCCGCGCCGCAGCGCGGCGCTGCGCGTCTGAAGCGTTCCCCGCCAACCCGGCCAATAGGGCTAGACTAGGCGCCCACCGAACGGAGCCGCCCATGTCCCATCCCTTTGCCACCCTCACCCCCGACCTGGTGCTGGATGCCGTGGAGAGCCTCGGCTACCTCAGCGACGCCCGCGTGCTGGCGCTGAACAGCTACGAGAACCGCGTCTACCAGGTGGGCATCGAGGACGACACGCCGCTGATCGCCAAGTTCTACCGACCGGGGCGCTGGAGCGATGCGGCGATCCGCGAGGAGCATGCCTTCAGCGCCGAACTGGCCGCCTGCGAGATCCCGGTGGTGGCGCCCCTGGTGCGCGACGGCGAGACCCTGTTCGAGCACGCCGGCTTTCGCTTCGCCCTGTTCCCCCGCCGCGGCGGCCGCGCCCCGGAGCCGGGCAACCTGGATCAGCTGTATCGCCTCGGCCAGCTGCTCGGGCGCCTGCACGCAGTCGGCGCCAGCCGCCCGTTCGCCCACCGCGAGGCGCTCGGCGTGGATAACTTCGGCCACGCCTCGCTGACCACCCTGCTGGACGGCAACTTCATCCCGCGCAGCCTGCTGCCGGCCTACGAGTCGGTGGCGCGCGATCTGCTCAAGCGCCTCGACCAGCTGTTCGCCAGCGTGCGCTACACGCCGATCCGCCTGCACGGCGACTGCCATCCGGGCAACCTGCTGTGCCGCGACGACAGCTTCCATATCGTCGACCTCGACGACTGCCGCATGGGCCCGGCCGTGCAGGACATCTGGATGATGCTCGCCGGCGAACGCCACGAGCGCCTCGGCCAGCTGGCCGAACTGGTCGACGGTTACAACGAGTTCCACGACTTCGCCAGCCGCGAACTGCCGCTGATCGAAGGCCTGCGCGCCCTGCGCCTGATGCATCACAGCGCCTGGATCGCCCGGCGCTGGGACGACCCGGCCTTCCCCCGGGCCTTCCCCTGGTTCGCCAACGAGCGCTACTGGGGCGAGCAGATCCTCATGCTGCGCGAACAGCTGGCGGCGCTGGATGAAGAGCCGCTGAAACTGTTCTGACCGGCGCCAACCCTATCAGCAGACTGGGCGCCTGATCGTCCCCACGCTCTTCAGGCACGGCGTGAACCCGTTGGGCTTCGTCGCGTTGCTCCTCAACCCAACCTACGGCCACCCGCCCATCCACGGCGCCAAGCCAGACCTCACGGGTGTAGGTTGCGGCTGAGCGCAGCGAAGCCCAACCAGGGTTGGCGCGCATGCTCTGGCGTGGCTGTAAAAGCTTCCTTACGCTTATCGAACCCGCACACCCAGCATAAAAGCTGAACACACAGACAAGCCCAGACGCCTGCGACTAGAATCCACAGCTTTAGTTAGCTGCCTAACCAAGGATTTCTCATGGCCACCGCCAACCCGCAGCGCGGGTACCTGCTGGGCATCATCGCCTACACCATCTGGGGCCTGTTCCCGCTGTATTTCAAGGCCATCCAGGCCGTCCCGGCCATGGAAATCATCGCCCACCGGGCCATCTGGTCGGCCCTGTTCGGCGCCGTTCTGTTGCTGCTGTGGAAGCATCCGGGCTGGCTGCGCGAACTGCGTAGCAACCCCAGGCGCCTGGGCGTGCTGGCCCTCAGCGGCCTGCTGATCGCCAGCAACTGGCTGGTCTACGTGTGGGCGGTGAACAACGGGCGCATGCTCGAAGCCAGCCTGGGCTACTACATCAACCCGCTGATCAATGTGCTGCTCGGCATGCTGCTGCTCGGCGAACGCCTGCGCCGCCTGCAATGGCTGGCCGTGGCCCTGGCCGCGCTGGGCGTGCTGCAGCAGCTGTGGCAGGTCGGCAGCCTGCCCTGGGTATCGCTGGTGCTGGCGCTGACCTTCGGCTTCTACGGCCTGATCCGCAAGCAGGCGCCGGTCGCCGCCCTGCCCGGCCTGGTGGTGGAGACCTGGCTGCTGCTGCCGCTGGCCCTCGGCTGGCTGCTCTGGCACCCGGCGGCGATGAGCACCCAGGCGGCGTTCTGGACCAGCAGCGAGGCACTGTGGCTGATCGCGGCCGGGCCGATCACCCTGGTGCCGCTGCTGTGCTTCAACGCCGCCGCGCGGCACCTGCCCTACACCACCCTGGGCTTCCTGCAGTACCTGGCGCCGACCCTGGTGATGCTGCAGGCGATCTTCCTGTTCGGCGAGCACTTCGAGCCGAGCAAGCTGCTGGCCTTCATCTGCATCTGGGCCGGCCTGGCCCTGTACAGCCTGGATATCTGGTTGAGTCTGCGTCGGCGCCAGACAGCCTGAAACACACAGAGGTCGTAGGGTGCACCGCGCCCCTATCGAGGCGGTGAAATGGCTGAGGCTAACATTGCTGGGGTCAACGGAAGCCATGCCGCGTGCGGATCAGCTCATAGGCCTGGTGCAGCGCGCCGGTGCGCTCGGTGGCGGCGCGAATCTGCGCCGGAGTCGCCCCGGCTCCGGCCAGCTTGTCCGGGTGGTGCTGGCTGAGCAGCTTGCGATAGGCGCGCTTGATCACCGCCGCCTCGCTGTCGCGGCGCACCCCGAGCAAACGCAGGGCCGTTTGGTAATCGGCAGACGGCACTTCGGCCTTGCGCCGGGCGGGTTCGTACTCGTCGGCCAGGGCATTCAGGTCTTCCAGGGCCCAGCCCAGGCAGCGCCCCCACTGCTGGATCAGCTCGTACTCGCGCGCGCTGACCCGGCCATCGGCCCAGGCCATGCGCCAGCATCCGCGCAGCACCAGGTCGGCCCGCTCCGGACGGCCGCGCAGGCCCTGCAGCGGCAGGGCAAAATCGTCGCCGGCCAGCTTGCCGCGGTTGAACGCCTCCATCGCCCGGAGCCGCGCCGCCTCGCTCAGGCCCAGGCGCTGCATCTCCTGGCGGGCCTGCTGGATATGCAGCTGCAACACGCGACCGCCGCTCTTGGCCAGGCGGCCGAGGAGCATGAACAGCAACTCGTCGTCATCCACCGTCGCCCCACCGAACAGGGCGCGCAGCGCGGCCCAGGAGGTCAGCCGGAGGCGCCGGTCGACCACCTGGCCGAGCACGCCGCCGAGCAGCGCCCCAGGAATGCTCGCCAGCGCCCAGCCGGCCAGGGCGCCGAGCACGGTTATCGGCCAGAGCACGTCAGGGCCTCGCCGCCAGCAACTGTTCGACCTCGGCCAGGCGTTCGTGGGTGCCGACATCCACCCAGCGCCCGCGGTAGTGCTCGCCGCTCACCAGGCCGTCGGCCATGGCCCGGCGCAGCAGCGGCGCCAGCTTGAACGCGCCGGCCTGGCAGCCGGTGAACAGCTGCGGATGCAGCACGGCCACGCCGCTGTAGGTCAGGCTCGACTGCCCGGGCCGGAGTTCGCCGACCCGCCCGTCCTGCAGGCAGAAGTCGCCGCTCGGGTGATGGGGCGGATTGTCCACCAGCAGCAGATGCGCCAGGCCCGCCAGCGGCCGGCGCAGGCCGGCGAAATCGCAGTCGGTCCAGATATCGCCGTTGACTACCAGGAACGGCTGCTCGCCCAGCAGCGGCAGGGCGCGGAAAATCCCGCCGCCGGTCTCCAGCGGCTCGCCCTCGGCGGAGTAGTCGATGCGCACGCCGAAGCGCGCGCCATCGCCCAGGTAATCCTCGATCTGCTGGCCGAGCCAGGCATGGTTGATCACCAGTTCGCGGAAACCGGCCGCGGCCAGGGCGCGCACATGGAACTCGATCAGCGGCACGCCGCCGGCACGCACCAGCGGTTTTGGGGTATGCAGGGTCAGCGGGCGCAGGCGCTCGCCCTTGCCCGCGGCAAGGATCATCGCCTTCATGCCGGTTGCAGCGCCTGGTGCGGCAGGCTGGCGAGCAGCTCGCCGAGCGCCGCCAGTTCCGGCCGGCGGGCCAGCACGGCGTCTATATAGGCGAAGAAGCGCGGCACGTCGGCCAGGTACTTGGGCTTGCCGTCGCGGTGGCAGATGCGCGCGAAGATGCCGATCACCTTGAGGTGACGCTGCACCCCCATCAGGTCGCTGGCCCGGTGGAACGCCGCGAAGTCCGCCGGCAGCTCGATGCCGGCCTCGCCCGCCAGCTGCCAGTAGCGCTGCAACCAGCCCAGCACGCGCTCCTCCGGCCAGCTGAGGAAGGCATCTTTGAACAGGCTGGTGACGTCGTAGCTGACCGGGCCATGCACCGCATCCTGGAAGTCCAGCACGCCGGGGTTGGGCGAACTCAGCATCAGGTTGCGCGGCATGTAGTCGCGATGCACCAGCACCCGCGGCTGCGCCAGGGCACTGTCGACCAGCAGATCGCAGACCTGCCGCCAGAGCTCCTGCTGCGCGGCATCCAGCTCGACGCCCAGGTGGCGCCGCAGGTACCAGTCGGGGAACAGCTGCAGCTCGCGGCGCAGCAGGGCGTCATCATAGGCCGGCAGCCGGCCGTCGACCGGCAGTTTCTGGAATGTCACCAGCGCCTGCAGGGCCTGCTCGAACAGGGCATCGGCATTCTCCGCGGTCAACACTTCCAGCCAGGTCTGCCGACCCAGGTCGTCGAGCAGGAGGAAACCGCGCTCGACATCGGCGGCGAGAATCCGCGGCACGTGTACGCCGGCAGCGGCGAGCATGCCGGCCACCTTGACGAAGGGCCGGCAGTCTTCCTGGGGCGGCGGCGCGTCCATGACGATCAGCGTGCGCCCGGCCCCCTGCCAGCGGAAATAGCGGCGAAAACTGGCATCGCTGCTGGCCGCGGTGAGCTCGGCAGCGGGCACCGCGCCCCAGCCTTCGGCGGCGAACAACGCAGGCAAACACTGCTCCAGCCAGCCCTGCAAAAGCTGGAGGCGTACATCTTGATCAGGCATTACAAGGGTCTCCGACGGCGCTAGCCGTTGTGCGGGTCATGCTTTATTATCCAGCATCTTTTTTCGCCCATCGAGAGGCGTGCGGCCCCCGCGGGTCGAAGGCGCGCAGGAAGCCCGGACTAACAAGATGGCAGTAAAACTCCCCGTGTTCCGTAAAAAATTCCCATTGCTGGTCACCGGCAGCCTACTGGCCCTTCAGCCCGTAGCCACGCCTTTTGCTGTCGCCGCCGAGCAGTTCGACTGCCAGGCCTCCGCCACCGGAGGCTGGGCCTGCGCCCCCAAGACCGCGAACGCCGCCCAGCTGCCGCGCCCGCAGCATAGCGCGACGGCGGTCAGTACTGTCGCCGGCAGTGGCGCCGCCCAGTCGGCCGACGGCCAGGCCGCCAACGCAACCGTACTGGTGACCGAAAGCGAGGGCAAAGGCCTGAGCAGCCGCAGCGCCGACTACAGCCACCTCGACTGGGTACCACGGGACAAGCTGACCGCCGCCCAACTGGCCGAAGTCGGCCCGTACTGCGCCGGCTCCTATGTCGAGCCACTCCGTCCGGGCATGAGCGACGACACGCCGATGGACGAAGCGCCGATGTTCGTCTCGGCCAAGGCCTCGCGCTATGCCCAGGAAACCCAGACCGCCACCCTCGCCGGTGACGTCGTGCTGCGCCAGTCCGGCATGCAGATCGAGGCCGACGAGGCCAAGCTGCACCAGACCGAGAACCGCGGCGAGCTGATCGGCAACGTCAAGCTGCGCGACCAGGGCACCCTGGTGGTGGGCGACCGCGCCGAGATCCAGCTGGACAACGGCGAGGCCAAGGTCGAGAACGCCGAATACGTCCTGCACAAGGGCCACGTGCGCGGCAGCGCGCTGTACGCCAAGCGCGAAGACAGCGCGATCATCCGCCTCAAGGATGGCACCTACACCCGCTGCGAACCGGGCAGCAACGCCTGGAACCTCAAGGGCAACAACATCAAGCTGAACCCGGCCACCGGCTTCGGCACCGCGACCAACGTGACCCTGCGGGTAAAAGACATTCCGGTGTTCTATACCCCCTACATCTATTTCCCGATCGACGATCGCCGCCAGTCCGGCTTCCTCGCCCCGAGCATCGGCTCGTCGAGCGACACCGGCTTCCTCCTGGCCACCCCGTACTACTTCAACCTGGCGCCGAACTACGACGCCACGCTGTACCCGACCTACATGAGCAACCGCGGCCTGCTGATGGAAGGCGAGTTCCGCTACCTGACCAAGGGCAGCGAAGGCCAGGTCGGCGGTGCCTGGCTGGACGACGCCGAAGACGAGCGCAAGCTGCAGTCCGAATACGAAGACCAGCGCTGGATGTACAACTGGCAGCACAAGGGCGGCCTCGACTCGCGCCTGCTGGCCGAAGTCGACTACACCGACATCAGCGACCCCTACTACTTCCAGGACCTGGACAGCGACCTGGAGGTCAGCAGCACCACCTTCGTCAACCAGCGCGGCGCGCTCACCTACCGCGGCGACAACTTCACCGCCGGCCTGAACGCCCACGCCTACGAACTGGCCACGGTCACCGACATCACCCCCTACGACCGTCTGCCGCAGATCACCTTCGATGGTGCCCTGCCGTTCCAGCCGGGCGGGCTGAACTTCGCCTACCAGACCGAGTTCGTGCGCTTCGACCGCGACCTGCGCAGCGGCAACTTCAGCGACGAAGACGGCAACCTGGAACCCTGGTACGACACCCGGATCAAGGGCCTGGCCCGCGCCAATGGCGACCGCATCCACCTGGAGCCGGGCGTCAGCCTGCCGCTGAACTGGAGCTGGGGCTACCTCAAGCCGACCATCAAGTACCTGCACACCGACTACGACCTGGACCTGGACCAGGAGGGCAAGAACACCCTGCTCGCCGAACAGGAATACAGCAGCAGCCAGGACCGCGGCGTCGGCCTGTTCAACCTGGACAGCGGCCTGTACTTCGACCGCAACACCTCGCTGTTCGGCACCAACTACCGGCAGACCCTCGAACCGCGCCTGTACTACCTGTACGTACCGGAAGAAGACCAGACCGACATCCCGGTGTTCGACACCGGCGAGAACACCTTCAACTACGCCTCGCTGTTCCGCGAGAACCGCTTTTCCGGCAAGGACCGCATCGGCGACGAGAACAAGCTGTCGCTGGGCGTGACCAACCGCTGGATCGAGTCGAACGGCTTCGAGCGTCAGCGTTTCAGCATCGGCCAGGCGATCTACTTCGCCGACCGTGAAGTACAGCTGCCCGGTATCGACTACCGCACCCGCGACGATGCCCAGGCCAATGTCTCGCCCTATGCGCTGGAATACCTGTACCGCTTCAACCGCGACTGGCGCTTGTCGTCCGATTTCAACTGGGATCCGGACAGCAGCAGCACCCGTTCCGGCAGCGCGATGTTCCACTACCAGCCGGAAGAAAACCCGAACAAGGTGGTCAACGTCGGCTATCGCTACCGCAACGACACCGTGCGCTACGACCAGTCCACCGGCGATTGGGTGGTGGGCGGCGGCGACTTCGGCACACCCGGCCAGCCCGGCTACATCAAGGACTACTACAAGATCGAGCAGCATGACTTCTCGGTGATCTGGCCGATCGTGCCGCAGTGGAGCGCCATCGCCCGCTGGCAGTACGACTACAACCAGACCCGCACCCTCGAGGCCTTCGGCGGCTTCGAGTACGACAGTTGCTGCTGGAAACTGCGCCTGATCAACCGTTACTGGGTCGACTACGACGAATACAGTCTGAACCCGGACCAGAACGACCAGGCCGACCGCGGTATCTTCCTGCAGATCGTCCTGAAAGGGCTCGGCGGCGTGGTGGGTAACAAGGCGGAAAGTTTCCTCGACCAAGGCATCCAAGGTTATCGTGAACGTGAAGACCAAGCTTTCTGATTGCCTGCGCCCGCTGCTGTTGGGCGCAGTATTCCTCGGCACTGCGGCGCAGGCCGAAGTTCAGTCCCTCAACCGCGTGATCGCCATTGTCGATAACGATGTGATCATGCAGAGCCAGCTGGACGCCCGCACCCGCGAGGTCCAGCAGACCATCGCCAAGCGCGGCGCCCAGGTGCCGCCGGCCGACGTGCTCAGCCAGCAGGTGCTCGAACGCCTGATCGTCGAGAACCTGCAACTGCAGATCGGCGAGCGTTCCGGCATCCGCATCACCGATGAAGAACTGAACCAGGCGATGACCAGCATTGCCCAGCGCAATCGCCTGACCCTGGAACAGTTCGGCGCCGCCCTGGCGCGTGACGGCCTGACCCTCAAGGATGCCCGCGAACAGATTCGCCGCGAGATGGTCATCAGCCGCGTGCGCCAGCGCCGCGTGGCCGAGCGCATCCAGGTCACCGACCAGGAAGTGCAGAACTTCCTCGCCTCCGACATGGGCAAGATGCAGCTCTCCGAAGAGTTCCGCCTGGCCAATATCCTGATCCCGCTGCCCGAAGGCGCTTCCCCGGAAGCCATCCAGGCCGCCGCGCGCAAGGTCAGCAGCCTCTACGACGAACTGCGCAGCGGCGGCGATTTCGCCCAACTGGCCATCGCCAACTCGGCCAGCGAGAACGCCCTGGAAGGCGGCGAGATTGGCTGGCGCAAGGCCGCCCAGCTGCCGCCGCCGCTGGATGGCGTGATCGGCGCCCTGGCCCCCGGCGAGATCACCGAGCCGATTCGCACCCCCAACGGCTTCATGATCATCAAGCTGCTGGAAAAACGCGGCGGCGACAGCATCGTGCGCGACGAGGTGCACGTGCGCCACATCCTGATCAAGCCCAGCGAGATCCGCAGCGAAGGCGAGACCCAGCGCCTGGCCGAGCGCCTGTACGAGCGCATCGTCGCCGGCGAAGACTTCGCCGAACTGGCGAAGAGCTACTCCGAAGACCCGGGCTCGGCCCTCAATGGCGGCGACCTCAACTGGATCGACCCCAACAGCCTGGTGCCCGAGTTCCGCGAAGTGATGGCCAAGACCCCCAGCGGCGAACTGTCCAAGCCGTTCAAGAGCCCCTACGGCTGGCACGTGCTGGAAGTCATCGGCCGCCGCGCCACCGACAGCAGCGAACAGGTTCGCGAGCAGCAGGCGATGAACGTGTTGCGCAACCGCAAGTACGACGAGGAACTGCAGGCCTGGCTGCGCCAGATCCGCGACGAGGCCTACGTCGAAATCAAGCTCTAACGGGGCTTGCTGAAATACCCAAGCCCGGCTCAGCCGGGCTTTTTTTCGTCAGTGCCTTTCGGCGTAGAGTGCTGGTACTTGCCGCCCTTGGCACCCGACCGTTATCCAGAAGAGAGCCCGCGATGACCGCCGCCCACCTTTTCGCCCTGACCCCCGGCGAGCCTGCCGGCATCGGTCCGGACCTGTGCCTGCTGCTGGCCCGTAGCGCCCAGCCCTACCCGCTGGTCGCCATCGCCAGCCGCGAGCTGCTCGCCGCGCGCGCCGCGCAGCTCGGCCTGCACATCGCCCTGCTGCCGGCCGAGCCGGGCCACTGGCCGAGCGCGCCGGCCCCGGCCGGCAGCCTGTATGTTTGGGATACCCCGTTGCAGGCGCCGGTCGTGGCCGGCCGGCTGGACAAGGCCAATGCCGCCTATGTCCTAGAGACCCTGACCCGCGCCGGCCAGGGCTGCATCGACGGCCACTTCAGCGGCATGATCACCGCCCCGGTGCACAAGGGCGTGATCAACGAGGCCGGCATCGCCTTCTCCGGGCACACCGAATTCCTCGCCGAGCTGACCCACACCGAACAGGTGGTGATGATGCTGGCCACCCACGGTCTGCGCGTGGCCCTGGTCACCACCCACCTGCCGCTCAAGGACGTGGCCGCCGCCATCACCGCCGAGCGCCTGGCGCGGGTCGCGCGCATCCTGCACACCGACCTGGTGGAGAAATTCGGCATCGCCCGGCCGCGCATCCTGGTCTGCGGCCTCAACCCGCACGCCGGCGAAGGTGGGCACCTGGGCCGGGAGGAAATCGAGGTGATTGAGCCGACGCTGGAGCAGCTGCGCGGCGAAGGTCTGAACCTGATCGGCCCGCTGCCGGCCGATACCCTGTTCACCCCCAAGCACCTCGAACACTGCGACGCGGTGCTGGCGATGTACCACGACCAGGGCCTGCCGGTGCTCAAGTACAAGGGCTTCGGTGCGGCGGTCAACGTCACCCTGGGCCTGCCGATCATCCGCACCTCGGTCGACCACGGCACCGCCCTGGATCTGGCCGGCAGCGGCCGGATCGACACCGGCAGCCTGCAAGTCGCCCTGGAAACCGCCTATATGATGGCCACCAGCAGGAGCTGAGCCCGGCCGCCTACGGCCTGCCCCGGCAATGCTGTTAAACTGCCGCTCTTTGCATGCGCTTTGAGCGTGCGGCTTGAAGCCTGGAGCTGTCCCGATGTCCGAATACCAACACCGCGCGCGCAAGCGCTTTGGCCAGAACTTCCTGCACGACGCCGGGGTGATCCATCGCATCCTGCGCGCCATCCACGCCCGTGAAGGCGAGCGCCTGCTGGAGATCGGCCCGGGCCAGGGCGCCCTCACCGAAGGCCTGCTCGGCAGCGGTGCGCAGCTCGACGTGATCGAGCTGGATCTCGACCTGATCCCGATCCTGCAGGGCAAGTTCGGCCATCTGGCCAATTTCCGCCTGAACCAGGGCGACGCCCTGAAGTTCGATTTCAACCGCCTCGAAGCCGCGCCGCACAGCCTGCGCGTGGTCGGCAACCTGCCCTACAACATCTCCACCCCGCTGATCTTCCACCTGCTGGATAACGCCGAGCTGATCCGCGACATGCACTTCATGCTGCAGAAGGAAGTGGTCGAGCGCCTGGCCGCCGAACCGGGCGGTGGCGACTGGGGCCGGCTGTCGATCATGGTGCAGTACCACTGCCGCGTGGAGCACCTGTTCAACGTCGGCCCGGGCGCCTTCAACCCGGCGCCCAAGGTCGACTCGGCCATCGTCCGCCTGGTTCCCCACGAAGTGCTGCCGTTCCCGGCCAAGGATCACCGCCTGCTCGAGCGGGTGGTGCGCGAGGCCTTCAACCAGCGCCGCAAGACCCTGCGCAACACGCTCAAGGGCCTGCTCAGTAGCGCCGAGATCGAAGCCGCCGGTGTCGATGGCAGCCTGCGTCCGGAGCAGCTCGACCTGGCCGCCTTCGTGCGCCTGGCCGATCAGCTTGCCGTGCAATCCAAGGTCCAGACCCAGGACTAAACTGCATTTCCAGCTTCCCGAGTTGCCACCCATGTCCGATCCGCGCTATCAGGTCGACGTCAGCGTCGCCACCCGCTACCTGCCGGAGCAATCCAGTCCGGAGCAGAACCGCTTCGCTTTCGCCTACACGGTGACCATCCACAACAACGGTACGGTGGCCGCCAAGCTGCTCAGCCGCCACTGGGTCATCACCGACGGCGATGGCCGCGTGCAGGAAGTCCGCGGTGCCGGCGTGGTCGGCCAGCAGCCGCATCTGCAGCCAGGCGAGAGCCACGTCTACAGCAGCGGTACGGTGATGGCGACCAAGGTCGGCAACATGCAGGGCAGCTACCAGATGCTGGCCGACGACGGTAAACGCTTCGATGCCGTGATCGCCCCGTTCCGCCTGGCCATGCCGGGGGCCCTGCACTGATGGCTACTTATGCCGTGGGCGACCTGCAGGGCTGCCTGCAACCGCTCAAGTGCCTGCTCGAACGGGTCGCCTTCGACCCGGCCAAGGACCGCCTGTGGCTGGTCGGCGACCTGGTCAACCGCGGCCCGCAATCCTTGGAGACCCTGCGTTTCCTGTTCGCCATGCGCAATGCGCTGGTCTGCGTGCTAGGCAACCATGACCTGCACCTGCTGGCCGTGGCGCACAACATCGAGCGCCTGAAGAAGAACGACACCCTGCAGGAAATCCTCGACGCCCCGGATCGCCAGGACCTACTCGACTGGCTGCGTCTGCAGAAGCTGATGCACCATGATGCCGAGCGCGACATCGCCCTGGTGCATGCCGGCATCCCGCCGCAGTGGACCGTGGAAAAGGCCCTCAAGCGCGCCGCAGAAGTCGAGGAAGTGCTGCGCGATGACGCGCGCCTGCCGCTGTTCCTCGACGGCATGTACGGCAACGAGCCGGCCAAATGGGACAAGGACCTGCACGGCATCCCGCGCCTGCGGGTGATCACCAACTACTTCACCCGCATGCGCTTCTGCAAGGCCGATGGCACCCTCGACCTGAAGAGCAAGGAAGGCGTCGGCACCGCCCCGCCCGGCTACGCCCCCTGGTTCAGCTACCCGCAACGCAAGAGCCGCGGGCGCAAGATCATCTTCGGCCACTGGGCGGCGCTGGAAGGCAACTGCGACGAACCCGGCCTCAGCGCCCTGGACAGCGGCTGCGTGTGGGGCGGGGCCCTGACCCTGATGAATATCGACAGCGGCGAACGCTTGCGCTGCGACTGCCCGGAGAACAGCCCATGAGCGAATTCAAACGCATCCCCCCGCAGCAGGCCCAGACCCTGCGCGAGCAAGGCGCCGTGGTGGTCGACATCCGCGACCCGCAGAGCTTCGCCAATGGCCATATCAGCGGCTCCCGGCACCTGGACAACCACTCCCTGGCCGATTTCATCGCCAAGGCCGACTTCGACCAGCCGCTGATCGTCACCTGCTACCACGGCAACTCCAGCCAAAACGCCGCCGCCTACCTGGCGCACCAGGGCTTCGCCGAGGTCTACAGCCTGGATGGCGGCTTCGAGCTGTGGCGCAGCCAGTACCCGGGCGAAGTGGCCCAGGGCGGCAGCGAGTAAAAAAACTCTGCCGGCGCGAGCCCGCGCCGCGCCTGCCCTTCAGCGCTTTGCCGACGAGCGGCAATATCCTGTCACCCTTACGCCATCCTTGCGCCTGCCGAATCCGAACTACTCTTAAGTCGAGGCCATCCAAAAGGAAGAGCCGGCACACCGGTTCCGGGCCATCGGTTGCGTTTTTGAGGTGTTCTGGGGGATTTCCGACGGCCGCTGTGGCGGCCAGCCCTGCACCCGCCCGATTCCCCAGTGCCGGCTCCATGCAGCGAGCGAGGTGCAGTCATGAGCATATTCAGCCACTTCCAGCAACGCTTTGAAGCGACCCGCCAGGAGGAATATTCCCTTCAGGAATATCTGGAGCTGTGCAAGACGGATCGCAGCGCCTACGCCACGGCGGCCGAACGCCTGCTGATGGCCATCGGCGAGCCGGAGCTGATCGATACGTCGAGCAACTCGCGCCTGTCGCGGATCTTCTCCAACAAGGTGATCCGTCGCTACCCGGCCTTCGCCGACTTCCACGGCATGGAAGAGTGCATCGACCAGATCGTCTCCTACTTCCGCCACGCCGCCCAGGGCCTGGAAGAGAAGAAACAGATCCTCTACCTGCTTGGCCCGGTCGGCGGCGGCAAGTCGTCGCTGGCGGAAAAGCTCAAGCAACTGATGGAAAAAGTGCCCTTCTACGCGATCAAGGGCTCGCCGGTGTTCGAATCGCCGCTGGGGCTGTTCAACGCCGATGAGGACGGCGCCATCCTCGAAGAGGACTACGGCATCCCGCGGCGCTACCTGAACAGCATCATCTCGCCCTGGGCCACCAAGCGCCTGACCGAGTTCGGCGGCGACATCAGCCAGTTCCGCGTGGTCAAGCTGTACCCCTCGATCCTCAACCAGATCGCCGTAGCCAAGACCGAGCCGGGCGACGAGAACAACCAGGACATCTCCGCCCTGGTCGGCAAGGTGGATATCCGCAAGCTGGAGGAATTCCCACAGAACGATGCTGACGCCTACAGCTACTCGGGCGCCCTGTGCCGGGCCAACCAGGGCCTGATGGAATTCGTCGAGATGTTCAAGGCGCCGATCAAGGTGCTGCACCCGCTGCTGACCGCCACCCAGGAGGGCAACTACAACAGCACCGAAGGCCTCGGCGCGATCCCCTACAGCGGCATCCTGCTGGCCCACTCCAACGAGTCGGAGTGGCACAGCTTCCGCAACAACAAGAACAACGAGGCGTTCATCGACCGCATCTACATCGTCAAGGTGCCGTACTGCCTGCGCGTCACCGACGAGGTGAAGATCTACGACAAGCTGCTGTTCAACAGCTCGTTGGCCCACGCCCACTGCGCGCCGGACACCCTCAAGATGCTCGCCCAGTTCTCCGTGCTGAGCCGGCTGAAGGAGCCGGAGAACTCCAACATCTACTCGAAGATGCGCGTCTACGACGGCGAGAACCTCAAGGACACCGACCCCAAGGCCAAGTCGATCCAGGAATACCGCGACACCGCCGGGGTGGACGAAGGCATGACCGGCCTGTCGACCCGCTTCGCCTTCAAGATCCTGTCCAAGGTGTTCAACTTCGACCCCCACGAGATCGCCGCCAACCCGGTGCACCTGCTGTACGTGCTGGAGCAACAGATCGAACAGGAACAGTTCCCCGCCGAAGTGCGTGAGCGCTATCTGCGCTTCATCAAGGAATACCTGGCGCCGCGCTACATCGAGTTCATCGGCAAGGAAATCCAGACCGCCTACTTGGAGTCCTACAGCGAGTACGGGCAGAACATCTTCGACCGCTACGTGCTGTACGCCGACTTCTGGATCCAGGATCAGGAATACCGCGACCCGGAAACCGGCGAAATCCTCAACCGCGTGGCCCTCAACGAGGAGCTGGAGAAGATCGAGAAACCGGCCGGGATCAGCAACCCGAAGGATTTCCGCAACGAGATCGTCAACTTCGTGCTGCGCGCCCGCGCCAACAACAACGGCAAGAACCCGACCTGGCTCAGCTACGAGAAGCTGCGCGTGGTGATCGAGAAGAAGATGTTCTCCAACACCGAGGATCTGCTGCCGGTCATCAGCTTCAACGCCAAGGCGAGCAAGGAGGACCAACAGAAGCACAACGACTTCGTCACCCGTATGGTCGAGCGTGGCTACACCGAGAAGCAGGTGCGCCTGCTGTCCGAATGGTATCTGCGGGTTCGCAAGTCGCAGTAACCCGTCGCCGGCGCTCCTCCGTGGCCGCGCCGGCTGCCGCGGGCCTGCACGGGCCTGCGTGCTAAGGAGACGTCATGAGCTATGTCATAGACCGACGCCTGAATGGCAAGAACAAGAGCACGGTGAACCGCCAGCGCTTCCTGCGGCGTTACCGTGACCACATCAAGAAGGCCGTGGAGGAGGCCGTCAGCCGGCGCTCCATCACCGACATGGAGCACGGCGAACAGATCAGCATTCCCGGCCGCGACATCGACGAACCGGTGCTGCACCACGGCCGCGGCGGCAAGCAGACCACCGTGCACCCGGGCAACAAGCAGTTCAGCGGCGGCGACCATATCCCCCGGCCCCAGGGCGGCGGCGGTCGTGGCGCCGGCAAGGCGAGCAACTCCGGCGAGGGCATGGACGAGTTCGTCTTCCAGATCACCCAGGAGGAATTCCTCGACTTCATGTTCGAGGACCTGGAGCTGCCCAACCTGGTCAAGCGCCACCTGACCGGCAGCGACACCTTCAAGACCGTGCGCGCCGGCATCAGCAACGAGGGCAACCCGTCGCGCATCAACATCGTGCGCACCCTGCGCTCGGCCCATGCGCGGCGCATCGCCCTGTCCGGCAGCAGCCGCGCCAAGCTCAAACTGGCCCTGGCCGAACTGGAGCGGCTGAAGGTCGAAGAGCCGGACAACTTCGGCGATATCCAGGAAGTCGAGGCGGAAATCGGCAAGCTGCGCGCGCGCATCAACCGCGTGCCGTTCCTCGACACCTTCGACCTCAAGTACAACCTGCTGACCAAGCAGCCCAACCCCAGCTCCAAGGCGGTGATGTTCTGCCTGATGGACGTGTCCGGCTCGATGACCCAGGCCACCAAGGACATCGCCAAGCGGTTCTTCATCCTCTTGTATCTGTTTCTGAAGCGGAACTACGACAAGATTGAGGTGGTGTTCATCCGCCACCATACGAGCGCGAAAGAGGTCGACGAAGAGGAGTTCTTCTACTCGCGGGAAACCGGCGGCACCATCGTCTCCAGCGCGCTGAAGATGATGCAGGAGATCATGGCCGCGCGTTACCCGGTCAACGAGTGGAACATCTACGCCGCCCAGGCGTCGGACGGCGACAACTGGAATGACGATTCGCCGGTCTGCCGCGATATCCTGATCAATCAGATCATGCCGTTCGTGCAGTACTTCACCTACGTCGAGATCACCCCGCGCGAACACCAGGCCCTGTGGTTCGAGTACGAACAGGTCGGCGAAAGCTACGCCGACACCTTCGCCCAGCAGCAGCTGGTCTCGGCTGCGGACATCTACCCGGTGTTCCGTGAACTGTTCCAGCGCCGCCTGGTGACCTGAGGGGAGCCGCGATGACCGCCACCGAGAAAAAACGCCAGCCGATTTCCACCGGATCGGAATGGACCTTCGAACTGGTGCGCGCCTACGACCGCGAGATCGCGCGCCTCGCCGAGCGCTATGCGCTCGACACCTACCCCAACCAGATCGAGGTGATCACCGCCGAACAGATGATGGACGCCTACGCCTCGGTCGGCATGCCGCTGGGCTACCACCACTGGTCCTACGGCAAGCATTTCCTCGCCACCGAGAAGGGCTACAGCCGCGGGCAGATGGGGCTGGCCTACGAGATCGTGATCAACTCCGATCCGTGCATCGCCTACCTGATGGAAGAGAACACCATGTGCATGCAGGCCCTGGTGATCGCCCACGCCTGCTACGGCCACAACAGCTTCTTCAAGGGCAACTACCTGTTCCGCACCTGGACCGACGCCAGCTCGATCATCGACTACCTGGTGTTCGCCAAGCAGTACATCATGCAGTGCGAGGAGCGCCACGGCATCGATGCGGTGGAAGACCTGCTAGACTCCTGCCACGCCCTGATGAACTACGGCGTCGACCGCTACAAGCGGCCCTACCCGATCTCCGCCGAGGAGGAGCGGCGCCGGCAGAAGGATCGCGAGGAGCACCTGCAGAAGCAGATCAACGACCTCTGGCGCACCATCCCCAAGAGCGCCAGCAAGGGCCACGACCAGGACAGCAAGCGCTGGCCGGCCGAACCGCAGGAAAACATCCTGTACTTCCTGGAGAAGCACGCGCCGCTGCTGGAACCCTGGCAGCGCGAGGTGATCCGCATCGTGCGCAAGATCGCCCAGTACTTCTACCCGCAGCGCCAGACCCAGGTGATGAACGAGGGCTGGGCGACCTTCTGGCACTACACCCTGATGAACGACCTGTACGACGAGGGCCTGGTCACCGACGGCTTCATGATGGAGTTCCTGCAGTCGCACACCAGCGTGATCTACCAGCCTGGCTTCGACAGCCCCTACTACAGCGGCATCAACCCCTACACCCTGGGTTTCGCCATCTACAGCGACATCCGCCGCATCTGCGAGCACCCCACCGAGGAAGACCGCCGCTGGTTCCCCGACATCGCCGGCAGCGACTGGCTGTCCACCCTCAAGTTCGCCATGGCCAACTTCAAGGACGAGAGCTTCATCCTGCAGTTCCTCTCGCCCAAGGTGATCCGCGACCTCAAGCTGTTCAGCGTGATGGACGACGACCAGCAGGACGACATGCTGGTGCCGGCGATCCACGACGAGCCGGGCTACCGCCTCATCCGCGAGACCCTGGCCGCCCAGTACAACCTGGGCAACCGCGAACCCAACGTGCAGATCTGGAGCGTCGACCGCCGCGGCGACCGCTCGCTGACCCTGCGCCACCAGCAGCACGACCGCAAACCGCTGGGTGACTCCACCGACGAAGTACTCAAGCATCTGCACCGGCTGTGGGGCTTCGACATCCACCTGGAGGTGCGCCAGGGCGAGCAGACCATTGCCGTGCAGCATGTGCCCCCGCGCGGCGAAGCGGCAACCGAGGGCGACTACCCGCGCCTGGACCTGATGCTCCCGCCACCCTGAGGCCTGTTCCCGTTTCGCTCGCAACCGCGACCAAGCCACCAGCGCCGCCCGCCCGGCGGCTTTTTCGCTTATCCTCCGCCGCTACGGAGGAATCAACTCATGCAGATCTACAAGGTCGGCGGCGCCGTGCGCGACCGCCTGCTCGGGCGGCCGGTCAGCGATATCGACTGGGTGGTGGTCGGTGCCGATGCGGCGACCATGCAGGCCCAAGGCTATCGCCTGGTGGGTGACGACTTCCCGGTGTTCCTCCACCCGCAGAGCGGCGAGGAATATGCGCTGGCCCGCACCGAGCGCAAATCCGGCCAGGGCTATGGCGGCTTCACCTTCTACGCCAGCCCGGACGTGACCCTGGAAGAAGACCTGATCCGCCGCGACCTCACCGTCAACGCCATGGCCGAGGACGACCAGGGCCGGGTCATCGACCCCTACGGCGGCCAGCGCGATCTTGAGGCGCGGGTGCTGCGCCATGTTTCCCCGGCCTTCGCCGAAGACCCGCTGCGCGTGCTGCGCGTGGCCCGCTTCGCCGCGCGCTATGCGCCGCTGGGTTTTGTCGTAGCGCCGGAGACCCTGGCGCTGATGCGCCAGCTGGCCGAATCCGGCGAGCTCAGGGCGCTGACCGCGGAGCGTAGCTGGAAGGAAATCTCCCGCGCCCTGCTGGAACCCTGCCCCGAGGTGTTCATTCAGGTGCTGCGCGACTGTGGCGCCCTGGCCGAGCTGCTGCCGGAACTCGATGCGCTGTTCGGCGTGCCGCAAACCGCCGCCCATCACCCGGAAATCGACACCGGCCTGCACAACCTGATGGTCCTGCAGCAATGCGCCCGCCACCAGCAGCCGCTGACCGTGCGCTGGGCCTGCCTGCTGCACGACCTGGGCAAGGGCACCACGCCGCCAGCCGAGTGGCCGCGGCATATCGCCCATGAAACCCGCGGACTGAAGCTGATCCGCGCGGTCAACGCGCGCTGCAAGGCGCCCAAGGATTGCGCCGAACTGGCCCTGCTGGTCGGCGAGTACCACACCCACGGCCATCGCGCCCTGGAGCTACGGGCTACGACCTTGCTGGAGCTGTTGCAGAGCTTCGATGTCTACCGCCGGCCGCAGCGCTTCGAGGAGTTCCTCGCCGCCTGCGAGATGGATGCCCGCGGCCGTCTCGGCTTCGAAGAGCGCGCCTACCCCCAGGCCCCCTACCTGCACGGCGCCATGCAGGCCGCCCGCGCGGTGGCGGTGCAGCCCCTGCTGGCCCAGGGCCTGCAGGGCGCCGAGCTGGGCGAGGCGCTCAAGCGCGAACGCCTGCAGGCACTCAAGGCCTACAAGGCCGGTGCGTCGGTCGAATAAACGGCGCAAGCGATCATCGCGCTCAGTAGGGTGCGCCATGCGCACCGGCACGCGGCTTCGTCGATGGCTGCCTAGCGCGGCGCGGGAAAGGCCTGGATCAGCGCGGGCGGAGTCAGCGCCACGCCACGCCAGTCGAAGGCGACCGGCCACAGCTGCTGGTCGATCTGCGCAGCCTCCCAGAGCCGAGCGAAGGGCTGGCCGGTTGCCGGGTGCAACACCTCGGGCACCAGTAGCGCCAGCGGCCAGAGTACGAAGGCATTCTTGAGGATTTCCGGGCGCGGCAGGATCAGCCCATCGAAGTTGCCGACCAGTTCGTCGTACAGCAGCACGTCGATATCCAGCGGCAAGCCCTTGCGGTTCGGCGCATAGCGGCCGTTGTCGGCCTCGATGAACTTCAGCCGGCGATCCAGCTCGGTCAGCGGCAGGTCGGTGCGCGCGCTCACCACCAGGTTGAAGAACGGCCCGCTCTTGATCCCCACCGGCGCGCTCTCGAACACCGGAGAGCAGCGCAACTCATGGAGAAAGCCGGCCAAGGCCTCCAGGCCGGCCCGCAGATGCAGTTCGCGCTCGAAATTGCTGCCCAGGCCGAGCAAGACCCGGCTCATGGCCGACTGCGCTCGATTTCCACCCCGACCGCACGGGCCGCCGGATTGGCGCCGGGCTTGGTCACCTTGAGGCGCAGCCAGGGCATGCCGAAGTGCTCCAGCAGGCTCGCGGCCAGGCGCTCGGCAAAGGTCTCCACCAGCTGGAACTGCGCGGCGCCAGCAAACGCCTGCACATGCCGGTTCACCGCCGCGTAATCCAGCGCCTGGCTCAGGTCGTCGGTGGCGGCGGACGGGCGGATATCCCAGGCGAAGGTCAGGTCCAGGCGCAGGCACTGGCGAATGCCGCGCTCCCAGTCGTACGCACCGATCAGCGTGTCGACTTCCAGGCCCTCGATAAAGACTTTGTCCAAGCACTTAACTCCACAGCACGACAAGGAGTGCGTCCCGCCGCTAGAATCGGGGCTCACTCGCCCCGGAATGGATACCATGTTCTGGCTGTTGGTACTGCTCGCCTACCTGCTCGGCTCGCTGTCCTTCGCCATCCTGCTCAGCCGCCTGAGCGGTGGGCCGGACCCGCGCGCCAATGGCTCCGGCAACCCCGGCGCCACCAACATGCTGCGGGTGGCGGGCAAGAAGCTGGCCATCCTCACCCTGCTCGGCGATCTGCTCAAGGGCCTGCTGCCGATCCTGATCGCCGGCCAGCTCGGCTTTGCCATCCAGCAACAGGCCTGGATCGGCCTCACCGCCGTGATCGGCCACCTGTACCCGCTGTATTTCCGCTTCAAGGGCGGCAAGGGCGTGGCCACTGCTGCCGGCATGCTGCTCGGCCTGTATCCGCCGGCCGCCCTGCTGGCCCTCGCCGCCTGGGCGCTGACGTTCATCCTCACCCGCACCAGCTCGCTCGCCTCGCTGATCGCCACCCCGCTGACCCTGCCCCTGCTGGCCTGGCAGCAACCGGCGGCGCTGCTGCCGATGTGCGCCCTCACCGGGCTGATCGTCTGGCGTCATCGCCGCAATCTACGCGACCTGTTCGCCGGACGCGAACGCCACTTCTGAATCCCCGCGTCGCGCCGGTCTTACAGGGCCGGCAGCTGCTCCATCGGCCAACGCGCCTGCACGCCGATGGCCGGGCCATCCTGCTGGCCGGCCTGCAGGCGCTGGCAGCCGGCATAGGCGATCATCGCGCCGTTGTCGGTGCAGAAGCGCGGCCGGGCGTAGAACACCTGGCCCTTGAACTCGCCGAGCATCTTCTCCAGGGAACGACGCAGCGCCTGGTTGGCGCTGACCCCGCCGGCGATCACCAGGCTGTTCAGGCCGCACTGTTTGAGCGCGCGCCGACACTTGATGGTCAGGGTATCGACCACCGCCTGCTGGAAGGCCAGGGCCACGTCGGCACGGGTCTGCTCGCTGGCGTCGCCGGCGTCGCGGCACTGCGTCCAGGTATTGAGGGTGAAGGTCTTCAGCCCGCTGAAGCTGAAATCCAAGCCGGGGCGATCGGTCATCGGCCGCGGAAAGGTGAAGCGCCCCGGCGTCCCGATTTCGGCCAGGCGGGCGATCTCCGGGCCACCCGGATAGGGTAGGCCCATCAGCTTGGCGGTCTTGTCGAAGGCCTCGCCGGCGGCGTCGTCCAGCGACTCGCCGAGCAACTGGTAGCGGCCGATGCCGTCGACGCGCACCAGCTGGGTATGCCCGCCGGAAACCAGCAAGGCGACGAACGGAAAGGCCGGCGGCTGTTCTTCCAGCATCGGCGCCAGCAAGTGGCCTTCCATATGGTGCACGCCGAGGGCCGGAATGCCCCAGGCAAAGGCCAGGGCCTGGGCGCAGGAGGCGCCGACCAGCAGCGCCCCGACCAGGCCGGGGCCCGCGGTATAGGCAATCGCGTCGATCTGCGAACGTTCTACGCCGGCCTCGGCCAGCACCTCACGGATCAGCGGCAGCATGCGCTTGACGTGATCGCGCGAGGCCAGCTCCGGCACCACCCCGCCAAACACGCGGTGTTGCTCGATCTGGCTGAACAGGGCGTCGGCCAGCAGACCGCGTTCGCTGTCGTACAGGGCGACGCCGGTTTCATCGCAGGAAGTTTCCAAGCCCAGCACCAGCATGGGTTTGCGCCTTTAATAACGGGGGAATTCGAAGGCGCGCATAATAATCGCCGCCCTTCGGGCCGACCAGCGCTTTTCGATCAGAGGCTTTGCATTCTGTGGCGCTTGGCGTTAATATCCGCAGCCCTTGAAAACCGACGTATTCCCGTGCCCTAGCCGGATCGCGTCGTCCATTCGGTAAAACAGTGAAGGTACGACCTGGATGCCAGCCGTCAAAGTTAAAGAGAACGAACCCTTCGACGTAGCTCTGCGTCGCTTCAAGCGCTCCTGCGAAAAGGCCGGTGTATTGGCCGAAGTGCGCAGCCGCGAGTTCTACGAGAAGCCAACCACCGAGCGCAAGCGTAAGGCAGCTGCTGCTGTTAAGCGTCACGCGAAGAAAGTGCAGCGCGAACAGCGCCGCCGCGAGCGCCTGTACTGAGTCATCAGTCACGCCGCAAAGGTTTCCGCATGGCCCGGCTCACGCCGGGCTTTGCATTTTCAGGCTCCACCCCACTCCGCTTCGCCAGCCGGCGAATGATCGGAGTTTTTTCGTTTATGCTCCCGCCTCTGGCACCAGCACACTGACGACTCCATGGCCGGCCTGATCCCGCAATCCTTCATCGATGACCTGCTCAACCGCACCGACATAGTCGAGGTGGTGAGTTCGCGCATCCAGATCAAGAAGGCCGGCAAGAACTACACGGCCTGCTGCCCGTTCCACAAGGAAAAAACCCCCTCCTTCAGCGTCAGCCCGGACAAACAGTTCTACTACTGCTTCGGTTGCGGCGCCGGCGGCAACGCGCTCGGCTTCATCATGGACCACGACAACCTGGACTTCCCCCAGGCCATCGAGGAACTGGCCAAGCGCGCCGGCATGGAAATTCCCCGCGAGGAAGGCGGACGGCACAGCAAGCCACGCCAACCCACCGACTCGCCGCTCTACCCGCTACTGACCGCCGCCAGCGACTACTACCGCCAGGCCCTGAAGAGCCACCCGACGCGCAAGGCGGCGGTGGACTACCTCAAGGGCCGCGGCCTGTCCGGCGAGATCGCCCGCGACTTCGGTCTCGGCTTCGCCCCGCCGGGCTGGGACAACCTGCTCAAGCACCTGGGCGGCGACAGCCTGCAGCAGAAGGCGATGATCGACGCCGGCCTGCTGATCGAGAACGCCGAAACCGGCAAGCGCTACGACCGTTTCCGCGACCGCGTGATGTTCCCCATCCGCGACAGCCGCGGGCGCATCATCGCCTTCGGCGGCCGGGTGCTCGGCGACGACAAGCCCAAATACCTGAACTCCCCGGAAACCCCGGTGTTCCACAAAGGCCAGGAACTCTACGGCCTGTACGAGGCGCGCAAGAACAACCGCGACCTCGACGAGATCATGGTGGTCGAAGGCTACATGGACGTCATCGCCCTGGCCCAGCAAGGCCTGCGCAACGCCGTGGCCACCCTCGGCACCGCCACCAGCGAGGAACACCTCAAGCGCCTGTTCCGCATCGTACCCAGCGTGCTGTTCTGCTTCGACGGCGACGCCGCCGGACGCAAGGCCGCCTGGCGCGCCCTCGAATCGACCCTACCGAGCCTGCAGGACGGACGCCGCGCGCGCTTCCTGTTCCTCCCCGAAGGCGAGGACCCGGACAGCCTGGTCCGCGCCGAAGGCACCGACGCCTTCCGTGCGCGCATCAACCAGCACGCCCAGCCGCTGGCCGACTACTTCTTCCAGCAGCTCTGCGAAGAGGCCGACCCGCGCTCCCTGGAAGGCAAGGCCCACCTGGCGACCCTGGCCAGCCCGCTGATCGAGCAGATTCCCGGCAACAACCTGCGCGCCCTGATGCGCATGCGCCTGGGCGAGATTACCGGCCTGCACGCCGACGCCCTGGCGCAGCTGAGCCGCAACACGCCACCCCCCGCACCCAGCAGCCCGCAGGATCACGCCCCCGCCGCCGACCACTATTACGATGCGCAGCCGGAATACGGCGATATCGCCGACTATGCCGACCATATCGAGCCGCCCCAGGAGGCCTTCGAGCCGAAGAAGAACTGGAAGAAAGGCGAAGGCAAGCCATGGAAGAAGGACGGCAACTGGAAGAAAGGCGGCCGCGACGACCAGCCGCGCATACCGCGCAAGGCCGTCAGCGTCGAATCGCCCACCCTGACCGCCCTGCGCACCCTGCTGCATCATCCCAACCTGGCGCAGAAGGTCGAGGATGTCAGCCATTTCGCCGCCGAAGACGACACCTACGCCCAGCTGCTGGTCGCCCTGCTCGGCGCCCTGCAGAAGAGCCCGAACCTGCGCTCGCTGCAGCTGATCGCGCGCTGGCACGGCACCGAACAGGGCCGCCTGCTGCGCGCCCTGGCGGAAAAGGAATGGCTGATTTCCGTCGACAACCTTGAACAACAGTTTTTCGACACTATAACTAGCTTGGTAGCCCGCCAACGCGAGCGCAGCCTGGAACAACTGCTGCGCAAAGCCCGTCAAAGTGAATTGAATACCGAGGAAAAAGAGCAGCTGCGAAACCTGCTCAATCGCAACCATTCGCCCGCTTCCCCGACCTCAACTGGCGCTTGAGGCCTCGAATCGGGTATAATCCTCGGCTTGTTTTTTGCCCGCCAAGACCTTCAATGGATAGGGTGTTATGTCCGGAAAAGCGCAACAGCAATCTCGTTTGAAAGAGTTGATCGCCCGCGGTCGTGAGCAGGGTTACCTGACTTACGCGGAGGTCAACGACCACCTGCCGGAGGATATTTCCGACCCGGAACAGGTGGAAGACATCATCCGCATGATCAACGACATGGGGATCAACGTATTCGAGACTGCCCCGGATGCGGATGCCCTGTTGTTGGCCGAGGCCGACACCGATGAGGCCGCTGTCGAGGAAGCCGCAGCCGCCCTGGCGGCCGTGGAGACCGATATCGGCCGCACCACCGACCCGGTGCGCATGTACATGCGTGAAATGGGCACCGTGGAGCTGCTGACCCGCGAAGGCGAAATCGAAATCGCCAAGCGCATCGAAGAAGGCATTCGCGAAGTCATGAGCGCCATCGCTCACTTCCCGGGTACCGTCGACAGCATCCTCGCCGACTACCAGCGCGTCACCAGCGAAGGTGGCCGCCTGTCCGACATCCTCAGCGGTTATATCGACCCGGACGACGGCAGCCTGCCTGCCGAAGAAGTCCCGGTCGATCTGAAAACCGCCGCACCGGCCGCCGAAGCCGCCGATGACGAGGAAGAAGAAAGCGACAGCGACGACGAAGAAGAAGGCGATGGCGGTCCGGACCCGGAAGAAGCCCTGCGCCGTTTCACCGCCGTCTCCGAGCAGCTGGAAAAAGCCCGCAAGGCGCTGAAGAAGCATGGTCGCAGCAGCAAGCAGGCAATCGCCGAACTGCTCGCCCTGGCCGAGCTGTTCATGCCGATCAAGCTGGTGCCCAAGCAGTTCGATGCCCTGGTCGAGCGCGTACGCGGCTCGCTGGAGCAGTTGCGCGCCCAGGAACGCGCCATCATGCAGCTGTGCGTACGTGATGCGCGCATGCCGCGTGCCGACTTCCTCAAGCTGTTCCCCGGCCACGAAGTCGACGAAAGCTGGGCCGCCGGCCTGGCCAAGGGCAAGGCCAAGTACGCCGAGGCCATCGGCAACCTGCAGGCCGACATTCTGCGCTGCCAGCAGAAGCTGATCGCCCTGCAGAACGACACCAGTCTGACCATCGCCGAAATCAAGGACATCAACCGCCGCATGTCCATCGGCGAGGCCAAGGCCCGCCGGGCGAAGAAAGAGATGGTCGAGGCCAACCTGCGCCTGGTTATCTCCATCGCCAAGAAGTACACCAACCGCGGCCTGCAGTTCCTCGACCTGATCCAGGAAGGCAACATCGGCCTGATGAAGGCGGTGGACAAGTTCGAATACCGCCGCGGCTACAAGTTCTCGACCTACGCCACCTGGTGGATTCGCCAGGCGATCACCCGCTCGATCGCCGACCAGGCACGCACCATCCGTATTCCGGTGCACATGATCGAGACGATCAACAAGCTCAACCGTATCTCCCGCCAGATGCTGCAGGAGATGGGGCGCGAACCGACCCCGGAAGAGCTGGGCGAGCGCATGGAAATGCCCGAGGACAAGATCCGCAAGGTCCTGAAGATCGCCAAAGAGCCGATCTCCATGGAAACCCCGATCGGCGACGACGAAGACTCGCACCTGGGCGACTTCATCGAGGACAGCACCATGCAGTCCCCGATTGACGTAGCCACGGTGGAAAGCCTCAAGGAAGCCACCCGCGAAGTACTGGCCGGCCTCACCGCCCGTGAAGCCAAGGTCCTGCGCATGCGCTTCGGCATCGACATGAATACCGACCACACCCTCGAGGAAGTCGGCAAGCAGTTCGATGTGACCCGCGAGCGGATCCGCCAGATCGAAGCCAAGGCGCTGCGCAAGCTGCGTCATCCGACGCGAAGCGAGCATCTGCGCTCCTTCCTCGACGAGTAAAACCACAACCCCCGGCCCAAACCGGGGGTTTTGTTTTCTGTCCCATGCCACGCCCGGCTACACTGCAGCAATATCCCTTGCTGCGGAAACCGCCTGCATGTCGCGTTGGCTGGCCATTCTCCTGTTGTGTCTGGCGTACTGGGCAAGCCCGGCGCACGCGCTCACCCTCAGTGCAACCGAGCAAGCCTGGCTGGCCGAACACCCGCAACTGCGCCTCGGCGTCGACGCCTCCTGGCCGCCTTTCGAGTTTCGCGACGAGCAGGGCCGCTACCAGGGGCTCAGCGCCAGCTATGTGGGACTGATCGAAGAACGCCTGGAGATCGACCTGGTGCCGGTCGAGCCACGCAACTGGAGCGAACTGCTGAGCAGCGCCAAGGGCGGCCAGCTCGACCTGCTGCCGGGGGTGATGGCCACCCCGGAGCGCCAGCGGGATCTGGCCTTCACCCGCCCCTACCTCGACTTCCCGATCGTCATCATCGCCCACACCGACGGCGCCCAGCCGCGCACCCTGCAGCAGCTGTACGGCCTGAAAGTCGCGGTGGTCAAGGACTACGCCCCCCACGAGCTGCTGCGCAGCCGCCATCCGGACCTCAACCTGCTGCCGCTGGCCAGCGTCAGCGCCGCCCTGCAAGCGGTCGCCACCGGCCAGGCCGACGCCCTGGTCGGCGATCTCGCTTCCAGCGTCTGGAGCATGCGCCAGCTCAAGCTCGAAGGCCTCTACGTCAGCGGCGAGACGCCCTACCGCTACCAGCTGGCGATGGCCGCGCCGCACAGCCAGGCGGTGCTGGTCGGCATTCTCGACAAGCTGTTCGCCGAACTCAGCGCCAAGGAAATCGAAACGCTGCAGGAGCCCTGGATAGGCGGCGTGCTGGATCGCCGGCAGTTCTGGCAGCAGGCCCTGCTCTACGGCCTGCCGGCGCTGCTGGCGGCAGCCCTGATCCTCACCGCCCTGCTGCGCATCAACCGCCGCCTGAGCCAGGAGATACGCGGGCGCCACGCGCTCGAACTGCAGCTGCGCAACAGTGCCCAGCACTACCGCGGCCTGGTCGAAAGCCTCAACGCGATCGCCTGGGAAATGCGCCTGGACGACTACTGCTTCACCTACGTCTCCCCGCATGCCGAACGCCTGCTCGGCTACCCGCTGAACGACTGGCTGGAGCCGGGCTTCTGGCAGCGCACGCTGCACCCGGACGATGCCGAATCCGCCCTCAACTACTGCGTCAGCGAGAGCCTGGCCGGCCGCGCCCACAGCCTCGACTACCGCATGCTGGCGGCCGACGGCCGGGTGGTGTGGATTCGCGATATCGTCACGCCGATCCAGCAGGACGGCAAACAGATCCTGCGCGGCCTGATGATCGATATCAGCGACACCAAGCAGGCCGAACAGGCGCGGCAGCTGTCCGAACAGAAGTTCACCTCGGTGTTCCACAACTGCCCGGACATCCTGGTGATCACCCGGCGCAGCGACGGCGTGCTGCTGGAGGTCAACCAGACCTTCGAGCAGGAATTCGGCATTGCCGCCGCCCAGGCCGTCGGCAAGACCGCCACCGAGCTGGATATCTGGGGCCTGCCGGGCATCGGCCCGCAGCTGCTCGCCCGCCTGCAGGGCGAGGCGCTGAGCAACCTCGAAATGCCGTTCCGGCGCAGCAACGGCGAACTGTTCAGCGGCCTGATCTCGGCCCAGCCGGTGCTCATCGACGGCCACCAGGCGCTGATCGTCGCGGTGCGCAACATCACCGAACTGAAGCGCACCCAGCAGCAGCTGAAGATTTCCGAGGAGAAGTTCGCCAAGGCCTTCCACGCCTCGCCGGACGGCCTGCTGATCACCCGCCTGCAGGATGGCTGCATGCTGGAAGCCAACGAGGGCTTCAGCCGCATCACCGGCTACGAGAGCCAGGAAGTGATCGGCCAGTCCACCCTGCAGCTCGAGCTGTGGGCCGACCCGCAGGATCGCCTGCAGATGATCGAGCAGCTCCACCAGCATGGCCAGGCCCGCAACCTGAACGCCTGGATCCGCACCCAGAGTGGGCAACTGCGTCTCACCGAACTGTCGGCGCAGCTGATCATGGTCGATGAGGAACAATGCATCCTCACCATCGCCCGCGACATCACCGAACGCCAGCAGATGCAGGAACGCCTGCACCAGGCCGCCACCGTGTTCGAGAACACCGCCGAGGGGGTGATGATCACCGACACCGATCAGCGCATCACCGCGGTCAACCGCGCCTTCAGCGAGATCACCGGCTACAGCGAGGCGGAAGCCCTCGGCCAGTCACCGCGCCTGCTCTCCTCCGGCCAGCACGACAGCGCCTTCTATGCCGCCATGTGGCACCAGCTCTCCGCCGTCGGCCACTGGCAGGGGGAGATCTGGAACAAGCGCAAGAACGGCGAGCCGTTCCCGGAATGGCTGACCATCAGCGCAGTGCGCAATGCCGGCGGCAGCATCACCCACTTCGTCGCCGTGTTCGCCGACATCAGCACCCTCAAGCATGCCCAGGCGCGCCTCGACCACCAGGCCCACCACGACCCGCTGACCGGCCTGCCCAACCGCCTGCTGTTCGAGAGCCGGCTGAATGCCGCGCTCAACGATGCGCGCTCGGACAACCAGCAGGGCGCCGTGGTCTTCCTCGACCTCGACCGCTTCAAGCACATCAACGACAGCCTCGGCCACCCGGTCGGCGACGCCCTGCTGAAGAGCATCGCCCAGCGCCTGCGCGAGCAGCTGCGCGACGTCGACACCGTGGCCCGCCTGGGCGGCGACGAGTTCATCGTCCTGCTCCCCGGCCTGCACCAGCAACGGGATGCCGAACGCGTCGCGACCAAGCTGCTGACCTGCTTCAACGCGCCGTTCCAGGTCGACAGCCACGAGTTCTTCATCAGCGCCAGCATCGGCATCAGCCTGTTCCCGGAAGACGGCAACGACGTCGCCACCCTGGTGAAGAATGCCGACGCGGCCATGTACAGCTCCAAGGCCAAGGGGCGCAACCGCATCGAGTTCTACACCCGCAGCCTGACCTTCCAGGCCACCGAGCGCATGACCCTGGAACACGAACTGCGCCGCGCCATCGAGCGCGACGAACTGAGCCTGCACTACCAGCCCAAGATGTGCCTGAGCAGCGGCCGCCTGATCGGTGCCGAGGCACTGATCCGCTGGAGCCACCCGGTGTTCGGCGAGATCCCGCCGGACCGCTTCATCCCCCTGGCCGAAGAGAACGGCATGATCCTCCAGCTCGGCGACTGGGTCCTCCAGGAAGCCTGCCGGCAGATGCGCACCTGGCAAGACAGCCACGCACCCTTCGGCCCGCTGTCGGTCAACCTCTCCGGCAGCCAGCTGCGCCAACCGCAACTGGCCGCACGGATCGCCGACACCCTGCGCGACTACGGCCTGCACGCCAGCCGCCTGCAACTGGAAATCACCGAAGGCTTCATCATGACCCAGGCCGAAGAGGCCCTGGGCATCCTCCACGAACTCAAGGCCCTCGGCCTGCAGCTGGCGATCGACGACTTCGGCACCGGCTACTCCTCGCTCAGCTACCTCAAGCGCCTGCCGCTGGACATCCTGAAGATCGACAAATCCTTCGTCCGCGGCCTGCCCGGCGACCCCGACGACGCCGCCATCACCCGCGCCATCATCGCCCTCGGCCGCAGCCTGCAGATGACCGTGATCGCCGAAGGGGTGGAAACCAAGGCCCAGGAAATCTTCCTCAGCAGCGAAGGCTGCGCGCAGATCCAAGGCTACGTGGTCAGCCGGCCGCTCTCGGCGGAGTCCTTCGCCAGCAACTTCCTCGGCCCCTTATCGATTGGCAGCAGCGAAAGGGCGCCGGTATAATCCGCCCGCCTTCTGGGGGCCTATAGCTCAGTTGGTTAGAGCAGAGGACTCATAATCCTTTGGTCCACGGTTCGAGTCCGTGTGGGCCCACCAACTCCAAAGCCGCGCACTGCGCGGCTTTTTCATGTCCGCAGCAAAAACAGCTAGACCAGTCCTATAGTCCAAAGGTACAAAATCAGTACAGTGCCGGTACAGCAGCACGCCTTTGGAGCAAGTAAAAATGGCCACCATCGTCAAAACGGAAGCTGGCACTTGGAAGGCCCTGGTACGCAAAACCGGCTGGCCAACCAACACCAAAACCTTCCGTACAAAGCGCGATGCCGAGGACTGGGCACGCCGCACCGAAGATGAAATGGTCAGGGGCGTGTACATCCAACGCAGTGGCTCCGAGCGCATGACCTTGGAAATGGCGCTCAAACGCTACCTCAGCGAAATCAGCCCCACCAAGAAGCCGACCACCCAGCGCGCCGAAGCCACCAAAGCCCAGCAGCTGATCAGCCATCTGGGCAAATACTCCATGGCTGCCCTCTCGGCCGAGATCATCGCCGGCTATCGTGATACCCGCCTGGCTTCGATCACCAATCGTGGCAAGCCCACCAGCAACAACACCGTGCGACTGGAACTGGCCCTGCTCAGCCACCTGTTCACCGTAGCGATTCAGGAGTGGGGCTTGGGCCTGAGCTTCAACCCAGTGCTGAATATCCGCAAACCCAGCCCCGGAGAAGGCCGCGATCGCCGCCTATCTGCGGAGGAAGAACGTCGCCTGCTGACAGCTGTAAACAATCACAGCAACCCCATGCTGGGGTGGATCGTCCGCATCGCCTTGGAAACCGGCATGCGCTCATCCGAGATCACATCCCTGCGCAGGCATCAGGTCGATATGAAAAAGCGCGTGGTGCGCCTCTCCGACACCAAGAACGACAGCGCACGCACCGTCCCACTCAGCAAATGGGCCACAGAGACCTTCCAGGCGGCGCTGAACAATCCGATACGTCCGATTGACTGTGACCTAGTGTTCTTTGGCGAGCCGGGCAAAAACGGCAAGCGCGCGCCCTACGCTTTCACCAAAACCTGGGGACTACTGAAGACCAAGCTCGGCATGCCCGATCTGCGCTTCCACGATCTACGCCATGAAGCAGTCAGCCGGCTGGTCGAGGGTGGCCTGTCTGACCAGGAGGTCTCGGCAATCAGCGGCCACAAGTCGATGCAGATGCTCAAGCGCTACACTCATCTGCGAGCCGAAGACCTCGTTGGCAAGCTGGACAAGCTGCAACGCCAACGCGAAGCACCTTGATCAGCATGTAATACATACACGAACTCTTTACCGAGTTGATTGAAGGCTTCGAAGCCCTGGCAAAGGGACGCAAGAGCAAAGCGGAGCCGTGATCCACAGATGCTCAACGGACTGAGCCGCAGAGATCCAATCTGGAACCCCAAAGGAGTTCGCTTGAACAAGCGATGGGGGTACAAAACTGCTACATTGCAGCACTCGCCAATCAAAATATATCAAGCCACTTCTCTTCCGGCAGAGGATCCACCGGAAGAGAAGCGCCTCACCTCCCAAAGCAGTTAGCCACGTAACTGCAGCAGCCTGACCAGCCAACTCTGCTGATAATAGATGCGCCTTAAGAGCATCCTGACGCCAACACGTCGAAGATAACACCCTAATATCATCTACCTTGATCAGCCACGCTTACGCGAGCTCGCCTTCTGTCGCCTACGCACAGCTGCGGCGTTTTGTGACTTGCGCTGGGCTAACTGCCGGTTAAGGGACTCCAGCTTTTCATCTAGACGACCGTATAGATTATGTTTCGACCTGACGACTTCGCTGAAGAAGTAGCGTTTGAACGCCGATGCTTCGAGACGCCCCTGACTCCATGCGTGCAGAAGAAAGTTGCTACTCAAGAAGAAGCAGACGCCGCAGAAGAGAATAGTCAATTGCAGATACAAAGCTTGATCCGTTTCTAATTCACCAGATGCGTTTTTAACCAGCATCCAAAACGCTACCACGGTAACCGACAACACCACAAAGAACATCAGCAATGGTGCCTGCTTACGCACACGCCGCCCACCTATGCTCAGATATGTGCATTGAATCATGGTATATAAGGAGTTAACCAAAAATGGAAAGCCAACGAAGGCGATATCGATACCCGAGAAGCCGTAACTCACCGAATCAAGCCAATAGATACTTGCCAGCACCAATGCGGTAAGTCCAGCTACAACCAGATCCTTCTGCAAGGACTTGGCATAATCCAGATACTGCCGACCATTTTTACCTGCCCGCGAATGGAGATAATCGACCAGCTCGATATAGGCAATCGGCCAAAACACTGCCGTGAATAAAATAATGTATGTAGCCTTGAGCAGCTCGAAGAACTGCAGATCGTAAAGTAGCGCTAAGGGATTGATCCTCAGCGACAAGACACCCCACCCCAGAGCTATAAGCAGAATCGGATAGAAGATGAGACGATGCAAATACCGTATGGATCTAGTTCCCATGGAGCTGACTGCACTCATTTAATGACACCAATTGAGGAGAGCATGATTACCCATCCTGCCCTTGCGCTAGCATTGGCCAATAAATAATTGCAACTCAGAAAAATAATGTCCATAGGCAACACTTCGTTCAGCTGCTGGTCGTTCTTGTAATTTTTTCAGGGGAGGGGGCGGCCACTCTATATAATCAAGAAGCACGACCTATATGGCGCTCTGGCAGAGGCCAACGCGAACACCGACAGGGCGAGGAGGCTGCTCCCAGATAGCATGGGCAGCTTCGGATCATTTGCGACCGACTGCGGCCTACGCATAATAAGCCCAATGATTGAGCTAACCGGCAGACAAGAGTGCAGCTTTGGGCTGTTCAGAGAGCTAAAGAAAGCGATTGAACACCGAAATTACGAATTATATATTGAAGTCATTGCTCCCAAGATTGATGATAAATGCCTGAAGAGCAGCCCTGGCCTTACTTCGATCATTCAATAGCGCTGCATATTCACTTGCCGCCTCTGCGCCGGGCGAACTCTCAAGCAAACTTAATAAATAGTTATTGGCTGCCTGATGAGAGTCTGCATAAGAATTCATGAGCACTCCAAGCCGAGCTCTCGAGCCCTCATCCCCATACATCCTTAGATACCTGTGAATCTCGACCAAATTAACAGTTGAGTCGTAGATATTTGCCTCTTGATTGAGGGCGCGCATCGTACCCATAGCCCCCTCATATGTATCAAAATGCGGAGACAAATCTAAGGAGGCCGACTTCCTCAGCGCATCACCCACATCTTCTGAAAACTTCACAATGGCATCATTTATTTTTTCTGACACCTCGCGAGACAATTTCTTATTCTCTTGATAAAGAGAAAAAGTCCATCCCCCCATAGATATAATAATCGCACACAATCCTGTCACCAACGCAGTCTGCACTGATGCCTTCTGATACCATTTCATCGTACTTCTCCGTGCGCGAAAGGCACGCGCATCATGCGCACCAATCCATCTACCGTACCTTTAGTCAGCCTGACTTGCTTTGCAATCGCTGCAACCGGCAGACCACGCGCCAAGCAATTCCCGATGGCTTCACGGACATGATGCGGCACTTGAGCTTCGCCTGTTGTAGGGTTGAGATAGCTACCCGCATGGTGAGCATTCATCAGCGACTCAAGACTCTTTTTGGCCTTTGAAATGGCCTGACGCGAAATACCCAGCCGCCTAGCCATCTCCGACTGGCTCATGCCCTCCTGGTGCATCATCCAGACCTTTTCACGCAACCCGAGCGAGCCCCTACGGCTCGGCGCAATTGCATGTAGCCCCGAGTGCACCTGGTCATAGGCAACCTTTCTGACCTCCTGCAGGTCAGCCGCGTCAGGTAATCGCAGGTTGAAGGCAAACTCAGATCTGGCTGCGCCAGTCAGCACAGAAAGGTGATGTTGAAACGCTGCCAGATAGCGCAAATCAGCGTGGTACTTTGGAGAGCCCGGCTGATGAACCGAGCAGTATTGGCGACTCAGGTTTCCCGCTACGATTCTCTCAGCGCGGAACCGGTCGAATATGGCCCTGAGGTTTGCGACCTCTGTTTTCGATAGCAGCGCGCATGAGCGAGGGAGATGCTGGCAGACCTTCAGCATCAGGGCCTGTGCCCACCGTGTTTCTTGGATACCCCCAGTGAATCGGCCGGCCCTCACAACCTTGCCAACTTCCTGTTTCTCTTGAGCGTCCAGCTCCTGCAACCTCCTGGATCTGATACTCAGCCGCCAGCAGAGCGCACAGTAAGCCTCTCCTTGCGGCCGCGTCCGATCATCCTGCAGCGCATCAAAGTCCACCAGAGCACCAGTGCGCTTGGGCCTGAAGTGACGCAACAACCGGAACAGTTCACGTACCGACTCAAGAGCGCCACATAAAGCCTCTGCCCCCGACAGCGGGAGCCCCTTAGGGCCCAGAAGGCTCCGGATCGCAAACCGCAGATTTGCATCCCAGCGATCCATGTTCAGGAGCTGCCAGTCGACCTCGGGCATGCCTTCCGGCTTGGCCGTAACAAACTCACTCGCTACGACCTTCGCGGCTAACGATCCTGAAGATTCGGTGCAGGGCATCGCGCAGAATTGGGGCGGCTGCTGTGCCATTTCCGAAAGGCTTGCACCGCTCAGTAGCTCCTTTGCCCACACTCCACTGTAGCCAGCAATGCAGACCTCCAGGGCACCGTCTAGATTCGCACGAACCAGGGGCCAGATCGGATAGCGCCTAGAGGTCAAGCTCGAAGACTCGGCCAGGCCTGACAGCACAACGTTGTAGCCCGCCGCGAACTGGTCAGGACAGCGCGGATCGCAGGCATAATCACTGAGGCTAGAGAGCACGTAGTCTAGGCGAGCCATGTCAACCTAAAAGACAAATAAACATGCTCTATACTAGTCGTAGTTATCCGTAGTGTTCCACCTACATTCCCAAATGCAGGTGATGACACATGACAACCGAAGAACTGATCCTCAGCAGAACTGGCGGATCTCCCTTGCTCTCCCTGACGCAAGTAGCCGAGATCCTGCACCGCAGCCCGGAGGGACTGAGGATCACCCTCTCTGGGGATAACGAACTGGCCCGGAACCTCAGGCCGTGCAGGGTCAAAATCGGACGGCGCGTCTACTTCAAAATCCAGGACATTGTGCGGCTGATCGATGGGGCCGGCGCATGAGCAGGCAGCGGACGATCAATGACTCCGCGTTCTGGCGGTCACCCAAAATGGCAGGCAGAACGCAGGAGGATAGGGCAACACTCACCTACCTACTGACCTGCCCTTTCAGCAACATCATCGGCGCTTACCAGATCGTTCCACGCATTGCGGCATCAGAAATGGGCTGGGATACAGAGTCCCAATTCATGCCAATCCTGCGCCGGCTGCAGGAAGCTGGATTCATTGAATACGAGGCCGAGGCCAGTTTTGTATGGGTGCATATTTGGTGGGATCACAACTACCCGCTGATGGCCCTTGCGCCCAAACTGCGCCAGAAGACGTTCAGTCAGATTCGTGAGCTACCCGAGAAATGGCGCCCCCTCTACATCGAGGATCTTCTGGAGCGACTCCCCAGCAATGAGGAGCTAAGAGACCTCATAGCCAGCACATTTGGCTTACCCTCGACAGCAGATCAATGCCCTACCGGTGGGGTATCGATACCCTATGCATACCCTATCGATAGGGTGCGGGTTAACAGTAACTCTAAAAGTAACTCTAACCCTACTACCCTTGACCTCGGGCCACTTGAGCAGTTATCCACAGGCGAGCGAGAGAAAATCATCGCGTTACTACGTGATGTCTCCGACGAAGACGCCCGAAATCTGCTGGCAGAGCTCTCAAAAGCGATGACGCGGCCTGGGCATATCACCCAGTCACCCATTCAGTATTTCCACGGGATTTTGCAGCGTCATCGCAGCGGGGACTTCGTTCCAACTACTCCAGGGGCAAAAGCTGCAGCTGAGCTCGCACGAGCAGAGCTAAAGTCGCTGATAGCAAAGCCAGGGGCATAAGGCGCTTCCGTGGGCCTGCCTCTTCTATTCAGAAAGCGGTAACCACCATGATCAATGCAGAAACGAGCAGTGGGAATGTGTACGCAGACCTTGGCCTAGCCGACGCGGATACTATGCAGGCAAAGGCCCGAGTGGTGGCCACAATGCTTCAGATCATCGAAGAGCTGCGGCTATCGTTCGACTGTACCGCCCGCCTGGCAGGCATACCGGAAGATGAACTGAAAGCCATTCTGGCCGGTCAGTTCCGAAGCCACCCGCTCAGCGCGCTGGAGCGCATACAAAAGGAGATTCAACAGTGTACGGAGACATAACTGCCCCACCCCTCGAACAACCCGGCTACTGGCGGGAATACTTCACGGCCCTGGACAAAGATCCCCTCAGCCTTTCCATCTGGCGAAATGTCTTCGATGACACCGAGCTGAGCGAATTCATCACCGCCCCTAGTGAGACGCTTGAAGAGGCCAGCCAGCGCCATCAGCGCAAGCTGACAGCCATGCTGGAGGCCTTGGAAGAACTGCAGCTGCCCGAGCAGGAGTGGCTGGTTACGCGACTCCGCCGGGAGCTGAAACTGCAGTCACTTTGAATCGTTAGCGCTCCATATCCTGCTCATCGCTACGCTGCTCTTTGGCTGCTGCGCGAGCCTCGGCCTGCTCCCGCATTTGCTCTAGCGAGTTACGTGCTCCGGCGCCCCCCTGCTCGCCTTCTTGCATCGAATCTTTAAGGTGGCCCCTCTCGCCTGCACGAACCTTCATCTGATCCATGCTGACAACGTTCTGCGCCGGCTCTCGGACATGCCCTTTGATATGTCCTTGCTGAACGGCCCGGGCCTTCATCTGCTCTATTGCATTCGGATGTTTGGCAGGCTTTTGGCCATCTTCACGCTGTAGGTGATTAACCAGTCGATCTTGCTCATCGCGCCGCTCCTGCTCCATTTGGCGCCGCTGTTCCTGGGCCGCCTGTGCCTGGTCGGCGCGTTCTTTTTGGACGCGCAGATCCTGAGCCGCTTTCTCTGCGTCGGGCCCTTTCCCCTGCAACCGCATAGACTCCTGATTCTCGCGGCGCTCATTCTGCCGAGCCAGAGCGGTGGCGATTCGGCCAGCCTCTTTTGCACTCGCTCGCTCAGCCAGCTCCTTATTGGCTGAGGATGTGTTTTTCGTGTTCTTTGCCATGTGGCTATGCTCCCCTTCTCTGCCAGCTGCGAAGCCGGCTCCATGTGATACGTCCGGTCCATTTCGTTCTGCGAGTCGTCGTTCTCGCTCAAGCTCAAGGCTGATGATTTCTGCACCCGTACTGGGCACCTCACGCCGCAACACTTCGCGGCTTTGAGACAGCTCCGCCCGCGCCTGGCGAAAGTCGATAACCTTGGCCCTCAGTGCGGGATCTCTCCACTCACTCGGCAGATACTTGCGCTCAGGTATGAGTCCAGTATTCCGCTGAGCATGGCTTCGCATGTCTATCCGCTCGGCCAGACCGGCTCGCTCCAAATGGGCATTGCACGTCTTCTCCCAACGGTCGCGGAGCTGACGTAGCTCGGCCTTGCGCTCCGCTGCGCTCAAGGTCATTCCTGCACTAGGGCCATAGCCCTTGCGGGAGCCACCAAGCGCCGGATTCTTGCTGTTGTAGCGCTTGAAATACTGCTCAGGATCTCGCTCGATGCGATCCCGCTGACGCTCACTGAACATCAAATGAACGTGCGGCTGCTCACCGCCATCTGCTGCTCGCGGTGAATGAATAGCCCATTGATAAGCATGGCGCTCACCGATCTCTTGGCGCACGAAATCGCGCACCAGGTCAGCCCGCTGCTGAGCTGAAAGCTCGCGCGGTAAAGCGATTTCCATCTCTCGATAGGTCGTGCCGTTTTTCCGCTCATTCAGGTCAGCGGCTTTCCAGAACTCCTGTGGGTGCTGCCGAGCCCAGACAGGCATGTTTCCAGACTCCGATGCCTCCAGCTTTTCATTCCGATCAAGCCTTGTGGCGTACTTACCTTCACGGGCGATATAGGCGGCATGAGGCCCAGCCTTTCCAGCTTTGCCAACCTTCATGCTTAACCGACCAATCGCCATAGCGAACCCACCTCAACCTCTTTGAATTTTCGCGTCCGCGAAAATGCGCCTCTGCTTTTCGCTCTGATTTTCGCGTCCGCGAAAATTTGCTTTGGCTTCTGCCCCCGGCAGGGCGCGCTGTTTCTGAGGAACGAAGAAACAACTAAGCGCGCCTTCCAATACTTGGAAGGATATAGCAGCCCGCGCACACATCACATATAAAAGTTATAATTAAAGCCCCAATATGCAATTAAGCGTAATTAAGCGAAATGAAAGAAAACTGGATTGCCGAAAGACTGCTTTACATAAGAAACCTGAAATCGCCAAACGACCAACAGCGACTACTCCTTCTGTTATCCGAGAAGGAAGAGCGCACAACGGAGGACAACCGGAAACTGAATTTTTTGCTCAAAGCCGAGTGGGCAGAGGTCAAGGCGCACAAGGCGCGCAGCGACGTTGCACGCATTGTCCAAGCAGAGAAGGACTCGGCACGAAAAGCCCGTGACCGCGAGCTGTATCAAGCAGCAGGACTTCTAATTCTCGCGGGGCTTGTCGACACCAAAACTGGAACGCCAGTTAATGATCGAGGCGAACTTTTAGGCGCATTGCTCGGAATGGCAAAGGTTCCAGCAAACGACCCTATTCGCACCGAATGGAAACGCACAGGCGATGCTCTTATTGCCAGCAAGGAGAAAGCAAGAGCAGTAATTTAGCGGCGAATTAACGCAACTTAAAATTCAACTATCGGGCAAGCGATAACCATGAATAAACTTTCAAAAAACAGGCCCTTCGATGATCCTGTCTCAAACTTGAAAAGCTGGCTTTTGCACCATGAGCAAAAGCGCATGCGCTCCGTAATCGGTCGCAAATATGAAGGCATCCTCGACCCTCAGGTCTACTGGATCACGGGAACGGATACCGAACACGACGGGCTTTCGAGTGAACGTCTCGAACGTATGGTTCAACGCCTGTCCCTGTCGCAGATTGGTGTTTTTCTCGCGCAACGCATTTGGGCAAAGCGAACCTGGCTTCTGATGCCGGCGCTCCTGCTGATAGGCCTGCTGCTTGCGTACATTCTGCTGAACAAAGCCGGAACCACGACCAGCGATACACTCATTCCGCTGGTGTTCACCGGCACGATATGGTTCAGCGCCATACTGTGCTGCTCGGCCACGTTGTTCGGCTCCTTGGTCGCTCAAATCTTTCTGCCGGGGACACCCGTTCGCCAGGATGAAATCGACGCCGTTAAGGGCGTCATTTCCCGCTGCGTCGTCCGCGATCTGGAAGCCGATACGCCACCTGATCTGGCTGACCGCGCACGACTGTTAGTGGCGGACTCCAACGGCCACTCTGTGGCTGGTCAGGTGCTGGCAACTGACTTGGAGTACTCGGCAGTACGCGCTGAATGGATGACAACTAAGGCCGTGCTCTTCATGGTTGGCCTGGTGATGCTCTCGCCTGTGCTTGCCGTCTCCTCGCCCATCCTGGCACTACTGAATTATTTTGCGCTGCTGGCTTGGAAGAGACTGGCATTCTGGATTCCCCGCGATGATGACCAGGGCCAACGGGGAGCAGGCAAAAGCGAACCCTCGGTGTTCTTCTTCGCGATCAAATTCGTGATCGTTCCGCTGCTGATACTCATCGGCCTATCCGCCTCCTACAAGGAGCATCTGGATACGTTCGTTCGCCTCGATGCCCAGCTCATCCAGTGGGCCTATGTGATCGGCATGTGGGCCTTCGCGCTCCACCTCGCCTTCACCGCAAAATCTCCTCTTACTGTGCGAGCCATGATGCTCGACCAGGCCGTGCGCGAAAGCGGCACAGAGCTACTGATCGACAAGGCTGGTCAAGCGCATTTCCAGCACCTCGAAGAGGCTCGGCTGACCCAGATTCACAACGCGAAAATTGACGAGTCTCCGTTTATCCACCTGGGAACCAGTACAGGCCTCCTAGCCCAGCGGCGCGACCCGCTAGCCCCCACCGAGGCAGGACTGCCCTTTGGGCTATCGGTGACTGATCTGGCCACGCATGTTGGCGTTCTTGGAGCCAGCGGCACCGGTAAAACTTCAGGTGTGATTCGACCACTGACCAAACAGTGGATTGAGCATGACCTGGGCGGACTTCTGGTGCTCGATGGGAAGGGGGCATTGCCACTGGAGTTCAATGGCATCGAGGGTTATCAGCTGATTAGCCCCGCACACGGCCCATTCAACCCGATCAGCGGCATGACGCCGGATGCCCTGGCTGACGTACTGCCGGATGTCTTCGATGACGGCAAAGGCGATGCCTTCTGGCGCGACTCCGCGCGGCTGATGCTTCGCATGGCTGCGATTCTGGTTGAGGCCCATCCCGAGCTTCCCTACACGCTCACTCAGATTCAGCAGTTCTGCCTGGCCAGCCACCAGGAGCGGGCGGACTGGCTGGACCCGATGGCCGATGCAATTGACGCGGACGTTCGTTTACTCGCCGCCGCCCACTATTGGCTGCTGGAGTATCCCGAGATCCCCGAGAAAACGGCCGGCAGTATCAGCAACATGGTGCGCACCTGGTTGGGCAATATCCTGCTGCAAGAGAGGCTGGGGCCATGGGTCAACACGACCGACAGCCAGTTCATGGTTGAGGACGTGATGACCGGCCAGAAAATTGGACTGCTATTGCCCGAATCTGAGTACGGCATTGGCGGAGTAGCCATTTCTGCGCTGTGCATGCGTCGGGTTTACGATGCGGTGAAGAAGCGCGGCGACAACTGGCGATCCCTCGACGGGCACACTCCCGTACTGCTTGCTGCAGATGAAGTGCAGAACCTATTGACCAGGGCCGACCTGGAAACCGTTCCCGTCGCTCGTAGCCTGGGGCTGTACCTCATGTTCGCCACGCAGAACGTAGACGGCCTGTATAAGCGCCTGGAGCGTGATGGCGCAGTGCAGATGCTGGGCAACCTTGCCAGCATCATCGCCCTGGCACCCCGTACCGACGACTCAAACAGCTACATCTCCAAGCGTATTGGCCATGTGTGGAAATCCTCCACACAGAGCTTCCACGGACTACCTGACGCTGCCAGCGACCTGGGCCTATACCGCAACTCCGGCACGGATCACGTCATGCAGGCGGTCACGCTGCATCGGCACGGCCGGCATGGTGCTCCTCGCTTGTCGTATGCCATCGGCCTCTGGCATCGCCAGTGGACGCCCAAGGCCATGAACTGGTTCGACGGAATGGCTATGCCAGACGACCCCAGCCAGGCACCCCAGCGTCCAACCCTCCAACTCGAACTCACGCCACTCATTACCCCAGAGGAAATTGACACCCTGCTAGCGATACCCGGCACAGCGCTGGCGATCATCAACCGAGGAAGAATCCAACGCCGCGACGTTATCCGCCTGTACCCAAAACAGCAGGGAGCAGCAGCATGAGAACTCTGGAGCAATATCTACCGGCCATGCGCGAAGCTCAGGGGCATTGGTACTGGCCGCGCACATCCAAGGTCGCCCCTATGGTTGCAATAGCCCTGCTTCTGGTGGCCTTTGTGTATGCCTATCGCTATCCAACCATGAAAACCGAGGAAGCGGCCTTGCGCCTGGAGCGCTTCAACGTCTTGACCCTCGACGCGGCGCAGAAAACCCAAGCTGCGCTGACACGCCTGCAGGCTCTGGTAGCTGAACAACCCGAATGGCTGCAAGAGGTGGTGACCAAACAGGTCGGCACCCTCAATGCCCATCTGGCCCTGATCCAACCGCTGACAAGAGAACAGGTGCTGCAACAGGCACAGGACCAACAGGAGGCTTACGAGAAGGCTCAGCAGCTCATTGAGGCCTCCCCGTTCAAAGGTCTGACAACGCAGCAGGTACCTTTGAGTGCCGAAGGCAAAGCCTACCTGGACGCACTGGAGATTGAGCGCCCGTCACGTTTTGATTATCAACGCTTGGCGGACGGCGTTATCAGCGCACTACCAACCCTGCAGGCCGGACTCAAGTTGCAGGCACAAGCGGAGAGCCTGGCTCACGAATTGGATGTGCGCTTGAACGGGGATAAGGCAGCCACTGCCACTCAGACAATCGCCCCTGTGGCGGAAGCATTACGCCCAGTCGCAGGGTCGACACAGCAGGTAGCCAAATCTGATGTTCCGATCAATGCACTGACCAGTGCACTGCGCCAAGCCGAGCGGGAGGCTGAACGACAGCAACGGCAAGCGGAGCTGGCTGCCGAAAGCCAACAGCGACAGCTCGAACGTGCAGCAAGACAGGCAGAGCTTCAGGAGCAACGCAGGCAACAACAGGCACAGCGCGCCGCAGTACAGCAACAACGCGATTCGGAACGTCAGGCCAGGGCAGCAGCCGAGGCTCGACAACGCGCAGAGCGGGATGCCGAGCGCCAGGCAGCCGCCGAGCAGCGTCAGGCTCAAGCAACCATAGAAGCGAAAAAGCGGGAATGCACTGCGAGCCTTGTTGCTCGGGCAAGATGTGCAGCTCAGGGGTACAACCCGCTGACAGGCATGAAGAACTGAGTGATGGCGAGCCGGGGGCAAGCCCGGCCCGCCGCTCCCGTACACAGCGGCAAGACCGCACACAGGATTGCGCTAGTAGACGTCACGCCTCCCCTTTTGACAACCGCTTTCAGTTGTCAAAAGGGGCTAGCCCATTTTCGCGTCCGCGAAAAACGCGTCTAAATGCCTTTCCATTTTCGCGGACGCGAAAATAAATCTGGATTGGGTCATGCCGGTGACGCCAGCCAATGCAACCTCTAAAAACGCAGGGAGAAGGGCAGATGACAGCAAGCGACGTACTGGATCTTGGGGTTTCAGAGCACATGGCTACTGCTTCGCGCGAGCTATGCGACCTGAAATACCACCTCGACATGCTCAGCCGTAATGGAATCTTCCAAGACTTCCAGAATGACTGGATGGGCGCATCCAGCACCTGTGCTTTCCACGGGGCTACCTTTCTTTCCAGAGTGGTACCGTTCCTTGATTGGGAATCGTCCCCTCAAGCTGAGCCTTTCAATGCAATGGTGGATTGCCGGCACGTACTGGGGGCAGCGATCAAGGGAAAGCCCGGGAACATCGAGGCTAAGGAGATAACCGAACGGATTGCCCGGTACTCCAAGCACCATACGGATAATGACCTTCTGCAAGCCTCGTATTGGTGGTATCGGCCATTGGGCATCCTGGTAGCACATGAGGGAAAGCACCGCGTAGCCTTTATGCGAACGAATGGCGATCTTCCTATCGCCGCTCGGGTAACCCCAGTCGGCTATCCGGCTCCCGAACGGCTGAAACTGGTTGAGGTAGCCGGCGATCACCCTCAGTACTTCGCCATGCTCGATGAGCGCTATCTACAAGCGCTGGAGCGTCCGGACGTAACACGTAAATATCTTTCAGCGTATGGAGTGAAAACCTTACATTGGTCGTCACTCAAGGCGCTGCCAGATCTGAACCTGGTACAGGCGGCGATCAAACTAGGCCAGCAAGAAACCGTAGACATTCAGAAGCTCAACGCCTTCAAGGCCACGGAGCTGGATGAGCCGAGGAAGCAGAAGCTAGAGTTGCACAACCTCGAAGGGTACGACTTTGAAAAATGGCACTACTTCGCAATCTGCCTGGGCCTCATGGCAACGGCTCTCACAGCATCCATCGCATCCACACTGATTGAATGGCGCCCCCTGGAGTTTGGCACCTGCGTTTTGCTCGGTGCCTGCACCGCACTGGCCGCAGCTCCATGGGTAATGCGATGGAGAAAACGTCCAGATCACAACCGCCTCGCTGCCTGGTTCAGCAATAGAGCTCCCGGCAAAAAAACACGCTGTCTCGGCTAAGAACCTACCCCGCACTCAGGGCGTTGCAGATCCATACCAGCAGCGCCCTGCCGCGCCACCATGCGTCAGCCCGTATCAACTTTTTCGCGGACGCGAAAATGTCGCATCCTGCTCCCACCTGCCTCCTAAATGGAGCCCAGCTTTTCTAGCGAGCTGGTGAGGGCCAGGGTGACTTGTCGCGCTGGCCCTCACCAGCAGACACAGCGAACTTTCAGCACAACTCATTTTCGCGTCCGCGAAAATTTGCCCACCTCTCCGCCCCAAATCAGGGAAGGATTCCGGGTACCCCCTATGCCAGTATGCGGGGAGCGGCCCCCAGCACGACCCATGGGGGAAAGATTCCGGCTCAAGGCGTGATACCCAGATCAAGGCTACAAAACGGCCAGACGATGCATGCTGACGATACGCCTCCCTGGTTATCCATTTTCGCGGACGCGAAAAAACCGGTGTAGCGGTAGGCTCTCAAAGCAAGCGCATACGCCCACCAAAGGAGGAAGGATTCCGGCTTTGTCTGCGACGACACATAGGGCGCGGCCTATGTAATGGCCGTTGGGCGAAAGATTCCGGCTTGCCACGTAAGCGCCGTGCGCGCCCCTACCTCGCATGGCAGAATGCGGCTTCACGGTGGGCATGATGCTTTATCCAAGTAGATAAAAGGCTGTACGCCACCGTTTGAGCAGGTGGCACTCAGCTTCGAGCAGCCCCTATCACTAGACCCCCTCACGACTCAACGAGGTCAACTATGGCCATGCTCGGTAGAGCCATGCCTCTCTTCGCAGATGAATTCTGCCCAGCACACGCAGCAGCAGAGCTGCTTGCGCAAGATGGAGGAATTGAAGCTCGCGGAGCAATCTTCACCCGTGCAGAGGTAGTCGATTTTATTCTCGATCTAGTTGGGTACACAGCAGATCGCCCACTTCATGAGCTGAGGCTGCTGGAGCCTTCTTTTGGTGGAGGAGACTTCCTACTGCCGATCATCAAACGGCTATTGAAAGCCTGGCGAGAGGCTGATGCTCCACAACCCGCTGCAGTTGCGTTGAGCAATGCAATTCGAGCTGTAGAGCTGCATCGAGAGACATTCCGCGCCACAGCTGATGCAGTGACTTCTTTACTCCAACAAGAAGGGATCGAGCCAACTACAGCATCGACCTTGGCTGCCCAGTGGCTGAAGCAGGGAGATTTCTTGCTGTTGCCTCTGGAAGGGCAATTTGACTTTGTAGTGGGCAACCCGCCCTACGTTCGCCAAGAGCTGATACCAGCCCCATTGCTGGCGGAGTATCGCAATCGCTACCAGACAATGTACGACAGAGCAGACGTCTACATTCCATTCATTGAGCGTTCGCTGTCAGCATTATCTGAACGTGGCCACCTAGGCTTCATCTGTGCAGATCGCTGGATGAAGAACCGCTACGGTGGTCCGCTCCGTAATCTAGTAGCCAGTAGATTCCACCTCAAAATCTACGTCGACATGGTGGACACTCCAGCATTTCACTCGGATGTAATTGCCTACCCCGCAATTACGATCATCACCCGGGAAAAGCCAGCGCCCACACGGATCGCACATCGTCCGCCCATCGAACGGACAGCCCTGGTAGCGCTGGCTGCTCAGCTGCAAGTACACGCCCTTCCCAAAGACTCTAGTGCCGTGCGAGAACTTGCTCGTGTCCCGAATGGGGCAGAACCTTGGCTGCTTGAGTCTTCCGACCAGATGGCCGTAATTCGTCGCCTTGAGTCCTGCTTTCCTCTGTTAGAAGAGGCGGCATGCAAGGTCGGTATTGGTGTAGCTACGGGGGCAGATAAAGCCTTCATTGGCGACTTTGAGTCGCTGGATGTTGAGCACGACCGTAAGCTCCCCCTGGTGACAACGAAGGACATCATGTCCGGTGAAGTGCAATGGCGCGGACAAGGCGTCATCAACCCTTTTGCTGCATCAGGCGGGCTAGTCAACCTTGACGCATACCCTCTGCTACGACGTTATCTGGAAGAGCGGCGAGAGATCATTGCAGGAAGGCACTGTGCCCAAAAAAGCCCAGCAAACTGGTACCGGACAATTGATCGCATTACCCCTGCATTGGCAGCCAAACCTAAGCTTCTAATTCCAGATATCAAAGGTGAGGCACACATCGTCTTCGAGAAAGGCGAGCTCTATCCTCATCACAATCTCTACTTCATTACGTCAGACGAGTGGGATCTTCGTGCATTGCAGGCAGTTCTGTTATCTGCTGTCACCCGTCTGTTTGTGGCGACTTATTCAACAAAAATGCGGGGGGGCTTCCTTCGATTCCAAGCACAGTACCTACGTCGTATTCGGCTTCCGCGCTGGCAAGACGTACCGAAAGATCTACGTATCGAGCTGGCTGAAGCAGCGGTAAAACGAGATATCTCTGCATGCAACCGCGCAGTTTTTGATCTGTACGACTTAAGCAAGGAAGAGCGCTCTGCCCTAGGAGGCAATGGAGATTAAATGGCCCTAGATCTAGTCGACTACGAACAAAAAGCTCATGAAGCAGTAAAAGCCTTTTGGGGTAACAGGGAAGCAGCAAAGCAGAAGCAGATCGAGTCCGGACGAGCCGATCAGGGCGAACGGGCAGGTGTAACGGCCGGGAAGAATATGGATGGGTTCCTGGCCCTGGTGCTGGACATCATCGAAGCCAACGGGCTCTCGCATGCCGAAATACATCAGAAAAGGGCGATGCTGACGCTTCCAGGCTACTTTCGCCCTACAAAGCTATGGGATCTTCTGGTGCTCTATAAGGGTCAGCTCATCGCAGCAATCGAGCTGAAAAGCCAGGTGGGCCCATCTTTCGGGAATAATTATAATAATCGTACAGAAGAGGCCATCGGAACCGCTCACGATCTATGGACTGCGTATCGTGAGGAGGCCTTTGGTAAGCAACCTCGGCCCTTCGTGGGTTGGCTGATGATGGTTGAGGATGCCCCAAGCTCACGCAGCCCCGTTCGTGATGCCTCCCCCCACTTCCCGGTCTTTAAGGAGTTCAAAGGTGCGTCATACCTACAACGGTATGACCTACTGTGCCAGCGCTTAGTGCAGGAGCAGCTTTACACTACAGCGGCGGTTATAGCTGCTGAGCGCAGCGCTGTTGAGACCGGAGTGTTCACTGAGCTATCCCCCATGACTGGCCTGAAGACTTTTGTAACGTCACTTGCAGGCCATGTCGCCGCAGAAGCAGCCAGACTTGGGTGATAGGAATAGCAACGGCACTGCGGAGACCAACTTAAGAGACTATTAATCAGTCTCTTATACTCCAGTTATTAACTCCTTCAGTATAAGCCCGGGCGATCGAGAGTAAACATGAGAAATGCCAGACTTGTCTCTCTAGAAATCAAAAATTTCAAGTCCTTCGAAAGCTCCGGAGAAATCGAGCTTTCCCCCCTGACAATAGTCATCGGGCGAAACAACTCTGGGAAAAGCTCACTCATACAAAGCATATTGCTTCTCAAGCAAACACTCGCGGCCCCTAGACCAGACGTCATGCTGAAGCTAGAAGGCATGGTTGACGCATTTAACTTAAGGGAGCTTACTTTCGGATGGCCAGCGGCTGCAGAAGAAGTCCCCGGCCCAGAAATATCCATCGGATGGGAATGCTTAGTCAATAAAACCGAAGCACTCACCGGAAGCCCCGACCTAGAAAATCTAGCGAAACACTCTAAAGTTTCCTGGCTCAACACCCCCACCAATGAAAAAAACCTAAGAACAACTATAAAGATCTGCACAGCGGAAATCCATGGCAGCGCACAAATTACAAAAGTACTTCTTACGTCTTACGACGACAAGAACACAACCCTAGAAATACTTCTGGAAAACAATAAATGGGTATGCCTCTGGAACGGCAAAGCAGCCCCTAAGCTTGAAGTTGAATTTGACAACTTCCTCCCAATACTGAACATAGATCGAAGCAGTGTTGGCCGGCGCTCCGCAGAACGCGCATATCATAATGCATACCTAGTATTATTCGCCCAACCTCTAGATGCACTAAAAGCAATATTGGCCGATTTCCACTACCTAGGTTCGTCGCGCATACCAGCGCCCAGCCTATTTAAACCAGCAACATCAGACCCCAATGAAATAGGAGTTAGCGGCGAATATGCCGCTCAGCTTTTACATCGAAAAAGAAAGGACATCGTCCACTACCTCCCTGTAGGGGCCCTAACTAACGGGAGTACTTGCGACCAAGTAGTCGTTGCAGCACCATTAGAGGAGGCAGTAAATTCGACAATGAACGCCCTCTCAATAAACGCACCATTAAATATCAAAGACATAGAGAATGTTGGCTTTCAACTAATGTTTGGAAGCGCTAGTCTTGGCCATGTTGGCAGGGGCCTCGGACAACTCCTGCCTCTTGTAGAGCTAGGCCTTTTTGCAGACCCCCTAAGGTTTAAAGGGGAGCAGCAGAACCTTCCTCTAGAAGAATATTTACGCACATGTCCAGGGCATGGACACATCGCTCTTGAGGAACCAGAGGCACACCTACACCCTAAAGTCGCAAGCCTTCTTGCGCACTGGCTTGTTAGCCTTGCACAGTCAAAACGGCGAATAATAGTAGAAACACATAGCGATCACTTAGTAAGAAGACTTCGGGGGCTGGTGGCTAGAGCGGGACGATCTAGTCCACTCGAGACATGGCTTTTGGAAAACGTGGTCATTCTGAGCATTGAGCAGAACGCGTCTGGCAAATCCTCTATAAGCTCAAGCAAACTGACATCGGATGGAAGCATGTCCGAGGTATGGCCTGCTGATTTTATGGATGAGGCCTCAGATGAAGAAAGCGCAATTTATTTTGCACAACTTGACAAAAACGCCCCCGCGCGCGAGGTCAAGAGCTCTAAAACCAGCGATATTTTCATACCTGGAGACGAGCCAGAGTCGGACATAGAGCCATGAGGCTAATATTGTTAGATCCTATTCTCTTCGAGCTTAGACCTGAGGCTCAAGTTGTAGAAGATCTCAACAAAGTGCTATCCATATGCAGAATGCCTGATACATTTATGCCCGAACTACATGAGTACTGGAATTATATTTGGTCAGAGCTTGCCAGGGACTTAATTAGCACTCTTTCGCCTCAAGGAAAACGCCCGATCTACGAGATTCAGAAATTTGCAAAACCAGACAACATAATCCCCCCATATAAATCCGACGGAAATGTATGGAAGAGCGGCTTCGAAGAAATGTTTGGGTCGACTGATGACTCTCAATGGCCTGAGAGGATGGCAAACGCCATATTACGGGCCGTGTCATCTGGTCATGAAGCCGTACTCGTAACGCGCTTGAAAGCTGGCCGAAATTTAGTAATCCGCAACGCAGGCAATAGCACCTTGGATGAAGTCACTCGATGGATGCTGCACGTTCAAATTAAGCAACATGGACACAAACAAGTCTTATGTGTACACCATCCAAGGAACCTCCAAATTCGATGGACCACCAGATATGACTGGCGACTTCCAGCCATTGAGGACAGGGGCGGAAACTATAATTTCACCCCCCAACAAAGATGGTGGAAAGGCTCCACAACAGCATTTCGTGTATCCAACTCTAAATACTGCTGGATTGACGAGCTAGACAACGGCTGGGCGAGACCTAACATAGTAGGTGGTAGCGGATATCACTGGGATGTCTATATTTCAAAGCAAGGATTGGTCGAGAGAATAGGCCTCAATCAAATCAATGTAAAAGAATATGGCTCATCACTTGCCGAGGGACTACCCGGCCAGATACACCATATACCAGATAATAAAAAAGCCCGATTTCAAGACCGAGGCTGGGGAATTTGAAACTCACAAGAGACAAGCATGGCCTCATCCAAGGCCCCCCCCCCACCAAGGCCGGCACTTATGACGTGCTGATATACGGAAACACCTTTGGCACCCAATGCACGGGCCAAGATGTGGAGCGGCTTTATCAGCTCGAAGTGGAAAACTAGCGGCCAGTGTCTGGAAAGTCGGGGGCGATTCAGCCCGATCAGGCGTGCCCCCTCAAGCCAGGCAGCTTAGGCTTGAGGATTAGACAGTGAGCCGAATAGCCGGCATTATCGGCTCACCATATGAGCCGAATAAGCCCACTAATCGGCTCACAGACGAGCAGCCCTCATGAATGACCCGCTCTGGATCTGGCAGCAGCCCAACTGGCCGCACTTCAGCTGGCAAGCAGATGCGCTTGCACCGCTGCTGCGCGCGTGCGGCCAGGCGCAGGGCCGCTTGCTCGGGATGCTCGGTGCAGTGGGCAGTGACACCGAAGTGCAGAGCAGCCTGGATGCGATGCTGCAGAACATCGTCACCTCATCAGCCATCGAGGGTGAGCAGCTGAATGTCGGCTCCGTGCGCTCGTCATTGGCCCGGCGCCTGGGGCTGAATGAAGAAGGCCGCACCACCTCTCGCTCCGAAGGCCTGGCGGAGCTACTGCTCGATGCCACCCGCGCCTATCAGCAGCCGCTCGATCTGCAGCGGCTGTTCACCTGGCATGGCTGGTTGTTCCCCAGCGACGACCATCTGCTGATGCGCCCGCTACGCGTGGGCATGCTGCGCGGGGAAGAGCCCATGCAGGTCGTTTCGGGCCGGCTCGACCACCCTACCGTGCATTTCGAAGCCCCACCCCGCGCCGGGCTGGAAGGGCAACTGGACGAATTCCTTGCCTGGTTCGAAAGCAGCCGCAGCGATGCCAGCCTCGACCCGTTTCTGCGGGCCGGCATTGCGCACTTCTGGTTAGTCACCCTGCACCCCTTCGATGACGGCAACGGTCGCCTTACGCGCGCCATCACCGACCTGGCACTTGCGCAGGGAGACCAGCAGGCCATCCGCTTCTACGCCATGTCGGCCAGCATCCTCGACGACCGGGCCGGCTATTACCGCATCCTGGAAGCGAGCCAGAAAGGCACGCTGGATATCACCGCCTGGCTGCAATGGTTCCTCGCAACGCTACTCAAGAGCCTGGAGCAGGCCCTTGCTCGTATCGACCGCGTGCTGGTCAAAGCACGCTTCTGGCAGGCTCACCGCAGCCAAGCTTTGTCTGCCGAGCAGATCAAAGTGCTTAACCGTCTGCTTGATGGCGGCGAGAGAGGTTTCGAGAACGGCATCAGCGCCGCGCAATACCAGGCTGTGGCCCAGGTCTCGAAAGCCACAGCCACGCGCCATCTGAGCGATCTGGTTGAGAAGGGCTGCCTCGTCCGACTCCCGGGTGGCGGGCGAAGCACGCGTTATCAGACGAATCATTCCGCAGGCACCCAGGGTTAAGCAGCGACAAAGAAACGCAGCAAAAGCACCCTAATACTGTCGTGCCATCACGCCGGCTTTGGGTACTATCCGGTTAGCTCAGCAAAACCCAGGGACAGGAAATGGATTTCACCCCCGTCATCGCCCAAGCCTGGGCCAGCATCGCCTGGTTCGTCCCGCTGATACTGCTGATCAGCCTCCTCAAGTCACGCTGGGCCAAGGGTCATATCGGCGAGCTTCTGGTACGGCTGTTTGCCCACTGGCAACTGGACAAGCAGACCTACCGCCGTCTGCACAACGTCACCCTCGACACGCCCGACGGCACTACGCAGATCGACCACGTCTTCCTCTCGCCGTACGGCCTCTTCGTGCTGGAAACGAAGAACATGAGCGGCTGGATCTTCGGCAGCGAGAAGCAGGCGCAGTGGACGCAGCAGATCTACAAGCAGCGCTTCAAATTCCAGAACCCGCTGCGGCAGAACTACAAGCACCTCAAAGCCCTGGAAGCCACCCTTGGCGTCAGCCCCGAGCACCTGCACTCGGTCATCACCTTTGTCGGCGGCAGCACTTTTAAAACCGAAGTCCCGGCCAACGTGACCCAGGGCATCGGCTTTATCCGCTATATCAAGTCATTCCAGCAGCCGCTATTCAGCGAGGCCGAAGTCGACGCCATGCTGCACGCCCTACAAACCGGTCGCCGCGCGCCGACCCTCGCCACCCACCGCGAGCATGTGCAAAACCTTAAGCGCCGGAATGATCCGACAGCCGAGCGGCAATGCCCGAAATGCGGCAGCGCGCTGCTGATACGCACAGTGAAATCGGGGGCAAAAGCAGGGCAGCAGTTTTGGGGATGCTCGGCGTTTCCCAAGTGCCGAACCATGCAAAACCTTTAGCACTCATCGACCCGCGACACGGAGTACATCAATGCTTATTGCCTTTGCGGGACTTCCAAGCTCTGGAAAATCGTCTACAGCTAAAGCCCTAGGGCGGTTGATTAATGCTGAAGTGCACCTTGAGCCAGAAGAGTCAGCGTGGCCAGAGCTGGTCAGGGAAAGAGCTACTGTCGGTGCTTTTACTGCTTTGACTTGGTTCCGAACAGTGCGTGTACCTCAGTTATTCAAAGCAAACGAGACCAGGAAGAGCGGCAGGCTGTCTGTAATTGACAGCTATTACGATATTCTTATCGCCTGTTATCTTGGCGACGATTCTTTTGAGTGGCTGCTATCTAGAGACGACCCCTACTTTCCCACCGCGCACGCAATGGTTCAAGCAGACTGGAAAAATCTCCCCAAAGCGGATCTATTAATCTTTCTCCGACTAGACGAGAAAACTTGGCATGAATTCATGGATCGCCGTGACAGGGACTTTGACCGCACGGCAGAACTAACTAAGCACTTCGAGATGCAAGCCAAAATGGAGCAAGCTTGCAGGAAAGCAGCAGAAGATCACGGCACTCGCTTAATAATTATTAATCAGACATCAGCGACACCAGAGATCACTGCTCGCAAAGTAGCCGCCTCCATTGGAATAGCAATATGTCCGCATCAGTAGCTCTGACTCTTGCCCAAACCACCGCAGCAATCCGCCGAGGAGACAACTCAACAGCTTTGCTCTCCTCGCCTCTTACACCCGCGCAATCGGGCTGCGCCCTCAGACTTATCCAAGCCGGCGGGTTAACCACTGAAGCCGCTGCAACTCAAGCAGTAATTAATGCAGAAACTATAATTAAGCAGACTTTCAGCAAAGGTAGTGAAGCAGCAACAATGCTCGGCCAAGCAACTTCTTTGCAAACTCTCGAAAGAGTTGCTGGGCGCTGGTTTTCCCCAGAACTAAAGGATGTTTGCAGTGAGACAGCTGCCGGCTACTGGCTTGCAGATGCATTCATACGCGGGGTTACTCTATCAGAGGCAACGAACCTTACACGCTTCTTAGCAGGACCTCCCGCAGTCCGCTATCAGAACAGAACAATCTCAGCCAGACGATATCCAACTGGTGGAATATCAGAAAAACAAGCATTGCTACTTCCCCCACTTATGCGCGCTCTTGCGCATGAGTTCCGCTGGTGCTCTCCCTTTCTAGTCGCAGCTAAACTAGCCCATACCGGAGGTACTCGTGACAAGCTTGCGGTAATCCCTGGATTCAAGATTGCTAGTGCGGCCGAACTTCCGATATGGGATGGAGTAGATCGCCCAGTTCGCTATTTCTCAGCAGGTACAGAATTATGCCCTCGTGATGCAATGATGTACCGCATTCGCGGTGAAACCGGAACCGTAGCAGACACTGGCTTGATGTCATCTAGCATAATGTCTAAGCAAATCGCATTACCCGCTGACGTCATTATTTTAGACATACTGCACGGCCCTACAGCTTTTTTGCAAACCCGCTTAGAGGCTGAGAAGTTCGGAATTATGTGTGAGATGATCGGAAAATCAAACGATGTCAAAATCGTCACAAAACTCAGAAAATCCGCAAACATCCTTGGCCGATCAATAGGCTCAAGCACAGAACTAGTTGAAGCGTCCGAATTACTACGAGGAGACATCCGCGATAAATCAGGCCAAAGAGAGATTACAACCTCGTTAGGATTTATTAAGACCTTTGCGAAGGAGCTTGACTTAGATCCAGAGAAAGTATGTAAGAGAGCCGAAATAGCCCTCAATAATGGAGAGGCATTCGATGCAATGCTCGCCCTATTTGCAGACCATGGCGCAGACCACAATTACATACGCTCTTTCGCTAACAATCCACGAAATACAGTTCTCGGCAACCTTAAGAAAACGACAGTACTGGCCTCACGCCCAGGCACACTAATGTGGAATGCAGTATCAATAGCAGACATAGCAAACAATATAATAAATTCATATGTACAGAATAGCCAACTCAGCGACACGATAAACCAAGGAGGAATCGAACTTATTGCACAGGACGGCACACAAATACAAGAAGGGGACCCGCTGGCTATAGTCTACGGAGAAAGCTCAGAAACAGCAGCAAGAATACTATCAAGCGCGATGACGATTACTTAGCGTCCACGGATGGCATAGCTACACTTGCCGTCTGCCAAAGCGCATCAAAATCCTCCATCTGCTTTTCAAACAGCCAGCCCTTACCAAGCTTCAGAGTAAATGCTGTGGCACTTTTAGCAGATGCGGGATATGGGCCAGTAAAAAGCGTATCGTCAATTCTATAAACCATCATGGAGAGATGGCGCTTTGATAGCCTTACCTCTACACCCTCAATGTTACCAAGCGCCTTGAGCAAAGCATTCCGAGAGCCCAAATACTGTCCAGCTGATTGATTCTCAGCTGCCTCCATGATCTGAGAAGCCTCCGAATCGGGGTCAACCAAAAGGATACGAACCCTGATTGGTTTTCCTTTCGCGGCCCTTGCCCTAAGCACCGCTTCATTCTGCTCGCTAAACGACTTAAGCGTGTAGCCAGTGACGTCAATAACCTTGGCATCAGCAACAAGCGCATCGTATTCTTCTGTCAGGTTCCTTCGGGGATAGGCGGCAACCAGCCCCGTCTGGATGAGATCCTTTATCCTGATCTCTTCGCCATTTCTTATCTGCTCTATCCATAGCGTGGCGAGAGACATCAGGCCCCCTGCAATCAACGACGTTCCGATAGACAGTGCGAATGCGTTGTCGAGCGTAGCTAGATAAATCCCTAGCACCAGGAAAAAGGCAAAAACAAGTGCAACCGTGGTGCGCGACCTGAAGAACAAGTGACGCGCATCGGCGAGCGCAAATTTATCCGGAGTAATTTTCAATGCCATCCCTTTCAGAAATTCAGCCAGGCTACTTGGTAATCATCGAGGGCGGTGACGGGCTTGGCAAGTCCACGCAGCTGAACATGCTGAAAAACCAGCTCGAATCACAAGGTCGACGTACAGTGACTTACGACTTCCCCAACAAATCAGGTACACCTATCGGCCAACTGATTGGTGATTTTCTGCGAGGCCGTTTTGGGCAAGTCACACCAGAATTCCTGGGGCTCGCATTCGCTGCTGATCGTCTTGTCGCGCGTAAAAGCATCATAGAAGCATTAAGCGCCGGTACTGTCGTGCTATGTGACCGATACGTTGCATCTAACATTGCATTCCAAGGAGCCAAAATTCCCGACGACCAGCGCCGAGCGCAGCTGGACGACCTACTGCGCTGGCTTGAGTATGACGTTTATGAGCTACCACGCCCCGACCTTGAAATTGTTCTGACAGCCTCTGATCGACACTACCTGGAAGGGGCTCATCTTGTGAGAGCAAATGACCCCACACGGGCCTACGCAGAAGGCCAAGCGGACATTCACGAGGCGTCATCAGATCTTCAGCGAGCGGTTAATCTCTACTTTCGGAGCCTGCACGAGACCCCAGCTCTAAGAAAAGTAGACATTGAAGACACCGAAGGAAACAGGCGCAGCGTTGAGGAAATGGCAGCAATCATTTGGGGGGCAGTAAAGGCCGCAATACAGCCTAGCCAGCGGGGCTGATCCTCCGCACAATAGAGCTTTGAAAAACTCACGGCCACCTGGAAAAAGCAATGAATCAGAACATCGAGGATCTCATCCGCGACATCTGGCAGTCGGAAAATCCGATACGTCGGACAGAAGAGCTTAGCCAGGCACTACAAGATGACACCAAGGCCGTAATACGAGAGGTTCTCAAAAACATTCAAGCCCGTGCGACCGCACGCTCGAACCTTACGTCAGGCAGCGTATCCAACATCGCCGACGATGCTTCTGCCTCGGTCGAACCCCGCTCAAATCAAAACTCTCTTCTTTTGCTGTACTTTGCGATGTACGACGCGGATAGCCTCTCGGATGTATCACGAGACTCACGAGAGCGCTGTTTGAAGAGCTGGTCAGAACAGACTGGCTTTTCCATTGACGTCGTCCGAGAAGCCGTAATTCTCGGCCAAAATGGCCTCAGACCATTGATATCAGCGTCCTCGTCCAATCTTGAATGAGGTACACCAGCGGTACAGTGACCAGCTTCTACCCATTTCGCCAAATTACGCTCAACATCAAGAAACACGCTACTTTCAGCTCACTGTACCTGCACCAAGCTACGCCCGATTTCACTGGGCTTGCAGCGTTTCTAGGCAACTCATAATCCTTTGGTCCACGGTTCGAGTCCGTGTGGGCCCACCATCTGCATCAAAGACCTAGACCAGCCCGCGCGCTGGTCTTTTTCTTTCCGCCTAAACACAGCAGCTGCTTGGCTGTCGCCTTGCAACAATCAGGGCGTGTGACGACCTATACATCACCCCGAACTCCGCCAGTTCTCCCCTGCCGTAGGCCGGCGCACCAGCGGGAGTAACTCCCTCCACTCCACCATCACCACTCCCTGTCACATGCCATGCATCCAAACCGAGGTGTAACGCCTGCTGCCATTATGGGTAGACTGCAATTCTTCATGGCCGATCGACACCAGGCGGCGTCCACAGTCCTGGCGAAGCAGAGTCCACATGCAGCCGTTACCTTCTATCAAGGCGCCGGATAGCGCCCACGATGAGCGACTCCATGGCCTGGCACGCCTGGCCAGGCGCCACTTCGACGTTCTCGCCGCGCTGGTGACCACGAGCGCCGGGGACAGCCAGCAGGTCAGGAGCTGCGATGGTTTGCCCCTCGGCAATGCCTCCTGGATCGAGCGCGGTGACCAGCCCTGGAAGGACGCCGATGCGTTTCTCATGGTCCCCGATCTTCATCGCGACGCGCGTTTTCGCGATCACCACCTGCTCACAGCGGTTCCCCATGCGCGCTTTCTGGCCGCCTGCCCGCTGCTGGCAGCCGATGGCAACGTGTTCGGCATGATCTACCTGCTGCACGATCAGCCCCGCGAGCTGGACGCCGCCCAGCAATACGTGCTGCACGAGCTGGCCCAGCTGACCGCCAACCTGCTCGCGCGGGAGGCGGCGGACGCCCGCCTGCAGCTGGAAGTCGAGGCGCTGCGCGAGAGCGAGAAACGCATGGCCCTGGCCATCGACGGCAGCGCTACCGGCATCTGGGATCGCAACGTGGCCACCGGCGAGATTCACTACTCCAGCGGCTGGCGGGCGCTGCTGGGGTACGCCGAGCATGAGATCGGCAATCGCATCGAGGAGAGCTACACCCGCGTCCACCCGGCGGACCTGGATTATGTGCAGGCGAGCATTCAGGCCCATCTCGAGCAGCGCACCGAAGCGTACGAAGTCGAGCATCGCCTGCGTTGCCGCGATGGCAGCTACAAGTGGGTGTGCAGCCGCGGCAAGGTGGTCGAGCGCGACAGCGCCGGCAAGCCCTTGCGCATGATCGGCACGACCACGGACATCACCGCCATGCGCGCCCTGTCCGAGCAAGTGCAGCAGACCGCCGCGCTGATGACCGACCTGACCAACGAGATCCCCGGCATGGTCTTCCAGTACCGGCGCCAGGCGGACGGCCGCTCGTTCCTGACCTATGCCAGCGCCGGCGTTCTGGATATCTACGGGCTCACCGCGCAGCAGCTGGCGGACGATCCGCAGGCACTGCTGGCGATCATCCACCCGGACGATCTGCCGCTCTACCTGGCGTCCTTCGAAGCCTCCGCGCAACAGCTGGCGCCCTGGCACCTGGAGTACCGGGTGCAGCTGCCGGGGAGGGAAGTCTCCTGGCGCCAGGGCGATGCGCGGCCCAGACAGCTGGAGGATGGCAGCGTGCTCTGGCACGGTTTCATCACCGACATCACCGAGCGCAAGCAGATCGAAGCCGAGTTGCAGGTGTTCGCCACCACGGACTTCCTGACCCAGCTGGCCAACCGCCGCCATTTCATGCAGCAGCTCGAAGCCGAGCTGGCCCGGGTGCAGCGCAGCGCGGGCCACCGCGCGACCATCCTGATGTTCGACCTGGACCACTTCAAGGCCATCAATGACCGCTGGGGCCACTCGGTCGGCGACCAGGCGCTGCGCCATTTCGCGGCCATCCTGAGCGCACAGCTGCGCAAGACCGATGCCGCCGGACGGATGGGCGGCGAAGAGTTCGCGGTGGTGCTGAGCGAAGCCGACCTCGACCAGGCCATGAGCTTTGCCCGGCGCATCCAGGACGAACTCGCCAACGCGCCCCTGGCCCATGGTGCGGAGCAGATCCCCCTGGCCGTCAGCGTCGGCATCACCGCCATCAGCGCCAGCGACATCAGCCCCGGGACAGCCCTGTCGCGCAGCGACATGGCGCTGTATGGCGCCAAGCGCGGCGGCCGCAACCGGATCGAATGCCTGTGAGCGCGGAGCGCTCCCGGTTGCCTTTCGCCATGGCGCGACGCCCATAACGGACGGGCCAGGAGGCGCAGCGCTGCCCCTCACCCCGCACAGCAGGCTAACCAGCCACTCCTGCGTGGCGATGACGTTTCTGCGAGGGGCTTCACCGTCATGCCATCCGGACCGCCCCGCGTACCAGCACGGTGGTAAAGTGGCGCCCCGTTTGCCCCTGCACCACATGGACGTCACATGCTCAGGCACAGCATCCCTCCGCGCCAGAACTGGCGCACCCAGGCCGCCTCGCTCGGCTTTCACTTCCACTCCATCGGCGGCGAGCCCTACTGGGACGAGAGCGTCTGCTACCGCTTCAGCCTGCGCCAGATCGAAGACGCCATCGAGGCGCCCAGCGCCGAGCTGGAGGTCATGTGCCTGGCCCTGGTGGCCGAGGTGGTGGACAGTGAGGCGCTGCTGCGGCGCATGGCGGTTCCCGAGGCCCACTGGCAACTGATCCGCGACAGCTGGCAGGCCCGCGAGCCGGCGCTCTACGGGCGCATGGATCTGGCCTACGACGGCCAGGGCCCGGCGCGTTTCTACGAATACAACGCCGATACGCCAACCGGCCTGTACGAGGCGGCCTTCTTCCAGTGGGTGTGGCTGGAGCAATGCCGCGAACGCGGCCTGCTGCCCGAGGCGGCCGACCAGTACAACCGCATCCAGGAGGCGCTGATCGAGCGCCTGCAGCAGATCGGCCTGGCCGGGCAACCCCTGCACCTGGCCTGCTGCCGCGACCATATCGAGGATGAGGGCACCCTGACCTACCTGGCCGATTGCGTCAGCCAGGCCGGCCTGCAGCCCCAGCTGATGCATATCGACGACATCGGCCACCTGCCCGGCAAGGGCTTCGTCGACCTGCGCAACCAGCCGCTGCAACAGCTGTTCAAGCTCTATCCCTGGGAATGGCTGCTGCAGGAGGACTTCTCCCGCCATCTGGCGCAGAGCCACACACGCTTTATCGAGCCGGTGTGGAAGACCCTGCTGTCGAACAAGGCCATCCTGCCGCTGCTCTGGCAGCGCCACACCGGCCACCCCAACCTGCTGCCGGCCTGCTTCGCCGATGCGGCGGATGCCGAGCTGCTCGGCACGCGCTGGGTGCGCAAGCCGTTCTTCTCCCGCGAGGGGGCCAATATCCGCGTGGAAAGCGCCAACGGCGTGGAGCTGGAAGTACCCGGCCCTTACAGCGCCGGCCCGGCGATCCTGCAGGCCTGGTGCCCGCCACCGAGCATGGGCGGCCAGCATCCGATCATCGGCAGCTGGCTGGTCGGCGGTGAGCCGGTCGGCATGGGCGTGCGCGAGGACCTGGGCGTGATCACCCAGGACAGCTCACGCTTCGTCCCGCACTACATCCTCGATTGAGCGACCGCCGAGCAGGGCCTGGCAGCGCACGGCGACGCGCTGCTGCAGGGCAAAACCAGCCAGACCGCAGGCCAGAGCGGCCAGACCGAGCACCAGGTGCGCCAGCAGGAAGCCGACCAGGTCGAAGCTGATGATCAGGAAGGTCACCAGAAATGTCTCGGCCACCACTGCGCTGGCCACCAGCACCTCCGGGCTGAACAAGCGCCGCAGATAGCGGCGCAGGGGCAGCGGTCGATAGGCGTCGATGGCCTGCAGTTGCTTCCAGTCCAGCTCGCCCAGCACCAGGGCGCTGCACGGCAGCAGGATTTCCTGGGGATGCGCGGTGACACTCAGTGGCGTCAGCGCCGCCTGCCGCACCCGCTGCACCTGCGCAATGCCTGCCAAGTCGATGGCCTCGCCGCTGTTCAGGTGCAGCAGCCACTGGCGCCGGGGATTGAACAGATAGGCGTTCGGGTAGGCGCCAGCCAGCAGGCAGTAGCCCAGGAACAGCAGCCACAGGCATCCCCAGGCCAGCAGGGTCAACTCGAAGTTGCCCAGTGGCCAGGGGCGGAACTCAAGGGCCAGCTGCCCCGCCAGCAGCACGCCGATCAACAGCGGGGTCAGCAGGCAGAGCAGTTGCGCCAGCAGTTGCTGACTGCCCAGCAACAGCACCGTCTGACTAGCAGCATCGCGCCGCAGGATTCTCACCGGCGGCTCGTCGAACAGCGCGTCAGGCATTTCCAGGGGGCTACTCATCTCAGGACCTCGCATCCAGGCGGACCATCAGCAACTGCCACTGGCGGTCGCTCCACAGGGCGCGGGCCTGCGTCGGTTGGCGATTGGCGGGGAGCAGCACCATGGCGAAGGAACGCCCGCCCAGTTGCAGCTCGGCCAGCTGCAAGGCCGGCACCACCCCTTCCAGCCGTGACGGGACGCCCACCAGGGCTTCGACCACAGCGGGCTTGGCCAACGCCGTCCACCACGCCTGCCAGGCATGCAGCCCGCTCAGGCGCGAACCACTCAGGCGCAGGCGCCCGTCGCGGTGCAGGGCGAGCAGATCCTTGGGCCAGGCCTCTGGGGCGCCATCCTGCCAGCCGGGCCACTCCTCGAGGGGGGTGTCGACCAGGCTCTGCCAGACACTGTCGAGCTGTTGCAGCTCCTGCGGGGACGCCTGTGCCATGGCCTGGACCATGGCCTGCTCGCTGTCCAGGGCGGCATCTTCCTGCGGTTCAATATGCATGCGCCTCAGGTCATTGACGTGCATACGCAGCACCCGTCCGTTCTGCCACCCACTAACGCTGTAATCCCAGAAGATCGCCGCCTGCACCTGGGTCATGCCGCCGCCAGTGGCCTCCATGCCCATGCACTGGCTCATGGCCCGTACCGGCGGGGCCGCACGCACCAGCACCGGCGGCCGGCAGAGCGGATACAGGCCCAGCTCCTTGAGGCTGTGGCGTTGATTGCGCGCAGGCAGTTTGACCTGCAGCGATTCGGGCTGGTGGTGTATCTGCTGGTGCAACTGGGCCAGCAGCGCTTCGGCCTGGCCGATGCTGTGGCCCAGGCTCTGTGCACGCGCCACGCCGCAGCAGGCCAGGCACGCGCACAGCAGCAGCCAACGAGGGGGCATCCGCATCCTACTCACCCCGTGGCCAATGCCATGCTGCTGCGCGCCGAGGCGCCAAAGCCACCGCGGACCGTGCCGCCCATCCGCGCAGGCAGCGAGTTGCCCTGGAAATGCTGGGCGTAGCCGGCGCCGGCCTGCAGCTGGCTGGTGTGCAGGTTCAACTGACGGCTGTTCTGGTCGCCCAGGTACTGCCCCTGGCTGGTGAACATGTGCCAGTTGCGATTGCTGGAGCCGCCGTAATAGCCCGGATAGTGGTAGGTGGAGGCATAGCCGCCGCTGCCACCGCCGAGGTTCTCGTCGCTCATGCCATAGACCGGCTGCAGTTCCTCCATGCCCAGTTCCGCCAGGGCCGGCTGCTCGCCCTGGCGCAGGCGTTCGAGCAGGGATTCGCTGACCAGGAAGGCCGCCGGGTTCGGCCGGGCCAGGCCGTCATCGCCCAGCGCACAATTCTGCACGGCCTGCGGCTCGCACCAGGTGCCGTCCTTGCAGCTTGGGCTGATACGCAGAAAATCGCTCTCGCAGGCGGTGAAATTGACGAAGCTCGGGGCGATCTGCGCATTGCGCCGCAGCGCCTCGTCATACAGCTTCTGGCACTGCTCGGCAGACAACGGGCTGTCGCTGTCGCATACCGCCACGCTGGGGAAGACCCGCACATCACGGTACAGCGGGTCCCACATGAGAATCGCCAACGGCGCCACGCCCATCAGGCTCAGGGTCAGCAGGCTGGCACGCTTCTGCCGGCGGGCAAGCGCCGGGGTGGCGCGGGGAAGGACAGCGGGCACAGGAGCCGCGAGGGTATCGGCATCAGACATAAAACTTCCGTGTTTGCAGTCAGCAGGCCGGGCATTACAAAGGCTGCGCGAGCGCCGGTCAACCGCGCCGTCCAGCGCGGCCAGGAAGATGTGAACCAGTCCCGGCGGCGCGAAACGGCCGCCGGCAACAGCCCCTCAGCGCAGCGTCAGGGCGATCGGAGCATCCTCGAAATCGAAGCAGCCGAGGAAGGTCTTGATCTCCAGCAGGCTGCCGTCAACCTGCACATCGCCCAGCAGCGCGCCCTTGAGCAGGCCGTTCTCGCCACTCATCACGGTGTCCAGGTAGCTCTTGTCGAGGGTCAGTTTGAGCGAGGTGCCCGCGGGGATGCCCTGGTGCAACTGCACCACGCCGCGGCGCACTTCCAGCGCCCACTCCTCGTTGATATCCGGGAAGCTGAAACCCAGGGTCAGCTCGACATCATTGGCCTGGTCCGGGTCGATGCGGGTGATCCAGTTCTGCAGGAAGATGCGCGCCGGAAAGGTTTTCAGCATGTCCGCCGAGAGGAACGCGCTGCGCATGCTCAGGGCCATCTGCTGCACCTGATCACCGGCCAGCTTACCCTCCAGTTCCATGGCGCTCATCAGGTACCAGTTGCGCCAGTTGATGTTCATGCTGGCGTAGCCGAGCTTGCGGAAACTGCGCGCCTTGATGTCACGGGCCAGCTGATCATCGCGGTCCAGGCTGATGACATAGCTGGAAAGCTCCGCGGCCCACTGGTGCTCACCCTTGAGATAGGCCTCGCCGGCGGCCAGCAGTACCTTGTCGCGCCCGCCCATCAGGGCGATCAGCCGCTCGGCCTTGTCTTGCGGCGGCAGCGGGTCGAGCGCCACCGGGTCGCCCTGGAACCAGCCCAGGTAGCCGTTGTAGATCTGCCGCACGCTGTGTTTCACCGTGCCGTAGTACTCGCGCAGGTAGGGCGTGTAACCGGCCAGATGGGGCGGCAGCTTGACCTTCTCGACCAGCTCGTCCGGGGTCAGGCCCTTGTTCATCCAGCGCACGCTCTGGTCGTGGATATAGGCGATGCCGTCGCGGGTCATGCGCAGCACTTCCTCGACCTGCGCCTGGCCGCTGACCGGGCGGCCATGCAGCGGCACCATATGCTCGGCCTGGTAGGCGCGCAGCTTGTCCAGGCTCTCGACCCACACCACCGGGTCGCGGAACTTGGTGCCGCGCAGGGTGTGGATATTCGGCAGGGTCGGCCCCTGTTCCACCTCGGCGCTGATCAGCACGCGATTGGCCGGCAGGTAGACGGTGATCTCGTCCGGCGCCTCGCTGGGCACATGCAGGAACTGCAGATCCAGACCGGCGATACGAGTGTCGAGCTTGTCCTTGAAGGTCAGGGTCGGCGCGATAAAGGTCGAGGCCTCGGCCTTGGCCAGCGGGCCGATGCCGGCATTCATCTGCTCGTGGTCACTGGCCGGCAACGCGGCACCGAAGCTGTAGCCGGAGCGCACCGAGAGAATCGGCCCGACCAGCGCGCCCTGGGCCACCACATTGGCCAGCAGGGTGTCGTGGGCGATGATCTGCACCTCGCCGCTGCGCACCTGCTCCTCCGTAACGAAGGCCTTCACGCCGTTGATATGGTCAGGGTGGAAGTGGGTGTAGACCACGGCCTTGACCGGCTTGGCGCTGATCTTGCGGAACTCGGCCATGATCTTGCGCGACTCGCTGACCGACTCACCGGTGTCGACGATGATCAGCCCTTCCGGCGCCTCGATCATCGCCACGTTGCCCAGCTGCCAGCCGACGGCGGAATAGACGTTGCCGGCCACCTGGTAGACCTGTTGCGCGAAGTGCTTGCTGTGCTCGGCCAGCTCCGGATGGATTGAGGCGGCAATCCGTTCTTCGGGCAGCGCCGCCTGGCTGCTCAGGGGTAAGGCCAGGCTCAGCAGCACGGCGGCCATTCGATTGCGTGAAAACATGCGCAGACGCTCATGGTTGTTGGCAGTGCTGGCAGATTGGCCAATGCAAGCCAATAATTCCAATGCATTCCAACTCAACAAGCGATGCAAACCGCGCATGAATGATCTTCGCCAGCTCCGCCACTTTGTCGCCCTCGCCGAGCATGGCCACTTCGCCCGTGCCGCCGAGGCCGTGCACCTCAGCCAACCGGCGCTGAGCCGCAGCATCCAGGCCCTGGAAAGCAGCCTCGGCTGCAACCTGGTTGACCGCCACAGCCGTGGCATCAGCCTCACCGCCCACGGCGAGCTGGTACTGGAGCATGCCCGCCGCCTGCTCGCCGGCAGCCGGGCGCTGAGCAATGCGGTGAGCCAACTGGGCAATCTGAGCAGCGGCGAGCTGCGCCTGGGCGCCGGCCCCTACCCCGCCGCGCGCCTGATGCCGCAGGCCATCGGCCAGTTCGCCAGCCGCTTCCCGCGGGTGCGCGTGCAACTGCTGATCGACAACTGGCAGCAGTTGCGCAGCCGTTTGCTGGAGGACCAGATCGAGCTGTTCGTCGCCGATACCCGCGAGCTCCACGACGATTCCCAACTGCAGGTGACGGCGCTGCAGAGCCACCACGGCGTGCTGTTCTGCCGCCCGCAGCACCCGCTGTGCCAGCGCCAGCCGCTGACGCCGGCCGCCCTGAACGAATTCCCCCTGGCCGGCACGCAGATGCCGCTGGAGGTCGAGCGCCTGCTGCAGCGCCTGGGCGACGGGGAAAATCCGCTGAGCATCCAGTGCGACAACTTCATGGTGCTCAAGGAACTGGTGTCGACCAGCGATGTGCTCAGCCTGGCGCCCTGGGATGTGGTGGCCGCCGATGTGCAGGCCGGGCGCCTGGTCACCCTGCGCCTGGCCGGCGACCCGGCCCTGGCCCGCTCGGCCTATGGCATCGTCAGCCGCGCCGGGCACAGCCTGTCGCCGGCGGCCGAGCAGTTGCAGCGGATCATTTGCCAGCAGGATGGCCAGGGGCTGACGCAGGAGTAGGTTGGGTTGAGGCGTGCAGCGCCGAAGCCCAACCGCGGGGTCGCCTGGGCTCCTGTTCGTTGGGCTTCGCTGCGCTCAACCCAACCTACGGCACGCCCTTGTGGGAGCGGATTCATCCGCGATAGACAGGCAGCCGCGAACCGGCCCTGATCGCGAATGAATTCGCTGCCACAAAAGCGGTTCATACAGGCAGGCAGCGTTACAGCTTATGCCGCGCCGCGTACAGGCAGATCATCTCCATGGCCAGGGTGGCGCCGGCCAGGGCAGTGACTTCGGCGTTGTCGTAGGGCGGCGCCACTTCCACCACGTCCATGCCGACCAGGTTGATGCCGCGCAGGCCACGCAGAATTTCCAGGGCCTGGTGGCTGCTCAGCCCGCCACACACCGGAGTGCCGGTGCCGGGGGCGAAGGCCGGGTCGAGGCAGTCGATATCGAAGGTCAGGTACACCGGCTGGTCACCGACGCGGGCGCGGATCAGCTCGGCGATCTGCTCCGGGGTGCTGCGGTTGACCTGCCGCGCATCCAGCACCTGAAAGCCCATCACGTCATCGTTGGTGGTGCGCAGGCCGATCTGTACCGAGCGCGCCGGGTCGACCAGGCCCTCCTTGGCCGCGTGGTAGAACATGGTGCCGTGGTCGATGCGCGCGCCCTCCTCGTCCGGCCAGGTGTCGCTGTGCGCGTCGAAGTGGATCAGCGACAGCGGACCGTGTTGCTTGGCATGGGCCTTGAGCAGCGGGTAGCTGATGAAGTGGTCGCCGCCCAGGGTGAGCATGGCGCAGCCGGCGGCGAGGATCTTGTCGGCATGCGCCTCGATGGCGGCCGGGGTGTCCTGCGGGGTGCCGTGGTCGAAATGGCAGTCGCCGTAGTCGATGCAGGCCAGCAGATCGAACGGGTCGAACTCCCAGGGATAGTGGCGGGCCCAGGCCGACTGGATCGAGGCGGCGCGAATCGCGCGCGGGCCGAAGCGGCTGCCGGGGCGATTGGTGGTGGCGGTGTCGAACGGCACGCCGCTGACCACCAGATCCACGCCACGCAAATCGCGGGTATAGCGGCGGCGCATGAAACTGGTGATGCCGCCGTAGGTCGGTTCGGCGCAGGTGCCGTACAGGCTGTCGCGGGTGATGGCCTGGTCGTTGTCGAAGGCTTGGTCCATGTCGGTCTCCTTAATATTGGGTGCGGAAGGCGGCCCAAAGCCGGGTACGTTCGCGCTGGGCGCGCAGCGGCAGGATCTGTTCGGCGAACAGCTTGTCGCGCACCGCCCGTGGCGGGTAGATATCCGGGTCGCTGCTGACCGCCTGGTCCAGCAAGGGGGTGGCCGCGCGGTTGGCGTTGGCGAAGTACAGCGCGTTGGTCAGCTCGGCGATGGCCTCGGGCTTGAGCATGTAGTCGATGAAGGCCCGCGCCGCCTCGGGGTGCGGCGCATCCATCGGGATGGCCATGGTGTCGAACCAGATCAGCGTGCCTTCGCGGGGAATGCGGTAGAGCACCTCGAACGGCTGCTGGGCCTCGGCGGCGCGGGCGGCGGCCATGCCGGCGTCGCCGGTGTAGGTCAGCGCCAGGCAGATCTCGCCCTTGGCCAGGTCGTCGATATGCCGCGCGGTCGCCACGTAGCGCAGGTTGGGCTGCAGCGCGGCGAGCAGCGCCTTGACCGCCTGCAGGTCATCCGGATTGCCGCCGTAGGGCTTCTTGCCCAGGTAGTTGAGGGCGATGGCCACCACCTCCTGCGGCGAATCGAGCACGGCGATGCCGCAGTCCTTGAGCTTGCCGGCGTATTCGGGCTTGAACAGCAGGTCGAGGCTGTCCAGCGCCACGCCGGGCAGGCGCCGCTCCACGGCCTGGCGGTTGATGCCCAGGCCGACGGTGCCCCAGGTGTAGGGCACCCCGTAACGGTTGCCCGGATCGATGAAGGCCAGCTTGGCCAGCATCTCCGGGTCGAGGTTGCCGGCGTTGCTCAGGCTGCCGACCGGTTGCACGGCCTTGGCCTGGATCGCCCGGCCCAGGCCGCTGGAGGCGGGAAACACGACGTCGTAGCCGCTGCCGCCGGTGAGTAACTTGGCGTCCAGCACCTCGGCGCTGTCGAAGGTGTCGTATTTGACCCGGATGCCGGTCTCGCCCTGGAAGCGCTTGAGCGCCTCGGGCGCCACGTAATCAGCCCAGTTGTACAGGTTGAGGACTTTCTCCTCGGCCTGCAGCGGCAGGGCGAAGGCGAGCATGAACAAGCTTGCAGCAAGACGCATGGTGGACAACCTCGTTGGACTGACTGGGCGCGACTTCCGTAGGAGCCAGCTTGCTGGCGATCTCCAATGCCTGGTGTGCGCTGGATCGCCAGCAAGCTGGCTCCTACAGGCTGCATCCTGCGCCCGGCATTGCTTCGAATAAATACGAAGTGATCTACTCTGGCATCGCTATCTATCAATGTATGGAGCCGGCATGCTCAGCCAACTGCGCGACCTCGACCTGCAACTGCTGCGCCTGTTCGTCTGCGTGGTGGAGAGCGGCGGCTTCAGTGCCGCCCAGGGCGAACTGGGGATCGGCCAGTCGACCATCAGCACACAGATGGCCAAGCTGGAGACACGTCTGGGCTTTCGCCTGTGCGAGCGCGGCAAGGCCGGCTTTCGCCTGACACCCAAGGGCGAGCAAGTGCTGGTGGCCACGCGCAAGCTGTTCGGCGCCATCGAGACCTTCAAGGGCGAGGCCCAGGGCATGGCCGACAAGCTGCTCGGCGAGCTGCATGTCGGCCTGTCCGAGGCGCTGGCCGACGAGGTGCTGGCACAGGTCGCGGCGGCCATCGGGCGTTTTCGCCGGCGCAACCAGGCAGTGCAGATCGAACTGCTCAGCGCCGTGCCGGCCGAACTGGAGCGGCGCCTGCTGCAAGGCCAGCTGCAACTGGCCATCGGCTATTTCTCCGGGGCGCAGACGGCGCTGGACTACCGGCGGCTGTTCAGCGAGCAGCAGCATCTTTACTGCGGTCGCGGCCATCCGCTGTTCGGCAAGAGGCAGGTCGAGGCCAGCGATCTGCAGCACTGCGACGGCGTGTTGCACCCCTACCGTTTCATCGCCGCCGACGAGCCCTGGCAGGCCGGCAGCAGCAGCGCGCGCAGCGAACAGGTGGAAGGCACCCTGGCCTTTGTCCTGTCCGGCGCGCATATCGGCTACCTGCCCGAGCACATCGCCGCGCCCTGGGTCGCGCGCGGCCGGCTGCAGGCCGTGCAGCCCGAGCAGCAGGGCTTCGGCGTCGAATTCCGCCTGGCCCGACACCGCGGCCGCCAGCCCAGCGAAGCGCAGCAGGCGCTGGTCGGGGACCTGCTGGCGGCCTTTGCCTGAGCTTCACCTGCCCGCGGGATGGCTCGGCGCCCCACTACGCGCCTCACACGCCGCGCTGATCGCGACCGATTCGCCCGCTTAATCGGCACATCTGACGCTTTTCATCGCTAGACCGATTGGTCTACATATAGCGCCATGAACGCACACAATCTCAGCACCCGCGACAAACTGATCGCCGCCATGGCCGACACCCTGCAACGCAAGGGCCTGCATGGCGCCGGTCTCAACGAACTGCTGGCCCAGGCCCAGGCGCCCAAGGGCAGCCTCTACCACCACTTCCCCGGCGGCAAGAACGAGCTGGCGGTGGCGGCCATCGAGCATATCGGCCAGCGCATCGACGGTTTCTTCGCCCAGCTGTTCCGCGAGCACCCGGACCCGCTGCGGGCCATGCAGCGCTGGCTCGACAACACCCTGCAGCAACTGGAAGGCAGCCGCTTCGAGCGCGGTTGCCCGCTGGCCACCGTGGCCCTGGAAAGCGGCCCGGAGGATGTCGAGATCCGCGCCGCCCTGGCCGGTTGTTTCACCCGCCTGCGCCAGGCCCTGACGACCCAGTTGCAGGGCGTCGGCTTCAGCGCCGACAGCGCCGAGAGTTTCGCCAACCTGTTCATCTCTCTGTATGAGGGCGGCTTGCTGCAGGCCCGCGTGGCCGGCAGCAGCGAGCCTTTGCAACGCGCCAGTGCGGCGCTTTTCCAGCTACTGCGTGACTACCCGCGGGAGACCCGCCATGACCAGTGAAACCCCGAATATCCGCCGTGAAGAACTACAGCTCAGCGCCCACGACGGCTACCCGCTGCGCGCAACCCTGTACCACGCACCACAGCCACGCGCGCGCCTGCTGATCGGCGGCGCCACCGGCGTGCCGCAGGGTTTCTACCGGCGTTTCGCCGAGTACGCCGCGCAGCGCGGCTACAGCACCCTGAGCGTCGACTACCGCGGCATCGGCCAGTCCAAGCCGGAGCAATTGCGCGGCTTCGATATGCGCTACCTGGACTGGGCCACCCATGACCTGGCCGCCGCCCTCGACCACCTGCACGGCGACGACCTGCCCACCTACATGATTGGCCACTCCTTCGGCGGCCATGCCTTCGGCCTGCTGCCGGGGCATGAGCGGGTCGCCGGTTTCTACACCTTCGGCACCGGCGCCGGCTGGCATGGCTGGATGCCGCCACTAGAGCGCGCCCGCGTGCAGCTGATGTGGAACCTGGTCGGCCCGCTGATCGTCATGCGCAAGGGCTACCTGGCCTGGAGCAAGCTGGGTATGGGCGAAGACCTGCCGCTGGGCGTGTACCAGCAGTGGAAACGCTGGTGCCGCTACCCGCGCTATTTCTTCGACGACCCCGAGCAGGGCCATTTGGCCGCCCGGTTCGCCAGCGTGCGCACACCGATCGTCGCCGCCAACACCCTCGACGACCTGTGGGCGCCACCCAGCTCGCGCGACGCCTTCATGGCCGCCTACAGCGCCGCGCCCTACCAGGCCCGCACCATCGACTCCCGCGCCGAGGGCCTCGGCAACGTCGGCCACATGGGCTACTTCCGCGCCAGCAGCCAGACGCTGTGGGACGAGGCGCTGGACTGGTTCGAACAGCTGCACACCAATCGCCGCGCCGCCTGAACAGCCGCTCGATGCCGCTGCGGGCAGAACGCTGCCGCCGTCAGAACCCGGACTGACAAGCGGGCGGCGTTCGCTGACGCAGCTGCCCGGCCAGACGCTCGATGGCCTGCAGGGTCAGCTGGATTTCCTCGTGGATCAGCACCCGGTCGGGCACATCCTCCAGTTCCAGCTCATCCAGCGGTTCTTCGGCTTCCAGTTGATATCGCGGATCAAACGGGTTGAACCTGGCCATTGCGGTGTCCTCAGGGTTCGCCGGCAGCGACAGGCCGCCGGCACACTGTGCAGCAACAGGCAACTAAGGGATTCACTGTGTCCCCGGCCAGCATGCGACCCGGGGATGACTGTTGTTCGAGCGGTCGACCTTGCGCCGACTTTCGCTCAATTTCTGCGCAACGGCCACAGAGGTCAAGCCGCCGTTCGTCACCCCCGGACAGGCCGCCATAGAGCGGGCACCGGGCAGAATCGGACAGCCGCACTATAGTTCCAGCTCAGCCCTTTCTTGACCTATCCGGGAGTCAGCATGAGCAAAGTCCACCGCGTCGCCGTTCTCGTCGGCAGCCTGCGCAAGGCCTCGATCAACCGCAAACTGGCCATGGTCCTGATCGAACTGGCCCCGCCTTCGCTGCAGCTGAACATCGTCGAGATCGGCGACTTGCCGCTGTACAACGAGGACATCGACATCAGCCCCGCGCCGTTGCCCTACACCAGCTTCCGCCAGCAGGTGAAAAGCGCCGACGCCCTGCTGTTCGTCACCCCGGAATACAACCGCTCGGTGCCGGCGCCGATGAAGAACGCCATCGATGTCGGCTCGCGGCCCTACGGCCAGAGCGTGTTCAGCGGCAAGCCGGGGGCGGTGCTCAGCGCCTCGCCGGGGGCGGTCGGCGGCTTCGGCGCCAACCACCACCTGCGCCAGTCCCTGGTGTTCCTCGACGTGCCGGTGCTGCAGCAACCGGAAGCCTACTTGGGCGGCGCCGGCAGCTTCTTCGACGAGCAGGGCAAGCTCAATGACGGCGTGCGCGGCTTCCTGCAGAAGTTCATCGACGCCTATGCGCTGTGGGTGGAAAAGCACGTGCAGAGCTGATGCCAGCGCCCGCGCAGTCAGCGCTGGCGGCTGGGCCAGCGCGGCCCATAAGCGCCAGGGCTATGGCTTGCGCGCAGCAGCATCCACGGCGCCAGCACGGGCGCCGTGGATGCCGCAACAGGCGTTCAGCCGATCAGGATTTTTCCAGCATCGCCCGATGCGCACGCAGCTGCTCGATCATCTGCTCCATGTGCTTGATGCGCTGATCCACCTGCTCCACCGTGTCCAGCTGCATCATGCCCATGCCCTGCCCCATTCCCATGCCGGGCATGTTGCCGTGCATCGGGCAGCCACCCATCATCTGCATGCCGCTGCCCATGGCCTTCTGATGTTCCTGCATCAGTTTCTGCCGTTCCTCCGGGGTCTTGCCGGCCATCCAGCTCTGGTGCATCTGCTGCATTTCGTTCATGTGCTGCTGCCACTGCTGCTCCGTCGTGGCATCGTTCGCCGCATCCGTCGCGGCCCAGCTGCTGCCGGCAGCCAGCAGCACCAGCAGGCCGCCCAGTAGTGTCGATCTGTTCATCTGCACATCCTCTGCAAAGCAAGGTGGAACCATAACTCTAGACCCCTCGCCCAGAGTGCGGTTGATCTGCATCAACCAGCGGTCGGCTGCTACCAATCCGTGCGACCCTGGCCGCATACCCTCAGATGCGCATGCGACACTGCCCACACACAACGCTCGACAAGGAAGACCGATGGAACTGCGTTTCCGCATGGATGCTGCCGACCTGCAACAACTGACCGAGGACATCATTGCCAGCCGCCTGGCTCGCCATGAGCAGGTCTTCGAACGCCTGGCGCACTGGCAGGCACGCCTGCTGGCACCGCTGACCCTGAGCCTGATCGTGCTGCTGCTCGCCCTGCTGCCGCTGCTCCCGCATGGCCGCTATAGCGTGCCCAGCAGCATCGCCACGCTACTGGTGATCGGCCTGCTGCTCCTGCTATGGCGCCGCCTTGCCGTGCCCTGGCTGCGACGCGCGGTACAGGCCGGCCAGCCGCGCAGTGCGCGCATTCGCCAGCACAGTGCCGCGCGCCTGGAACGCAGCCTGCGCCGGCAACTGAGCAATAGTCTGACTCGGCTGCGCGGCCTGCATGTATGGACGCTCGACGAACAGGGCGTGCTGCTGAGCACGCCCGACGGCCAGCAACAGCACATCGCCTGGCACCAGCTCGAATGCGTCGCCGAAAGCGCCCATTTCTACCGCCTGGCCAGCCGTGCCCAGCAGCGCCTCGGGCTGGCCTACACCCTCAGCAAGCACAGCTGCGAGATGGATGCCGCCACCTACAAGGCCGGCCTGGCGCACCTGCTGGCCCGCTGCCGCAGTGCCACGCGCCAGCCATGAGCCTGCCTCCTCTCCCGGAGGAGCGGCTTCAGCCGCGATAGCCATGTCACAGGCGGCTCCGCGCTGCCCTGATCGCGGCTAAAGCCGCTCCTACGGATGCAAGAACCCACCCTACCCCAGCCCCCTCGCCTCAGCTGCCGATCACTCCGCCGTCGAGCTTGGTGATCAGCAGCGTGGTCGAGCGCGGGCGGGTCTTGCCGTCGCTGGCCGGGAAGCTGATGCCGGGGTGCTGGATATTCGCCCACATGGCCTTGCCATCCGGGCTCCAGGCCAGGCCGGTGACTTCGCAGCCGCGCGGGCCGACCAGGAAGCGGCGCACCTCGCGGGTGCTCGGGTCGGCGCAGAGCAGCTGGTTGCAGCCCATGGCCTGCATCGCCGGCTCGATGTCGTCGTAGTCGGTCTGGATCCACAGGCGCCCGGCGGCGTCGAAGGCCAGGCCGTCCGGCGAGGAGAACAGGTCGCCGTTGATGGTGCCGGTAAGGTTGACCGGCACCGGCTTGCCCTCTTTGTCCTTGCTACCGCGTGGCTCGCCGGCCAGCAGGAATAGCTCCCAGGTGAAGGCGGTGGCGGTCGGGTCGGCGTCCTGTTCGTTGAAGCGCAGCACCTGGCCGTGCAGGTTCTGCGGGCGCGGGTTGGCCTTGTCGGTGGGCTGCTTGGCGCCACGGCCGTCGTTGTTGGTCAGGGCCACGTAGACCTCGCGGGTCTTGGGGTGCACGGCGGCCCACTCGGGGCGGTCCATCGGCGTGGCGCCGGCACGGTCGGCGGCGGCGCGGGCGTTGAGCAACACCTCGGCCTGATCGGCGAAGCCGTTATCGACGGTCAGGCCATTCTGCCCATGCACCAGCGCCAGCCACTGGCCGCTGCCATCGGCGTCGAAGCGCGCGACGTACAGCGTGCCCTCGTCCAGCAGGTCGCGGTTGGCCTTGGGATTGGCCGTATCGTAGCGCCCGGTAGGGACGAACTTGTAGACGTACTCGCCCTTGGCGTCGTCGCCGGAGTAGAAGGCCATGCGCCCGTCCGCGCCCAGGCTGAGCGCCGCGCACTCACGACCGATGCGGCCGAAGGCGGTGCGCTTGATCGGCTGCGCCTTGGGGTCGAACGGATCGATCTCCACCACCCAGCCGAAGCGGTGCGGCTCGTTGACGTGGCCGCCGTGGGCCTGATCGGCATAAGGCGTGGCGTCGAAGCGCGGGTCGGCGGTTTCCCAGGCGTAGTTCTTGCTCGTGCCTTCCTTGGCCAAGCCGTAGCGCTTGTGCGAAATCCTGGCCTCGTAATCTTGTTTATCGCGGTTGATAAAGTAGTTGTGCCAGTTCTCCTCGCAGGTGAGGAAGGTGCCCCAGGGCGTGACGCCGGTGGCGCAGTTGTTGAGGGTGCCGAACACCTCCAGGCCGGTCGGATCGCTGGCGGTCTTCATCGCGTCGAGCCCGGCCAGCGGGCCGGCGATGCGCATCGGCGTGAGCATGCTGATGCGGCGGTTGTAGGGCGAATCCATGACCCGTTGCCAGTGGCCGTCGGCGCCCTTTTTCACTTCGATCACCGAGACGCCGTGGGCGGCCTGTTCCTTGCGCACCTCGGCCAGCGGGCGTGGTTTGGACTGGTCGATCTGCCCGGACGGGTGCAGCGGCGGGTTGACGTACTCGTGGTTCATCACCAGCAGGCCGCGGTCGGTTTCGCCGGGGAAGGCGAAGAAGTCCATGCCGTCGTGGTTGTCGCCGGCCTGCTTGAGCTGGGCCTGCCAGTCGTCGCTGGCGTCCGGGTTCCAGGCCGGCGCGCCGGCTTCCACCGGATCACCCCAAGAGAAAAACGGCACGGCGCGATAGCCCTCGGCCACCAGCACGCGGTCGAACTGCGGGTCGATCTGCACCGGCACGCCCTGGAAACCGAGCAGCGGGCTAGCGCCGGCCTTGCTGCAGGCGCTGATGCCGCCGGCGAAGAAGCCGAGAGCGGCAAGGCTCAGGCCACCCTTGAGCACGTTGCGCCGCGCCGGGTTGATCAGCTCGGCCAGCGGCGGGTTGGCGCTGGGGTTGATGGTGATGTCGTCGTGGGCTTCCAGGCTGGCGTGGAAGTGGCTGTGCTCGTGGCTCATCACGGGGGTCTCGATGGATGTGTGGGGGTTGTCCCGGATTGCATCCGGGCTACGGATCGTTGTTGCCTGCTGCCCTCTCCCCGGCCCTCTCCCATAAATGGGAGAGGGCGTGGTCCGAGAGCAGGTCGGGGTTTATTCGATGCGGTAGTGGAAGGTGTTCTTCACCCCTTCAACGGCCACCGCCTGGCCATCGACGATGCGTGGCTGGTAGCGGAAGCTTTTAGCGGCGGAAAGTGACGGGCGAATGAACAGCGGGTGGCAGTCGCCGACCACCTGCGGGTTCTCCACCCGGCCTTGCGGGTTGACCCGGTAGCTGACGGTGCAGTCACCCTGGATGCCCTTGTCCAGGGCGCGATCCGGGTAGTCCGGGGCGTCCTTGGCAATCGGCAGGTACTGGCGGCTGGCGGCCGCAGCGGCTTCGGCCTGGCGGGCACGTTCGGCGGCCTGGGCCTGCTGTTCGGCCAGGCGTTGCTGCTGGGCTTGCGCTTCGGCTTCGCGACGCTGCTGCTCCAGCCGTTGCTGCTCGATACGCTGCTGTTCCTGGCGCTGCTCATCGCGCTTGCGCTCCTCGACCCGCTTACGCGCCAGGGCGGCCTGCTCCAGCTCCAGCTTCTGCTGCTGCAGGCGCGGATCGGGCTTGGGCGCCTCAACCGGCTTGACCGGCTCCGGCGGCACCGGCGGCGCGACAACCACTTCGGGCTGCGGCGGCACGGGAGGGGCCGGCGGCGCCAGGCTGATCAGGCGGGTGGTCAGGGTGCGCACCTGGGGCGGCTCGGGCGGATCGCTCGGCCACTGGCTGAGCAGCAGGCCCAGCACCAGCGCATGCAGGCCGACCGCCACCACCGCTGCGCCGGCATTGCGCAGCCAGGCGCGGCTGGGCAGCGCCGGCAGGGCCAGGCTGGGCGCGGGCATCAGCGCGCTGCTCATTGCGGCGCCTCGGTGATCAGGCCGAGGTTGCTCACCCCGCCCTGCTGCAGCGCGGCCATGCCGGCCACCACCGTGGCGTAGTCGGCGCCGCCGTCGGCGCGGATATACACCTGGGTGTCGCCATGGGCGGCGATCAGCGCGCCGACCTTGCTGCGCATCTCGTCCAGATTCACCGCGCTGTCGGTCTGGTTCTGGACGTCCAGCTCGCTGCCGAGGTTCCAGTAGTAGCTGCCATCAACCTTCACCGAGAGGGTCAGCACCCGCTGCTGGCTATCGGTCGGCAGCGCCTCGGCGGCAACCTTGGGCAGCTCGACCTTGACCCCCTGGGTCAACATGGGTGCCGTGACCATAAAGATCACCAGCAGCACCAGCATCACGTCGATATACGGCACCACGTTCATCTCGGCCTTGGGGCCGTGCTTGTTCTGCGGCTTGCGCATGGGGCTCTCCTCAGGCGGCCTGGGCGATGCCCGGGGCAGCCTGCAGCTTGCGGTGCAGGCGTGCCTGCAGTTCGTTGCCGAAGGCATAGAAGCGCGTGCTGAGGGTGGCGACGCGGGCGGCGAAGCGGTTGTAGGCGATCACCGCGGGGATCGCCGCGAACAGGCCGATGGCGGTGGCGATCAGCGCTTCGGCGATGCCTGGGGCGACGGTGCTGAGGGTCGCCTGCTGTACCTGGGACAGGCCGATAAAGGAATTCATGATCCCCCACACGGTGCCGAACAGGCCGATATAGGGGCTGACCGAACCGACCGTAGCGAGGAACGGCAGACCCTTTTCCAGGCGTTCTTCCTGCTCGGCGATGGCCACCAGCAGGCTGCGCTCGACGCCATCGCTCACCGCCTCGCCGCTGATGCCGGGCTCGCGCTTGAGGTGGGCGAATTCGGTGTAGCCGGCGCGGAAGATCTGCTCCAGCGCGGCATCGCTGTCGGTGCTTTCGCCGCCTTCGCGGTACAGCGCGGCGAGGTCGCCCTGCTGGCGAAAGCGCTTCTGGAAATCCTTCAGCAGGCGTTCGCTGCGACCCAGCAGCAGGCTGCGCTGGATGATCAGGTACCAGCTGGCCAGCGAGGCGCCGAGCAGGATGAGCATGACCAGTTTGACTAGCAGGCTGGCGTCGCCGATCAGGCTCCAGACGGTCATCTGTTCGAGGGTGGGGTGCATGGTGGGGCTCCTTTATTTCTTCACTGGCCGGATGACCGGCCGATGGTTTCTCCCCTCTCCCCGACCCTCTCCCGCAAGCGGGAGAGGGGGAACGGCGGCGCGGAGTCTGGGGTTATTCGATTACGTGGCGGTTACCGGTTGATGACAGCGCTTTTTTGTAGGAGCCCGGGGAACGCCTAGTCCTTGCTGGCGATCCTGCGTACTCCGGATGGGCACTGATCGCCAGCAAGCTGGCTCCTACGGAGAGCGGCATCAATCCAGGCTCAGTGTTCGGGCGACGTCGCTCCAGGGCACCAGCTTGAAGTTCTGCGTCTGCTCGGGCATGCGCTTGCGGCCGTCCTGCACCACCAGCATGCCGTCGCTCCAGGGGCCGCCGAGGTTGGCCGAGGTCACTTCCAGGCCATCGGTCTCGGAAGCGCCGTCGATGCCCAGGGCGCCGTTGAGGCCGACGCGGAAGGCGCCCTTGAGCGCATAGGGCGGCTCGGCATCGAGCACCACGTAGCTGTCGTTGCCCTGGCTGGAGATCACCAGGTAGTCCTGCGCGCCGGCCTGGTACAGGCCGAGACCCTCGACATCGGCCTTGAGCACTTCGCCCACACTCATCACCGAAGTCAGCTCGGTCGGGCCGTCGGCGCGGGCATCGACTGCCCACACGCCGGCATCTTCCTCGCCGAGGAACAGGCGCTGACGCTGATCGTCGGCGACGCAGCCCTCGGGCTGGCTGTCCACCGAGAAACGGCGCACCAGCTCGCCCCTGATCTCACCGCTGGCGCCATCCAGGCGGTACTGCAGGAAGCTGCCGTCCTTGCCGTTGGCGAAGGCGTACAGTTCGCCGGACGCCGGCTGAAACAGGCAGATACCGTAGATTTCCTTGATCGGTGTGCGTATCTCGCCGGCCTCGCGCAGCGCGCCGCTGACCCGGTCGATGGCGAACAGGTGGATGCTGTCGTGATCACGGTTGCTGGCCACGGCCAGATCCACGGTCTCGCTGCCCAACCTGAATTCCGCGCGCACATCGACATTGTTCAGGCGGCCGACCGGCAGGTCCTGCAGCAGCTTGCCGTCCAGGTCGTAGGCCAGCAGGCCCTGCTTCTTGTTGGTGCCGAGCACGCGTGACAGCGCCGGCTGCTGCGGGTGCACCCAGATCGCCGGGTCATCGGCGGCGTCGCCGTGGCGGCCGACCGGCTCGCTCTGGCGCAGGGCCGGGATATGCGGCAGGACACGGGGCAGCTCGACGGCCGTCGGTTGCCAGTTCAGCTCGCCCTGGTAGAAGCGCCCGGCGCCGTCGTCCTGCACCAGCAACTGCACCCCCTGATCGGTGCTGCGCACGGCCAGGCGCTCCGGCTCTTCCAGGCCCTTCAACGGCAGGCTGGCAACCTGCTCCCAGGCTTCGCCCTGCTGCTGGTAGAGGTGCAGTTCGGCGGCGCCGGGGTCCAGCGCCAGCAGCCCGCCGGGCACGCTGACCATGGCCCCGGCGCTGTCCTTGAGGCTGCCGAACGGCGCGCGGATATCCACCGGTACGCGGCTGGCGTCGGCTTCCGGGTGGGCCGGGTAGGCCCACAGGCCGACGTTCTCCTCGTTGACGAACAACAGGTTGCCGGCATCGTCGGCCTGACAGTACTCGGCCTGCGGCGGCAGCGGCAGGCCGCGCACACGCTGGGCCTCGGCATTCAGCTGGTTGCCGGCGCCGACCAGCCACTGCTCGCCCTGGCCGTCTTCGCCGATCAGGAACAGGTAGAGGTTGGCCGCATCGTCGCGGTACAAACACAGGCCGCTGATGGCGTAGTCGCGCGCCGGCAGCAGCTGCGGGCGGCTCCATTGTTTGCCGGTGGTATCCAGGCTGACCAGGGCGGCCTGCTGGGTGGCGTTGTCCAGGCTGGCGACGATCAGTTGCTGGCCGGCGCTGCGGCTGTCCAGGCCGGAATAGGAACCGGGCAGGCGCGCCAGCTCGGCGCCGTCCTGATCGAGCAGGAGCAGGCCGTTGCGCTCGCTGGCGGCGATGCGCAGGTCGGCGCCACCACTCAGCTCGGCGGGAACGAAGCGCAGGTCTTCGGCCTTGATCTTGGCCGAGGCGCCCCAGGGGCTTAAGGCCAGGCTCGGGCTGGCGGCGGAAGCCAGCGGCGGCAGCCGGTCGCAACCGGCCAGGGCCAGGCTGGCGAGCAGCAGGGTACGGGTGAACAGCGGATTCATGCGGTGGGGTGTCCTTGGAGTCATGCGGGCAGGCACCGAGAAGGTCATAGGGTTCGGCCGACACGGTGCGAGACCTCGCGAGCTAGAGCCAGGCTAGGCGGAAGCGGCCGAGGGAGCGGAATTTACGAGTTGTAAATGAGCACCCCGAGGCCGGTTCCAACGACGCATGGCCGACGCGCAGCAGGTCGTTTCTATTCACAGGTTGGTGTAGGTCAGACCGAGCTTGTAAGTCGGGCCGTACTCTTCGTACTGGGCGTTGTAGCCGCGGCTGCCGGTGTAGACGTAGTAGCTCTCGTCGGTGAGGTTCTGCGCCTCGAATTTGAGCTGCAGGCCCTTGGTCAGGAAGTAGCCGGCGCTGAAGTCGACGAAGGTCTGGTCGTCCACATAAAGGTCGTGGGCCTGGTCGGTGATGCTCGTCACTTCGTAGAGGTATTCCGACTTGTAGTTGGCCGACAGGCGCAGGCTGAGCTTGTCGTCTTCCCAGCCGAGCATCAGGTTGCCGACCGTCTCGGACTGGTTGGGCAGGTCGATGTCGCGCTCGCGGAACGTGCCGCTGTCGGCGTCGAAACCGCTGATGCTGGCGTCGGAGCGGCTGAAGGTCGCGTTGGCGCCCAGCAGCAGGCCGTTCCAGGGTGCCGGCAGCCAGTCGAACTTCTGCGAGTAGGCCAGTTCCAGGCCGTACAGGTCGGCGCTGTCGCCGTTGGCGAAGGTGTTGGCCTCGTCGAAGTCGAGCCACTCGCCGGTGCCGGCCAGGTCACTGTTGTAGACGAAGTTGTCGATGTCCTTGTAGAACACGAAGGCCGAGACCACGCCGGCATGGCCCAGGTAGTGCTCGATGCCGAGGTCGAAGTTGCTCGACTCCAGCGGGTCAAGGGTCGGGTTGCCGAAGCTGGCCTCGTCGCCGTCGATGACGAAGCCCGGCGCCAGCTGGCCGAAGGTCGGCCGCACCACGCTGTTGGTCCAGGCGGCGCGCAGCTGGGTGTCCTTGTTCAGCTGGTAGCGCGCGTGCAGGCCAGGCAGCCAGTGGTGGTAGTCGTTGTCGGCCTCGATCGCCTGGTAGTCGCCGTCGCGGATGCCGGTGCCCTTGGCCTCGAACTCGGTGCCCTCGTAGCGCAGGCCGGCGATGATGCGCAGGTCGTCGATGTCGACGGTGTTCATCAGGTAGGCGGCGTCGATGTCTTCGCTCATGTCGAAGTCGTTGACCCGCGACTCTTCCTCGTTGAAGAACTCGTTGCGATCCAGACCGCCGAGCAGGCTTTCGATCGCGCCGGCGGACAGGCCCGGGCCGAAGTGGCCGAGACCGTAGTCGACCTCACCCTTGGTGAAGTTGGCCATGCTCAGCTGGTCGTCGCTCAGGCCGAAATCGTCGAAGTCCTCGTAGGTCCAGACGTCTGTGTCGTTGTCCTTGTCGCGGCGGCTGAGCTTGCCGCCGAACTTGGCCTGGGCGGCGTGGCCGGCCAGCTCGTAGTCGCGGGCCAGGTCGAGCTTGATGTTCTTCTCGGTGTCGGTGGTGTCTTCCTCGGCCCACTCCACCTCGTCGAGGCTGAAGTTGGCCGGGTCGGAGAATTCGCTGCCAATATTCAGGTGCGGCTTCTGGCTGTCGCTGAAGCCGACATCGGTGAAGTCGTCATTACCGGCGAAGGTGGCGCCGGCGATGTGCCCGGGCGTGTCCTCGCTGGACTGGCTGTAGCCGGCCTGGGCATTGATCGTCCACTGGCCCATCAGGCGCTCGCCGCCGAGCACATAGGACTGCACTTCCTGGGTTTCCTCGCGGTCCTTCAGCTCGCGCCAGCCTTCGGCATCGCCGCTCTCGCCCGGCAACTGGGCGTCGGCGAATTCGACGCCAGCGGCGTTGCGTGTCTCGGTGTCCTTGAAGCGGCTGTAGAGGGTGCGCAGGTAGTAGCTGCTGTAGTCGTCGGCCTGGTAGTCGAAGTTCAGACCCAGGCCGCTGCGCTCGCGGGTGATCTCGTAGTCGCGCTGCTCCAGCTCTTCCAGCCGGGCGCCATCCTCGAAGTCCCAGGCACCGCCGGTTTCCACGTTGTCCGAACCGAAGTCGCGCTCCTGCCAGCTCATGGCCGCGGCCACGCCGAAGTTGTCGGCGCCGTCGCCAAGGCTGAAGCGGTCGCTCACCGCGCCGGAAAACTTCGGGCTGGTCTCGCCGGTGTTGTCGTCGTAGCTGGCTTCGCTGCTGCCGGTATAGAACAGACCCTTGTGGTCGAAGGCCGAGAGGCTTTCCACCTCGATGCTGCCGCCCAGGGAGTTGGCGTCCATGTCCGGGGTCAGGGTCTTGACCACGGTCAGCGACTGCACCAGCTCGGCGGGCAGCACGTCGAGGGCCACCGCGCGGCGGTCGCTCTCCGGCGAAGGCACCAGGGTGCCGTTGATGCTCACGCTGTTGAGGTCCGGGCCGAGGCCACGCACGCTGACGAAACGGCCTTCGCCCTGGTCGCGCTCGACGCTCACGCCCGGCAGGCGCTGCAGCGCCTCGGCGGCGTTCTCGTCCGGCAGCTGGGCCACGCCGTCGGCGTGCACCACGCTTTCCACGCTGTCGGAGCGGCGCTGCTCCTTCAATGACAGGTCCATGCTGGCGGCCTGGCCGACCACATTGACGTGTTCCACGGCGGCCTCATCGGCGGCCCATACGGGCGTGGTGGCGATGGCCAGCGCCAGGGCGCTGATGTGAAACCCTGCCCGGCGGGCAGTAAGACGACGCTTGTGCATGCTGATCTCCCCAAGAAATCCGTTGCAGCCGGAACCACTGCCCGGCGACTTGGGGCGCAAGCTAGGAGCGCGGCATGACGGTTACGTGACAGCACAGCGCTGCAAGGCCCGAATCACGGGGGTTTGCCGGGGTTTGGCGGCGACTCTGGGCTGAAATGACCCATGCAGCGCGACGGGATCACGCGCCTCACCCTCTCCCTTGCCCTCTGCCATGAACGGGAAAGGGAGCAAAGCGCTCGCCCCGACACGCCGCCACGGCGGGGATACAGCTCTACGTCAGGACTGCCAGCGAACCCCTGGCGCCGGCCAACGGCGAAAACAGACCAGAAAAAGCCTGAGCCGATCCGACCTCCCCCGCTGCAACCATTCCGTCACATGGCTCTGTTCTGCTGGCCGCGACCACCGTTTCGCGGAGCCTGCGCGGCCATGCCTTCCCTGTTCAAACTGCACCGCCTGAAACTCGCCGGCCTGCTGCTGGCGGCCAACCTCGGCCTGCTCCTGCACCTGGCCGCCGGCGACCTCAAGCAGGCCAGCCAATGGGTGTGGCTGGATATCCTCGGCGAAGGCGGCTCGGCGCTGCTGTGCCTGGTCTGGCTCGGCCTGGTGCTGAAGAGCCGGCCGGCCGGGCGGGTGACCAACTTCCTCGCCCTCGGCCTGGGCCTGGTGTTCTTCTCCTGGTGGGTGGACGCGCTCGACGAGTTCATCCAGATCCCCGATGCGATCGGCTGGGACAACTGGCTGGAGTCGGCGCCGATGCCGCTCGGCCTGGTCCTGCTGACCTTCGGCCTGTACCACTGGCACCACGAGCAACTGGCGATCAGCGCGCAGATGGAGAAGCGCGAACGGCTGTTCCGCGAGCACCGCCTGTTCGACAAGCTCACCCCGCTGGGTGCCGCCGACTACCTGCGCCTGCAACTGGAACAGAGCCTGGCCCTGGCCCGTGACGAGCAGCAGGCGCTGTCGCTGGTGATCGTCGATCTGGATGACTTCAGCGCGATCAACCGCCTGTACGGCCACGCCGAGGGCGACCGCGTGCTGCAGGCGCTGACCCAGCTGCTGCTGCTCAACCTGCGCCGCCAGGACCTGCTCTGCCGCCTGGCCGGCGACCGTTTCGTGGTACTGCTGCCCAATACCGGCGAGCGCCAGGCACGCCAGCTGGCCGAGGAACTGCAAGCGGCGGTGGCGCACCTGGCGCACAAGACCGGCCAGCACGGCGAGCGCCTGCAGCTGCGCGCCAGCACCGCCTCGGTGATGGCCCTGCAGGACGACGCGCAGAGCCTGCTGCAACGGCTCAACCTGGCGCTGGCCAAGGCCAAGCAGCCGCCCTACGCCTGTAGTGCCTGAGACCGCGCCATGCCCCTGAAGACCGATTGGTACGAACGCGACAGCCGCTTCATCCCCGGCCACTGGCAGCCGGCGGTGCTGCTCGACCTGGCCCTGTCGCGCGGGATCGACAGCCACCGCCTACTGCGCGGCAGCGGGCTGTTCCACGAGGACATCCTCAGCGGCCAGGCACGTCTCAGCCCACAGCAGTTCCTCTGCCTGATCGACAACAGCCGGCGTCTGCTGGAGGCCGACGACAGCAGCTTCCTGTTTGGCCAGCGCCTGCTGCCCGGCCACTACGGCGCCGCCAGCCATGCCCTGCAGCAGGCGGCGAACCTGCAGCAGGCACTGGAGATCCTCGGCCGCCAGCGAGCCCTGCTCAGCCCACTGCTCAGCCCGCGCCTGCTGCTGGATGAACGCCACGCGCACATCTACTGGCTGGACAGCTGCGGCGCCGGCGCCCAGCAGCGCTTTCTGCTGGAGGCGAGCATGACCGCACTGGTCGGCATGAGCCGCTGGCTGGCCGGCGAGCGTCTGCCCTGGCGCGCCAGCTTCAGCCATGCGCAGCCGCGCTACGTCGAACAGTACTGGGTGCACCTGGGCGAGAACGTGCAGTTCGCCGCGCCGGTGGATGTGCTGAGCATTCCCCGTGAATACCTGCACCGGCCCTGGCCGGGCGCCTCGGCCATCGCCGGCCAGGTGGCGCAGCAGGACAGCGAACGCCAGCTGGCGGCGCTGGGCTTTCGCGCCAGCCTGCTCGACCGCCTGTATGGCCACCTGCTCGCGCATACCCGCGAGCCGCTGCAGCTGGAGGGCGTGGCCCAGGCCTTCGGCATGAGCCCCTCGACCCTCAAGCGCAAGCTGCAGAAACACGACAGCCACTTCCAGGAACAGCTCGACCTGGCGCGCAAGCACATGGCGCTGTACCTGTATCGGGTCAAGGGCTACAGCAACGAGGAAGTGGCCAGCTACCTGCAGTTCCACGACGCCACCAACTTCCGCCGCTCGTTCAAGCGCTGGACCGGCCTGGCGCCGAGCGCCCTGCGGCAGTTGCTGGAGGGGTTGGGCTAGGGCATGGAGAGAGCCAGGGCCCGCTGCGCGAGTACCGGCAGCCATGCAGCAACACGCATCAGTTGACGCTGTGCCAACAAAACCGGGACGCAGAAAAAGAAAAACCCCGCTGGTGCGGGGTTCTGCAGATTGGTTCCTGACTTCCCTGGTCGACTCGCCATCCTGGCAAGCAATCCTACGAATCCGTGTTGTTTTGCTGCGCTTCCTGCGCGTCGTCCTTGGTGGGCAGATTAAACAGCTGTTCGAATGGCCGCCAGCCGCGATTGCCGGCACGCCTTGTAAGCCAAGACGTACAAGGCCGCCCGGCAGGAAAGGGTTCACAAATTCGCCGCTCCCGCTATCATCGCGCGCCCAACCTTGTGCGCTGCGCGCCTGTGACCCTGCCGATGAAACCTCAACTGATCGCCGCCGCGGAAATCGACCGCCTGGAAACCTGGAGCAAGTACAACAGGGACATGTGCACCAGTTGCATGTCGACCTGCTGCACCATGCCGGTGGAAGTGCGCATCGTCGACCTGATCCGCATCGGCGTGGTCGACGAATTCGAGCGCGGCGAGCCGCCGAAGAACATCGCCAAGCGCCTGCAGAAGGAAGGGCTGATCGAGCGTTTCAACGCCAAGTCGGGGATCTTCACCCTGACCCGCATGAGCAACGGCGACTGCATGTACCTGGATCGCAAGACCCGCCTGTGCACCGTCTACGAACAGCGCCCGGACACCTGCCGCAACCACCCGCGCATCGGCCCGCGCCCCGGCTACTGCGCCTGGCGGCCGAAAACCCAGGGCTGAGCCGGCGCGGCAGATGGCGGAAAACCGCCAAAAACCGCCCCGTTCTTGGCGGATTGCCGCCACAAGAACGCTACCGCCCACAGAGCAACCGCTCTAGAACAAGCCTTTTCGCCAGCCCAGTGGCTGGCATCCGTGTTGCTAATAGCCTCCCCAGCAGCGTCACGCCGAACCCCGCAACCGTAGCCGACTACAGTTAGGGGGTGTTCCAAGATGCATTGCTGCGCTTGCTCCTAACAATCACAACAAAGGAATCACCCGCATGTTCAAGCAGACTGCCATGGCGCTCGCCTGCGCCCTGTCCCTCGGCATCGCCGGCCTGGCCCAGGCCGCCGAGCCGATCGTCATCAAGTTCTCCCACGTGGTCGCCGACAGCACGCCGAAAGGCCAGGGCGCGATCCTGTTCAAGAAGCTCGCCGAGGAGCGCCTGGCCGGTAAGGTCAAGGTCGAGGTCTATCCCAACTCCTCGCTGTTCGGCGACGGCAAGGAAATGGAAGCCCTGCTGCTCGGCGACGTGCAGATGATCGCCCCGTCGCTGGCCAAGTTCGAGCAGTACACCAAGCAGCTGCAGATCTTCGACCTGCCGTTCCTGTTCGACGACATGGCCGCGGTCGACCGCTTCCAGCACAGCGCCGAAGGCCAGAAGCTGCTGACCTCCATGGAAGGCAAGGGCATCACCGGCCTGAGCTACTGGCACAACGGCCTCAAGCAGCTGTCGGCCAACAAGCCGCTGCTGCTGCCCAAGGATGCCCGTGGCCTGAAGTTCCGCGTGCAGGCCTCCGCCGTGCTCGAGGAGCAGTTCAAGGCGGTGCGCGCCAACCCGCGCAAGATGAGCTTCGCCGAGGTCTACCAGGGCCTGCAGACCGGCGTGGTCAACGGTGCCGAGAACCCCTACTCGAACATCTACAGCCAGAAGATGCATGAGGTGCAGCCGTACATCACCGAGTCCAACCACGGCCTGCTCGACTACATGGTGATCACCAACACCCAGTTCTGGAACGGCCTGCCGGCAGACGTACGCACTGAGCTGAGCAGCATCATGGCCGAGGTCACCGTCGAGGTGAACAAGCAGGCCGATGCCCTCAACCAGGGTGACAAGCAGCGCATCCTCGACGCCAAGACCAGCGAGATCACCGTGCTCAACGCCGAGCAACGGGCCGCCTGGCGCGATGCCATGAAGCCGGTGTGGCAGAAGTTCGAAGGCGAGATCGGCACCGACCTGATCAAGGCCGCCGAAGCCGCCAACCAGGCGCAGTGACCCGTACCCCGCAGCCGCCCTTCCGGCGGCTGCGGCCTGCCGTTTCAGCCATCGGGAGATGCCATCCATGAACGCCCTGCGGCGCGTCTGGGATCACTTCGAGGAAGGCTTCATCGCCTTCCTGCTGGGGACCATGACGCTGGTGACCTTCGTCTACGTCATCCTCAACAACCTCTACACCCTGTTCTACAATCTGGCCGACCGCTGGCCGGCGGCCAGCGACCTGTTGTTCAGCATCGGCGACGCCATCCTCGCCGGCGCCCAGGCGATGACCTGGAGCAACGCGCTGACCAAGGCACTGTTTGCCTGGCTGATCTTCTTCGGCCTGTCCTACGGCGTACGCACGGCCGGGCATATCGGTGTCGATGCGCTGGTCAAGCTGGCCTCCAAACCCGTGCAGCGCATCATCGGGGTGATTGCCTGCCTGTGCTGCCTGGTCTACGCCGGGCTGCTCAGCGTGGCCAGCTTCGGCTGGATCCAGACCCTGTTCACCGCCGCCATCGGCGCCGAAGACCTCGGTCACTACGGCGTGATGCAGTGGCATATCGGCCTGATCGTGCCGGTCGGTTTCGCCCTGGTGTTCATTCGCTTCGCCGAAGTTCTGGTGCGCATCCTGCGCGGCCAGCAGACCGGCCTGGGCCTGGCCGACGAGGCCGCCGAAGCGGTGAAACTCACCGAGCACGAGGAGCACAAGCCATGACCGTCCTGTTCCTCTTTTTGCTGTTGTTCCTGCTGATGTTCATCGGCGTGCCGATCGCCATTTCCCTCGGCCTGGCCGGCTCGTTCACCATCATCCTGTTCAGCCAGGACTCGGTGCGCTCGCTGGCGATCAAGCTGTTCGAGACCAGCGAGCACTACACCCTGTTGGCCATTCCGTTCTTCCTCCTGGCCGGTGCGTTCATGACCACCGGCGGCGTGGCGCGCCGGCTGATCGACTTCGCCAACGCCTGCGTCGGCCACATCCGTGGCGGCCTGGCGATTGCCGCGGTACTGGCCTGCATGCTGTTCGCCGCGCTGTCCGGCTCGTCGCCGGCCACGGTGGCGGCGGTCGGCTCCATCGCCATCGCCGGCATGGTCCGCTCCGGCTACCCGCAGGCCTTCGGCGCCGGCATCGTGTGTAACGCCGGCACCCTGGGCATTCTGATTCCGCCGAGCATCGTCATGGTGGTGTACGCCGCCGCCACCGAGACCTCGGTGGGCAAGCTGTTCATGGCCGGCGTGATCCCGGGCGTGCTGCTCGGTATCGTGCTGATGGTGGCGATCTACATCGTCGCGGTGAAGAAGAACCTGCCGGCCCTGCCGCGGGCGACCTTCCGCGAGTGGCTGGATGCCGCACGCAAGGCGGTGTGGGGCCTGCTGCTGATGGTGATCATCCTCGGCGGCATCTACTCCGGCATGTTCACCCCCACCGAAGCCGCCGCCGTGGCCGCCATCTACTCGGCCTTCATCGCCCTGTTCGTGTACAAGGACATGCGCGTGCGCGAGGTGCCGAAGGTGTTGGTGGAGTCGGCCAAGCTGTCGATCATGCTGATGTTCATCATCGCCAACGCCATGCTGTTCGCCCATGTGCTGACCACCGAGCAGCTGCCGCAGCAGATCACCGCCTGGGTGATCGAGGCCGGCCTGACCCCGGTGATGTTCCTGCTGGTGGTGAACATCGTGCTGCTGATCGCCGGCGCCTTCATGGAGCCTTCGGCGATCATCCTGATCCTGGCGCCGATCCTGTTCCCGATTGCCATGAAGCTGGGCATCGACCCGATCCACCTGGGCATCATCATGGTGGTCAACCTGGAGATCGGCCTGGTCACCCCGCCGGTGGGGCTGAACCTGTTCGTCACCTCGGCGGTGACCGGCATGCCGCTGACCGCCACCATCCGCGCCGCCATGCCCTGGCTGATGCTGCTGCTGGCATTCCTGGTGCTGGTGACCTACGTGCCGTGGATCTCCCTGGCCCTGCCGACCTGGCTGGGCATGAGCTGACGCCCGGCCGCGCAAACCGACTGACGCAACTTTTGCCCGGCCCAGTGCCGGGCTTTTTTTACCTTCAGTTCTGCGCCAGGTCGGCCGGTTTCTTCGGCTTGATCAGGCTGAAGTCGATCAGGTTCTGCGGCTGCGCGGGGTTGCCGATCAGCAGCGGACGCGGCTTGAACGCGGCGCTGACCAGGCTCTTGCTGGCATCGAACTCGGCGTAACACAGCCCGACCAGGTCCGACCAGGTGTGGATGAAGTGCGCGCTGCTGTAGGGCCGCCCCAGCGTCCGGGCGAAATCGCGCGGCTGCTGGGCCTGCCAGCGCGGCGAGTTCCAGACGATGAAGGGGATGGTGTACATCGGGCTGGTCGGCGCCGCCTCGTTGCGCCCCAGCACCTCCGCCTTCGGCGCATCGAACACCGCCTCGCCGTGGTCGGCCAGGTACAGCAGCAGACCGTTCGGGTCGGTGGCGGCGAAGCGCTTGATCAGGCTGGCGACCACGTGGTCGTTGTAGCGCACCGCATTGTCGTAGCTGTTGTAGGTCGGCAGCTGGTCGTCGGTCACCGAGGCCGGCGCGCCGCTGCGGTCGGTGAAGTGCTCGAACTCTGGCGGATAGCGGTACTGGTAACTCATGTGGGCACCGAGCAGGTGGACCACGATGAACTTGCGCGGCGCCGCATCGGCCAGCACCTTGGCGAACGGCTCGAACACGTCGCCGTCGTACTGGCGGGCGTTCTGCTCGCGGTTGTTGTTCAGGTAGAACTGCTCGTCGGCCTGCTTGGAGAAGGTGGTGAGCATGGTGTTGCGCTTGGTGATGGTCTGCTGGTTGGTGATCCAGTAGGTCTTGTAGCCGGCCTGCTTCATCAGGCTGACCAGCGACGGCGTGCTCAGGTAGGCCTCGGGATTTTCCTGGTCGGCGAAGGTCAGCACCTGCTGCAGCGCCTCGATGGTGTAGGGGCGCGGGGTGACCACGTTGTCGAACACCTGCAGCTGGTCGCGCAGCTGGTCCAGTTCGGGGGTGGTCTGCCGCGGATAGCCGTACAGGCTCATGCGCTGGCGGTTGGTCGATTCGCCGATGACCAGCACCAGGGTGGCCGGCTGCCCGGCATGGACATCCTGCAGATTGCGCAGCGGCGCGATCTGCCTGCTGCCTTCCAGCAGGGCCTGCATGTTGGCCAGCTGCGCGCGGTACTGGCGATAGCCCACCACCAGCTGCCAGGGCGTGGCCGGCTCGATGCGCTCCTCGAAGTTTTCCAGGGCGGTCAGCGGGTTGTCATGCTTGCTGAACTGGCGGATCGCCGGGTAGCCGACCGAGGCGAACAGCACGGCCAGCGAGGCCAGCAGCGCCACCGGGCGGCTCAGGTAGACCGGGCGCACCTGGCGCCACAGCAGCCAGGCACCCAGGCCGTAGGCGAGGAACGCCGGCACCATCCACCAGGCGAAATACTGCGCCAGGTACTCGCTGCCTTCGCTCACGTTGGACTCGAACAGGATGAAGATGACGCTCTGCGAGAATTCCTGGCCGTAGATCAGGAAGTAGCCGAAGCCGGCCAGCGAGCACAGCCACAGCCCCCCGCCCAGTAGCGCAGCCAGCAGACGGGCGCGCGCGGGAAACAGCAGCAACGGCACCAGCCACAGGCCGCTGAGCAGGAACGCCTGGCGAAAACCGGCAAAGCCGGCGGTGCCGGTGAGCTGGATCAGCAGCTGAGTCACCCCGGAGAAGTACCAGAAGAACAGGAACATCCAGCCCAGGCCCGCCCAATCGATGCCTTTGCCGCGCCCAGCCATGCGTTCAACTGCCGCCATACCCCTGCCTCGTGCCAGTGCCGGACAGAAGAGTCCCGGACCTATCTGCCTACCCTGTCACGCGGGAAGTGAAAACTTCGTCAAATGGCGGCCAAGTGCCAGCCCTGCCGGCTAGGCCGCCAGCAGCCACCAGCCGCCGAGCAGCAGGCCGGCGCCGGCCAGGCGGCTCAGCCAGGGATCGCCCGGCAGCAGCTTCTCGGCCATGACATAGAGGGTCAGGCCGATGATCCAGTACAGGTTCATCACCCCGCCGGCAAACAGCAGGGCCATCAGCGCCCAGCAGCAGCCGAGGCAGTACAGGCCATGCCGTGTCCCCGCGCAGAGGCTGCCGCAGCCGCGCTGGCGGGCCTGGACGAGAAACTGCACCGGCGCCTGGCAGTGGTGCAGGCAGGCATGCTTGAGCGGACTGAACTGCCAGGCCCCGGCCACCAGCAGGATCACCCCGGCCAGCGGCCGGGACGTGTTGCCGAGCATGGCGGTGAGCAGGCCCTGGCGCATCAGCAGCCACTGCAGCAGCACCGCCAGCAGGCTGAAGCCGCCCCACGCCAGCAGGTAGCCGGCGACAAAGCCGGCGCAGCTGCCGAAGGGCTGGCGTCCCGGCTGGGCGCGCCGATTCAGCGCCGCCACCAGCAGCAGCACCGGCGCGGCACTGGGCAGCATCATCGCCAGCATCATGCTCCACCACATGGCCAGCATCAGCAGGGCATAGCCCCAGGACCAGGCCTGCGGCCGCGGGGCCAGGCCAAAGGCACTGGGCATGCGCGTCATGTCCCAGGCATCCATGCCCATGCCGGCGCCGCTCAGCACGTAGCCCCAGGCCAGCAGCAACAGCAGCCCCAGCGCCGCCAGCGCCAGCCAGCGGTCGCGCTTGAGCAGGGCCTCCAGGCTCATCGCGCCGGCGCGTGCACCACGCCGTCGCGCGAGTGCCATACCCGGTTGAACTGCCCGTAGCTGTCCTGCAGGTCCAGCTCGATGGCCGCACGGGCGCGGGTGTCGGCCCGGCCGATCTCGGCCAGCTCGAACTCGATCCCGGCGGGAATGTCGATGCGCACCCGGTGTTCCTCGCCGGTGGCCGGACTGAGGATCGGCCGACCGACGGACTCCAGCACCCCGGCAATGCTGACCCGGGCGCTGCGCGCCGCGATGTCCAGGCTGAAGTCGATGGGCAGGAACAGCGGCGCATGCACCTTCTCGCTCATGGCGTGGAACACCCACCAGTGGGTGGCCCCCGGACTGGTCTCGCCGCCCTGCAGCACCGTGCTCAGGGCCGCGCGCTGCGCGGCGTCGGCGCGCTCGTCGATGATCAGCTGCATCTCGCCGCGGCCCTCGAAGATCGGCCCCGGCCAGGCGTACAGGATGGCCGCCTGCAGGCCGGCCAGCTCGACCTCGGCGAAGTGCCCGCGCTCGACGCGCAACACCTCGAAACCGCGGCAGTGGCCCTGGCTGGGCAGGCCCTCGAACTGGCAGGGGCAGGCGTAGATGCAGTTGCAGCTGCCGAACTGCACGCCGTCGATATACCACTCAACAGGTTTCATGCCGACCTCCCGCGAACCGCCCCAGGCGGGCCGCTCGCATCTTTCAGCCTAGCCCCGCCGCACCGCACCGGAGTGCCGTCCGTCCCGCACGCGGCCTGCTCCTTGCACTTTCCCGCCGGCAATGAAAAAGCCATGTACCTGTTACGCATTGCTACGCCGCGCCGTTGTCTGGCTCAAGCGCCCGCGGTGGCTGCTCTGGCTGTTGGTGGGAGCGAATTCATTCGCGATCAGGGCCTACGCCGAGCTGCCTGTTTATCGCGGATAAATCCGCTCCCACTCAAGCTCGATGGCCTGTGCAACACGCTATTGGGACATAGCCAATGAAAACGCCCCCGCAGGCGGGGCCTGCGGGGGCGTCGGGTGCAGCTCAGCTAGAACTTACTTCTTGCTGTGACGCTTGCGGTCGGTTTCGCTGAGGAACTTCTTGCGCAGACGGATCGACTTCGGCGTGACTTCCACCAGTTCGTCGTCATCGATGAACTCCAGGGCCTGCTCAAGGGTGAACTTGATCGGCGGCACCAGGGCGATGACTTCATCCTTGCCGGAGGCACGCATGTTGTCGAGCTTCTTGCCCTTGGTGGGGTTGATCACCAGGTCGTTGTCGCGGCTGTGGATGCCCGCCAGCTGGCCTTCGTAGATGTCCTGGCCCGGCTCGAGGAACAGCTTGCCGCGGTCCTGCAGGGTTTCCAGGGAGTAGGTCAGCGCCTTGCCGGTGGCCATGGAGACCAGCACGCCGTTCTGGCGGTGGCCGACTTCACCGACCTTGATCGGGCCGTAGTGGCTGAAGGTCGAGGTCAGGATGCCGCTACCCGAGGTCATGGTCAGGAAGGAGTTACGGAAGCCGATCAGGCCGCGGGCCGGAATGGTGTATTCCAGGCGGATACGCCCCTTGCCGTCCGGGACCATGTTGGTCAGATCGCCCTTGCGCAGGCCCATCTGCTCCATCAGGGCACCCTGGTGGATTTCCTCGATATCGACGATGACGTTCTCGTACGGCTCTTGCTTCTCGCCGTTGACTTCCTTGATCACCACTTCCGGACGGCCGACGGCCATCTCGAAGCCTTCGCGACGCATGGTTTCGATCAGTACCGAGAGGTGCAGTTCGCCACGGCCGGAGACCTTGAACTTGTCGGCCGACTCACCTTCCTCGACGCGCAGGGCGACGTTGTGCAGCAGTTCCTTCTCCAGACGCTCCTTGATGTTGCGGCTGGTGACGAACTTGCCTTCCTTGCCGCAGAACGGCGAGTCGTTGACCTGGAAGGTCATGGACACGGTCGGCTCGTCCACCGACAGCGGCGGCAGGGCTTCGACGTTGTTCATGTCGCACAGGGTATCGGAGATGTACAGCTCGTCCATGCCGCTGACGCAGACGATGTCGCCGGCCTGGGCTTCGGCGACTTCGACGCGGTGCAGGCCGGAGTGACCCATGATCTTCAGGATGCGGCCCTGACGCTTCTTGCCGTCGGCACCGATGGCCACCACCGGGGTGTTGGTCTTGACCTTGCCGCGAGCGATGCGGCCGATGCCGATGACGCCGAGGAAGCTGTTGTAGTCCAACTGGGAGATCTGCATCTGGAACGGGCCGTCGACGTCGACTTTCGGCGCCGGCACGTGGTCAACGATGGCCTGGAACAGGGCATCCATGTGCTCGTCCATGTTCTCGTGGTCCAGACCGGCGATGCCGTTCAGGGCGCTGGCATAGACGATCGGGAAATCCAGCTGCTCTTCGGTGGCGCCGAGGTTGTCGAACAGGTCGAAGATCTGGTCGATGACCCAGTCCGGACGCGCGCCCGGGCGGTCGATCTTGTTCACCACCACGATCGGACGCAGGCCGGCCTTGAACGCCTTCTGGGTCACGAAACGGGTTTGCGGCATCGGGCCGTCCTGGGCGTCGACCACCAGCAGCACGGAGTCGACCATCGACATCACGCGCTCGACTTCACCGCCGAAGTCGGCGTGGCCGGGGGTGTCGACGATGTTGATATCGTAGCCGTTCCACTTCAGGGCGGTGTTCTTCGCCAGAATGGTGATGCCACGCTCTTTTTCCTGGTCGTTGGAGTCCATCACGCGCTCGGATTCCAGCTCTTTGCGGTCGAGGGTGCCGGACAGGCGCAGCAGTTTGTCTACCAGGGTGGTCTTGCCATGGTCGACGTGGGCGATGATGGCGATATTGCGGAGATTTTCGATCACAGTGTCGTCTCGATTAGGGATTCAGCGGCCGCGACTGATGGCGGCAATAAAGGTTCGGCAACGGCTTTAGCGCAACAGCCGGTCGGGAGGGCGGTGGCGGATACTGCCACCGAGCCAACCCGGCTGTTTATGCCGGACGATAAACGCGCACATTGGCATGCCCCTCGCTCAACAGATGGTGAGCATGCAGGCGGCTCATGACACCCTTATCGCAATACAGCAGGTACTGACGATTGGCATCCAGTTCCTTGAAGCGGTTGTTGATCGCGTAGAACGGCAGAGTCTGGACCTCGATGCCCGGCAACACCAGCGGCTCGTCTTCGGCGGCATCCGGATGGCGGATATCGAGGACGATCTGCCCGGGTAGCGCCTCGGCAACGATCTCCACCTGCAGGTCTTCGCCCAGCTGGTCGATCACCCGGTCGACGGTGATCCGTGTGGCGCGCTCCAGGGCACGCTCGAGGATGGCCATGTCGAAGTGGGTTTCTTCGTGTTCGATGCGCCCCGGCTTGGCCCGGGTGGTCGGGTTCACCGAGATCACCCCGCAGTACTCGGGCATGTGCTTGGCGAACTCGGCGGTGCCGATCTGCGTGGCGCAGTCGATGATGTCCTGCTTGTGGCTGGCGATCAGCGGGCGCAGCACCAGCATGTCGGTGGCCGAATCGATCACCGAGAGGTTGGGCAGGGTCTGGCTGGACACCTGGCTGATCGCCTCGCCGGTGACCAGGGCGTCGATGCGCAGTTCTTCGGCGATGCGGCTGGCGGCGCGCAGCATCATGCGCTTGAGGATCACGCCCATCTGGCTGTTGTCGACCTTGCCGAGGATCTCGCCGACCACTTCCTCGAACGGCACGCTAATAAAGAGCACGCGGTGCGAGCTGCCGTACTTCTGCCACAGGTAGTGCGCCACTTCCATCACGCCCAGCTCGTGGGCGCGGCCGCCGAGGTTGAAGAAGCAGAAGTGGGTCAGCAGGCCGCGACGCATCATCTGATAAGCAGCGACTGTGGAGTCGAAACCGCCGGACATCAGCACCAGGGTCTGCTCGATCGAGCCCAGCGGGTAGCCACCCAGGCCCTGGTGCTGGGCGTGGATGATCAGCAGGCGCTCGTAGCGCACCTCGAGGCGCACTTCGGCCTCGGGGTTCTTCAGGTCGATGCCGCTGGCGCCGCACTCGCGGCGCAGGCGGCTGCCGATGTGGCCGGCCAGATCCACCGAGGTGAAATCATGGGTATTGCCGGCACGCTTGCAGCGCACGGCGAAGCGCTTGCCGGGCAGCTGGGCGCCGAAATGCGCGCGGCACTTCTCGAAGGTGTCATCGAAATCGACGTAGGGATATTCGTGCACTTCGAGGAAGTGGGCGATGCCCGGGGTGTTGCGCAGGCGCTCGAACATCTGCGCCTGGATCTTCGGCTCGCACACCTGGCTGATCAGGTCGAGGTTGTCCCACTCGCCCTGCACCTCCAGCTCGGGGTCCAGATCACGCAGCACCGTGCGGATGTTCTTCGCCAGCTGGCGGATGAACTGCTTGCGCACCGGCCGGCTCTTGATGGTGATTTCCGCGAAGGGTTTGACGATGAGTTTCATGGGACAGCGCGTACGCCAGGCAGCCGAAAAAAGAAGGGCGCGGATTATAGCGGAAATTGCTCAAGCTTTAACCAGAAACAACTCGCCAGAATGCAAAAGACCTAAAATGGTGCGCCACGATAAAAACGAGCACCAAAAAGAAGCACTCGTCAGGGTGGAAAAACTGGCGCAAGCCGCGGAACGCCTGATTTTCAGGCGTGGCGCCCATTCCCGTGCACTGGCACACTAATTGCTCCCTTGTGAGGCAAGTCGCTCAGGCGGATTATCCCGCCCGGCTTCAACCATATTCGGGGGCGGCCCCATAACCCGCCTCTTTCCACCTGGAGGACAGCATGTCTAAGGCAATTCAACTGATCAAAGAACACGATGTGAAGTGGGTAGACCTGCGCTTCACTGACATTCGTGGCCAACAGCACCACATCACCATGCCGGCCCGCGACGCCCTGGACGAAGACTTCTTCGAACACGGCAAGATGTTCGACGGCTCCTCCCTGGCCGGCTGGAAAGGCATCGAAGCCTCCGACATGATCCTGCTGCCGGAAGACGACAGCGCCGTTCTCGACCCCTTCACCGAAGAGCCGACCCTGATCCTGGTCTGCGACGTGATCGAGCCGTCCACCATGCAGGGCTACGACCGCGACCCGCGCGCGATCGCCAAGCGTGCCGAAGAGTTCCTGAAAAGCACCGGCATCGGTGACACCGTATTCGTTGGCCCGGAGCCGGAGTTCTTCATCTTCGACCAGGTCAAGTTCAAGTCGGACATGTCCGGCTCGATGTTCAAGATCTTCTCCGAGCAGGCTGCCTGGAGCAGCGACGCTGACTTCGAAGGCGGCAACAAGGGCCACCGCGTAGCAGTCAAGGGCGGCTACCTGCCGACCCCGCCGTCCGACTACGACCACGAAATCCGCACCGCCATGTGCAACGCCCTGGAAGAAATGGGCCAGGTCGTCGAAGTGCACCACCACGAAGTGGCCACTGCCGGCCAGAACGAAATCGGCGTCAAGTTCAACACCCTGGTGAAGAAGGCCGACGAAGTTCAGACCCTGAAGTACTGCGTGCACAACGTGGCTGACGCCTACGGCAAGACCGCCACCTTCATGCCGAAGCCGCTGTACGGCGACAACGGTTCGGGCATGCACGTGCACATGTCCATCTCCAAGGATGGCAAGAACACCTTCGCTGGCGAAGGCTATGCCGGCCTGTCCGATACCGCCCTGTACTTCATCGGCGGCATCATCAAGCACGGCAAGGCGCTGAACGCCCTGACCAACCCGGCGACCAACTCCTACAAGCGTCTGGTCCCGGGCTTCGAAGCCCCGGTGATGCTGGCCTACTCGGCCCGCAACCGTTCCGCCTCGATCCGCATCCCGTACGTCGCCAGCCCGAAAGGCCGTCGCATCGAGGCGCGCTTCCCGGATCCGGCTGCCAACCCGTACCTGGCCTTCGCCGCCCTGCTGATGGCCGGTATCGACGGTATCCAGAACAAGATCCACCCCGGCGATGCGGCCGACAAGAACCTGTACGACCTGCCGCCGGAAGAGTCCAAGCTGATCCCGCAGGTGTGCGGCAGCCTGAAGGAAGCCCTGGAGGCCCTGGAAGCCGACCACGACTTCCTGCTCAAGGGCAACGTATTCAGCAAGGACTTCCTGGAAGCCTTCACCGAGCTGAAGAGCGAAGAGGAAATCAAGGTACGTACCTTCGTACACCCGCTGGAATACGACCTGTACTACAGCGTCTAAACCGGTAGCGTGATGAAAAGGCCTCCTTCGGGAGGCCTTTTTTTCGCCTAGCCGCCGCCCCTCGTCGCTGCAACGGACTTCTGCGCGACAACGCCCTTGCCGCCAGCCTCACCGCCACCGCTCCCCACCCGGTCTTTTCTTGCACCGCAACACGCTGCACGCGCCCCGCCCTTGCCAGCCAGGCCTACAGATGCAAGGCTTAGCGCCAGCTCACCCGGGAGTACACCGATGCGCCTGCTCACCGCCTGCCTGCTCTGCGCCCTGGCCCTGCCGGCCGCCGCGCAGATCTACAAATACACCGATGCCAACGGCAACACGGTGTTCACCAACCAGCCACCGGAAGGCCAGGCGGCGCAATCCGTCGAGCTGCCGCCAACCAACTCGGTACCAGCGCAAAAGCCCAGCGTCGTCGTCGAGACGCCCGAGCCTGCCGCCGCGCAGGCTGCCTACCAGGTACTGCAGCTCACCGACATCCCCACCGACGAAGCGCTGCGGGCCAACAACGGCACCTTCACCGTGGGCGTGGAGATCGAGCCGCGCCTGATCCCGGGGCACCGGCTGCGCCTGCTGCTGGATGGCAAACCCCATGGCCAGCCGAGCAATGTCACCCGCCTGCAGGTGAGCAACGCCGATCGCGGCGAGCACAGCCTGGCGGTCGAGGTACTCAGCGGCGACCAGGTCATCCAGCAGAGCGCCACCCTCACCTTCACCGTGCAACGGGTCAGCATCAACAGCCCGGCGCGGCCCAAGCCGACGCCCACCCCCAAGCCGGCCCCGTAACCCCGCCATTTCCCCGCGAGCAACCCGACGCTTATGTATCGCCCGCTGTTCTGTCTGCTTCTCTGCCTTACCGGCCTGCCCGCGCAGGCCGGCGTCTACACCTACATCGATGCCGACGGCAACCGGGTGTTCACCGACCAGCCGCCCTCCGAGCGTGCCGAGCGCATCGAGCTGGCGCCGTCCAACAGCATGAACGGCGTAGAGGTGACCCGCCCACCGGTATCGCTGACCCTGGAGGAGCCGAAGCCGCCGGCCTACCAGGTGCTACGCATCCTCATCCCCGAGCCGGACGCGACCATCATCGACCAGGCCGGCAACCTGATCGTCACCGCCACCAGCGAGCCCGGCCTGCTGCCGGAGCATAACTTCCGCCTGATCATGGACGGCCAGCCCGTCGGCCAGCCCGGCCGCAGCCCGGTCTTCCCGCTGGAGAACATCGATCGCGGCACCCACCAGCTGTCGGTGGAAATCCTCGACGCCGGCGGACGCATCATCGAGCGCACACCGAGCCAGCCGGTGCACATCAAGCGCATCTCCCTAGCGCAGAAGCGCCAGGCCAACCCGTGCAAGAAAGCCGACTACGGCGTGCGCCCGGAATGCCCGCTGAAAGACAAACCGGCAGAACCCAGAGACATCCCCCTGGTCCCCTTCATCTGATCCGGCGGATCAATGCACCAATATGACGCATTGATCTGCACCGATTTCTATACTCTCCCTGTTTTGGTTCATCCCGCGCGCCACACACTGCGCTGAAAGCAGCCAAAACCGCGCCACCAGCAGAAACCACGCAACTTTTCGGGGCTTTGGTTTGCTTCTTGCATTTTCCTGCCCATTGCCGGATGCCTGCCCATGACCCTGAACGACACACTGCTGCGCCTGCTGCTGGACAACCTGACCACCGCCACCATTCTGCTCAACGACGACCTGCGTCTTGAGTACATGAACCCGGCGGCGGAGATGCTCCTGGCCGTCAGTGGCCAGCGCAGCCACGGCCAGTTCATCAGCGAACTGTTCACCGAATCGGCGGAAGCGCTCAGCTCCCTGCGCCAGGCCGTCGAGCACGCGCACCCCTTCACCAAGCGCGAAGCCCTGCTCACCTCGCTGAGCGGCCAGACCATCACCGTGGACTACGCCGTCACGCCGATCCTCAACCGCGGCCAGACCCTGCTGCTGCTGGAAGTGCACCCGCGCGACCGCCTGCTGCGCATCACCAAGGAAGAGGCGCAGCTGTCCAAGCAGGAAACCACCAAGCTGCTCGTGCGCGGCCTGGCCCACGAGATCAAGAACCCGCTCGGCGGCATCCGCGGCGCCGCCCAGCTGCTGGCCCGCGAACTGCCGGAAGAAAGCCTGCGGGATTACACCAACGTGATCATCGAGGAGGCCGACCGCCTGCGTAACCTGGTCGACCGCATGCTCGGCTCGAACAAGCTGCCGAGCCTCGCCATGACCAATATCCACGAGGTGCTGGAGCGGGTCAGCAGCCTGATCGAGGCCGAATGCCAGGGCAGCATCACCCTGGTGCGCGACTACGACCCGAGCATCCCCGATGTGCTGATCGACCGCGAGCAGATGATCCAGGCCGTGCTCAATATCGTGCGCAACGCCATGCAGGCGCTGGCCGGGCAGAGCGACCTGCGCCTGGGCCGCATCAGCCTGCGCACCCGCACCCTGCGCCAGTTCACCATCGGCCACACCCGCCACCGCCTGGTGGTCAAGGTGGAGATCATCGACAACGGCCCGGGCATTCCCGCCGAGCTGCAGGAAACCATCTTCTATCCCATGGTCAGCGGCCGTCCGGACGGTACCGGGCTGGGCCTGGCCATTACCCAGAACATCATCAGTCAGCACCAGGGGCTGATCGAGTGCGAGAGCCACCCCGGCCATACCGTGTTCTCGATCTTCCTGCCCCTGGAACAAGGAGCCTGTTAGTCATGAGCCGCAGTGAAACCGTCTGGATTGTCGATGACGACCGTTCCATCCGCTGGGTGCTGGAGAAGGCCCTGCAGCAGGAAGGCATGACCACCCAGAGTTTCGACAGCGCCGACGGCGTGCTCAGCCGTCTCGCCCGCCAGCAGCCGGACGTGATCATCTCCGACATCCGCATGCCGGGCGCCAGCGGCCTGGAATTGCTGGCGCGCATTCGCGACCTGCACCCGCGCCTGCCGGTGATCATCATGACCGCGCACTCCGACCTGGACAGCGCCGTGGCCTCCTACCAGGGCGGCGCCTTCGAGTACCTGCCCAAGCCGTTCGACGTCGACGAGGCGGTGTCCCTGGTCAAGCGCGCCAACCAGCACGCCCAGGAGCAGCAGGGCCTGGCCGTACCGATCGAGCAGGCCGCCACCCCGGAAATCATCGGCGAAGCGCCGGCCATGCAGGAGGTGTTCCGCGCGATTGGCCGTTTGAGTCACTCCAATATCACCGTGCTGATCAACGGCGAGTCGGGCACCGGCAAGGAACTGGTCGCCCACGCCCTGCACCGCCACAGCCCGCGCGCCGCCTCGCCGTTCATCGCGCTGAACATGGCGGCGATTCCCAAGGACCTGATGGAATCCGAGCTGTTCGGCCACGAGAAAGGCGCCTTCACCGGCGCGGCCAACCAGCGCCGCGGCCGCTTCGAGCAGGCCGACGGCGGCACCCTGTTCCTCGACGAGATCGGCGACATGCCGGCCGATACGCAAACGCGGTTGCTGCGCGTACTGGCCGACGGCGAGTTCTACCGGGTCGGCGGGCATACCCCGGTCAAGGTCGACGTGCGCATCATCGCCGCCACCCACCAGAACCTGGAAACCCTGGTGCAGGCCGGCAAGTTCCGCGAAGACCTGTTCCACCGCCTCAACGTGATCCGCATCCACATCCCGCGCCTGTCGGATCGCCGCGAGGACATCCCCACCCTGGCCCGCCACTTCCTCGCCCGCGCCGCCCAGGAGCTGGCCGTGGAGCCCAAGCTGCTGAAGAACGAGACCGAGGACTACCTCAAGCACCTGCCCTGGCCGGGCAACGTGCGTCAGCTGGAGAACACCTGCCGCTGGATCACCGTGATGGCTTCCGGGCGCGAAGTGCACGTCGACGACCTGCCGCCGGAGCTGCTCACCCAGCCCCAGGAAAGCGCCCCGGCGACCAACTGGGAACAGGCCCTGCGCCAGTGGGCCGACCAGTCCCTGGCCCGCGGCCAGTCGAGCCTGCTCGATAGCGCCGTGCCGGCGTTCGAACGGATCATGATCGAGACCGCGCTCAAGCACACCGCCGGCCGCCGCCGCGATGCCGCCGTGCTGCTGGGCTGGGGGCGCAACACCCTGACCCGCAAGATCAAGGAACTGGGCATGAAGGTCGACGGCGGCGATGACGACGACGGCGACGAATAAGCCGCACGCTCGGTAGCACCCTGAAAACGGGCCCGATCGGGCCCGTTTTTCATGGGCGCCACACAATGCCGATCTGGCGGAGCTTCGCGGCTAAAGCCGCTCCTACGGGCTTCGCCTGGGGCGACCACGAGACCTGCCGCAGGAGCCGCTTCAGCCCAATCGGGCCAGTGCGCCAGAGCAATGCACTCGCCTCGCCCCGGTGCACAGCCGCGGTTCACTCGCGGCCCCGCCAGCGCCCGCAGCGAACCGCCGGGAAGCGCTGCAACCCAGTATTCACAAGGCCTGCGGCCGTCGTAATAAAACTGGCACACAGCCTGCATAGACTCTAGCAATCCCAGTTTCGGGGACCTTGGTACAGGCAGGCCGGGGATTCCCCTCTTTTACCAGCCCAACACAAAGGCCACCCTCGCGGGTGGCCTTTGTGCTTTCCGGCGCCTCACTTGGCCGGCGGCGCCAGCGGCACCTCGATCCGCAGCAGCCAGTGCTCGCCGGCCGCCTCCAGGCGCTCGCGCACCTCGAGGCGCTCGCCCAGGCCGACCAGCAGCACCTGCACATCCGCGCCACGGTTCTCGACCCGCCAGGACAGGCTGCGCCCGTGCGCCTGGACGCGGCCGCGCTGCGCCGCGCCGGCCAGCTGCGCGCCCGGCAGGCGCAGGCTCACCGCGCCGCTTTCCTCGCTGCGCCGGTAAGGCAACGGGCGATCCAGCAGGATCTGCAGCACCAGGCCGCGGCCGTCATGCTGCGGCCGCACCTCGAGGACCCGCGCGGCGACCACGGCCTGCACGGTTGGCCTGACGCTGGCCAGGTTGGGCACGCCCTTGACCACACGGCCGATCATCAGCCCCACCAGCAGGCCCATGAGGATCACCGCGGCCAGCCAGAGCGAGCCGCGACGCAGGCGCTCGACGTGCGCCTGGCGCGCGGCCGCGGCCTCCTCCAGCGCCTGGGCCTGCAGCTGCCGGCGCTGTTCGGCGGACAGCTCGTGCGCCTCGGTCTTCTCTCGCGTAACGTCCTCCAACTGCGCCCCCTTGCAAGTCTGCCGCCCCCGCGCTCAACGGCACGCGGTGGCACACTGTAGAATGTCGGCCTCCGCCCTGCCCGAGCCCGCCCCATGTTCCATGTCGTTCTGTTCCAGCCCGAGATCCCGCCGAACACCGGCAACATCATCCGCCTGTGCGCCAACACCGGCTGCCAGCTACACCTGATCGAGCCCCTGGGTTTTGAACTGGACGACAAGCGCCTGCGCCGCGCCGGTCTGGATTATCACGAATACGCGACCTTGAAGCGCCACCAATCCTTGAGCGACTGCATCGCAGAGACCCAGTGCGACAGGGTATTGGCATTCACCACAAAAGCCAGCCACAGCTACGCGCAAATGCAGTTCCGCCGCGGCGACCTGCTGCTGTTCGGCCCGGAAAGCCGCGGCCTGCCCAGCGAGATCCTCGAACAGATCCCCGACCAGCAGCGCCTGCGCATGCCGATGCGCCCGGAGTGCCGCAGCCTCAACCTGTCCAATGCGGTGGCCGTGGTGGTCTACGAGGCCTGGCGGCAGAACGATTTCGCCATGCAGTAGGAGTGCGCTCTGCTCGCGAACCCAGGCCAGGCAAAAGCTTCGCGAGCAGAGCTCGCTCCTATCAGGTAAATCCAGGCAGAAAAAAAGCGCCCCGCGGGGCGCTTTTTTCATCACCGCCAGCCTCAGGCCTGGGCGGTCGCCTCGCCGGCGGACTGCATGCGCTGCAGTTCCTGGGCGTAGAGGGCGTCGAAGTTCACCGGGGCCAGCATCAGCGCCGGGAAGGAACCACGCACCACCAGGCTGTCCAGGGTCTCGCGGGCGTAGGGGAACAGCAGGTTCGGGCAGAAGGCGCCGAGGGTGTGGCTCATGGACGCGGCGTCCAGGCCCTTGATCAGGAAGATCCCGGCCTGCTGCACTTCGGCGATGAAGGCGGTCTCTTCGCCGGTCTTCACGGTCACCGAGAGGGTCAGCACCACTTCGTGGAAGTCGCCGTCCAGGGTCTTCTGGCGGGTGTTCAGGTCCAGCGCGACGCTCGGCGCCCACTCCTGGCGGAAGATCTCCGGGCTCTTCGGCGCTTCGAAGGACAGGTCCTTCACATAGATGCGCTGCAGGGAGAACTGAGGCCCTTGCTCGGCTTGGGCGGCACCGTTGTTTGCTTGTTCAGTCATGACGAAGTCTTCTTATTACGGGTTTCTGAAAGGGTTCAGGCCTGCAGCAGCGCATCCAGCTTGCCGGCGCGCTCCAGGGCATAAAGGTCGTCGCAGCCACCGACATGGGTGCTGCCGATCCAGATCTGCGGTACCGAGGTGCGCCCGGCCTTGCGCGTCATCTCGGCGCGCGCTTCGGGCTTGCCGTCGACGCTGATGTCGTGGAAGGCCACACCCTTGCTGCTCAGCAGTTGCTTGGCGCGGACGCAGTAGGGGCACCAGGCGCTGGAGTAAACCACAATCTCGGGCATGTCACTTGACCACGGGCAAGTTGTCGCCACGCCAGGTGGCGATGCCGCCGCCCAGTTTGGCCGCGGTGAAGCCGGCCTTCTGCAGATCGCGGGCAACGCTGCCGGCGTGCTGGCCCATGGCATCGACCACGATGATGGTCTTGGCCTTGTGCTTGTCCAGTTCGGCCATGCGGCCAGCGAGCTTGTCGAAGGGGATGTTCAGGGCGCCGACGATGTGGCCGCTGGCGAAATCCTTGTTGTTGCGCACGTCCAGCACCAGGCCCTGCTCGCCGTTGACCAGGCTGGTCAGCTCACGGCTGGACAGGCTCTTGCCGCCCTTGCGCAGCTCGGTGACGATCAGCAGCACCAGCAGGAAGGCGAAGCATGCGGTCAGTACATAGTGGTTAGTGGCAAATTCAATCAGGTGGGCCAACATCGCGGAGTTCCAGGGCGTTAAAATGCCGGCCAGTATACACAGCCACACTGGTCGGCCAAGCCCCGCCCGGCGGTGACGGCGCGGGCCGTTGACCGTAGAATGTGCGACCTTTTTCGACCCATGCACAGCGAGCCAGCTTTTATGAGCGCCACGCCCAAACCCCTGGTCCTGATCATCCTCGACGGCTTCGGCCACAGCGACAATCCCGAGTACAACGCCATCCACGCGGCCCACACGCCGGTCTACGACCGCCTGCGCGCCACCCAACCGCATGGCCTGATCTCCGGCTCGGGCATGGATGTCGGCCTGCCGGACGGGCAGATGGGCAACTCCGAGGTCGGCCACATGAACCTCGGCGCCGGCCGCGTGGTGTACCAGGACTTCACCCGGGTGACCAAAGCGATCCGCGACGGCGAGTTCTTCGACAATGCCGCCATCACCGGCGCCGTGGACAAGGCAGTAAGCGCCGGCAAGGCCGTGCATATCCTCGGCCTGCTCTCCGATGGCGGCGTGCACAGCCACCAGGACCACCTGGTGGCCATGGCCGAACTGGCCGCCCGCCGCGGCGCCGAGAAGATCTACCTGCACGCCTTCCTCGACGGCCGCGACACCCCGCCGAAGAGCGCCCAGCCGTCCATCGAGCTGCTCGACGCCACTTTCGCCAAGCTGGGCAAGGGCCGCATCGCCAGCCTCACCGGGCGCTACTTCGCCATGGACCGCGACAACCGCTGGGACCGCGTCGAGCAGGCCTACCACCTGATCGTCGAAGGCCGCGGCCAGTTCAACGCCGCCAGCGCCGTGCAAGGCCTGGCCGCCGCCTACGAGCGCGGCGAGAGCGACGAATTCGTCAAGGCCACCACCATCGGCACCCCGGTGAAAGTCGAAGACGGCGATGCCGTGGTGTTCATGAACTTCCGCGCCGACCGCGCCCGCGAGCTGACCCGCGCCTTCGTCGAGCCCGACTTCAAGGAGTTCGAGCGCACCCGCGTGCCGCAACTGGCCGGCTTCGTCATGCTCACCCAGTACGCGGCGAGCATCCCGGCGCCCAGCGCCTATGCGCCTGCACCGCTGACCAACGTGCTCGGCGAATACCTGGCGAAAAATGGCAAGACCCAGCTGCGCATCGCCGAGACCGAGAAGTACGCCCACGTCACCTTCTTCTTCTCCGGCGGCCGCGAAGAGCCGTTCGCCGGCGAGGAGCGCATCCTGATTCCGTCGCCCAACGTCGCCACCTACGACCTGCAGCCGCAGATGAGCGCCCCGGAAGTCACCGACCGCATCGTCGACGCCATCGAGAACCAGCGGTATGACGTGATCATCGTCAACTACGCCAACGGCGACATGGTCGGCCACACCGGCGTGTTCTCTGCCGCCGTGGCCGCGGTGGAATGCCTGGACAGCTGCGTCGGGCGCATCGTCGCCGCGCTGGACAAGGTCGGTGGCGAAGCGCTGATCACCGCCGACCACGGCAACGTCGAGCAGATGGAAGACGAGTGCACCGGCCAGGCGCACACCGCGCACACCTGCGAGCCGGTGCCGTTCATCTATGTCGGCAAGCGCCCGGCGACCATCCGTGAAGGCGGCGTGCTGGCCGACGTGGCGCCGACCCTGCTGACCCTGATGGGGATGCCGATCCCGGCGGAAATGACCGGTACCAGCATCATCAGCCTGAAATAAAGCGCCCTGCGTCGCGAAACGCCTGCCGGCTCTCGTCGGCGGGCGTTTTTTTTGCGCGGCGCGACGGGCATACTAGGCCGACTCCCCGCTCCAGGTGCTGCACAGCCCATGTTTCGCGCCCTCGCCCTGATAGTCCTGACCAGCCTGCTCGTCCCGGCCGCCTTCGCCGACGAGAAAGCCGACGCCCAGAAACAGCTGGAAGCCGCGCGCGCCGATGTCGCCGAGCTGAAGAAGCTGCTCGAACAGCTGCAGAAAGAAAAATCCGGCGTGCAGAAGGACCTCAAGCGTACCGAAAGCGAGATGGGTCAGCTGGAGAAGCAGGTCAAGGGCCTGCAGCAGGAGATGAACAAGAGCGAGCAGGAGTTGCAGCGCCTCGACCAGGAGAAAAAAAAACTCCAGCAATCGCGCCTTGAACAGCAACGCCTGATCGGCATCCAGGCCCGTGCGGCCTACCAGGGCGGCCAGCAGGAGCCGCTGCGCCTGCTGCTCAACCAGCAGCAGCCGGAAAAGTTCTCGCGCACCCTCACCTACTACGACTACCTCGGCCAGGCGCGCCTGGAGCAGCTGGCCGCGTTCAACGAAACCCTGCGCCAGTTGGCCAACATCGAAAGCGACATCGCCAGCCAGCAGGCCCAGCTGGGCGAGCAGAAAAGCGCCCTGGACAGCCGCCGCGAGCAGCTCGCCGAAGCGCGCAAGGAGCGCCAGCAGGCCCTGGCCAAGCTGAACAAGCAGTACAGCGCCGGCGACCACAAGCTCAAGGCACGCCAGCAGGAACAGGCCGAACTGACCCGCGTGCTCAAGACCATCGAGGCAACCCTCGCCCGCCAGGCCCGCGAGGCGGCAGAAGCACAGCGCCTGGCCCTGCTCGAACAGCAGCAGGCACGCCAGCCGAACAGCCAGCCGCTGGCCCTCGGCCCGGCGGTGAGCAACAGCGGCGCCAGCTATGGCGGCCCCTTCGCCAAGGCCAAGGGCAAGCTGCCGTGGCCGGTCAACGGCCGGGTGGTGGCGCGCTACGGCACGCCGCGCGGCGGCGATGCCCGCACCAAGTGGGATGGCGTGCTGATCGGTGCCAGCGCCGGCAGCCAGGTGCATGCCGTGCATGGCGGGCGGGTGGTGTTCGCCGACTGGTTGCGCGGCGCCGGGCTTCTGGTCATCCTCGATCACGGCAACGGCTACCTGAGCCTGTACGGCCACAACCAGAGCCTGCTCAAGGAAGCCGGCGACATCGTCAAGGCCGGCGAATCGATCGCCACCGTCGGCACCAGCGGCGGGCAGGACACGCCCGCCCTGTATTTCGCCATTCGCCAGCAGGGTCGCCCGAGCGATCCCGCACAGTGGTGCCGCGGCTGACCGCCCGAGAGCGCCGCCCGCAATTATTCCTGGGAGTTCACATGTCGCATTTCCACCGCCTCACCCCTCTCGCCCTGGCCCTCGGCCTGCTGGCGGGCAGCCCTGCCCTGCAGGCCGCGCCCGAGCCGGTGGCGGCCCCGGTGGAAAACGCCAAGGCGCCCTTGCCGCTGGATGAACTGCGCACCTTCGCCGAGGTGATGGACCGCATCAAGTCGGCCTATGTCGAGCCGGTGGACGACAAGACCCTGCTGGAAAACGCCATCAAGGGCATGCTCAGCAACCTCGACCCGCACTCCGCCTACCTGGAGCCGGAAGCCTTCGCCGAACTGCAGGAAAGCACCAGCGGCGAATTCGGCGGCCTGGGCATCGAAGTCGGCGTGGAAGACAGCTTCCTCAAGGTGGTCACGCCGATCGACGACACCCCGGCCTCGCGCGCCGGCATCCAGCCCGGCGACCTGATCTTCAAGATCGACGGCCAGCCGACCAAGGGCCTGTCGCTGATGGAAGCGGTGGACAAGATGCGCGGCAAGGCCGGCAGCAAGATCGTTCTGACCCTGGTGCGCGAAGGCGGCCAGCCGTTCGATGTGGAGCTGACCCGCGCGGTGATCAAGGTCAAGAGCGTGAAGAGCCAGCTGCTCGAAGACGGCTACGGCCTGCTGCGCATCACCCAGTTCCAGATCAACACCGGCGAGGAAGTCGGCAAGGCCCTGGCCAAGCTGCGCAAGGACAACGGCGGCAAGCTGCGCGGCCTGGTCCTCGACCTGCGCAACAACCCCGGCGGCGTGCTGCAGGCGGCGGTGGAGGTCACCGACCACTTCCTCAAGAAGGGCCTGATCGTCTACACCGAGGGCCGGATCGCCAACTCCGAGCTGCGCTTCAACGCCGACCCGGCCGACGCCAGCGAAGGCGTGCCGCTGGTGGTGCTGATCAACGGCGGCAGCGCCTCGGCCTCGGAGATCGTCGCCGGCGCCCTGCAGGATCACAAGCGCGGCGTGCTGATGGGCACCGACAGCTTCGGCAAAGGCTCGGTGCAGACCGTGCTGCCGCTGAACAACGACCGTGCCCTGAAGCTCACCACCGCCCTCTACTACACGCCCAAAGGTCGCTCGATCCAGGCCCAGGGCATAGTCCCGGACATCGAGGTGGCGCGCGCCAAGCTGACCCGCGAGCAGGACAACGAGAGCATCAAGGAAGCCGACCTGCAGGGCCACCTGGGCAACGGCAACGGCGGCGCGGACAAGCCCAGCAGCAAGAAGAGCGAGAAGCCGGCACGCCCGCAGGACGACGACTACCAGCTGAGCCAGGCGCTCAACCTGCTGAAGGGACTGAGCGTGACCCGCGGCGACTGACGCCCTCGGATCTCTTGATCGTCGGCCATGCTGCGTTGAAATGGCGCTCGGACTGCTCATTTACAGCTCGTAAACTCCGCGTCCTCGCCCAATTTCGCCTTGCCTGGCTCTAGCTCAAAAGACCCTAAACAGGCTCTGCGCCGCAGCCACAAAAAACCCGGGCAAGCCCGGGTTTTTCCTGTCCGCCAGAATTACTCCACGTAGCTCTGGAAGATCTTGTCCACCGTGCCATCGGCGCGCATCTGGTCGAGGGCCTTCTGCAGACGCTCGACCACCTCGTCCGGGGTTTCCGGATTGAGGGCCAGGTACAGCTCGGCACTGTCGAAGCGCAGCACGGTCTTCAGCCCGCTGACGCCCTCCAGCTTGGCCAGGTAACGGCCGGCGGGGTCGCCGGTGGCCCACAGGTCGATCTGCCCGTTCATCAGCTTGGCCACGTTCTCCTGGTCGCGCAGCGAGCTGAGCGGCTCCAGGCCCTGTTTGCGCAGGTGCTCGTCGATGGCGTCGCCCTTGTAGGCGCCGATGCGGTACTGCCTGGCCTGTTCCAGGCTGAGCAGGCTGATCGGGCTGTCGGCCTTGACCAGCATCACCCAGTCGTCCGGGCCGATCGGGCCGACCCATTTGAACAGCTTTTCCCGCTCCGGCAGCTTGGCCGCCACGAACACGCCATGGCCGGGCAGTTCCAGGGCCATCTTGTAGATGCGCGCCCAGGGGAAACGCAGCGTCATGTGGTACTGGATGCCGGCCTTCTTGAACATCTCGCCGACCACCTTCACGGCGATGCCGTCGAGATTTTCCTCGCGGGCGTAATTCTTGCCGTTGGTCGCCATGTTGTAGGGCGGGAAGTTCTCGGTCAGCAGCACGACCGTGTAGTCGGCCGGCACTTCGGCACGGGCCAGGGCGGAAAACAGCAGGCCCAGGCCCAGCACCGCCATCGTCAGACGCTTCAACAACATATCCATTTCCTTGACAGTCAAAAGAGGCGGGCGGCGCACCAGCGGCCCTCCAGCACCTCGGCAGGCGTGAGCGCAGGCCGCCGCCGGGGCGGCGCAGGTTAGCATGATGTTCACCCCGCACCAGTGCGGACAGTCACGCCAGCGGCCGGCGGCGCGACGACTCAGAGGTAGTTGTTGGTGAGCTGCTCGACGACGCCTTCGCTGCGCAGCTCGTCGAGGGCCTTCTGCAGGCGCTCGACCACTTCGTCCGGGGTCTCCTTGTTCAGCGCCAGGTACAGCTCGGCGCTGTTGAAGCGCAGCACCACCTGCAGCCCGCTGACCCCTTCCTGGCGCGCCAGATAGCGGCCGACCGGATCGGTGGTCGCCCACAGGTCGATCTGCCCGCCCATCAGCTTGGCCACGTTCTCCTGGTCGCGCAGCGAGTTGATCGGCTTGAGCTTCTGGCTTTCCAGGTGCTGGCTGACCGCATCGTTCTTGTAGGCGCCGATCTTGTAGCGGGCCGCCTCCTTCAGGCTGGCCACCTTGATGTCGCTGCCCGGCGGCGCCAGCAGCACCCACTCGCTCTTGGCCAGCGGGCCGACCCACTTGAACAGCGGCTTGCGCTCCTCGGTGTAGGTGGTGGAGAACAGGCCGTAGTTGGCCTTGTCCAGGGTCAGGCGGTAGATGCGGTCCCAGGGGAAACGCAGGCTCAGGCTGTAGTTGATCCCGGCACGCTTGAACACTTCACGCGTCAGGTCGGCGCTGATGCCATCGATATTGTCGTCGCGGGCAAAGTTCTTCTCGTCCACCGACATGTTGAACGGCGGGAAGTTCTCGGTCAGCAGGATGACCTTGTAGTCCGGGTCCAGCTCGGCGTGTGCGCCACCGGCCAGCAGCAGACCGACAAGCAGCAGGGCTTTTTGCAGGGATTTCAGCATGCAGTACAGCTCCAGAGTTAGGGAGGAAGATTGGCGCAGCCTGACAGTGGACAGCCGGCGAGCAGCCATAGTCACCTTGTGACCTGCGAGTTTTAACCCACTGCGACAGAACGCGATAGCGCCACGCCGCATGCAACTGCAGCAGATCGATCGACGGCCCGCCTGGCGGCCGCGCGCCACGCCAAGGCAGGCAAGAAGCGAACCAGACGGGGCAATCGGCGCCATGAAAAACGCCCGCGGGCAGCGGGCGTCGGGTCGAGCGCGGCAGGCGGCTCAGCGCACCACGATACCGCGGCTGGCCAGGTAGGCCTTGGCCTCCGGCACGCTGTACTCGCCGAAGTGGAAGATGCTCGCCGCCAGCACCGCATCGGCCTTGCCTTCGAGGATGCCGGCGGCCAGGTGTTCGAGGTTGCCGACGCCACCGGAAGCGATCACCGGGATGCCCACGGTCTCGCTGATGGCGCGGGTCACGCCGAGGTCGTAGCCGCTCTTCACGCCGTCCTGATCCATGCTGGTCAGGAGGATTTCGCCGGCGCCGAGTTCTTCCATCCTCGAAGCCCACAGCACGGCATCCAGGCCGGTCGGCTTGCGCCCGCCGTGGGTGAAGATTTCCCAGCGCGGGGTTTCGCCCGGCAGCGAGACCTTCTTGGCGTCGATGGCGACCACGATGCACTGCGAACCGAAACGCTGTGCGGCCTCGCCGACGAACTCCGGGTTGAACACCGCGGCGGTGTTGATCGAGACCTTGTCTGCACCGGCATTGAGCAGGTTGCGGATGTCCTGCACGGTGCGCACGCCGCCACCCACCGTCAGCGGGATGAACACCTGGCTGGCCATGCGTTCCACCGTGTGCAGGGTGGTGTCGCGGCCGTCGACGCTGGCGGTGATGTCGAGGAAGGTGATCTCGTCGGCACCCTGCTCGTCGTAGCGGCGGGCGATCTCCACCGGGTCGCCGGCGTCGCGGATGTTCTCGAACTTGACGCCCTTGACCACGCGGCCGTTGTCCACGTCGAGGCAGGGGATGATGCGTTTGGCCAGTGCCATGGCGACTTCTCTCGTAGGGTGCGCCGTGCGCACCGGTAACCCGTCAGCGGTGCGCGCGGCCTAGGTGGCCCCGCGCGCCCTACCCCAACTCTTTAGCCCTTGAAGCTGTCGCAGAAGGCTTGCGCCTCGGCCACATCCAGGGTGCCTTCGTAGATCGCCCGGCCGGTGATGGCGCCGATGATGCCCGGCGCACGGGCCAGCAGCAGCTTCTCGATATCGCCGAGGTTGTGGATGCCGCCGGAGGCGATCACCGGGATCTTGCTGGCCGCGGCCAGGGCCGCGGTGGCCTCGACGTTGCAGCCCTGCATCATGCCGTCTTTGGCAATGTCGGTATAAACGATGGCGGACACGCCGTCGGCCTCGAAGCGCCTGGCCAGGTCGGTGGCCTGCACGCTGGACACCTCGGCCCAGCCGTCGGTGGCGACGAAGCCGTCCTTGGCGTCCAGCCCGACTATGACCTTGCCCGGGAAGGCCTTGCACGCCTCGGCGACGAATTCCGGCTGTTTGACCGCCTTGGTACCGATGATCACGTAGCTGACCCCGGCCTTGACGTAGTGCTCGATGGTTTCCAGCGAGCGGATGCCGCCGCCGATCTGGATCGGCAGGTGCGGGTAGCGCTTGGCGATGGCGGTGACCACCTCGCCATTGACCGGCTGGCCTTCGAAGGCACCGTTGAGGTCGACCAGGTGCAGGCGGCGGCAACCGCCCTCGACCCACTTGGCGGCCATGCTCACCGGGTCGTCGGAAAACACCGTGGAGTCTTCCATGCGGCCCTGGCGCAGACGCACGCAGGCGCCGTCCTTGAGATCGATAGCGGGGATAATCAGCATCGGTTGAACCTGCTCAAGTCTTTAGAATCGGTGAAAGGTCAGCTCTTCTCGAGCGCCCACAAGTCGCTTTCGATACTGGCGAAGCGGTCGGACAGCACCGCCTGCACATCGGCAATCGCCTTGTTGTAGTAGTGCGGGGCAATGTCGCGGCTGAACAGATCCAGCACTTCCTGCACCTCGAACGAGCCCAGCTGCAGCTCGAAGCGCTCCTCGAGGAAGCGCTTGAGGCTGTGCCGCGCGGCCTGTTCCTGGGCAGCGTCCAGAGCCAGGAGCGGCGCCTTCTTGCCCCGGCTCATTACCAGCGGCCATCCCAGCCGACGAAGTTCTGCAGCAGCTGCAGGCCGTGGGTGTGGCTCTTCTCCGGGTGGAACTGCACGGCGAACTTCGAGCCTTCGGCCAGCGCCGCGGCGAAGTCCTTGCCGTAGTGACCGCGGCCGACCACCTGGGCCGGGTTGCCGGCCTCGATGTAGTAGCTGTGCACGAAGTAGAAGCGGCCCTTGTCGGGGATCTCGTGCCACAGCGGGTGCTCGACCACCTGCTCGACCTCGTTCCAGCCCATGTGCGGCACCTTCAGGTGCTCGCCATCCTCGTGCAGGTCCTTGCCGAAGAAGCGCACCTGGCCGGGGAACAGGCCGATGCAGTCGACCCCGCCGTTCTCCTCGCTGCGTTCCAGCAATGCCTGCATGCCGACGCAGATGCCGAGGAACGGGCGGTCGGCGCTGACCTCGCGCACCAGCTCGTCGAAGCCAAGGCGCTTGATCTCGGCCATGCAGTCGCGGATCGCGCCGACGCCGGGGAACACCACCCGGTCGGCCTCGCGGATCACCTGGGCGTCGCTGGTCACCAGCACCTTGCCGGCGCCGACGTGCTCCAGGGCCTTGGCCACCGAGTGCAGGTTGCCCATGCCGTAATCAATCACAGCTACCGTCTGCACTTACAGGCACCCTTTGGTCGACGGCATCTGCCCGGCCATGCGCGGGTCCAGCTCGACGGCCATGCGCAGGGCGCGGCCGAAGGCCTTGAACACCGTCTCGATCTGGTGGTGGGTGTTGGTCCCGCGCAGGTTGTCGATATGCAGCGATACCAGTGCATGATTGACGAAGCCCTGGAAGAACTCCTGGAACAGGTCGACGTCGAAGCCGCCGACCACCGCGCGGGTGAACGGCACGTGCATCTGCAGGCCCGGACGGCCGGAGAAGTCGATCACCACGCGCGACAGCGCCTCGTCCAGCGGCACATAGGAATGGCCGTAGCGGGTCATGCCCTTCTTGTCGCCGAGGGCCTTGGCGAAGGCCTGGCCGAGGGTGATGCCGACGTCTTCCACGGTGTGGTGGTCGTCGATATGCAGATCGCCCTTGCACTGGATGTCCAGGTCGATCAGCCCGTGGCGGGCGATCTGATCGAGCATGTGCTCGAGGAACGGCACGCCAATATCGAACTTGGCCTTGCCGGTGCCATCCAGGTTGATCGAGACCTTGATCTGGGTCTCCAGGGTGTTGCGCTCGACGGATGCCGTACGTTCGGCCATCACCAGCTCCCGAAAATGCTTGCGGAAAAGGCGGCCATTATAGGCGGCGCGGGGCTTGGGCGGCTACCGCAACGGCCCAAAGGCGGTTGCGCATGTTGGCCCTGGCTGTTTTCGCCTGGGCTATCGGCGCCTTACACTGCGCCACCCGCCAGCGAGGAAGCCGCGATGCCCGTGTTTGTCGAGATCGTCACCCGTCCATCGACCCAGGACCACATCGACCTGACCAAGGTCTACGCCGACGCCCCGGACTGGCTGCTGGCGCCCTACGCCAGCGCCGATGCACTGATCGCCGGCGGTATCGGCGAGGGCCGGCTGATCGCCGGACGCTTCAACGACCGCCTGCTCGGCGCCGCCCTGCTGAGCCGCGACGCCGACTGCTGGCGCCTGTCGCACCTGTGCGTGCGCAAGGTCACGCGCAAGCGCGGCGTGGCCCGGCGCCTCCTCGACGAAGCCCAGCGCATGGCCCGCGAGGCCGGCCAGCCGCTGCGCCTGGCCGCGCCGAAAGACCATCTGGAAAGCCAGGCCCTGGCCGCCCGCAGCGGCCTGCCGCTGGACAGCCTGTAACCGGCGCAAGCACCGGATGCGCCGCGCGCACCGGACAACCCCTAGGAAAAGGCCGCCACCCGCGGCCGCGCTGCCAGCCACAACAGCCAGAGCAGGCTGGCCGCGCACAGCCCGGCCAGCAGCAGGCCGAGCAACCACTGTGCCGGCACCAGCCACAACCCCCAGCCCAGCGCCAGACCCGCCATGCCCAGCAGGCGCACCGCCTCCAGCGCCCAGACCCGGCGCCGGCCCTCGAACAACAGACCAAGGCTGACGCAGCCGCCGAGGATCGCCAGCACCAGCAGCCAGGGCTCCCACACGGCGGCGCGCTTGACGCTGGCGAGGAAGCACAGGGCCATGGCGTTGATCGCCACGAACTGCAGCACGGCATACCACTGCAGGCTGCGCGGGTAGGCCCGCTCGAACTTGTCCGCGCCCATCTTCGGCCAAGGCATTGCCTGCACATCCGCCGGGCGCCAGCCGGTGGGCATCCACCACAGGCGCAGCTTGTCCCACCAGGAGCGGGTCGCGCGCGCGTCGGCCCACAGCAGACGCCACCAGGAGAACTGCAGGCGGATCGGGTCGAAGGTGCGCACCGGCGTGGTCACCCCGTAGCGCACCGGCTCGCGCTCGTCGGCGAAGGTACCGAACAGGCGGTCCCAGACGATGAACACGCCGCCGTGGTTCTTGTCGATGTAGCAGTCGTTCTGCCCGTGGTGCACCCGGTGGTTGCTCGGCGTGACCATAAACCATTCGAGGAACCCCAAGCGGCCGATATGCTGGCTGTGGATCCAGAACTGGTAGACCAGCTGCGCGCCGAGCAGAACCAGGAACAACGGCAGCGGAATCCCCAGCAACGCCAGCGGCAGGTAGAACGGCCAGTCGAAGGCGGTCTGGAAGGCGCCCTTGCGCAGCGCGGTGGACAGGTTGAAGTCCTCGCTGGAATGGTGCGGCTGGTGCGCGCCCCACAGCAGGTTGTAGCGGTGCAGGCTGCGGTGCGCCCAGTAGAAGCAGAAGTCCACGGCGACGAAACCGAGCAGCCAGGTCCAGGGCGAACCCGCATCCGGCTCCAGCAGCCGCGCATGCTCGTACAGCCAGGCGTAGGGAATGATCAGCAACAGCCGCAGCGGCCCTTCCAGCAAGACGCGCAGCACCGCGGTGTTGATGCTGGTGACGGCATCCGCCAGACGATAGGTGTGGCGCCCGCTATGGCGCTCGTAGGCCAGTTCCAGCAGGATCAGGGCGATATACAGCGGCACGGCCATCACGGCGACATTCATGGGCGCCTCCCGGTTCTTGTTATGCTGCCAGCCTAACCCCGCAGGTTGCTCGGCAACACCGCCCGAGCCGCCAATTCCAGCCACCGCTCACGCCAGCCAGCATGCACAGCATCGACACCCTGATCATCGGCGCCGGCGCCCTCGGCCTGGCCTGCGCCGCCCGCCTGGCCCGCCCCGGGCAGAGCCTGCTGCTCGTCGAGGCCGAGCCGCTGATCGGCAGCCATGGCTCCAGCCGCAATTCCGAGGTGATCCACGCCGGCCTGTACTACCCGCCCGGCTCGCTCAAGGCCGACTTGTGCCGCGAAGGCCGCGAGCGCCTGTATGCCTGGTGCGCCGCTCAGGGCGTGGCGCACCGGCGGATCGGTAAGCTGCTGGTGGCGGTGGATGAGGCGGAGATCGCCCAGCTGGAGAAACTCCAGGCCAATGCCGCGGCCTGCGGCGTCGGCGACCTGCGTCCACTCGACCGCGCCGCGCTGCAACGCCTGGAGCCGGCGGTGCGCGCGGTCGCCGGCCTGCTGTCGCCGAGCAGCGGAATCATCGACAGCCACGCCTACCTGCACTCCCTGCTGGTCGCCGCCGAAGCCCGTGGCGCGCAACTGGTGCTGCGCACCCGCATCGAACGTCTGCAGCCCGATGCAGCTGGTTGGCTGGCCGAAGGCGTCAGCGCCGGCGAACCGTTCCAGCTGCGCGCCCAGCGGGTGGTCAATGCCGGCGGTCTGTTCGCCCAGCAGCTGGCCGCGCAGACCGCCGGGCTGCAGGGCATCCCCGCCCTGCACCTGTGCCAGGGCCGCTACTTCAGCTACAGCGGGCGCAGCCCGTTCCAGCACCTGGTCTACCCGATGCCGGAAGCCAACACCGCCGGCCTCGGCGTACACGCCACGCTCGACCTCGCCGGCCAACTGCGCTTCGGCCCGGACGTGCACTACCTGGACGCGCTGGACTACCGCGTCGACGCGCAGCTGCGCGCGCCCTTCGCCACGGCGATCCGCCGCTACTTTCCGAGCCTCGATCCCAGCCGCCTGCAGCCCGGCTACAGCGGCGTGCGGCCCAAGCTCAGCGGCGCCGGGGAACCGCCCGCCGACTTCGTTATCCAAACTCCTGCCGCCCACGGCCTGCCCGGCCTGGTCAACCTGTTCGGGATCGAATCGCCGGGGCTCACCGCCAGCCTGGCGATCGCCGAGAAGGTCGCCGCGGCCCTCTAAGAACCTGTTTCCGATCTTCTGGACTAGAGCCAGACAAGGCAAAAACAGCCGAGGAAGCGGAGTTTACGAGTTGTAAATGAGCATTCCGAGGCTGTTTTTAACGCCGCATGGCCGACGACCAGGAGATCGTAAACAAGTTCTAAGCCGGCGCTATACTCGGCGCCCATAAAAGTCATCAAAACAAGGACGCGTCCATGAAATCTATCGGCAAAATCCTGGGCCTGGTCTTCCTCGGACTGCTGCTGATCGTCGTCGGCCTCGGCTTCGCCCTGACCCACCTGTTCGACCCCAACGACTACAAGGACGAGATCCAGCAACTGGCCCGCGACAAGGCCAACCTCGAACTCAAGCTCAATGGCGATATCGGCTGGAGCCTGTTCCCCTGGCTCGGCCTGGAACTAACCGACGCCACCCTGGCCAGCGCCGCCACCCCGGACCAGCCGTTCGCCGACCTGCGCCTGCTCGGCCTGTCCGTGCGCGTGCTGCCGCTGCTGCGCAAGGAAGTGCAGATGAGCGACATCCGCGTCGACGGCCTCAACCTGACCCTGCAGCGCGACGCCAAGGGCCGCGGCAACTGGGAAGACGTCGGCAAGCCGGCCCAGGCCGCCAGCGCCGCGAACGCACCGGCCGACGCCAGCACTGCACCCGCCAGCAGCGAACCGGCACCGGCAGATGGCGCCGACAGCCAGCCGATCAAGCTGGATATCGACAGCCTGACGGTGAGCAATTCGCGCATCGACTACCGCGACCAGCGCAGCGGCCGCCAGCTCAGCGCCGAAGGCATCGAGCTGAGCAGCGGGGCGATCCGCGAAGGCGCCAACATCCCACTCAAGCTGAGCGCCTTCCTCGCCAGCAACCAGCCGCTGCTGCGCGCCAAGACCGAGTTGCAGACCCAGCTGCGCTTCGATCGCGCCCTCAAGCGCTACCAGCTGGAAGACTTCAAGCTGGCCGGCGAAGTTTCCGGCGAACCGCTCAAGGGCAAGACCCTGACCTTCGCCACCCAGGGCCAGCTGCTGCTCGACCAGGCCGCCCAGGTCGCCGAGTGGAACAGCCTCAAGCTCAGCGCCAACCAGCTGCGCGCCATCGGCGAACTGAAGCTGCGCGACCTGGACAAGACCGCACAACTGCAGGGCGGCCTGTCCATCGCCAAGTTCAACCTGCGCGAATTCCTCGGCGGCGTTGGCGTCGAGCTGCCGGCCATGCGCGACGGCAACAGCCTGCAGCAGTTCGAGCTGTCCACCCGCCTGGCCGGCACGCCGAGCAGCCTCAGCCTCAACGAGCTCAGCCTGCAGCTGGACGCCAGCAGCTTCAGCGGCAACCTGGCCATCAGCGACTTCGCCAAGCAGGCCCTGCGCCTGCAGCTCAAGGGCGACAAGCTCGACCTCGACCGCTACCTGCCGCCCAAGGACCCGGACGCCAGCGCCGGCGCCGCACGCAAGAGCGAGATCAAGGGCGCGGTAGCCGCCGCCGGCAAGAACGGCAGCACGCCGCTGCCGAGCGCGCCGACCCAGCAGGCCTGGAGCAGCACGCCGATCCTGCCGCTGGAATCGCTGCGCAAGCTCGATGTCCAGGCCGAGCTCGGCCTCGGCTTGCTGACCCTGAACCAGCTGCCGATCGAAGACGCCCACCTCAAGGCCAGCGCCCAGGCCGGCGTACTCAAGCTGCAGGCCCTGCGCGGCGACCTCCATGGCGGCAACTTCAGCGCCCAGGCCCAGCTCGACGTGCGCCCGGACGTGCCGCTGCTCACCGCGCAGAAACAGCTGAACCATATCCCGCTGGAAAAACTCATCGAGAGCCAGGGCGAGAAGGCGCCCGTCAAGGGCTTGCTCGACCTGAGCGCCGACATCCGCACCCAGGGCAACAGCCAGAAAGCCTGGATCGACGCGCTGAACGGCACGGCCAGCTTCAGCCTGAGCCAGGGCGTGCTGGTCGAGGCCAACCTGGAACAGCAGCTGTGCCAGGGCATCGCCACCCTCAACCGCAAGTCGCTGTCCAGCGAGCCGCGCGGCAAGGACACGCCCTTCGAGGAACTCGACGGCAACCTGACCCTGCGCAACGGCGTGGCCAGCAACCCGGACCTCAAGGCGCGCATCCCCGGCCTGACGGTCAACGGCAAGGGTGATGTCGACCTGCGCGTCCTCGGCCTGGACTACCGCATCGGCATCGTCATCGAAGGCGACAAGGGCGCCATGCCCGACCCGGCCTGCCAGGTCAACGAACGCTATGCCGGCATCGAGTGGCCGCTGCGCTGCCGCGGCCCGCTGGAGCTGGGCGCCAAGGCCTGCCGCCTGGACCAGGACGGCCTGGGCAAGGTCGCCGCCAAGCTGGCCGGGGCCAGGCTCGAGGAGAAGATCGAAGAGAAGCTCGGTGACAAGGTCAGCCCGGAACTCAAGGACGCCCTCAAGGGCCTGTTCAACCGATGACTCCCGCGCAGTTCAACGGCGCCGTGCTGACCTGGTATGACCAGCACGGACGCAAGGACCTGCCCTGGCAGCAGGCCATCAACCCGTACCGGGTGTGGGTCTCGGAAATCATGCTGCAGCAGACCCAGGTCAGCACCGTGCTCGGCTACTTCGACCGCTTCATGCACGCCCTGCCCACCGTGCAAGCCCTGGCCGAGGCCCCGGAAGACGAAGTGCTGCACCTGTGGACCGGTCTCGGCTACTACAGCCGAGCGCGCAACCTGCAGAAGACCGCGCAGATCGTCATGACCGAACACGGCGGCGAATTCCCCCGCGACGTCGAGGCGCTCACCGCCCTGCCCGGCATCGGCCGCTCCACCGCCGGCGCCATCGCCAGCCTGAGCATGGGCCTGCGCGCGCCGATCCTCGACGGCAACGTCAAGCGCGTGCTGGCCCGCTACGTCGCCCAGGAGGGCTATCCGGGCGAACCGAAGGTGGCCAGGCAGCTGTGGGAGGTGGCCGAGCGCCTGCTGCCCGAGGAGCGGGTCAACCACTACACCCAGGCGATGATGGACCTGGGCGCCACGCTCTGTACCCGGAGCAAACCGAGCTGCCTGCTCTGCCCGCTGCAGAGCGGCTGCCAGGCGCACCTGCTGGGCCTGGAAATCCGCTACCCGGTGGCCAAGCCGCGCAAGGAACTGCCGCGCAAGCGCACCCTGATGCCGCTGCTGGCCAACCGCGACGGCGCCATCCTGCTCTATCGCCGCCCATCCAGCGGCCTGTGGGGCGGCCTGTGGAGCCTGCCCGAACTGGACGACCTGGCCGGCCTCGAAGCGCTGGCCAGCCAGCACGCCCTGCAACTGGGCAATCGCCACGAACTGGCCGGGCTGACCCATACTTTCAGCCACTTCCAGCTGGCCATCGAGCCCTGGCTGGTCCGGGTCGAGGCCGCCAGCCCCGGCGTGGCCGAGGGCGACTGGCTCTGGTATAACCTCGCCACCCCGCCGCGCCTGGGCCTGGCCGCCCCGGTGAAGAAGCTCCTCAAGCGAGCCGCGCAAGAACTGAATGCAGGAGAAGAGTCATGAGTCGCACCGTCCACTGCCGCAAGCACAAGCAAGACCTCCCGGGCCTCGAGCGCCCGCCCTACCCGGGCCCGAAAGGCGAGGACATCTTCAACAACGTGTCCAAGCAGGCCTGGGACGAATGGCAGAAACACCAGACCATGCTGATCAACGAACGCCGCCTGAACATGATGAATGCCGAGGACCGCAAATTCCTCCAGACCGAGATGGACAAGTTCCTCTCCGGCGAGGAATACGCCCAGGCCGAAGGCTACGTGCCGCCGAGCGCATAAGCCCGTGGGCAGGTGCGGGAAACCCCTCCCGCACCTGCCTGACAATCGTAAGCGCCCGTCTTTGCTGAAATTTTTTTCTTTCCTCGCTTGACACCGCAGCCGCAAATCCGTTTAATTGCGCCCCGTTGCCCAGGTAGCTCAGTCGGTAGAGCAGGGGATTGAAAATCCCCGTGTCGGCGGTTCGATTCCGTCCCTGGGCACCACCTTTCGTTCTCAGGTGGTGTCTACACAACCTGAAAACCATAAAGAACCGGCCATAGAGCCGGTTTTTTATTGCCCGCGATTTGCCCCCGCGGCATCGTGACTGTCGCGCCCGGGCCTTCACCCCGCCAATCGCCTCCATTACACTGCGCGCCGCACCGCCGCCGGGACAAAAAACCGACCGCAACAGCCCAAAGCCCGATCCACGCGTCGGGCTTTTTGTTTGGGCGCGACACACAACTGTAACGATGCGACAACCTGTCGCTGACCCTGCCAACAGCGTCCGCTGGCGGCTTGGCGCTGCCGTTGGCGCTATGCTAGGTTCACCCCCACGCTAGGATGGCGGCCGGCAGCCGGAGTGCATCCGCAACCAAGAGGACATCCCATGGCCGAGGCCACGCCAGCGCTGGAAATTCGTAACCTGCACAAACGCTACGGCGATCTCGAAGTGCTCAAGGGCATCTCCTTGACCGCGCGCGACGGTGATGTGATCTCCATTCTCGGCTCGTCCGGCTCGGGCAAGTCGACCTTCCTGCGCTGCATCAACCTGCTGGAAAACCCGCACCAGGGGCAGATCCTGGTGGCCGGCGAAGAACTCAAGCTGAAGGCCGCGAAGAACGGCGACCTGGTCGCCGCCGACAACCGCCAGATCAATCGCCTGCGCAGCGAGATCGGCTTCGTCTTCCAGAATTTCAACCTGTGGCCGCACATGAGCGTGCTCGACAACATCATCGAGGCGCCGCGCCGCGTGCTCGGCAAGAGCCGGGCGGAAGCCACCGAAATTGCCGAAGCACTGCTGGCCAAGGTCGGCATCGCCGACAAGCGCCACGCCTACCCCAACCAGCTTTCCGGTGGCCAGCAACAGCGCGCCGCCATCGCACGCACCCTGGCCATGCAGCCTAAAGTGATACTGTTCGACGAGCCGACTTCGGCCCTCGACCCAGAAATGGTACAGGAAGTGCTTAATGTGATCCGCGCGCTTGCCGATGAGGGGCGCACGATGCTGCTGGTTACCCACGAGATGAACTTCGCTCGCCAGGTATCCAGTGAAGTGGTGTTCCTCCACCAGGGCCTGGTGGAAGAACAGGGTTCGCCCGAGCAAGTATTTGACAACCCGCAGTCGGCACGCTGTAAACAATTCATGTCCAGCAATCGCTAACGGAGCAATACGCATGCAGAACTATAAGAAGATCCTGTTTGCCGCAGTCGCCACTCTGGCGTTCGGCAGCAGCGCAATCGCAGCGGACAAACTGAAAATCGGTACCGAAGGCGCCTACCCGCCCTTCAACCTGATCGACGCCAGCGGCAAGGTCGGCGGCTTCGACGTGGAAATCGCCCAGGCGCTGTGCGCCAAGATGGCCGCCGAGTGCGAAGTGGTCACCTCCGACTGGGACGGCATCATCCCGGCCCTCAACGCGAAGAAGTTCGACTTCCTCGCCGCGTCGATGTCGATCACCGAAGAGCGCAAGCAGGCGGTCGACTTCACCGATGCCTACTACACCAACAAGCTGCAGTTCATCGCGCCGAAAAGCGCCGACTTCAAGACCGACAAGGCCAGCCTGAAAGGCAAGGTGATCGGTGCCCAGCGCGCCACCCTCGCCGGCACCTGGCTGGAAGACAACCTGGACGGCGTGGTCGAGATCAAGCTGTACGACACCCAGGAAAACGCCTACCTCGACCTGTCCTCGGGCCGCCTCGATGGCGTGCTGGCCGACAAGTTCGTCAACTGGGAATGGCTGAAGAGCGATGCCGGCAAGGACTTCGACTTCAAGGGCGAGCCGGTATTCGACAACGACAAGATCGGCATCGCCGTGCGCAAGGGCGACCCGCTGCGCGAGAAGCTCAATGCTGCGCTGAAGGCCATCGTCGAAGACGGTACCTACAAGCAGATCAACGACAAGTACTTCCCTTTCAGCATCTATTGATGCCGCCTGACCGTCGCCGCCCAGCCGGGCGGCGGCCGTCCCTTGCAGTAGCCCTCAGATGACTCTCGACCTCCACGGATTCGGCCCGGCCCTGTTTGCCGGCGCGCTGATGACCATCCAGTTGGCGCTCTGCGCGCTGGCCCTGGGCCTCGTGCTCGGCCTGCTCGGCGCCCTGGCCAAGACTTCGCCGTACAAGCCGCTGCAGTGGCTGGGCGGCAGCTACTCGACCATAGTGCGCGGCGTCCCCGAACTGCTCTGGGTGCTGCTGATCTATTTCGGCACGGTCAACCTGATGCGCAGCATCGGCGAGGCCCTGGGCAACCCCGAGCTGGCGCTCAACGCCTTCGCCGCCGGCACCATCGCCCTCGGCCTGTGCTTCGGCGCCTATGCCACCGAAGTGTTCCGCGGCGCCATCCTGGCCATCCCCAAGGGCCACCGCGAAGCCGGCCAGGCCCTCGGCCTGTCAGGCTCGCGCATCCTCTGGCGGGTGATCCTGCCGCAGATGTGGCGCATCGCCCTGCCGGGCCTGGGCAACCTGTTCATGATCCTGATGAAGGACACCGCGCTGGTCTCGGTGATCGGCCTGGAAGAAATCATGCGCCGCTCGCAGATCGCCGTGACCGCCAGCAAGGAGCCCTTCACCTTCTTCCTGGTCGCCGCCTTCATCTACCTGAGCCTGACCATCCTCGCCATGATCGGCATGCACTTCCTCGAGAAGCGTGCCAGCCGCGGCTTTGTGCGGAGAGCATGATGAACTGGGAAATCATCTTCAAATACCTGCCCAAGCTGCTCGAAGGCGCCGCCCTGACCGTCGAGCTGGTGGCCATCGCAGTGGTCGCCGGGCTGATCCTCGCCCTGCCCCTGGGCATCGCCCGCGCCTCGCGCCACTGGTACGTGCGCGCCCTGCCCTATGGCTACATCTTCTTCTTCCGCGGCACACCGCTGCTGGTGCAGCTGTTCCTGGTCTACTACGGCCTGGCGCAGTTCGACATCGTGCGTCACGGGCCGCTCTGGCCGATCCTGCGTGACCCGTACTGGTGCGCGATCATCACCATGACCATGCACACCGCCGCCTATATCGCCGAGATCCTGCGCGGCGCGATCCAGGCCGTGCCACCGGGCGAGGTCGAGGCGGCGCGTGCCCTGGGCATGTCGCGGGCGCAGACCATGCTCTACATCATCCTGCCGCGCGCCGCGCGCATCGGCCTGCCGGCCTACAGCAACGAAGTGATCCTGATGCTCAAGGCCAGCGCCCTGGCCAGCACCGTGACCCTGCTCGAACTGACCGGCATGGCGCGCACGCTCAATGCCCGCACCTACGTCGACATCGAGTTCTTCTTCGCCGCCGGCGTGCTCTACCTGGCCATCGCCTACATCATGGTGCGCGCCTTCAAGCTGCTGGAGCGCTGGCTGCGCGTGGACGCCTGCCAGGGCCGCTAACCCCGCCAATGGCGTTCTCCCACGGGAGAACGCCATCCCTCACTCGCCCAGAGCCGCCATGATCCTCACCGGCCCCGCCCTGCTCGAACGCTTCCAGGCGCTGGACAGCTTCCTGCTGACCCACCAGCCGCTGTGGCGACCCAAGCCTTTCACCAGCCTGCAACTGGACTGGGAACATGAACACGCCGAGCTGGCCCACTGGCTGCGCCAGCGCAGCCTGGAGCAGGCCGAGGCCAGCCACAACCAGCCGCACCTGCTCGCCGCCCCCGCGCCCTTCCCGCAGCTGGCCGCCCGCGCCCAGGCCCTGAGCCAGCTCGGCGAACTGCCAGCCAGGCCGACGCGAAAGCTGCCCGCGCACTACTCGGTCGATGTGCCGGGGCGCAAATGGCAACAGATCGAGGCCTTCGCCAGCCGCCTGCAGTTCCACCGGCAACCCGACCATTGGCTCGACTGGTGCGCCGGCAAGGGCCACCTCGGCCGTCTGCTGGCCCACGACGGCGGCCAGCTGACCTGCCTCGAACACGACCCGCAGCTGGTCAGCGCCGGACAACGGCTGAGCGAGCGTCTGCACCTCGCCGCACAGCATCGGCAGCAGGATGTGCTGGCCGCCGATGCCGCCGAACAGCTGCACGCCGAGCACAGCCCGGTAGCCCTGCACGCCTGTGGCGAGCTGCATGTGCGCCTGCTGCAACTGGCCAGCGCCAAGGGCTGCCGGCAACTGGCGGTGGCCCCCTGCTGCTACAACCGCATTCGCACCCAGCACTACCAGGCGCTATCCAGCCCCGCGCAACACTCCGCCCTGCAGCTGTCGCGCGATGACCTGGGCCTTCCCCTCAGCGAAACCGTCACCGCCGGCCAGCGCGTGCGCCAGCAACGCGACCGCTCCATGGCCCGCCGCCTGGCCTTCGACCTGCTGCAGCGGCAACTGCGCGGCTGCGACCACTACCTGCCGACCCCTTCCCTGCCGGTCGCCTGGCTGGCCAAGAACTTCGCCGACTACTGCCGCGACCTGGCAGCCCTGAAGGAGCTACCCAGGCCGCTGGAGTGCGACTGGTCCAGCCTCGAGGCCCAGGGCTGGCAACGCCTGGCCCAGGTGCGCAACCTGGAACTGCTGCGCAACCTGTTCCGCCGCCCTCTGGAACTGTGGCTACTGCTGGACCGCGCGCTGTACCTGGAAGAACAGGGCTACCGCGTGCAGCTGGGCAGTTTCTGCAGCCATGCCTTGAGCCCGCGCAACCTGCTGCTGCTCGCCGAGCGGCCCTGACAACCATCCACAGAAGCTGTGGATAACTCTGTGCGTAGTTTCTGCAGAAATCGCTGCAGAGCCTGCCGCTACTGCCCTGCGCGGCGCTGCCGATTTTTTGATCACTAACAAAAAACCATTAAAAACAGCAAGTTATGCTTGACTGAGAGCTACCGCACAAAAGCCGCGCATTCGCCCTCGTTGCGCCTCGCGATTGTGCATAAGCGCAGCGCGGCTGATAGCCGGCCCATGTATCGACTGCATTGCAACGGTTTACTCCGTGCCGCCAATAGCTATAATGGCGCCCCTTGCCGGTATAGCTCAGCTGGTAGAGCAACTGACTTGTAATCAGTAGGTCCCGGGTTCGATTCCTGGTGCCGGCACCATCCTCAACGACTTAGGCTCACCGCAAGGTGGGCCTTTTTCGTTTTTGGAGAAACTGCTCCCCGTTGGGATCGGGTGGAAATAACCTTTTCCGCATGCCCGAATAGCCAACCGACGTCACGCTCGTCATTTACGCACCCTGATACGCCCGCTCTGTTTGAGCTCATCCAGATTGTGCCCATGACCAAGCCGGCCTCCCTGGGGGCATAATGGCGGCGAACTCAAGGCGCAGAGCAGCATGACTCCAACCCCGACACCCCGCCGCCCGCGTTGGCGCAGCCTGGCCTTGCTGGCCTTGTTGCTGGCGCCCCTGCTCTGGCCGTTGCAGCAGCTGGCCGAGCGCTACTACCGTGACGAGCTGATCGAGCAGAACCGCCAGACCCTCGACCTGTACGTGGCCAACCTGCTCGGCACCCTGCGCCGCTTCGAGGTGCTGCCGCCGGTGCTCGGCGACCTGCCGGCCCTGCGCGGCGCGCTGTTGGAGCCAGGCGATGACGCCGCGCTGGACAAGGCCAACGCCCTGCTCAAGCGCGTGCGCGAGCAGACCGGCGCCGACGTGATCTACCTGCTGGACGCCGCAGGCGACACCCGCGCCGCCTCCAACCACGACCAGAAAGACAGCTTCATCGGCCGCAACTTCACTTTCCGCCCCTATTACCAGGCCGCCAGCGAAGGCCGTCTGGGACGCTTCTTCGGCCTCGGCACCACCTCGGGCAAGCGCGGTTACTACTTCGCCGCCGGGGTGCGCGAGGGCGAAAGGCGCCTCGGCGTACTGGTGCTCAAGGTCGACCTCGATTACACCGAGCGCCTGTGGGGCAAGACCCCCGAGCAGCTGCTGGTGACCGACAGCAACGGCGTGGTCATCCTCACCTCCAATCCGGCCTGGCGTTTCCGTGCCAGCCGCCCGCTGAGTGCCCAGGAACTGGCGCGCATCGCCGCCGACCAGCCCTACCCGACCCAGCAACCGCAGCCGTTGCAGCTGGACCCGAAGGCCTGGCTGATGCAGAGCCGCGAACTGGCCGAAACCGGCTGGACGGTGAGCATCCTCGCCCCGCGCAGCCAGGTCGAACGCCCGGTGCGAACCGTGCTGGCCATCGGCGCGGCCAGCCTGCTCGCCCTGCTCGCCCTGCTCGGCCTGTTACTGCAACGCCGCCGCCACTACATCGAGCGCATTGCCCTGGACGCCCGCGCCAAGCGCGAGCTGGAAATCCGCGTGCTGGAGCGCACCCGCGAGCTGGAGACACTGAACAACCGCCTCAAGGACGAGGTACTGGAACGCGAGCAGGCCCAGCAGGAGCTGCTGCGCACCCAGGACGACCTGGTCCAGGCCGGCAAGCTGACGGCACTGGGCACCATGAGCGCGAGCATCAGCCACGAGCTCAACCAGCCGCTGGCGGCGATCCGCAGCTATGCCGACAACGCCGGCGTGCTGCTCGACCACCAGCGCACGGATGACGCCCGCGACAACCTCAAGCAGATCAGCGAACTGACCGGGCGCATGGCTTCGATCATCGCGCATTTGCGCGCTTTTGCGCGGCGCGATAGACATGCCCCGGAAAGCGTGGCCCTGCAACCGGCCCTGGATGATGCCCTGGCCCTGCTGGCCAAGCGCCGCCGGGCGCTGGACGTGGAGCTGATCCGCGACCTGCCGGAGGCCACCCTGTGGGTGCAGGCCGGCGAAACGCGGCTGCGCCAGGTGCTCGGCAACCTGCTGGCCAATGCCCTCGATGCGCTCAGCGAGAAAGCGCCGCCACGGCGCCTGTGGCTGAGTGCCGCAAGCACGCCGGAGGGCGTCAACCTGGTCCTGCGCGACAATGGCCCGGGGTTTTCCGCCCAGGCCCTGAAGCACGCCCGCGAGCCCTTCTTCACCACCAAGACCAGCACCCAGGGCCTCGGCCTCGGCCTGGCCATCTGCGAGACGCTGATGCGCGCCCTGGGCGGCGAGCTGCTGCTGGCCAACCACCCCGACGGCGGCGCGCTGGTCACCCTGCGGCTGCGCCACGCCACGCCCGGCGCCAACCTTGAGTCACCCGAGGAGTTTTCATGAGCCGAGCCATCGACAGCCGCATCCAGGTCCTGCTGATCGACGACGATGCCCACCTGCGCCAGGCCCTGAGCCAGACCCTCGACCTGGCGGGCTTCAGCGTGGAAACCCTGGCCGACGCCCAGGGCGTGGCGCAGCGCATCCCGGCCGACTGGCCCGGCGTGGTGGTCAGCGATATCCGCATGCCCGGCATCGACGGCCTGCAGTTGCTGCAGCAGCTGCATGCGCAGGACAGCGAACTGCCGGTGCTGCTGATCACCGGCCATGGCGACGTGCCCCTGGCGGTACAGGCCATGCGCGCCGGGGCCTACGACTTCCTGGAAAAACCCTTCGCCAGCGAGGCGCTGCTCGACAGCGTGCGCCGCGCCCTCGATGTGCGCCGCCTGGTGCTGGACAACCGCAGCCTGCGCCTGGCCCTGGCCGACCGCAGCCAGCTCGGTGCGCGTCTGCTCGGCCAGTCGCCGGCCATGCTGCGCCTGCGCGAACAGGTCGGTGCCCTGGCCGCGATCAACAGCGATGTACTAATCCTCGGCGAGACCGGCGCCGGCAAGGAAGTGGTGGCGCGCGCGCTGCACGACCTGTCCGCGCGCAAGAAGGGCCCGTTCGTCGCGATCAACGCCGGCGCCCTGGCCGAGTCGGTGGTCGAGAGCGAGCTGTTCGGCCATGAGCCGGGCGCCTTCACCGGCGCGCAGAAACGCCGCATCGGCAAGTTCGAATTCGCCAACGGCGGCACCCTGTTCCTCGACGAGATCGAGAGCATGAGCCCGGACGTGCAGGTCAAGCTGCTGCGCCTGCTGCAGGAGCGGGTGGTCGAGCGCCTCGGCGGCAACCAGCTGATCCCCCTGGATATCCGGGTGATCGCCGCGACCAAGGAAGACCTGCGCCAGGCCGCCGATCAGGGCCGCTTCCGCGCCGACCTGTATTACCGGCTGAACGTCGCCCCGCTGCGCATCCCGCCGCTGCGCGAGCGCGGCGAGGACATCCTGCTGCTGTTCCAGCACTACGCCGACAGCGCCAGCAGCCGCCACGGCCTGCCCACGCGCAGCCTGCAGGCCGGGCAGCGCGCCCTGCTGCTGGGGCACAACTGGCCGGGTAACGTGCGCGAGCTGCAGAATGCCGCCGAGCGTTTCGCCATCGGCCTGGAGCTGGGCCTGGAACAACCGGGCGGCAGCATGCCGGGCAGCAGCAGCGGGCAGAGCCTCGGCGAGCAGGTGGAAGCCTACGAGCGCGCGCTGATCAGCGCGGAAATGCACAAGCCGCACAACTCCCTGCGCAGCCTCGCCGAAGCCCTCGGCATCGCCCGCAAGACCCTGCACGACAAGCTGCGCAAGCACGGCCTGGAGTTCGCCGGCAGCGCTGCCGACGAGGCTGACTGAAGCCCCCTGGCGTGACTCGGCAGTCACCGCCTGCGTCATTCAGGTATCCCGATTCATTTGAGTCGCCACCCGGCATTGCCGTATGGCCCGCGGAGCCTGTTGTCGTCGCATAACCACCGGCAACTCGCGCCCACCGGCCGCCCGTGCGACAGGTCGATTGCAGGAGTTCCGAGTGATGTCTCGACTACCCGTCATTGTGGGTTTCGGCGGTTACAACGCCGCGGGCAGAAGTTCCTTCCACCATGGCTTCCGCCGCACCGTGCTGGAAACCCTGGACGCCGCCGCCCGCCAGCAGACCCTGGCCGGCCTGGCCGTGATGATGAAGCTGGTGCAGGTGATCGACGGCCAGTACCACAGCCTGGCCGGCGTTCCGCTGAGCCTGGCCGAGATCGAAGCGCAGCACGCCGAGGCGATCCTCGCCGGCACCCTGGTGCGGCGCATCGAGAAACGCCATCTGGATGTCGACGCGGCCCACTGGCAGAAGAACCTGCACGTCAGCCAGGCCCAGTTCACCACCCTGCGCAAGCAGCTGCCCGAACCGCTGCCGGCCAACTGGAGCATCGAGGAGCTGGACGAGCAGCAGGTGCGGGTGACCCTGCACGACAGCTGCGAGTTCAAGGTCGACAGCTACCGCGCCCTGGCGGTCAAGTCCGCCGGCCAGCTGCCCAGCGGCTTCGAGCCGGGCGAGCTGTACCACTCGCACTTCCACCCACGCGGCCTGCAGCTGGCGGTGACCGGCGCCACCGATGCGCTGCGCTCGATCGGCCTGCCCTGGCAGCAGATCGTCGACCAGGTCAGCCCCGACGAGATCGCCGTGTTCGCCGGCAGCCTGATGAGCCAGCTCGACGACAACGGCTTCGGCGGCATGCTGCAATCGCGCCTGAAGGGCGGCCGGGTCACCGCCAAGCAGTGCCCGCTGGGCCTCAACAGCATGCCGGCGGACTTCATCAACGCCTATGTGCTGGGCAGCGTCGGCACCACCGGCAGCGTCACCGGCGCCTGCGCCACCTTCCTCTACAACCTGCAGAAGGCCATCGAGCAGATCGCCAGCGGCAAGGCGCGGGTGGCCCTGGTCGGCAACAGCGAGGCGCCGATCACCCAGGAGTGCATCGACGGCTACGGCGCCATGGGCGCACTGGCCACCGAGGAAGGCCTGCGCAAGGTCGGCGGCCAGGAGCAGGTGGACTTCCGCCGCGCCAGCCGGCCGTTCGGCGACAACTGCGGCTTCACCCTGTCCGAGTCGGCACAGTTCGTCGTGCTGATGGACGACGAGCTGGCCCTGCAGCTGGGCGCCGACATCCACGGCGCGGTGCCGGACGTGTTCATCAACGCCGACGGCTTCAAGAAGTCGATCTCCGCCCCCGGCCCCGGCAACTACCTGACCCTGGCCAAGGCCGTGGCCAGCGCCGCGCAGCTGGTCGGCAGCGACGGCGTGCGCCTGCGCAGCTTCGTCCACGCCCACGGCTCCAGCACCCCGGCCAACCGGGTCACCGAATCGGAACTGCTCGACCGGGTGGCCGCCGCCTTCGCCATCGAGCAATGGCCGGTCACCGCGGCCAAGGCCTTCGTCGGCCACTCCCTGGCCAGCGCCAGCGCCGACCAGCTGATCGCCGCCCTGGGCACCTTCCGCTACGGCATCCTGCCCGGCCTGAAGACCATCGACCGGGTGGCCGACGACGTGCACCGCCAGCACCTCAGCCTGGACACCCGCGACCGCCAGCTGGACAACCCGGAAGTGTGCTTCATCAACTCCAAGGGCTTCGGCGGCAACAACGCCACCGGCGTGCTGCTGGGCCCGCAGGTGGCCGAGCGCATGCTGCGCAAGCGGCATGGCGAGGCGGCCTTCGCCGCCTGGCAGGCCAAGCGCGAACACACCCGCACCGCCGCCAGCCAGTATGACCGGCAGGCCCTGCTCGGCCAGTTCGACATCCTCTACAACTTCGGCCACGACCTGATCGACGACCGCCAGCTGCAGTTCAGCGCCGAGGGCATCCAGGTGCCGGGCTTTGCCCAGCCGCTGCCGTATCGCCAGGACGAGCGCTACAGCGACATGCTGTAAACCTTACTGCGCCAAAGGGAGTACCGATGGCTGCATATCGGCTGCGTGCCGCAGCGTTCAGCAGCCTGTTGGTGGGAGCGGATTTATCCGCGATCGGCTTCAGCATGAGCCTCATCCGCGGCTGAAGCCGCTCCCACAAGAGCCCAGGCCACACGAATGGGCTAGCGGTGCAGCACGTACTGGCCGCTGAAGCGCACCGCCTCGATCCCGTCGGCCAGAATGCGGCTATGCAGGCTGATCCGCGCCAGGCCGCGGCGCTGGTAGAGGGCGAGGAACTTGTCCCACTGCGCCGCCGGCGGCGCGGCGCAAACGGCCAGGGCGTCGCCCAGCACCGGCTCGCGGTAATCGATCTGCCCCTGCTGGATGACGATATGGCCATCCGTCACCCCGGCCTCGCGCAGGCGCAGGTGCAGCCAGCCCCAGCCGGCCAGCACGGCACCGCAATACAGGCTGCCGCCGAACATGCTGCTCTTGTGGTTGAGATTGGCCGCCAGCGGCAGGCTCAGGCGCAGCTCGCTGCCATCCCAGCTGGACACGCCCAGGCCGAGAGCCTGGGTCAGGGGGATGTCCTGGTGCAGCAGTTGCTCCAGGTAGGCACGGTCGTCGTTCATGTTCAGCTCCGCTCGGGTCTGGTGAACCAGAGCCTGCCAGCCTGGCCGGGCCGCCACGCGGCGGCAGCGCGCCTCAGTCGAGGGCGCGGGCCAGCTGCACCAGTTCGGCGCGCCAGGCGGCGGCCTGCGGCAGGCTGAGGAAGGACGGGTTGAGATAGCTTTCGCGCGCCTCGTAGGTCAGCGCCGCGCCCTTGAGGTCGAGCACCTCGCCGCCGGCGCCTTCCAGTACGCCCTGGGCCGCCGCGGTGTCCCACTGAGAGGTCGGCGCCAAGCGCGGGTAGCAGTCGGCACTGCCTTCGGCGAGCAGGCAGAACTTCAGCGAGCTGCCGACGCTGGCCAGCTGCAGGTCACCGAAACGCTCGCTCAGGCCTTCCAGCAGGCGCTCCTGGGCCGGGCTGGAGTGGCGCTTGCTGGCGACCACGGTGAAGGCCTCGGCCGGGGCCACGCGCACGCTGATCGCCGCCGGTTCGCCGCCCGCCTCCGCGCGCCACGCGCCCAGGCCGGCACCGCCGTAGTAGCAGCGGCCGGTGGCGGGGATGCCGACCACGCCGAACACCACCCGGCCGCGCTCGATCAGCGCCACGTTGACGGTGAACTCCTCGCTGCCGGAAATGAACTCCTTGGTGCCGTCCAGCGGGTCGACCAGCCACCAGCGCTGCCAGGCGGCGCGCTCGGTGAAGGCGATCTCGCTGTCTTCCTCGGACAGCACCGGCACCTGTGGCGCCAGCGCCAGCAGGCCGTCGGCGAGGACATGGTGGGCGGCCAGGTCGGCGGCCGTCACCGGCGAGGCGTCGGCCTTCTCGGTCACCGCCACGTCATTGCGCCAATGCGGCAGGATGGCCTGGCCCGCGCGTTGCACCAGGGCGATCACCGCCGGCAGATAGGGATGGCTCACAGGCGAAACTCTCCACGTTGGCTCAACAGGTCACGGACCAGGTACAGGGCGGCCAGGGCGCGCCCCTCGGTGAATTGCGGGTGCTGCACCAGGCTGCTCAGCTCGCGCAGGCCGACCTGGTCGACCCGCAGCGGCTCGGGCTCGTCGCCCGGCAGGCTTTCTTCGTAGAGGTCGCGGGCCAGCACCACCTGGATCTTCTGGCTCATGTAGCCGGGCGACAGGCTCAGCTCGGCCACCCACTCCAACTGGCGGGCCCCGAAGCCGGCCTCTTCCTTGAGTTCGCGGTTGGCCGCTTCGAGCACGTCTTCGCCCGGCTCGATCAGCCCCTTGGGCAGCGACAGCTGGTAGTCGTCGGTGCCGCCGCAGTATTCCTCGACCAGCACCGCATGCTCGCCATCGAGCATCGCCACCACCATCACCGCGCCGTAACCGGCGCCCTTGCCGACCAGCCGCTCGTAGGTGCGCAGGGCGCCGTTGGCGAAGCGCAGCTGCAGCTCCTCGACGCGGAACAGGCGGCTGCTCGCAACGATCTCGCGGGCCAGCACGACAGGTTTCTCACGCATGGGATCACTCCTTGAAACGAACGAGTATCATACCCCGGCCATCACGATTGTCCGTGGTGGATATTGCATCCACGCACCTCCGTTCACCCTTTCACGCCAGAACTCGCCATGCCCCTGCTGCCCTGGACCGACATCGACAGTGTTCTGCTGGACATGGACGGCACCCTGCTCGACCTGCACTTCGACAACCACTTCTGGCTGGAGCACCTGCCGCAGCGCTACGCCGAGCTGCACGGCATCGACCGGGCCGCCGCCGAGGCCGAGTTGCTGCCGCTGTTCCAGCAGCACGCCGGCAAGCTGAGCTGGTACTGCACCGACTTCTGGAGCCGCGAGCTGAACCTGTCGGTGCGCGACCTCAAGCGCGAAGTGGCGCACCTGATCGCCCTGCGCCCGGCTGCCGACACCTTCCTCGCGGCCCTGCGCGCCGCCGGCAAGCGGGTGGTGCTGATCACCAATGCGCACCGCGACTCGCTGTCGCTGAAGCTGGAGCGGGTCGAGCTGGCGCCCTACTTCGACCGCCTGATCAGCTCCCACGACTATGGCTTCCCCAAGGAAGACCAGCAGTTCTGGTTCGCCCTGCAGCAAGAGTTCCCCTTCGCGCCGGCGCGCAGCCTGTTCATCGACGACAGCCTGCCGATCCTGCGCAGCGCCCGCCAGTACGGCATCAGCCACCTGCTGGCGATCCGCCAGCCGGACAGCCGCAAGGCGGCCAGGGACACCGAAGAATTCGCCGCGGTCGAGGATTACCGCCAGCTCTGCGCCGGGCTCGAGGCCGCAGGCATGGCGCCGGGCTAGGTTCGGCAGACCACGGGCGAGCCATGCAGTTCGCCGCCTGCATGGATATTTTCGCGCCCCGCGACAGCCCTCGCAGCCCCGACAGGCGGCGCTTGCCCCGGGCGCTGACGCTGGCAAGATGCGCCCGCGTATTCCCCCTCAGAGGTCTGTAGTCATGAAGTATTCCTCGTTGTTGCTGCTGTCCCTCGCCCTGGCCAGCGCCGGTGCCCTGGCCGGCAACACCGAAGCCGGTGTCGGCGGCGCCCTGGGTGGCGTGCTCGGCTCCGTGGTCGGCCAGCAGGTCGGCGGCGATACCGGCGCCGCCATCGGTGCCGGTATCGGCGGCGCCGCCGGCAGCGCGGTCGGTGCCGACAAGCGCAGCCGCACCGAAGCGGCGATTGGCGGCGGCCTCGGCGCCGCCGGCGGCAACGTGATCGGGCAGAAAGTGGGCGGCGACACCGGCGGCCTGATCGGCGCCGCAGTCGGTGGTGGCGCCGGCGGTGCCCTGGGCAACCAGTACGGCGGCGATGACGGCGACCACGGCGATGGCCGTCGGCGCTACTACAGCGACGACCATCACCATCACGGCAAGCGACACAAGAAGCACAAGCACCACCACGGTCACGACGACTGATCGACAGACACAAAAAAGCCCGCGACTGCGGGCTTTTTTGTCGGCGCCGGGATCAGATCCCTTCGCGGCGCAGCGCGGCGGCGGTGAAGTCGCCCTTGCTCAGTTTGACGTTGAAGTCGTACATCGGCTCGTTGTTGTCCAGGCCGTCGACGAAGTAGCGGTCGCCCTTGAAGTCGTAGATGGTTTCCAGGGTACTGATGAACGCCGGCACTTCGTAGTAGCTGATCGGATGGGCTTCCTGCAGGCCGATCAGCGCGCCGCTCTTGTCGTAGAGGTCGACGGCGAGGATCTGCCAGCTGTCCTCGTCCAGGTAGAAGCGGCGCTTGGCATAGGGGTGGCTGTGGCCCTTGCGCAGATTGGCCTCGACCACCCACACGCGGTGCAGCTCGTAGCGCAGCAGCTCGGGGTTGACGCTCTTCTCCTGGAGGATCTTCTCGTAGGGGATGCCCTTCTGGTGCACGGCGTAGCTGTTGTACGGCATGAGCATTTCCTGCTTGCCCTTGAGCTCCCACTCGTAGCGGTCCGGCGCGCCGTTGTAGGCGTCGACCACGTCGGCGGTGGCCATGCCGTTGGTGTCCGGCTGCAGCGAGTCGTAGGCGAGCATCGGCAGGCGGCGCACGCGGCGCTCGCCGCGACTGAAGCGCCAGGCCTTGCGGATGGCCAGGACCTGATCGAGGGTCTCCTGCACCACCAGGGAGGAGCCGGCCAGCTTGCTCGGCGCGGTCACCACGTACTTGTAGAAGAACAGGGTGTTGTCCAGCTCGCCCGGGGTCATGCCCTCACGGCCATACACCGAGAGCAGGTCGCGCTCGCGCTTGAGCAGGATGTAGCTGCCGCTGTTGAGCACTGCGGCCTGGTTGGTGACCATGCGCGCCTGGTCGCCACGGTAGCGCATGATGTGGTTCCAGATTGCCTCGGTGCCGTTCTGCGGGAAGGGGAACGGGATGCCGGCGACCGCGCCTTCGACGCCGTTGCCACCGGAGATCAGGCTGGCATTGCTGGCGTTGTAGCGGGTCGCATCATAGATGCGCTGCGGCGAGGCGGCACTGCGGTGGGTCGGGAACACGCGCAGGAAGTAGCCGGAATGAGCTTCCAGCAGTTTCTGGAAACCCGGCGCCAGCAGGGCCTTGTATTGCGCCTGGTTGCTGGCGTCGACGCGGTACAGCTGGCTGTCGCCGGCATAGGGATCGGGATGGTGCATGCCCGGCTGGTAGCTGGCCGGCGGAGTGGCCAGGCCGCCGTCCCAGGCCGGGATGGTGCCGGCGGCATTGGCCGCGCGCTCGCCGCCCAGCGGCGTCAGATCTTGCCCGAGACGGGCGGCCTGGGCGGCATCGACCCGCGCCTGGGCGGGCAGCGCGGCGGCTGCCAACAGCAGAATTGCAATGGTTCTCAACACAGCGATCTCCTCGCGCCACGTCGTCCGTGGCGCTGTTCTTTTTCTATAGCCAGTGTAGGCCGCACTTGCAGATAGCTATCGGGGTGAGGTGAAACGCCGTCCTGGCGCCGGGTGGTCCCGGTCGGTTTTGCCCTGTTCCACAGGGGTGTTGAATCACTCGATGCGCTGGAACTTGAGATCCCAGACACCGTGGCCGAGGCGTTCGCCACGGCGCTCGAACTTGGTCACCGGGCGCTCGCTCGGGCGTTCCACGCAGCGCCCGTCGGCCGCCAGGTTGCGGTAACCGGGGGCCACGTTCATCACTTCCAGCATGTGCTCGGCATACTGCTCCCAGTCGGTGGCCATGTGCAGCACGCCGCCGATTTTCAGCTTCTGCCGTACCAGTTCGGCAAAGGCCGGCTGGACGATGCGGCGCTTGTGATGACGCGACTTGTGCCAGGGGTCCGGGAAGAACAGTAGCAGGCGATCGAGGCTGGCATCGGCAACGCAATCGCGCAGCACTTCCAGGGCATCGCAGCTGTACACACGGATGTTGCTGAGGTTCTGCGTGAGCATGCCGTTGAGCAGGGCACCGACGCCCGGCTTGTGTACTTCCACGCCGATGAAGTCCTGCTCGGGGGCGGCGGCGGCCATCTCCAGGGTGGCATGGCCCATGCCGAAGCCGATCTCGAAGGTGCGCGGCGCGCTGCGGCCGAACACCTGGTCGAAATCGCGCAGACCGTCCTCCAGCTGCAGGCCGAATTTTGGCCAGCCCAGATCGAGGCCGCGCTGCTGGCCTTCGGTCATGCGCCCGGAGCGCATGACGAAACTCTTGATGCCGCGGTGCGGACGCTCGACTGCGCCGTCTTCCGCCGGCTCGACTACTTCACTCATCGGGTTCTCTTACTTGATCAGGCCATCCAGCGGCGACGAGGCGCTGGCATAGAGTTTCTTCGGCATGCGCCCGGCCAGGTAGGCCATGCGCCCGGCAATGATCGCGTGCTTCATCGCCGCGCCCATCAGGATCGGGTTCTGCGCATGGGCGATAGCGCTGTTCATCAGCACCGCCTCGCAGCCCAGTTCCATGGCGATGGTGGCATCCGACGCCGTACCCACGCCGGCATCCACCAGCACCGGTACGCTGGCCTCTTCGAGGATGATGCGCAGGTTGTAGGGGTTGCAGATGCCCAGGCCAGTGCCGATCAGGCCGGCCAGCGGCATCACCGCGATGCAGCCCATTTCGGCCAGCTGGCGGGCGATGATCGGGTCGTCGCTGGTGTACACCATCACGTCGAAACCGTCCTTGGCCAGCACTTCGGCGGCCTTGAGGGTCTCGATCACGTTGGGGAACAGGGTCTTCTGGTCGGCCAGCACTTCCAGCTTGACCAGCTGGTGGCCATCGAGCAGCTCGCGGGCCAGGCGGCAGGTGCGCACGGCTTCGGCGGCGTCATAGCAGCCGGCGGTGTTGGGCAGGATGGTGTAGCGCTTGGGGTCGATCACGTCGAGCAGGTTGGGCTCGCCCGGGTTCTGCCCGATGTTGGTCCGGCGCACGGCCACGGTGACGATCTCGGCCCCCGAGGCCTCGATGGCCAGGCGGGTTTCCTCGAGGTCCTTGTACTTGCCGGTGCCCACCAGCAGGCGCGACTCGTAGGTACGGCCGGCCAGGGTAAATGGCTTGTCGATGATGGCGCTCATGGCAACTCCTCGCGGGCGGGCTAGCCGCCGCCGATGGCGTGGACGACTTCCAGCTGGTCGCCGTCGTGCAGGACCGTGGCGGCATGCTGGCTGCGCGGCACTATGTCCAGGTTGAGTTCGACTGCCACCCGCTTGCCGGTCAGTTGCATGCGCACGAGCAGCTCGGCGACGGTTGCGCCAGCGGGCAGTTCGAAAGATTCGCCGTTCAACTGGATAAACATGGCTGGGCAGTCAAAACATGAAAGGGTCGGCATTCTAGCCCGATCACCGACAGTGACCAAGGTAAAAGGGCGCCATTCATCCGCATGATAGCGCCGCCAACCACCCCGCTATCGGCCACAGGTCAGGCCGCGCGCCAGGCCGCCAGGCCCAGGCACAGCCAGCCGCCGAGAAAGGCCAGGCCACCCAGCGGGGTGATCATGCCGAGCTTGCCGATGCCGCTGAGGGTCAGCAGATAGAGGCTGCCGGAGAACAGCAGAATGCCCAGGGCGAACAGGCTGCCGGCAGCCTGCAGCAGGCCGCTCGGCAGGCGTTGCAGCAGCAGCGCCACGCCGAACAGGGCCAGCGCGTGGATCAGCTGGTAATGCACGCCGGTCTGGAACACCGCCAGGTACTCGGCGCTCAGGCGCGCCTTCAGGCCGTGGGCGGCGAAAGCCCCCAGCGCCACCCCGGTGAAACCGGCGAAGGCCGCCAACAACAGAAAGACTCGTAACATGATTCACTCCCGGTCAGGCCCAATGCGGCCGCTATAATGGCCCGCCCACTCCCTTCGGCCAAGCCAGCCCATGCTCCGTCGCCTGTTTCGCCGCCTGTCCAAACTGTTGCTCTGGTTCGCCGTCGGTTCGGCGCTGCTGGTGCTCGCCCTGCGCTGGATCGACCCGCCGGGCACGGCGCTGATGGTCGAGCGCAAGATCGAGTCCTGGGTCGACGGCCAGCCGATCGACCTACAACGCAGCTGGCGCCCCTGGCAGGAGCTGCCGGATGACCTAAAGATTGCGGTGATCGCCGCCGAGGACCAGAAGTTCGCCGAGCACTGGGGCTTCGATCTGGCCGCCATCCAGCAGGCCTTCGCCCACAATGGCAACGGCGGCACCCTGCGCGGCGCCAGCACCATCAGCCAGCAGGTGGCGAAGAACCTGTTTCTCTGGTCCGGCCGCAGCTGGCCACGCAAGGCCCTGGAGGCCTGGTTCACCGGCCTGATCGAGCTGCTCTGGCCGAAGCAGCGGATTCTCGAGGTGTACCTCAACAGTGTCGAGTGGGGCGACGGCGTGTTCGGCGCGGAAGCCGCGGCGCGCCACCATTTCGGCACCGGCGCGCCCTACCTGTCGCGCCAGCAGGCCAGCCTGCTGGCCGCCGTGCTGCCCAACCCGCGCGCCTGGAACCCGCGCCGCCCGGGGCCGCACGTGAGCCGCCGGGCCAACTGGATTCGCCAGCAGAGCTACCAGCTGGGCGGCAGCCACTACCTCAACCAGATCGCCAGGCCGCTGCCGGACTGGTGGCCGCAGTGGCTGCCGCGCCCCTGAGCTGTAGCAGGCCCCAGGCAATCAGCGCCTGCCCGGTGAAGTAGCAGCTGACGATCACCAGCACCGCATGGGGGAACGGCTGAATGAACTTGTTCACCCCGATCAACGAGTCGGCGATGACGAACAGCATGGCGCCCAGCCACAGCGGCCCCGGCCGTTCCTCGACGCGCACCGCGGTCAGCGCCATGGCCAGCAGGCAGGCGAAGTAGAAGGCCACCGGCAGCTGCAGCGCGCCAGCCCCGGGCAGCATCCACAGGGTCATGCCGATGGCATAGGCGATCACCGGCAGGCTCCACAGCCAGCGCCAGGCACGCCCGCGCCCCAGCCGCAGGAAGCCGACGACAAACGCCAGCTGGTTGAGCAGAAAGGCCAGCAGCGCCTGGATGAACAGGCCATCGCGGTTGCCATAGTCGAGGAAGAAATCACCCGCCGCGGCCGCCACGAAGCCCAGCCCCAGCCAACGCCCGGCAGCACCCGGATGAACCCGCCAGACCAGCCAGGCGAACAGCAGCATCGGCAGCGGCTTGAGCAGCCAGCTCAGCGGGTAGGGCTGGAACGGGATCAGGGCGATGTACAGGTAGCCGAGCAGCAGGGCGAGGAAAAACGGCCAACGGGCAGCGATGGGCATGTCAGGCTCCGGTTCTGGTTATGCGCAGCGATCCTGCACCGCCACGCCCTCCAGCTCCAGCCTCGGCGCGCCATTCATCCCGGCCGCAGGCGTCAGAAAACCCAGGCAGAAAAAAGCCGCACCTGGGTGCGGCTTTCTCGAAGCACAGTACTTAAGCCTGAATAGAGCCTTTCAGCTTGTTCATGGCGTTCTTCTCCAGCTGGCGGATGCGCTCGGCGGAAACGTTGTACTTGGCCGCCAGGTCATGCAGGGTGGCTTTTTCCTCGGCCAGCCAGCGCTGGTAGAGGATGTCGCGGCTGCGCTCGTCCAGGCCTTCCAGGGCCTCGTGCAGGCCGGCGCTGGAGCTGTCGCTCCAGTCGGCGTCTTCCAGCTGGCGGGCCGGGTCGTAGCGATGGTCTTCCAGGTAATGCGCCGGCGACTGGAAGGCGCTGTCGTCATCGTCATCGGCGGCCGGGTCGAAGGCCATGTCGTGGCCCGACAGGCGGCTTTCCATCTCGCGCACTTCACGCACTTCGACACCCAGGCTGTCGGCCACGGCGTGCACTTCATCGTTGCTCAGCCAGGCCAGACGCTTCTTCTGGCTGCGCAGGTTGAAGAACAGCTTGCGCTGCGCCTTGGTGGTGGCGACCTTGACGATGCGCCAGTTGCGCAGGATAAATTCGTGAATCTCGGCCTTGATCCAGTGCACCGCGAAGGACACCAGACGCACGCCCATTTCCGGGTTGAAGCGCTTGACCGCCTTCATCAGGCCGACGTTGCCTTCCTGGATCAGGTCGGCCTGGGCCAGGCCGTAACCGGAGTAGCTGCGGGCGATATGCACGACGAAGCGCAGGTGCGCCAGCACCATCTGCCGGGCAGCCTCGAGATCCTGATGATAGAAGAGGCTACCGGCCAGCTCGCGCTCCTGCTCGGGGGTCAGCAAGGGAATGCTGTTCACCGCGTGCACGTAGGCCTCCAGGTTTGCACCGGGGACCAGGGCATGGACAGGTTGCAGGGCTGTGGTCATGAAAAACCTCCAACTTTCAAATCGGCCAGCAGTGTAGCACTGCGGCCTGTGACTGCAAGGGCCTGGAAAAGTTCCCTTACAGTCTAAAAAATACAATAAAAACAACAACTTACTATCTTGGCGCGAGCTCGCTCAAATGGCGGGCGACGGCCAGCCAGGCGCCAATATAGCCCAGCAGAACGGCGCCGAGCAGCAGCGACAGGGCATCGTCGGCCGGCACCCCGGCCAGGGCGAAGTCGCTGCCGTACAGTCCGGCCAGGCGCACCACCGCATCATTCAGCCAGTCCAGGCCGAAGGCCAGCACGGCCCAGGCCAGCAGGCCGGCGCCGACGCCATACAGCGCCCCCATATAGAGGAAGGGCCGGCGCACGTAGCCATCGGTGCCGCCGACCAGCTTGATCACCTCGATCTCGCTGCGGCGGTTCTCGATATGCAGGCGGATGGTATTGCCGATCACCAGCAGCAGGGCCAGCACCAGCAGCAGGGTCAGGCCGAAGACGAAGTGCTGGCCGAGCTTGAGGATCGCCGACAGGCGCTCGACCCATTGCAGGTCGAGCTGCGCCTGCTGCACCCCGGGCATTTCCGAGAGATTCTGGCGCAGCGCTTCCAAGGTCGGCTTGTCGACTTCCTTGGGCGTCACCACCACCACGCCGGGCAGCGGGTTGTCCGGCAGCTCGCGCAGGGCCTCGCCGAGGCCGGACTGCTGCTGGAAGTCGGCCAGGGCCTGTTCGCGGCTGATCCACTCGGCGCTGGCCACATCGCCCATGCCGGCGATCTCGTCACGCAGCTGCTGGCCGGCGGCGTCGCTGGTCTCCAGCTGCAGGTACAGGGAAATCTGCGCGGCGCGCTGCCAGGAGCCGCCGAGGCGCTCGACGTTGTCCAGCAGCAGCGACAGGCCCATCGGCAGGGACAGGGCGATCGCCATCACCAGGCAGGTGAAGAAGCTGCCGATCGGCTGGCGGGCCAGGCGGCGCAGGCTGTCGAGCAGGCTGCTGCGGTGGCTTTCCAGCCAGGCATGCAGCAGGGTGGTGAAATCCGGGCCGTGATCGACCGGCTTGTCGGCCTTGGCCTTGACCGCGCCGACCCGTTCGGCGGCCTTGGGGTTGCGTTGTTCGCTCATCAGCTGGCCTCTCCGTCGCCGATCAGGCGGCCGCGTTGCAGGGTCAGCATGCGGTGGCGCATGCGTGCGATCAGCGACAGGTCGTGACTGGCGATCAGCACCGTGGTGCCCAGGCGGTTGATGTCTTCGAACACGCCCATGATCTCGGCCGCCAGGCGCGGGTCGAGGTTACCGGTGGGTTCGTCCGCCAGCAGCAGGGCCGGGCGATGCACCACGGCGCGGGCAATGCCGACGCGCTGCTGCTGACCGGTGGACAGGTCGGCCGGCGACTGCTCGGCCTTGTCGCTCAGGCTGACGCGCTCCAGTGCCGCACCGACGCGCTTGCCGATCTCTTCCTTGGACAGGCCGAGGATCTGCAGCGGCAGGGCGACGTTGTTGAACACGCTGCGGTCGAACAGCAGCTGGTGGTTCTGGAACACCACACCGATCTGCCGACGCAGGAAAGGGATCTGTGCATTGGTGATGGTCGACAGGTCCTGCCCGGCCAGCAGCAGCTTGCCGGTGGTCGGCCGCTCCATCGCCAGCAGCAGGCGCAGCAGGGTTGACTTGCCGGCGCCGGAGTGGCCGGTGACGAAGAGGAACTCGCCGCGGCGCACGCGGAAACTCAGTTCGTGCAACCCGACATGGCCGTTGGGATACCGCTTGCCGACCTGCTCAAAGCGAATCATGCGCGCTCCCTCTCCGCAAACAGGGCCTGGACGAAGTCCTGCGCGACGAAGGTACGCAGGTCGTCGATGCCTTCGCCGACGCCGATATAGCGGATCGGCAGGCCGAACTGCTTGGCCAGGGCGAAGATCACCCCGCCCTTGGCGGTACCGTCCAGCTTGGTCAGGGCCAAGCCGGTGAGGGCCACGGTCTGGTGGAACTGCTTGGTCTGGTTGATGGCGTTCTGCCCGGTGCCGGCGTCCAGCACCAGCAGCACTTCGTGCGGCGCCGTGTCGTCGAGCTTGCCGATCACCCGGCCGACCTTCTTCAGCTCTTCCATCAGGTTGTCTTTGGTGTGCAGGCGCCCGGCCGTATCGGCGATCAGCACGTCGATGCCGCGGGCCTTGGCCGCCTGTACCGCGTCGAAGATCACCGAGGCGGAGTCGGCGCCGGTGTGCTGGGCGATCACCGCGATGTTGTTGCGCTCGCCCCACACCTGCAGCTGCTCGACCGCGGCGGCGCGGAAGGTGTCGCCGGCGGCGAGCATGACCTTCTTGCCCTCGCCCTGCAGCTTCTTCGCCAGCTTGCCGATGGTGGTGGTCTTGCCCACGCCGTTCACGCCGACCACCAGGATCACGTAGGGCTGCTTGCCGCTGTCGACCAGCAGCGGCTTCTCCACCGGCGCCAGCAGGCCGGCCAGCTCTTCCTGCAGGGCCTTGTACAGCGCATCGCTGTCGGCCAGCTCCTTGCGCGCCACGCGCTTGGTCAGGCTCTGCACGATGGCGGTGGTCGCCTCGACGCCGACGTCGGCCATCAGCAGGCGGGTTTCCAGTTCGTCGAGCAGGTCGTCGTCGATCGCCTTCTTGCCGAGGAACAGGCTGGCCATGCCCTCGCCCAGGCTGGCGCTGGTCTTCGACAGGCCCTGCTTGAGACGGGCGAACCAGCCGCCCTGGTTGTCGCCAGGCTTGTTCTGTTCCAGCTGCGGCGCCGGCTCGGGCTCGACCGGCAGCACGACTTCGGCCACCGGCTCGTGCACTGCATGGGTGACTTCCGCGCCGGCATTGATGCGAAAGCGGGAGAAGGCCGGTTTGGCCGGCTCGCCTGGCGCTGGCTGGGCCGCCGCGGCAACGGGGGCGACTGGCACTTCGGCGGCAACTGCGGCACCGGGCGCAGCCGGTGCACTGACCGGCGCGGCGATCACTGGCGCGGGGGCGACTTCAACCGCCGCGGGTGCGGCAGCGGGCTCGACGAGCGGAGCGACAACCGGCGGCTCGACGGGAGCGACGACAACCGGCGCAGCAGCGACCTCGGCCGACACTATCGGAGCTACAGGATCGACGACAGGCGCAGTCGCCGTAGTCGGCACCTCGGCGGGCGCAGCCGGCGCCGTAGTCTCCGGCGTAGTCGCGCTGGGCGCCGCCGGCGTCGGCTCATCCTGCGGCTTCTTGCGCAGCCAGCCGAACAGCGATTTCTTCTCCCCGGCCTCGGCCGGAGCCTTGCCAGCCGGGGCTGGCGACTTCTTGTCGTCGTTGGAACCAAACATGGGTCGTTTGTATCTCAAATGAGCCGCGCAACAGGCTGCAACAGCCGCTGCGCCGCCCCGGAAAAGGATGGGGTATCCTAGCACCTCTTCGCCCGCCGGCGGTACGACCGCCCGGGCTGTCCGACAGGTCCCAAATCAATGAATCGACTCGCCCGCCGCTGCGCCGGCCTGCTATTGACTGTTTTGTGCGCGCCACCGGCCCTGCACGCCGCCGAAAGCCAACCGACCCACGAGTTCACACTGACCAACGGCCTCAAGGTCATCGTCCGCGAGGACCACCGCGCCCCCGTGGTGGTCTCCCAGCTCTGGTACAAGGTCGGCTCCAGCTACGAGACGCCCGGGCAGACCGGCCTGTCCCACGCCCTCGAACACATGATGTTCAAGGGCAGCCGCAAGCTCGGCCCCGGCGAGGCCTCGCGCATCCTGCGCGAGCTCGGCGCCGAGGAAAACGCCTTCACCAGCGACGACTACACCGCCTACTACCAGGTGCTGTCGCGTGATCGCCTGGCCGTGGCCTTCGAGCTGGAGGCCGACCGCCTGGCCAGCCTCAAGCTGCCCGCCGACGAGTTCGCCCGCGAGATCGAGGTGATCAAGGAAGAGCGCCGCCTGCGTACCGACGACAAGCCCAGCGCCCTGGCCTACGAGCGCTTCAAGGCCATGGCCTACCCCGCCAGCGGCTACCACACGCCGACCATCGGCTGGATGGCCGACCTCGAGCACATGAGCGTCGAGGAGCTGCGCGCCTGGTACCAGACTTGGTACGTGCCGAACAACGCCACCCTGGTGGTGGTCGGCGATGTCGGCAAGGACGAGGTGCAACAGCTGGCCGAACGCTATTTCGGCGCCATCCCCCAGCGCCCCGTGCCGGCGGCCAAGGCCCCGCGCGAGCTGGCCGAACCCGGCGAGCGACGCCTCAAGCTGCACGTGAAGACCCAACTGCCGAGCCTGCTCTACGCGTTCAACGTGCCCGGCATGGCTACTGCCGCGGACGTGCGCGAGGTGCACGCCCTGCGCCTGATCAGCGCCCTGCTCGACGGCGGCTACAGCGGCCGCCTGCCGACCCGCCTGGAGCGCGGCGAGGAACTGGTGTCCGGCGCCTCGTCCTGGTACGACGCCTTCGCCCGTGGCGACAGCCTGTTCATCCTCAGCGCCACCCCCAACGTGCAGAAGGGCAAGACCCTGGAGCAGGTGGAAGACGGCCTGTGGCGCCAGCTCGACGACCTCAAGCACAACCCGCCGAGCGCCGAGGAACTGCAACGGGTGCGTGCCCAGGTGATCGCCGGCCTGGTCTACGAGCGCGACTCGATCACCAGCCAGGCCACCACCATCGGCGAGCTGGAAACCGTCGGCCTGTCCTGGACCCTGATGGACCAGGACCTCGCCGCCCTGGAAGCGGTGACCGCCGCCGATATCCAGAAGGCCGCGCAAACCTACTTCACCCGCAGCCGCCTGAGCGTGGCCCATGTACTGCCCGAGCAAGCCGCCATTGAAGGAGCCCAGCCATGAGTGAGCGCAACGGCACGCGTTACGCCATCGTCGGCCTCGTCACCCTGTTGCTGGTCGGCCTGCTGACCTTCATTGCCAGCCGCACCGCCCAGGCGCCCGCGCCGGCAACCGAAAGCGCCCAGCTGCAATCCCTGGCCGGCCTCAATGGCCAGGCCCTCAGCCGGCGGAACCTGGATATCCAGACCTGGCAGACCGCCGAAGGCGCCAAGGTGCTGTTCGTCGAGGCGCGCCAGCTGCCGATGTTCGACCTGCGCCTGACCTTCGCCGCCGGCAGCAGCCAGGACAACGGCGTACCCGGCCTGGCCGCGCTGACCAACGGCATGCTCAACGAGGGCGTGCCGGGCAAGGACGTCACCGCCATCGCCGAAGGTTTCGAGAGCCTGGGCGCCGAGTTCGGCAACGGCGCCTTCCGCGACATGGCCATTGCCAGCCTGCGCAGCCTCAGCGCCCCGTCGCAACGCGAGCCGGCGCTCGAACTGTTCGAACAGGTGCTTGGCCAGCCGAGCTTCCCCGAAGACTCCCTGGCGCGGATCAAGAACCAGCTGCTGGCCGGTTTCGAGTACCAGAAGCAGAACCCGGGCAAGCTGGCCAGCATCCAGCTGTTCGAGCGCCTGTATGGCAGCCACCCCTACGCCCACCCCAGCGAAGGCACCGAGCAGTCCGTCCCGGGCATCAGCACCGCCCAGCTGCGCGCCTTCCACCAGCGGGCCTACGCCGCCGGCAACGTGGTGATCGCACTGGTCGGCGACCTCTCCCGCGGCGAAGCCGAAACCATCGCCGGCGAGGTCTCCGCCGCCCTGCCCAAGGGCCCGGCGCTGGCCAAGATCGAGCAACCGCAAGCGCCCAAGCCCGGCCTCAGCCACATCGAGTTCCCCTCGCAGCAGACCCACCTGCTGCTCGCCCAGCTCGGCATCGACCGGCGCAACCCGGACTACGCCGCCCTGACCCTGGGCAACCAGATCCTCGGTGGCGGCGGCTTCGGTACCCGGCTGATGGAAGAAGTGCGCGAGAAGCGCGGGCTGACCTACGGCGTGTATTCCGGCTTCAGCGCCATGCAGGCGCGCGGGCCGTTCATGGTCAACCTGCAGACCCGCGCCGAGCTGAGCGCCGGCACCCTCAAGCTGGTGCAGGACCTCCTCGCCGACTACCTGGCCAGCGGCCCGACGCAGAAGGAGCTGGACGACGCCAAGCGCGAAATGGCCGGCAGCTTCCCGCTGTCCACCGCAAGCAACGCCGACATCGTCGGCCAGCTCGGCGCCATGGGTTTCTACGACCTGCCGCTGACCTACCTGGAAGACTATATAGCCCAGGTGCAGAGCCTCAGCGTCGAGCAAGTGAAGACTGCCATGGCCAAGCACCTCGACCCGCAGGCCCTGGTCATCGTCACCGCCGGCCCGAGCGTGGCGCAGAAAGACCTGCCGCCCCCCACCGACAAACCTGCCGCGCAACCCGCCGGCATCCCGGAGCACTGATGCGCAAGCCCAGCAAGAAACCCGAACCGGCCGCCAGCGGCCAACTGCGCATCATCGGCGGCGAGTGGCGCAGCCGCCAGTTCAGCTTCCCCATGGCCCACGGCCTGCGCCCGACCCCGAACCGGGTGCGCGAGACGCTGTTCAACTGGCTGGCGCCCTATGTCGCCGGCGCCCAGGTGCTGGACTGCTTCACCGGCAGCGGCGCGCTGTATCTGGAGGCCCTGTCGCGCGGCGCCAGCAGTGCCCTGGCCCTGGACAGCAACCACAGCGCCATCGCCAGCCTGCGCCAGACCCTGGCCACGCTGAAATGCACGAACGGCCAGCTGCTGCAGACCAACGCCCTGCAGTACCTGGAAGCCCAGCCGGCGACGCCCTACGACCTGGTCTTCCTCGACCCGCCGTTCGGCCAGGACCTGCTGGAGCCGGCCTGCGCCCTGCTCGAAGGCAAAGGCTGGCTGGCCAGGGACGCCTGGATCTACACCGAAAGCGAAGCGGCGCCCTCGACCCTGGCCCTGCCCGGCAACTGGCGCCTGCACCGCGAACAGAAGGCCGGCCAGGTGTATTACGCGCTGTGGCAGCGCGGCGCCGCTCAGGGGCTGTGAAAAAATAGAAGGCCGCAGCAGGCCAGCGATCTGTTCGTAATCCTCAGTAGAAGGCGACCGCCTGGCCGTCCCGGTCGAAGGCAAGGAAGTTGCCGATGCTGCCGCTCTCGATGGCCCCCACCATCATCTTCAGCGGCTGCTCGGCCTCGTCGGCGCTCGGCGCGATGCCGCCACGCCCGGACAGGCCCGCGGCAAACAGCAGATCCCAGGCGATGCCGGTACGCCCGGACTCGCCCAGCAGGGCGGCGAAATCGTCGATTTCCTCCGGCAGCTTGTCGACGCACAGCACCGGCTGCAGCGAACCTCCCTGGCCCTCCTGAAAACGCTGGCGCTCCGCCTCCGTGGCGTCATCCGGCAATTGCGCGGCGACGAACACGAACAGCAGACGCTGGGGTTCCGCCTGCCCCCGGGCAGCACTGAGCAAATCGGCAAACTGGGTGATATTCATCGCATGGCATTCCTGAGGGCAAAAAAGTTGAGCGAGAGCACAACCTGCACTGTAACCACTGCCGGCGACTTGACCATATCTCTTAAGACATAGACGCAGTGCCTGAGCGAGTGCCAGAGCGCTGCATTCAATCCATGCATAGTCCTTCTCTTTAGCGCGCCCAGGTTCTAGCCTGAATCCATAAGCCCTGTTGTTGTAGAGCCCGTCATGCCCAACTCCTTCCACGCCGCCTGGTGGCTGCGCAATCCGCACCTGCAGACCCTGTGGGGCTCGCTGTGCCGCAGCGCGCCGCAACTCGAGCGCACGCGCGAACGCCTGTGGCTGGAAGACGGCGACTTTCTCGACCTCGACTGGCACGACCCGCACCCGGCCAGCGCGCCGCTGGTGCTGGTGCTGCATGGGCTGACCGGCTCGTCCAGCTCGCACTACGTGCTCGGCCTGCAGCAGCAGCTCGCCGCCCGCGGCTGGGCCAGCGTGGCGCTGAACTGGCGCGGCTGCTCGGGCGAACCCAACCTGCTGCCGCGCGGCTATCACTCGGGCGTCAGTGAAGACCTGGCGCGGGTGGTCCGCCACCTGCAGGCCCGGCGCCCGCAGGCGCCGCTGCATGCGGTGGGCTATTCGCTGGGCGGCAATGTGCTGCTCAAGTACCTGGGCGAGAGCGGCGAGGACTCCGGCCTGCAGGCGGCGGTGGCGGTCTCGGTGCCGTTTCGCCTGGACCACTGTGCCGAGCGCATCGACCAGGGCTTTTCCAAGGTCTACCAGGCGCACTTTATGCGCGCGCTGGTCGCCTATGTGCGCGACAAGCAGCAACGCTTCAGCCAGGAAGGCCAGCACGAACGCCTGGCCACCCTGGAGCGCCTGGGCCCGCTGCACGGCATGCGCACCTTCTGGGACTTCGACGGCCGCTTCACCGCACCGCTGCACGGCTATGCCGACGCCGCCGACTACTACCGGCGCGCATCCAGCCGCTTCTACCTGGAGCAGATCCGCACGCCCGCCCTGATCATCCAGGCCGGCGACGACCCCTTCGTGTTTCGCCACAGCGTGCCCCGGGCCCACGAGCTGTCGGCCAGCACCCGCCTGGAACTGCACGCCCGCGGCGGCCACGTCGGCTTCATCGGCGGCTCGCCGGCGCAACCGGACTACTACCTGGAGCGGCGCATTCCACAGTGGCTGCACGGGCTCAACCCGCCTGGCTGAGACGCACCGCGACAGCGCGGCACAAGCAGCACCGCGCTGCAGGAGCCGCCCTCCCCGACTCGAACCGCCGATCCGCGGCTCAGTCGTCGAGCCCGACGAACCGCGACCAGTCATGGGGGAAACGCACCTTCAGCGGCAGCTGGTCGACCCGCCACAGCGGCGGCAGCGGCCGGTCGAACTCGGCCGGCACCAGCAGGCCCATCTGGCTGACGGTAAACGGCTTCTGCATGCCCGCCGGCAGGCGCCGCGCGCTGTCGGCCGCCTGCAGCACGCGCGCGGCCTGCCAGCTGCCATCCGGCATGCGCACCTCCAGGCTGTGCCCCGGCTCGGCATAGGCGGCGTAGCGCGGCTCCAGGTAGATCAGCAGCAAGGGCTCGGCGGAGCGCTCCAGGCGCATCAGCAGGGTGCCGGGGCCGACATTCTCGCCGCTGCCGACCAGCACCTCGGCGACCCGGCCGTCCTCGCCGGCGCTGAACTGCAAACCGTCCAGGCGCGACTGCAGCCACTGCCGCTCGCGCTCCTCGCGCAGCAGCTGCAGCGGATCACCCTCGGCCTGGCTGCGCTGGGTGCGCTGGCGCGCCTCAAGATCGAGCAAGGCCTGCTGCTGGCCATTCAGCTCGGTCTGGGCCGCCAGCAGCTCGCCACGGGTGGCCGCGCCCTGGGCCAGCAACGCCTGGACCTGGCCGACCCGCTGGCGGGCCAGATCGATGGCGCGCTGCTGCAACTGCAGCGCCTGGCTCGACGCCGAGGCGACGGCCGGCACCGTGCCGGGCTGCAGCTGCTGGATGCGCAGGCGCCACTCGGGGTTGTCCAGACGCAGCAGCAGCTGGCCGCGCTGCACATGATCGCCGGCCTTGACCGGCAGCTCGGCCACCGTGCCGGCCTCGCGGGCGCGCAGTTCGACCACCGGCATCTGGATCTGCGCCGGCGCCTCGACCCGCAGGTAGCCGACGCCCAGCTGGCCGAAGAACCACAGCAGCGGGCTGCTGATCAGCAGCAGGATCAGGTACCAGCGCAGGCGGAAGGCCATGCGCTTGCCCGGCGCATAGAGCACCTTGAGGCCGGCCTCCTGGGTGGGATTGCGTTCCTTGTCACCGGTAAAGCGAATCTTCATGGAAGTTCCTAGTGCGGGTAGTCCTGCCAGTCCTGCCAGTCGATGCCGGCAAGCCCGGCGGCTGACAGCTCGGGCTGCCAGGCCGCCACCTGGGTTTGCAGTTGCGCGGCGCTGGCGCCTTTCCAGCTCAGGCTGCCTGGCAGCTCCTGTTCGACGCTCTGCGCCAGGCGAAAGCGCAGCCGCGGCCAGCGGGCGGCGATGGCCCTGGCCGCCTCGGCGCTGCGCTGCGGGTCACGCTGGTAGATCATCAGGCTGATCTGCTCGACCTGCTCCAGGCCACAGGGGACGCAGGGCGCATCGGCAGCCGGCGCGTCGAACCAGCGTGGATGGCTGGAAATCGCCAGCGGCCAGGGGCTGTGCCGGGCTACCGCAGCCAGGGTGTCCAGCCACTGCTGCAGGCGCTCGGGCGGCACCGGCCAGCCCAGCTGCTCGACTTCCAGGTCCAGGTGCAGGCCGGCAAACGGCAGCTGGCGGTAACGCTGCAGCAGGCGCAGCAGCTCGGGCCGGCCCTGCGCGGTGATCCAGCTCGGCTCGCCGAGCAGCAGGCTGACCTGCAGCCCCAGCGGCTCGGCGGCCTGCAACAGTGCCGCCAGCACCGGCTCGGTGTCGCCCTCGGCGCGCACCTGGGCCGCCGTCAGGCCGACATACAGCTGGCGCATGCCGCTGCGTTGCAGGCGCTGCAGTTCGGCCGCGCGCCGCTGCGGATCGAGCAGGGCGCGGCTGTCCCAGATATACACGCCCTGGCTCCAGGCCGCCGCGGCACTGCCCTGCTGCGGCCAGTGCAGAAGCGCGCCGCCCAGCAGCTGGCCGAGCTCGGCCTGATCGTCCAGCAGCAGGCGCAACTCGGCCTCCCGCAGCCAGGCGGCATGCCAAGCATGGATCCGCCCGAGCAGCGCCGCCTGATAGCCACGTTGCGCCTCGAGCAGGGCCAGCAGCCCTTCCTCGCCATCGACGCTGCGCCGCGCCTGGCGCTCATGCCACAGCTGCTCGGCCTGGGGCACCCGCTCCAGGCTGGCCTGCAGCGCATCGAGGCTTTGCCGGTAGGCGCGCAGGCCCTTGAGTACGCTGAACTGCAACTGCTGGCGCTCGGCGGCCAGGGCCTGCTGCGCCGCGCGGTAGTTGGCCTCGCCCAGGCGCTGGCGGGCCTGGTCGGCACCGAGCAGGTCGAAGGGCATGGCAAAGGCCAGGCTGGCGACCAGGCCATCGCCATTGCGCCGGTAGTCGTTACGATCCTGCAGTGACTGGGCCAGGCTGAAGCTGGAGTCGACGCTGTCGTACCAGCGGCTGTCGCGCTGCGCTTCGGCCAGCTGCAGGGCCTGCTCGCGCTGGCTCAGGCGCGGATGACGGGTCAGCGCACTGCGCCAGGCCTGCAGCCCCTGCGGCTGGCTGGCCAGTGCGTCGGCCTGGGCGCTGGCCGCGGCAGGCACGGGCACCAGCAGCGCGAGCATGGCCTGGGCCTCGGCCTGCTGCGCGGCGCTGTCGCTGCACTGGCGCTGCAGGACCCGCCAGGCATTGCGGTTGGCCTGCGCCGCCGAGGTGCGCAGCCAGCCGGCCCGCCAGCGCGCCTCCAGGCTGGCCTGCGCGGCGCCGGCCACCGCCTGCAGCTGCCCGCACCACTGGTGCACGGCCTGCGCCGCCCACCAGTCGGCATAGGCACCGCGCAGCAGCAGGCGTTGCTCGGCCTGCTGCAGGGCCAGCTGCAGCTGTTGCTGCTGCACCGCCGAGCGGCTGCGGTTGACCGCCTCGACCTGGCGCTTGAGGCTGCCCAGCAGCGGGTAGCGCAGGCCGAGCTGGTAGTCCTGGCCGACGTAATCGTCGTAGGTTTCCGCCCCGCCGACGGTATCGAGGTCGCGGTAGTCGCCGCTGCTGGCGCTGCCGAACAGGCTCCAGCCCTGCTCGGCCTCGCGCAGCGCCTGTTCGGCCTGCGCCGCCTGCAACTGCTGCGCGGCCTGCTGCAGCGCCGGACCTTCCTCGAGGCGTTCCAGCAGTTGCGCCAGGGGCAGGGGCTGCGCCGCCAGGGGCAGGCTCAGCCAGAGCAGAATCATCAGCCAGACACGCCGCATCTCAGAACCTCGTTGCCTTCTTGATGACCCACCAGGGCGCCATGCTGGTTTCCTCATGGCCGCGACGCAGCAGCTCGTTGAGCATGGCCACCGCACTCCAGCAGCGCATGACGAACATGAACAGCGGGAAGATCGGCACCAGCACCGCCAGGCGCAGGTCGTCCCGGGGCCGTTCGGAAATCAGCCCCAGCATGCACAGGTAGAGCAGCAGGGTGATCAGCAGGTACAGCAGGTAGACCAGGGTGCCCAGCAGGGCCAGGGTCTCCCAGGGCAGCACCAGCAGGGCGAACAGGCTGTAGCCGAGGATGATGAAGGGCAGCACCAGCTGGAAGAAGAAGCCGCTGACCAGGGTCATGATGAAGTTGCTCCAGCCCATCAGGCGCGGCGTGATGCTGGCCGGGTGCTTGCGCACATAGAGGAACAGCAGGTCGCCGTCCCAGCGCAGGCGCTGCATGAGGAACTGGCGAAAGGTCACCGGCGCGTCGGTATGGCCGATGGCTTCCGGCTCGAAGGGAATGCGCAGGTTCCGGTAGCGGCCGAAGTAGCTCTTGATGCGCAGGGTGATGTCCAGGTCTTCGGCGGTGTGGGTGTCCCAGCCGCCGGCGCGCTCGATGAAGCTGCGGCGGAACGCGCCGAACGCGCCGGAGACGTTGTTGACCAGGTTCCATTCGCTGAGGCCGATCTTCGCCATGTGGATCGACAGCAGGTACTCCAGGGCCTGCACCGCCGTGGTCAGCGAGGCCCAGACGTTGCGCACGCGCAGGCTGCCGGCCACCGCCGGCACATTGGGGTCCTCGAAATGCCGCACCATGGCGCTGACCATGTTGTTGTCGAAGGAGGTATCGCCGTCATGCACCAGGATGATCTCCCCCGAACACAGCGCCAGCCCGGCGTTCAGCGAAGACACCCGGCCGCCGCGCTGCCACTTGGCGATCGGCCGCAGGTGGCGGCGCGGGTAGAGCCGGGGGTCGAGCCTGAAGCTGCGCACCGCCTCCAGGGTTTCCTGGTTGGCCGCCGCGCCGTCGACCACCGGCACGATCTCGATGGACCCCGGGTAGGTCTGCTCGCACAGGCTGAGCAGGGTCTTCTGCACATCCATGCCTTCGCTGTAGCAGGTGATGATGCAGGACACCCGCGGCCGGTACAGCGAGTTATACGGCACCTTGCTGCGCTGGCGGGCGAACCAGCGCAGCACGCCGAGCATCACCAGCAGATTGAGCGGCAGCTCGAACAGCAGGAAGAACGGGAACAGCATGAGGAACAGCCGTGACAGACCGTCCGGCGCACTCAACGCGGTAAGCAGATCGACCAGTTGCCCGAGGAAATCCATGGTTCAGTTCAATCCCGTGGCCAGGCGCGCCAGCAGCAGCGGCGCATCCTCCTCGGCCTGCACGTCCTCCGGGGCGGTGAAGCCGACCATGCGCAGGTTGATCTGCTGCTGCGCATCGTTCTGTACCCGCTGCGCGCCCTCCAGCAGACGCTCCTGCAGGCGCTGCAGGCCGGCCGCCGGGGTGCGCGGCAGGAGCATCCACAGCACATCCTCGCTGCTGCGGGTACAGCGGTCGGTATCGCGGATGATCTGCTGGACCCGTTCGACCAGCGCATCGATCAGCGCATGGCCGCGCATCTCGCCCAGCTCGGCGAACATCTGGTCGAGGTTGTCCACGCGCAGGCCCAGCAGGGAGAAGCCGGGCTCGCCATAGCGCCTGACCAGCGCCAGCATCCAGCCGAGCAGCTCATGGAAGCCCGCCTCGCCCGTCAGGTTCAGGCGCTGGAAATAGGCGTCCGCCGCGCTGCTGCCTTCCAGGCCCTGACGACAGCGCAGGCGCCCGCTTTCCGAGAGCTGGTAATGCCGCACCTCGCGCACCCGCAGGCGATCGGGGCTGTGCACCATGCCGCAATCGAGGCAGCGCGCATCCACCGCCGAATCGACGAAGAAGGCCTGGCAGGCGCGGCAGCGATAGTTCTCCAGCGGCCGGTCGTAGTCGCTGCCGATATGCCGCAGGCGGCTGTAGCAGTTCGGGCAGATCAGCACACCATCCTTGAGGAACTCCTCCTGGGCGCCGACGTGGCCGCAGGTGAAGCAGTGCAGGGACGGCTGGCGGACGATATCCAGGGCGTGGCATTCCGGACAGACGTCCACGTAGTTCAGGCGGCCGGAGCCGCAGCCGCCACACAGGCGCACCCGGTCCAGCAGTTCGGCGGCCTCCAGCCAGTCCTTCTGCAGCATCAGCTGCAGCCAGCCGTGGGCATTAAAGCCTTCGTCGCCGGCCAGTGCCTCGACCAGGGGGTAGTGGTAGTGCTGGGCACAGGCGGCGTCGCCCAGGGCACGCAGCTGCGCCTTGGGGCGCAACCACAGCCAGGCCAGCACGCGGCTCTCCAGGCGCTCGGGCGCACGCCCGCGGTTGAACAGTGCCAGCCGCTCGCGCCACAGGCGCCACAGCGGCTCCAGCAGCGCCAGGTTGGGCGGCGCCTTGCCGTCGCCCAGGGCCTGGCCCCAGGCATCGGGCTCCTGGGTGCAGTAGATCAGGCTGAACTGATAGGCCTCGGCACGGCGCAGGCGGCGCAAGGCCTGCCCGGCATCGGCGCTGGGCAGGTCGAGCAGCAGCACATCGAACGGTGGCTGCGCCAGCAGGGCCTCGACGCTGGCAAACACGGCCACGGCGCTGCTCGACTGTGCCTGCGGCTCCCAGCGGAGGATGGCAACACGGGGCAAGGTATCGGACATGCACATCCCATGACGGATCGAGGATTAACCCCGGAATGTGCGTAGTATCACATTATTCGATAGGTGAAGGCATGACCCGGGTCAGCCGGCAGCTCCGTCAAAACGGCCGTCCAGCGGCACGAACAGCCGCTGCTGCAGAGCCTCGATCGCCGGCCGCGCCTGCGCGCTGGCATAGCCGCCCTCCAGCGCCAGCACCTGGTAGATGCCGCGACGCAGCAGGTCCTGGCTGAGGTCGCCGTGGCTGCCGTAGGTGGTGCAGAGGAAGCGCACCCAGGAGGTCATGATGATCCAGCTGTTGAGGGTCAGCGCCTCGACCTGGGCCGGCGCCATCTGCAGGATGCCGGCATCGACGAAGCCCTGGTAGATGCCCTGGGCCTGGACCATGCAGCGCTGGGCGAAGGCGCGGTAACGCTCGGCCAGCTGCGGGTCGGCCTCCAGCAGGTGTTCGAGGTCGCGATGGAGGAAGCGGTAATGCCACATCGAGGCCAGCAGGGCCTCGAGGTAGAAGGTCTTGTCGTCCACCGTCAGCACCCGCCCCGGCGGCAGGCGCAGGAAGCTGTCGACGCGGCTTTCGTACTGGGCGAACAGCTCGGCGATGATCGCCTGCTTGTTGCGGAAGTGGTAGTACAGGTTGCCGGGGGACATGCCCAGGTGGGCGGCCAGGTGGTTGGTGGTCACGCTGCGCTCGCCCAGGGCGTTGAACAGCTCCAGGCTGGCTTCGACGATGCGCTCGCGGGTTTTGTTTTTCGGGGCCATGCTGCGGCTCGAAGGTTGGCGAAGTGGCAAACGTACAGGCAAAGCACCTGCGCTGACGACTGCCTGATTAACGGTTTGACAGTTTAGAGCAATTACTCTAGAAATAACTCTCGCCGTTTCATTCCGCCTCCCGAGGACTTCGCGCCATGGTCGCCGACATCGCCCACCTGCAGCAGAACCAGCAGCAGATCAACCAGCTGGAGCCGCTGCTCGCCGCCCAGCGCGCAGCCTTCCGCGCCAATCCGATGCCCGCCGCCGAGCAGCGCCGCGCCTGGCTCAAGGCCCTGCGCGCGATGCTCATCGACCAGCAGCAGGCGCTGATCGAGGCGGTCTCCAGTGACTTCAGCAACCGCGCGGCCAACGAAACCCTGCTGGCCGAGATCATGCCCAGCCTGCACGGCATCGACTACGCCAGCAAACGCCTGGGCAAATGGATGAAGCCGTCGCGGCGTAGCGTCGGCGTGGCCTTCCAGCCGGCCAGCGCCAAGGTGGTCTACCAGCCGCTGGGCGTGGTCGGCGTGATAGTGCCGTGGAACTACCCGCTGTACCTGGCCTTCGGCCCGTTGATCGGCGCGCTGGCCGCCGGCAACCGGGTGATGATCAAGATGAGCGAGTCGACCCCGGCCACCTCGCAACTGGTCAAGGAGCTGCTGGCCAAGGTCTTCCCCGAGGACATGGTCAGCGTGGTGCTGGGCGAGGCCGAGGTCGGCCAGGCCTTCTCCCGCCTGCCCTTCGACCACCTGCTGTTCACCGGCGCCACCAGCATCGGCAGGCACGTGATGCGCGCCGCCGCCGACAACCTGGTGCCGGTGACCCTGGAGCTGGGCGGCAAGTCGCCGGCCATCGTCAGTGCCGACGTGCCGCTGCAGGACGCCGCCGAGCGCATCGCCTTCGGCAAGACCATGAACGCCGGGCAGACCTGCGTGGCCCCGGACTACGTGCTGGTGCCGCAGGAGCGCGTGGAAGGCTTCATCGCCGCCTACCGCAGCGTGGTGCAGCGCTTCTACCCGACGCTGGCGAACAACCCGGACTACACCGCGATCATCAACGAGCGTCAGCTGAGCCGCCTCAAGGGCTATGTCAGCGATGCCGAAAGCAAGGGCGCGCAGATCATCCCGCTGCTCGGCGACGACCAGGACCGGCGCATGAGCCACAGCCTGGTACTGAATGTCAGCGACGACATGAAGCTGATGCAGGACGAGATCTTCGGCCCGCTGCTGCCGATCGTGCCGTACCAGCGCATTGAGGACGCCTTCGCCTACGTCAACGATCGTCCGCGCCCGCTGGCGCTGTACTACTTCGGCTACGACAAGGCCGAGCAGCAGCGCGTGCTGCACGAAACCCACTCCGGCGGCGTGTGCCTCAACGACACCCTGCTGCACGTGGCCCAGGACGACATGCCGTTCGGCGGCATCGGTCCCTCCGGCATGGGCCACTACCACGGCCACGAAGGCTTCCTCACCTTCAGCAAGGCCAAGGGCGTGTTCATCAAGCAGCGTTTCAACGCCGCCAAGTTCATCTACCCGCCCTATGGCACCGGCATCCAGAAGCTGATCAACAAACTGTTCGTGCGCTAAGCCATAGGGGTGAAAACAACAATGAACGACACCTCCCTCGCCGCACCGCAGCTGTCGCGCCGCGGCCTGCTCAAGGTCGGCCTGTTCGGCACGGCCTTCCTCGCCACGGTCGGCGTCAGCGCCACCCTCAGCGGCTGCTCGGCCAGCGTGCCGGCCAGTGGCTTCCAGGTACTGCGCCTGAGCGACATGCCGTTCCTGCGCGCCCTGATTCCGGTGGTGCTGGAGGGCGCGGTACCCGCCGATGGCATGCCGGCCGCCGTCGAAGGCACCCTGCAAAGCATCGACCACAACCTCAGCTACCTGTCGCCGGAACTGCTCAAGCTGACCGTACAGCTGTTCGACGTACAGGCCATGGCCGTGACCCGCGGCCCGCTGACCGGCATCTGGGGCAGCTGGGAAAACGCCAGTGCCTCCGACATCCGCACCTTCCTCGAGCGCTGGCAGAACAGCTCGCTGGACCTGCTGCGCATGGGCCACGCCTCGCTGCTGCAACTGGTGCAGATGGCCTGGTATTCGCGCGCCGAGTCCTGGGGGCACTGCGGCTATCCCGGCCCGCCGCAGTACGCTCTGTAAGAACCTGCTTACAATCTCCTGGCCGTCGGCCATACGGCGTTAAAAACAGCCTCGGAATGCTCATTTACAGCTCGTAAACTCCGCTTCCTCGGCTGTTTTTGCCTTGTCTGGCTCTAGTCCAAAAGATCGTAAACAGGTTCTAAGCCGTCGCACGCCCTATAACAAGAGAATCGACATGCCCGTACCCGACATTTTTCGTGAAGGCCTGGCCAAAGGCTGGGTCACCTACGACGGCTCGCGCCTGGAAAAAGACCTGCTGCTGGAAGCCGACGTGGCCATCGTCGGCAGCGGCGCGGGCGGCGGCACCACGGCCGAAATCCTCAGCGCCGCCGGGCTCAAGGTGCTGCTGATCGAGGAAGGCCCGCTGAAGACCAGCAGCGACTTCAAGATGCAGGAAGCCGACGCCTACCCGCAGCTGTACCAGGAAGGCATCGGCCGCATGAGCAAGGACGGCGCCATCACCATCATGCAGGGCCGCGCGGTGGGCGGCACCACCCTGGTCAACTGGACTTCCAGCTTCCGCACCCCGGAGCCGACCCTGCAGCACTGGGCCGAGGCGCACGACGTCAAGGGCCATAGTGCCGCAGAGATGGCGCCCTGGTTCGCACAGATGGAGCAGCGCCTGGGCGTCGCGCCCTGGGCCATGCAGCCGAACGCCAACAACGCTGTGATCAGCGCCGGCTGCGACAAGCTCGGCTACGGCTGGAAAATCATCCCGCGCAATGTGCGCGGCTGCTGGAACCTCGGCTATTGCGGCATGGGCTGCCCGACCAACGCCAAACAGTCGATGCTGGTCACTACCATCCCGGCCACCCTGGACAAGGGCGGCAGCCTGCTTTACCTGGCCCGAGCCGAACGCCTGCTGCTGGACGGCGAGCACGTCGCCGGCCTGGAGTGCCTGGGCATGGATGCACGCAGCGTGGCGCCCAATGGCCGGCGCATCATGGTCAAAGCGCGCCACTATGTGCTGGCCGGCGGCGGCATCAACACCCCGGCCCTGCTGCTGCGCTCACAGGCGCCGGACCCGCATGAGCGTGCAGGCAAGCGCACCTTCCTGCACGTGGTGAACTTCTCTGCGGCGCAGTTCGAACAGGTCATCAACCCCTTCTACGGCGCTCCGCAATCGGTGTATTCAGACCACTTCCAGTGGACGGACGGCGCCACCGGGCAGATGTCCTACAAGCTCGAAGTACCCCCCCTGCAGCCGGCGATTACTGCCACCCTGCTCGGCCGCTTCGGCGTCGACAACGCCCTGCGCATGGAGCAACTGCCGCACACCAACGTGATGCTGGCGCTGATGCGCGACGGCTTCCACCCGGACAGCGCCGAAGGCACGGTGGAGCTGCGCAGCGATGGCACCCCGGTGCTCGACTACCGCATGACCGACTACACCTGGGACGGCGTCCGCCGGGCCTTCCACAGCATGGCCGAGATCCAGTTCGCCGCCGGCGCCAAGGCCGTGTTGCCGCTGCACGCCGATGCCGACTATGTGAACAGCCTGGGCGAAGCCAAGGCCCTGATCGACCGCCTGGACCTGGCGCTGTTCCGTACCCGCCTGGGCAGTGCCCACGTGATGGGCGGCTGCGCCATGGGTGAAGACCCGCGCATGGCGGTCACCGACAGCCTGGGCCGGCATCACCAGTTGGAGAACCTGTCGATCCACGACGGCTCGCTGTTCCCCACCAGCATCGGCGCCAACCCGCAGCTGTCGATCTACGGCCTTACCGCCAAGCTCGCCACCTTGCTGGCTGAACGCCTCAAGGCCTGAGTCCGCTCGCGGCAGCCGGCAGCGCCCTGGCCTGCCGGTTGCCGGCGCTCGCCCGGCACCTGCGGGCAACCCGCGCCACACCCCGCCAGGCCGGCTGGCTTGGCCCTGACGGCCCCGCTGCGCTACCATCCGCGCACCCTAACCGCTCCGAATAGGACGTTGCGATGAATCGAGTGTTGTACCCAGGCACCTTCGACCCCATCACCAAGGGCCATGGCGACCTGGTGGAGCGAGCCGCACGCCTGTTCGACAGCGTGATCATCGCCGTGGCCGCCAGCCCGAAGAAGAACCCGCTGTTCCCCCTGGAGCAACGGGTCGAACTGGCCCGCGAAGTCACCAAGCACCTGCCCAACGTCGAGGTCGTCGGCTTCTCCACCCTGCTCGCGCACTTCGCCAAGGAACAGGGCGCCAACGTGTTCCTGCGCGGCCTGCGCGCGGTCTCCGACTTCGAGTACGAGTTCCAGCTGGCCAACATGAACCGCCAGCTGGCCCCGGACGTGGAAAGCCTGTTCCTCACTCCGTCGGAAAAATACTCCTTCATTTCCTCGACCCTGGTCCGGGAAATCGCCGCTCTCGGCGGCGATATCAGCAAATTCGTCCACCCGGCTGTGGCCGACGCCCTGACCGCACGCTTCAAGCAGTGAGCCGAAGACCCTGCGCGGCATTGCCGCGCATGGCGCCCGCCTCGCCAATCCGGCACAATTCCATCTCTCGATGTCTGTAAATGTCGTGGCCAGCGGCCCGGCAGGAGTTGTTCCATGTCCCTGAAAATCACCGACGACTGCATCAACTGCGATGTCTGCGAACCCGAATGCCCGAACGGCGCCATTTCCCAGGGCGAGGAGATCTACGTGATCGATCCCAACCTGTGCACCGAATGCGTCGGCCACTATGACGAGCCGCAGTGCCAGCAGGTTTGCCCGGTGGATTGCATCCCCCTCGACGAGAATAACGTCGAGAGCAAGGACGAACTGATGCACAAGTACCGGATCATCACCGGCAAGGCCTGATCGCCCGCGCCCCAAGCGGGCGCAACTCCGCTAGGCTTGTCGTCCACAGCGGCCGCTCGACGATCACTCGCATGCTCAACAAAGCCTTTCTCACCTGCCTGCTACTGGCCTGGGCGCTCGGCGTCCAGGCCGTCACCGCCCCCGAGCAGGCCGCCGTCGCCACCGCCCACCCCGCCGCCACCGTCGCCGGCCTGGAAACCCTGGCCCATGGCGGCAACGCCTTCGATGCGGCCGTCGCCATCAGCGCCGCCCTGGCCGTGGTCGAACCTTACGGTTCGGGGCTCGGCGGCGGCGGCTTCTTCCTCCTGCGCCAGGCCGGCGAACAGCCGAGCTATCGCTTCCTCGATGCCCGCGAGCGCGCCCCATTGGCCGCTCACCCCGATCTCTACCGGCGCAACGGCCAGGTGCAGCGCGAGCTGTCGCTGAACGGCGCCCTGGCCGCCGCCATCCCCGGCCTGCCGGCGGCGCTGGTGGTGCTGGCCGAACGCTACGGCCAGCTGCCGCTGAGCGACTCGCTGGCCCCGGCCATTCGCCTGGCGCGCGATGGCGTGGGCATCGACCGGGTCTATCGCGAACGCGCCGAATGGCGCCTGCAGGCCCTGCTGGCCGACGAGGAAAGCGCGCGAATCTTTCTCGAACAGGGGCGCATTCCCGCCGAGTACGGCCTGCTGCGCCAGCCGGAACTGGCGCGCACCCTGGAACGCCTGGCCGAGGGCGGCCATGCCGGCTTCTACGCCGGCGATACCGCGCGCCGGCTGATCGCCGGGGTGAAGGCGGCCGGCGGCATCTGGAGCCCCCGCGATCTGGCCAGCTACAAGGTGGTCGAACGCCAGCCGCTGCGCTATGCGCTGGCCGACAACCGCGAGCTGATCACAGCGCCGCCGCCATCGGCCGGCGGCGTGGCCCTGGCGCAGAGCCTGGGCATGCTGCAGCAACTGCCCTGGCGCAAGGCCGGCACCCTGCAGCGCAGCCACTACGTGGTGGAAGTGCTGCGCCGCGCCTATCGCGACCGCGGCCTGCTCGGCGACCCAGACCAGATGCGCAACCCGCTGGGCAAACTGCTCGCCCGGAATTACCTGCACCAGCTGGCCAAGGGCATCCACCTGCAGAACGCCACCGCCAGCAGCAGCCTGCCGCCCGCGCCGGCCTGGCGCGAAGGCGACCACACCAGCCACTTCACCGTGCTGGATCGCGCCGGCAATGCGGTGGCGGCGACCCTGTCGATCAACCTGCCGTTTGGCGCGGCCTTCACCGTACCGGGCACCGGCGTGCTGCTGAACAACGAGATGGACGACTTCGCCGCCGACCCGCAGGGCAGCAATGCCTACGGCCTCGGCGGCAGCCAGGCCAATGCCATCGCCGCCGGCAAGCGCCCGCTGTCGAGCATGAGCCCGACCTTTATCGAAAGCCCCGAGGAGCTGGCCAGCTTCGGCACCCCGGGCGGCAGCCGCATCCCGAGCATGGTGCTGCTGGCCATTCTCGACTACCTCGACGGCAAGCCGATCCAGCAGTGGCCGGCCAGTCCGCGCTATCACCACCAGTTCCAGCCGGATGTGCTCGAGCATGAGCCGGGCGCCTTCAGCGCCGGCCAGGTACACACCCTGGAAATGCGCGGCTACCGCCTGCAGAAGCTGGAGCGCCGCTACGGCAACCAGCAGGTGCTGCGCTGGCACAAGGCCGACGGCCGGGTCGAAGCCGCCAGCGACCCGCGCGGCATCGGCCAGGCGCAGCTGTGGAAATAATCCGGCGCACACGAAAAAGCCGGTCATTCGACCGGCTTTTCTTGTCGCCACGCAGGACTCAGTCCTTCTTGTAGCCGACCTCGGTGCAGCCCAGGCAACGCACGAAGGCCGCCGCGCCCGGCTCGACCACCAGCGCCTTGCCGGCTTCGCCGATATTGCCGCCCGCCGCGGTGAACGGCAGGCTGATCACGAACAGGCCCGCACCGATCACCGTGGCCGCGATCAGCAACGGACGGGCGATGATCAGGTCACCGGCCATGGCATAGCCCTTGGGCGTTTCGACGGTGTATGTCGGATCCCCGCTGCTGTTCTGCTGAGTCACTTCCGCCTGGGCCGGCAGAGCCAGCAGGCCAGTGGTCAGAGCCAACACCGCGGCGCAGGTGCGAAACAGATTCATGATTGCGGTCCTTCATTATGTAGTTATGCCGAACGATGCCGGTAACTATAACAGCGCTTGAGCAAATGTCAGCGTGAACGCCGTCAATCGCCGTGGAATGCATTCTCCGGCTTTTTCGGCTCGTAGGGCCGGAAAAACGCCAGCAACGTCCGGATGTCGGCGTCGGCATCGCCGGTGGGCTGGAACGGCGGGCCGATCACCACGCGCCGGTTGCGGTAGTCCAGGGCTCCGGGAACTATGGGCACGCCGGCGCCGCGGGCGATATGGTAGAAGCCCATGCGCCAGCGCTCGACCTTCTTGCGCGTGCCCTCCGGCGACAGCACCAGGATGAACTGCTCGTGGCTGTGGAACGCCTGGATCGCCTGGTCGACCACGTTCAGGCGCAGATGACGGTGGATCGGGATGCCGCCCCAGGCCTTCAGCAGGCCGGCGAAGGGCCAGATGAAGATGCTGTGCTTGCCGAACCAGCGCGCATTCAGGCGCAGGACGAACTTCACCGCGATGAAGATCACGAAGTCCCAGTTCGAGGTGTGGTGGGCGCCGATCACCACGAACTGGTCCAGCGCCGGCATCTGCCCCTCGATGCGCCAGCCCATCAGTTTCAGCACGCTACGCCCCAGCCACTCCGCGAATGGATTGGCCGGTAGATAATTGCCCGACATCGTTGTTCCCACTGCTTGTTCTTGCTCTTGTTCTTATTCTTGGCCGGCTCGCGCGGCTATCGGCTAGCGCTGGCATTTCGGGCAATACACGCTGGCCCGTTGCCCCAGTTTGACCTCGCGCAAGGTGCTGCCACAAGCCTTGCAGAACTCGCCGCCACGGCCGTAGACGAACAGCTCCTGCTGGAAATAGCCGGGCTGGCCGTCGCCGCCGACGAAGTCGCGCAGGGTGGTGCCGCCGCGTTCGATGGCATGGGCGAGGATGCGCTTGATCGCCTCGGCCAGCTTCACATAGCGCGCCCGGGAAATCGTGCCGGCCTCGCGGCGCGGGTCGATGCCAGCGGCGAACAGTGCTTCCGTGGCGTAGATGTTGCCGACGCCCACCACCACCGCGTTGTCCATGATGAACGGCTTGACCGCCATCGAGCGCCCGCGTGACAGCTGATACAGGCGCTCACCATCGAACAGCCCGGTCAGCGGCTCCGGCCCCAGCTTGCGCAGCAGCTCATGGTTGAGCGGGTCGCTGCTCCACAGCAGCGCGCCGAAGCGCCGCGGGTCGGTGTAGCGCAGCGCCAGGCCCGACTCCAGTTCGATATCGACATGCTCATGCTTGGCCGCCGGCGTGCCCACCGGCACCAGGCGCAGGCTGCCGGACATGCCCAGGTGGCCGATCAGGGTGCCGCTCTCGGCCTGGATCAGCAGGTACTTGGCGCGCCGCTCGACGCACTCGATGCGCTGCCCGGACAGGCGCACGTCGAGGTCCTCGGGGATCGGCCAGCGCAGGCGGCGCTCGCGCACGACCACGCGACTGACGCGCTGACCCTCGAGGAACGGCGCGATGCCGCGGCGGGTGGTTTCGACTTCAGGGAGTTCAGGCATGACGAACGACGGATACGGCAGGGGGAAGCGGCCACCTTAGCAGGAAGCCGCCAGGCGGGCGAAGTCCGGCTCAGCCGGCGCCCAGGTCGTGGATGCTTTCCTTGAGGGTCTGGAAGTCGTATTCGGTCAGGCCGACATACTCCAGCACCTGCTGCTGGATGCTCTGCCACTCGTGATCCTCGTCCTGGTTGCCCAGCACCCGGTAGCTGCCGCAGATGTGCTCGGCCATCTTGAGGATGGCGATCAGCGTCTTCAGCTGCGCGTCGCGGCTGGTGTCCTCTTCGAAGATCGACAGGGCATTGTGGTGGTTGGCGATCGCCTCGCACAGGTGCAGCGGCAGGTTCCACGACTTGGCGGTGAAATAGCCGACCACCGCATGGTTGGTGTTGAGCAGGCGGTTCTCGGTATCGACGATGCGCCGCTCGCTGTTGGCGCTGTAGTAGGCCTCCTCCAGCACCGTCATGTAGTTGGGGAAGCGCTTGATCATCAGCGGGATGCCGCAGTTGTGGAACAGGCCGAGGGTGTAGGCCTCGTCCGGCGCCTGGTAGCCGATGCGCTTGGCCAGGGTCAGGCAGGTCATGGCCACGTCCTGGGCGGTGTCCCAGAAGCGGTTGAGGGTGACGATGGTCTCGTCGCTCATCTCGCCCTTGATCGACTGGGCGTTGATCAGGTTGATCACCGAGTTGCAGCCGAGCAGGTTGACCGCCTGCTGGATCGAGGCGATGCGGTTGGCCAGGCCGAAGAACGGCGAGTTGACGATCTTCAACAGGGCGCCGGACAGGCCCGGGTCCTGGCTGATCAGCTTGGCAATGCTGCGCAGGTCCGGGTTGGGCATGACCTGCTCCATCTGCAGGTCGACCATGATTTGTGGCTGCGGCGGCACGCTGATGCCCTGCAGCACTTGCTGAATCTGTTCGGCGGAAAGTTCTTGGGCCATGACCACGGCAACTGAAATGAGAAATTCGCCACAGTTTAGCCAAAGCCTTCCCGACTCCGCAGCCAACTTTTGTATCCGCCGCGGGAACGACCCACCAATCGCCCGGCGTCGCCGTTTTTTATCCGTGGCAATCGTCATGCAGCAGCGGCCGAGGCCGCTCTGCGGCTATAATTCCGCTCTTTTTCCCGGAGCCGCCCCGATGTCCCTGCCCAGCCTGCGCCTCAAAGCCAATGCCGATCGCCGCCTGCGCGCCGGCCATCTGTGGGTCTATAGCAACGAGATCGACGTCGCCGCCACCCCGCTGACCGGTTTCCAGGCCGGCGACCAGGCCATCCTCGAGGCCGCTGGCGGCAAGCCGCTGGGCATAGTCGCGATGAGCCCGAACAACCTGATCTGCGCCCGCCTGCTGTCGCGCGACGTCAAGCACATCCTCGACAAGTCGCTGCTGGTACACCGCCTCAACGTCTGCCTGTCCCTGCGTGATCGCCTGTTCGACCAGCCCTTCTACCGCCTGGTGTACGGCGACTCCGACCTGCTGCCGGGCCTGGTGGTCGACCGTTTCGGCGACTACCTGGTGGTGCAGCTGGCCTCCGCCACCATGGAGCACCACAAGCACCACCTGATCGAAGCCCTGGTGCAGGTGCTCAAGCCGCGCGGCATCCTGTTCAAGAACGACTCCAAGGCGCGCGATGCCGAAGGCCTGACGCGCTATGTCGACGCCGTGTTCGGCCAGGTGCCGGAGTGGGTCGCCCTGGAAGAAAACGGCGTGAAGTTCGAGGCCCCGGTGATCGAAGGGCAGAAGACCGGCTGGTTCTACGACCACCGCATGAACCGCGCGCGCCTGGCGCCCTACGTCAAGGGCAAGCGCGTGCTCGACCTGTTCAGCTACATCGGCGGCTGGGGCGTGCAGGCGGCGGCGTTCGGCGCCAGCGAAGTATTCTGCGTGGACGCCTCGGCCTTCGCCCTCGACGGCGTCGAGCGCAATGCCGCGCTGAACGGCGTGGCCGATAAGCTCACCTGCGTCGAAGGTGACGTGTTCGAGGCGCTCAAGGAACTGAAAGCCGCCGAAGAACGCTTCGACGTGGTGGTCTGCGATCCGCCCGCCTTCATCAAGCGCAAGAAAGACATCAAGAACGGCGAGGCCGCCTACCGCCGCCTCAACGAAACCGCCATGCGCCTGCTCGGCAAGGACGGCATCCTGGTCAGCGCCAGCTGCTCCATGCACCTGGAAGAGGACCATCTGCAGAACATCCTGCTGACCAGCGCCCGCCACCTGGACCGCAACATCCAGCTGCTCGAACGCGGCAGCCAGGGCCCGGATCATCCGGTGCACCCGGCCATCGCCGAGACCCGCTACATCAAGAGCCTGACCTGCCGCCTGCTGCCCAACAGCTAAGCACCTGCCGGCGCCTCGCGGGGCGCCGGCCCGGCTCATTGTTCGCCAGGCGGCAACGGCACGTAGAGTTCGCCGCCGACCTGCAGGCTCTGGTAGCGCGGCTTGACCAGCTTCACGCTGCCCTGGCGCGCCGCCTCGATCAGGTCTTCGCTGGAATAGGCCTGCTCGAAGCTGCCGGCCACCTGCCACTCGCCGCGCTGGTTACGGGCGAAGAAGAACAGCTCGCTGCCGTAGTGCCGGGTCGGTAGCAACAACACCTCGTTGCGCCCGTCGGCATCCATGTCCACGGCCCACAGCAGGCAGCCGGCATGGCCGCACTCATCCTGCAGCGTCTGCTCATCCACCACCCGCTGCGCCTCGTCCTCGGCCGGGCCGATCCAGTCCAGGGTCTGCGCCGGCATGGCCTGCGCATCGAGCGCAGCCGCGCCATAAGCACCCTGTTCGACCAGCTCATCCATGCGTGCCAATAGCGCGGCACGGGGCGCTGCCTCAAGCAGCTCGCCGGCCTGCAGGCGCGCCTTCAGTTCATCGAACTGCTGCACGCCGGGATGCCCCAGCTCATAGCGCAGATAGGCCACCTCGAAGTCTTGCGCACTGACCTTGCCCGCCAGCAGCCGCTGCACCTGGCTGCGCGCGCTGACATCCAGCGCATTCAGCCCGGGGCTGTGCGCCAGCACCAGCAACACGCAGACCAGCAGCGCCAGCGGCGGGTTGCTGCGCCGCAGGCTGCCCAGCCAGACGGCCTGGCGCGGACGCAACGCCCACAGCAGGGCCAGCCCATGCAACAGCGCCACCAGCACCAGCAGGGCGGCATAGAAGCGCTGCGGCGTGACCCCGTACTGGGCAAGGCGCAGGTAGGTCGAATAACCGGCCAGCGCCGCCAGTACCGGCATGCACAGCACGCTGGCATCCACCAGGCGACGCAGCAAACGCGGATACCCGGGCGCCGCGCTGCCATCCTGGAATACGCCATTGAGCAACAGCAGGTTGATGAAGATCAGGCACAGCAGAATCGCCGTCGAATGCCCGGTATTCCAGATCGCCTGCAAGCCGGTGAACGGCAGGGCCAGGGTGAACAGCACGGCGATCAGCGCACTCAGTGGCAGGAGGAAGCGGCACAGGGCCAGCAGAATGCCGCGCAGCAGGCCGATCACCCGCTCGCTTTCACAACCCATGCGCACACCCACGGCGAACACCAGCAGCGAGCTGATGGCCATGAAGCCCGGCGAGGTGAACAGCTCGCCGAACAGGTCGATGCCAAGCATGGCGAACAGGCCGGCCCAGAGGCTCAGCAGCAGGCAGAACAGGCCCACCAGCAGTAACGCCAGGAGCAGGATGAAGGCGTTGTTCCAGGCATGGCGGAACAGGTCCTCGTAGCGCAGGCGCCCTTGCTCGCGGGTCGGCCAGCCGAGAATGAAGGCGATGGCGATATAGCCCAGCACCTGCGCACCGAGGCTCCAGCTGAGCAGCAACTGGCCATCATCGGGGCCCTCGTCGCCGAGCGGCCTGGCCTGCCAGAGCACCCAGCCACTGATGACCGCCATCAGCACCGCGAGCCCAGCCAGCAGGGCCAGAGCCGCGCGATCACGGCTCTGGCCGCCGAGCAGTTGCAGGCCCAGGCCGCCGACCAGGCCCAGGGTGACCAGCGCGCAGGCCAGGCTGGCCAGCCAGCGCGCCGAGTCGCCCAGGCTCAGGCCCCACCAGAGCAGCAGGCCCTGGCACAGGCCGATGGCCAGATAGAAGGAAAGGGAACGGGTCGGTGCAGCGCTCATGCCGGTCATCCTTGCAGGCGGGGTTGTGCGGGCGCGCAGTCTAATCCAGGCGCCGCCACCGCGTTGCGCATTGCTTCGGCAAATCGCCGCCCGGACAACCATTCGGCCCGCGGCCTTTCGTGTTGTCCACGCCTGGGATTAGAATCGCCACTCCCCTGCCACACCCTCAGGCGGGCCAGTGAGCCCCGGCCGGGCCCGCGGCGATCCCGCGGCGCCGCTACGCCATGTCCGACGCAACGGTGATTTTCCGTTTGCCTACGGCGCCTTCCACGCTCACCCTATGACCATTACCTGAATAGCCTGCAGGAACGCCGCAATGCCCGATTACCGCTCGAAGACCTCCACCCACGGCCGCAACATGGCCGGCGCCCGCGCCCTGTGGCGCGCCACCGGGATGAAGGACGAAGACTTCAAGAAACCGATCATCGCCATCGCCAACTCCTTCACCCAGTTCGTGCCCGGCCACGTGCACCTGAAGGACCTCGGCCAGCTGGTCGCCCGCGAGATCGAGAAGCACGGCGGCGTGGCCAAGGAATTCAACACCATCGCCGTGGACGACGGCATCGCCATGGGCCACGACGGCATGCTCTATTCGCTGCCGAGCCGCGAGATCATCGCCGACTCCGTGGAATACATGGTCAACGCCCACTGCGCCGACGCCATCGTCTGCATCAGCAACTGCGACAAGATCACCCCCGGCATGCTGATGGCCGCCCTGCGCCTGAACATCCCGGTGGTGTTCGTCTCCGGCGGGCCGATGGAAGCCGGCAAGACCAAGCTGGCCAGCCACGGCCTGGACCTGGTCGACGCCATGGTGGTGGCCGCCGACGATTCCTGCTCCGACGAGAAGGTCGCCGAGTACGAGCGCAGCGCCTGCCCGACCTGCGGCAGCTGCTCCGGCATGTTCACCGCCAACTCGATGAACTGCCTGATGGAAGCCCTGGGCCTGGCCCTGCCGGGCAACGGCTCGACCCTGGCCACCCACAGCGACCGCGAGCAGCTGTTCCTGCGCGCCGGGCGCCTGGCCGTCGAGCTGTGCCAGCGCTACTACGGCGAGAACGACGAGTCGGTGCTGCCGCGCAACGTCGCCAACTTCAAGGCGTTCGAGAACGCCATGAGCCTGGACATCGCCATGGGCGGCTCGACCAACACCATCCTGCACCTGCTGGCCGCCGCCCAGGAAGGCGAAGTGGCCTTCGACCTGCGCGACATCGATCGCCTGTCGCGCAAGGTGCCGCAGCTGTGCAAGGTGGCGCCGAACATCCAGAAGTACCATATGGAAGACGTGCACCGCGCCGGCGGCATCTTCAGCATCCTCGGCGAGCTGGCCCGCGGCGGCCTGCTGCACACCGACGTGTCGACCATCCACAGCCCGAGCATGGCCGACGCCATCGCCCAGTGGGACATTACCCAGACCAGCGACGAAGCCGTGCACACCTTCTTCAAGGCCGGCCCGGCGGGCATCCCGACCCAGACCGCCTTCAGCCAGTCGACCCGCTGGGAAACCCTGGACGACGACCGCGCCGAAGGCTGCATCCGCAGCATCGAGCACGCCTACTCCCAGGAAGGCGGCCTCGCGGTTCTTTACGGCAACATCGCCCTGGACGGCTGCGTGGTGAAGACCGCCGGCGTGGATGAGTCCATCCATGTGTTCGAAGGCACGGCGAAGATCTTCGAGAGCCAGGACGGCGCCGTGAAGGGCATCCTCAATGACGAGGTGAAGGCCGGCGATATCGTGATCATCCGCTACGAAGGCCCGAAAGGCGGCCCGGGCATGCAGGAAATGCTCTACCCGACCTCGTACCTGAAGTCCAAGGGCCTGGGCAAGGCCTGCGCCCTGCTCACCGACGGCCGCTTCTCCGGCGGCACCTCGGGCCTGTCGATCGGCCACGCCTCGCCGGAAGCGGCCGCCGGCGGCGCCATCGGCCTGGTGCGCGAAGGCGACAAGATCCTCATCGACATCCACCAGCGCAGCATCAACCTGCTGGTCAGCGATGAAGAACTGGCCAAGCGCCGCATCGAGCAGGACCAACTGGGCTGGAAACCGGCCGCGCCGCGCGCGCGCAAGGTGACCACCGCGCTCAAGGCCTACGCCCTGCTCGCCACCAGCGCCGACAAGGGCGCGGTGCGCAACAAGGCGCTGCTGGACGGCTGAGTCCGCCGTTGCAGCAACCGAAAGCCCGGCCCAGCGCCGGGCTTTTTCGTCTGCGCGCCTGCGCAGGAACGGCTTCAGCCGCGAACGACTCCTGCCGGATGATCGTTCAGCTCAACCCCATGTAGCGCCCGGCCCGGTGATTGATCGCCAGCACCAGATTGAGCATCACCGCACCCAGCACCGACAGGGCGACCTTGTCCGGCGCCACGACGAAGATCGAGGCCAGCACGATGGCCGCATCGACGCCCATCTGCACGGCACCGGCGCGCAGGCCGAAGCGCTCCTGCAGGTACAGCGCGAGGATATTCACCCCGCCCAGGCTGGCGCGGTGGCGGAACAGCATGAGCAGCCCGAGGCCCATGGCGAAGCCGCCGAACACGGCGGCGTAGAGGGGGTTCAGCTCGGCGAACACCACCCAGCGCGGCGTCAGCTCGGCGAACAGCGACACCAAGGCCACGGCGCAGGCCGTGCGCAGGGTGAACGGCCAGCCCATGCGCCACAGCGCCAGGGCATAGAACGGCAGGTTGAGCAGGAAGAACACCAGGCCGAACGGCCAGCCGGCCAGGTACTTGAGCAGGAAGGCCAGGCCCACCGTGCCGCCGGTAAGCAGCCCGGCGTGGCTGTAGAAGGCGATGCCCAGGGCCACCATGGCGGTGCCGAACAGCAGCGCCAGGGCATCCTCCCAGAGCGGGTGGCGGACGAATAGCTCGGCAACCGCCTCGGGTTGCGCGCTGGCGGCAGTTTTGTCGGTCATGGTCAGGATCTCATCGCCCGGGCATTGCCGCGAGCTTAGGGCAACACCCGCTGGGGCGAGATAACGTGGATCAAGAAAAAGGCGGCCCCATCGGGAGCTGCCGGGCACACGGCAGGAGCCTCTGCCACGGGAGCGCTCAGCGGCGCTGCCAGGTCTCGAAGCAGTGCGCCGGCGCCGACTCGACGGCCGCCTGCGGCTCACGCACGACACAGTCCCAGGCCGCTTCGTCGAAGGCCGGGAACCAGGCATCGCCTTCGGGCTGCAGCGCCACGCGGGTCAGGTACAGGCGCTCGGCCTGGGCCAGGCCCTGCTCGTAGAGCTGCGCGCCGCCGATCAGCATCAGCTCGTCGACGCCCTGTTCACGCGCCCACTGGTCGGCGCGGGCGATGGCGGCCTCCAGCGAGACGAAGACTTCCGCGCCCTGCAGCTGCAGATCGGCCTGGCGGCTGACCACCAGGTTGAGGCGGCCGGGCAGAGCACGCCCCAGCGAATCCCAGGTCTTGCGGCCCATGATGATCGGCTTGCCGAGGGTCAGGGTCTTGAAGTGCTTGAGGTCCGCCGGCAGGTGCCAGGGCAGTTGATTGTCGCGACCGATCACGCGGTTGTCGGCGAGGGCGGCGATCAGGCAGAGGGGCAGGGTCGTTTTCATCGGCGCAGGATAACGGCTCGGCCGCCAGCAATGAAGCCCGAGAGCCGCAACCAGGCCGGACGGTCGCCCGGCACGGCTTGCCCCGGGCCCCGCCGCAGCGGTTATGCTCATGCCTGCAACCACCAACGGACTGCCGCGTGCCCCTGACTGCCAAGCCCTCGCCCACCCGCCTGCAACGCCTCTGGCTGTGCGAAACCCTGCGCCTGCGCGAAGAGCACGCCGGCCCGCTGGAAGACGGCGAAGCCAACCGCCACGCGCGCCGGCAGGGCGGCGACCTGGCCGGGTGCATCGAGGCCCGCGCCCTGCTCCTCGCCGAGCGCGACGGCCAGTTGCAGGCCCAGCAGCACTGGCTGCAGGGCGCGCGCCTGGCCCTCGGCCTGCTGCTGGTGCTGGCCCTGCTCAGCGGCGCCGGCCTGGCCCTGGCCGCCCTGGGCGACGGCAGCCGCCCGGTCAACGTGTTCTGGGCCCTGGGCAGCCTGCTCGGCCTGCACCTGCTCCTGCTGCTTGGCTGGGCACTCGGCCTGCTGCTGGCCGGCGACCACAACGCCGCCCTCGGCCGACTGTGGCTATGGCTCAGCGAAAAACTGGCGCGCGACGCCCGCGCCGCGCAACTGGGCCCGGCACTGGTGTTGCTGCTGCAACGCCGACGCCTCAACCGCTGGCTGCTCGGCCTGCTGGTGCATGGCCTGTGGCTGGTCGCCTTGCTGAGCGCCGGGCTGATGCTGCTGCTCCTGCTCAGCACCCGGCGTTACGGCTTCGTCTGGGAAACCACCCTGCTCGCCGGCGATACCTTCGTCGCCCTGACCCAGCTGCTCGGCGCCCTGCCCGCCCTGCTCGGCTTCCCCATCCCGGATGCCGCCACCATCCGCGCCAGCGGCGACAGCGCCCTGGCCGTGGAAGCCGCACGGCATGCCTGGGCCGGCTGGCTGCTCGGCGTGCTGCTGGTGTTCGGCCTGCTGCCGCGCGCCCTGCTCCTGCTGCTGTGCCTGTGGCGCTGGCAACACGGCAGCGCGCGCCTGGCGCTCGACCTCGGCCTGCCCGGCTACCGCCTGCTGGGCGAACGCCTGCAACCGGCCAGCGAACGCCTCGGCGTGCTGGATGCCGCGCCGGCCAGCCTGAGCGAAGCCCAGGGCGGCAGCACCCGCCTGGACAGCAGCGGTGCCGTGCTGGTGGCCATCGAACTGGACCCGCAGCGCCCCTGGCCGCCGGCCCTGCCCAAGGCGGTCGCCGATGCCGGCGTGCTGGACAGCCGCGAACAGCGCCAGCAACTGCTCGACCAGCTCGTCCGCTTCCCGCCGGCGCGCCTGGCCATCGCCCTCGACCCGCGCCGCTCGCCGGATCGCGGCACCCTGGCGCTGCTCGGCGAGCTGGCGCGCACGGCCGCGGCCACGCGCATCTGGCTGTTGCCGCCGGCGCCGGGCGAGACCCTCGACAGCGAGCGCCTGGGCGACTGGCACGCCGCCCTGCAACGCCTGGCGCTACCCTTCGCCGACAGCGCGCCGCTGGCCTGGCTGGAGCATGGTCATGACTAAGCCGCTGAAACTGGCCGTGGTCGGCCACACCAATGTCGGCAAGACCTCGCTGCTGCGCACCCTGACCCGCGACGTCGGCTTCGGCGAGGTATCCCATCGCCCCAGCACCACCCGCCATGTCGAAGGTGCCCGCCTGTCGGTAGCCGGCGAGGCGCTGCTGGAGCTGTACGACACCCCTGGACTGGAAGACGCCATCGCCCTGCTCGACTACCTGGAACGCCTGCAACGTCCCGGCGAGCGCCTGGATGGCCCGGCGCGGCTGGCGCGCTTTCTCGACACTGGCGAGGCGCGCCAGCGTTTCGAGCAGGAGGCCAAGGTGCTGCGCCAGCTGCTGGCCAGCGATGCCGGGCTGTACGTGATCGACGCCCGCGAGCCGGTGCTGGCCAAGTACCAGGACGAGCTGGCGGTGCTGGCCGGCGCCGGCAAGCCGCTGCTGCCGGTACTCAACTTCAGCGCCAGCGCCCAGCAGCGCGAGCCGCAGTGGCGCGAGGCCCTGGCCCGCCTCGGCCTGCATGCGCTGGTGCGTTTCGACACGGTGGCGCCACCGCTGGATGGCGAGCGGCGCCTGTACGAGAGCCTGGCCCTGCTGATCGAGTCGGCGCGACCCCAGCTGCAGCGGCTGATCGACGACCACGAGGCGCAGGCCGCGGCCCGCCACCAGGCCGGCGCCCGCCTGATCGCCGAGCTGCTGCTGGACTGCGCCGCCTGCCGGCGCAGCGTGGCCAGTCAGACCACCATCGAGCAGGCCGAGGTCCGCGCCCTGCACCAGGCCATCCGCCAGCGCGAACAGGCCTGTGTCGACGCGCTGCTGCGCCTGTATGCCTTCCGCGCCGAGGATGCCCGCACCGGCGACCTGCCGCTGCTGGACGGACGCTGGGGCGACGACCTGTTCAACCCGGAGACCCTGCGCCAGCTCGGAGTCAGCGTCGGTGGCGGCATGGCCGCCGGTGCAGCCGCCGGGGCCGGCATCGACCTGCTGGTCGGCGGCCTCAGCCTGGGCGCCGCGGCGGTCATTGGCGCGCTGGCCGGCGGCGGCCTGCAGACCGCGCGCAACTACGGCAGGCGCCTGCTCGGCAAACTCAAGGGCCAGCGCGAACTGACGGTGGACGACGGCGTGCTGCGCCTGCTCGCCCTGCGCCAGCGCCTGCTGCTGGCTGCGCTGAACGCCCGCGGCCATGCCGCGACCACGGCGATCCAGCTCGACACGCCGCAGGACAAGAGCTGGCGCGAAGCCAAGCTGCCCGAGGCCCTGCGCAAGGCCCGCGCCCACCCCGAATGGTCGTCGCTGAATCCCAGCGCGCGCCTGGAGCAGGGCGAACGCCAGGGCCAGGTCGAGCGGCTGACCCAGGAACTGCTGCAGCCCTAGCCCGTGGCCGCGACGTTCGCGGCTGCGGTCGCCGCCCCTGCAAGCGGACTCAGCCCCTGCGCCCCAGGCTGGTCCACAGGGTGGCGCCGACTATCAGCAGGCCGCCGAGCCAGGCCTGCAGGCTCAGTTGCTCGCTCAGCCAGAGCACGGCGAACAGCGCGCCGAACAGCGGCTCGCTGCCCATCAGCAGCGCCACCCGGGTCGGGCTGCTGCGGCGCAGGGCGTGGTTCTGCACGAAGAAGGCAAACAGGGTGGCGAACAGCACCAGGTACAGGCTGCCGGCCCAGAACGCCGGGGCCGTCGGCAGCGCCGGCAGGCCGCCGGGCAGCAGCAGGCTGCCGAGCAGCAGGCAGCCGCCGCCGATCACCCCGGTCTGCACCGCGGTCAGCGCCAGGGCCGGCACCTGGCTGTCGGCGGTCAGGCGCCGGGTCAGGCACACCAGCAGGGCGCGCAGCAGCGCGGCCAGCAGCATCAGGCCGTCGCCCAGGTTGAACTGCAGGTCGACGCCGCCGCTGAGCAGCCAGGTGCCCAGCAGCGACAGGCCCACCGCCGGCAGCAGGCGCCCGTCCGGTCGCTCGCCGAGCAGCAGCCACTCGACGAAGGGGGTGATCACCACGCACAGGCTGATCAGGAAGGCCGCGTTGCTGGCGCTGGTCAGCAGCACGCCGTAGGTCTCGCAGAGGAAGATCGCCAGCATCACCCCGCCCAGCGGCAGGCCGGGCGCCCAGGCCGAGCGGCCGGCGCCGCGCAGCTGCGGCAGGAGGATGAGGAAGGTCAGGCAGAAGCGCACGGCGAGAAAGCCCAGCACCGGGTAGAACGCCAGCGCCTGCTTGGCCACCCCGTAGCTGGTGCCCCAGACCAGCGCCACGAGCAGCAGCAGGACGTCGCTGAGCTGCAGCAGACGGACGGGAACGGGGCGGATCAGGGTCGACATGGCGGCGGGTCTCGGCAGGGTCAGGCCGAGATTGTCCATTGAGCCGATGAAAAGGATAATCCAGCGACATCACACAAGACTTGTTCACCATGAGCACAAATACACCCAACCACCTGCTCCCGCTGATGGCCAGCTTCGTCCGCGTGGTGGAGTGCGGCAGCTTTTCCGCGGCGGCGCGCCAGCAGGGCAGCACGGCCTCGGCCCTGAGCCGGCAGATCGCCGCCCTGGAACAGGCCCTCGGCCTGCGCCTGCTGGAGCGCACCACCCGCCGGCTGCGCCTCTCCGAGGCCGGTGCCGAGGTGTTCGAGCGCTGCCGCGAGATGCTCGGTGCGGCGCAGGCGGCCCTGGCGGTGGGCGAGCGGCTGATGAGCCATCCGCGCGGGCGGGTGCGCCTGTCGGTGCCCAAGGCCTTCGGCAAGTTCCTGGTCGCGCCGCTGATGGCGGAATTCCTGGCGCGCTACCCGGAGGTGGACGTCAGCCTCAACCTCAGCGACCGCAGCCCGGACCTGATCGCCGAGCAGTTCGACCTGCTGGTGTGCATCACCGACCAGCCGCCGCCGGGCCTGGCCGGGCGCCCGCTGTGCAGCGTGCGCCAGCTGCTGTGCGCCAGCCCGGCCTACCTGGCCGCGCACGGCACGCCGCAGCACCCCCAGGAGCTGGTGCGGCATGCCTGCCTGTATCTCGACGAAAGCGCGGACGATCACCGCTGGCATTTCAGCAACGGCAACCAGCAGTGCGTGGTGGCGGTGCGCGGGCGCTTCGCCAGCAACCACAGCGAGGTGCGCCTGCACGGCGCGCTGAACGACCTGGGCATCGCCTGCCTGCCGCACTTCACCGCCGCCCAGGCCCTAGCCGAGGGCCGCCTGCAGCAGGTACTGGGCGACTGGCGCTACACCGGCTCCTACCAGGGCACGGCGTGGATCCTCTACCACCCCAGCCGCCACCTGCCGCCGAAGCTGCGGGTGCTGATCGACCACCTGGCCGCGGGGCTGGGCCAGGCGCAGGCTTGAGTCGGAACGGGCCTGGTGCGCACGGCGCACCCTACAGACGCCGGCCTCGGCTGGGCGCCGCCGGCCGGCGAGCGGTCAGACCGCCACAGGCGCGCTGATATGCGGGTGGGCCTGGTAGCCGACCAGCTCGAAGTCCTCGAACCGGAAGGCGAACAGGTCCTTCACCGCCGGGTTGAGTTTCATCACCGGCAGCGGCAGCGGCTCGCGGCTCAGCTGCAGGTCGGTCTGCTCGATGTGGTTGGCGTACAGGTGGCAGTCGCCGCCGGTCCAGATGAAGTCGCCCGGTTGCAGGCCGCAGACCTGGGCGATCATCAGGGTCAGCAGGGCATAGCTGGCGATGTTGAACGGCACGCCGAGGAAGATGTCGGCCGAGCGCTGGTACAGCTGGCAGCTCAGCTTGCCGTCCGCCACGTAGAACTGGAACAGGGCGTGGCACGGCGGCAGGGCCATCTCGTCGACCAGCGCCGGGTTCCAGGCGGAGACGATCAGCCGGCGCGAATCCGGGTTGCTCTTGATCATCTCGACCAGCTTGCCGATCTGGTCGATCGAGCCGCCGTCCGGCGCCGGCCAGCTGCGCCACTGGTAGCCGTAGACCGGGCCGAGGTCGCCGTTCTCGTCGGCCCACTCGTCCCAGATGCGCACGCCGTTGTCCTTCAGGTACTGGATGTTGGTGTCACCCTGGAGGAACCACAGCAGCTCGTGGATGATGGATTTCAGGTGGCACTTCTTGGTGGTCACCAGGGGGAAGCCATCGGCCAGGTTGAAGCGCATCTGGTGGCCGAACACCGAGTAGGTGCCGGTGCCGGTGCGGTCGCTCTTGAAGGTGCCGGTGGTGCGCACCAGGCGCATCAGGTCGAGGTACTGTTTCATCACGCGGCTCCCGGGGCGGTTTGGCGTTTGTAGGCGTAGGCGATCAGGCCGAGGCCGCCGAGGATCATCGGCAGGCAGAGGATCTGGCCCATGGTCAGCCAGCCACCGGCCAGGTAGCCGAGCTGGGCATCCGGCACGCGGACGAACTCGACGATGAAGCGGAACACCCCGTAGCTGGCGGCGAACAGGCCCGACACGGCCATGGTCGGGCGCGGCTTGCGCGAGTAGAACCAGAGGATGGCGAACAGGGCGATGCCTTCCAGGGCGAACTGGTACAGCTGCGAGGGGTGACGGGCCAGCTGCTGCGGGTCGGTGGGGAAGACCATCGCCCAGGGCAGGTCGGTGGCCTTGCCCCACAACTCGGCGTTGATGAAGTTGCCGATGCGCCCGGCGCCCAGGCCGATCGGCACCAGCGGGGCGATGAAGTCCATCAGCTGGAAGAAGCTCTTGTCATTGCGCCGGCCGAACAGCCAGGTGGCCAGCATCACGCCGAGCAGGCCGCCGTGGAAGGACATGCCGCCTTCCCATACGCGGAGGATCTTCAGCGGCTCGGCGATATAGGCCGAGAGGTCGTAGAACAGCACATAGCCCAGGCGCCCGCCGAGGATCACGCCCATGGCCACCCAGAACACCAGGTCGGAGAGCTTCTCCTTGCTCCAGGTCGCGTCGAAGCCGGCCAGGCGGCGCGAGGCCAGCAGCCAGGCGCCGCCGATGCCGACCAGGTACATCAGGCCGTACCAGTGGATCTTGATCAGGCCCAGATCGAGGGCGACCGGGTTTATCTGCGGGTAAGGCAGCATTCAAAACTCCTTAGATCAGGAAATTCACGCCCACTACGAGGAGCAGTAGGGCGAACAGACGCTTGAGCAGGCGCGGCGACAGCTTGTGCGCCAGGCGCGCACCGAAACGGGCAAAGAACATGCTGGTCAGCGCAATACCCAGCATCGCCGGCAGGTAGACGAAACCCAGGCTCCACTGCGGCAAGCCCGGTTCGTTCCAGCCGATCAGCATGAAGCTCAGGGCGCTGGCGGCGGCGATCGGCAGGCCGCAGGCCGACGAGGTGGCCACCGCCTGCTGCATCGGCACGCTGCGCCAGGTGAGGAACGGCACGGTCAGCGAGCCGCCACCGATGCCGAAGATCGCCGAGGCCCAGCCAATCAGCCCACCGGCGGCAGTCAGCCCGACCTTGCCTGGGACCATGCGACTGGCCTTGGGTTTCAGCTCCAGGCCCATCTGGATGGCAATGACGATGGCGAACACGCCAATGATCTTCTGCAGCAGCGGGCCCTGGATGGCCGCCGCGGTCAGGCTGCCGAGGCCGGCGCCGAGGAGGATGCCGAGGGTCATCCAGGTGAACACCGGCCACAGCACCGCACCCTTGCGCTGGTGCTCCAGCACCGAATTGATCGAGGTGAAGATGATGGTGGCCAGCGAGGTGCCGACGGCCAGGTGGGTCAGCACGCTCGGCTCGAAGCCCTGGGCGGTGAAGCTGAACACCAGCACCGGCACGATGATGATGCCGCCGCCGACGCCGAACAGCCCGGCCAGCACGCCCGCCGCCGCCCCCAGCAGCATGTAGAGAAGGAATTCCATGACACCCCCGTAAACGAAGCGGCATGGTAACGGATGCGCCCCCGCCCCTCCAGCCGCGGGCGACCAGCGCCGGCGACCGCAGCCGGGCGGCGCGCCGAAGGCGCTGCGACGGGGCCGCCACGGCACAGCCGCGACAGGCGGCCAGCGCCTGCGAGGATCTGTTGACGCTTAACCGTCAACAGGTCCTAAACTGCCTACGACAAGGAGAAGCCCATGTGCCTGATCGTGTTCGCCTGGCGCCCCGGCCATGCCCAGCCCCTGCTGCTGGCGGCCAACCGCGATGAGTTCTACCACCGCCCGAGCCTGCCCCTGGGCCAGTGGGCGGACGCCCCCGGCCTGTACGCCGGACGCGACCTGCAGGCCGGCGGCACCTGGCTGGGGGTAACGGCGGACGGCCGCTTCGCCGCCCTGACCAATATCCGCGACCCGAACCAGGCCAAGGGCCCGCGTTCGCGCGGCGAACTGCCGGTGGACTTCCTGCGCGGCGCGCTGGACGCCGAGAGCTACCTGGCCGAGGTGGTGGAGCGCCGGGGGCAGTACAGCGGCTTCAACCTGCTGCTGGGCAATCGCCACGAACTGCTCTTCCTCAATTCCCAGGAGGGCCGCATCCGCCGCTTGCAGCCGGGTCTCTACGGCCTGTCCAACGCCGAGCTGGATACGCCCTGGCCGAAAGTGCTGCGCGCCACCGCCCACCTCGCCGGCTGCCTCGGCGACCCGCAGCCGCAGCCGCTGCTCGACCTGCTGCGCGACTGCAGCCAGCCGCCGCGGGTGCTGCTGCCGGACACCGGCATCGGCGTGGACTGGGAACTGCTGCTGTCGAGCATCTTCATCGTCGGCCCCGGCTACGGCACCTGCGCCAGCAGCGCCCTGCTGCTGCATGCCGACGGTAGCCTGCAACTGGTCGAGCGGCGCTTCGATACCCAGGGCAATGTCGAAGGCGAGATCGACCTGCGTCTGACGCCGACCTAGGCCGGCAGCAGGGCAACGGGGGCGGACGCCGGCAACAGGGCCTGCTGGAGCGACGGCGCGGGGCCGCTGATGCGGAAACCCGCGCAGAGGCCGCTCAGATTGCCGGCCAGGCGCTCCAGACGCAGGCTGTCCTCGGCCACCTCGGCGGCGCCGCGGGCCGTATCGACAGCGATGCCGCGGGCCTGTTCGATCAGGCGCTCCACCTCGGCGGCGGCGGTCAGCTGCTCGCGGGTGGACACGCCAATGCTCTTGATCGCCTCGATCGAGCAGTGCACCCGATCCAGCAACTGCACCGTGTTGCCGGTGTATTCCACGCAGCGCTGCACCAGCTCCTGGCTGCGTTGCATGGCGACCACCGAACGCTCGGCGCCACCCTGCAAGGCCTGGATCATGGCCTGGATTTCGCCCGTGGCCCGCTGAGTGCGCTGCGCCAGCTGACGAACCTCGTCGGCCACCACGGCAAAGCCGCGGCCCTGCTCGCCGGCCCGCGCCGCCTCGATGGCGGCATTCAGCGCCAGCAGATTGGTCTGCTCGGCCACCGCATGGATCACCTCCAGCACATGCCCGATCTGCCGGGTATCGGCGGCCAGGGCGTGGATCACCGCGTTGCTCGCCTGCATGTCCAGCGCCAGCGCCTGGATGCACTGCTGAGTCTCGGCAATGGCCTGCACGCCGGCGCTGGCGTCGGCATCGGCGGTCAGCGCAGTGGCCGCCGCCTGTTCGGCGCCGGCCGAGACGCAACCGACCGCTAGGTGCAAGTGGCCGACTGCCTGATCCATCCGCTGCGACACACCGAGCAGGGTTTCGCCGCCGCAGCTGAGGCGGGCGGTGGACTCGCTGAGGCTGTGGCTGGTGTCGCGCAGCTCGTCACTGGCCGCCACCACTCGCCCCACCAGACGGTCGAGCAGGCCGAGAAAATGATTGAAACGCCCGGCCAGGCTGCCGCCGGAAGCACTGCGGTAGGCCAGGTCGATGGCATTCTCGTCGCGCAGCAGATGCTCGGAAGTTCGCTGCAGGTCCTCGCCGGCCGCCGCCTCGCGCGCGCCGCTCTGGGCCAGCACCAGCAGCACCAGGGTCTCTGCCACTACATAGAAAGCATGCAACAGCACCACCGGCCAACCACTGCCGGCAGCCACCAGCTGGATCACCTCGCCCCGTTCCTGCAGGGCAAAGAAACCCAGGTGATGCACGGCGATCAGCGCGGCAGCGCAGACGATCGGCAGCCAGTCGCGGTAATAGAGGAGGAAGGCCAGCAGGACGAAGACGCTGAAGTGCATCTCGACCATGCCATGGCTCTGTTGGATGTGCAGCGCAGCCAGCACCATGAAGGCGGCGCCCATCAGCGCACGGTACAGACGGCTACCGCCGATCATGAAATACAGCAGCGACAACGCCAGCAAGGTGCCGCCGCCAGCGCTGAGAGCCAGCGGCCAGTTGCCGAACCAGGCCGCCAGGCCAAAGGCGTAGAGAGTCATGCCGGACAACACACCGAGCATCAAGCGGTCGGCTCGCTGGAAGAAACTGGGGCTCATGGTCGGCCTCCCTGCTGACTGATAGCAAAACAATGGCCATTCAGTAGTAGTCGGCAGAATGCCGGGTGACAAGATAGCGTCAGGCGATGGACGCCAGAAGCCCGACAAATGGCTCACGGCTACTGGTGACACAGCAGGCAAGGCCGGCAACCACCCCGAACACTTCAGGCTCAGTCAGCCCGCCCAGTCGCAGAAACAGCCCACCGCCAGGTTGCTGTCGGCGCGCACCGGGCGGCCGGCGCTCAGGGCCTCTAGGATCGGCTCGATGAAGCTGTTGCTCGAGGTGCACAGCGCGCCCTCGCTGTAGGGGCCGAAATAGGCCAGCTGGCCCTGCTGGTCCCAGATCGCCACCGCCGGGCTGGCCGGCAGCTGTTCGCTGCCGGGCAAGGCGGCCAGCGGCTGCAAGGCGCTCAGGCTGTCCGGCAGGCGGCCCTGGCTGCCGGCCTTCTGCAGCGCATAGAACTGCACGCCGCGCGGCACATAGGTGTGCAGCAGTTCGGCGAGGTGCTGCTGGTTGCCGACATTGCACGGGCAGGCCGGGTCCCAGAAATGCACCACGCGGATCGCCCCCGGGCCGGCCAGCTCGGCCGGCAGGCGCAGGGCCGCGCCGGAGAACAACTCGGTGCGCTCGTCGAACGGGCGGATATAGCGCGCCTCGAACCACCAGAAGGCGAACAGCATCGCGCCCAGCCAGACGATGGCGAGCAGGCTGGCAAGGACGACTTTCAAACGCGAGGCGGGCATGGCGAAGACTTCGGCGGCGGGCCTCATAGCTTGCCACGGCAACCGCGACAGCTGAATATCATGATCCAGACCGCCACCTGCACGAGCCCCCAGTCGACCATGTCCAGCCCCATGCCAGAGCCCTTCCAGCCCGAGCGCCTGCGCCGCAGCCTGCGACCCTTGGCCGCAGCGCGCGAGCCGCTGAGCGCCGAGGCGCAGGCCTACCAGCACTACTTCGGCCTGGACCTGCCGGGCGGCGGTGCGGTGCATCGGCAGCTCGGCTGCTTCGAGCAGGACGGCCTGCGCATCGTCACCCAGCTCTGGCTGCCGGCCGAGCCACAGGCCACGCTGATCCTGCTGCACGGCTACTACGACCACATGGGCCTGTACCGCCATGTGATCGACTGGGCGCTGCAGATGAATTACGCCGTGCTGGCCTGCGACCTGCCCGGCCATGGCCTGTCCGCCGGGCCGCGGGCCAGCATCGAAGACTTCGCCCACTACCAGCACACCCTGCAGGGGCTGTTCGCCGAAGCCGCCGCCCTCGACCTGCCGCAACCCTGGCACCTGTGCGGGCAGAGTACCGGCGGGGCGATCCTGATCGACCACCTGCTCACCGGCCAGGCGCGCCCCGAGGCCGGCACCAGCATTCTCCTGGCGCCGCTGGTGCGCCCGCGCGCCTGGGGCCTGTCGAAGCTCAGCTACCAGCTGCTCAGCCCGTTCCGCGAGCAGATCCCGCGGCGCTTCTCGGCCAACTCCAGCGACGCGGCCTTCCTCGATTTCGTGCAGAACCGCGACCCGCTGCAGCCCCGCCACCTGCCGACCGCCTGGGTCGGCGCCCTGGCCAAGTGGATCCCGCGGATCGAGGCGGCGCCGCGCAGCGCCCTGAGCCCGCTGATCGTGCAGGGTGAAGAGGACATGACGGTGGACTGGCAGCACAACCTCGGGGTGCTGCAGGACAAGTTCGCCCGGCCGCAGATCATCCGCCTGCCCGGCGCCAAGCATCACCTGGCCAACGAGAGCGACGAGTTGCGCCAGCGCTATTTCGCCGCGCTGCGCGAGCGCCTGGGCTGAACCTAGGGTCTGTTTCCGTTTCGTTCACGGCCGCGACGGAGCGCGAACAGACCCTAGCGGCCGCTGACCGCCAGGCCGCTGCGCAGGGCGGCCAGGGCTGCCTGGTAGTAGGCCTGGCCCGCCGGCGACTGGGCGAAGCTGACGAACTCCTCCAGCTCCGGGTCGGACAGCTCGCGGTAGACGTACAGCAGGGTGTCATCCAGGTTGTTGCCGATCTGCGTCATCAGCTGCTCGCGCTGGCCCTGCATCAGCGCCTCGGTCTGCCCGCCGCCGAGCAGGCCGGGGAGCATCTGGCTGAGGCTGTCGGCGGCCACGCCGGCCAGGGCCATGCTCACCTCGGTGCCGGCTTCCTGGGCCGGCAGGGCCTGGGCCAGGTGGCGCACCAGCAGGCGTCGGGTGGCACTGGCCTCGCTGCGCGGCAGGCCGTTGGCATGGGCGGCCAGCTGGTCGCGGCGGGTCGCCAGAGTCTCGGCGGCGATGATCTTGCGCCCCAGCGGCGACTCGAAGAACTGCAGCGCCGGCTGCGGGTCGGCCAGCTGCGCACGCAGGGTGGCCTGGGCACGCTGGTCCATGGCCTGCGGGGCGAAGCGGCGGTTGCTGTTGTCGACCAGGGCCTGGTACACCCCCGGCGGCAGGCTGTCGCGGTAGCGCAGCTGGGCCGCGGCCAGGGCCGCGCTGAAATTCGCCCGCTGCTCGGGCCAGCCGCCGGCCTGGTACAGGCGGGCCTGCTCGTCGGCAAGGGAAGTCAGGCTGCACAACAGCAATACGAAGGCGAACACGGCACGCATGGGGGGCTCCTTTCTGGCGCAGCCATTTTCCGGGGCGGCGCCAAGCTTGTCGAGGCGACTTATCGAGGTGCAGCGGCAGCACTGCTAGAATCGCCGCCATGCCTACCGACCTCGACCCGCAGCTGCTGCCACCGATCATCGACGACCTCGCCCTCCAGGGCTGGTCGCGGCAGGAGCATTTCCTGCCAGACAGTCTGACCCGCGAACTGGCCAGCGAGTGCCGCAAGCGCGCCGAAAAGGGCGCCCTGGCCCCCGCCGGGGTCGGCCGCGGCGAAGCGCTGGCGGTGCGCGAAGGCATCCGCGGCGACCGCATCCAGTGGCTGGAAGCCGGCCAGCACGCCGCCTGCGACCGCTACCTGGCGGCCATGGACGAGCTGCGCGCGGCCCTCAACCAGGCCTTCTTCCTCGGCCTGGCCGACTACGAGAGCCACTTCGCCCTCTACCCGCCGGGCAGCTTCTACCAGAAGCACCTCGACCGTTTCCGCGACGACGACCGGCGCACCGTATCGGCGGTGTTCTACCTCAACCAGGCCTGGCAGGCCGACCAGGGCGGCGCCCTGCGCCTCTACCCGCCAGGCGGCGAGGTGCTGGACGTGCTGCCGCAGAGCGGCACGCTGCTGCTGTTCATGTCCGCCGAGCTGCCCCACGAAGTGCTGCCGGCCAGCCGCGATCGCCTGTCGCTGACCGGCTGGTTCCGCCGCCGCGCCCTGTAACGGGAGGTCCCATGGAAAAAGTCCTGGTCAGTCGCTGCCTGCTCGGCCACAAGGTGCGCTACGACGGCGGCGCCCACGGCCCCTTCGACCTGCTCCAGCGCTGGCAGGCCGAGGGCCGCATCGTGCCGCTCTGCCCCGAGGTCGCCGGCGGCCTGCCGACCCCGCGCCCGCCGGCGGAAATCCCCGGTGGCCAGGGCGGGCTGGTGCTCGACGGCACCCAGCCAGTGCTGACCAACCTGGGCGAGAACGTCACCGCCGAGTTCGTCGCCGGCGCGCAGATCGCCCTGCAGCTGGTTCGCCAGTACGGCCTGCGGGTGGCCGTGCTCAAGGCGCGCAGCCCGTCCTGCGGCAACCAGCAGACCTACGACGGCAGCTTCAGCGCGACCCTGGTCGCCGGCGAGGGCGTCACTGCCGCCCTGCTGCGCCGTGCCGGGGTCAAGGTGTTCAACGAGCACCAGCTGGCCGAGGCCGCCGCCGAACTGCAACAGCTGGAGCAACTCGACGGCTGACCGGACGGAACCCGCGCCATCGCCTAGCAGGTCGTTGAAAAATGTTGGCGAGGCAGCCGAGACAAGGCGCTACGTAGTAACAGCCTCCGGCTGGTCAAAACGCCGGAAAAGCGCAGTTTACGTGTTGTAAATGAGCATTTTGAGGCCGTTTTTAACGCAGTATCGGCAACGCAGGTAGTTTTTCAACGACCTGCTAAGGTCAGTGCTGGACCCTCGCCAAAGGAGCACCCGCATGACCTCCCCCCTGCGCACCCTGGGCCTCGCCGCCCTGCTCTGCACCAGCGCCTTCGCCGCCGCGGCGGACCTGCCGCGCACAGCCGCACCGGCCGGCGCGGCGGTGTACTTCATCGAGCCGGCCGACGGCGCCACGGTCGGCCAGACCTTCACCGTCAAGTTCGGCCTCAGGGGCATGGGCGTGGCCCCGGCCGGGGTCGACCTGCCCGCCACCGGCCACCATCACCTGCTGGTGGACAACGCCGAACTGCCGGCGATGAACCTGCCGCTGCCGGCCAGCGAACAGGTGCGGCATTTCGGCAAGGGCCAGACCGAGGCCGCAATAACCCTGCCACCGGGCCAGCGCAGCCTGCAGCTGCTGGTGGGCGACAAGAACCACGTGCCGCTCGACCCGCCGGTGATGTCCGAGAAGATCAGCATCACCGTGCAGTAAATCGTGGGCAGAAAACAGGGAGGCCGAGGCCTCCCTTTTTCATTGCAACAGCGTCTTAGAACAGGACGCGGCTGCGAATGGTGCCATTCACGTGCTGCAGTTTTTCCAGGGCCAGCTCGGAGTACTCGGCGTCGACGTCGATCACCACGTAGCCGACCTTGTCGTTGGTCTGCAGGAACTGCCCGGAGATGTTGATGCCGTTGTCGGCGAATACCTTGTTGATCTCGCTCATCACGCCCGGGATGTTCTGGTGGATGTGCAGCAGACGGTGCTTGCCCGCGTGCGCCGGCAGGGCCACTTCGGGGAAGTTGACCGAGGACACCGAGGTACCGTTGTCGCTGTACTTGACCAGCTTCTCGGCCACTTCCAGGCCGATGTTGGCCTGGGCCTCGGCGGTGGAACCACCGATGTGCGGGGTCAGGATCACGCGATCCAGGCCGCGCAGCGGGCTCTCGAACTCTTCGTCGTTGGATTTGGGCTCGACCGGGAACACGTCGATGGCGGCGCCGATCAGGTGCTCGTCCTTGATCGCTGCAGCCAGGTGATCCAGCTCGACCACGGTGCCGCGGGCGGCGTTGATCAGGATGCCGCCCTTCTTCATGGCGCGGATTTCCTTCTCGCCGATCATCCACTGGGTGGACGGCAGTTCCGGCACATGCAGGGAGACGATGTCGGCCAGGCCCAGCAGCTCGTGCAAGCTACCCACCTGGGTGGCGTTGCCCAGCGGCAGCTTGGTCACGGTGTCGTAGAAGTACACCTGCATGCCGAGGGCTTCGGCCAGCACCGAGAGCTGGGTGCCGATCGAGCCGTAACCGACGATGCCCAGCTTCTTGCCGCGGATTTCGAAGGAGTTGGCCGCCGACTTGATCCAGCCACCACGGTGGCAGGAAGCGTTCTTCTCGGGGATGCCGCGCAGCAGCAGGATGGCCTGGGCCAGCACCAGCTCGGCCACCGAGCGGGTGTTGGAGAACGGCGCGTTGAATACGGCGATGCCGCGCTCGCGGGCCGCGTTGAGGTCGACCTGGTTGGTGCCGATGCAGAAGCAGCCGACGGCGACCAGCTTCTTGGCGCAGTCGAAGACCTCGGCGGTCAGCTGGGTGCGCGAGCGGATGCCGATGAAATGGGCATCGGCGATCTTGGTCTTCAGCTCGTCGTCGGACAGCGCGCCTTTGAGGTACTCGATGTTGCTGTAGCCGGCGGCCTTCAGGGTGTCGACGGCATTCTGGTGCACGCCTTCCAGCAGAAGGAACTTGATCTTGCTCTTGTCGAGAGAGGTCTTGCTCATCGGAGTACCTGTTGTCCCACGAATAGTGTCAGGAGAAGCGTCAGCAGCGTTGCTGAGCGGGCCCCGCAGATCGGCGCGGGGCACGATTCACGGGGTGCGTATGCTAGCATACGAGCCCCGCGAAAGACCCACCCCTGGCCGATGAAGCGTGCTCAGGGTGACCATGAATCATTTGAGAGTTCCCCAGATGACCAATCCCGCCCTGATCGAAGCGCTGAAGACCCTGGTCGAGCCCGGCAAGGTGCTCACCGATGCCGACTCCCTCAACGCCTACGGCAAGGACTGGACCAAGCATTTCGCCCCGGCACCCAGCGCCATCGTGTTCCCCAAGACCACCGAGCAGGTGCAGGCCATCGTCCGTTGGGCCAACGAGCACAAGGTCGCCCTGGTGCCATCCGGCGGCCGTACCGGCCTGTCCGCCGGCGCCGTGGCGGCCAACGGGGAAGTCGTGGTGGCCTTCGACTACATGAACCAGATTCTCGCGTTCAACGAGTACGACCGCACCGTGGTGTGCCAGCCGGGCGTGGTGACCAAGCAGCTGCAGCTGTTCGCCGAGGACAAGGGCCTGTACTACCCGGTGGACTTCGCCTCCAGCGGTTCCAGCCAGTTGGGCGGCAATATCGGCACCAATGCCGGCGGGATCAAGGTCATTCGCTACGGCATGACCCGCAACTGGGTGGCCGGCCTGAAGGTCGTCACCGGTACCGGCGAGCTGCTGGAACTGAACAAGGACCTGATCAAGAACGCCACCGGCTACGACATGCGCCAGCTGTTTATCGGCGCCGAAGGCACGCTCGGGTTTGTGGTGGAAGCCACCATGCGCCTGGAGCGCGCGCCGAAGAACCTCACCGCCATGGTCCTCGGCACCCCCGATTTCGACTCGATCATGCCGGTACTGCACGCCTTCCAGAACAAGCTCGACCTGACCGCCTTCGAATTCTTCTCGGACAAGGCCCTGGCCAAGATCCTGGCCCGCGGCGACGTGCCGCCGGCGTTCGACACCGACTGCCCGTTCTATGCCCTGCTGGAGTTCGAGGCCAGCACCGAAGAGGTCGCCGAGCAGGCCCTGGCCACCTTCGAGCACTGCGTCGAGCAGGGCTGGGTGCTGGACGGCGTGATGAGCCAGAGCGAGCAGCAGCTGCAGAACCTGTGGAAGCTGCGCGAGTACATCTCCGAGACCATCAGCCACTGGACGCCGTACAAGAACGACATCTCGGTCACCGTCGGCAAGGTCCCGGCCTTCCTGCACGATATCGACCGTATCGTCGGGGACAACTACCCGGACTTCGAGGTCATCTGGTTCGGCCACATCGGCGACGGCAACCTGCACCTGAACATCTTGAAGCCGGAGAACCTGTCCAAGGACGAGTTCTTCGCCAAGTGCGCCATCGTCAACCAGTGGGTGTTCGAGACCGTGCAGAAGTACAACGGCTCGATCAGCGCCGAACACGGCGTCGGCATGACCAAGCGCGATTACCTGCACTACAGCCGAAGCCCCGCCGAGATCGGCTACATGAAGGCGATCAAGGCGGTGTTTGATCCCAACGGGATCATGAACCCCGGCAAAATCTTTCCCATCTGAAGCTACTGCGCTCGGCCATGCTGCGTTGGCGAAGCCGGGAAAAATGCTCATTGGCACTAGCCAACTCCGCTTTTTCCCGACTCCGCCGCCTTGCCTGACCTTCGCTCGTGACGCTTCATAAGCACTTGATTCGGAGCAAAGCCGGATGAGCTACCAGCACCAGTACACCGACGGCACGCCGATCCACTTCCCGCTGGGCAAGGTGGTCTGCGTCGGGCGCAACTACGCCGAGCATGCCGCCGAACTGAACAACCCGATCCCGAGCGAGCCGCTGCTGTTCATCAAGCCAGGCAGCTGCACGGTGGCGCTGAACGACAGCTTCGCCATTCCGCAGGATCGCGGCGTGGTGCACTACGAGGCGGAAATCGCCGTGCTGATCGGCAAGCCGCTGTCCAAGCAACCGTCCGTGGAGGAAGTGCGCGACGCCATCTCCGGCTTCGCCCCGGCGCTGGATCTGACCCTGCGCGACGTGCAGGCCAGGCTCAAGGAGAAGGGCCTGCCCTGGGAGCTGGCCAAGTCCTTCGACGGCGCCTATGTACTGGCGCCGTTCGTCGCCGGCGACGCCTACCCGGACCTGGCCGATATCGGCATCCGCCTGTCGCTCAACGGCGAACTGCGCCAGGACGGCAACAGCCGTGACATGCTCAACCCGATCATCGGCCTGATCCAGCACATCGCCGGGCACTTCAGCCTGCAGCCGGGCGACGTGATTTCCACCGGCACCCCGGTCGGCGTCGGCCCGCTGGCCAGTGGCGACCAGTTGCAGATCGAGCTGAGCAACCAGCCGGGTTTTACCAGCCGGGTGCTGTAGCAATGCGTTAAGGGAACCTTCATAGACTTCCTGCACTCTGACCCGCGCCGCTCAGTGAGAAGTCGTCGATGCCTGCATTCCCCCGCTTTACTCGCCAGCGCTGGCTGGCACTGGCCGGCCTGCTCGCCGCAGGTGTCGCACTGATCCACTACCTGCACCTGGACGACCGCGCCCGCTACTGGCTGAAGGAACAGAGCCTGTCGCTGCTCGAGCGGGACGCCAGCATCTGGCTGCCCGGCTATACGGCAGTGATCCAGGCCAAGCCGCTGAGCGGCCTGGATGAAGACGAAATCTCGGACCTGGCCTACAACCCGGTCACCGGCACCCTGTTTACCGTTACCGGCAAGAATCCCCTGCTGGTCGAACTGACCCGCAGCGGCGACATCTTGCGCCGCATCCCCCTGCTCGGCTTCAGCAACCCCGAGGGCGTGGCGATTCTCGAGGATGGCAGCGTGGCCATCGTCGACGAGCGCCGGCGCAGCCTGTCGGTGCTGGCGCTCGACCCGCAGACCAGTGAACTCAACGTGGTCAATTCCAGCGAGTTCGACCTGGGCTTCGCCAACTCGCGCAACAAGGGCTTCGAAGGCGTGGCCTGGGATGCCCGGCAGAACCGCCTGCTGCTCGGCAAGGAGCGCAACCCCACCGCCATGTACAGCCTGCCCGGCGACAGCCAGGAGGCACTGGCCGAAGCGCTCAAGCCGCTACCCGACTACGGCCTGGGCATGCGCAACCTCTCGGCACTGAGTGTCGACCCGCGCACCGGGCACATCCTCGTCCTTTCCGCGCAATCCAACCTGCTGCTGGAGCTGGACCCACAGGGCCAGCCGGTCAGTTTCATCAGCCTGCTCGGCGGTCTGAACGGCCTGGACAAGCGCATCCCGCGCGCCGAAGGCGTGGCCATGGACGAAGAGGGCAACCTCTATATCGTCAGCGAACCCAACCTGTTCTACAGGTTCCGCAAGGAAAACAACGACACCCGGCGCGAGTGAATGCGCGGGCCAACGCCCCGGCGCACCTCAGCCCGCGCGGGCGGTCAGGTGGCGGGCTATGGCGCTGCGCAGCGGCACCAGGCCCTGGGCCACGCGCAGGCCGGCCCCGCGCAGCAGGCGGGCGGGCAGGCGCTCGTCGGTGTACAGGCCAACCAGCAACTGGGTAGCCTGGTACAGCGGCCAGGTGGCCAGGCGATGCTGGCGCTCGTAACGACCGAGCACGCCGGTGTCGGCAATATCCCGGCCCCTGGCATGGGCCGCCAGCACGGCGGCAGCCAGCCGCTCGACACTGCCCAGACCGAAGTTGAAGCCATGCGCGGTGACCGGATGCATGCCCACCGCGGCATCGCCGATCAGCGCGCAGCGCGGCCCGGCCAGGCGCTGGGCATAGACCCCGACCAGCGGATAGGCATGCCGACTGCTGAGCAACTGCATCGCGCCGAGCCGGCGGTCGAAGCGCCGCTCCATCTCGCCGGCGAAGGCCGCCTCGTCCAGTTGCTGCAGGCGTTCGATCTCGCGCGGCGGCAGGGTCAGCACCACCGAGGAGACGTTGCCGTTGAGCGGCAGCAGGGCCAGGGTCTGGCCATAGCCGAACCACTCCCAGGCCACCTGCTGGTGCGGCTGCTCATGCTGCATGCGGCAGACCAGCATGGTCTTGCCGAAGTCCTTGAGCTGCGCGCCGATGCCGAGCAGGCGGCGGGTTTCCGAGAAGCGGCTGTCGGCGGCCACCAGCAGGCGGCTGCGCAGGCAACTGCCGTCGGCCAGCTCCAGGCTGACCTGCTGCGGCTCATGGCGGATCGCCCGCACCTGGCTGTCGCACAGCAGCTGCACATCGGCGCAGTCCTCCAGCGCAGCATAAGCCGCGCGGCGGAGCGCCTGGTTGGCCACCAGGTGGCCGAGGCGCTCGGCGCCGGCCTGCTCGGCACGAATCCGCAGGGCGAACAGCGAGAGGCCATTGAGCACCTGGGCATCGCGCAGGATCGCCACCTCGCTGGCCGGCAGGCGCTGCCACAGGCCGAGGCGCTCCAGCAGCGCCTGCGAAGCATGGGTCAGGGCGATCTCGCGGCCGTCGAAGGCCGGCTCGGCCAGGCTCTGCTCGCTCTGGCGCTCGACCAGCACGATGGACAGACCGTGACCCGACAGGGCACGGGCGAGACACAGGCCGGCCGGGCCGGCGCCGATGATGGCGACATCGCAGAACATGGGGCGCTCCCTGGATAACTGACAGTGCCGCGAGTCTAGGCGCGCCACGGCGGGCAAACCTTGCCCGAGGTCATGGCCAGGGCGCGGCCGGCGCGACCGGGTGTCGCAGGCCGATAGCCGCGTGGGGCGGCAGCCTGGAAGACTGCGGTAACGCTCTTTAAGCTTGAATTCAGCTGGACTGTGCTATTGATGGAGCCCCGATCGACCAGGTGCCCCCATGCCACGCCCGACACGCCTCATCGCAGCCACCCTGCTGCTGGCCGCCTTGCTGCTCGGCGCGGTGGCGGCCCAGCAGTTCCGCCTGTTCGAACGGGCCTGGTTCATGCTGCAGGAATGGCGGCATGCCGCCGAGTGGCGTGAACACTCGATCTGGCTGCCGGACTATGTCGCCACCCTGCAGGCCCAGCCGATCGTCGGCCTGGACGACGACGTCTCGGCGCTGACCTACGACCCGGACCGGCGCAGCCTGTTCACCGTGACCAACCAGAAGCCGCAGCTGATCGAGCTGTCACTGGACGGGCGGATCCTGCGCCAGATCCCGCTGGTCGGTTTCGGCGATCCGGAGGCCATCGAATACATCAGCCGCGGGATCTACGTGATCACCGACGAGCGCCTGCAACGCCTGATCAAGGTGCGCCTGGACGACGGCACCCGCCTCATCGACGCCGCCGAATCCCAGCAGCTGTCCCTGGGCATCGACCGCAACGGCAACAAGGGCTTCGAGGGGCTGGCCTACGACAGCCAGGGGCAGCGCCTGTTCGTCGCCAAGGAGCGCGACCCGGTGAGCATCTACGAAATCCACGGCTTTCCGCACACCAACCCGGACAAGCCCTTCGCCGTGCACGTGGCCGGCGACGCCAAGCGCGATGCAAGGCTGTTCGTGCGTGACCTGTCCAGCCTGCAGTACGACGAGGCCAGCGGCCATCTGCTGGCGCTGTCCGACGAGTCACGCCTGGTGCTGGAGCTGGATGCCAATGGCCGGCCGATCAGCAGCCTGTCGCTGCTCGGCGGCCGGCAGGGCTTGAAGAAGGGTGTACCGCAGGCCGAAGGGGTGGCCATGGATGATGCCGGCACCCTGTACCTGGTCAGCGAGCCGAACCTGTTCTACGTGTTCAAGAAACAGGCCGGCGACTGAGCCGGCCCGGGTTGCCTGACACCTCGCGACCGGAGCCGCGCGCTCAGCTGTCGTCCTGCAGCGATGCCGGCGCGGCGTTGTGCTTCACCGATTCGCTGCCGGCCACGGCACCGGCCTCGCTGGCATACAGCTGGCTGCTGCCGACCACCTGGCCATTGCTGGCCTTGAGCACGAAGTGGAACTTGCCGGATGCTGCCGCCTTGATCTCGAAGGCCCCCTCACGCTGCGAGTTCTTGCGCACCGACTCGATGCCGGCCAGCGCCGAAGCCTTGCTCTTGTACAGCTCGCTGCTGAGGATGATCTCGCCGTTGCCGGCCAGCAGGTTGAAATGCAGCTGGCCATCGGCGGCCTGCTTCAGATGAAATTTCGCGGCCATGTCAGGGCTCCTGTCGGACGGGGTGTCAGGCAAGCTTAGTCGCTCGCCACCACCCCGCCAGCCAGGCCCAACCACCAACCCCGACCGTGAACGGGTCTGCCGGGGTCAGGCGCGGCGCCGCTCAGTCACGCTTGAGGGTCTTCACCCCGTCCGCGGTGCCGAGCAGCAGCAGGTCGGCCGGGCGCGCGGCGAACAGGCCATTGGTGACCACGCCGACGATGGCGTTGATGTCGCGTTCGAGGGCCACCGGGTCGACGATCTGCAGGTTGAACACGTCGAGGATGATGTTGCCGTTATCGGTCAGCACGCCCTCGCGGTACACCGGGTCGCCGCCCAGCTTGACCAGTTGGCGCGCCACGTGGCTGCGGGCCATGGGGATGACTTCCACCGGCAGCGGGAAGGCCCCCAGCAGCGGCACCAGCTTGCTGGCGTCGGCGATGCAGATGAAGGTCTTGGCCACCGCGGCGACGATCTTCTCGCGGGTCAGCGCGGCGCCGCCGCCCTTGATCAGGTGCAGGTGCTGGTCGCTCTCGTCGGCGCCGTCGATGTAGAACTCCAGCTCGCTGACGCTGTTCAGGTCGTACACCGGGATGCCGTGGCCCTTGAGCCGCGCGGCGGTGGCCTCGGAGCTGGCCACCGCGCCGTCGAAGGCCATCTTGTGCTGGGCCAGGGCGTCGATGAAGCAGTTGGCGGTGGAGCCGGTGCCGACGCCGATCACGCTCTTGCTGTCGAGGAAGGGAAGGATATGGTCGACGGCGGCCTGGGCCACGGCCTGCTTGAGCTGATCCTGGGTCATCACGGAGTCTGCGCCTGGGGAGTACGGGAAGGGGCGAATTATAGCCTCGCCACCCGGCCCTGCGGCTGCGTTTTATCGACGCGCCCTACTGTTATGGGGTTTTCAGGACCGACTGTCGGTGGCCGCCGGCCGAAGCGCTGGGGTAGACTCCAGACTCCGTGAAATGCCCGCCAGTGAAGCCGCGATGCTCGAACAGTACGTAAAGAAGATCCTCACCTCGCGCGTCTACGACGTCGCCGTGGAAACCCCGCTGCAGCCCGCCCGCCAGCTCTCCGAGCGGCTGGGCAACCAGATTCTGCTGAAACGCGAAGACCTGCAGCCGGTGTACTCGTTCAAGATTCGCGGCGCCTACAACAAGCTGGCGCAGCTGTCGCCCGAGGAACTGGCGCGCGGCGTGGTCACCGCCTCGGCCGGCAACCACGCCCAGGGCCTGGCCCTGGCGGCCAAGCACCTGGGGGTCAAGGCCACCATCGTCATGCCGCGCACCACCCCGGAGCTCAAGGTCCAGGGCGTGCGCTCGCGCGGCGGCAAGGTGGTGCTGCACGGCGACGCCTTCCCCGAGGCCCTGGCCTATTCGCTGAAGCTGGTGGAGGAGAAGGGCTATTCCTATATCCACCCCTACGACGATCCGCTGGTGATCGCCGGCCAGGGCACCGTGGCCATGGAAATCCTGCGTCAGCAGCCGGGCCAGCTGGACGCCATCTTCGTGCCCTGCGGCGGTGGCGGCCTGATCGCCGGCATCGCCGCCTACGTCAAATACCTGCGCCCGGATATCCGGGTGATCGGCGTCGAACCGGACGACTCCAACTGCCTGCAGGCCGCCATGGCCGCCGGCGAGCGCGTGGTGCTGCCGACCGTCGGGCTGTTCGCCGACGGCGTGGCCGTGGCGCAGATCGGCCAGTACACCTTCGATGTGTGCAAGCACTATGTCGACGAGGTGATCACCGTCAGCACCGACGAGATCTGCGCGGCGATCAAGGACATCTACGACGACACCCGCTCGATCACCGAGCCGGCCGGCGCGCTCTCCGTGGCCGGGATCAAGAAGTACGTGGAGCGCGAAGGCGTCAGCGGCCAGGTGCTGGTCGGCATCGACTCGGGCGCCAACGTCAACTTCGACCGCCTGCGCCACGTGGCCGAGCGCGCCGAGCTGGGCGAGAAGCGCGAGGCGATCATCGCCGTGACCATCCCCGAGCAGCCGGGCAGCTTCAAGACCTTCTGCGAGGCGATCGGCAAGCGCCAGATCACCGAGTTCAACTACCGCTACCACACCGACGGCGAGGCGCACATCTTCGTCGGCGTGCAGACCCACCCGGAGAACGACCCGCGCGCCGCCCTGGTGCAGGGCCTGCGCGACCAGGGCTTCCCGGTGCTGGACCTGACCGACAACGAGCTGGCCAAGCTGCACATCCGCCACATGGTCGGCGGCCATGCGGCGGCGGTGCCGGACGAGTGCGTGTTCCGCTTCGAATTCCCGGAACGCCCAGGGGCGCTGTTCAACTTCCTCAACAAGCTCGGCGGGCGCTGGAACATCAGCATGTTCCACTACCGCAACCACGGCGCCGCCGACGGCCGCGTGCTGGCCGCGCTGCAGGTACCGCAGGACCAGCGCCAGCTGATTCCGGCTGCGCTGGACGCCATCGGCTATCCCTACTGGGACGAAACCGACAACCCGGCCTACCAGCTGTTCCTTGGATAACGGAGCCTAGTGATGGAGCACTACCTGCTGTTGAAGATCGCCCACAGCCTGCCCGCCGCGCTGTTGCTGCTCGGCGTGCTGGCACACGCCTTCATGCTGTGGAAAGCCAACAAGAGCGGCGATGCCGCCGTGCTCGCGCGCAAGCTGCGCGTGACCCGCCTGTACAGCCTGCCGGCCCTCGGCGTGCTGGCCCTGAGCCTGCCGGTCAGCGGCTGGTGGCTGGTGCATGGCGCCGGCTGGCCGCTGGGCCAGCTGTGGCTGCTGCTCAGCGCCATCCTGTTCGCCCTGCTGGTGCTGGCCGGCCTGCTCCTGCATGGCCGCCTGAGCGCCTGGCAGGGTGCGGTCGACGGCGCGGTGCCGGTGACATTGCTGCGCTTCGTCAGCGCCTATGGCGCACTGGTGCTGGTCCTGCTGCTGGCGATCTTCGCCCTGATGGGGGCCAAGCCGGCCTGATGCGCATCCTGCTGGTCGGTGCCGGCGGCTTTATCGGCCGGCACCTGCTCGACGCCCTGACCCTGGCCGGCCACTCGCTGGTGGCCACCCGCCGCCGGCCCTCGCCGACGCCATTGCCGAGCGTCGAATGGCGCTGCCTCGACCTGCTGCAGCCGGACGGCTTCGCCTGGCCGGAGGGCATCGAACTGGTGATCAACGCCAGCGGCGAACTGTCCACCGATGCAGCTCAAATGCAGGGCCTGCAGCACGATGGCGCCTGCGCCCTGTTCGAGCTGGCCAGGCGGCATGGCGCCGCGGTGCTGCAGATTTCCACCCTGGGCGCCGGCGAACATCCCGACATCCCCTTCCTGGCCAGCAAGGCCGAGGCCGACCGGTACCTCCTGAACCTAGGCATTCCTGCCGTGGTGCTGCGGCCCTCGCTGGTCGTCGGCCCTGGCGGCACCAGCAGTGAATGGCTGCAGCGCCTGTCGCCCTGGCCACTGATACCGCTGCTGGGCAACCGGGCACGACTGCAGCCGCTGCATATCGACGACCTCTGCGCGGCCGTGCTGGCCCTGCTGCGCAACTGGCCGGCGCAGCCGACTCTGCTGCCGCTGGTGGGCACGCAGGCGCTTACCCAGGGCGAGCTGCTCGATGTCCTGCGCCAGGCCCAGGGTTGGCGCCCGGCGCGCTATCTGACAGTGCCGGAACCGCTCGCGCGACTCGGCGCGGCGCTGGGCGATCACCTGGGCTGGCAAGCCCTGAACCGGCAGACCCTGCAACTGAGCCAGTACGACAACCTCGCCGATCCCGCGGCCCTGGAACAGGCCTGCGGCTACCGCGCCGCACCCCTGGCCAGCCGCCTGCAACACTGGCCACAGCCGGCACAGAGCCTGGCCCTGGCACTGCAGCGGCTGGTGTTGCTGGTGCTCGCGCTGATCTGGCTGGGCACGGCAGTGGTCTGCCTGGGGCCGGGCTTCGACTGGGGCCTGCGGATCATGGCGGAAGCCGGCATCGACGGCCTGCCGGCCAGGCTGGCGGTGATCGGCGGCGCCCTGCTGGACGGCGTACTCGGCCTGGCGCTGCTGTCGCGGCGCTGGCGCAGCCGGGCCCTGCAGGCACAGATCGGCCTGATGCTGGTCTACAGCCTGATCATCAGCCTGCTGCTGCCCCATTACTGGTTCGACCCCTACATGGCGCTGGGCAAGAATTTCGCGGTCCTGCTGCTGAGCGCCTGGCTGCTGGGACTTTCCACTTCCATGACGAGACACCCATGAGCCTGTACCTGCTGCTCAAGACCCTGCACATCCTTTCCGCCACCCTGCTGTTCGGCACCGGCCTGGGCTCCGCCTACTACGCCCTGCGGGCCTGGCGCAGCGGCGAAGTGCAGGTGATCGCCACGACCTTCCGCCATCTGGTCACCGCCGACTGGCTGTTCATCGCCACCACGGCCGTGTTCCAGCCGCTCAGCGGCCTGGCCCTGGCCAGACTGGCCGGCTGGCCGCTGAGCCAGTTCTGGCTGCTGTGGAGCGCGGGACTGTTCGTGTTCGCCGGGCTGTGCTGGCTGCCGGTGCTGTGGCTGCAGATCCGCGTGCGCAACCTGGCCGGCCGGGCCCTGCGCGACGGCACGCCGCTGCCGGAACGGGCCAACCGCTACATGCGCATCTGGTTCGTGCTGGGCTGGCCGGCCTTCCTGGCCTTTATCGCGATCTTCTGGCTGATGGTGGCCAAGCCGCTATAGCGCAGCAGCGCAATGGCGCAATGGCGCAATGGCGCAGGGTGCGCACACGGCACCCCCAGCCACCGCTGAAGCCACTCAGCGCAGCGAGATCACCGGCCAGCCGCGCTCGCCGGCGATGCCGCGCAGGGTGTCGTCCGGGTCCACCGCCACCGGGTGGGCGACTTTCTCGAGCAGCGGCAGGTCGTTGCGCGAGTCGCTGTAGAAGTAGCTGTCATCCAGGTTCAGACCGCTGTCCTGCAGCCACTCGTTGAGGCGCACCACCTTGCCCTCCTGGTAGCAGGGAATGCCGGCCAGCTGCCCGGTGTAGCGGCCGTCCTGCATGCCGCACTCGGTGGCCAGCAGGGTCTCGACGCCCAGGCGCGCGGCAATCGGCGCGGTGACGAAGCGGTTGGTGGCGGTGATGATCACCAGCTTGTCGCCGGCCTCGCGGTGCTGCGCCAGCAGCGCCTCGCCCTTGGCCAGGATGATCGGCTCGATCACCTCGGCCATGAACTCCGCCTGCCACTGCGCCAGCTCCTGGGCGCCGGTGCGGCCGAGAATCGCCTGACTGAAGTTCTGGTAGGCCACCACGTCGAGCCTGCCGGCGCAGTAGTCGGCATAGAAGGCATCGTTGCGCGCCTGGTACTCGGCGGCATCGACCCGGCCACGCTGGCAGAGGAATTCGCCCCAGCTGTGGTCGCTGTCACCGGCGAGCAGGGTGTTGTCGAGGTCGAAGAGGGCAAGGCGCACGTCGTTTCACCTGAATCTGGGGGGCCGAAAAGGGCGCCAGAATAGCCGCTTTTGCCTTCGCTGCCCATTCGCCGGGCCGCGCGTTTGCTGCGCCCGCGGCCTTTGTGGAACAATGCGGGCATATGCGTTTTCAAGGTATTTTGTCGTGATCGATTCCGATGGTTTCCGCCCCAATGTCGGCATCATCCTGACCAATGATATTGGCCAGGTGCTCTGGGCGCGGCGGATCAACCAGGATGCCTGGCAATTCCCGCAGGGTGGCATCAACCCCCAGGAGTCGCCGGAGCAGGCCCTGTACCGCGAACTTAACGAAGAAGTCGGCCTCGAAGAGCAGGATGTGAAGATTCTCGCCTGCACCCGGGGCTGGTTGCGTTATCGTCTGCCGCAACGCCTGGTGCGCACCCACAGCCAGCCGCTGTGCATCGGCCAGAAACAGAAATGGTTTCTCCTGCGCCTGACCGGCGCCGAAGAGCGGGTACGCATGGACCTGACCGGCAAGCCGGAGTTCGACGGCTGGCGCTGGGTCAGCTACTGGTACCCGCTGGGCCAGGTCGTTACATTCAAGCGCGAGGTCTACCGTCGCGCCCTCAAGGAACTAGCCCCGCGCCTGCTGGCGCGCGACTGACGGAAACGAGCATGCTCAACACGCTGCGCAAGATCGTCCAGGAAGTAAACGCCGCCAAGGATCTCAAGGCAGCGCTGACGATCATCGTGCAGCGGGTCAAGGAGGCCATGGGCAGCCAGGTCTGCTCGGTCTACCTGCTCGACCCGGAGACCTCGCGTTTCGTGCTGATGGCCACCGAGGGCCTGAACAAGCGCTCCATCGGCAAGGTCAGCATGGCCTTGAACGAGGGCCTGGTCGGCCTGGTCGGCACCCGCGAGGAACCGCTCAACCTCGAACACGCCTCCGAACACCCACGCTACCGCTACTTCCCGGAAACCGGCGAGGAGCGCTACGCCTCCTTCCTCGGTGCGCCGATCATCCACCACCGCCGGGTGATGGGCGTGCTGGTGGTACAGCAGAAGGAACGCCGCCAGTTCGACGAAGGCGAGGAAGCCTTCCTGGTGACCATGAGCGCCCAGCTCGCCGGGGTCATCGCCCATGCCGAGGCGACCGGCTCGATCCGCGGCCTCGGCAAGCAGGGCAAGGGCATCCAGGAAGCGCGCTTCGTCGGCGTCCCCGGCTCGCCCGGCGCCGCCATCGGCAGCGCCGTGGTGGTGCTGCCGCCGGCCGACCTGGACGTGGTGCCGGACAAACCGATCGACGATGTCGAGGCCGAGGTCGAGCGCTTCAAGCTGGCCCTGGAAGCCGTCCGCGCGGACATGCGCGCGCTGTCCAGCAAACTGGCCAACCAGCTGCGCCCGGAAGAACGCGCGCTGTTCGACGTCTACCTGATGATGCTCGACGACGCCTCCATGGGCCTCGAAGTGAAACGCGTGATCCGCACCACCGGCCAGTGGGCCCAGGGTGCCTTGCGCCAGGTGGTGCTGGACCACGTCAAGCGCTTCGAGCTGATGGACGACGCCTACCTGCGCGAACGCGCCTCGGATGTGCGCGACCTCGGCCGCCGCCTGCTCGCCTACCTGCAGGAAGAGCGCAAGCAGAACCTGGTCTACCCCGACCAGACCATCCTGGTCAGCGAGGAGGTCACCCCGGCCATGCTCGGCGAGGTGCCGGAAGGCAAGCTGGTCGGCCTGGTCTCGGTGCAGGGCTCGGGCAACTCGCACGTGGCCATTCTCGCCCGCGCCATGGGCATTCCCACGGTCATGGGCGTGGTCGACCTGCCCTACTCCAAGGTCGACGGCATCCAGCTGATCGTCGACGGCTACCACGGCGAGGTCTTCACCAACCCCAGCGAGCTGCTGCGCAAGCAGTACGCCGAAGTGGTCGAGGAAGAACGCCAGCTGTCCCAGGGCCTCGACGCCCTGCGCGAGCTGCCCTGCGAAACCCTCGACGGCCAGCGCCTGCCGCTGTGGGTCAACACCGGCCTGCTGGCCGACGTGAAGCGTGCCCAGGAGCGCGGCGCCGAAGGCGTCGGCCTGTACCGCACGGAAGTGCCGTTCATGAACGGCGAGCGCTTCCCCAGCGAGAAGGAACAGCTGGCCACCTACCGCGAGCAGCTGGCCGCCTTCCACCCGCAACCGGTGACCATGCGCACCCTGGACATCGGCGGCGACAAGGCGCTGAGCTATTTCCCGATCAAGGAAAGCAACCCCTTCCTCGGCTGGCGCGGCATCCGCATCACCCTCGACCACCCGGAAATCTTCCTGGTCCAGGTGCGCGCCATGCTCAAGGCCAGCGAGGGTCTGAACAACCTGCGCATCCTGCTGCCGATGATTTCCGGCATCCAGGAACTGGAAGAGGCCCTGCACCTGATCCACCGCGCCTGGGGCGAAGTGCGCGACGAAGGCGTTGACGTGCCGCTGCCGCCGGTGGGGGTGATGATCGAGATTCCCGCGGCGGTCTACCAGGTGCGCGACCTGGCGCGCCAGGTCGACTTCCTCTCGGTCGGCTCGAATGACCTGACCCAGTACCTGCTGGCGGTCGACCGCAACAACCCGCGGGTCGCCGACCTCTACGACTTCCTCCACCCGGCCGTGCTGCACGCCCTGACCCTGGTCATCGCCGGCGCCCATGCCGAGGGCAAGCCGGTGAGCATCTGCGGCGAGATGGCCGGCGACCCGGCCGCGGCCGTGCTGCTGCTGGCCATGGGCTTCGACAGCCTGTCGATGAACGCCACCAACCTGCCCAAGGTCAAGTGGCTGCTGCGCCAGATCAGCCTGAGCAAGGCCAAGGAGCTGCTCGAACAGCTGCTGCGCATGGACAACCCGCAGGTGATCCACAGCACCCTGCACCTGGCCCTGCGCAACCTCGGCCTGGGCCGGGTGATCAATCCGGCGGCGACCATCCAGAGCTGAAGTCCCGCTCCCGCGCCACAACCAGGCCCGGCAGCAATGGCCGGGGGTGCGCAGTGGCTGGCCCGCGCGCAGGCCATCGCCCCCTCCTACAGATCCCCTTCCGGACCGACTACCCGCCAGCTGAATGCAGCGGGAGCGGCCGCCGAAAAACAAAAGGGCCACATCAGTGGCCCTTTTGCGGTGTTGCCGAAGCGACTCAGGCCGGTTGCGCCGACCAGGTCTCGCTGGTGGTTTCTTCCATGGCCTGCTGGATCGCACGCTTGCGCTTTTCCTCGGCGCGGCGGGCGAAGTACCAGGCGAAGAAGGTGAAGATCGACACGGTCAGCAGGATCAGGCTGGCCACCGCGTTGATCTCCGGCTTCACGCCCAGGCGCACGGCGGAGAACACTTCCATCGGCAGGGTGGTGGAGCCCGGACCGGAGACGAAGCTGGCCAGCACCAGGTCGTCCAGCGACAGGGCGAAGGACATCATGCCGCCGGCCGCCAGGGATGGCGCGATCATCGGGATGGTGATCAGGAAGAACACCTTCCATGGCTTGGCACCGAGGTCCATGGCCGCCTCTTCGATGGACAGGTCCAGCTCACGCAGGCGTGCCGACACCACCACCGCCACGTAGGCGGCGCAGAAGGTGGTGTGAGCGATCCAGATGGTCAGGATGCCGCGCTCGGCCGGCCAGCCGGTCAGCTGGGCCATGGCCACGAACAGCAGCAGCAGCGACAGACCGGTGATCACTTCCGGCATCACCAGCGGCGCGGTGACCAGGCCACCGAACAGGGTGCGACCCTTGAAGCGGGTAACCCGGGTCAGCACGAAGGCCGCCACGGTGCCCAGCGCCACCGCGGCGATCGCCGTGTAGCAGGCGATCTCCAGGGAGCGCATCACCGAGCCCATCAGCTGGCTGTTGTCGAGCAGGCCGGCATACCACTTCAGCGACCAGCCGCCCCACACCGTCACCAGCTTGGAGGCGTTGAACGAGTAGATGACCATGATCAGCATGGGCAGGTAGATGAAGGTCAGGCCGGCCCAGAGCATTACATTGGAGAAACTGAAACGTTTCATGCGCGGCCCTCCATTTCTTTAGCCTGGTTACGGTTGAACAGAATGATCGGCACGATCAGGATCGCCAGCATCACCACCGCCAGGGCGGAAGCCACCGGCCAGTCGCGGTTGTTGAAGAATTCCTGCCACAGCACCTTGCCGATCATCAGGGTCTCCGGGCCGCCGAGCAGCTCGGGGATGACGAACTCGCCGACCACCGGGATGAACACCAGCATGGAGCCGGCGACGATGCCGTTCTTCGACAGCGGCACGGTGATCTTCCAGAAGCTGTTGAAGTTGCTCGAACCGAGGTCCGCGGCGGCTTCCAGCAGGCTGTGGTCGTGCTTCACCAGGTTGGCGTAGAGCGGCAGGATCATGAACGGCAGGTACGAATAGACCACGCCGATGTACACCGCCAGGTTGGTGTTGAGGATCTGCAGCGGCTCGTCGATGATGCCGAGCATCTGCAGGAAGCCATTGAGCAGGCCGTTGTTGCTGAGGATGCCCATCCAGGCATAGACGCGGATCAGGATCGCGGTCCAGGTCGGCATCATGATCAGCAGCAGCAGGGTGGTCTGCATTTCCTTGCTGGCGCGGGCAATGGCATAGGCCATCGGGTAGCCGATCAGCAGGCAGAGCAGCGTGCTGATGCTGGCCATCTTCAGCGAGCCCAGGTAGGCCGCCACGTACAGCTCATCCTCGGTGAGGAAGATGTAGTTGCCCAGGTTGAGCACCAGCGACAGCTGATTCTCGGCCCAGGTCCAGACCTCGGTGTACGGAGGAATGGCCACGTCCGCTTCGGCGAAACTGATCTTCAGGACGATGAAGAACGGCAGCAGGAAGAACATGAACAGCCAGAGGAAGGGCACGCCGATCACGGCATGCCGCCCCCTCGGCAGGTAGCGCTTGAGTCGAGAGATTTTCATGCTTGCAGTACCACGCCGCTGTCGTCTTCCCAGTACACCACCACCGCGTCGTCCCAGGTCGGGCGCTTGCCGCGGCGCTCGGCGTTGGCGATGAAGCACTGCACGATCTGCCCGGAGGACAGCTTGACGTGGTACACCGAGTGGCCGCCGAGGTAGGCGATGTCATGCACGGTGCCGCTGCACCAGTTGTAGTTGGGGTGCTCGTGGTCGGCCGGCAGCTGGGTGGCCATCAGCAGTTTTTCCGGACGCAGGGCGTAGCTGACCGACTTGGTCTCGGCCCGGGTGCTGACGCCGTGGCCGATGTAGATCGGCCTGTCCAGGTGCGGGCAGCTGATGATGGCGTGGTCGGCTTCGTCGGTGGTGATCACCCCGTCGAACAGGTTGACGTTGCCGATGAACTCGCAGACCAGGCGGCTGGCCGGGGTCTCGTAGATGTCCACCGGGCTGCCGATCTGGGCGATCCAGCCGAGGTGCATGATGGCGATGCGCTGGGCCATGGTCATGGCCTCTTCCTGGTCGTGGGTCACCATCACGCAAGTCACGCCCACGCGCTCGATGATTTCCACCAGCTCCAGCTGCATCTGCGAGCGCAGCTTCTTGTCCAGCGCGCCCATGGGTTCGTCGAGCAGCAGCAGCTTGGGACGCTTGGCCAGCGAACGGGCCAGGGCCACGCGCTGACGCTGGCCACCGGACAGCTGGTGCGGCTTGCGCCGGGCGTACTGGGTCATGTGCACCAGCTTGAGCATCTCGGCCACGCGCTCGTCGATCTCGGCCTTGGGCAGCTTGTCCTGCTGCAGGCCGAAGGCGATGTTCTGCGCCACGGTCATGTGCGGGAACAGCGCGTAGGACTGGAACATCATGTTGATCGGCCGCTCGTAGGGCGGCATATCGGTGATGTCCACGCCGTCCAGCAGGATGCGCCCGGAAGTGGGCCGCTCGAAGCCGGCGAGCATGCGCAGCAGGGTCGACTTGCCGGAGCCGGAGCCGCCCAGCAGGGCGAAGATCTCGCCCTTGTTGATGGTCAGCGAGACATCCTCGACGGCAATGGTTTCGTCGAACTTCTTCGTCACGCGATCGATTTTCACCAGCACCTCTTTGGGTTGCTGGTTGCCCTCAAGGGCTTTCTTGTAGGCGCTGGAGGCAACGGCCATTTTGCAAAACTCCCGGAACATTTAGGGCCCGGTCACCAGGACCGGGCAGAGACTCACTTACCCGACTTGACCTTGGTCCAGCTGCGGGTCATCAGGCGTTGTACTTTCGGTGGCAATTCAGCCGAGATGAACAAATTATCCAGTACCGCCTGGGGGGGGTATACGGACTCATCGTTGCGCACGTCCTGGTCCATCAGAGCCCCGGCCTTGGGGTTCGGGTTGGCATAGCCAACATAGTCGCTGACCTGGGCGATTACCGCCGGGTCGAGCAGGTAGTTGATGAAGGCGTGGGCTTCCTTGACGTTCTTCGCGTCGGCCGGGATGGCCAGCATGTCGAACCACAGGTTGGCGCCTTCCTTGGGGATGCTGTAGGCGATCTGCACGCCCTTGCCGGCCTCGTCGGCGCGGTCGGCGGCCTGCAGGATATCGCCGGAGAAGCCGACGGCCAGGCAGATGTCGCCATTGGCCAGGTCGCCGATGTACTTGGAGCTGTGGAAGTAGGTCACGTAGGGACGCACGGCCATCAGCGTCTGCTCGGCCTTCTGGTAGTCGTCCGGGTTGGTGCTGTTGGGCGGCAGGCCCAGGTAGTTGAGCGCCGCCGGGATCATCTCGTCGCCGGAATCGAGGAAGGCCACGCCGCAGGCGCTGAGCTTCTGCATGTTGGCCGGGTCGAAGACGGTGGCCCAGGAGTCGATGCTGTCGACACCGAGCACGGCCTTGATCTTCTCGACGTTGTAGCCGATGCCGTTGGTGCCCCACAGGTAAGGCACGGCGTACTGGTTGCCCGGGTCGTTCACGTCGAGCTGCTTGAGCAGCGCCGGGTCGAGATTCTGCCAGTTGGGCAGCAGGGCGCGGTCCAGCTTCTGGAAGGCACCGGCCTTGATCTGCTTGCCGAGGAAATGGTTGGACGGCACCACCACGTCGTAGCCGGAACGGCCCGCCAGCAGTTTGCCTTCCAGGGTTTCGTTGGAGTCGAACACGTCGTAGACCGGCTTGATGCCCTGGGCCTTTTCGAAGTCGGCCAGGGTGGTTTCGCCGATGTAGTCGCTCCAGTTGTAGATGTGCACGGTCGGGGCCGCCTGGGCGGCGCCAGCGATGCCCAAGGTAACCGCTGCTGTGATCAGGGTGTTGCGGAAGGAATTTCGCACACGTCAGTCCTCTTTATTGTTGCTATTGCAGGTCGCTGTACACGACCAGGGGCTTGATAACTCGTCCTACCGACCCGGAAATTCAGGCCAATCGCCCAGCCGTCCGCGCACGGAGCTGTGTGGGGGCTCGTGTGTAACGGTAGACGGAAATGGCACATGAGCCTCCAGGCGGGTCCCCGGCGGGAACACCCGCCGGAGGGTGTCGCTGTTGTCGGTTACTTGCCGGACTTGATGGTGGTCCAGCTGCGGGTCATGCTGCGCTGCACTTTCGCCGGCAGATCCGGGAAGGCGTAGAGCTTGGCCATGGTCTCCGCGCTCGGGTAGATGCCCGGGTCGTTGCGGATCGCCTCGTCAACCAGCGCAGTGGCCGCGGCGTTGCCGTTGGGGAACTGCACGAAGTTGGTGATCTCGGCCATCACTTCCGGTTTCATCAGGAAGTTCATGAAGGCATAGGCGGCTTCCGGATTGGCGGCATCCTTCGGCATGGCGATCATGTCGAAGAAGGTACCGGCGCCTTCTTTCGGAATGTTGTAGGAAACGGCTACGCCGGCCTTGGCCTCTTCGGCACGGGACTTGGCCTGGTAGATGTCACCCGAGTAGCCGACTGCCACGCACAGGTTGCCGTTGGCCAGGTCGGAGATGTACTTGGAGCTGTGGAAGTAGGTCACGTGCGGACGGATCTTGAGGAACAGCGCCTCGGCTTCCTTGAGTTCCTTCGGGTCCTGGCTGACCGGGCTGTGGCCCAGGTAGTGCAGGGCGATCGGCAGGATCTCGGTGGGCGAATCGAGGAAGGACACGCCGCAGCCTTTCAGCTTCTCGATGTTCTCCGGCTTGAACAGCAGGTCCCAGGAGTTCACCGGCGCGTCGGCGCCCAGCACGGCCTTGACCTTCTCGGCGTTGTAGCCGATGCCGATGGAGCCCCACATGTAGGGGAAGGCGTACTGGTTGCCCGGGTCGCTGACTTCCAGGGTCTTCATCAGATTGCCGTCGAGGTTCTTCCAGTTCGGCAGCTTGGACTTGTCCAGCGGCTGGTAGACGCCGGCCTTGATCTGCTTGGCCAGGAAGTTGTTGGACGGCACCACGATGTCGTAACCCGACTTGCCGGCCAGCAGCTTGGCTTCCAGCGTTTCGTTGCTGTCGAACACGTCGTAGACGACCTTGATGCCGGTCTCCTTGGTGAACTTCTCGACCGTTTCCGGGGCGATGTAGTCCGACCAGTTGTATACGTGCAGCACCTTGTCGTCGGCCTGAGCCACGCCGGCTACCGCGCCGGCCAGGGTCATGGCCAGCAGAGTTTTACCGAAGGTCTTGATCATGCGGGTTAGCTCCATTGTCGTTTGAAGTATCCGAAGGCTGCGTCGCCTGAGCGACGCACCCTCCGGTGAGCCTGGCCAACGCACCATGCAGTCTGGCAAGGTCTGGCGCGTCTCTCAAGCTCTAGACCAATACAGCACGGGCGGTGAGATCGAGGCACTTGCGTGCTTTTTCAATCAGCTCGTCGATCTCGCTTTTGCTGATAACCAGTGGCGGCGCGATGATCATGGTGTCGCCCACGGCGCGCATGATCAGTCCGTTGTCGAAGCAGTGGCCGCGGCAGATCATGCCCACGCCCAGCTCGCTCGGGAAACGCTCGCGGGTCTCTTTGTTCTTCGCCAGTTCGATGGCGCCGAGCATGCCCACACCGCGGACTTCGCCCACCAGCGGATGATCCGCCAGCTCACGAAGACGTTGCTGCAAATATGGTGCCGTTTCCGCCTTGACCCGCTCGATGATCTTTTCTTCGCGCAGCAGACGGATGTTGGCCAGGCCGACGGCGGCCGCCACCGGGTGCCCGGAATAGGTGAAGCCGTGGTTGAAATCGCCACCGGCATTGATCACGTCGAACACCTTGTCGCTGACGATCAGGCCACCCATCGGCACGTAGCCGGAGGTCAGGCCCTTGGCGATGGTCATCAGATCCGGCTGGTTGCCGTAGTAGTCGCTGCCGAACCACTCGCCGGTACGGCCGAAACCGCAGATCACTTCGTCGGCGACGAACAGAATGTCGTACTTGGCGAGGATCTCGCGGATACGCGGCCAGTAGCTGTCCGGCGGGATGATCACGCCACCGGCGCCCTGGATCGGCTCGGCGATGAAGGCGGCGACATTCTCCTCGCCGACTTCGAGGATCTTCTTCTCCAGCTGGTCAGCGGCCCAGATGCCGAACTCGTCCGGGCTCATCTCGCCGCCTTCACCGAACCAGTACGGCTGCGGGATGTGCACGATGCCCGGGATCGGCAGGTCGCCCTGTTCGTGCATGTACTTCATGCCGCCCAGGCTGGCGCCGGCCACGGTGGAGCCGTGGTAGCCGTTGAGGCGGCTGATGATCACCTTCTTGTTCGGCTGGCCCTTGCACGCCCAGTAGTGGCGAACCATGCGCAGCATGGTGTCGTTGCCTTCCGAACCGGAGCCGGTGAAGAACACGTGGTTCATGCCTTGCGGGGCGATCTCGGCGATGGCCTTGGCCAGCTCCAGTACCGGCGGGTGGGCGGTCATGAAGAAGGTGTTGTAGAACGGCAGCTCGCGCATCTGCGCCGCGGCGGCCTCGACCAGTTCCTCGCGGCCGTAGCCGACCGCCACGCACCACAGGCCGGCCATGCCGTCGAGCACCTTGTTGCCTTCGCTGTCCCACAGGTAGACGCCGTCGGCCTTGGTAATGATGCGCGGACCCTTCTCGTGCAGCTGCTGGTAATCGCTGAACGGCGCAAGGTGGTGCTCACGGCTCATGGCCTGCCACTCGCGGGTTTTCGGGTTGTTCGCTTGCTTAGTCATTATTCACCTCAGATAACGCAATCGGCGGGGGCCGGCGGATTGCACGCCGGCCCCTGCCCCCATCAGACGGAGAGCAGCAGGAACTCGCGTTCCCAGGAGCTGATCACCCGCTTGTAGTTTTCATGCTCGGCCCGCTTGACCGCGACATAGCCGCGGACAAACTTCTCGCCCAGGTATTTCTCGGCGTCCTTGCAGGCTTCCATGCGCTCCAGGGCGCTTTCGATGGTCACCGGCAGGGCCAGGTTGCGCCGCTCGTAGCCGCGACCCTTGACCGGCGCGCTCGGCTGGATGCCTTCGAGCATGCCGATGTAGCCACACAGCAGGGAGGCGGCCAGCACCAGGTAGGGGTTGGCGTCGGCACCGGCCAGGCGGTTTTCCACGCGGCGGTTCTGCGGCCCGGCTTCCGGCACGCGCAGGCCCACGGTGCGGTTCTCCTCGCCCCACTCGACATTCACCGGCGCCGAGGTGTCCGGTAGGAAGCGGCGGAACGAGTTGACGTTCGGCGCGAACAGCGGCAGCAGCTCGGGGATGTACTTCTGCAGGCCGCCGATGTGGTGCATGAACAGCTCGCTCATGCTGCCGTCCTCGTTGGAGAACAGGTTCCGGCCGGTCTCCACGTCCACCACGCTCTGGTGAATGTGCATGGCGCTGCCCGGCTGGTCGGTGATCGGCTTGGCCATGAAGGTGGCCGCCACATCATGCTTGAGCGCGGCCTCGCGCATGGTGCGCTTGAACACGGTGATCTGGTCGGCCAGGTGCAGGGCGTCGCCATGCCGGAAGTTGATTTCCATCTGCGCCGGGCCGTCTTCGTGGATCAGCGTGTCGAGATCCAGCTCCTGCAGCTCGCACCAGTCGTAGACGTCCTCGAACAGCGGGTCGAATTCGTTGGCCGCGTCGATGGAGAACGACTGGCGGCCGACTTCCGGGCGGCCGGAGCGGCCCATCGGCGCCTCCAGCGGGAAGTCCGGGTCACTGTTGCGCTTGGTCAGGTAGAACTCCATCTCCGGCGCGACGATCGGCTTCCAGCCCTTGGCGGCGTAGAGCTTGAGCACGTTCTTGAGGATGTTGCGCGGCGACAGCTCGATCGGGTTACCCTGCTTGTCGAAGGTGTCGTGGATCACCATCGCGGTCGGCTCGATGGCCCAGGGCACGAGGAACACGGCGTTCTCGTCGGGGCGGCAGAACATGTCGATGTCGGCCTCGTCGAGCAGCTCGTAATAGATGTCGTCCTCGACGTAGTCGCCGGTCACGGTCTGCAGCAGCACACTCTCGGGGAGGCGCATACCCTTCTCGTCGAGAAACTTGTTGGTCGGCGAAATCTTGCCCCGGGCAATGCCGGTGAGATCGCTGATCAGACATTCAACTTCGGTGATTTTGCGTTCTTTCAGCCAGCTGGTGAGCTGGTCGAGCTTGCTAGTCATAAAGACCTCAGGGTTTCAGAGCGGCTTCTGCGGACCGGTACAGCCTGGCGAAACCTCCCAGTTCCGCCCGCCGGTTGCCTCACCTACTCAGCGTTGCCCCGCCCTCTTCCTGCAAGCCTCACCAAAGGCCTGGAAGATGGCGAGATAATTCGGGTTCGATCGCACCTGCCACTCCGGGTGGAATTGCACCCCGAGCGCGAAGCTTGGCGCACCTTCGACGGAGAAGGCTTCGATCAACCCGTCAGGCGCCAGTGCTTCTACGCGAAGGCCCGGCGCCAGACGCTGAACGCCCTGGCCATGAATGGAATTGACTTGAATCTCGTCCGGCAAGCCGAGGCCGGCGAGCAGGCCACCCGGCTGCACCCGCAGCGGGTGGCGGGGGGCGTATTGCACTTCGACCGGTTCATCGGCCGGCTCGCGGTGGTCCAGCATGCCGGCCACCTCGTGCACCTTTTGGTGCAGGGTGCCGCCGAAGGCCACGTTCATTTCCTGGAAGCCGCGGCAGATGCCGAGCACCGGGATGCCGGCCGCCACCGCCTGACGCATCAGCGGCAGGGTGGTCTGGTCACGCTCGGGATCGTGCGGCGTACCGGGCGCACTGGCCGGGCCACTATAATGATGAGGTTCGATATTCGACGGCGAGCCGGTGAACAGCAGGCCATCTAGACTGGCTAGAAGAGTCGGCTGATCGATCAGTTCGCCCAGCGACGGGATCACCAGCGGCAGGCCACCGGCACCGATCGCCACCGCACGGACATATTTGTCCCCGGCGATGTGATTGAGATGCAGGCCTACCTGCTTGGTGCAGGCGGTTACGCCGATCAACGGCAGGCGCGACATGGAACACCTGTTTTATTGCTGTTATTAGGTTGAGGCCGAGATTAGCCTTGTTCGATTTTTTACACAATAGCCCTGTAAAAAATTGAACACAGCCCGCTGAGCGCTGCGCCAGGCAAGGCGTTGAAGGGGCCTGCGATGCCCTGAAACGCCCCAAAACTGGCCATCAGGCCCCATTTCAGGGCAAAATTGGCGGCTATTGACAGCACAGGGTGTTTAAGATTGACTCATACTTGTGCAATTGCATGATTGAAATTTTTAACAAAAAAGGTGTTGCATCATGTCGGTACCCCTGCGTGCCGTTCAGCTCAACGAAGCGAACGCGTTCCTTAAGGAACATCCTGAGGTCCTGTTCGTCGACCTTCTTATTGCAGACATGAACGGCGTGGTGCGCGGCAAGCGCATCGACCGCAACAGCCTGCATAAAGTGTACGAAAAGGGCATCAACCTGCCCGCATCCCTGTTTGCCCTCGACATCAACGGTTCCACGGTAGAGAGCACTGGCCTCGGCCTGGACATCGGCGATGCCGACCGCATCTGCTTCCCGATCCCCAATACCCTGTGCAACGAGCCCTGGCAGAAGCGCCCCACCGCGCAGCTGCTGATGACCATGCACGAGCTGGACGGCCAACCCTTCTTCGCCGACCCGCGCGAAGTGCTGCGCCAGGTGGTGGCCAAGTTCGACGAGATGAACCTGACCATCTGTGCCGCCTTCGAGCTGGAGTTCTACCTGATCGACCAGGAGAACGTGAACGGCCGCCCGCAGCCGCCGCGCTCGCCGCTGTCCGGTAAACGCCCGATCTCCACCCAGGTGTACCTGATCGACGACCTCGACGAATACGTCGACTGCCTGCAGGACATGCTGGAAGCGGCCAAGGAACAAGGCATCCCGGCCGACGCCATCGTCAAGGAAAGCGCCCCGGCGCAGTTCGAGGTCAACCTGCATCACGTCGACGACGCGATCAAGGCCTGCGACTACGCCCTGCTGCTCAAGCGCCTGATCAAGAACATCGCCTACGACCATGAGATGGACACCACCTTCATGGCCAAGCCCTACCCGGGCCAGGCGGGCAACGGCCTGCACGTGCACATCTCGCTGCTCGACAAGACCACCGGCAAGAACATCTTCACCGCCGATGACCCCATGGAGAACGACGCTCTGCGTCATGCGATCGGCGGTGTCCTGGAAACCATGCCCGCGTCGATGGCCTTCCTCTGCCCCAACGTCAACTCCTACCGCCGCTTCGGCGCCCAGTTCTACGTGCCCAACGCGCCGAGCTGGGGCATCGACAACCGCACCGTGGCCGTGCGCGTGCCCAACGGCAGCCCGGACTCGGTACGTATCGAACACCGCGTGGCCGGTGCCGACGCCAACCCGTACCTGATGATGGCGGCGATCCTCGCCGGCATTCACCACGGCCTGACCAACAAGCTGGAACCGGGCGAGCCGATCGAAGGCAACTCCTACGAACAGCTGGAACAGAGCCTGCCGAACAACCTGCGCGACGCCCTGCGCGAGCTGGACGACAGCGAAGTGCTGAACCAGTACATCAGCCCGGACTACATCGACATCTTCGTCGCGTGCAAGGAAGCCGAGCTCGAGGAGTTCGAGACCACCATCTCCGACCTCGAGTACAACTGGTACCTGCACACCGTATAAGCACCACCCCGACGCCGGCTCCCGAGCCGGCGTCGCCTTATCCGCTGCCCGCCTTTCCCGCCCCTCCGTCAGCCCCGCTGCACGGCTTGGCGAAGCTTTGCCGTTGCATTGCCTACATCACACCAAGGAGGTTGTCATGTTTCGCGTTCTTGCTCCGTTACTGCTGGCACTGACCCCGGGACTGGCGGCCGCCGCCGAGAGCATCCGGGTCTACAACTGGAACGATTACATCGCACCCCAGGTGCTGGCCGACTTCACCAAGGACACCGGCATCGAAGTCGAATACCGCACCTTCAGCACCGACGACGAACTCGACCAGGCCCTGGCCAGCGACACCGCCATCGACATCGCCGTGCCCTCCCACGACGAGCTGCCGGCGCTGATCCGCGCCGGCAAGCTGCAGCCGCTGGACTTCAGCCGCCTGCCCAATCGCCAGCACCTCGACAAGCAGCTGCTCAACAAACTGGCCGCCGTCGACCCCAACAACCGCCACGCCGTGCCCTACCTGTGGGGCGCCGTCGGCCTGGCGATCAACACGCCGCTGGCCGAGGCCGCCTATGGCGGGCCGCTGCCGCACAGCTGGAGCCTGCTGTTCGACCCCGCGCAGAGCCAGCGCCTGGCAGGCTGCGGCATGAGCGTGCTGGACGCCCCGGACGAGCTGCTCTACAGCCTGCTCAACTACCAGGGCCGCAGCCTCAACAACAGCTCGCCGGGGCGCATCCGCAAGGCCGGCGCGGTGCTCGACGGCCTGCGCCCGAACCTGCGCTACGTCGACAGCGAGCGCTACATCGCCGATCTCAACCAGGGCAAGCTGTGCATCGCCCTGGCCTGGGTCGGCGACGCCCTGGCGGCCAGCGAGGCCGGCCAGGCGGTGCAGTTCGTGGTGCCGCAGGAGGGCTCCTCGCTGTTCATCGACAACCTGGTGATCCCCACCAGCGCCCGCCGCGCCGACCTGGCGCACCGGTTCATCGACTACCTGATGCAGCCCAAGGTGGCGGCGAAGATCACCGAGGAAACCCTCTACCCGAGCGCCAACGCCGACGCCCGAGAGTTCCTCGACCCGGCCCTGCGCGACCAGCCGGGGCTGTATCCGGACCGCGACACCAAGCGCCGCCTGTTCGCCCTCATGCCTCTGCCGGACAAGCTCAAGGCCAGCCGCGACGAGGTGTGGAACCGCTTCCGCGACGGCACTGCCGCAGCGGCGCCGCTCTAGCCAGGCGAGCGGCCGGGGCGGCGGCGCCCCGGTTGCACCACTGGCGGCTTGCCTCCCCTGTCGCTCTGGCGTCCAATAGCGCCTCCGATGGACAGGAGTCCGGCATGACCCGTACCGCCAGCCCCCGCAAACCCCGCGCCAGCAGCCAGGCACGCATCGCCCTGATCCTCGACGCCGCGCGCACCCTGCTCAGCGAACAGGGTTTCAACGGCCTGTCGATCTACAGCGTGGCCGAACGCGCCGGCATCCCGCCGTCCTCGGTCTACCACTTCTTCGCCAGCGTGCCGGCCCTGCTCGAAGCGCTGACCGCCGACATCCACGGCGCCTTCCGCGCCTGCCTGCTGCAGCCGGTGGAACACGCCGCGCTGCGCGACTGGCGCGACCTGTCTCGCATCGTCGAGGAACGCATGTTGGCCATCTACGCCGGCGACAATGCCGCGCGCCAGCTGATCCTCGCCCAGCACGGCCTGGCCGAAGTGCTGCAGGCCGACCGCCAGCACGACCTGGAGCTGGGCCGCCTGATGCAGGCCCTGTTCGAGCGGCATTTCCCCCTGCCGCAACTGCCGGAGGACATCGACGTGTTCGCCCTGGCCATGGAGCTGGGCGACCGCGTCTATGCCCGCTCGATGCAGCTGCACGGTGCGATCACCCCGCGCCTGGCCGCGGAAGGCATGCGCGTGTTCGATGCCTACCTCGGCCTCTACCTGCCGCCCGCCCTGCCCAAGCGCCGCCAGCCACTCGGCTGAGGCGCAACCACCCACCACACCCCAGCATCCGCCGCCGCGCCCCCGAGCAGCGCGCTTCGGCCTGGCTCTGATCGTCCAAGAATACGGATTTAATTCGATATAAATCGATCAAATTAGCTAGCAAAGACTAAAAACAGCTTCCTAAGTCGATTTTTATCGGATATAAAATGGCCATCCGCTGCCGGGTGGCAATGCACCGCCACGGCACAGTCACGGGGCTCTGCCGGCTGCAGAGGCCCCTCAAACGCTGCTACGAGGTGTTCCATGTCGCGTATCGTTACCGTCGCCGCCACCCAGATGGCCTGTTCCTGGGACAGCGCCGCGAATATCGCCAATGCCGAGAAACTGGTGCGCCAGGCTGCCGCCGAAGGCGCGCAGATCATTCTGATCCAGGAGCTGTTCGAGACCCCGTACTTCTGCCAGAAGCCCAACCCGGACTACCTGCAGCTGGCCACCACGGCGGAAGAAAACCCGGCCATCGCGCACTTCCAGAAAGTCGCCAGGGAGCTGCAGGTGGTGCTGCCGATCAGCTTCTACGAGCGGGCCGGGCGCGCCCGCTTCAACAGCATCGCGATCATCGATGCCGACGGCAGCAACCTCGGCATTTATCGGAAAAGCCACATCCCGGACGGCCCCGGCTACCATGAGAAGTACTACTTCAACCCGGGCGACACCGGCTTCAAGGTGTGGAACACCCGCTACGCCAAGATCGGCGTGGGCATCTGCTGGGACCAGTGGTTCCCCGAGGCCGCGCGCAGCATGGCCCTGCTCGGCGCGGAGATCCTGTTCTACCCGACCGCCATCGGCAGCGAGCCGCATGACCCGAGCATCAGCTCGCGCGACCACTGGCAGCGCGTGCAGCAAGGCCACGCTGGCGCCAACCTGATGCCGCTGGTAGCGTCCAACCGTATCGGTCGCGAAGACCAGGACGGTTACCACATCAACTTCTACGGCTCCTCCTTCATCGCCGACCAGTTCGGCAAGAAGGTCGAGAAACTGAACGAGACCGAGGAAGGCATCCTGGTGCACCGCTTCGACCTGGACCAGCTGGAACACATCCGCAGCGCCTGGGGCAGCTTCCGCGACCGCCGGCCGAACCTGTACGGCCCGCTCAAGACCCTCGACGGCAGCCTCGAATCCTGACATCCCCGGCCGGAGCCAGCCAGCTGGCTCCGGCAACAGCCCATACATAGGTAGATCCGATGACCACTCTCACCAGCACCCCACGCGCAGATGGCTTCCGCATGCCAGCCGAGTGGGAAACCCAGAGCCAGGCCTGGATGGTCTGGCCCGAGCGCCCGGACAACTGGCGCCTCGGCGGCAAGCCGGCACAGGCCGCCTTCAGCGCGGTGGCCAAGGCCATCGCCGAATTCGAACCGGTGACCGTCTGCGTTTCCGCCGGCCAGTACGAGAACGCCCGCGCGCGCCTCGACCACGGCAATATCCGCCTGGTGGAAATCAGCACGGATGATGCCTGGGTGCGCGACACCGGACCGACCTTCGTGATCGATGACCAGGGCGGCGTGCGCGGCGTGGACTGGGGCTTCAACGCCTGGGGCGGCTTCGACGGCGGCCTCTATGCGCCCTGGCAGCGCGACGACCAGGTGGCCAGCAAGATCCTCGAGATCGAGCGCTGCGCTCGCTACCGCACCGAAGGCTTCGTGCTGGAAGGCGGCTCGATCCATGTCGACGGCGAAGGCACCCTGATCACCACCGAGGAATGCCTGCTCAACCGCAACCGCAACCCGCACCTGTCCCGCGAGCAGATCGAGGACATGCTGCGCACGCACCTGGCCATCGACACCGTAATCTGGCTGCCGGACGGCCTGTACAACGACGAGACCGACGGCCACGTCGACAATTTCTGCTGCTACGTGCGCCCCGGCGAAGTGCTCCTGGCCTGGACCGACGACGCAGGCGATCCCAACTACCCGCGCTGCCAGGCCGCCATGCGCGTGCTGGAAAGCGCCCGGGATGCCAAGGGCCGTGCGTTCATCGTGCACAAGATGCCGATTCCCGGCCCGCTGCATGCCACGGCAGAAGAGTGCGCCGGGGTCGACCTGGTGGCCGGCACCCAGGAACGCAGCCCGGAAGTGCGCCTGGCCGGCTCCTACGTCAACTTCCTGATCGTCAACGGCGGCATCATCGCGCCGAGCTTCGACGACCCCCAGGACGAGGAAGCCCGCGCCATCCTCCAGCGCCTGTTCCCCGAGCACCGCGTGGTGATGGTGCCGGGCCGCGAGATCCTCCTCGGCGGCGGCAATATCCACTGCATCACCCAGCAGCAGCCGGCCGGCTGATCCTGCGCCGTCACAGCACCCGCCAAGCGCCCTGCCTGGCGGGCGCTATCCAGCCAGTTGCAGCAACTTGATCTAGGCTTGCCCACTCAAGCCCAGAGCAAGGATGCTCAGCATGCAACGCTGGATCGCGTTACTCCTCTATTGCTTCGTCTGCCCGCTGCTCGCCGCCCCCTGCCCCGACTGGTCCACCAGCCGTGCCGGCGCCGAGCTGGCGAGCCTGCGGCAACAACTCAAGGACTGGGACCGGGCCTACCATCAGCAGGGCCGCTCGCCGATCAGCGACGAGTTGTATGACCAGGCCCGCGAACGCCTGCAGGACTGGCAGCAGTGCTTCCCGCAGCTGACCCTAGCCCCGCGCGCCGACCTCGGCCCGCCCGGCACACATGCTCACCCCATCGCCCACACCGGCCTGCACAAGCTGCGCGACGAAGCCACCGTACAGCAGTGGCTGCAGGGCCGCAGCGAGCTGTGGATCCAGCCCAAGGTGGATGGCGTAGCGGTGACCCTGCATTACCGCGACGGCCGCCTGCAGCAAGCGATCAGCCGTGGCGACGGGCAGCGCGGCCAGGACTGGACGGCCCAGACCCAGCTGATCGACGCCATCCCGCAGCAACTGGCGCATAACGATGAACTGATCCTGCAGGGCGAGCTGTACTGGCGCCTGCCCGGCCATGTGCAGGCTCAAGGGGGCACCGGCACGGCGCGCAACCAGGTCGCCGGGGCGATGAATCGCCACCAGCTGGACGCCGCGACCGCCGCACAGATCGGCCTGTTCGTCTGGGACTGGGCCAATGGCCCCAGCAGCATGGGCGCACGCCTGCAGGGATTGCGCGCCTTCGGCTTCACAGACAGCGCCGAGCTGACCCTGCCCATCACCGATCTGACCCAAGCCCGTCAGTGGCGCGAGCATTGGTACCGCCACCCGCTGCCGTTCGCCAGCGACGGCGTGGTGCTGCGCCAGGGTAAACGTCCGCCCGGCAGTAGCTGGGCCGCCGAACCGCCGCAGTGGGCCGCGGCCTGGAAATATCCACTCAGCCAGGCCCTGGCCCAGGTGCGCGCCGTGCACTTCCAGATCGGCCGCAGCGGACGCATCACCCCGGTGCTGCAACTGCAGCCGGTGCGCCTGGAGCAGCGCAGCATCCAGCGGGTCAGCCTCGGTTCGCTGCAGCGCTGGCAGGCGCTGGATATCCGCCCCGGCGACCAGGTGGCGATCAGCCTCGCCGGCCTGACCATCCCGCGCCTGGACGGCGTGGTCTGGCGCAGCGCCGAACGCCCGCTGCTGGCCAGCCCCGATCCCGCCGCCTACCACGCCCTGAGCTGCTGGCAACCGAGCCCAGGCTGCGCCAGCCAGTTCAGCGCGCGCCTGGTCTGGCTCGGCGGCAAGCAAGGGCTGCAGCTGGCGGGTGTCGGGCCGGGGACCTGGGACAAACTGCAACAGGCGGGAAAGCTGCCCAACCTGCTCGCCTGGCTCGATCTCGAAGAAGCCGAACTGGCCCGCACACCGGGCTTCGCCGCCACCCGCGCGCGCACCCTGCAGCAGAGTTTCGCCAGCGCCCGCCGGCGTCCCTTCGCCCAGTGGCTCAAGGCCCTCGGCCTACCGGCCAGCGGCGCGGCAGCGCTGGGCACTGACTGGGACACGCTGGCCGCACGCGATGCTCGGGCCTGGGATGCCTTCAACGGCATCGGCCCGCAGCGGGCGGCACAGCTGGTGGCGTTCTTCCGCCACCCGGACGTGCAGGCCCTGCGCCAGCGCCTGCACGCGGCCGGGGTGGCAGGTTTCTAGGTGGCACCCTACATCAGTACGCGCGAAACGCCTTGTGGCAGGCCTCGCAGCTGTCTTCCACGCGCTGCACCAGCGGCACCATGGCCGCTGCCGCCAGCGGCTTCTGGGTGCTGGCCGTGCGCAGGGTCGCGGTGGCTGCTTCCAGCTCACGGGCCAGCTGCTGGAAGCGCGCCTGCTCCTGCCAGACTTCGGGCTTGGCGCTGCTGCGCTCGCTTTCGGCCAGCTGCGGGAAATGCTGCCAGGGCTTGCGCGACAGCTCATCGAGCTGCTGCGCGCCCTGGGCGAAGCGCTGTTCGTTGAACGGCAGGCGCCCGCGCAGCATGCCGCCGAGGTCTTCGCTGGTCTTCAGCATCTGCTTGAACAGGGTCTGGCGCTGACCCTGGGGCGAATTGGGGTCGACGCCGCCGCAGGCGGCGAGCAGGGCACAGACACACAGCAACAACAGGCTTTTGGCTTTCATGGGCAGCGCGGAGGGACTGAAAAAGGGCCGCCAGTATCGCCACCCACCGGCCTGCGGCCAAGTGGGGCGATTGCCGCAGGTCGCCTGCGCACCCCGGGCACGCGACGGAAAGCCTTGGGCTTGCCCGTTTGCCTGGCTATAATCCCCCCGCTTCACGCGGCCGGCGCAGTCCGGTCGCTCCCGCCACCCATCCGAGGGGCGCTGCAGCAGGCTGCAAATCTGTTTTGACCCCCGAGCCCGGCATCAGCCTGGCACTGTGGCGGATTCGAATCAGGCTTGCGCCTGTCAGGCTCGGATGGGGCGTTAACCATACGCATCAACGGCGCCCATTCGCAGACAACGAATGGAGTGCTATTGCATGAGCGCCGCTTTTAACGATTTCAAAGTCGCCGATATTTCCCTGGCCGATTGGGGCCGCAAAGAACTGATCATCGCCGAGTCGGAAATGCCGGCCCTGATGGGTCTGCGCCGCAAGTACGCCGGCGAACAGCCGCTCAAAGGCGCGAAGATCATCGGCTGCATCCACATGACCATCCAGACCGGCGTGCTGATCGAGACCCTGATCGCCCTGGGTGCCGAAGTGCGCTGGTCGTCCTGCAACATCTTCTCGACTCAAGATCAAGCTGCTGCCGCCATCGCCGCCGCCGGCATCCCGGTCTACGCCTGGAAGGGCGAGACCGAGGAGGAGTACGAGTGGTGCATCGAGCAGACCATCCTCAAGGATGGCCAGCCGTGGGACGCCAACATGATCCTGGACGACGGCGGCGACCTGACCCAGATCATCCACGAGCGCTACCCGGCCATGCTGGAGAAGATCCACGGCATCACCGAGGAAACCACCACCGGCGTGCACCGCCTGCTCGACATGCTCAAGGCCGGCACCCTGAAAGTCCCGGCGATCAACGTCAACGACTCGGTGACCAAGAGCAAGAACGACAACAAGTACGGCTGCCGTCACAGCCTGAACGACGCCATCAAGCGCGGCGTCGACCACCTGCTGTCCGGCAAGCAGGCCCTGGTGATCGGCTACGGCGACGTGGGCAAGGGCTCAGCCCAGTCGCTGCGCCAGGAAGGCATGATCGTCAAGGTTTCCGAAGTCGACCCGATCTGCGCCATGCAGGCCTGCATGGACGGCTTCGAGGTGGTTTCGCCGTACCTGGACGGCCGCAACGACGGCAGCGAAGCCAGCATCGACAAGGCCCTGCTGGGCAAGATCGACCTGATCGTCACCACCACCGGCAACGTCAACGTCTGCGACGCCAACATGCTCAAGGCCCTGAAGAAACGCGCCGTGGTGTGCAACATCGGTCACTTCGACAACGAGATCGATACCGCCTTCATGCGCAAGACCTGGGCCTGGGAAGAGGTCAAGCCGCAGGTGCACAAGATCCACCGCACCGGCGCCAGCACCTTCGACCCGCGCAACGAGGACTACCTGATCCTGCTGGCCGAAGGCCGCCTGGTCAACCTGGGCAACGCCACCGGCCACCCGAGCCGGATCATGGACGGCTCCTTCGCCAACCAGGTGCTGGCGCAGATCTTCCTGTTCGAGCAGAAGTTCGCCGACCTGTCGGCTGACAAGAAGGCCGCGCGCCTGACCGTGGAAGTGCTGCCGAAGAAACTGGACGAGGAAGTGGCCCTGGAAATGGTCCGCGGCTTCGGCGGCGTGGTCACCCAGCTGACCAAGCAGCAGGCCGAGTACATCGGCGTCACCCAGGAAGGCCCGTTCAAGCCGGACGCCTACCGCTACTAAGCAGCCAAGCTGCAAGCCACAGGCCGCAGGTGACCCGTTCATCTGCGGCCTGCCGCTAAAGGAATACTTCCATGAGCCAAGAACGCCGTTACAGCTTCGAGTTCTTCCCCACCAAGACCGAAGCCGGGCATGAAAAGCTGCTGAACGTGGCCCGTCAGCTGGCGACCTACAACCCCGATTTCTTCTCCTGCACCTACGGTGCCGGGGGCTCGACCCGCGACCGCACGCTGAACACCGTGCTGCAACTGGACGGCGAAGTCGGCGTGCCGACCGCGCCGCACCTGTCCTGCGTCGGTGACAGCAAGGACGAACTGCGCAGCCTGCTCAGCCAGTACAAGAACTCCGGGATCAAGCGCATCGTCGCCCTGCGCGGCGACCTGCCATCCGGCATGGGCATGGCCAGCGGCGAGCTGCGCTACGCCAACGAACTGGTCGAGTTCATCCGTGCGGAAACCGGCGACCACTTCCATATCGAAGTGGCCGCCTATCCGGAAGTCCACCCGCAGGCGCGCAGCTTCGAGGACGACCTGCAGAACTTCGTGCGCAAGTGCCGGGCCGGTGCCGACAGCGCCATCACCCAGTACTTCTTCAGCGCCGACTGCTACTTCTACTTCGTCGAGCGCGTGCGCAAGCTGGGCGTGGACCTGCCGATCGTGCCGGGCATCATGCCGATCACCAACTACAGCAAGCTGGCGCGCTTCTCCGACGCCTGCGGCGCGGAGATTCCGCGCTGGATCCGCAAGCAGCTGGAAGCCTACGGCGACGACCTGGAGAGCATCCAGGCCTTCGGCGAACAGGTGGTCAGCGAGATGTGCGAACGCCTGCTGGCCGGCGGCGCGCCGGGGCTGCACTTCTACACCCTGAACCAGGCCGAGCCGAGCCTGGCGATCTGGAACAACCTGAAGCTGCCCCGCTGACGGTTGCGCCGCAATGAACGAGCCGGGTCATGACCCGGCTTTTTCTTGCCTGCCCGGCCAGCCGATCGACCTGCCGGTCACTTTTCAAGCAGGACAAATCTGATTACCCTGGCCGAATGCCATTATTCCAGCGCCAGATAATCGCCATATTTCTACTCGGCTGCCTCGCCCTCGCGGCACGGGCCGAGCCGCTGCGCGTGGTCACCGAGAGCTGGGCGCCCTATGTCTACGAAGACAACGGCCAGCCGGCCGGGCTCGACTACGAGATCGCCGCCGAAGTACTGCGCCGCCTGGACGTCGAAGTGCAGTGGCAGTTCCTGCCATGGAAGCGCTGCCTGCTGGCCCTGGAGCAGGGCCAGGCCGACGCCATCCTCGATATCTTCCGCCTGGCCGAGCGCGAGCGGCAGATGCTGTTCGTCGAGGAGCCGCTGTCGGAAGTCGAGTTCGTGCTGTTCTTCGCCCGCAACCGGCCCTACCCCTACCGCCGCCTGGAAGACCTGCGCGACCTGCTGGTCGGCACCTCGCCCGGCTACTGGTACAACGATGCCGAGTTCCGCCGCTCCCGGTTGTTCACCCGCGAGGAGGCGCCCAGTCACGAGGCCAACCTGGGCAAGCTGGTGCGCAACCGGGTCGACCTGGTGGTCAACGACCGCCGCGCCGGCCTGTTCCTCGCCGCCCGGCTCGGCCTCGACCAGCGGCTCGGCTACAACACGCAGGCCCTGGGCCACGACCGCCTGTACCTGGCCCTGCGCCGCGACCCCAAGCTGCAGCCGCTGGCCAGCGCCTTCGCCAGGGAACTGCGCCGCTTCAAGCTGGAAGCCGCCTATGCCGAGCTGCAGGCACGTTATGCCGAACCGGCCGACGCGGCGCTTGCCGGGGCCTGGCAACGCCCCTGAAGCAAGCGACGGGCAGCTAGCTGCGCAAGCCTGCCGCTCTGTTATACTCGGGGCTCCCGCCAGGCTTGCGCCCGGATGCTTGCCCCCGAGGCCAGCAGTACCGGACGGGATTGCGCGCCCCAGTGCCGTGATTCAAGCCAGGCAATACACCCCCATAGGGCTTCGCCCTCACTAGACAGGATTTCACATGTCCTTTGCCTCCCTCGGTCTCTCCGAGGCTTTAGTCCGTGCGGTCGAAGCCGCCGGCTACACCCAACCCACTCCGGTGCAACAGCGGGCCATTCCCGCCGCGTTGCAAGGTCGCGACCTGATGGTGGCGGCTCAGACGGGTACGGGTAAAACCGGCGGCTTCGCCCTGCCGATCCTCGAGCGCCTGTTCCCCAACGGTCACCCGGACCGCGAACAGCGCCACGGCCCGAAACAACCGCGCGTGCTGGTACTGACCCCCACCCGCGAACTGGCCGCCCAGGTGCACGACAGCTTCAAGCTGTATGCCCGCGATTTGCATTTCGTCAGCGCCTGCATCTTCGGCGGCGTTGGCATGAACCCGCAGGTGCAGGCCCTGGCCAAGGGCGTCGACGTGCTGGTCGCCTGCCCCGGCCGCCTGCTCGACCTGGCCAACCAGCGCGCCATCGACCTGTCCCACGTGGAAATCCTCGTGCTCGACGAAGCCGACCGCATGCTCGACATGGGCTTCATCCATGACGTGAAGAAGGTGCTGGCCAAGCTGCCGGCGCAGCGGCAGAACCTGCTGTTCTCGGCGACCTTCTCCAAGGACATCACCGATCTGGCCGGCAAGCTGCTGCACAACCCCGAGCGCATCGAGGTCACCCCGCCGAACACCACGGTGGAGCGCATCGAACAGCGCATCTTCCGCCTGCCGGCCAGCCACAAGCGCGCCCTGCTCGCCCACCTGATCACCCAGGGCGCATGGGAGCAGGTGCTGGTGTTCACCCGCACCAAGCACGGCGCCAACCGCCTGGCCGAGTACCTCGACAAGCATGGCCTGCCGGCTGTGGCGATCCACGGCAACAAGAGCCAGAACGCCCGTACCAAGGCCCTGGCCGACTTCAAGGCCGGCGAAGTGCGCATCCTGGTCGCCACCGATATCGCCGCCCGCGGCCTGGATATCGACCAGCTGCCGCACGTGGTCAACTTCGAGCTGCCCAACGTCGAGGAAGACTACGTGCACCGCATCGGCCGTACCGGCCGTGCCGGGCGTAGCGGCGAGGCGATCTCGCTGGTGGCGCCGGACGAGGAGAAGCTGCTCAAGGGCATCGAGCGGATGACCAAGCAGCGCATCCCCGACGGCAACACCATGGGCTTCGATCCGTCCACCGTCGAAGTGGAAAAACCCGAAGTGCGCGGCCCGCGTCCGGAGCGCCAGCCGCGCGCCGATCGCCCGCGTCACGAGGCGAAGAAGCCGGAAGGCGCCGCTGTGGAAAAGGAAAAGCGCTCGAACAACCGCCGCGACCGCCTCAAGCCGCAAGGCCAGGCCAGCGGCGGCGAGCAGCAGCCGCGCCAAGGTCGTGAGCCGCGCGAGCCCCGTGCTCCGCGTGAGCAGCGCGAACCCCGCGCCGCCCGCGAGCCGAAGGCGCCGCTGACGCCGCCGCCGAATCGTGATCCGGAAGAATTCCTCGACGACGAGTTCGACAACTTTGGCAACCGCGCGGACTACGTACCCGTGCCGGCCAAACCGCAAGGGCGCGCCAACCCGCGTCGCGGTGGCCAGCCGGGCCAGCCCGCGCAGGCTCGCGGCCAGGGCAAACCGCAAGGTCAGGGCCAGGGCCAACGCCAGGGTGGCGGCCAGGGCAGCGGCAAGCCGAAGTCCGGCCAACGCCCGCAAGGCCAGGGCCGTAATGGTTCGGGCCAGGGCCGCGGTGCTGGTGGTCCACGTCGCGATGACGTGCGCCAGGAGCGCCAGGAACCCGCCGTGCAGACCAAGCAGCCGCTGATCATCCGCAAGGGTGAGCGCCTGCCGACGCCGGAGCAGCTGGACAGCCTGTCCGCCAACCGTCCGCGCGGCGAGAAGCCGGCACTGCTGACGCGCAAGTCCGAGCAGGAATAGAGACCTTATATAGGCTCTGAGGCGTTTCACCTGCCCCATGAAAAAGCCGGCGCTAAGCCGGCTTTTTCGTTTCTGCAGAACGCTGTCGCGGGTTACTCGCGCACGCCTTCCACCGACAGGATCAGCTCGACTTCCTGGGAAGCCGGGCCGAGGTCTTTCTGGATGTCGAAGTCCTTCAGCTTGAGGGTGGTGCTGCCTTCGAAGCCGGCACGGTAGCCGCCCCACGGGTCGCTGCCTTCACCGAGGAACTTGGCCTTGATCACCACCGGCTTGGTCACGCCGTTGAGGGTCAGGTTGCCGGTGATGTCGGCGGTGTCTGCGCCGGTGGACTTGACCGAGGTGGAGGCGAAGGTCGCGGTCGGGTTCTTCTCGACATTGAGGAAGTCGCCGCTGCGCAGGTGCTTGTCGCGCTCGGCGTGGTTGGAGTCGACGCTGGCGGTGTTGATGCTGACGTTGACCTTGCTGGCTTCCGGCGCCTTGGCGTCGAAGCTGAAGCTGCCGTCGAAGTCCTTGAAGGTGCCGTACAGCCAGCTGTAGCCCAGGTGGCTGATCTTGAAGTTGATGAAGGCGTGCTGGCCCTGCTTGTCGATGGCGTAGTCGGCGGCCATGGCCTGGCCGGCGAACAGGGCGGCGCCCAGGGTGAGGGCGGCGAGGGATTGCTTGAGCATTGTTCAGTCTCCTTGTGGGGTTACTTGCTGGCACGACCGAGCATGCGAACCAGAGTCGCATCGCGGTCGATGAAGTGGTGCTTGAGGGCCGCCAGGGCATGCAGGCCGGCGAAGATCACCAAGGCCCAGGCGAGGTATTTGTGGATCAGGCCGGCCACGTCGGCCTGGTCGGGAATGCTGGTCAGGCTGGCGGGCACCTCGAACAGGCCGAACACGCCGATGCCGCGGCCGTCGGCGGTGGAGATCAGGTAGCCGGAAAGCATCAGGGCGAACAGGCCGAGGTACAGCGCGGCATGGCCGAGCCTGGAGGCGGTGCGGGTCAGCGCGCCGTGATTGGCCGGGGCCGGCGGTGGCGGGCTGATAAAGCGCCACAGCACGCGCAGCAGCATCAGGGCGAAGAGCACAAGGCCGATGCTCTTGTGCAGGTCCGGTGCGGTACGGTACCAGCCGCTGTAGTAGTCCAGGTCGACCATCCACAGGCCCAGGCCGAACAGGCCGAACACCGCCAGGGCAACGACCCAGTGCAGCAGCATGCTGACCAGGCCGTAACGGGAACTCGAGTTGCGCCACTGCATTGCGAGACTTCCATGAAAATCGATGGGGCTAGCCTAGCGGCAAACCCATCGATTTAAAGCGGAAAATTTCGCTTCGAAATATCGAGTAAACAGATAGTTCGCCGGATAGCGCGGGCCACGCGGCATCCGTGCGCAGAGGCGCGGCGAACCCGGGCGGGTTCGCCGCCGGCGCTTACCAGCTGAACAGGCGGGCGAAGAAGCCGGGCTTGGCGGCCTTCTCGTCCGGGCTGGCGGGCTTGGCCGCCGGGCTGCCCTGGGCTGCGGGCTGGGTGATCAGCACGGCCTTGCCCGCCTGCAGGTTCCGGGCCTGGCTGGCGGCGCGCTGGCCACTGCGCAGGGCGCCTTCGAGGGTGCCCGGGTACAGCGCGTCGCTGTGCTCGCCGGCGAACAGCACGCGGCCCAGCGGCTTCTCCCACAGGCGCCAATACTGGCTGATCTCGCCCGGACCGTAGGCCAGGTAGGCGCCGCCGACCAGGGCGTCCTTGCCGTAGCGGCGCACCTCGTAGCCGGTGAACTGCTCGCGGGCGCCGGGGTAGCGCTGGTCGAAGCGGATCAGCACCTGGTCGACCATCTGCCGGTCGCCGAAGGCATTGAGCAGGCGGGCGTTGTCGCCGGACAGGTTGATCAGCAGGTTGGCCCCGCCCTTCAGCGCCGGCTCGACCCACAGCATGCCCAGGCCCTTGTCGCTGAAGATCTCGCCGGACAGGCGCGCCTTGCCCCATACCGGTTTCTTGAACTTGAGCAGCATCTGGTCGCGCCAGCCGTAGTTGATGTCCTGCAGCGCCTTGCGTTGCAGGACGTCGAGCGACGGCGTCAGGCCGATCTTGTTCAGCGCCGGCAACGGCACGGCGAGGACCACGTAGTCGGCGCTGTAGCCGGTGGCGCCGACCTTGACGGTGACCTTGTCCTGCTCCTGAACGATGGCCGAGACCCGCGCGTTGGTCTTCACCAGCTTGAGCTGCTTGGCCAGGGCCAGGGCCAGCACCTGGCTGCCGCCGGGCAGGCGCGCGGCGCGCAGCTCGCTGTCCGGCAGACCACGGTAGACCCGCGCCTGCTGGGCCAGGTAGAGCAGCGACAGGCGCGACGGTTCGTCGTAGCGCGAGCGGATGCGCTGGTCGACCAGGGCACGCGCGGTGGGCGGCAGGGCCAGCTTGTCCAGCCAGCGCGCGGTGGTCATCGCGTCCAGGCTCTTCAGGGTGTGGTTGGCCAGCGGATTGAGCGGGTCGTCGATGGAGGCGGCCAGGTCATCCAGGCTCTTGTCGAAACGCGCCAGGCCCTCGCTGGTGCTCGGCGAGTTCTTGGCCAGCTCGGCGGCGGACTGGTAGTGGCCGTCGATCAGGTAGCCCGGGCTGCGCACGTAGTCCGGCGCCGCCTGCGCCTTCAGCTTGAAGCGTTGCAGGTAGGCATGCACCAGCGGCTGCACCTTGGCCGAGCCGAGCCATTCGCTGCTGGCCAGCCCGGAGCGCCCGCCGACACTCGGCTTGGCCTCCAGCAGGGTGACCTGCCAGCCCTTGTCCTGCAGCTCAAGGGCAGCGGTCAGGCCGGCCAGGCCGCCACCGACCACGATGGCCGTGGGTTGCTTGTCCTTGCCCAGCGCCAGGCTGCTGCTGAGGGCCAAAACCATGAGCGCACAGGCGCGCAACCAGACTGCGGACATACGGAAAATCCCTGGGCAAAAAACGACGGCGCGCAGGATACGCCAGGGCCCGATGGCGGGCCAGACGTATCCGTCGGCGGGCGGGCAGAACCCATCGGCAATCTGCTAGGCTGGCGCCCCCGAATGAGGAGACCTCGCGATGAGCCTGAACGCCGAGTGGATGCAGCGCGACCTGGCCGTGCTCTGGCACCCCTGCACCCAGATGAAGGACCACGAGCGCCTGCCGCTGATCCCGATCAAACGCGGCGACGGCGTGTGGCTGGAGGACTTCGACGGCAAGCGCTACCTCGATGCAGTCAGCTCCTGGTGGGTCAACGTGTTCGGCCACGGCAACCCGCGCATCAACGCGCGCATCCGCGAGCAGCTGGACAGCCTGGAACACGTGATGCTGGCCGGCTTCAGCCACCAGCCGGTGATCGAGCTGTCCGAGCGCCTGGTGCAGATCACCCCGGCCGGGCTGAACAAGGTGTTCTACGCCGACAACGGCTCCTCGGGCATCGAAGTGGCGCTGAAGATGAGCCACCACTACTGGCTCAACTGCGGCCAGCCCGGCAAGAAGCGCTTTATCACCCTGACCAACAGCTACCACGGCGAGACCGTGGCGGCCATGTCGGTGGGCGACGTGGCGCTGTTCACCGACACCTACAAGGCGCTGCTGCTCGACACCATCAAGGTGCCCAGCCCGGACTGCTACCTGCGCCCGGCAGGCATGGGCTGGGAAGAACATTCGCGCAACCTGTTCGCCGCCATGGAACAGACCCTGGCCGAACATGCCCACGAAGTCGCGGCGGTGATCGTCGAGCCGCTGATCCAGGGCGCCGGCGGCATGCGCATGTACCACCCGGTCTACCTCACCCTGCTGCGCGCGGCCTGCGACCGCTATGGCGTGCATCTGATCCACGACGAGATCGCCGTCGGCTTCGGCCGCACCGGCACGATGTTCGCCTGCGAGCAGGCCGGCATCACCCCGGACTTCCTGGTGCTGTCCAAGGCGCTGACCGGCGGCTACCTGCCGATGGCCGCGGTGCTGACCACCGACAACGTCTACGCCGCCTTCTACGACGACTACGCGACCCTGCGCGCCTTCCTGCATTCGCACACCTACACGGGCAACCCGCTGGCCTGCGCCGCCGCCCTGGCGACCCTGGATATCTTCGAGCAGGACAACGTGATCGAGGCCAACAAGGCATTGAGCGCGCGCATGGCCAGCGCCACCGCGCACCTGGCCGAGCATCCGCATGTGGCCGAAGTGCGCCAGACCGGCATGGCCCTGGCCATCGAAATGGTCCAGGACAAGGCGAGCAAGACCGCCTACCCCTGGCAGCAACGCCGCGGCCTGCAGGTCTACCAGCACGCCCTGGGCCGCGGCGCCCTGCTGCGCCCGCTGGGCAGCGTGGTGTACTTCCTGCCGCCCTATGTGATCACCCCGGAGCAGATCGACTTCCTCGCCGAGGTGGCCAGCGAAGGCATCGATATCGCCACCCGCGATTCGGTCAGCGTGGCGGTGGCCAGCGGCCTCTACCCCAACCACCGCGATCCGGGCTGAGCCTGGGGTGGATGACGGGTCGCTCGGCCAGCAGCGCACATCGCGGGTGGACGGATAAAGCGCCGTCCACCCTACCCCCACCCAGACCTCGCCGCTAGAATTCGCGCCTCTGTCCCAGGTTCTCGCCCATGCGCCTATCCCGCTTCTTTATCGACGCCCCCCTGTCCCTCGGCCAGCACGAGCTGCCGGAAACCCAGGCGCACTACATCGGCCGCGTGCTGCGCCATGCCGTGGGCGACGCCGTGCAGCTGTTCGACGGCAGCGGCCAGGAATACCGCGGCGAGCTGATCGAAGTGGGCAAGAAGAGCGTGCGGGTCGAGCTGCGCGAACAGTTCGAGGGACAACCGGAGTCCGCGTTGCGCGTGCACCTGGGCCAGGGCCTGTCGCGTGGCGAGCGGATGGACTGGGCGATCCAGAAGGCCACCGAGCTGGGCGCCAGCAAAATCACCCCGATCGTCTCCGAACGCTGCGAAGTGCGCCTGAAGGACGAGCGCGCCGACAAGCGCCTGGCCCACTGGCGCCAGGTGGCGATCAGCGCCTGCGAGCAGTGCGGCCGTTCGGTGCTGCCGCAGATTAACCCGCCCGTGCTGCTGGCCGACTGGCTGCAGCAGACGGAGGCGGAGCTCAAGCTGGTGCTGCACCCGGTCGCCGAGCCGCTGGCCAGCCACGCCAAACCCGGCAGCCTGGCCTTTCTGATCGGCCCGGAAGGCGGTCTCAGCGATGGCGAAGTGGCACAGGCCAAGGCCGCCGGCTTCCACGCCGCCCGCCTCGGCCCGCGGGTGCTGCGCACCGAGACCGCACCGGTGGTGGCGCTGAGCGTGGCGCAGCAGCTATGGGGCGATTTCTAAAGCGGATGGTGTAGGAGGCCCGCGAATTGGCCCTGGTGCGCACAGCGCACTCTACGCCAAACCCGTAGGTTGGGTTGAGGAGCAACGCGACGAAGCCCAACAGCCGGAAACCGGGTTCGTTGGGCTTCGCTGCGCTCAACGCCAACCTACCCTGTGCCCCCGGGCACAGCCGAGCGCCCGCAAAAAAGCCCGCCGAAGCGGGCTTTTTCCATACGGACGCAGCGCGGCTCAGATCAGCCCGGCATCCGCCAGTTTCTGCTCCAGGCCGATCAGGTCAGGGATCTTCACCACGGCTTCGCCGAGCTGCACGGCGTCCAGCTCCAGCGGCGCCAGGCGTTCGTTGGCCCGCGCCAGATGGCCGTCGACCTTCAGCGAACGCGGAATGCCCTGCACCAGCAGGGCGATGAACTTGACCTGGTCACGCCCGCCGAGGGCGTTGAGCACCGCCACACGCACGCCCGGACCGATCTGCGGCTGGCCGTCGGAGGCCGCCTCGAACGACAGCAACGGCAGCTGCAGGTCGCGCCAGGCCACCTGGCCGAGGAACCAGCCCGGCAGGCCCGGGGTGACGTGCGGCGCACGGTAGGGGATCAGCTCCGCCAGGGCCACGTTGGGCAACAGCAGGGTGCGGTCGGCCAGGGGCACCAGCAGGGCGGTGAGGTTGCTGACGCTGTTGGCGGTGCTTACGGCTTGGCTCATGGATCAATCCTGTACGAAGGCGAAGCGGGCGTCAGACGCACTGCTCGGCCAGATGGTTCACCAGCGCCGCGGCCAGCTCGCGCGGGTCGCCACTGAGGGCGCTGTAGCCGCCCTCGCGCAGGCTGTCGGGCATGCTCGGGCAGGCACAGCTGTCGCCGCGCTGGGTCCAGATCTGCCCGCCCTGGCGGCGCACGTAGGCGGCGGCGGCACTGCCGTCGCTGCCCATGCCGCTGAAGGCGATCACGCCGCAGTTGCCGGCGAAGTGCTGGGCCAAGTTGAGCATCATCTGGTCGATGGACGGGCTGTAGGGTTCCGGCCAGGCGCGGTCGCAGACCTGCATGGCGCCGTTATCGGCGAAGCCCAGCTCGTGGGATACCGGGGCCACCACCACTTCGCCGCAGCGAATCGGGTCGCCATGCCGCGCCGGATTGACGTGCCACTGGCTGTGCCGGCCGACGGCCTGCGGCAGCGCGGTCTCGAAGCTGGCGCCGATGTGCTGGGCGTAGACGAAGCCGATCGGCAGGCCGCCGGGCAAGGCGTCGAGGAAGGCCTTGACCGCCTCCGGGCCGCCCAGCGAGGCCGCCAGCAGCCATACCTGGCGCGCCGGCTCGCCGGCCACCAGCGGCGTGCCGGCCAGGGCCGCCGGCAGCTCCAGGCGCCCGGGGCGCTGCGCTTCGGCGAGCAGGGCTTCGAGGCTCGGGCCGATGGCCTGGGCCGGGTCGCCGACCAGGCGCTTGAGCTTGCCGAACAGGCTGCGCTCCCAGCGCGGGTAGTTTTCCGAGTGGCGCTCCGGGGCATGGCCCTCGCCGAACAGCACCGGCGCGTTGGAGCGCTCCAGCAGGTTGTCGACCAGCGGCGAATCCTCCGACTGGGCCAGATCGACCAGCCACAGGTCCGGCTCGCAGGCGGCCAGGGCTTCCTCGTCGAGGCGCGCCGGGTCGCTGTTGAGCACGACCTGGTATCCATTGCCGGACAAGGCCTGCTGCAGCACATGGCGCTGCAGCGAGGTATCGGCAATCACGGCAATCCTTGCGGCTGTACGGCTATCACTCATGGTGCTTGACCAACTTCTGGATGTTTTCGAGCAGATCGGATTCCTGGTACGGCTTGCCCAGGTACTCGTTGACGCCGATCGCCATGGCCCGCTCGCGGTGCTTCTCGCCGGTACGCGAGGTGATCATGATGATCGGCAGGTCTTTCAGGCGCTCGTCGTGGCGCACCAGGGTGGCCACTTCGAAACCGTCCATGCGCGGCATTTCGATGTCCAGCAGCATGATGTCCGGCTTGTGTTCCTGCAGCTGGGCGATGGCGTCGACCCCGTCCTTGGCGGTCAGCACGTTCATGCCGTTGCGTTCCAGCAGGCGGCTGGTGACCTTGCGCACGGTGACCGAGTCGTCGACCACCATGACCAGGGTCGGCCGATCCGCTTCGACCTCCGCCACGCTCTGCGGCACATGGCTGGCCAGACGCGGTTGCTGCAGCTGGCTGAGCAGGTGGGCGTGGCGCACCCGGATGGTCGCCAGCAGGTCGAGAATCACCACCACGCGACCGTCACCGAGGATGGTCGCACCGGAAATGCCGTGCACGCCGGCGAACTGCGGGCCGAGGCTCTTCACCACGATTTCGCGCGAGCCGGCCAGGCTGTCCACCTGCACGGCCACGGCGTGCTCGTTGGAACGCACCAGGATCACCGGCAGCGGCAGGCTCTGGCCGATCAGCTTGGGCTGCTGGCCGTTGTTCAGCAGGTCGCCGAGGTATTTCAGTTCATAGGCCTGACCGGCGTACTCGAAGCGCGGCGCATCCGGCGCGTAGTAGGCCTCCAGCTCGTACGGCGAGACCCGCACGATGCCTTCGATGGTGTTCAGCGGGATGGCATACAGGTCTTCGCCGGACAGCACCATCAGCGCGCGGTTGACCGACACGGTGAACGGCAGGCGGATGAGGAAACGGGTACCCTCGCCCACGGTCGATTCGATGCTCATCGAGCCGCCGAGCTGCTTGACCTCGGAATGCACCACGTCCATGCCGACGCCGCGGCCGGAGATCTGGGTGACCTTCTCGGCGGTGGAGAAACCGGCCTCGAGGATGAACTGCAGGATCTCGTGGTCGGACAGATCGGAGTCGGCATCCATCAGGCCGCGTTCGATGGCCTTGCGGCGTACCGCATCGAGGCGGATGCCGCCGCCGTCGTCGGCCAGGGTCAGGAGAATGTCGCCACCCTCGCGGCCCAGGCTCAGGCGGATATTGCCGGCCTCCGGCTTGCCGCTGGCGCGACGCTTGTCGGCCGGTTCGATGCCATGGTCGACGGCGTTGCGCAGCATGTGTTCCAGCGGCGCGACGATGCGCTCCAACACGGTACGGTCCATCTCGCCTTCGGCGTTGCCGACATGGAATTCGACCTGCTTGCCCAGTTCCGCCGCCACTTGGCGCACGATGCGGCGCAGCCGCGGAACCAGGCGGTCGAACGGCACCATGCGGGTGCGCATCAGGCCTTCCTGCAACTCGGTGTTGACCCGCGCCTGCTGCAGCAGCAGGGTCTCGGCATCGCGGTTACGCGCGGCCAGGGTTTCCTTCAGGTCGAGCAAGTCGGAGGCGGATTCGAACAGCGCCCGCGACAGCTGCTGCAGCTGCGAGTGGCGGTCCATTTCCAGCGGGTCGAAGTCTTCGTAGCCGGCACGCTCGGCCTCGGCCTGGTAGCGGCTGAGGATCTGCGCCTGAGTTTCGATGTCGAGGCGGCGCAGCTGGTCGCGCACCCGCTCGATGGTGGCTTCCATCTCGCCGAGGGTGAAGCCGACGTCGCTGACCTGCTGCTCGACCCGGCCACGGAAGATCGAGGTCTCACCGGCCAGGTTGACCAGGCCTTCGAGCAGTTCGGCCGGGACCTTGACCAGCTCCTGCGGCGCGCGCTGGGCGGCGGCGCGGGCAGCAGCCTCGGCGGCGCGCTGAACGAACGGCAGGACCCGCTGCTCCTGCTTGGCCTGCGGCTGGCTGCTGGCGGCGACCAGCGGCGTATTCAGGGTCACCTGCGCGGGCACCGGCGCTTCGGCCGGCGCGGTTTGCGGCTGCGCGGCTTCGGCTTGCGTCTGCGCGTCGAGGCGCTGGCGCAGCTGGTCGAGCTCCTGTTGCAGACCTTCGTAACCGGACTGCACGTCGAGGAACAGGCTTTCCGGCCAGGGTGCGCCCTGCTGCTGGGCCTCGGTCAGGTGCTGCTCGAGATCGTGGCTGAGGTCGCCCAGGCGCTTCTGCCCGGCCAGCCGGGCACCACCCTTGAGGGTATGCAGGATGCGCAGCATCTCGTCGATGGCGCTGCCATCTTCGCGACTGGCTTCCCAGCGGCCGATGCTGGCCTCCATGGCCTCCAGCAGGTCGTCACCTTCCTCGAGGAAGATGTCGAGGATCTCGTCTTCGGCGGCGGAGTCGTCTTCCACCACCGGCTGCAGGTGCACGCTGGAGGGAATGCTCAGCTGTTCCGCGGGGTTGGCGCGAAACTGCTTGATGGTGGCGATCAGCGCCTCGCCATCGGGCACGGCGCGATGGTCGCGCACCGCCTCGAGCATTTCCGCCAGGCGATCGTGGCAGGCCTGCAGCAGGCCGATCAGGTCCTGGCCGGCACGCAGGCAGCCGTCGCCGACGCCTTCGTAGAGGAACTCCAGCTCGTGGGCCAAGTCGCCGATCTCGCGGATCTCGGCCATCCGCGCACCGCCCTTGAGGGTGTGCAGATCGCGCTGCAGGGCCTCGACCTCGAGGGTGTTGTTGATGTCGCCCATCCAGCGCTGCAGGGCGGCGCCGGCGCTTTCGATGATGTCGAAACCTTCTTCGAGGAAGATTTCCACCAGCTCCGGGTCACGCTCGTCTTCAACCGGCGGCGCAGGGATCACGGCAACCGGTTGTTCGAGCGGCTGCACTGCGGATTCGGCTGGTTCACTCGCCGCCCACTCGACGAACTGCGGCTCGGCCTGCACTGCCGGCTCGACAGCGAGCGACGCCTCGTCGACGCCGGCGAAGGGTTCCGCGGACCAGATCGGGTCGGCCGCGGCCGACGCTTCCTGCTCCTCGGCACGGCTCTCGGCCGGCTCGGCGGCGGCCACCAGCGGCTCGCTGCCCAGCTCGGGCAAGGCACCGTCCAGCGACCAGTCGGCGCCACTGAGGTCGGGCAGGCCTTCCAGCTGCGGCTCTTCGATGACGAAGGGCGCCGGCTCCGCCGCGGCGGCAAAGTCCGCCGCATCGCCCAGGTTGGGGGTGCTGAACTCGACGTCGGCCAGTTCGCCCAGGTCCATTTCCGCCGACTCGGCGAGTTCGGCCTCTAGCGGACTGTCGACCAGCGTCAGCGCGGGCAGCTCTTCCTCGACCAGCAGCTCGGGCAGGGCTTCGGCTTCGGCTTCGGCTTCGGCTTCGGCTTCGGCTTCGGCTTCGGCTTCG